>CAYXTR010000005.1:0-166804 GCA_964468185.1 uncultured Planctomycetales bacterium | reverse complement strand
ACAAGTAGAAGTCGTAACCAGAAACCGTGCAGTGGTTCACTGCACTATATGAGGAAGAACACCATGTCCGACAATGCTTCCAACCGTCCGATCAAGACCTTCCAAGCCGGCACGATCCGCGCATCCATCTGGCGCCACGAGGCCCTACAGGACGGCCGCACCGTCGCGCAGCACACGGTCCGCATCGACAAACGCTACTTCGACGCGCAGCGCGCGGAGTGGCGTGACTCAGACTATCTGTTCGCCAACGACCTGCCGCGCGTCCGGCTGGTCGCTGAACAGGCGTTCAAGTTCATCACCCTCCGCGAGCGCGAGCCGGACACGGAACCCAATCCGGCCGCCGTCGCGGACGAAGAGGCTGTCTCGGCCTAACTCGGAGATCTCACGCCATGGCACGCAAGCGCGTCCAGTCGCATCAGCCACAGCCGCGAACACCGCTGGCGATCAGCTTGAAGACACTGGCGGTGCGGCTGGACGCACATCGTTCGTCTGTGCGTCGCTGGCTCCGTGAGGCCGGGATTCAGCCCATCGCCGTCAGCGACCAGAAGAACGGCGCCATCCGCTACCGTTGGTCCGACATCGAGTCGTGGCTCGCGTCGCGCGAATACGTTGATTGACGCGCCCGGCGCTCCGGAACCACGTTGGCCCCGGAGCGTCAAGATCCGACTCCGCGATTTGCTGCGTCACGGCACCACACGAAGCTGAGGCTTATGCTCATCCACCGGCAGTTGGTCGAGCTTGGCCAGCACCTGCCGCAGCAGGTCATCGGTTGGTGTCGGCTTCTCAGGTTCCTCGCCGAACTCGACCACGTCGTGCATCTTCTCCGGCACCAGGGCCGCGTAGTGCCGGCGGCAGATCTCCGGCGAGTTGCCCATCAACTCGGCGATCTTGTAAAGCGACACACCTTTCTGAGCGAGCAAGCTGCCGAACGTGTGCCGAAAGTCCAGGCATGACCACGCCAATCCATGGGCGCTGTTGATCTCCCGCAGCGTCTGCGAGAAGTTGTCCGGGTTCCAGCGGCAGCCCCGCGGCGAGGGGAAGTACCAGGGGCCTTCGGTCGGCGGCTCGTACGCGCTGAGGATTCGCTCCAGGGCACTGCTGATCGGCACCACCCGATTCCGCTTGGTCTTGGGCTGCCAGGACTCACCGGCGATTCTTTTGGCCCGAATGTGCAGCAGACGTCGCTCCAGGTCGACATCTTCCGGAGTCAGCCAAAGCACCGCTTCGCGGCGTGGCCCGGCATAGATCAGGGTCGCCACCATGGCGTGTAGCGTGGGCTGATCAGCGAGGATCTCCAGCTGCCGAGTGACCTGCTCGGCCGTCAGGAATCGGATCACGCGGGGCGGCTCGGAGCGGCGCTGCACGAGCGCGGCGGGATTGGGATGGCGTCGGTCGGGAGCCACGAAGCCCCACTTCTTGATGGCATAGTTGAACAGCTTGTGCAGCACTTCGCGGGTGCGGTTGGCGGTCTTGGCCGAGATGCCGTCCTCGCGGATCCGCGTCGTGATGAAGTCCTCCAGCACGCGCCCGGTGACGTCTTCAAGATGCTTGGCGAGGATGTGGCGGGGGCCCAGCGTATCGCGTACCCGTCGGGCACTGTCGGTGCGAAACCGCCGGTTCACGTGCGAACCCAGCTCCAGCGCCGGTGTGATGGGACCGAAGACGATCCGCAGGATCGAGACGTCCGCGGAGCATGACTTCCGCGTGCGGAACGTCGCCATGAACTGGCAGTAGTCCTCGAGCAGTTCGGGCAGCGGTGTGTGGGAGGGGGCGATCAACTCGCCTTTCGCATCCTCGCCTTCGATCTGCTTCTTGATGCGCTGAGCGGCGCGGGCGTTCGTCGTGTGCAGCGAGTGATAGACCTGCTGGCCGGCGACGTAGTACTTGATCCACCAGATGCGCTTCTTTCCCCGTTGGAAGATAGCGGCCACGATAAGCTCCTCGTCGCTCTCGGTCCCTGGTGGCTTGTTCCATCCCGAGAGCGGCGGGCCGGCCGGATTCGTTGCAGGGCGTAGTTGCAAATTAGTTGCAAATTGCCCAGTTTCCGGTCGGCGCACAAAAAAGGGACAAGCCGTAATGTCTTGTCCCTAAGGAGCTTACCGAAACTAGCGGGGGCAGGACTCGAACCTGCGACCTCCGGGTTATGAGCCCGACGAGCTACCAACTGCTCTACCCCGCAATCGCAACCCGGACAGTAGCAAGCCGCCATCCGCTGTCAAGGGCCAACCGCCCGTAAATGCCGTGTACAAGCGCATTTGCCCCACGCCAAAGCCCCGCCCACCTCACGCCGTGTGAGATCCGGGCGTCCGAAACTGCACGCGTCTCGGCACCTGGCTGCACGTCCCAATGCCTCGATCAATCCACCCCGACCAGAATCCGGCGATTGCCCCGCATCCCACCGCTCACTTACTCGCCCGGCTTGAAATAACGCCCGCGGAACCGCTCAACAGGATATTTGGCGGCATTCTTCGCAATCTTGCCCGCCACCGCGTCCGACAGGTCCACGTCGAGAATATTCGTCAGCGCCAGCAGATAGCACGCCACGTCCGCCAACTCGTCAACAATCTCCGCGCGCGCACGCTCGCCGACAACCACGGCCGGCACTTCGTCCGAGCGTACCCACTGAAAATGCTCCATCAGTTCAGCAGCCTCGATAGCGATCGACATGGAGAGGTTCTTTGCATCGTGGTAGCTGTGCCACTCGCGCTCGGCGACGAAGTCCGCTACCCGCTTGCGCAAATCCGCCACCGTCGCGGAACCATCCGCCATTACGCACTCCTCCTCACATCCCTTTCATACCGCTCAGGCTGGCAGGGCCGACTCAGCAGCCGCACACGGGATGCCACAATGGCGGTCGACTGGTAGGCCTGCTCAACCCCATACGACCAAACCCTGATCAAAACGGTCAGCCGGATCCGCGTAGCTCGGCACAACACGGACGGCGTAGCCATTGCGTCCGCTAATCTCACATGGCACGCTTCCTTCAAACCAGTGCTCGCCCTCCTTGGACGTCTTCGCAAAAGTAAGCCGCACCGCCTGGCCTTGTGTTATCTCACCCTCCGGGCTGAGCGGCCCCCAGTACGCCTCGACGCCGACATCCTCCGGCGAGATCAAGCCCAGGTGCACGCACGCGCGCACCTTCAGGCTGTCGCCGACTTTCAGTTTCTCGGGCAACTCGGCCTGCACGTCAGTAACACGCACGTCGCGCCAGTGGGCACGCAGCCGGTCCTTCCATGTTGCCATGGACCTTGCCAGCGAGAAATCATCCTCCCACACCTTGCGGGTGCGTTGGAGTGCGGGCAGATACATCTTTCGCGTATAGTCCCGCAACATGCGGTTCGTGTTGAACTGCGGCACGATCGTCGACATTGAGTTCTTGACTTTGGCAATCCACTTGCGCGGCAGGTCGTCCTCGCCGCGCTCATAGAACGTCGGGACGATCTCGCGCTCCAGCAGGTTGTACAGCGACTCGCTTTCGACGTGGTCCTGGTAGCCGAGATCGTCATAGACGCGCCCGTCACCGATCGACCAACCGTTCTCTCCGTTGTAGGCTTCAGGCCACCAGCCATCTACACAGGAGAGATTCAAGCCGCCGTTAGCCGGAACCTTCATTCCGCTTGTCCCGCTCGCCTCGTGCAAACGCAACGGGTTGTTCAGCCACACGTCGACACCCTGGACGAGAACGCGTGCAATGGACATGTCGTAGTTCTCGAGAAAGACGATGCGCCGTTTGAACTCAGGGCGGGCACAGATGATCGCGATCTGTTTGATCAGCTCCTTGCCAGCCCCGTCGTGCGGGTGGGCCTTGCCGGCAAAGACAAACTGCACCGGCTTGTCTTTGTCGGCGACCAGCGCGCGCAGCCGATCCAGGTTGCGGAACAGCAGTGTCGCGCGTTTGTAGGGCGCAAACCGCCGGGCAAAGCCAATGGTTAACGCCTCCGGATCCAGCACCTCGTCAGCGGCCTTAATCTCGGCCGGCGGGGCACCGCGTCCCTTGTATTGCCCGCGCAACCGGCGACGAATCGCCGCGATCATCCACTCGCGCCGCCGCACATGCACGCGCCACAGCTCCGCATCCGGGATTTCTTTGATGCGGGACCAGATGGGATCGTCTTCCGTTGCCTCCGGCCAACCGGGCGCCAGATACTGATCGAGCAAATCCGCCATCTCCGGCCCGGTCCAGGTGCGTACGTGAATCCCATTGGTAACGTGATCGATCGGTACTTCGTCGCGGGGTATGCCCGGCCAGTAGTTCTGCCACATCCCGCGGGCTACGTCGCCATGCAGCTTGCTGACCCCGTTGCTGCGATAGGCCATGCGCAGCGCCAGCAGGGGCATACAGAACTCCTCCTCCTCGCGGTCCGCATGCTCCCGTCCGAAGGCCAGAAGCTCCTTCACATCGATGCCAAGCTCATGTGCCATCCAGCCTAGTTGCTGCACAACCAACTTGGGATCGAAACGGTCGATGCCGGCCGGCACCGGCGTGTGCGTCGTGAAGATATTGCTGCCAAAGGCAGCCTCGCGCGCCGCGCGGTAACTCAAGCCCTTCTCATGCATCGCCATGCGCACGCGCTCGAGTGCCAGAAACGCCGCGTGCCCCTCATTCATATGGCATACGGTCGGTTCGATTCCGATGGCCTTCAGAGCACGCAAGCCGCCAATGCCCAGCAGTATTTCCTGCCGGATGCGCATCAACCGGTCACCGCCATACAGCCGCGCCGTAATCCCGCGATACTCCGGCGAGTTTTCCGGCACATCCATGTCCAGCAAGTAGAGCTTCACGCGACCGACATACACGAGCCAAACGGCCGCCCAAACCTGGTGCAGACCGAAATAGACCGAGATCTTGAGCTGATTCCCATCCTTGTCGGGTACGGGCGATGCACACCACTGGTGCACGTCATACACCGGATAACTCTCGAGCTGCCAGCCGTCCTCCGTAAGCTGCTGCGTAAAATAGCCCTGCCGATAGGCCAACCCCACGCCAACCATCGGAATGCCCAGGTCCGAAGCACTCTTCAGATGATCGCCCGCGAGCACGCCCAGACCGCCCGAGTAGATCGGCATGCTCTCATGCAGGCCGAACTCGGCCGAAAAATACGCGATCGTGCCCCCCTTCTGCTCGGGATACTGCTCGTCAAACCAGGTACGCCCGTTGATATAGACGTAGAAGTTGTCCATGACTCGACACAGCGCCGCGACATAACCATCGTCCCGGGCAGCTTGCTCCAGCCGCTCCTGGCTGACCTGCTGCAACAAGGCAACCGGGTTGTGCCCCACCCGCCGCCATAGGTCGATATCCAACCGGCGAAACAGGTCGGTCGCCGCCGGGTTCCACGACCACCACAGGTTGTAAGCCACTTGTCGCAGCGGCTCGAGCAGTTCGGGCAGTTTCGGGACGATTACAAACGGACGCACTGTCTTCATATGCGGATCCTGATGCGGAGTCTGGGGAGTATCCGTCACAGGTTGTGTCTCAACCGTCATGCAACACCTTCCAGTTAATCAGCGGTCATTGGGATGACCTTCAGGCCGCGCGTGGCCCGGCGGGTCCACGGCTCTGACCGGCTACAGCCCGGCGGCAGTCCGAACCCGCTCAACCAGACTACGGGCCCTCTCTTCATTATCGGCTTCCGCGATGACGCGAACGATCGGTTCCGTGTTCGAGGCCCGCAAATGCACCCAGCCCTCCTCAAAGTCGATGCGGACCCCATCGGCCGTGTTGGGCTGGCGATCCGCAAAGCACCGGGCAACGGAATCGATCCCTGGCGCGACCTGCTCCCGGGTCATCTCGATCTTCTGTTTCACAGACGCGTAGCGCGGCAATTCGGCTACGAGCTCGCTCACCGCGCGGCCCGTTGTCGCCATCAGTTGCAACACGAGGCTCATCGCAGACAGACTATCCCGCACGTAACAAATGCGCGGGTCGATCACGCCACCGTTCCCCTCACCACCGATCACGCACTGCTGCGCAATCATCCCACGCGCAACATGTGCCTCTCCCACCGGCGTACGGTGAACCACGACGCCATACTGATCGGCAAGATCATCAATCATCCGCGAGGTACTGAGATTGGCCGCCACCGGCCCCGGCCGCCGCATCAGGACGGAGCGCACCGCCAGCGCCAGCGTGTATTCCTCACCGATGTAGTTGCCCTGCTCATCCACGATCGCCAGCCGATCCGCATCCGGATCCTGCGCGAAGCCGATTGCAGTACCCTCCCGGCGAACCGCATCACATAGTGATTCAAGATTCTCACGTATCGGTTCGGGACGATGAGCGAACACCCCGCTGGGCGCGCCATTGAGATGCACCACATCACAGCCGAGTTCGTGCAACAAGCCTGGCGAATGCTCGCAGCCGGCCCCATTGATGCTGTCCAGGACCACCTTCATGCCGCGCAGACTGGCCAAATCCACTTCCACCGCGTCCACGACCGCTTGCACGTGTCGCTCGCCAGCGCGGTCGTCCACCATCGGCGCCCCGAAGCCCGCGCCGGAGAAGCGATAGCTGCCCTCGTTCCGAATCTCGGCGATCCGCGCGGCTTTTGCAGGATCCGGCGCGACGCCAATGTCGTCCAGGAACTTCAACCCGTTGTATTCCGTCGGGTTGTGGCTTGCGGTGATGATCATGCCGCCGCGGTAGCCACCGTCACGTATGGCCCGACCGACCGTCGGGGTCATCACGAGACCGAGTTGTGTAACCTCGCAACCGGCGGCAGTCAGCCCGGCGAGGGCAGCGCCGGCGAACATCGTCCCCGACGGCCGCGAGTCCCGCGCCAGCACAACACGCCCGCCTTCCAGCAACGTGCCATAAGCCTGCGCGAACTGAAGCGCGACCTCGGGCGTCAGCGTCTCCCCTACGATGCCGCGTACACCCGAGACACCCACCATCAACGCCATATCCCGACTCCCGCACGCCGCATAGAGCTTACCACTCCGCACCCCTTGACTACCTCCTCGGACCAACGAGGTCTGCGAACGCAGGAGGTTATGCGAACCGTTCATGGGCAGCAAGCAATCTCGGCGGACCCTTGGCCGGGTACAACATTATCGGAAATGAACGGTTTCAACGTTTTCAGGCGACCAGAAATCGCGCGGCCGCGCCGCGCGGGCTACGCCGGATAATACAACACTTCGTGCGGCCGGGGTCCGCCAACGTCTGCGCAATTCGTTTCTTAACCGGGCCTTAGCGCAATAAGCCTCACGTTTTTTTCATTGATCCCGCACGCACGCACGACTAGAATTGCCCACAGCGGAGGCGAAAGTGGTTGGCAATTCTGCCGATCCGATCAGATCACAAGTGAAGAAAAGCGCAACGGTCAAGTAAGAAGCATATCACCAGGACCGACGCCGCGCGGTCGTCCGACCGCTCAAGCTGTCACTTTCCGGAGGGACTGCGCCGTGGGTGCAGCGCGCAGAAGAGAAGCAAACGTGGATGTGTTCGTAGATGTAGCAACACAGCGTGACTACCTCGATCCGAGCGGCGCCTGCCGGGTACTCAACGCCAGCCGGATCACCCCCAACATCAAACATCTGATGGCATACGCACGGTGGGCCAAGATCCCCACCATTTCCTGCGTCGAAGCGCGCCGACCGGCAGACGTGCGCGGGTTGCCATCGCGAGAGTGCGTGGTCGGCACACTGGGACAACGCAAGCTGTCCTGTACCTTGCTGCCACAGCGAAAGTTCATTGACTCGGATAACTGCCTCTGCGTGGCACTCGACGTGCTCAAGCGCCACCAGCAGGTGATCCTGGTCAAGGAAAGCCGCGACCCGTTCTCCAACCCGAAACTCGACCGCCTGCTGACCGAAATGCCGGCTCGGCGTTTCGTGCTGTTCGGCGTCGGGCTCGAAACCTCGATCCGCCTGCTCGCCCTGGGCTCGCTGCTGCGCCACCGGCAGGTCGCCGTGGTGCGTGATGCCTGCGGCTGGTGGAACGAGGAGGACGGCGATATGGCCCTGCGCCAGCTCGCCGCCAAGGGTTGCGACGTAGTCCGCACGCACGAGCTCGTGCAGACGGGGCTGGCCAGCACGCGACGCAAGGGCCATTATCGGCGCTATCGCAGCCGCTCGGTGGCCTGAGACACGCTCGCCCGCACGGAAAGCGGGCTCAGTGGTCCGCGGCCGGTGTCGCGGCCCACGCATCGAACACTACCGCCAGAGAACTAGCGCCGTGGAGCCTGCGCGCCGGGATCCTCCACCCACTGTTGGCTCCTCTCTCACGTTCTGCGTATCATCCCGCGCATGTCCGTACCACTCGTTGTCATTGTCGGTCGCCCGAATGTCGGCAAGAGCTCCCTGCTCAACATGCTCTCCGGTCACCGAATCAGCATTGTCGATCCACGCTCCGGCATTACGCGCGACCGCGTCTCCACGCTGGTCGAACAGGATGATCTCGTCTTCGAACTGGTTGATACCGGCGGCATCGGCATCGTCGACGACGACAACCTCGAGGAGCATGTCGAAGGACAGATCCGCTTCGCCATCGAGCGCGCCAATGTGATCCTCTTCGTGGGCGACGTCGAGGGCGGCATCACTGCACTGGACCAGGAAGTCGCCGAGCGACTGCGTCGCACGGAAACGCCCGTCATCATGCTTGCCAACAAAGTCGACGATCCTCGGCACGAGGCTGAGGCCGCAGAGTTCGCCCGGCTTGGTTTCGGCGAACCGGTTCTGGTTGCCGCACTACACGGTCGCGGCCGCTCGGAGATTCTGGAGCGCCTCCGTCCACACCTGGGCGACGGCACCGCTGCCAGGCCGCCTCAGACTCCGGTCATGAAGCTCGCCATCGTCGGTAAGCGCAACGCCGGCAAGAGTACGCTCGTCAACATGCTGGCCGGCGAAGATCGCATGATTGTCAGTGAAATTCCCGGCACCACCCGCGACGCCGTTGATGTCCGCTTCGAAAGAGATGGGCGCCAGTTTGTCGCGATCGACACGGCCGGCGTGCGCAAGAAGTCCAGCATGGACGATATCGACTTCTACTCGTACAGCCGGGCGCTGCGATCGATTCGTCGGTCCGACGTGGTGATGTTGCTGATCGACGCGATGGTACCGGTCGCGGAGGTGGACCTGAAGCTGGCACGGGCGGTACTCGACGAGTTCAAACCGGTGGTCATCGCGATCAACAAATGGGACCTGGCGCGCGACCTCGCCACACCTGAGGAATTCGCCGAGTATCTCACCGGGGTGCTGCCGGCACTGAACTATGCACCGATCACGTTCATGACGGCGAAAACCGGTCGCAACGTGGACCAGGCAGTCGACGTGGCACTCGGTCTGCACCAGCAAGCCCACACGCGCATCAGTACTGGCCAGCTCAATAAGGCCCTGGAGCAAATTCTCGCACTGCGCGGGCCGAGCCCGAAGCGCGGCACGAAAGCCGTACGCGTGTATTACGCGACGCAGGTCGCCGTAGCCCCGCCGACAATCGTCATGTTCTGCAATGATCCTGGCCTTGTGCGAGACGAATACCGGCGTTTCATGCAGAATCGCCTGCGCGAACTCACGCCCTTCGCCGAGGTCCCCATCCGGCTCCTCTTCCGGCCGCGGGCCGAGACCCGCTGACCGGGCGCACCGCATCGCGTCCCCGTTCTCCCGGATTTCGCTGCCGCCAAACGACGATATAATGTGCAGCGCACTCAAAAGATGAGGTGACGTGATGCCAATCGAGTTTCATTGCAGCCATTGCGGCAAGAAGATCAAGGCTCCCGACGAACACGCCGGAAAACGCGGCAAGTGCCCGTCCTGCAAGAACAGCGTCTATATCCCCACGCCGGACGAAGACATCGAACCCCTGCGTCTGTCACCAGTCGACGAACAGGACGAGCAGCAGCGCGAGAAGCTGATGGAAGAGAGCCGTAACGTGGCGCGAACATTGCGCGGCGAAGGCGATGACCTGCCCGCAGAAGACACGCGCTCCCAAACACCAAGCCCCATGCCGGAGGGGGACGCGCGATTGCCGACCGACGTCGAGACGCTCGTCAACGAATACCTGCTCGCCATGCACGAGGGCGAGCTCGATGAAGCCGAAGAGCTGGCGACCGAGATTCGGCGCGACTTCTCCCGCGCCGAACAGTACCTCGAGCGCATTGCCATGGACGAAGTGCCGCCCAAAGCCATCGCCAGTATCCCTCGACCAATCCTCAACGGGTTTATCAAGCAACTGCGTGAAAGCACCTGAAGACGCGCAGGCTTGGTAAGGAACTCACAGACACTGGTGGCTACCACGTCTTTTTTTCTCGCTTTTCTATTTACAAGCACGAAAACACCGGTACACTCTCGCCCAATTTGGACCTCGTTTGCGGAAGCGATTGTGAGCGTTTCAGCCTTACTGGTCATCCGAATCAAATCGTCGCCGGCTGCAACACCCCGGCCGGCCGGCCCCTTTTCCGGTTGTTCCCGCCCCGCTGCGTGCGGGGCTTTTTTTTGCGCTGCGCCTGAACTGCTGGCCGTACGGCACAGGGAGGACACCGCCCCGCCCGGCAGAGCCCCTGCAACGGAAACTCCAGCCCTTGCCGGCCCCGCGTGGTGCGGGGCCTTTTTTTTGCGCGTTTCCCATTCCACGCAGAGAAGGAGTACCTCATGACCTGTCTGGCCACCGCACCGGCTCTCACCCCCGCCCAGCGCCACGGCGCGCTCGTCCAGCTCAAAGCCAACGTCGTCGACGCCATCCGAAAACGCATGCAAGAAATCGAAGCGATTGAGTCGTACTACAACAAGATTACCGGCGGTACCGGCGCGTGCGAGAATGTCCCCACGGCCTTCATCCTCCAGAACACGCCGCAACTCGCCTACTTGAGTCAGACCGACCAGCTTCTCATGGAAGCCGAGATCCTGGAGTACGACCTCCCAGCCGTCTGGACGCTCGGCCGCAGCTATCGCAATGAGCCCCGCGCCGGTGACGGCCGTCACCTCGCCGAGTTCGCCCTACTCGAGTTCGAAGCTCGCGAGATGGACCTGCAGGGACTGATGAAATTCCAGCAGGACCTGCTCAACCTCGCCATGGAGGTCGCCCTCGAATCGTCCCTCGTCTCAGACAGCCACAAGTCCCGCCTCGAGCAGTTTCTCTGCCGCCCCGCGCACATCATCACCTATACCGAGGTTCTCGAACGGCTCAACCACGGCGGCGTAAGCATCAACTGGGGCGATGACTTCCGCTCCACCATCGAGGAAATGGTCTGCCTGCTGTTCGACGGCCCCGTCCAGGTCACGCACTACCCCGAGTCAATCAAGTTCTTCAACATGTACCGCACCGACCGCGACCGGCTCGAACCCGATCTCACCATCGAGGAATACAACCGCCACCGCTACACCGTCGACTGCGTCGATCTGCTCCTGCCATGGGCTGGCGAAACGTTCGGCGCGTCACGTCGCGAAGAGGACTACCACACGCTGAAGATCAAGCTCCGCGAAAGCCAGATGTTCAAGCAGATGGCTCAGATCCGAGCCGAACAGACCAATGATGGCGAGCTGACACCCGACATTGAACAGGAGGCCTGGGCGCCCTTCGTGCCCTACCTGGAGCTGTTCAATCCGGAGACGCACCCGGATCGCCGTAGCGTACAGCGCAGCGGCTTCGGACTCGGTATGGGCCGCCTCGTCCAGTTCCTGCTGGGCTCAACGGAGGTGATTTCGTTCTGATGCAGTGATGAGACGTACCATCAGGCGCGCTGCGCAAAAGCCAGGATATCACGCATCTCGGCCAGAAAACGCGGCCGCCCAAAACGCGCTGCGTGTCGATGCATCGCCTGCGGGTCAAACTGCATCGACGCGCAGCGCTCCACGGCCTCCCCCAGACACTCGACAGTTTGCTCGGCGAACAGCACGCCGGTCTCATCCGGCAGCACCGTTTCCGTTGCCCCGCCGACGCCGTACGCCACGACGGGACAGCCGTAGGCCATCGCCTCAACCGGTACGATGCCAAAATCCTCCTCGCCCGGGAACAACAATGCCGCCGCCCGCCGCAGATGATCCTCGATGACCGCCGTCGGCTGCCAGCCCAGACTCTGCACGTGCCGGTCGCCCGTCGCGTCAATGCGTCGCACGTCTGGCCCATCCCCGATCACAACGAGACGCTTGCCCAACACCCGGCACGTCTCAACCGCCAGGTCCAGCCGTTTGTAAGGCGTATGAAAACCAAGACACAGGTAGAAGTCTTCCCGCGGCTGCGTGGAAGGCGCCTTCGGGATGTCCACGGGCGGATGTACCACAAGCGCGGGCTTGCCATAATGCCGCCGAATCCGATCCGCCACATGCCGCGAGTTCGCAACAAAAACATCCACGCGCTGCGCCGCCCGCCGATCCGCCGCCCGCACGCGCTGACACAAGGGTCCCCACAACGGACGAATCACGGCCGGCAACGTGCGACGATACTCCGCGCTCAGGTCCCACACATACCGCATCGGCGAATGGCAATAGCACACGACGACACTACGCGGCGCCGGCGTCATCGCCTTGGCAATCGCCGCATCCGAACAAACCACAAGATCGACATCCGGCAATCGCACGCCCCTTGCCGCCGCCGGTAGAATCGGCAACATCTTCGGGTAATAGCGCCGAGCGCCGGGCACACGCTGCAGCCATGACGTGTGAACATCACGGCCTGCCAGCGGCCAGTCCCCCATCCCCGCCGGATCATGCACGAGCGTGTACACGGGCGCGCCGGGCACCAACTCCCCCAGCCCCTCCAACACCCGCTCACCGCCGCGCCGACGCACCAGCCAGTGGTGCGTCAACACCGCCGAACGCGTCAGCGGCTCCACCGGTTCCGATTTGGCAGTGTCCACCACGTGCCTAGCCCTCGACGCCAGACCTGTGCAGCTCTCGCTCACAGCACGCTATTCTGGCAAGTGGCTCCCTATCCGCATACACTGAGACCGTCAATGGTTCGGCGATTCCCACCGGCCCAGGCTCCGAGTCGCCTGACCAACCAGGAAGCACCCAGGTCAACGCGCCGCCCCGCTTGGGGCGCCGGGTGGAATCGTGTATATGGTGCGCGCGCAGCAACGATGTGTTCTTCGTCAACGGACCGCGGTACCGGGCACACCTCTCGCTCGTATTTGCCGGTACACCATCGCAGCCGCTTTCACCCTTGTCCCCCTGGCATGCACCGGGTGCGATTCAGCAAGTGACGCGTCAAAGTCGAAACCTGAGGCACAACCCACTGAAACGGCGGACGCCACGGAAAAACTCCCGTCGCTGATCGCAAACGCCGCCAATACCTGGTCGCGCGAAAAGGCCGCCGACTTGCTGACCGACGAAACTCTCGGTCTCAGCGCCGCCGTCCGCCTCGTCCGACTCGCAGCAATCGACGCACTCGCCGTGCCACGTCCCCTCACCGACTCTATCGTTCGTCGACTGTTGCTACTGCCGCTCAACGAAACGTTGTTCGTGCTCGGCTATCGTGACCAGAGCGACACACGGCGTCTACGCGCCCCCCTGCTCATCACGACTGGCGGCAAGGTCCTGCAACTCGCCACCGGCGTCGCCGAGGAGATTGTCATCCTCCATGTTTCCAAAGACCCGGACCTCTTTCCTCACACCATGATCCTGCCCGATCAGGTAGCACTCCTCGTCGACGGCGAGCAGCAGCCTGCGATCCAGTTGGAAACGCAGCAGCCCGTACGCTTCGAGCTCAGAAAGGAAGGCGTCTACAGTTACATCGCGCTGTTGCCAACGCGCGGCCAGTCTGACGAAGAAGTCGCGCGCTACACCTGGGATCCCTGGGAGCGCGTCTTCACCGGACCGGCTATCGACAAGCTCCCCGATCCGCCCGGCGGTAGATTCCACATCGACCTCGACGCCAGCCAACGGCTCGAACCCGTCGGTGGTGAAATCCCGGAGCCCGAAGAAAACGTCCCACCGCCCAACAAGGTTCCCGCTGCGCCCGATTGGGATCGCCGGCTCACGCCGGTTTGAGACCCTGTATACAACATGACGCGGTTATCGCACGCCGCGGACATGACGTGTACACGTGACGTCCACGCACGTCGGCGGGTATATTGCCGGTCTGGAGAAGTGTTATGGCTGCAAGAGCCGCGAAAAAGGAGCAAGAGGCGACATCCACGAACAAGCGCACGGGAAGAGCCGCCAAACGTGCGCTCAGCCACCACCGACGCGAGACTCGCGCCAAACGTCAGGAGCGCGCCGCGCGCATCCACCGAGCCCTGCGGGCGGCCTACCCGGCGGCCGACTGCGCCCTGCAGCACGATAGTGCCCTCAAACTGCTGGTCGCCACGATCCTCTCGGCCCAATGCACGGACCAGCGCGTCAACCTGGTCACGCCCGAGCTCTTTCGACGCTACCCGGACGCCGCCGCCCTGGCCGCGGCCCAACAGGAAGACCTCGAAGAGGTCATCCGGTCGACCGGTTTCTTCCGCAACAAAGCCCGTAGCATCCGGAGCATGGCACAGTTGATCTGCGACGAGTACGACGGTGCGGTCCCCGATACGATGGAAGACCTGCTGCGTCTGCCAGGTGTCGCCCGCAAGACCGCCAACTGCGTGCTCGGCACGTGGTTCGGCCACAACATCGGTATCGTCGTCGACACGCACGTCGGCCGGCTGGCACTGCGTCTGGGCCTGCTAACGTCTGCGCGCGACGACAAGGACGCCGTCAAAGTCGAGCAGGACCTCATGGTGCTCTTCCCCCAAGATTGCTGGACCTGGCTTTCCCACGCCCTGATCCACCATGGCCGCCAGATCTGCACGGCCCGCAAGCCCAAGTGCGAAGCGTGCCCGCTGGCGTCTGACTGCCCCTCCGCCCATCGCATCTGAACTGGAGGTCTGCGCCCCATGCGACTGTTAATCTCGTTGAGTATTCTGTTCCTCATCGCCGGTTGCACGGCGCGCCAAAGCGCACCCGCCACGAAGGCGTCCACGGCGGACGCCCGCGCCTGGGAGGCTCAGAACACGCCGGTAGCCGCCAGCCTGCGCGGCCTGCATGCAGTCAACAGTAGTGTCGTCTGGGCCAGCGGGAGCGAAGGCACCTGGCTGCGCACGATTGACGGCGGCAAGACTTGGCAATCGGGTCGAATCCCGGGTGACGAAACCCTCGACTTCCGCGATGTACACGCTCTTGACCCCAACACAGCGTTCGTGCTCAGTGCCGGTCGCCCAGCACGCATCTACCACACAACCGACGGCGGCGAGACTTGGGCGCTGCGCTACGCCAACGACTCTCCGGGCGTCTTCTTCGACGGTTTGGTATTCGTCGACCAGCGGCGGGGCATCGCTTTCAGCGATCCCATTCGCAACAGCTTCCTCATTATCACAACGCGCGATGGCGGCCTGACCTGGCACCAGGTACCGCCGGAGCGATTACCCGCTCCGCTGCCCGGCGAGGCCGGCTTCGCCGCCAGCGGCACTGCCATAGCCTCGTTCAATTCCAACGTCTGGATCGGCACGGGCGGCAGCAGGGCCCGCGTACTCCGCTGGATACAGGCGGATCGCAGTTGGCAAATCGCTGACACACCCATCCTGGCCGGGAAACCCTCCGCCGGCATCTTTTCAATTACGTTCTGGAGCGAACGGCATGGCGTCGCTGTCGGTGGGGACTACGAGCAACCCGATCAGACCGACCGAAACGCAGCGTTTACGGAAGACGGCGGCCGCACCTGGTCGCTCGTCAGAGACCAGCCCCCGCGAGGCTATCGCTCTTGCGTAGCACACATCCCAAACACGTCGGGTCCGATCCTGGTCGCCGTCGGCACCAACGGAGAAGACATCTCGTACGACGGTGGCAGGTCCTGGCAGCCCCTGAGCGATGAAGGGTTTCATGCCATCGACTTCGCAGCCGATGGTACGGGCTGGGCCGTCGGCCCCGCCGGACATGTTGCGCGGTATGCCGGACCACGATCAGACTCGCCAGCCTCCGGGAAGTAGAGACTACCCCGGAGCCACGGGTTACCGACCGCTGGTCGATCACCGACCAGCGTCCGAACGACTTCCGATGCGGGTGTCCGCCCGTGTACACCTCGACCGGCGCAGCGCACCCAAGGCCAGTTGACACCCTGCGCCGTTTCCGTTGTAGTGGTCCGCGGTGCGTGGGCATTTCGCACCGCAAAAAGGCCAGAACCCGTGCTTTTTCACACATCGGCACCCCCCCGGATCCCGCGCCGGCTGCATTTCGTGCACCCGCATCCGCCCGCAGCACTCCCGGCAGGTTGCACCGCCCGGGCTGGCCAGTACGAATCACCAGATGAAGGAGGTACATCGTGATCAAATTCGGGCCCGGGAATCTGCGGATTCCGAAGTTTGAAAAACCAGTCTACGCCGTCGCCGGCGGACTGACGGACTACCGCAAGAAGTATCCCGAGAAGAACACGTGCGAGCTCTGCACGATGGCCCTGCGCATGGCCGTCGAGGAAAACGACCTCAAGGTCGATCCCGAAGAGCTGCGCCGCATGGTCAACTGGGTCGTCTACTCACAATTCGCTGATCACTTCGGCGACCAGCTCCTCGCTGCCGCCAAGGTTCACGATTACCTCGGCTTCGATCCGCTCGGCAATATCGAGGTGAAGACCGGCGGCGCAACCGGTGGTTCCAGCGTGCTCGCCGCCGCCCAGGCCGTGGCCTCCGGCTACGCCAACTGCGTCCCGGTCGTCGGCTGGGAACGCATGGACGAAGTCTCGACCAAGGTCGGCAACAGCTATATCGCCTCAGCCGCCTGCAAGGACTTCGAGAGCGAGCTCGGCTGGATGTACGCTGCGTACTACGCCCTCATGGCCCAGCGCTATCAGTACGAGAACGAGGTACCACACGAGACCCTCGCCCAAATCGCGATCAAGAACCACGAATACGCCTACTATTCACCCTTCTCACAGAATCCCGGCAAGTACACGGTCAAGGACATTCTCGAGAATGACATCGTCTCCGACCCGCTGACGTTCCTCGAGTGCTGCGTCATGAGTGTCGGTTCGGCCGTGATCATCCTCTGCGACGAGGAAACCGCATACAAGATCACCGACCAGCCAATCAAGCTGACTGCCATCTGCGGTGGTTCCCACACGCTACGTACGGCCGACCGTCGCCACCAGCCCATTCTGCTGCTGCCCAACGAGACGGAGGCAACCTACTCCGACTACTTCGGCAAAAACCGGCAAGACTGGCCGGGCTTCAGCTCGTTCCTCGCTTCCCGCATGGCAGCCTACCTGGCCTACAACATGGCCGGCATCAACGACCCCGTCGAAGACTTCGACATCCTCGAAACGCACGATGCGTTCACAATCAGCGATATCCAGACGTACGAGGACATCGGCCTCCGCCCCTACGGCCGCGGCCGCGAGTTCATCGAGTCCGGCGAGGCCTATCTCGAAGGCAAACTGCCAACGAATCTCTCCGGCGGCCTGATCGGCTCCATGCACGCCGTCGGCGCGACGGGTATCTTCCAACTCGTCGAACTGATGTGGCAGCTCCAGGGGAAATATGACAAGTATCACGGCAATCCGGAGATGTGGACCCGCTTCGGCAAGCAAAAGCCCGACGACTGGAAGAGCCTGCAGGTGAGCAACGCCAAACGCGGCTGTGCCATCAGCCACGCCGGCACCGGCAGCCATGTGACCTGTGCGATCATGGAGAAACCATAAGGACACGGACAATAGATGACGGGGATGCGAACCGGGCCATGAAAAGCCCGCCGCAGCCATCCGCAACCTGTTGCTTCCCATTCGCGACGCGAAAGGACATAAACGATGGATTGGCCAACGACAACACTCGAAGTGTTCAACAAGGAGCCACTCGGCGTCAAGAACCCCAAAACCTGGTCGCACTTCCACACATATGGCGGCTGGGGCAAATTCTTCGAGGGACTCCAACAGAGCAAGCTGCTGGCAACGCGCTGCACCAACAAGGACTGCGAAGAGAAACGCCTCTGGCTCCCGCCGCGCTGCAACTGCCCCGACTGCTGGCACGACATGGAATGGGTCGAAGCGCCCCAAACCGCGACGGTCTACACGCATTCCGTGGTGAAATACCCCGGCGAGCTATTCAAACTGCCGGCCGGCACCCCGCTCGTCAGCCTCGAGATCGAAGGCGTCTGCACCAAGCTGATGGGCTGGCTCAAGGAAGGCAAGCCGGACTTCGGCATGAAAGTCAAGGCGGTCTTCAACACTCAAAAGCCGACCAACAGCATTCTCGACCTCGCCTGGGTTCCGGCGTAGGCTGCGCGACTTAGCAACGCTTCTGTTGGAAGCAACCTATATCAAGAGGCACGTGGCCCGAATGGACTACGTGCCTCTTGGCGTTCTCTCGTAGCACCAAGCCAGACCCACACTGCGCAAAATCTGCGCAACGCTCCGGTACTCATCGACCAGACCACAGCGGGAAAGTCGCGACCTCCGATGCTCATATCAGGTGAACCATCGCAATCGCCGGCAGTCGTGACGACCGCAACAACTACATTCCAGCATGTTTCAGGAGTGCATCATGAAGACCGCGTTGTCGACGCTCTATTTCTGCTTTCTCGCCGCAGGCATCCTTGTCATGACGGGATGCGGGTCCGGAACAGCACTCCCCGCCGGCGGCGACGAGCTGGTCGAGGGTGACGGCACCATGCGACTCCTGATCACGGACCGCCCTTACCCGGTCAACCTCATTGAGCGGGCGGACGTCACCATTGTCCGCATCGACGTCCTGCCCGAAGGCGCCAGCGACTTCGACGACGTCGACGACGACACTACCGACGACGCCAGCCAGGTGACCCCTGACGATGACCCTGAATCCGAAGATAGCGACGCAGAGGACGGCGAAGACACCGAGGATACCGATTCGATAAGCAACGCCAACTTCCTCACCGTTTACGAAGGCGAACAGACCTTCAACCTCCTCGACCTCCAGAACGGCGAGTCAGACGTCCTCACGAACGCCGAAATCCCCGCCGGCACCTACACGCAGATGCGTTTCGTGATCACCGGCGGCGTGGTCGAGCTCACCGACGGCCGCGAGATCGACCTTGAGGTACCCAGCGGTGAGCAGTCCGGCATCAAGCTGCACTTCACCTTCGAAGTCGTCGCCGATCAGGAAACCGAGCTGCTCCTCGACTTCGACCTGAGCCGTGCCTTCCAACCCGTCCCAGCCGGCCACGCCGACGATCCGAGCACGATCGAGACCTTCCACTTCCGACCATCTCTTGGCATGCGGCTCGTCAACATGGCCACGTGCGGCAGCGTAAGCGGGACCGTCTCCGCACTGGATGGCACGCCACTCGGCGACGTGCTCGTAACGGCGTATCTCAATGGCACCGAAGTCACGAGCACTGTCTCTGCCGACGACGGAACCTACCGACTGATCGGCTTGGAAAGCGGAGCCTATCGCTTCGAAATCTCCGCAAACGGATACACCGACAGCGAGCTGACCAGCGTCGGCGTTGTGGAGGGCCAGAGCACTTCCAACATGAACGCCACTATGACGCCGGAATAGACCCACATCATCGCCATGTTGTTGATCACGCAGCTCGCGTTAGAGGTGACCTGACTGGCGGCCTCTAACGCGTTAGACTGGTTCGAAATCGAACGGGCGGCCCCGCACCGCCGCCCATCAGCCACAAGCATACGCAGATCGCAAGAGCCCACCATGATCAGCAACTTCGAAGATCACACCCCCCAGATCGGCACCGGCACCTATGTCCATCCCTCCGCCGACGTCTTCGGCAACGTCCAGATCGGCAAGCAATGCTGGATCGGCCCCGGCGCCCGCATCCGCGGCGACTACGGCCGCATCGTCATCGGTGACTGCACCGCCGTCGAGGATAACGTAGTCATCCACGCCCGGCCTGATGAACAGACCACGATCGGAGACTGGGTGACCCTCGGCCATGCCTGCATCGTCCACAACGCGACCATCGCGCCCTGGGCCGTGATCGGCATGGGCGCCATCGTCTCCGATTGGGCGACCGTCGAAGAATGGGCCGTCATCGCCGAGGGCGCCGTCGTACGCCAACGACAGCACGTACCCAGCAAACGTATCGCCGTCGGCGTTCCCGCCAAAGTGCTCGACAAGTCGATTACCGAGGACTACATCTCCGAATGGCGACACTGGAAGGAAGTCTACGTCGATCTGGCCCGACGTTATCAGACGGGACTCCGTTGACGCTCCCCCGGGGCGACCGCATCCCCCAAAATCGCGGCAGTCGGCCCATTGCGGTTTCCGCCCAAATTCCGATAGTTCAGTAGTTGGTTTAGCTGGAATTTCCCTGAGACCGGCGCCGGCTGCGCCTACAATCGGCTGATTCGCGGCGAACGGGCTGGCGTGCAGTGGATGGGACACGACCGCCACGAGTCACCAATTGTTGATAGCAGGATGATCGTGCGAGCCGAGCAAGATTCCTACTGTGCCGATGGTCGAGTCCCCAACAGCGGCGCCAGTGTGCGCTGGCTTGGGCTGCTGCTACTCGTCGCGCTGCTGACGCCGGAACCGGCCTGGGCATACGTTGGCCCCGGCGCTGGCTTCGCGGTCGGCACGACGCTGGTCACGTTCTTCCTGGCCCTGATCTCATCACTCGGAACGCTCGTTCTCTGGCCCTTCCGCTGGGCGATCCGCTACATCAAACACCGCCGCGCACACGCCCGCGCCCGCGTGAAGCGCGTCGTCATCCTCGGCCTCGACGGCCTCGAACCATCGCTCGTCGAACGCTTCATGGCCGAAGGCAAGCTGCCCAACTTCGCCCGCCTCCAGCAGCAAGGTTGCTTCAAGCGTCTCGGTACGACCGCCCCGCCGTTGTCGCCCGTTGCGTGGTCATCATTCCTCACGGGCTGCAACCCCGGCAAGCACAACATCTTCGACTTCCTCACTCGCGATCGCCGCAACTACATGCCGGCACTCTCCTCCGTACAGATCAACGACCCAAGACGAACCCTGAAACTCGGCAAATACCGCGTCCCGCTCAGCAAACCCGAAGTCCGCCTCCTGCGCAAGGGCAAGCCCTTCTGGAACGTCCTCGGCGAACACGGCATCTTCAGCAACATCATTCGCGTCCCCATCACCTTCCCACCCGAGAAATTCCGCGGCGTGCTGCTCTCAGCCATGTGTGTGCCCGACCTGCGGGGCAGCCAGGGCACCTTCTCGTTCTACTCGACCGCCAGCGAGACCGACGAGGAGTACATCGGCGGTGAGCAGATGCGCGTAACACGCAACGAAAACCGCATTCGTGCCGAGCTGATCGGCCCACAGAACACAATCATCACGGACGGCGACGCAATGCGGTGCCCCTTCGAGATTCGCATCACCGGCCCCGACACCGCCCGCCTCAAAGTCAACGGCGACACCTACGACCTCAAGCGCGGCGAGTACACGCCGTGGGTCAAGGTAAAGTTCAACGCAGGCATGGGCATCAAGGTCAAAGGCATCTGCGAGTTCCTGCTGGTCGAGGCCGAGCCCGACTTCAAGCTGTACGTCACACCGATCCAAATCGACCCCGACAGCCCGGCCCTCGCCATCTCGCACCCCAATGTCTACGCCACCTACCTGTCGAAACTGCTCGGTACCTACGCGACGCTGGGCCTCGCCGAAGATACCTGGGGCCTCAACGCCCGCATCCTCGACGACCAGGCCTTCCTCGATCAGTGCCTCGAAACCGACGGCGAGCGCGAAGACATGTTCTTCGACGCGCTGGAGAAGGTCCGCGAGGGACTCTGCGTGTGCGTTGTCGACGGCCCCGACCGCATCCAGCACATGTACTGGCGCCACCTCGACCCGGACCATCCGGCCCACGCCGGTCAGGGCGGACGCGAAACGCGCAACGCTATCGAAGAGATGTACGTCCGCATGGATAGCCTCGTCGGCGACACCATGGCCGCATGCGACCAAAAGGACACCGTGCTCATGGTCATCTCCGACCACGGGTTCAGTCCGTTTCGCCGCGGCATCGACCTCAACCGCTGGCTCGAAGAGAACGGCTATCTCAAGCTCAAGCCGGAAGGCCGCGGCCAGAAATACCTCGCTGGTGTCGACTGGTCACAAACCAAAGCGTATTGCATGGGTCTGGCCGGCATCTGGCTAAACGTTGCCGGCCGCGAGTCGCAGGGCATCGTCGCCCCCGAAGAGGCCGCGGCCCTGCGCGCGGAGCTGTGCCAGAAACTCACCGGCCTGACCGATCCTGACAACGGTGAAGTCGCCATCAATCGCGCCTTCGACGCCCACCAGATCTACCGCGGCCCGTACAAGGAAGACGCCCCCGATCTCATCATCGGCTACAACCGCGGCTACCGCGTCTGCTGGGAAGCCGCCCTCGGCCAACCCACCGACAAGCTGTTTCACGACAACACGAAAGCCTGGAGCGGCGATCACTGCATCGACCCCAAGCTCGTTCCCGGCATTCTCTTCTGTAACCGCAAGATCGCGACCGAGAAACCCCATCTGACGGACTTGTCTGCCACGGTCCTCGACCTCTTCGGCGTCGACGTCCCGACACACATTGACGGCAAGCCACTACATGTCGCCAACGACGACGGGAACTATCCCGGCGGCAACGGCCAATCGGAAGACCAGATCTCGCCCGAGCCGGTGGTCGCAACATCGGGTTAGGAGTCTAGGAATATGAGCCGCCCCCGCAGCCAGATCAGCCGCCGATCATTCCTGCAAATCGCAGGCGCGTCTGGCCTGGCCACCATCAGCATGTTCTACGGTGCCGGCTGCAGCGCCCCACCGCGCAGCGTAAAGTCCGGTAAGAAGATGATCGTCATCGGCCTCGACGGCTTCGACCCATTCCTGTGCGAAAAGCTCATGGACCGCGGGAAGCTGCCCAACTTCGCCAGACTCAGCCAGGCTGGCGGCTACGCGCGGCTCGGCACGTCGATCCCGCCACAAAGCCCCGTCGCCTGGGCCAACTTCATCACCGGTGCGGACCCCGGTGCCCACGGCATCTTCGACTTCATCCACCGCAATCCCGACAAGCAGTGCCAGCCCTACTTCTCAGCCTCCGAGACGGTCATCCCGAACGAAGGCTGGGACATCGGTGACCACCGCCTGCCGCTGCCGCTGATCCACAGCACGACCTACACGCAGCTGCGCCGCGAGGGCACACCCTTCTGGGAACACCTCGACGCCGCCGGCATCCCCTCTTGGTTCTACGACATCCCCTCAAACTACCCACCGAGCCCATCCAACCACGGCCACCACCGCTGCCTTACGGGCATGGGTACGCCCGATCTGCTGGGTTCGTATGGAACATACCACTATTACTCGACCCGCGTACGCAGTGAGCGCCACGAAGGTGGCGAGATCCGCAAGCCACTGCGCTTCCGCGACCACGTCGCCACCGGTGAGTTGACGGGACCATTGAACGTACTGCTCAAACGGCCCAAGGCGACGACTGCGGAGTTCACCGTCTATCGCCACCCCACCGAACCCACCGTGCGCATCGATCTGCAGGGCCAGACGATCCTCCTGAAGGAAGGCGAGTGGAGCCAGTGGCACCCGGTCGAGTTCCCACTCGAGCTGCCATCCTTCATGCCCAACGACAAGGTCCGCGGGATCTGCCGTTTTCTCTTGCAGGAGGTCCGCCCACATTTCCGCCTCTATGTCTCACCGATCAACATCGATCCATCGGCCCCCGCGCAGCAGATCAGCGAACCACACGACTTCGCCCAACACATCTCGCAGGAACTCGGACTGTTTCCCACGGCCGGCTTCCAGGAAGACCACCTGGCGCTTTCCAACGAAATCTTCTCCGACGAGGAGTACCGCGAGCAGGCCGACTATGTCCTGCAAGAGCGCATGAACCTCCTGAACTATGCACTCGACAATTGGCAGGACGGCCTGCTGTTCTTCTACTTCTCCAGCACCGACCTCCAGGCCCATATGTTCTGGTGGGACAGCGACGACCCGCACCCCACGCGGGCCCCCGAAGTCGCCCAGAAGTACATGCACGTCGTCGAAGACCTCTATCAACGCATGGACAACGTCGTCGGCGACCTGCTCCAGAAGTACGGCGACGAAGCCACACTTTTCGTCTTGTCAGACCACGGCTTCTGCAACTTCCGCCGACAGTTCAACGTCAACACCTGGCTGCGTCAGCACGGCTACCTCGGCCCCGACTACGCCAGGTCGCTGATCGACGTCTCGAAAGGCGAGTTGTGCGACTGGAGTCAGACACGGGCCTACGCGCTCGGACTCAACGGCCTGTACGTCAATCTGATCGGCCGCGAACGCGACGGCATCGTCCCGCCCGCCGACAAGGACGTCCTGCTCGAGGAACTCCGCGAAAGACTGCTCGCCGTGAAGGACCCCGTGACCGGCCAGCCTGCCATCGCCCGCATCGATCGGGCCGACGAGGTCTATCACGGCCCGTTCACCGCCCGCGCCCCGGATCTCATCATCGGCTACAACCGTGGCTACCGATGTTCGTGGGACACCGCGCTCGGTACAATCAGCGACGACGTCTTCAGCGACAATACGTCGGCCTGGAGCGCCGACCACTGCATGGCCGCCGACCAGTTGCCCGGCGTGCTCTTCTGCAATCGGCCCATTCGGATCCCCGATCCAGCGCTCGTGGATCTGGCCCCGACGATTCTGACGTCCTTCGGCGTAACCCCGCCCGACACGATGACGGGGCGGAATTTCCTGACCTGAGTGCAGCGCGGCTCCATGCCGCCCGAGGAGCAGACAGCGTGGCGAAACTGAAAATCGACGACAGCCTGTATGACCGCGTAAAGAAGGTATCCGACGTCGCCGGCTATGCCTCGCCCGAGGAGTTCATCGTCCACATCATCGAGAAGGAGTTGGGCAAGCTCGAATCCGCAACTGACGATCAGGAAGTCGTCGATCGCCTGAAGGGGCTCGGGTACCTCGAGTAGACCCGCCCGCGGCCAGCGCCGGCGCGCCTTGACCTGCGCACCCGCGGCACGCTTTCACGCCCAGCGAGTGGAACGATTCTGACCAAACTGGATGGCGCGGCATGCTGAATGCCCTCAACTGGTTGCTACTCAAGATCGGCGACGCCGCCCAGTGGCTGTGGGCTGCCGTCAGCAGCTTCTTCGGCTGGGTGTGGGACGGTTTCGTTGGTTTGCTCAACCCCGTACTCTCGCCATTGCTCGCGCTGCTGAATCCGATCTGCACGGCAGCCGCAGACATCGTATACGCTCCACTGGAATTGTTCCCGGCATGGGTCGGCATCACGCTCATATCCGCCGTCGCCGGCGTGCTGATGATGATCGTCTTTCGCTACACCTCGAATCAGACCGCCATCGGCCGCGCCCGCGACAATATCACCGCCAACCTCCTCACACTCAAACTGTTCAAGGATGACTTGCGCGTCGCGTTCGGCGCACAACGGCGACTCGTTGGCGCGATCCTGCGTCTTCAATGGCACATGCTGCGCCCGGTACTGATCATGCTGCCACCCATGCTACTGCTGCTGGCGCAAATGGGCCTCCGTTACCAGTGGCGACCTCTGCGCGTCGGCGAACAGACCATCCTGCGCGTAAAACTGGCCGGAGAGGCAACCGATTATCTCGGCGCTACCGTGACCGCAAACCCCGGCGTCGCAGTCGAACTCGGTCCCGTACCCGGCAACAACGAACTCGCCTGGCGCCTGCGCGCTACGCAGCCGGGGCGACACCTGCTCAAGATCCAGCTCGACGACGCCGTCATTGAGAAGGAGATGGTCATCAGCCCGGACCGCACCCGCGTCAGTCCCGTCCGCCCCGGACACCACTGGACCACGCAAGTGCTCTATCCCGCCGAACCACCGATACCCGCAGATGTGCCCGTCCGGCGAATCGAACTCGACCTGCCCAGCGAAGAGTCGTGGATTTACGGCGAGAATTACTGGATCCTCTATTTCTTCATCGTCTCGATGCTCGCCGCACTGCTCGTGAAGCCCTTCTTCAAAGTCCGCATCTGATCAACGCTGCTTGGCGGGATGCGCCCGCATCACCTGCCCGCGGCTGTCGATCTCCACGCGGTCTCAGTATCATTTGCTACTGGCAACTGCACGACCTCCTCAGGAGCAATCTCATGAGTGCGCAACAACGGCGTCGCGATCGACGTACCCGCCACGAACGACCGCCCACACCGCGAAAACGTCGCCCCCTCGCTGCCGTTCTGTTCGCGGGCGTGATCATACCCGCCGTCGTCGTTGTGTTCGGAATTCAGACCTGGCAGCGCCAACAAGCGTCCGACCAGCCGCTGAATATATTGTTGATTACGCTGGACACGACGCGCGCCGACTTCATCGGCTGCTTCGGCGACGAGGACGCTCACACGCCGAATCTCGACGCGTTGGCCGCCGCCGGCACCCGTTTCACCCGCTGCGAGACCTGCTCCCCCATCACACTGCCGTCTCACGCCAGCATCCTCACCGGCCTGTACCCCTACGTGCACGGTGCCCGCATCAATGGCGTCGGACGCCTTGCCGCCGCCAATTCCACGCTCGCTGAGCGACTGAAGACCGCCGGCTACCGCACGCGCGCCACCGTTGCCAGCTTCGTCCTCAACGCCCGCTTCGGCATCGACCAGGGCTTCGACGTCTATCACGACGTGAATCCCGGAACCACCGGCGTTCCCCTGGCAGCCGAACGGCGTGGCGACGACATCTGCAACGACGCGATCGACATGCTCGCTCAGGTGGCCGACAACCAGTTCTTCCTGTGGGTCCATTTCTACGACCCCCATTTTCCCTATGAATCACCCGACAGCAGCAATCCGAGCGATATCGAGTCGCGCGCAGCCTACGCCGAAGAAGTGACCTACATGGACAAGCAGATCGGTCGGCTGATTGCGCAACTAGAAAGTCATGAGCTCGAAGAGAACACACTGATTGTCATCGTCGGCGATCACGGCGAAGGGCTGGGCGACCACAACGAACTGACCCACGGGCTCTTCGTCTACGAAACCTGCATGCACGTACCTTTCATCATGGTCTGCCCGGAACGCCTGCCCGCCGGTCACACCGTCAAATCGCTCGTACGTACCATCGACATCGCCCCCACCATCCTGGACCTGCTTGGCAAAGAGCCGTGGCCGCATGCCCAGGGCGTCACCCTCGTGCCGCTCATCCGCGGCGAGATCGAGGACCTCGACATTGACTCCTACGGCGAGTCCTTCGTAGCGCACAACGAATACGGCGTATCCCCGTTGCGCTGCTGGTTCGACGGCCAGTACAAGTACATTCACGCCCCGCAACCCGAACTCTATGACCTCCGCACCGACCCCATGGAGCAAGTCAATCTGATTCAGGAGCAAGCTGAGCTGGCCGCATCCCTTACGGCCGACCTGCGACAGCTAATCGCCGACGCCCCCCCGCCCATGGTCGACGTCGCCGGAGACACATCGCTCGACGAAGCCGCACGCAGCAAGCTCGAGTCACTGGGCTACGTGGCGGCGGGCGGCACCCAGGTCGATGAAGACGTGCCGGAAATCGAGCGTTTCGAGCCTGAAGGCGCCAACCCCATGGACCACGCGCAGTATTACATCTGGAACATGCGCGACGTCCCCCTCCTCCGCGAGCAGAACAAGTTGACCGAGGCCGAGGCGAAGTTACGCGAGATCGTGAACGCGCTACCACAAGCCGGCCAGGTACGCGTCGAGCTGGCAAACATCCTCGCCGCACAGGATAAGCTCGCCGAAGCCACCGAAGTCATGCGAGCCGCCACCGAAGTCGCCCCGGACGACCACACCGTCTTTCGCAAGTACGGTCTCTTCCTCGCCAAGCAGGGCCGCTTCCGCGAAGCACTCGGACAATTCGGACGTGCACTCGAACTCGTGCCAACTGATACATCGGCCCTCGAACAGGCCGCACTCGCCTGGCTCGAACTCGGCGACTACCCGCGCGCGCGCCAACACCTCGAACGCATCCACGAAATCGAACCCGAGAATATTCGCGCCCCGCGAAACCTCGGACTGCTCTCCGAGCAAAAGGGCGCCCTCGCCGAGGCCCGGTACTATTACGAAACCGCGCTGCGCATTGACCCCACGCTTCAGGCATGCCAAGCCGGCCTTCAGCGCATCCGGCAGCGCACCGGCGGCTGACGCACACCGTGTATCGCCGCCCTCACAACAGCTCAACAAACGGCAGAATGTCGTCGAAGTCTACCTGCCCGTCCTGATTACAGTCAGCGTTAAGCCACTCACACTCCGGATACGCAGCTTCGTACACGGCCACCCCCTCCAGTGCCTTGATCAGTGCCGCAATGTCATCCAGATCAACCTGGCCATCACAGTTCACATCCCCCGGGCAGGGCGAAGGCCCCGGCGCCACCATCGATCCGTATTCGTAAGGACCCATGTCAACCAACGGTGCCATCCCCTCTCCAATGTCTGGGGCTTCAACCACATCGTGACGTCGCAGCAGACCATCCAAGTCAAAATCCATCTCATCAGTCATGCATCGATCCAGATCACCATCGCCGAAATCAAGCGGCAGTGCACTGTTGCTGCCAGCGTCAATCACGGGCGACCCCTGGATAACTCGAAAATCGAGCGATTGATAGCCATTGCCGGGCATCCCCGCCGCCGAGAAATCACCCCACACCGTCAGGCTTGACGCCGAATTGCTCAGCACAAGCGTCCGCCGCAGATCGTCGACACTCGGCTGAATGATCCGACCGGCAAGCTGACCCGGCGACCAACCCGCCTCATCATCAAACAGTACCGTCATGGAGCGCTCCGCGTCGATCAGCGGCAGCCCCGTCCACGTCCCACTCTCGCCCGGCGCAAACAGCGGATCCTGCCCGAAGTTGCCATCGCCGCCCAGCGCCCCCGTCCAACCCTCGATGCAAGAGTAATCCACGTACGGCACACTCAGATCATAAGCGATCTGCGCCCCCTCACCGCCGCCATCGGCATCTACATTGCCCCATAGAATCGAGTTCGCCATCACAACGCGACTCGCCGAATTACTGTTCTCGCATCGAATGCCACCCCCGGCAGCAGCCGTGTTCTGCGCTAACGTGCAATTGGTCACTTGGGGCCAGCGATACCCGTACGCGTACAGTCCGCCGCCGGCCTCGGTCGCGATGTTGCCAACCAACAGACAGTTCAGCAGGGCCGGCTCACTTTCATCCGCAGCAACCCCCGCGCCCCGCGCTGCCTCATTGCCGATCACCCGGCAATTCGTCAAAGTCGCGACGCCATTGCCCGTAATATAGATCCCCCCACCCTGCTCATCACAGCGATTCCCCAAAACCACACAGTTCACCAGCCGCGGACGTGCGTTCAACGCGGCTACCGCGCCACCACCGGTGAGCGCCTGGTTGCACACAAAGACGCAGTTCGCAACGGTCGGACTCGCCCCTGACTCGCACCGCAGTCCCCCACCCCACCCAAAGTACGCCTCCTCTTCTTCGTCAGACACATTCGCGTTCCCGCCCGTAATCACGAAACCATCCAGCACCGAAAGGGGCCCCACGCCGTAATTCGCTGCGCGCACCACATGATAGCAGTTCTCGTCGCTATTCGTGAACTCGGGCCCATCGTCGCCGGCTAGGTCGCCGCTCAATACCGTCACGTGCATCGCCGGATCCCGCGCCCCGAACGTCCCATCACCACCGCCAGATGGAAACCCACCATACAGCGACACATTGCGCCGCAACGCAAAGCGCGCGGTACGTACATCGTACTCATCAAGCACTTCACTCGGGCGGTATACGCCCGCCGCCACCCAGATCTCGTCATCCTCAACAGCGACATCCAGCGCGTCCTGCAAATCGACAAACGCATCGGACCAACTATACCCCGTACCGTCACCAATCGCCGTACCATCCACGAACCACCGCGGCGGCCGCAACGCAAAATCGCCCGCATCCTCGGACACAAAGCCTGCTCCCTCGACGCGAATACGATAGTCACTCGCCGTTACCAGCGTGTCCGAGATCGTCCAATCGAACCGTCCATCGTTGGGCTCGTCGAGGGCCAGAACATCAAGCACGTCGCCGTTCTTCAACAAATAGATGTCCACCGTGCCCCCGCACGCGCTCGACGTCCACTGGATCGGCGTCGATCGACCGATCACCAGCACGTCCCCCACGCCCGGCCCCAGCACGCGCAGCCCATCCATCGCCGTCAGGGCCCCATGCGCATTCAGCCGCCGCCCACTCAGCGTGATACCGTGCAGTGACTCGACGGAATCACCCCCCGCCAGCAGGCGATATCGCAACGCACTCACGCACAAATCCGGATCCTGCCCCAGCAACAACGCCGCCACGCCCGCCACGTGCGGCGAAGCCATCGACGTGCCACTCAGGTGGTTGTACGCGTACGTGTAATCATCCCCCTCGCGTCGAATCTCGATATCATCGATCTCCGCCCCATAGTAGTCATTATCCGTCAGGTTCGTCTCCCAGCGAAACCCGATCCGGAGCGTCGGATGAAACAGGTCCGGCGGTATGCGGAGAAACCGGTGATGGTAATTCGGCAACAACTCCTCTCCACCCGTCAGCGTATACCGCCGCTGCCACTCGACACCATCCCAGACTTCAACCGTCAATTCATCACCCAACCCGCTGTGCACGCGATACGTGAAGTCGAGCGTCAGCATCGCGAAGCCGGTCGCGTCAATCGGCGGCAGCGCGACCCACCCATTCGTGTCCGCCCCATAGGGCTCGCTATTGAACCCATCGCCGCGCGCGGCAATGTTGCCCACGAAGCCAACGTCATTCTGAACCGTCCCCCAGAGATTCGCCTCGCCACCGGGCTCCAGCACTTCACCCAACATCGGCGGCGTAACATCCTGAAAATCCTCAACGAGTAGCCGTTCACAGCCGCTCCGCGAACTGAAGACGTCAACGCCCGGTGCCCCCAGATCCACGCTCGTCCGCCCGTAGTTTGAGAAGGTGGCCAGCGCGTCATTATGATCCGTCGCCGCCACGGAAATCACACACGGAAATCGATAGCCCGCCGGAAACTGGCTGGCCCGGTCGTTATCCGTAGCGCTGTTGCCCGCTGCCGCCACAAACAACAGCTCGGCCTCACAAGCATCAGCTACCGCCAGTTCAAGCGACTCGTCATTCCAATGCGACCCCCAACTGTTGTTCGCAACCTGCGCCCCGTTGTCAATCGCGTAATAGATTGCCTCAACCGCCGCCGATACCGGCCCGCCGCCGTTTGCGCCCAAGAACCGCAGCGCCATCAGCCGCGTGTTCCAGTTCACCCCGGTCACGCCCAGCGCGTTATCGCCCACCGCCCCGATGGTCCCCGCCACGTGTGACCCGTGGATGTTCTCATCGTGCGGCACGGAATCGCCATCAAAGAAGTCATAGCCGTGCACATCATCAACGTAGCCGTTGCCGTCATTGTCAATCCCGTCATACTCGCGCCCCGCGCCACTCTCGCCGGGATTCACCCATAAGTTTGCCGCGAGATCCGGATGCTCCAGATCGATCCCCGAGTCGATCACCGCGACCACAACCTCGCTGCCCCCGGTCAGCAAATTCCACGCTTCCGGCGCGTCGATGTCCGCATCCGGCACACCACCCGTCTGCCCCGTGTTATGCAAGCCCCATAGCTTCCCAAACGCCGGATCGTTCGGCTGCGTCTCCAGCGCGTGGACAATATGGTCCGGCTCCGCGTATCGCACCTGCGGCAGCGCCGAAATCTCATCAGCCGCTGCCAGCACATCGCTGCCCGGTTTCAACTCGGCCACGAAGAGCTGGTGGATACCATCGCGTCCGAAGTCCGCCCCACGTTTGGCTGAGACTGGGACCACCCGTCGCAGCGACGCGACGCCCGGCAGGGCCGACGATGCCGGAGCCGCCCCCGTCACCGCCGGCTCAAACCGCACCAGCAGACGATCCGGTACATAGTCACCCGACACGTCTGCTACCAGGCTTGGGCCAGCTACTAGCAATGTCGTACAAGCCACAGAAATCTGTAACACGCCAGCCCCCCGAAAAGCGGTACCGAGCGACATTTCGCAAACCTCAGGAAGACGGCCGCACACAAATCCGCCAACGGACGCCACAAAGCGCCAGTCAGACCGTCAATGCGCCTCGCCACCTCTTATGATACGCGATCGCCAAGGGTCACGACGAAAGATCATCCCTACCAGGCAAGAGCCCCAGCCACGCGCCCTCAGGTAGTTAGCAGGTCCACAAAAGGTCCAATATCGTCAAAGTCGACATCACCGTCCTGGTCACAGTCGCCAGCGTGCCAGTTCCCCTCCGGATACTGCTCATGAAACGCCTCTTCGCCACCGAAAGCCACCACAAATGGTCGGATATCGTCAAAATCCACCTCCCCGTCCGCATTCAGGTCGCCCAGCACGGCACCGCACAGCCCCGGACCATCAACCGTCACGCCCGCCATCGCCGCGTAGCAGGCGTTCTCATACGTCACACCGTCACACCCACACACCGGGTCGTAAACGTCGGGACACTCGTGCGGCCGCGGCATGCACAGGCCCGTCTCCGCAAAGCAGCTTTCAAACAAGCAGTACCAGTCCTCCACACACATCTCATTGTCCCAGCAGTACGTAAACGGCGCCCACGGCCCATACACGGGCCCCGCTCCGGCGCCAACCGGCGCATCCCAATACTCCGTGTAGGTGTAATACTGCGGTGGCGGGCCCGGGTTACGCGTCTTGACCCGCCAACCCACGTCCTCCGGGCGCCAATCGTGGACAAACGAAAAGACGAATGACTCAACCGCGTATTGATGATTGTTCGTCCACCACCTCACGCGCCCCTCGGTCAGCGTATAGCAAGGACCGTCGGAAAGCTCGCCGACCGGCGTGAAGTCCCCACAAGCGTGGGCGCTTCCCACCGGCTCGACCGCAAACTGCCAACCGGGCGGCAGTTCAACGTCTGAATAGCTCGACGGGTCGAGATTCATCGTGCCAACCGCGAATTCCACAACCGGGTAGCTTCCCGCTTCGATCGCGAACGAATACGCATTCCCAGATCCACCCGCCCCCGGTACAAACTCGCAAGACACGAATGGCGCGTCAGCGCGCCCCCCGGCCGCCACCCCGCAGATCACCAGGAATGCACTGAAACCACGGGAGAGATTCATGAATCGCATCCTTCCCGCCGCGTGAATCCCGTCGAAAGATGATGCACAACGCGGCGCAACATCCCCCAATTCCATCACGTTCGTCGCGGACCATTATACCACCCAAGGTTCGCGCTTCGTTTCTGGCGGGTTGCGATTTCACAATAATCCCGTAAACGACGAGCGTGGCGACCCGGAGAGATCGCCACGCCCGCGCATCACTGGCATCGAGACTAGGAGGCTTAGAAGTCCTTCAGATCTGAATCCTCGGACTGATTCGCTTCGGTCGCATCCGAATACGCCGGCTCGGTCGCAGCCCCCTGCCCCGGCTTCTGCTGCGAATTGCCCTGCCGGGCTCCCGTACCACGGCCCAAATGGGCGAACGTAGGCTTCTTCCCCGGGCCGCTCGCAACCGTGGTGGTCCTTTGCTGCGGCTGCGAACTGTTGCCGCCCACGACCGCGACCAGATCGTCCACCATCTTCATCAGCGTCTGCGACTGGGCACTTAGCTCCTCCGACGCCGAAGCTGACTCCTCGGCACCTGCGGCATTCTGCTGCGTAACCTTGTCCATTTGCGCCACAGCCGTGTTGATCTGATCAACACCTTCGGCCTGCTCCTTCGAGGCCTGTGTGATGCCATTCAGCAGATCCGCCACCTGCGTCACATCACCGACGATCGACTGCAGAACCTGGGCAGCGGTGCTGGCGACACTCGTGCCCTCCTTCGCCCGCTCAACCGATCCCTCGATAAGCCCGGTCGTTTCGCGCGCCGCCTCCGCCGCACGCTGCGCCAGGTTGCGCACCTCCTCAGCAACCACCGCGAATCCCTTGCCATGCTCCCCGGCCCGCGCAGCTTCCACGGCGGCATTCAGGGCCAGCAGGTTTGTCTGGAACGCGATCTCCTCAATGACCTTGATGATCTTACTGATCTCGTTGGAAGACTCGTTGATGCCATTCATCGCGCTGTTGAGCTGCGTCATCGTCTGGTCACCCTGGCCCGCATTCTGTCGGGCCTGACCCGCCAGTTCATTGGCCTTGGCCGAGTTATCAGCATTGGTGCGCGTCATCGCCGCCATCTGCTCGAGCGCACTGCTGGTTTCCTCGAGCGAGGAGGCCTGCTCGCTGGCACCTTCCGCAAGCTGCTGCGAAGCGGTCGAAACCTGACCGGCCGCGTCATTGACCTGTTGCGCCCCCTCAGTCATGCCGGCCACAACTCGATTGATCGGCTTACTGATCGAGCGGGCCAGGAACACGCTGACGAGCGTAACCAATACGGCTGCGACCACGCCGAGTGTGCCGATCCACGTAATCAGCGTGGTGGCTGCCGTCCCGGCCGTCGATTGCATATCAACAACCGCCGCCATCGCCTCCGATTCATCGATCTCCGCCAGCAGAGCCCACCGGGTGCCGAACACGTCCACAGGCGTGTAGGCGCTCAACACCGGATTGCCGTTGTAGTCCGTGATGATCTTGGCGCCCACACTACCTTGCAGGGCAGCGTTGGCAGCTTCGGTATCGACCGCCCCCTTCGTCGGATTCGCAAATGACGCCGTCACCGTGTGGTATTCGGGATCCAGGAACGAGTCGGATCGCATCAGTTTGTCAGGGCCGACCAGATAGGTTTCACCCGTCTCACCCATACCGGCTCGCACGCCCATGATGCTGTTGATGTGCTCCAGCGGCAGTTGCAGGGCGACCACGAGTTCAACCTGACCGCTAGCTTCGACCGGCTGGGCGATAAACGCAGCCGGCGCGCCGTTGCTGGGCGCGTACGGCTTGAAGTCCGCAAAGCCAAATGCGTGGGTCTTCAGCGTTTGACGCACGAGCTCGCCCAGATTGGAGGAGCTGTACTTGCCGTTAACCAGGTTCGTGTGATAGTCGGCCTCGCGACACACTGAATAGAAGCAGAAGCCGTCCGGGTTGATCAGGAAGAGATCGTAGTAGCCGTATAAATTGTTGTACTGAGCGAGGAAGTCGTCCTTCTCACCCTCGATCTGAAGAACAATGGCCTCGGCCATGTTGATCTTGGAAATGCACACCCAATGCAATCCGTCGACCTTCAACGGATCGGCCGCAACCATCACCGGGTTGCCATTGCTGTCGATGAACGTCTCGCGAAACGACTTGCCCTCGGACATGACGCGATCGATGTACTCGGTGTGAATCTCATGGCCGATCACATACTTGCCGTCGCCCATCGTGAGCATATCGCTGCGGAAACTGGTTTGACCATCAAGCATTCCAACCAGATACGTCTCACCGGTAGTCCCCATGCCATCGCGCTGCTGCACGATGCCGTTGGTCTGCTCCGGCGAAAGCTGATACGCGAGCACGCCCACCAACGCACCGGCGTCGTTCTTCACCGGCGCCGCGATGAAGGCCGCGGGTTCGTTCGACGGGGCGTAGAACTCATAGTCCGCGAGGTACACGTCACGCTTGCCGGCCTCGAACGCCTTGGCGAGTCCGCTGTCCTTATAGGGCCCATCAACCAGATTGGTGCCGAGGTCCTTCTCCTTGGCCGCCGTCCACGCAATATCTCCGCTCGGCGAAATCAGGAACAGGTCATAGTATCCGTATACATCAACGTAGCCCTTCAGCTTCGCCCCATGGTCCCGGTCCGTGGTTTGCCAGGCCTCGCCCTCAAGCCCTCCATCCTCGAAGGCGTTGACGAACTTCTCGGTGGCGGCGATGACGGCACTGTTGTTCCGATAAACCTCGATATCACCGTAGCGCTCCGCAAAGTACCGCTCAAGCTGGGCCTTCTTGAGTTGCTGAACCGTGCTGAGTTTATCGAACGCATTCTCGCGCAAGGCGGCAACGTTCTTGGTCAACACCCCCATGTCGCCTTTGCGCTCGGCGAAGTACTTCTCAATCTGCGCCTTCTTCACATCGCGCAGCGCGATCAACTGGTTGCTCGCCTGGGACTCCAATGCCTCTTGGCCAAACCCGGTGACGTCGTCCATGCCCTGATCGGCAGTCTGATAACTAATGAAGGCCACAACGCCCAAGGGAATTAGGCCACAGGCCAGAAAGGAAGTGACGAGTTTTGCGCCCAGTGTCATGTCGCGTGCTCCCAGTATCTCAGGTGCCGGTCTTCCGCCGCGCAAGCAAACGCGACGCGTCCTCACAGGGACCCCCACACAGCCACGTGCAGAAAGTCCCCGACTGATACACGGGGTATCGGTACACCGCACGCCCATGGCCAAATGCGATTACCGCATCAAATGGTCGTTTTTCGAAGGGAAAGGTTCGGTATTTACGAGTGCTCGGGAAGCGGCTTGTCCTGCTCCTGCGCAACGATCACCATTTGCACAAGCTCGGCCACGCTGTTGGCTTCCATGCGTTCCATAACCCGGGCCCGATGTGACTCGACCGCCCGCAAACTCACCCCCAATTGACTCGCCGTCTCCTTGTTCGTCTTGCCGGCCACGACCAGCTCGAGCACTTCCTTCTCCCGCGGCGTCAGGCGCTGCATACGCTCTTCAATCACCGTACGCTGCTGCTGGACGCCACGGCGCTGTGTATCGAGCTCAATCGCCTGCTGAATACGATCCAGCAGCACCTGGTCGCGGTACGGCTTCTCGACAAAATCGACCGCGCCGGACCGCATGGCCCGCACCGCCATCGGAATATCGCCGTGGCCCGTCACCATGATGATCGGCAAGGGAATCTCGCGGCGCAACAGCTCTTCCTGCAACTCGAGCCCACTCATGCCGCGCATACGCACATCCAGGACCAGACAGCCGGGCCACGACGGGTCATAGGCGTCCAGAAAGGCCTGCGCCGACTCAAACCCCATCACCGGATAGCCCACGGATTCAGCCAGAACCTGAAGCGAATCCCGGACGGCCTGATCGTCATCGACAACGAAAACGATTGGATCGCGTGTCATGATGCCATACTCCGAACTCGACACAAACCTCATGCCATCCAGCGCTGGTTGCAAATCGAGCGCTGCACGTGCCGCATCGCTGATGATCTACTGATCATCAGCAACTCCCTGGTCAGAAACGGCCCCGGACACCGATTGGATCCCCTCCCGCCGCAGTGTACCACGAATCCGTGAAATCGGTAGTGTGAACTTGAAGGTCGTACCACCCGACGGATTCGGTTCCGCCCATAACCTCCCTTCATGAGCCTCAATGATCGATTTGCTGATGGACAAGCCAAGCCCCATGCCGTCGGACTTGGTCGTGAAAAATGGCTCGAAGATGCGCTCGGCCTCCTTGGCAGCCAGCCCCGGCCCCCGATCCGTCACCGATACCATGGCTTGGCCCTCATCAAGTTGGCCCAGGGTTACATCCAGGTGCCGCGCCGGTGGGGGCTGATTGCCACAGGCCTCGAGTGCATTGCGGACCAGGTTGATCACCACCTGCTGCACGCTGATCGAATCCACATCCACGGGCGGCAGACCAGCTTCGAAAAGACGTTCCACGCGCACACCCTGCCGCCGGGCGGCCGGCTCAACGAGTTCGAGCGCCTCCCCGACCACGGTGTGCAAATCGGCCGGCGCGCGCCGGGCGGTCCGACGCCGTAAGAGGCTGCGCAAGCGTTGGATAATACTCGCAGCACGATGGGCTTGTGCAGACACCTGCTCCAGGTGGGGCAGGAGATCCTCGGGCGTCGCCCGACCGGCGCGGATCTTTCGCACACACGCCTGCGAGAAATTCGCAATGGCCGACAGCGGCTGATTCAGCTCGTGAGCCAGCCCGGAGGTCATCTCGCCTACCGTGCTGACGCGCGTCGCATGCGCCAGCCGGGCCCGGTATTCCTCCAGAGACTCCTCGATCTGCTTGCGCACGGTGACGTCGCGACATGTGTACAATCGCGTGCCCTGCCGAATCGCCACCCGTTTCACATTCACCAGTAGCGTATGAGGGTCACCCTGCTTGTCCGTAATCACGTGCTCGATATTCTGAATCTCACCTGCACGTTCCAACTCGTCAGGGCTCACCAATGGCGTGCCGAGCAGCTTCGTAATATTGCCAGCCTCACGCACCTCGGCGTACGAACACCGGAAAATCACGTCAACGTTGGGACAAATGAACGTAAAAACGCCCCGCTCGTCCGTGATGAAGACCGCGTCGGAGATGTTTGAGAGCACAACACGATGCTCTTCCTCCGATTCGCGCAACGCCTGCTCTGCGGCCCCGCCGTCCGCCCCGGCAACACCCGTAGCGACCACAGCCGCCACGCGTCCATCCGCGTCGAGCAGCGGCTTGCACCAGAAGCGCACCCGGCCGACATCGCCACCCTGACTCCACTGACACTCCCACGAACGAATCGCATGGCCCGAACAGACGTCACCCAGCGTCTCCCGAACACGCGCGCGCTCCACTTCGTCCGGGAGCGTATCCCAAAAAGCCCGACCGCGGAGCGCTTTCGCTGTGCCTCCGATCATCTCTGCCGCCGCCGTATTCAGCCATTCAATCCTCCCCGCATGATCCAGCACAAGCAGCGGAGTCGTCAGCAAATCCAACAGATCCACGCGTGGGCGTCCTGTTTTCGTCACGATTCCGCGCAGCACTTCCGTCACCGCCGCCAGGGCTTGCGGGCCACTCGGTGACCGCGCATTCTTCTTGGCCATGCTCTGCTCCCGGAACGTCAGACCGGAACGTTCGGTACCGGCAAGTCCATGTCGCGCGCCATCTTCAACGGACCGAGTTCCGCTTCAACCGTATCGAGAAGCGTATTCGAATCGATGAGGCTGCGTATCGCCTCGATATCCGGATACATGACGCGGTCATCCTTCATGAACGGCACCTGCTCCCTGATCAACTCGTACGCAATCCGCGTACCCCGTCCCGGCTGCTTCCCCTTGTGGAAATCCATCGCCTGCGCGGCGGCCATCATCTCGATCGCCAGAACCCCGCGCACATTCCTTAGAATCTCGCCGCACTTGCGTACCGCGATCGGCCCCATGCTGACATGATCCTCCTGATCCGCCGACACGCTGATCGAATCCACGCTGGCCGGATGTGACAAGACCTTATTCTCACTGACCAACGCCGCCGCCGTGTACTGCGCCACCATCAGCCCCGAGTTCAGACCATTGCCCTCGATCAAAAAGTCCGGCAAGCCCGACAGCGTCGGATTCAGCAGACGATTCGTATGCCGCTCTGACAGGTTCGCGGCTTCCGACATCGCGATGCATAGAAAGTCCACGGCAAACCCAATGCACTGACCATGAAAATTGCCCGCCGCAAAGTACTGCTGGTTGTCAGGATCGAAGAGCGGGTTGTCCGCCGCCGCATTCATCTCCGTGTGCACGACCCGACGCGCGTGCTCCAGCGTGTCGAACGACGGCCCCAGCGCCTGCGGCGTGCAGCGAATACTGTAGCCATCCTGTACCTTACCAGTCTTGTCCGCCATGATTTCGCTGTCAGCAAACAACTGCAACAGATTCGCGGCCACGCAATTCTGCCCCCCGAACGGTCGCTGAATGTGAATGCGCGGATCAAACGCCCGCTCCACCGCCCGCAGCGCATCCAGCGTCATCGCCGCCGCAATCACCGCGTTCTTCAACACGCGTTCGGCATCGTAGCACAGCAGCGCCGCCCCGCCGGTCATCATCTGCGAACCGTTGATCAGCCCCAGCCCCTCCTTGAAGGTGAGGTCCGTCGGCTCCACGCCCGCCCGCTTCATCGCCTCCGCACCCGACATGAGCTCGCCCTTGTAGAACGCCCGGCCCTCCCCAATGGCCACTTCCGCGAACTGCGACAGCGGCGACAAATCGCCCGACACGCCTAGCGAGCCCTTCTCGTTGATCGCGGGAATCACTCCCTTGTTGATCATGTTCAGGACGGTGTCAATCAACTTCAGTCGTACGCCCGAATACCCCTTCGCCAGAACATTGGCCCGGCACGTCATCGCCGCTCGGACAGAGTCCTCCGGAAACAACTCGCCCGTGCCGGCTGAATGGCTGTAGATGATCCGGCGACTCAGCTCTGCACTCTGCTCCGGCGAAATGCGCACCCGCGCCAACTCGCCAATGCCCGTCGTCACGCCATAGATCGCAAGGCCCTCCTCCACGCAACGCTCGAGGAAATCACGCGAACGCTGCGCCTTCTGGCGAGCTGCGTCCGAAACCGACACGGTGGCCCACTCGCGGGCAACCTTGACAAGCTGCTCAATCGAAAGGGAATTCCCATCCAGTACGACTTGCATCGACACACTCTTCAAGCCGGGCGAGGAAGGAGCGGGGGTGCTCACGAGGCCGGCACACAGCGAGCACCTGCCACGCGTTCAACACGCGAAAAGACCATTGTAGCAGAACCAACCGCCGCGCGTCGAACCACCACCAGTCCCCGGCGGCCCACGCCGCCCCAGCTACTCCCCATCCAGCGCCAATAGCGCGGCGGCTTCAGCGTGGATCTTCGTCGTATCAAAAACCTGTATCGGACTATCCTCGTCGTGAATCATGAGGCCAATCTCCGTGCACCCGAGAATCACGCCGCCGCACCCCGCCGCAGCAAACTCGTCGATGATGCGTCGAAACTCCGCCCGCGACTGATCGAGCACCTGCCCGCAACACAACTCGCCAAAGATGACGTCATGCACGAGTTGCCGGTCAGCTTCGCGAGGAATGAGAATCTCCAAGTCATATCGCTCCGCCAGTCGCCCGCGACAGAAATCCTCCGTCATCGTGAACTGCGTACCCAGGAGCCCCACCTTGTGAACGCCGGCTCGCCGGATCCGCGCTCCGGTCGCGTCAGCAATATGGAGCAGCGGCAACCCAACAGCCGCCTCCAACTCATCCGCCATCTTGTGCATGGTGTTGGTGCAGATGATCAGAAAGTCGGCCCCGGCACGCTGCAGCGCCCGCCCCGCTTCAACCATCTTCTGCGTTGCCGTCTCCCAATCGCCGATCTTCTGCAGCGTGTGGATTTCGTCGAACTCGAACGACCACAGCACGCAACGCGCCGAGTGCAGGCCGCCCAGGCGCGCTGCGACATGCTGGTTAAGCATACGATAGTATTCAGTCGTCGACTCCCAGCTCATGCCGCCAAGCAGACCTATGGTTTTCATGGCTCCATCTTAGCATGAAAGCTGGATAGAGGACCAGCAGGTCCGTAGCGGAGAAGCAGCCGGCCGCGTCGTCAACCGGACAGCAGCGCCACCAGGGGATCGATATCGTCGAAGTCCACGACGCCGTTGAGATTGAAATCGCCGTTAAGCCAATTGCAGCTCGGAAACTGAGCGTAGTACGCCTCCTCACCGGTCAGGGCCGTGACGAACGCTTCAATGTCATCAAAGTCAATCTCACCGTCACAATTCAAATCCCCCAGCACGATCGGCTGATCACACTCGTCCGGCACCCCGTCTCCATTGATATCCTGCGACGTCCCCTCCGCAATATCACACGAGTCGGGCACACCATTCTCATTACAGTCCGCGCCCAGCCCGGTTGCAATGGTGCAAACATCGCCGAACCCATCATCGTCACAGTCCGCCTGCAGCGGGTTTTCATGCCCGGGACAATTGTCGGTGCCATCCAGCCACCCATCCCCGTCCGTATCCGGATTCCATGGGTTACTGCCCGCCTGAAACTCACCGAGCGTGTTGAGGCCGTCTTGATCAACATCAATCGCAGCGTCCGCCGGCAGGAGCGGATTGAAGAAGTTCTGCACCTCCCACCCGTCCGGCAAGCCATCCGCGTCCGTGTCCAGCTTCCGCGGCTGCGTCCCGAACATCTGCTCCCGCACGTTTTTCAATCCATCCCCGTCCGGATCATCGTCGGCTTCATCAGCGTCGATCGGGTGAAAACAATGCTGGACCTCCCAACCATCTTCCAACCCGTCACCGTCCGTATCCCCGACCGTCGGATCCGTTCCGAGCGGCCAATTCACCGCGGTCACCCACTCATCGAAATCGCTGAGCCCGTCCGCATCCCAGTCCGCACCTTCCACTCCATTCAGTTTGAGAAGATCTCCCGCAAAATACGACTCCTCCCACCCATCAGGAAGCTGGTCGCCATCAGCATCATGATAAGGCCAGTTGATCGTCAGTGGCAGAATATCCAACTCCCACAACGCCTTTCGATACATGAGTTGCGGATAGAAATAGCCCTCCCACAGGTCGGACCGGCGCTGCAGACGCTCCCCTTGCACGTCTCCGGACGGCGACCACCTTGCACTGCCGTGAAAATGCAACATCGCGGCCAGCGCCTCGCGCGGCGTCATGTCCGCTGCGTTCCACTTCAATGTCCCGATGGCGTTCGACACGCGATACTGGTTGATCACATAACGCATGTACGGATCGTCCGGACCCTGAATCAGCCGATTCTCACCCTTCAGAATGTAGTCCGAATACCCTCCCTCCAGCCATGGATATCCGAAGCGGTGCAGACCGGTCCCGGCGTTGAATGTCGTGTGAGAGTAAATCGGACTATCCGGACCGATGCGGCCCCGCAGCCGGCGCAGGAATTCGTACGAGTACGTCCATGGCATACCGACGAACACGCCGTCGAAAAACCAGCCGTCGATGCCGAAATCACCCTCAAACTGCTCCATCCAGTCCAGAATGACGTCCATGTCAGTCTCAAACTGCATGACTGCCTGAGTATTCATGTACGATACGGTCTTCCAGCCCGCCGCACGCAGGGCCGCAAAGCGTTCGCGCACATACTCCTCATCCTCAAACTCGTAGGGCCACACCTCCGTGCCATTGACGTACCCACCGCTGTAAACGTACACGTTTGCATACGCGCCCCACATCGCAATCTCTTCATCCGTCGGAAGTGTCGCCCGATGAATCACGAGCTCATTATAGAGCCGCTCACGGTTCAGATAGCGCCCTGGCGACACCGCAAACGCCAGCCGGGCACCCGGTCCCAGCGTGTACAAGTAGGAACTCCCCGTCCGACATAGCGCGGCGCAGTTAGTCTCACTCAACACAAGCCCTGAACCCCACTCACGCGCCGTGCTGAAGCTCCCGACGCCATCCTGCGCCAGGAGATTGCCCACCGTCGAGTATTGCCACCACTCCGCATCAATCCCCGACACGAGCTCGAAATACTCCATACTGCTCAGCGGGTTGTAGAACGTCACCATCGAATCCCCCTGGAAGCCCAGCCAGAGCGCTGCCGACGAGACTACCGCCACATCACTCGACCAACTGACGAGTTCCACGTCGTCCAGCGGCGGCTGAAACTGCAAAGTCGCGATCTGCCGCTCCCCCTCCAGCTCCACGACATTCAGCTTCTGATAACATCGCAGTGCATGCGACGTCAACTCATAGCGCGCCCCCGTCGTCTCAATGACGATTTCTCCCTCACTCTCCGACACCGACAATACACACATGCCATACGCGCAAGGTGAACCTGGAAACGTAACATGATCGACATATTCGTCCGGCGGCGGCACGAGCGCGCCGTCAGCCAACCCCCCGGAGTTATCAGACAGCGCGCATACCGCGCACACCAATACGGCCAGCAGCGCCATCCCAGTGCGGTAGCTCATTGAAATGCCCTTTCCGCTCCTCCTGCCGACACGACTTCTCCGTCCGTCGGCTCCAAGCCCCACACAGGGTGTGCCCGAATTCGCAGCCAGCGCACACCCGCAAATCCGCAGCCCCCGCCGACATATCCCAACCGCTCTCCGCTACAACAACTATATCGGACCAGGCAAACCGACTCAACGACCAGCTACGGCTCAATTCAGGCGCGACCGATAATCAACCGCGCCCCTTTCAACTCCACCGACTACGCCTCGCTGCCCGAAATAGCAAGCGCAGAAGACACGCCCAACGACGATGTGCGCGTCCCCCCTCACGAGCGCGCACGGCACACCAAACCAACGGGCCAGCCCGTAGGCTGACCCGCTGCTCGTTCGACACTTCACCGTCACGACATCGAAACTCGAACGCTACTGCTTCTCGAAAATCAGGATCAAACCGGCATTGCCACTCGGCGCCTCAGCCGTGATGTCCACCTGGTACGCAGCCACGTCCTCAACGGTTCCGTCGCTCAGGGTGACCTGGTCCGGAAAGATCTCCGGCGGCAGCGTCACCGTATACGTATTCTCCGCGGACAATGTGCCAAGCTCATCTTCCTCGACACGATACTGCGTTGCGAAACTCTCAAACCCATCAATGTCCGTCGGGAACGTCGCATCAAGATCCATCTCGCTGTTGAGCTGCCGGCCGTCGCCCGCAGATTGATAGAACATATGGAACGTGTAGTACATGCCGGTGACGTACGCACCGGTCTCGTCAATCGGCGGCTTGAAGACCAGCACGAGGTCCTGGCTGCCGTCAAACGGTATCGGGTGCGTGCTATCACCGTTGATGGTCGTGCTGGTCGCGTCAAAGTCCGTCAATGCCCCATCCTTACCATATTGCATCAACATCGGGATGTTCTTGAACACATAGTTGATCATGCGGGTAACACGTCGAACGGTGCCATCCGCGAAGATCACTTCCAGCGTGAACGAATCGCCGGCAGTCATCAGGTCGTTCGGCACTGCGAAGGCCTCAAACCGCCCGGTCTCTTCATTCTGCGTGAACGCATAGTCACGCTCTGACCACAAGCCGCCGCCCGCGCCGCCCAGCAGCGTCGCCGTGGACAAGTAGGCCGGGCCGGGCGTCTCCAGCAAGCGGGCGGACGTGATCGGATTCGTATCGGCCGTGTCATTCATCACTTCAAAGGTGATTACCGTGTCCTGCGCAAGGCGCTGCTCAATCTCAGCCGTCGTTCCGTTGTAGTAGGTGGGTGCATGTCCCGTATCGATCTTCAGGTTCATGAAGAAGTTGACGTTCAGATCGGCTGGCATGCCGCCAACGTCGCCGTCGCCGTCAAAGTCGTCCACGATGCCGTCGCCATCATCGTCCGCATCAAACACATCGATCAGACCATCACGATCAGGGTCGACCATGCGCTCGGCCGCGGCGCCATCGCTCTGGGCGTCGGTACCTCGGCCGTACAGGTCTACACCGACCGGAACACCGTCTGCATTCAGCCGCACCGTCAGATCCTCATCAATCAACTCGGCCACGTCGCCATCACTTCCCGGTTGCATCACGCCCGCAGTGGGATCACCCGGCACGAGCATGGTTCCCAGGCCGGCGTCGCGCGACATCGTCACACCCGTCTGCCCGTCCGTCCCGTTCGCACCCATCAACACCGGCCCCACAGCCCGGCTATCCGGACCGAGCACACTGACAACAAAGGTGTTGCCCATTTCTGACTCCGGCAGCTCCAGTTCGAAATCGCCATTGTCGTCCGTTTCCACCCGGAACAACTCGCCGGTCGCATCGCTCTGGGCCACAACCGTATACGGCTGCTCCGGCACTTCCTTGCTGCGCGGCAGCGCCGTGCCCGTCTCTGGTTCCAGCAGAATGCGTCCCGTCAGCTTGACACCGCCCGAATCAGCGTCGTCATCGGGCTCTTCCTGATCGTCGGGGGCTGTATCACTGTCGGCGTCGTTCTCACCGGGCGCGGACGAGTTCTCAGTGCCCTGTGGACCGACGATTGGCCCCAGCAAGTTACCATCACATCCCAGAATGAGCAGGCATACTGTTAGAAGTGATACGATCGTCAACAGCGAGGTCTTCATCGTTGCATCTCCTGATCCGTGGTCGCACACCCAGCCATAGGTCGGCGCGCACCCCTGCCAAACCCACTAGCGCTTCACCATCGCCATCGGCTTTCCCCCGCCCACGCCCCCAGCTACACTACCTTGCACGCAAAACCTGCGCATCTCGCCACAGCACAGACCGACCGCGAGCGCTCGGCAGCAGTCCGCGCGAGTTCATGAGACGAGATTGCAAATCAGTTCCCGCGGCCAGCCCTACTGATCAACCCGCTCCAGTCGCAGGTAATCGAAGCCGGCCATGTATTTCTTAACGGCCTGCTCGTTTGCCCCCACGATGCGGATCGTCAGGGTATTCCTGCCACCACGCAGCCGGGCCTGCCCCAGCAGCTTCTCTTCTGAAACGACCACGCCATCGTTATACAAATCCAACGGCTCACCCAGCGCTTCGCCATTGAGCGCGAGTTGCACGCGACCATAATCCGCGGCCTTCACGAACCTCGCATAGATCCTGTGCGGACCGTCTTCCTGGGCCTCAAAAACCAGGTCCAGCTCTTCGCCCGGTTCGGCCCCGCGCCACCACAGATGCCGATCCCCACTGCACCCGCTGATGTGTTGCGGCGCAGGGGTGCCGGTCTTCGCCATAATCTCCATTTCCTCGCCTTCGATCGCGCCCTCCACCTTCGGGGCGACATATGGTGGGATCACCACCAGACGGACGTCCTCAGCAGTCGGCTTGCCACGGTTCGATTCGGCGCCCGGACGGGCATACCAATAGGTCGCAACCGACATCTCCAGGGCCTTGGTCGCACTGTGCTGATGCCAGAACTCCATATCAAACCGAAACGACGACTCGAACGGAATCCGATCCAGCACATGCCAGCGATTCACCGCCGTGTGCCCGTAGTTCTGCGGGCCATCGCACCGCGGCTGATTGTGATAGGCATGCGTGAACTGCTCCGGCGAGCACCAGGCGTAACCGAAGTAATCCTCCGTGCCCGTGCCAAAATGGCTGGGAAACTTCTCGCCGTCCACATAGATCTTCTCATCCCCTTCACCCCACCAGTTTCGCACCGGATTCGCGATCGCAAACGCCGCGCCAACGAACACACCGCGCCCGTCAATATCCACGTAATTCCAATCGATGAACGGTCGCGACGGAACCTCCCGCTCCACACGCCAGCCGGCCCCAAAATGCTGAGAGCACGACGTCCAGGCATAGTCGCTCTGACGTATTCCAAACACAACGCGCACCGGCTGTGTACCGAGATTCTCCAGCCAGATGCGCGCCCCCTGGGCAAACGGCATCACCCACCGCGACCACATCACGCCATCCGCCTCGACCCCCAGTGGCAATGAGGCGTACGGCTGCACCCCGGGACCGGCACCAAAAAAGTCACCGAGCGGGCACGCAACCGTACATGCGCCGTCGAACTCCATGCCAAGCACGGTCTGCCGCAAACCGCGCGCGAGATCCTTGGCGTCCAGCTTGACGCAGATCTCCTCGATGCAACCGGGACGATCAAGCCGGGCAACGTCTTTCGCATCGCCACCCTTGATCTCAGTCACGCCCCGCTCCGCCGCAACCTGTGCCCGAATCTCCCGAACCAGCCGCGCGTGCTCGCGATCACCTTGCGTCGGCTGCAACAGCGCCCGTGCCACCTGCTTGATAACCTCGGCGTTCTCCGCCAGATCCTGCGGCGTGAACGTTCGCACACGCGTCCCCGAGTCATATGTGCGATAGTTCACGTGATAGTAGAACCCACCGTGATCACACGTGATCTTGCAGTGCTTCGCATATGGAATCGGGAAGTACAGGTTCCAACCCGCACTGCGCCGCCCCGCCAGCGGCTCCGGAAAGCCGGGCACCTTCCCACCCAGCAAATCCTCCATCCGCGCCTCAACGATCGGCTGCTCCGCCCCATCCAGGTAAATCCGCAGGGTCCCCTTCGGGTTCGCCGACCAGATGCGGACCAGTGCCCCCGGCCCGGCTACGTCCACCATCACATGCTCGCTACGCCCATCCCGTTGTTCCACGCGGATGAACTTGCCCCAGTCGGCATTCGCGAACCAGTCGTCGTGATTGTCCGGCGTGATCGAGACACGGTCATAGCTCGAGAACTGCCGGCACGTGAAGGCCGGTTCCGGATGTTCCGCCAACTGTCGTAAATCGGTCATTTGTTCGAGCAGACTCGCCGTCGTCACCGGCTCCGCGGCATCCGCCACCTGCGCCACACTCAGCACGACTCCCAGGCACATCGCGATCATCCGGCTGCGCATCCTCACGCTCCTTCCACCCGCCAGCCAGTACGTGACCGGTCGAGTTCGATACCGGGTTTCCAGTCCATCACACGTCAAAATACAAACAGAACTCATGCGGATGCGGCCGGGCACGCAGCGCCGCGACATCCGTCCGCCGCTTTCGCTCTATCCACGCCCGCACCAGGTCTCCGCTGAACACCTCGCCGCGCAGCAGAAAACGATGATCCGCCGCGAGCGACGTCAACGCCTCATCGAGCGTCGCCGGCAGGCCAGCGCCTTCGGCCGATCCCGCCAACTCTGGATCCTCCTCACTGCCTTCGGTCGGCGGACCGGGCTCCGCCTTGCTCTCCATCCCGTCAATCGCAGCCATCAACAAGGCACTGAAGGTCAGGTACGGATTGCAACTCGCATCCGGCAGTCGCACCGCCAGGGCCCCGTGCGGCCGCGGCCCCGTCACGCTCCCGGCACTGATCAACACCCCCTCACCTTCCGCTCCGTATGTCAGGCTCGTGGTCACGCCCCGCCCCCCCATCAGCCGCTTATAGCTGTTCGTCGTCGGACACGCCAGCGCCGTCAGGCCGCGCGCATGCCGCAATAATCCACCAATCGCGCGCCGCCCCACGTCCGTCAGACCATCCCGTCCCACAAGCACCGATTCCCCCGCCCGTTGCACTGCCAGCAACGTGCTCATCCCACTCCCGTATTCACCAAACAGCGGTTGCGGCATGAATGTCACGACCTTGCCATGCCGGGCTGCCACATTTCGCACCACGTAGCGGGCCAGCATCACCCGGTCCGCCGTCGTGACGATATCGCCCGCGGGCAAAGCGATCACCGCATGCCCGCCGGTCGCCGGTCCGTGGCGATGCCCGAGACAACGTACGTCGCACGCTTCCAGTGCGGCGACCATCTCCCCACGCAGGTTGTGCAGACTATCGTGCGGCGGTAGCGGGGCGGTTCCGCGACCCAGGTCGATTTGCGTTCCCAGATTGTCGCCTTCGTCCCGACCACGCCGCCACACTCCCTCACGAGAATCAACGCTGTAATGTCCGGCATGTAGCCCGTGCTCAAAGCATGCCTGATCGAAAACGAAAAACTCCAGGTTGCAACGTACTTGCACAGCGTCACCGTGCTGCGATTGCGTGACATATGCTTCTGCTCGCCGGGCAATGCCGCGCGAGTCATCCGCTCCGGGAAAAGCCGCCCCCGTCCGCACGTCGCACGTCATCGCCAGCGTCGGGTGTTGCAGGAATGGATCCACCAGCGCCGTCGCCCCATCCGGCACCAGCCGAGCCTGAATCGGCAGCAGTGTGCCGCCGGCGGGCAACGCACGAGCCGGGAATCCCACCTCCGGCGAGAACCGCGCCGCGGAAAGCTCGGTCAGCGGCACAGTCGCGTGCTGCCAGCGTCCACCGGATTCGGTCCAGCGCAGATCTACGTACTCAACCGCGTGGTCCTGCGCGAAATCCAACACTTCATCAGGCGTCATCGTCCTCTCCTGATCAGACTTCAGAGCTTCGAATTGTCAGCGGAATCGCACCCGGCGCCAAACCGTCAGTTTCCGGCCGTGTCTCGACCATTCCGGCGCACGCATAGCGAACCCTTCGCAGACGCGATAGACTCCGCCCCTGCCGGCATACCGCGCTGCCAAGGAACCAACATGGACCAAATGCCAACGTACAGGCGGGCCAGTGCCAAGCTCATACGACTCCCGCTCCTGCTCTGCTTCTGCCTGCTCATCGCCGCTTGTCAGGCTCCAGCAGATAGAGTCACACACGCGAGCCTGCGCGCGGCGATCGACGCCTACGCCCGCACGCACGCCGACGACATCGCTTCCCGACCCGCTTATTCGGTCACGCAGTCAGCCGTGAAACCGCGCGCCGCAGCCCCTGAGCACGGCATTCGATTGGCCTACTCCTCGGCAGCAGTAAAGCCCACGTCAGCATGCTTCCATCAATCCAGCCCCGAAACGCAACCAACCGATGACTTGGCCACTCCCCTCACGTTTGAGCCCCCCGCCGGCTACTGGCGCCGCAACGTCTGGCACCAGATGGGCCGCGAAGGCCTGAACCTCGGCACCCACGGTCTGTGGCGCGGCTTCAAGACTGCCTTCTGGGACGTGGAAAACGCCCTCGCCCTCACGGTCGCCATGGGCGCCAGCGTTTCCATCCGCGAGACCGGCGTCGACGACACAATCGTCGGCCGCGTGCACGGCAACCGCCAGCTCGGCGATTTCGACGAGCCCATCCAGCTCCTCGGCCACCCCGGCACGCACTTCGCCGCCGCCGGCGCTCTATGGCTCGGCAGTACACTGACGAAAGACGTCAAACAGCACGAGCTGGCCAAAACACTCGGGCAGGCGCTCGCCGTCAACGGCCTTACGACGATGGCCTTGAAGGTCACGGTGCGCACCGATGCCCCCAACGGCGATCGCCTCGCCTGGCCCAGTGGCCACACCTCCAGCTCGTTCACCGTCGCCGCCGTCCTGAACGAGCACTACGGTCCCATGGTCGGTGTCCCCTCCCTGGCCTTGGCTGGCCTCGTCGGCTATCAACGCCTCGACTCGAACGTGCATAACTTCTCAGACGTCGTTTTCGGTGCCATGCTCGGCTACGTCGTCGGCTCCTCAATCGCCCGCGACAACCAGGCCGAATTTCCCGAGCTGTTCGGCATGGAGCTCATCCCATTCATCGATCCGGAAACCGGCACATCCGGGCTGGCACTCACAAAACGCTGGTGAACTGGCAAGGTCCCAATACACTGTGACGACGCGTCCCGCTCATCCCCGTGTCATCGTCACCTCCCGCCCCGACGCGGCGGATCTGCTGAGCCCGCCGCACGAGGGCCCGCGCATTCGCCACCTCGTCTCGATTGGTGACCCGGGTGAATCGCTCCCAGAGGGCTTCGAGACCTGTCCGTCCCGCCTGCGGCTCGAATTCTACGACGTCCTCGATGACCTCGACTTCGCCCGCGGCCCCCGCGCCGGCGACGCCGCAGCTCTGGTCGCTTTTGCCCAGCGCATCGCATCCGACTCGGGCATCCTGCTCACACACTGCTACGCCGGCATCAGTCGCGGACCGGCGGCGGCCCTCGGCGTGCTGGCCACCTGGCTGGGTCGCGAAAGCGTGGACGAAGCGGTGGCCACACTGTTCCGCATCAAGCCCGACGCCGCACCAAACGCCCGCTTCATCGAACTCATTGACGACGCGCTCAGCTGGGACGGCGACCTCCTCGCCGCCCTGCGCCGCGTCGATCCGTGGGCCTAGACGCGCTTGGGGTCGATCAGGCTGACTCTCCATCAAGATACGCCGCGATGTGCGCAGCAAACCGCTTGCCAAACTGCTCCAACTTCTGTCGCCCAACACCATGGCACGCCAGCAATTCGTCGGTCTTCCGCGGTCTACGTCGCGCCATGTCCCGCAACGTTCGATCACCAAACACGACAAACGCCGGCACCTGCCGCTCGCTGGCGATCGTCTTCCGCAATTCACGCAGACTCTCGAACAACACTCGATCCACACCCGCCCAGTCATCCACCGCCAGCCTGGCCGCCTTGACGTTGCGGGGCACCGAGACCTTCAACCGCACAGCGCGCTCGCCTTGCATTACGAGTGCAGACTGATGATTCAGCTTCAGCAGCGGTCGATCCGTCTCGGTGCGGTCTAGCACGCCCTGATCAATCAACTGATACACGACACTCTTAACCGTCTTCTCGGCCAGGTGTCCGAGCGCGCCGTGCGACCCCAGCGCATCATGCCCAAACGAGCGAATACGCTGGTCCTTCGCACCGCGCAGCACATTGACGACATGCACGACGCCAAATCGCTGCTCAACTTCCCGCACGCACGTCAGCACCTGCTGGGCCACCGCCATCGCCTCGGGATCCGATTCGTGCTCGTCCAGGCAGACATCACACGCCCCGCAATTCTCCTGCCCATACGCCTGCCCAAAATACTCCGACAACGCCTTGTGGCGACACACCAGACTCGCCGCAAACCCACGCATCTCCATCAGCAATGCCCGCGACGCCCGGGCAACCTCAGCCGAAACCCGCGCCTCCTCGTTGCTCTTGTCAATCAACTGCTCCCAACGAATCGCATCGCCCGCCGAGTACAGCAACACACATTCCGCCTCAAGCCCGTCCCGACCCGCCCGTCCCGTCTCCTGCTGATAATGCTCGATGGACTTCGGCAGCGCCGCGTGAATCACGCACCGCACATTGCTGCGATCGATCCCCATCCCGAACGCCACCGTCGCCACCACCACATCAAGCTGCTCGCGGGCAAACCGCTCCTGCGTCTCGTGTCGCTGTTGCGCCGAAAGCCCGGCGTGATAGCACGCCGCCCGCACACCATGGCGTTCAAGCACAGTCGCGAGCGACTCCGCCTCCTTCCGGGAGATGCAGTAGACAATGACCGCGTCACCCTCACGCCGGCGAATCGCTTCCAACACCTGCTGCTCCACGTCCAGCTTGTCGACCACCCGATATACGAGATTCCGCCGATCAAACCGTCCGACCAACACGTCCGGCTCGCGCAATCCAAGCTGCTGCGCGATGTCATCGCGAACCCGCGGCGTCGCCGTCGCCGTAAACCCGTGGAGGGTCGCCTGTGGGAAATGCCCGCGCAAATCCGCCAGTTGACGATAAATCGGGCGAAAATCATGCCCCCACTGACTGATGCAATGCGCTTCGTCAATCGCGAAGGCGCGAATGTCGAGCGTTCGCAGGAAGTCCAGCATCTTCGGTGTCATCAGCCGCTCGGGAGCAACAAACAGCAAGCGCAACGCGCCCGCCCGCAACGCCCGCGCAATCTCCCGCTTCTCATCCGCGCGCATGTCGCTGTACACCGCCGCCGCGGGGTAGCCACACGCCCGCAACCCGTCCACCTGGTCCTTCATCAGCGAAATCAGCGGCGAAACAACCACGTCGGTCCGTTTTGCGACCAAGGGCGGCACCTGATAGCACAGCGACTTACCCCCACCCGTTGGCATCACGACCAGCGAATCGCGCCCCGCGATTCCCGCCTCAATCGCTTCCGCCTGTATAGGCCGCAGCGACTCAAAGCCCCAGTACGAGCGCAGTACATCGGCAATAGCTGGTACACCAGGTCTTACTTCTCCGTTCGCATCCCTCATATCACGCGATGCTAACAAATGCCGAATCTCCGGTCCACCAGCCCAATTGACACAACCCTGAATAACATCCAGAGTAGCTTGGCTACGCGGAGCCGCGGGCCACCCTATTCGGAGATTTCGCATGCGCGCCTATCAACTCGATCAATTCGGGCTCGACAACCTCAAGCTCATCGAAACGCAACGTCCGGAACCGGGCCCTGACGAAATCCTCGTCGACGTGAAGGAACTGAGCCTGAACTACCGCGATCTGCTCGTCATCACGGGAAAATACAACCCGAAACTCCCATTGCCGGCCATCCCCGTCAGTGACGGCGCCGGCATCGTGTCGGCCGTCGGATCGGAAGTCACCCGGGTGGCTGTTGGCGACCGCGTCATGTCGCATTTCATCTCCGCCTGGCTGGAAGGCCCTTTTCGACAGGAGTACGCCGGTACCACGCTCGGACTGCCCGGCCCGGGCCTCGCGGCCGACCAGGTCATTCTGTCAGCCGACGCAGTCGTCAAGGTCCCGGATGGGATCGAGCTGTCCGCCGCTGCGACGCTGCCCATCGCTGCCCTGACCGCCTGGAGCGTCCTGCGCACGGTCACCCACGTCAAAACAGGACAGACCGTACTGACCCTCGGTACCGGCGGCGTGTCAATCTTTGCCGTCCAGCTCGCCCGCGCCATGGGCGCCGACGTCATCATCACCAGCAGCAGCGACGAGAAGCTCGAGCGCGCCCGCAGCCTCGGCGCCACCCACACGATCAATTACGCCACGCAGCCCAAATGGGAAAAACAGGTTCTCGAACTCACCGGCGGCAGCGGCGCCGATGTGACCGTCGAAACCGTCGGCGCCGCCACACTCAACCAATCGCTGATGGCCACCCGCGCCGGCGGTACCATCGGCCTGCTCGGCGCTCTCAAGGGCCTCACCGGCGAAGTCAATACTGGGCTGATCCTGATGAAGCGCCTGCACATCGCCGGCGTCATGGTCGATTCGCGCGCCGCCTTTGAAGACATGACCCGCTTCATCCTCAAGCACGACATCCAGCCCGTCATCGACCAGAACTTTGCGTTCCAGGACTTGCCCGCAGCACTGCGCTGCATGGAAGCCGGCCGCCATTTCGGCAAGATTGTCGTGTCCATCGAATGAGCCAACTTCTCCCTGTTGAGCGAATCTCGACGTGAGCAAACAGACCACCATCCTCGGCATCGAAACGTCCTGCGACGAAACCTCCGCCGCCGTGGTCGTCAACGGTCGCGACGTACGCAGCAACCTCGTCAGTTCGCAAGTCAAGCTGCACGAGAGGTACGGCGGCATCGTTCCCGAAATCGCCTCCCGCGCCCATATCGAACAGATCCGCCTGATCGTAGAAGAAACCCTGCAAGCCGCCAACATCACCTACGCCGACCTCGACGCCATCGCCGTCACCGCCGGCCCCGGCCTCATCGGCTCGCTCCTCATCGGCGTTACGGCGGCCAAGACGCTCGCCCTGACCTGCAACCTGCCCCTCGTCCCCGTCGATCACATCGAAGCGCACGCGACAAGTGCTGCATTGATCACCGACGAACCCCCCTTCCCCGCCATCGCCCTGGTCGTCAGCGGCGGCCACACCTCGCTCTACCACGTCCGCGACTACTTCGACATCAAGCTGCTCGGCCAGACTGTCGACGACGCCGCCGGCGAAGCGTTCGACAAGGTCGCCGCTATCCTCGAGCTCGGCTACCCCGGCGGCCCCGTCGTCGATCGCGTCGCCCGCGACGGCAATCCGGCCGCCATCGACTTTCCGCGCACCTGGATGCGCGATCCGCACCACAACTTCTCATTCAGCGGCCTGAAAACCGCCGTGCTGTACCACGTTTACGGCACGGGCAAAAAGTACGGCTCCGCCCAGCACCTCAGCCAGAAGGAACTCGCCCACGTCGCCGCCAGCTTTCAAGCCGCCTTGGTCGACACGCTCGTCACCAAGACCATCGCCGCCGCCAAAGACACCGGCGTGCCAAACATCGTCATCGGTGGCGGCGTTGCGGCAAACTCCGCCCTCCGCGAACAGCTCCAAGGTGCATGCAGCGAAGCCGGCCTGACGCTGCACCTCACGCCAATGAAGTACTGCACCGACAACGCCGCCATGATCGCCGCCCTCGGCCATCAACACTTCATTCGCGGTAACACCGCCGACCTCTGGCTCGAACCCCGCGCCGGCCTCCTCCGCGCCAAGACCCAGAAGAAGAAACGCCGCCCGCCCCCACAGCGTTAGCAGCACACCCCGTATCTCGCGCATCACTCAGGAAACGCCCCCGTCCACCAGCGCAGATTCGACGGTGCGAAGTTGTAGTGCCGCGTCGGCCCGTACCCCGGCTGCCCAAAGCACAACGGACACAGGTATACGCTATCGCCCGGTTGCCAGATGAAACCGTAGCAGTCGTCGTAGCGATCCTCGATCTCCGACGTGAGTTGCTCAACAGTCGGCACCCGGCGAATGGCGCCGTCCATCGACACCATGTTGATCGCCCCGAGGTGCCGCGCCGTCAGCCACGTGACGCCCGGATACCACGCGCGCACACCGTCATCCCACAACAGCCTGCCACCATCGCGCCACGGCCACGCCACCGAGCCATCGTCAGCACTCCCGTGCAGCGGCGCATACTCGGGCCCGGAATCCGGCCCAACTTCCGCCAGCAGAATCGTCCCCGACGGCATGCTCGGCTGATACCGATCCAGGTTGAACAGGTCGGTTCCCCAATGGCGAATGATATACGTCAGGCCATAGCCACACGCCGGTTTGGTGATGTCATCGCGCGCTTCAAACTCAAACTCACCCGCAAACGGATCCGCCGGACAAATGTACGCATCCGGATTCCCCATGTACGTGTACGTCAACTGATAGAACCACAGCTTGCGCTTCGGCACGAACCACGCGGCCTCACTCCACGACGATCCGACGCCGTCGCCGTACACGCTTTCCGAACAATCCGACAATGGCAGCCAGCCGGCATGCTCATCCTGGTACATGCGCAGGGCGAGGACGATCTGATTGAGATTCGACATGCACGCCACCGTCTGCGCTTGCTTGCGGGCATTCTGAAGCGAGGGCAGCAGGATGGAGACAAGTAGCGCGATGATCGCCACCACAACCAGCAGCTCAATCAGGGTGAACCCTTTCAGTTCTCCCCGCTGACTGCACGCGGTCTTGCGCTGCATCATGTCGCCAATCCTGAGGAATCTCGATAACCAAGTAAACGCAAACTGTTCAATAAACAGATCTTAAAGCAACACAACCCCAACATGCAACCCGATGCAACACGCTCCCGTGCCCCACATCAATCCCTTAGTCCCGCAGCCCCTCCACTCTCCCCCTCCGCCCGATACTTGATCACCTCCACCCGCTCGAGCGTAACCAGCCCCTCCGAAACCATCCCATCAATATGCGGCAACAGCAGGTCAATCCGCTCCCGGCTATCCACAATCTCGATCACAATTGGCAAATCCTCCGAAAGTCGCAGTATCTTCGCGGTGTGCAGCCGGCTGCGCGCCCCGAACCCCATCGGCCCACGCAGCACCGTCGCCCCGGCCAGGTGCAGCTCACGGGCCTTCAATACGATCGCTTCGTAAAGCGGTCTTCCCTGCCACTGGTCGCTCTCCCCGATGAACACGCGCAGTAGATAACCCTGTTGGGGAATCTTCATGCTCAAACTCCAAATGCCCGCTCAGCCACGCGATAACCAAGCCACACCGCCGCGAGCCCCAGAACCACACTCGCCCCCACATTCGCCGCCGCCAACGCATACTGCCGCTCGTTGAGCAGGCCGAACGTCTCATAACCAAATGTCGAAAACGTTGTAAAACCGCCAAGCAGCCCCACCAGAATCGCCACGCGATACTCCTCGCGTATCAACCATGGCCCCGCCAGCGCCGCATACAGAAAGCCAATCAATAAGCAGCCCGCGACATTGACCAGCAGCGTGCCCAGCGGAAAGTCGGTGGTCGTCAATCGCTGTCCTACACCGGCCAGCGCATAGCGCAGCACCGATCCCACACCACCTCCCAACGCGATCAATACTACCTTCGTCATTACAAAAACTCCGAATATCGCTGCGGGGCACCCGAATCCCCTGCCGAGGCAGTGCAAACCGCGCCTGCGCTGCGCCGCCAGAGAATGCCAGTGCGGCGTCGATTGTATGATCTTGTCTGCGCAAGCGATACAGGCGGGTGCAGTCCACCCGGTGAGCATCAGCATGAACCGCAGCACTCAACATCACCACAACTTTCGACAGGCACACCCCGGTGTGAAAGACGCCGGGATCTATAATCGCCCCACGCGAATTCCTGGGCCATGCTTTCCGTGTGTCGCACGATGAACAGCCCGGGCGGTCAAGCAAATACCGAAGTGAAGGAGAGTGTCATGTTGAAGTCACTGCCCAAGGTCGGCGTTATCGCCGGCCTGCTGATCATCACCCTCACCGCGACGAGCACACCCGCGCTGGCGGGCAAGACAGTGCTCAAGATGCGCGTCAACGGCCCGATGCTCGAGTCCGCCAGCGACTCCGCCGGCCTGATGGCCATCCTCGCCGAAGAGGATATGACCACGTTGCACGGCTGGCTTGGCACCGTGCAGAAGGCCGGCGCAGATAGCCGCATCGACGGCCTGGTGCTGATCATTGAACAACCAGTCATGGGCTTCGCCCAAGTTGAAGAAATGCGCCGCGCCCTCCAGGACTTCCGGGACCAGGGCAAACCCATCTATTGCTATCTCGATTACGCGGACAATCTGACCTACGCCCTCGCGTCCGCAGCCGACCACGTCACGCTCGCCGAGAACAGCGACCTCGCCATCATCGGCCTCTACGCCGAGCTCTGGTACTACAAGGGCATGCTGGAGAAGCTCGGCATCGAAACGCAGATGAAACACCGCGGCGACTACAAGTCCGCACACGAACCCTTCACGCGGAAGACCCCCAGCGAAGAGGCGGCCGCCAACATCAACTGGTTGCTCGACGGACTGTACGAGCACTGGCTCAAGATGATCGCCGAAAGCCGTGGCCTGAGCGTCAAGGAAGTCACGTCGCTCGTCGACCAGGCCCCGCTCAGTGCCGTCGCCGCCCACAAAGCCCGCCTCGTCGATGACGTATCATCGTTCTCCACATTCAAACAGCTCATCCACAAGGAGTTCGGCTCCGACGTCCGTGTACTCGACAAGTACCGCCCCCGCGACGAGATGGACGTCAGCTTCGATTCGCTCATGCAGGAAGTCATGACCATGATCATGAGCGGCGGCCGGGGCATGATGGACGACCCCATGCAGGCGCCGCCCGGCGTCGGGCTCATCTACGTTGACGGCATGATCGTCGTCGGCCCTAACGATGAAGGCCCCTTCGGCGGCGGCGTCGCCGGCAGCACGACCATCCGGGCAGCCTTCGAGCACGCCCGTTCGGACGACGCCATCAAAGCCGTCGTGCTCCGCGTCGACTCGCCCGGCGGCTCGGCCCTCGCCAGCGACATCATCTGGAAAGCCGCCACAGATCTCGCCAACGAGAAGCCCTTGATCGTCAGCATGGGCAACGTCGCGGGCAGCGGCGGCTACTACGTCGCCCTCCCCGGCGACACCATCTTCGCCGAAAGCACCACGATCACCGGCTCCATCGGCGTCGTCGGCGGCAAGTTCGTTTGGAAAGGCCTGCTCGAAGAAAAGCTCGGCATCACGACTGCCGAGTTCAAGCGCGGTCGCCATGCGGGTCTCGTCAGCATGCATCGCAAATGGAACGAAACCGAAGAGGCCTGGATCGAGAAGTACCTCACAACGACCTACGAGCAGTTCAAGCAGCGCGTCATGAGCTCGCGCGGCCAGAAGCTCAAGAAGGATTTCGATGAGCTCGCCGGCGGACGCGTCTTCACCGGGCAGCAGGCCCTGGAACTGGGCCTCGTCGATCGCATCGGCGGCCTCGATGCGGCCCTCGACCTGGCAGCACGCGAGGCCGGCCTCGGAGATGATTACGCCGTACATCACGTGCCGCCCGCCTCCGACATCGCCGAGTTCGTGCGCTTCTTCTCACAAATCATGCAGACGGAGAAATGGGACGACTACCCAATCGAGCGTGACGCGGAAGCCGCCGCCCTCGGCGATCCGCTCCTGCGCGCCGGCCTCCCACTGCTGCAGGAACTAGCCCCGGCCCAGGCCCGCGACATGCTCCGCACGCTCGGAAACCTGATCATCCTGCGTGACGAACATGTCGGCTGCTTCATGACGACCGTTCCGCATATCCGCTAACGGCATGGTCCACGACAAACCACCGGCGGGAGCAACCTCCGCCAAACACGGGGCCGTGGCTCTACGAGTCACGGCCTTCGTGTTTGCGCCACACCCCATATTTGCGCGGTGCCGAGGATAGCCTGTCGCGCAACAAGCACCACTTCGCCGCGCAATCCACTGCGTTTCGCACCCCCCTTCTTGCGCGAACCTACACAAGGCTCCCAAACCCGCACGATATAGCAGAATCCCACGCTCGGACGACCCGATATTTCCTGACGGAAACGCGTCTTACGGAGGTCGTCCTGTATGGCCATACTGCAAACATGCCGCTGGGAATTGCGATCGCGACGCGCGCTGCTGGTGGGCGTCATTGTCGCCGCCCTGACCGGCTGCGGCGACCTGTCCACGGGGCTGCCCGAGTTGTTCGGCCTGCACAACGCTCGGCGGCGCGCCCTGGATGCCGCTGACCACGCGCAAACGCACACACTGACGCTCGCCGCCAGGACGCACACGCTCATCGACCTTGGGCCGGCGACGCCCGGCGAGGCATGGCGCGTCTTCGCCGATGTGCGCGGGCCCACCGCCGCACGCGTAACCCTCGCCCTGCTCGACGCCGAACTGCGGCTCCTGGATCGCGGCCCCGCATCAGTCGATGTCACACTCAACGTAGTTGCGTTCGCGCCCACTGATTCGCTCTTTCTCGGCGTAGCCAATGACTCACAGGAGCCCGCCGAAATCACCGCTACCGTCGTCCAGCAGCTTGACGTCGGTACACCTCCGCCACAGGAGCAAGTGGTCTACCTGAACTTCTCTGGCGCCAACGACGTGGAAATCGGCCACCGAACCGCCATCTCCTTCGCCGCCTTCGACGCCGCCGCCCTCAGCCCACGCTACGACGGCAAGAGCGCTATCCTGCGCGCTACCATCACACGAACACTACGCGCCCGCTACGCCGATTACAACGTCACGTTCATTTCCTCAGATGAGCAGCCGCCGCCCGCTGACGCACACTCAACCATCCACTTCGGCGGCCGCGACGACCGCCGCGCCGGGCAGGCCGACAGCGTCGACCGCTTCAATCGCAACCCCAGCGATGCGGCCATCATCTACGTTGAGAACTTCAGCATGTACGCCGGCATGCGACTCTCAGCCGAGCAGATGGGCCAGATGATGGGCGAGGTCGCCGGCCACGAACTCGGCCACCTGCTGGGCCTCTACCATGTCAGCGGCGAAGACAATCTGATGGACTGCGCATTGACCGCCTGGGATCTCGTCCACGGCGCCGGCTTCGCCCCCGCTGCCGCAGACGCGTCCGTCTTTCCAGTCGGCTACGAGGACTCCGGCTGGATCCTCCAGCACACCGTCGGCCTCCGCTCCGCTCAGACCGTCAGCATCTCCGAAACCTGGTAACGACTCGCAACCTGGAGCGGATACGCGCTGCCCAATTCGCGCCGGGCACACGCCAGGGCAAGCTCCGGCGAATTATTCTGCTGGCTCAGATGCGCCAGCGCCACCCACGCCGGCCGCTTCATGCAGTGTCGCAGCAGCAGCGCCGCCTCGCCATTTGACAAGTGCCCACCGCGTCCGGCGATGCGAGCCTTCAGCTGTGCGGTGTATGGCCCACAAGCCAGCATCTCGGGATCGTAATTGCTCTCCAAATACGCCGCATCAAGCTCCTCCAGCGTTGACGCCAGCGCACTGAACGGGTGCCCCAGATCCGTCAGAATCCCCAGCCGCCGCCCCTCATGCTCGACCACAAACGCCACGCTCTCCGCCGCGTCGTGAGGCGTTGCCAGAGTGTGGATTGTGACCGCGCCAAACTCGAGCCGCTCGCCGGGCCGAAACACGCGAACGTCGTGAACCTTCCCGATAAACGGTGCCACCGCATGTTGCGTCGCAGGACTCATGTAGATAGGAAACCTGTGCTTCCGCTGGTACACGCCGGCATATCGTGCATGGTCACCGTGGCGGTGCGAGATGACCAACGCATCCACGTCAGACATGTCCCGCCCATGTAGCGCCAGGCGCTTCCTCGCCTGCAACCCGGTGATGCCGGCGTCGAACAACAGCCGCACGCCCCCCGCCTCGACGTAAATGGCATTGCCGTTCGACCCGGATTGCAGTGCACAGGTTTCCACGTCGCGAGTATAGGCCGCGACCCGCACGATGGCACGCCGACCGGGTCAACGTTATCGGGCATCGCTATGGCCCAGCCTATTCGCAATCCGCACGCACCCGTGCTATACTGCGTCGCTCTGTATGACTCGGGTAACCAGCAGCTTACGCCGTCGACGCGGTACCCCTGCATCCCGGAACCGTCGACCCCGGGGCGTCAGCAGATGGCAGGAGTTCAGGCATGGCCGAGAAGGCGAACGACCTCAAACGAGGCAAGGTCATCAATTACCAGGACAGCCTTTACAGCGTCGTAGACGTGACACGCGTCTCTAAAGGCAACTGGCGCAGCTATTTACAGATCAAGCTCAAGAACATCATGGACGGCCGGCAGATCGACGAACGCTTCTCCCCCGACGACCGGGTCGATGTCCAGTTCGTCGATACGAAGGATTTCCAATACCTGTACCACTCCGGCGACCACTTCGTCCTCATGGATCAACAGACCTTCGAACAGGTCGAGGTCCCCAATGACCTCATGGGCGATGCCAACCTCTACCTCCGCGGCGAAGAGGTCGTGCAGGTGTCGTTCATCGACGGCAAGGTCGTCGGCGTCGAACTGCCCAACACCGTCGAACTGAAGGTCGCCGACACGCCCCCGGTCGTCAAAGGCGCCACGGCGACCAATCAGAGCAAGGAAGCCACGATGGAGACCGGCCTCCGCGTAAAGGTGCCACCCTTCATCGACATCGGCGAAGAGTTGAAGATCGACACCCGGACCGGAGAATATATCAGCCGGTCCAAGGAATAATCAGATACTACCGGACGCACCGTGGGATTCAGGCGGCGCGGGAACGTGAGACGACGCGATCGTGCGACCCGTCCCACTTTCCCGCGTCGCTTACATCGGCGCAACCCGGCATGAGACCACGCCCATGAATTGGCTGCTGCAATACGGCGATACCGACATTCTCCGCGAGGCCACGAATCCCTCCGCAGTCTTCTGGCACCGCGCTCGGCAGGGTGGCGTACCGCTCATCGTCGCAGGGGCACTCACCGCCCTCCTGCTCCTGATCATCGTCCTGCTGGTGCTCGGCCCCGAAGGCACGGGCGTACCCTGGCTGATGCGCGAGTGGCTCGCCGTCACCGTCTCGATCCTGGCAATCATCTGGGCCGGTTTCTGCGGCTGGCAGATCTTCCAGTATATGCCGTCCCGGAATGACCGCGTCGTAATCCTCCTCCGCCAATGGGTGCGACAATACGTCGACCCCCTTGAGGAGCAACTCCAGGCGCTCGCGGACCACGAACTCCGAAACCGTACCGAGGACTTCCGCCAACGCATCGCTGCCGGCGAGTCCATCGAGTCCATCCGCCCCGAGGCCTACGCCTGCGTGCGCGAGGCCTCACGCCGCGCGCGGGCCCACCGCCAGTTCGAATGCCAGCTCATCGGCGGCAAGGTCCTCGAAGAGTGCAATGTGGCCGAAATGCGAACCGGCGAAGGCAAGACCATCGTCTGTTACATGGCCAATTACATGAAGGTGCTCCAGGGCAAACGCGTCCACATGGTCACCGTCAACGACTACCTCGTGAAGCGCGACGCCGAATTCGCCCGCTCAATCTTCGAGCTGCTCGGCGTCACCGTCGGCCATATCAGCTCCGACATGGAAACCTACGGTCCCGGCGCCGAGGAACGCCGCACCGGCTACGCGTGCGACATCACGTACGGCACCAACAGCGAGTTCGGCTTCGACTACCTGCGCGACAACATGAAGCACAGCGTCCGCGACCAGGTCCAGGGACCGCAGGACTACGTCGTCGTGGACGAGGTCGACTCGATTCTCATCGACGAAGCCCGCACACCGCTGATCATCTCCGGCCCGGCTCACGACGACGTCACCAATTACCGCCGCGCCGACGACATCGCCCGCCAACTCGTCCAACTCCAGGAACAGGCCAACCGCGAGACCCGCAGCCGTCTCCAGCAGATTGAAAACAACCCCACGCAACTCGGCCTCGACCCCAACGAGCCCAAGTACCGCGAAGGCCTCAAGAAGTTCAAGGCCGATCCGTTCTGGCTCTCGAGCGATGAAGCTGACGCCATGGGCCACAAGCAGTACTTCGTCGTCGAGGCCGACCGCAAGAGCGTGCACATGACCGAGCACGGCGCCAAGGCCGCCCAGCAGGCCCTCGGCATCGGCACGTTCTACGACAGCAAGAACATGAACTGGCCCCACTACATCGACAACGCCCTGCGGGCCCACAAGGTCTACCAGAACGACAAGGAATACGTCGTCCAGGAAGACCAGATCACAATCGTCGACGAGTTCACCGGCCGCCTCATGCACGGCCGCCAGTGGTCCGACGGCCTCCACCAGGCCGTCGAGGCCAAGGAACGCGTCACCATCAAGCAGGAGACCCAGACCCTCGCCACCATCACCCTGCAAAATCTCTTCAAGCTCTACGGCGAGCTCGCCGGTATGACCGGCACCGCGATGACCGAGCAGGACGAGTTCATGAAGATCTACCAGCTCGAAGTCATCGCCATCCCGACCAACATGCCGATCCGCCGGATCGACTACAACGACAAGATCTACAAGACCGACCAGAACAAACTCGAGGCGATCGTCGAGGAGATCCGCTCCTATAGCCAGGACGGCTTCCCCAGCGATCCCCACTCCGTCGTCGATGCCCTCAAGCACGCCCAACGTACGCTGAAATCGCTCAAGGACGCCGGCCGGGCCGACGACAGCGTCGACCAGCAGCTTCAGACCATCCACGACGCCATCCGCGAATTCCGCAACGGCGATGGCGACGAAGAGGCCCCCGCCCGCGGCTACCGGAAACTCATGGGCGCTGACGTCGGCGGACGACCTGTGCTCGTCGGTACCGTGAGCGTCGAAAGCTCCGAACGGCTCAGCGAGCTCCTTCATCGCCGCTACGGCATCGAGCATGAAGTCCTCAACGCGAAGAACCACGCCCGCGAAGCCGACATCGTTGCCAAAGCCGGCCAACAACAGGAAGTTAGCCGCGGCAAAAAGACCCAGATCGTCGGCAACGTCACCATTTCCACCAATATGGCCGGCCGCGGCACGGACATTCGCCTCGGCGAAGGCGTCCCCGCTCTCGGCGGCCTCCACGTCGTCGGCACCGAACGCCACGAAAGCCGCCGCATCGACAATCAGCTCCGCGGCCGTTGCGGCCGCCAGGGCGACCCCGGCAGCTCACGCTTCTTCCTTTCCTTCGACGACGAACTGCTGCGGCTCTTCATGGGCGAGTGGGTGCTCAAGATGCTCGGCATGCTCGGCTACCAGGAAGGCATGGCCATCGAGGACCGCCGCGTCAGCAACGGCATCGAAAAGGCCCAGAAGAAGGTCGAGGAACGCAACTTCCACATCCGCAAGAACCTCCTCGAATACGACGAGGTCATGGACTATCAGCGGAAAACGTTCTACAGCATGCGCCAGCGCGTCGTCGAAGGCCGTAACCTCAGCGAATTCATCTGGGAGGAAATCCACGCCACCGTTGCCGATGCAGTCAACCGCTACTACGACCCACAATACCCCGCCCAGTGCGTCGTCGAATGGGCCAACCAGAACCTCGGCGTCATGCTCGACCCCGGCAAGCTCGACGCCACCTACGCCGATCGCCTCACAGACCAGGTCCGTGACATGGCCAGCAACGAAGTGCGCCTCAACGTCCAGCGCACCTTCGGCGAATACGTCGACCGCGACACGCCACCCGAAGACTGGGACGTCCGCGGCCTGACCGCCTGGGCCGCCCAGTTCGGCCTGAACCTGACCCAGAACCAGGTCCGCAAAGGCGATCCCGACGACCTGCTCGAGCAGATCACCACCGCCGCACAACAACGCATTGAGGAACAGAACCTCACCGCCCTCGAGACCTTCGTCGACGCTGACTACGGCAAATCCCAGCTCGTCCGCTGGGCCCAGGAGAAATTCGACATCGCCGTCAGCCTCGAAGACCTCGCCCAGGCCAATCGCCAGGAAGCCGAGGAAGTCCTGAACGAGCGTATTCGCCACGCTTACAAGCAGCGCGAAATCGAATACCCCGTCGCCGCCGTCCTCGACTACGCGCTCCAGCGCGGCGGCTCAAACATCAATGAAGTCGGCAATATCATCGCCCGGTGGGCCAACCGCAAGTACAGCCTCAACTGGACCTACGAACACTTCACCGGCAAGAACCCCGACCAGATCTTCCGCGAATTGCGCTCCGTCGCCGAGGACTACCTCACCAACGGCAAGCTCGCCGCCGAAATCGACGACGCCGTCACCAGGCTCGACCACGAACAGCTCCCCGACTGGGCCCGCGAACGCTTTGGGGCCGTCGTCGACGCCACCCCCATCGAGCCCGACGGCGACATCCGCCAGCAGCTCGAACGCTACGGCTACGAAATGCTCCGTTATGAGCTCACCCAGCTCGAACGCTATGTCCTGCTCACCACCTTCGACCAGGTCTGGAAAGACCATATGTACCAGATGGACCTGCTCCGCCACTCCATCGGCCTCCGGGGCTACGCCGAGCAGGACCCCAAGATCGCCTACAAGCGCGAAGGCACGCGAATGTTCAACGAAATGCTCGAGAACATCCGCGAACGGGTCACCGACCTGATCTTCAAGGTCCGTATCGCCGGCAGCGCCGCCGGCGAAACCGAGTCCACCTCCGGTACCGCCGCCTTCACCAATATGACCGCCGCCAAGGCCGACGCCACCAACGCCGGCTTCTCGACAGCGGAAGCGGACCAACAGGCCGCAATGCGCCAACAGGGCGAAGGCGGGCAGGCCCAGACCATCCGCCGGGCCGAGCCCAAGGTCGGCCGCAACGACCCGTGCCCCTGCGGGTCCGGTAAGAAATACAAGCAGTGCTGCGGCAAACCGCGGTAGCCACCCCCATCGCACCGCGCTATGGCGTTTCAGCACCCTCTGGCTGCGTGTCAATCGGCTCAGTCTGGATAGGCGCCTCGGGGGCCGGAGCCGGTCGTCGCGGGCGACCCTTCTGGGCCTCCTGCTGCCGCCGGCGCTCCTCTTCCGCCTCCTCCTCCGCTTCCGCGATAAGCTCCTTCATCTTCTTCTCACGAGCCTCCGCCAGCATATCACGGTACTCATTCAGCATCTCATCACTGAAGTGCTTCGTCGCACTCACCGAGTACCACAGCAGCAGAGCCCCGCCAAACGCCGTCACCAGCACCATCAATAGCCAGGTCGTCATACCACCAGCCTCACGCTGTGGCACCGGTTCGCAACCGGTGCGCGCTCCCTCCTTGCCTCGCGTCCCGGCACACCATCCGCCACCCCCTACTCCCTCTATCGGCAACCCCGCCACACCCACTCAAATCCGCTACCCATCCCGTTGCGAGCCCCCCGCCCCTCCACTACCATGACACCCACGCCGACGAGCGACGGAGCGCCACGGCGGTGAGCCGGCCTCAGCCGGGTCACATGGATGTTACTACGAAGCGGCGACCGACCGAATGACAAACATTCCGCCGGCCGCCCAGCGCAAGAAGTTCCGAGGCGCGGCAGCCAGCATGAATCCAAGTACCGAGTTGTGGCAAGAGGTCTCGCGAGCCGCTCATTTGCAGCGCTTCATCCGGGATATCCCCGACTACCCCAAGCCCGGCGTGCTCTTCCGCGACATCACCCCCCTGCTCGCCAACCCCGGCGGCTTGGCCATGGCCGTTGAGCTGATGGCACAACCATTTCGCTCCAGCCATATCGACCTCGTCGTCGGCGCCGAGTCACGCGGCTTCATTTTCGGCACCGCCGTCGCCAAGGTGCTCTCCGCCGGCTTCGTCCCCGTACGCAAGCCCGGAAAACTGCCAGCAAAAACGCACCGCCGCGAATACGAACTCGAATACGGCACCGACGCTCTCGAAATCCACGCTGACGCCATCAATGCCGGACAGAAAGTCCTGATCGTCGACGACCTGCTCGCCACCGGCGGTACCCTCGCAGCCTGCTGCGAACTCGTCGAAGCCACCGGGGCAGCGGTCGAGGCCGTCGCGATCCTGATCGAGTTGACCGCCTTGCGAGGCCGGGAACGCGTCGGGGACCGCCCCGTATTCAGCGTCATCAGCTATTAGTCGCCTGAGGGCGAGCTCTGTAACTTGTTTCCAGTGGGAGATTTATCGGCCTGCATTCCTCAAAGAACCGCAACCGCCGGAGACACTAGGTGATTTGGCGCCCGCCCCACAATGCTCACAGGGCGCAGGGCTGCCCGGCAGCACCTGATTTCCGGCTTGCCGCATGGCTGGTTTCACGGTACACCGCCAGCGGCGGATGCTGAGTGGCCGCGTGACCGCTTAGCAGATTGTCGGTGCAGTATGTGCAGGGCGGCTGGAGGCTCTCGATGAGACTGTTCACCAAGCATCATAATTGGGTTTGCGTGGTCTGCGGCTTGCTGCTGTTGCCTGTGGGCGGCTGTACCATCCTTGCCGATGCGCTGGACCCCAACCTGGCGCTCGAACTCGGACTCGATCCCGCAACCATCACGGGACAGCAGGGCGTCATTCTCGTGTCATTCGTAAACAACACACGCAACCCCGCAACGTTCTACGCGTTCGAGGTCGCCAACGCCAACACCGCCAGTAGCAGCGCTCGCAACTTCTCACTCCAGGTGAGCGGCGGCGACGTCAGCAACGAGGTGCTCTATTGCCCCGTCGGCCTCTTCGGCCCAGGAGAATTGGATGCCTCCCTTACGCCGGCGTTCGATCAGGCCGCCGTGGTCAGCGAGGACGAAGGCGATGTCGAAGTCGCTTACGCTGGCGGCGTACTCCAGTCCGGGGACGCCTACCAATGCGGTGACGTGATCGAGATCGGTCTCTCGACAATCGTGGTCGACGAGGACGAAACCTACGTCGTGACGGTCCAGGTCATCCCTAACCAGTAACCCCAAGGAGCATACCCGGAATGAACTCCCGAAGCCTGCTCACGCTATCGCTGATCATCGCCGCCCTGGGCATGCTCGTCGGCTGCACCGGCACGATTACCAACCTGTTCAGCCCCGACTTCCTCTCCGCACTCGGTACCGGCAGCAGCGTCGCCAGCCTGCCCGGCGAGGCCCCCGGACTGCTCGTCGAAGTCGAGAACCGCACCGATCGCTGGATGCAGGCCGTCGTCAGCTACCGCGACGGCAACGACAACGTCGAGAGCTTCACCACGCTCGTTGCCCCCCGCGATAAGACCGGCCAGATGGTCGTCTGCCCCATCACCGAAATCACCCTCGGCGACGTCTCCAACTTGTCGTCGACCGGCGCACGCATCTTCCTGATCGACGTCACCGGCGCGGTCGACCCCGACACCGCACCGTTCATCGAGGTCGACGCGTTCGGCGCGCTCCTGCAAGAGGAAATCAACTACAACTGCGGCGATGCACTCACGTTCGCCGTCAGCGAGTCGACCGCGACGAGTTCCGGCTATCGGATCTTCGCCTTTATCCGCCGTTCGGCCGCATCATAGCGCCAAGATTCGGGCACCACGTGGTCCGTTATTGTGTTTGGGAGTAAGTAATGAAATATGCACTGCGAGGCTGCTGGGCCGCATCGGCACTGCTCGTCTGTCTCCTCATCGGCGGCTGCCCCACAGATACCGCCCCGTTAGAGTTCGTCGCTGGCGGTACCGGCGATGCCACCGTCCTCCGCGACGATGCTTCCATCGAAGTCCTCACCCCCGCCAGCTCACTCTCCATCGCCGGCGGTACCCAGATCGAAGCCAACTGGCGCGCCTTCGCCGCCTCCCGCTTCTCGATCATCACCATCATCGTCGACGAGGACCAGGACCCCGACAACGACAACGAAATCCTGGCCTACACCAACCTCCCCCTCTCACAAACAAGCGCCCTGATCGACACCACCCGCCTCGCTCAAGGCACCTACTTCATCGGCGCACTGATCGAGGAAGTCGGCGAGATCGTCGCCTTCGACTACGCCCCCGGTGCCATCTCGATCGACCAACGCCCCGAGCTCTTCTTCACCTCCCCGCGCGACAGCTTCGAGTTCGACCGCACGCTGCGGATCACACCGCGCTTCGACGTCGCCTGGGAACTCGAAGACCCCGACTCAACCAACACCGTCACCATCTACCTCGACCCGAACGAAACGCCCGACGGCGACGAGATCCTCCTCTACACCAGCGACTCTCAGGTCGGCGGCAGCTTCTCCTTCGACCTGCCCACCAGCGCCTTCGAACCCGGCACCTATCGCCTCCTCGCCGTCGTCGGCGACAGTGACATCGAAACCGCTATCTACGCCCCGGGAACCATTCAACTGAATGCCCGCCTCGCCGGCTACATCGACCTCCGCGATATCGACCAGCCGCAAACCGTCGAATACGAAGGCGCCGTCTTCGAGGGCTTCAACCCCCGTGACAACGCCGGCAGCTTCGTAAACTCCGTCGGCGACATCGACCTCGACGGCTTCGACGACATCATCATCCTCGCTCAGTTCGCCAAGCCCAACTACGAGACCAATCTGCAACGCAGTGGCACCGGCGAGGCTTACATGATTTACGGCCGCCAGGAACGCTTCCGCGGAGTGTTCAACCTCAACTCCACCGCCACACTGGTACGTGGCGAGATCTTCCAGGGCGTCTCCGAGGCCGCCGACCCGATTCGTCCAAGCCGCGGCATCAGCAGCTTCGATGTGATCGGAGATTGGGACGCCGACGGCGTTCGCGAACTCGCGTTCGGCATCCCATTTACGGATTCAGTCGTAGACGCACGCACACCAGCCTGCTCAGTCAACTTCCGACTCGACAATGAGGGTGCCTTCCGAACTGGAGGGGTGGTGATCGCCGCCGGTAGCGCGCTCGAACCCAGTGCCGGGTTCCCCGGTGGGCACATCTTCATGATCCAGGACTTTGGGCAAGTACCGTGGAACCCCATTCAGACACCGGAGTGCTGCCATTCTTTCTATGGCCCCAACAATCCCGGCAGCGGCGGATGTACGCTGATGTACCGCTATCTGGCAGACGCGAATTGTACCGAGGAGCAAGCGCGGCTAGGCTGTCGGATCCACACACACGACTTCGGTGATCAATGTGGCGAAACCGTCGGCTGGTACCCCAACAACGCCATCCTCATCTCAGTCCCCAACCGAGACCCCGTCGTGAATACGCCCGTGGGGCAAAGCGTTCCTGGCGCCGGCTGCATGAGTCTGTACTACGGCGGTCACCTCTGGCGTGCCTATGACGATGGCGGAGCAACATTGCCCCACGACGGTCCGTATCGTTACATTCTCGACGACACGCGACTGTTCCTCGCTCCGAGTAACGATCTGCGCAGGGCCACCCCCGGCTATTTCGTAGACCCAGACAATCAAGCCGACCCCTGTACGCGTGAAATCTCAGGAGTCACCCCCGTGCCCGGTCGCACCATGCGAGTATATGGCGGTTTCCCCGGTGCGGCGATCGGAAACGCCGTCACCGTTGGCGACTTCAGTGCTGATGGCCTCTTCGACATCGCCATCGGCAGCCCCCTCAGCAATGACGGGGCCGGCTCCTGCTTCATCGTTTTCGGTCGCCTTCAAGGCCTGATGATCGGCAGTGACCTCGCCATCGAGGAACTCGGATTGCCAATGAACTCCGAGGATCCGCTTGGAGAGCGAATCTTCGACGGCGTACGCATCGTCGGTGAACCCGGCGAACGGCTGGGATTCTCGCAGGCGCCCGCGGGCGATTTCAACGCCGACGGCATCGATGATGTCTTGATCGGATCAGCGTTGGTGAACGACCGCCGTGGCGGTGCTGCTGTCTTCTTCGGCTCTCGTACCATAATCAACCTGACGGAAACCGAGATCCGCTACAACGACATCCCAACGCGCGGCCTCGGTGTGCTCTTCTCAGGTGTCGAGGAAGGTGACTTGGCCGGAGCCCGTGTCGCCAGCGCCGGCGACATTGATCGCGATGGGAACGACGATATTCTCATCGCCGCCCCCAATGCTTCCGTCCGTCTCGATCTTGATCTCGACGGCACTGCCGAAATCGACCGCACCAACTGCGGCGTCGTCTACCTGATCTACGGCTCTCCCGACTATTCCGGCACGATCAGCCTCGCCGACGTCGGCACCGAGCGACTGCCCGGCGCGGTCTTCATCGGCCGCGACACGGGCGATTTCCTTGGCGCCGGACTCGGCCTCATGGGCGACCGTAGCTATGGCATTGCAACCGCCGGCGACGTCGACGGGGATGGTTTCGGCGATCTGATGTTCGGCTCTGTTTCGGCCGCTCCCCGCGATCGGGCGCAGGCCGGTGAGACCTACTTGATCTACGGCATTGGGAATCCCCAATAATCTGACGAGGAAACAGCCATGCGTAACTGGCATCTGACAATCATACTCAGCATCGCGATGATCGGCCTGACCGCGTGCGACTCTCTCACCGTCGAGCGCAACGCTTTCCTCGGCTATGCCGAAGAATACGGTTTGGCCAGCGGTGCGCCGCCCGTTGAGGAAGGGGCCGCGGGCGGTGCGGGCAGTGCGGACACGTTCCGACAATCGATAGCCGTGCGCTTCGCCAACACGCATGCCGGTGCGATTCTTGACACGTCCTTCGTTGCTTGGATCGAAGTCGGCAGTGTCCGCTCCGCCAGCCAGCAGGACGCCCTGCTTCGCAGTGGCTACGTCCAACTAACCCGCGAAGTGCGCCTCGGGAGCGTCTATACTCTGCCAGTCGGCACATTCGTCTACAACGGCCCCGGCACCGCCGGTGCCACCCCCATCACCCTCGGTCCGGCCGCAGGCCAGGACGAAACAGACGACGGCGACGATGACGAGGAGGATGATACGCCCACCGCTACGGTCGGTACGCCGACCGAAGCCACATTTTCGCTCGTTACGCCTGACGTACTGCTGGTTTTCAAGCAGCCCCCCGTCTCGTGCGACAGCATCGCCTTCACGTTTTCGAATCCCGTCACCGGCGAAGTCATTCCGGGCCCGAGCACGATGCTAGGCGGCTACAAAACGCTGGCCCAGATCGACGCCTATACCTGTAGCCCCTTCGAGCCGGGCCTGTTTTTCCGTGCCGTCGGCGGCCAACTGGAAGATAACGAGTTTCGCGAGGGTCAGCCCGTCACATTTGTCTTTAGCCCCGGAGCGTTGGCGGACGGGTCGTTTGCACAAGTTTACGTTGGCGAGACCGTGGTTTTTGACGAAGAAGAACTTCAGTAGCCCCAACGGGTACATCTGTACGCCAGGACGAGGTTAGTCTTCGCCGCGCCAAAACGGATCAGCCCACCCGGAGTATCGCACATGTCTACCTTACTCAAATACCTGCCGCTTGTCGTGGTGCTCGCCACGATCGCAAGCATAACACCATGTAGTCTTGCGCAGGGCGACAACCCCCCACGAATCGTGAGTGCCACATTCTCCACTCAGCCGTGCACTTTTGCCGATCCTGAGCCAGGCGCATGGGACCCGGGGGCCGACGGCGCGAACTGCGGCGACATCCAAGAAGGCCAGCTCATCTACCTCTGTCTCGTCATCGAAGAACTCGACTGGGAAGATGACGAAGATCCCGAGGAAGTCTATCTTGAGTTGCTGTCAGAGTGGATCCCCTACTTCTCCAATGGCATAGAATACGGGCCCGAGCCTCCGCCCGTCCCATCCGATCTACCCGATTTCTCCTACGGCCCCGTCGCGCCAAACGTGGATGCCGAACCCACTCTCGCCCACGTCACCATCCCCTTCTACATCCCCGAGTACAACGGGGTGAATCAAGCCCGACTACGTGGCGTCATCACGTACGATGTCTATTGGGAAGTCCTGATTCGCGTGTCGAACGAGCAAGACCCCGACCCGATCCCACCCGCAACCCTTCTTGAGGTTTGCGCCGTCGAAGACCAGGCCCTCCGCCCCGGCAATCCACCCCCCATCGCCGACGCCGGGGGCGACCAGACGATCCCCAGCGGCACTTCCACCACGCTCGATGGCAGCCGATCTTTCGATGGTACCAACGTCGGCTTCTCCCCCAACGACCCCGAAGTCTTCGAACGCGACGACCTCAGCTACACCTGGGAGTGGCTCTCCGGACCCGAACGCGTCGACCCCCAATCCGTCGACGGCCAGCCCTGGGCCGCCCAGGTCACCCTCGAACTCCTCGGCAACTACACCTACCGCCTCCTCGTCGATGACGGCGTCAACGCCCTCCCCTCCACCGACGAAGTCGTCATCACCGTCGTCGAACCCCGCATCGACAACCGCCCACCACGCGCCATCATCACCGGCCCCGACGGTAACCAGCTCGACGACGGCGGCATCATCACTGCCAGCACCGGCGATATCGTCACCCTCGACGGCACCGCCTCCGTCGACCCCGACGGCGATGAGCTCACCTACCTCTGGCGCCAAACCAACGAGATCGGCACCCCCCTCGGCCCCGAAGAACTCCGCCAGGCCTACCAGCCACTCAGCGGCGTCGACGAGGCCACCGCCACCTGGCAGGTGCTCATCTCCGGTACGTACTACTTTACCCTCGTCGTGTCCGACACCTCCGGCGAAACCGACACCGCCCTCGTCGAAGTCCAGGTCACCGGCCCCGACAGTGTGGAACGGGCCTTCGGCGGCGATGCGACCGCGGGCGACAACACCGGCGGCGAGCCCGCAGCCGGTGCCGGCGGCGGCGCCTGCGGCTTCGGCCTCGGCTTCGCCCTGCTCTTCCTGCCCGGCGCACTATTCCTCATGCGCGGACGCATGCGGTAAGCGCGGCTGACATCAACTGAAACTCCCCCGAGGTCGTCGACTCGTCGCAGCCGGCGACCTCGTCGCTTTCCCCTCCCCCGGTCGCAACACCAAACGCCGTGCGCTTCACCCCCCCGCGCGCACCGCCTCACGTGCTGCCCCCTTCGGCTGATGCTTCCACCGCCGATGCATCCACAGATACTGCTCCGGGTGCCGCCGAATCGACGCCTCCATCGCCGTCGAATACGTCTGCGTGATCCAGCGCAACGGATCATCCTCCCCCGCCCATTCCTCCGGCCAGATGATCCGCTCCACCTCAATCCGATAATGAAACCCTCGCCGCACCCGCGGTGCATACCCCACCACAATCGGTACCTGCTTGGCCATCGCCAGTAGCCCGATCGACTTGTACGTCGACGCCGGCCGCCCGAAGAACTCGACGAACAGCCCCTTCCGCCCCGCGTCCTGATCCGCGATGAAGCACAACGCCCGCCCCCGATCAATCACCTCACCCGCCACCGCACTCACCCCCTTCTTGTACAACAGCGTCAGCCCGCCCGCCTCGCGTGCCTCCACCAGATATCGATTAATCAGCGGGTTATCTGGCGGTCGCATCACAGCCGTCAGCGGAATCCCCAGCCGGCAGATCGTGTAACCCATCAGCTCGAAATTGCCGAAGTGCCCCGTCAGCATGATCAGCCCCCGCTCCCGCAGCAGCTCACGCAGCGCCGGCGCCAAGTCCCCCAGCTCAACATAGCGCGCCCACGACCACTCCGTAACGATCCGCGGCATCTGCACGAGTTCCACAAGATAGAGTTGCGCAAAATGCTCAAACGAAGCTCTCGCGATGCGCCTCAGTTGCCGTTCGCTCTTCTCCCCGCGAAAGGCCCGCCGCAGATTCTCCAACGCCTGATCGCGATTCTTCTTCCGCAGCAGCCACCACAGCCGCCCCATCAACCGCCCCGTCGCGAGATTCATGTCAATGGGAAAGCAACTGATGATCACGGCCCACGAACGCAAGGCGAGATACTCCCCCACACGCCGCAGCGCAAGCCACACCGTTGGCGCCTCGGTCAAATCCATCAGCCAATGCGCCAGCGCCAAAGCCTACGCCTCCACGCCATCAGTAACGTCCACACCCGCGTCGCGCGCCGGCGTCGCGACGTTCAACCGCTCCAGATCCACGCCCCGCTCCTTCAGCCGCTCTTGCACGTCTTCCCTCAGTCGCAACTTCGGCTCGCGAAACGGCGGCGACTGATTCCCGAACACCACGAAATGACGATCCTCCCGGCCGTACTCCGTCTGCAACCACAGGTATGTCGGCGGCATCTCTTCGCCACGCTCCGCCAACAACTCCGGCGCCCGCACGCGATACTTGATGTAGTCCGCCAGCGGCGCGACGAACAGCACCAACTCATCCTGCCGCGACAGCCGCACCATTTCCTCCCCATATCGCTGCATCTCATACTCGAGATCGCGCAGCGTCTCCTGCTCCCCGCGCAGGTAGCGCTCCTTCTCCTCCTCCAGCAATTCGAGCTGGTCGATCACGCGCGGATAACGGATGTTGCTATACCAGATAATGCGCGGATCCTGGCTCCCCACCATGTGCAACGCCGGCCGCGCCGCCAGCGGTACCCGCCGCTGAAGCTGCTCTGCAAAATTCACAAACGGCCGCTGCGCCATCATGATCGGCATCACGCTCGGCCACGCCCACAGCCACATCAGCCACATCGTCGCCACCAGCGTCCCAAACGACGCCTGCTCCTGCCGCCGTCGATACAGCCAGGCGGCAAGCCCCAGCCCCACCGTCAGAATCACCGCCAACACACCGAACGCGGCGATCACATCACCCCACGCGTACAGTCCGGCCAGCTCATACTGCCCGCGCAAACGCCACCACACATGCAGCCCATACGCCACCCCGACCATCGCCGCGGGCGTCAAAACCCAGACTGCCAGCGCGCCGAGCCAGTCCAGCCTCGGCCGCACCGGCCGCCGCGGATCAAAGAACGCCGCCAGCTCAATCCCAAGCAATACGAACAGAGGCGGTAACGCCGGCAGGAAATACCGATACTCCTTACCCGTCGACGCCGTGAAGAACACCAGCAGACACGCGAACCAAATCAGCATGAACCGCAGCCCGACCACCGCAACGCCCGTCGGCTTCCGAAACGCCCGCACCAAGGCGCCAGGCAACGACAAGGTGTACGGCAGGCAATAGAGCAACGGCACCGGCAGATAGAAAGCCAGGAACTCCCAATCCCCCTGCCCCTCAACATTCGGCAACGCCCCCGTGAAGCGATCGATAAACTCGACCTTCCATTTGGCCAGCGCCGCCTCCTCCGCCCGCGTCACCGCAATTGCCCACGGCAGCCACGGCAATAGAAACGCCACCAGCCCCATCACATGCACAAGTGGCCGGCGACCAAACAGCCAACCGTTGCCCACAATCGCCACATACACAACCGCGGGCCCCAGCCCAACCACAGCACCCTTCACCCCCATGAAATACGCACCGGCCACTACGCCCAACACCACCAGAATACCGGCGAGCAATACGTGCAGCGACCGCCGCAACACACTCCATTCCGCCCGGTACAGCAGATAGACCACAACCGGAAAACCGACCACTACCAGCGGCATCGGCATCTTGTAGAGCATGCCTACGCCCGCCGCGAAATACCCGAGCAGCAAGAGCGCATTGCGCCGCGCTCCCGGGGCGTATGTCTCCGCCGCAATCCACAAACTCGCCAACGACAACGTCGTACAAGTGGTCAACCCCAGGTCACTCGCCCCCCGATGCGACCACCACAGCACCAGCACGCTCGAAGACGTCGCAAACCCCGCGAAAATCGCCGCCCGATCCCCCCCCATCCGCCGCGTCAGCCAGAACACCGTCAGCACCAGCCCGACCGCCGCCAAAGCGTTCGGCACGCGTGCCGCCACCTCATCAACCCGCACGCCGCGCAACTCACTCGCGATCATCACCGCCCAATACGGCCCGGGCGACTTCTGCATGCGCGTCTCATCCGAGAAACGCGGCACCAGCCACTCACCAGCGTCCTGCATCTCCCGCGCCGTCTGCGATACCCAGCAGTCAATCGGCTCAAACCGCGCCCCACCGGCGAGGTGATAAAAGCAAATGAACGTCGTCCACCCCACCAACGCCACCAGCCAGGCCACCGTCGTCGGCGCCATGCGGCCCGGACCACCCGACGCTCCCAGATCAGCCTGCGTCAGCGTCGCCGAATCTGCCGTCACGCGCCCTGCTCCGGCTGCAACAGCTTCGCCAGCGGTGCCTCAATGGCCTGATTCACCTGGTTCATAATGCCAACGTAGTCCACCTGCGTGCGCATCAACGCCTTCATCGCATCATTGCCGGCCATCAGCGACTCGTATTCCTTGAGCTTCTGCTTGTCGGCCACCTCGACGGGCTTACCCTGTGCCTCAAGCTGCTGGATGCGCTCCGCCTGCTCCTGATATTTCCTGATCAGTTCCTGCGCCGCCGAGTCATTCTGCACATCGCGCTGCGCCCGATGGTGCGCCTGTACCGCCGGGTGCGCCGCCAGCGCCTCGCCCAACGCCCGCGCCTTCTCAACCAGTTCCTTCACATCGGGCATATCGCACCTGCCTTTGCCGCCCACCTATCAACTCGGGATTCTAATCAAACCGCACGCTCGGCCAACCCCGCGCCGCCGCACGTGACCTACCACAACACCCACGCCAACACGATGCAAACCACGACAATGACCGCCACAACATACCATCCCGCGCGACCCGACGACGAACCCGCCGACTGCACCACCCAGTCCCCACAGTAGGGGCAGCGATCGACAAAGTCCGGAATCAACTCGCCGCAGCCCGCGCACGGCACCGTCGGGGTCTCATCCTCGTCATCGAGGTCCTCCGGCTGCGGCGCTTCCGGATCGTCCAGCCACTCATCCTCATAGCCATCCGGCTCGTCAAAACGCGGCGTCATCTCACTTCACCAGCGGCAGAATCTGCTTGAACATCTGCGTTCCCGATTCGTGCAAAAGCTGGAAGATCGCCGATTCCGTCGTCGTCACCACCGCCCCAGCCGCCCGCAGACCATCCAGCGCCACCTGGTAATCCAGCAATCGCCGCGAACCGACCGCATCCGCCAGCAAAACCGGCGTCATCTGCATCTCGAGCAGGTCCAGCGCCGTCTGATACACACAGACGTGCGCCTCAATCCCAACCAACAGCACCTGGGGCCGCATCACCGCACTCAGCTTCTTCCGGCACGTCTCATCCGCACAGAAGCTGAACGTCATCTTCTCAGCCCGCTCCGCCTCAACCTCCGCGACCGCATCCTTCACCGCCGGCGTCGTCTCACCCAACCCCTGCGGATACTGCTCGGAAAGCAGCACGGGCATCTCGAGCACGGCGGCCGCCCGAATCATGCGCACCGCACCAGCCACAACACTCTCATGTTCGTGAATGAAGGGCAGCAGCTTCTCCTGAATATCGACCACGAGTACCTGCGCGTGCTCCCGATCGAGTCGCGCGTTGCTGGCATAGTCCATAACTTCCTCACTTCTTCAAGAAAAACCGGCATCAACAAGCCACGCATAGTCTCGCACACGCGACAGCAAGCCGCAAATGCTGACCATCACGCCCATTCCCTCAGAAATAAACTGGACGCCATGCCCGCGCATCGCTAGCATAACTACCAGTTTCAGAGCGAGACACCTGACATCATGGATGATGAGGTACGCGCGATGGATCGCGAAGAGTCCCCGACAACCATGGAGGCGGGGGAAGCAACCCTTACCGGCTGTATGACCGAAGAGTCAAACACCGAGATGGTCCCGCATTCCGACGCACCCGATTCGGCGTCGCCGTACGAAACGTACGACCAGAACGTCGCCCCCACACCCGAGCAGATCGTCGAGGCCCTCCTGTTCGCCACCGACGCCCCACTGAGCCCGCAGCGCTTGTCCGAACTGGCCGACATCGGCTCCGTCCGCACCGTCCGGCAGCACGTCGACACGTTGAACAAGAAGTACGCCCACGCAGGCCTCGCCTTTCGCATCGAAGAAATCGCCAAAGGTTATCAGATGCTGACCTTGCCCGCTTATCAGCCCTGGGTCGCCAAGCTGAACAAAGCCTCCGCCCAGACACGCCTCACCGGCGCCGCACTCGAAACACTCTCCATCGTCGCCTACAAGCAACCCGTCATCCGCGCCGACATCGAGGCCATTCGCGGCGTGAGTTGCGGCGAGGTGCTGAATCGGCTCCGCGAAATGGGCCTGATCAAGATCTTCGGCCGCGCCGAAATCGTCGGCCGCCCCATCCTTTACGGGACCACAAAGAAGTTCCTCGACGTTTTCGGACTCGCCGACCTCGACGATCTGCCGCCCATGGAATCGCTGATGAGCGAAATCGCCCGGCGAAAGGAACGCGAATCGGACCAGCCCGGCGAAACCGACGAGCCCGAGATCCGTGCCGCCGCCAGCGCCTGACATCACATAGCAAGCCCCCATTCACGCTTGTGACTGCGCTCACCGCAGCCCCAGGGTTCCTGCCATCTTCCCACGTCACGCCTTAGGCAAGCCACGCCGATATACGTTCTGATGAAGAACTGGGTGACCAGACTCCGTGCGCTCGTGCCCGGCAGCCTCCAGGCGCGTGGCTTGCTGCTGATCCTCTTTACCGCCGTCTCCGTGGCAGTCCCGACTCTTATGATCGGACGTCTGCGACTCGCCGACCTGCAGCAACGCCAAACGCACGAGTTCGAGAGCCTTCTCGCCGGCAGCCTGCGGGCCCACCTTGAGACGATCAATCAGCCCGCCGCCGAACACGAGCTTGCTTACGACCGCCTCGAAGAGGCCGGCAAACGCTTGATGTGGGCCGGCATCTTCAACCGCCAAGGGAAAGGCCTCGCCTTCCAGCATCGCATCCCCATCCCGCAATCCGAGATCCACGCGCAGATCGACTTCACTGGCAGCGAGCCCACAAGCAATCAACTGCTCATCGACGGCCGGGCATCACAGCGTTTCGAGCTGCACACACTGCCCCAGCCCGCGTCAGACTCGATCCTCGCCGTCATCCTCGATCGCGGCGACGCACAGGCCGAGACGTCCGCGACCACCTATGCCATGCTGGTCGGCCTCGCACTCGCCGGCGTCGTCCTCAGCCTTGCCTGGTTCCAATACGGCATTGAGCAGCCCGTGACGCGCCTCGGCCGCTCATTGCGCCGCCTGCACGAGGGCCTGACCGACCTCGCCACAACAAGCTCGACCCCCCCGGAACTGGCCAGTCTGGTCCGCACGGTTTCTGAGCTTCAGCAGGACCTCAAACACTGGCGGAATGAAGCCAGCCGCCTGCGACACAGCGTCGAGCACCAGGTGGACAGCCGCACCCGCAGCGCCGCCCTGGCCGAACGGAAAGCCCAACGCGACGCCGACACCGACCCCCTCAGCGGATTGGAGAACCGCCGCGCCTTGGAACGCGACCTGCCCGAACTGCTGACCCACGCTGCCCGTGACGGCAGCGAACTCTCCCTGCTCGTGGTCGACGTTGATAACTTCAAGGCACTCAACGATCAGCACGGACATCGCACCGGCGATGAGCTCATCAGCTTCGTCGGCGAGCTCATCCGCGGATCGCTGCGACGCGGTCAGGACCGCGGCGTCCGCTACGGCGGCGACGAGTTTGTCCTCATCCTGTCGCACACAACCACCGAGGAAGCGCGCCACGTCGCCAACCGCCTCTGCGCCTTGTTCGCCCAACGCGCCCGCAGCTTCGCAAAGCTGCGCGATCAACTGCGGCTCTCAATCGGCATCGCCTCGCTGCAGGCAAATGGCACCCCAGACGCGGAGCGTCTGCTGCGCCTGGCTGACGCCGCCATGTATCTGGCCAAACGCACCGGCCAGCATGTGATGACAGCACGGGACGTCCACCAAGCCGTAGGCGCGGCCCGTCAACGCCAGACCGGTAACAACAGGGATAAATAGTCGTTGCATCGCACTACCATGACCGATACACTGAAATCAGTAATGACGCTGGGATGGAAGCTCGGCCGGCGCAACCTTCGCGTCAGGCCTAATCCGAGGTCTAGCATGCCCAACACGAACGCCCGCCCAAGCGGCAGCGTGTATGTCGCATGCTCGCGCTGGGCCAACCCGTCAATCGATCTTGGCCCGGCGACATCACAATCACGAAACTTGCGAAGCTGCGCCGGCTTGGAAGGCGTGTACCCTGCCAGCCGCCGCATACCTCGATGTGAGGACACGGGAGAAGACTCATGAAGCAGAAGTGGATCTTGTGCGGCCTGCTGGCAGCGTTTGCCGCAACCTCGCTGGCCGGCACACTGGACTCCGGCCTGGAGAATATCCTCGCCGCCAAAGGCGATGAGGACACCGTCTCCACCCTGGTCTACGTCAAGAATCCGGTAGATCTCGAAGCACTGGAGATGCAACTCGATGCGCAGCGCGCCAGCCTGCGGGCCCGACACGAGACCGTCGTGCGCACGCTCCAGGCCACCCGCGATATCACGCAGGCCAACCTGCGCGATCATCTCAAATCACTCGCCATCGCCGGCGAAATCGAGCACTTCGAGTCCTACTGGATCTGTAACGCCTTCCGCGTCGACGCACCGGCCAGCACCATCCGCGCGCTCGCCGAGCATCCCGACGTCCTCCGCATCTACTTCAACTACCCCGTCGAACTCATCGAGCCAACGTCCTCCGGAAAGGAACCCGGCGGCGCAAGCCCCACCGATGAGCCGGAGCCCGGCCTCGTCGCGATCCGCGCACCCGAAGTCTGGGCCCTCGGCTACACCGGCGAAGGCATCCTCGTCTCCACGCTTGACACCGGCGTCGACGGCAACCACCCCGCCCTCGCCAGCCGCTGGGCCGGAACCCTGCCCGAGTACGCCGGCCACCCCGAGTGGGCCTGGCGCGACTCCCTCGGCGGCTACGCCAACTTCCCCGGCGATAGCGGCACGCACGGCACCCACACCATGGGCACCGTCTGCGGCGGCCTCCCCGGGGACGAGATCGGTGTTGCCCCCGGCGCCATGTGGATCGCGGACAACTCCATCGGCCAAAGCGTCACGCCCGAGTTCTACAGCGACGTCATCAGCGCGTACCAGTGGTTGACCGACCCCGACGGCAATCCCGCTACCGTCTGGGACGTCCCCGCTACCAATTCCAATTCGTGGGGCGTCAACGAATGGTGGGATGTCCCGCCCTGCGACGAATTCTTCTGGGATGCTATCGACGCCTGCGAAGCCGCCGGCATCGTCATGCTCTTCTCCGCCGGTAACGAAGGCTCCAGCGGCCTCCGCCGCCCCGCGGACCGCGCCACGACGCCCTACAACGTCGTTGCGGTAGCTTCGGTCAACGCCAACGTCGGTGGTTGGCCCATCTCCAGCTTCTCCTCGCGCGGCCCAACCTACTGCACGCCCGACGGCAGCGTGGCAATCAAACCCGACATCGCCGCCCCCGGCGAGGATGTCCGCTCCGCCGTCCCCGGCGGCTACGACACCAAGAGCGGCACTTCGATGGCGTCGCCGCACGTCAACGGCGTTGTTGCCCTCATGCGTCAAGCCTGCCCCGACCTCACCAACGACGAAATCAAGCAGATCATCTACGAAACCGCGGTCGACCTGGGACCCGCCGGCGAGGATAATGACTATGGCTGGGGCATGATCGACGCCTACGAGTGCGTGCTCCTCGCGCTCGACATGTGCGGCCCGAGCCCGCCACGCGTCCAGGACAGCTACTACGAGACCGCCGTCGACACCCCCGTTACCGCCACCCTGCTCGCGACCGATTCCGATGGCGGCCCCAACCCCATCGAGTGGAAGATCGTCTCGCTGCCCGCACAGCAGATCGCCGACGCCGGAAATGGCTACGTCATCCTGCCCAGCGACCTGCCCTACACCCTCGTTAACAACGGTAACGAAGTCGTTTACACGCCCTCCGGCGGCTTCTACGGCGAGGACACGTTCCAGTTCCAGGCCACCGATGGCGGCGTTCCACCCGAGGGCGGCGACTCCGAGGTCGCGACGGTGACGATCCTCGTGCAGTTTGACCCACCCACCATTATCACCGAGACCCTGCCTAACGGTTGCCTGAACCGCGCCTACGGCCCGGTGCAGCTCGAAGCCGACCAGGGCCAGCCCGAACTCGCGTGGACGCTCCTGACCGACGAATACGTCGAGCTGAACATGGGCAGCAACGAGTTCGAAGCCGTCGGCAGCGACCAGAACTGGAACGCGGACGACAACTCATGGCAATACGGTCTGCCCTTCAACTTCCCGTTCTTCGGCGACACCTATAGCAACGTGTGGGTCTGCTCGAACGGATACCTCGACTTCGCCAGCAACTCCGCCGATTATTCAAACTCGACCGACGAGCTCCTGGACAACGTCCGCATCGCCCCGCTGTGGGACGACTGGGAGACCGACTGTGCCAGTAGCAACGACATCTACATCGATGCTTCCGTGGCTGGCCAGGTCACGATCCGCTGGGACGTCGAGCACTACCCATGCGCGGCAGAAGGCGACTTCTCGGTCACCCTGTTCAACGACGGCACCATCCAGTTCCACTACGGCCCGTCCAACATGGACCTGACGCCGACCATCGGTATCTCCGCCGGCGATGGACAGCATTACCTGCTGGCCACATACGACGGCGCCGGCTCACTGAACAACGCCGACTCGCTCGAGTTGATCCAACCGGTTCCACTACCCGACGGTCTCAATCTCTCGCCGGACGGCGAGATCTATGGCACGCCAACGGAGACCGGCACCTTCGAGCCGCGCGTGCTGGTGACGGATGCACTCGGCCGCCAGGACACCGCCCAGGTCTCGCTGACGATTCTCGAGCAATGCCCCTTCGAGTTGGGCGACATGGACTGCGACGGCGATGTCGATTTCGACGACATCAACCCGTTCGTGCTGGCCCTGTCCGGACAGAACGCCTATGAAGCCACCTGGCCGGATTGCAACTGGCTCAACGGCGATATCAACAACAGCGGAACGGTCGACTTTGACGACATCAACTCCTTCGTGGAGCTGCTGTCGCGCTAACTGACTGGTTTGCCCCTAATGGTAACACGGCCGGCGCGCGTCCCCGACGCCCGTCGGCCGTGCCTTCTTCATCACTCGGCATGGCTTCGCACTACGGTGTATCAGTCGAACTACGACCACCACATCCCCCAATCATCCAGACCCTCAATGCATCTACCCCTCAGTCTCACGCAATCAACCAAGCTGACTCTTCGCACGTCGCGTAAGCTCCGCCATGTACCGGTCGACCGAGTCGTGAACTTCCGTCGCCGCCGCGGCCGCGTCGTCCCACCCCTCCGTCACCGTTGTCACGCCTTCGAGCAGCTTGTAGCTGGCGAAGAAGTGCTCCACCTCTCGCAAAAAGTGCTTCGGCACGTCGTCCAGATCCTGAAACTCGGCGAATAGGGGATCTGAGTTGGGCACAGCGAGGATCTTGTAGTCGTGCTGACCACGGTCCATCATCCGAAACAGCCCGATCACCCGGGCCTGTATCAGACAACCCGAGAATGTCGGCTCGTTCACCATCACCAGAATATCGAGGTTGTCGCCATCCTCCGCCAGCGTCTGCGGAATGAATCCATAGTCGCCGGGATAATGGCTCGACGAGTACAAATAGCGATCCAGACGCATCAGCCCGGTCTGCGTATCCACCTCAAATTTGCTGCGACGTCCCCGCGGGATCTCGACGATCGCATTCACAGCCGACGGCAAATGTGTTCCCGCCGGTACCTGAGCAAACGGACCACGGTCAATCATGAGTCAGCACCTCACCTCCCAGCGCAGCAATCCCACGCACACTCCAGCGGCGCGCAGGCAACGACTCGCTCCCGAACGCCACATCAAACTAGAGGGCGGGGGATAGCGTGTCAATCAACGGAAAGAAGCGCCGCTCATCTCATGCCTGCAGGTCCAGCCCGCCATCGGTCGTCGCATCATCTCCGCCCTCAGCCGCGTTCCGCTCCTCCTCAACCGCCTCTTCCGACGGACGGCCCTGGCTGCCGCTGCCCTCGGCATCCGAATAGACCTGACTGTCGCGATCACTCGCCTCGATCACATCCTGGAGATTGTTCCCGAAACTCCCCTCACCGGTAGCCTCAGCCTGCGCCGCATTTTCCTTCTGCTTCTCTTCGGCAGCGCGCGTCTTGGCCCCATGCCCCTGGACGATGGAGTTCAGCCAGGTAGGAGGAATTGCACCGGTCATGACCCGGCCTCCGTGTGTCTACTCGTGCTCCGTCACAGTCTCCGGCAGCAGTTCACCGCGCCGCGCCTGAAGCTGACCACGCAGCCGCATGAGAATCGCCGAGTGCATCTGACTCACCCGCGATTCCGACAGATCAAGCGTCTGCCCGATCTGCTTCATCGTCATCTGCTCATAGTAGTACAGCACGACAATGAGCCGCTCGGCCCGACTCAACCCCCGCGTTACGAGTTCCTTCACGTCCTCCTTCTGCGCTTCAACAACCGGATCACATCCGTGATCATCCGGCAATACGTCGATCTCGAAAACATCCCGCTGCGAATCCGGGTCGCTGTACTTGCGCGACAGCGAGATCAGCGATACCGCATTCGCATCCCGCAGCAGCTTCTCAAACTGCGGCTTGCTCATGTTGAGCCGCCGGGCAATCTCATCGTCATTCGGCACGCGTCCCAGTTCCACCTCCAGCGTGCGCTTGGCGTCCGCCAGCTTGTGAGCCCGGTGCCGCACGAGCCGCGGGACCCAGTCCATATTGCGCAGCTCATCGAGAATCGCACCCCGGATACGCGGCGCACAATACGTCTCGAACTTCACGCCGCGCTCCAGATCAAATGCGTCAATCGCATCGACGAGTCCGAAGATGCCCGCACTCATCAAATCGTCAACATCCACCTCATCCGGCAACTTCCCCCCAATGCGCTCCGCGTTGTAGCGCACCAGATACAGATAATGCTCGATCAGCCGGTTGCGCATGCCGTCCTCACCCGTGCGCTTGAACTTCGCCCACGCTTTCTTGAGCGACTCCTGATCCGGGAAACTCCGGGTGCGCTGCTCGCGACTGACGCGCCGTAGCCGGCTCGGTCTGCCTTTTCCGCCATTCATACCGCTATCCCACCTCAATTGGTTCGGACTTGGCCGGCTCCGGATCCTCGTCAGACTCACCGAGCATCTTCCGCACTGCCGCCACGTGCTCGCGGTCAATCTCGAGCTTGCGCTTCTGGAGATAATCGCGGAGAATCAACTTCGCCGCCCACGCCGCAAGCTGCCCCACCACCGCCCCCACCAGCATGGCAACGAGCCCCCGCGTCAAAACGACCGCCGGCGAATTGCCGGCATACAGACCCGCCACGATGGCGACCGTAAACGCGAGCAAGCCGATCTGTGCACCTGTACTTCGGACCATAAGCTGCTTCCGTGACTACCTATCGGTCCGTCGGCGCGCTTCCTTGCACGCCGCTAGAGGAATAGCCCTGCAACCCGCGACCAGATCCCGTTCCCGGCCACCGCCGGCACCCCCTCAGGGGCGATCCGATCACAAATCCTGTGAAAACAAAGGCTTGCAGGACATCGCCTGTATCGCTCCACTACGGGGACCCGGGCCCGCACAGCCTGTGGCACATGCCGATCCACTGGGATCCACCCCAGATACGCTACTGAAAGTCCGAGAAACGAGTCCGCCACCCGCGCGAGCCGCGCCCCAACCTGCTGCCCCTCCCCGCCGTGCCGCGCCATGTTGACCACGACGCCCACCGCCCCGTCGAAACCGTCCGCCGCCAGCATCTTCAATACCGCGTACCCATCCGCCAGCGCCGTCGGTTCAGGCGTCGTGACCAGAATCAGCTTGCCCCCCGTCCGGGTCATCGCCGAAATCGATGGATTCAGCCCGGCGCCACAGTCGACCAGCAGTGTGTCGCAACACCCCCGCAGACGCTGCAACGCAAGCCGGCACATCTCCGGATCCCACCCTACACGCCGTCGGTCATGTGCCAGACTCGACGCCGCACAGATCAATCGCAAGCCGCCTGGCCCCCGCACCAGAAGTTCCTCAACGTCCCGCGTCGGGTCACGCAGATCGTCAAAGTCCGCCAGCGGGGAGACGTTGAGCAGGATGTCCGCATTGGCCAGCCCGAAGTCCGCATCAAGTAATACGGCTCGTTGCCCACGTCGCGCGAGTATGATCCCGAGGTTCAATGCCAGATTCGTCTTGCCGACCCCGCCTTTTCCACTGGCGATAACGAGCACGTCACCCCCGAATTGCTTCTTCCCATTACCCCATGCGAATTGACGATCAGACTCTGGCGTCATGTTCGGATGACCACAGCCCCTCCAGCGTTACTGCTCATCCGCACATAAGAGTACCTCTGCCACTCGACTTCCGCAAGCTTCTTCCAGATCATTTGGCACATTTTGACCATGAGACAAGTACGATACCTTGATGTCCAAACGCATCACCATGTTTAGAATAATCCCCAGCCCGACCACCTCATCCAGATGTGTCAAGAACACACGCTGCACACCGAGGGGCTTGAACCCACTTACCACACGTCCCTGTACTTCTGGCGTTAACGACGCCGGCAGAACCAGATGCGTCTCATCCGGACGCGCCGCACGCAACAACGTTGCCAAACGCGCAAAACGCCCGTGCTCACGCAGCCCCACCCCCATCGAGTCAATTAACAGCAGTTCCGTATCCCCTATCTCCTTCAGGCACGCCTTGACCTCACCTATGGTCTGCGCCCTGTATACCGGTACATCAATCACGTCCGCGTAATGCCGCAACTGCTCATGTCCACCAACACGATTCATGTCCAGCGACAGCAGGGCTACACTCCGTCCCGCACGAAGCTTGAAATGCGCCGCGATCTTCGCCAACGCTGTAGTCTTGCCACTCCCCGGCGGCCCCACAAACGCTACCCGCCGACAAGCACCAGACTCTAACATTACCCCTGATGTTTCCGGAATCATACGCGCGATGTATTCTCGCAACGCTCCGTGCACAGCTTCACGCGTCGGGGACACCCCCGCGGGCAACGCCTTCGCAACCTGACTAACAACCCGCTGGGCAATCTCGTCCGCCACTTCATTCTGCACAAGCTGCACATAGTACGGGTACATGTGCTGCGGAACCGCCCAGCGCGGCTTTTGCGCCCCTTCCACGGGTGAACGTTCGGTAGACGCACCCCCCACATCCGCTGCGGCGGCTGACGTCGCGGCAGCGGCACCGGCGCGCTCCGGCCGTACCGCCCGACGCGCCGGCCGCGCGGCGCCCGCCGGTGCAGCCGTGATCTCCACCATGTGCTGCCCGGTGATCGCGGCGAGACCCGTCGCAGGCACCGTCCGTGTACCCAAGATCACCGCCTCAGCACCGAGGGCCCGCTTGACCGCTTCCAGCGCCTCACGCATGGACCGGGCGCGGAATGTCCGCACGTTGTAACTCAATACTCACCACTCCATGAGCTTGCACATCTATCCCCCGCACAATCTCGTTCAATCCCAACACCGGCGTCTGCGGCAATACGGGTTCAATCATCCGCCGCGTCCACAGCCGTACCTGCGGCGAACACAATACCGCAATCGGGTTCCCGCCCGTCGACGAACTCGCCGCATCCACCTGCTGCCGCATGCGCATCGCCAGTTGTGACTGCCTGTCCGGCGGTACGGCCAACGATGAACCATGTTCCAGCCGTTGGATGTTCGCCTGAATGTAGTCCTCCGTCGCCGGATCCAGCGTCACGACGTGAATCACCCCATCAGCATCCTTGTACTGCGAGCAGATCGTCCGCGCCAGACCGTTTCGCGCATACTCAGTGAGGATCTCGACATCCTTCGTCTTCGGCGCCCAGTCCCCGAGCGTCTCCAGTACCGTCTCCAGGTCCCGAATCGGCACCCGCTCGGCCAGCAGATTCTGCAGCACCTTCTGCACCTCGCCGACCTTCAGCAGGTTCGGTACGACTTCGTCGACCAACCCCGCATTACGCTGCTTCAGATTGTCCAGCAGATTCTGCGTGCCCGCCCGCGTCAGCAGATCCGCCGCGTGCCGCTTGGCCAGCTCCGTCAAGTGCGTCGCCAGCACCCCGGAGGCCTCAACCACGGTGTAGCTCAGCCGCTCCGCATGCTCGCGCTGCTCACCCGCGATCCACCACGCCCGTAAGCCAAACGCCGGCTCCCGCACCTCCACCCCCTGCAAAGGCTGCCCCGCCAGTCCGGAGTCGATTGCCAGAAACTGATCCGGATACAGATCACCCCGGGCAATCTCCTCACCCCGCAGCAGCACGCGATACTGATTCGGCTGCAACTCCGCATTATCCCGAATCCGCACCGGCGGCACGACGAGCCCCAGCTCGGTGGCAAGCTGCTTGCGAATCGACGCAATCCGGTCAAGCATGTCCCCGCCCCGAGTTCGATCGACCAGCCGCACCAGCGCAAACCCCACCTGCAACTCCAGCGGATCCACCAGCAGATGCGACTCGATCTTCTCCGGCTCCGCCCGTTTGCGCGTCTTCTCCTCCGTCACCTTCCGCTGCGCCGCCACCTTCGTACTGCGGTGCAGGAAGTACGCCAGCGAGCCACAACCAACAGCCATCGTCATCAGCGGAAACTTCGGCAACGGCGTGAACATCAGCACACACAGAAACCCACCCGCCAGCAACAGCGCCGTCGGCCGCGACAGGAGCTGCCCCAGTACCTCCTCACCCATGTTCGTCCGCCCGGTGCTCCGCGTCACCAACATACCGGCGCCGACCGAAACGATGAACGCCGGGATCTGGCTGACCAGCCCGTCGCCAATGGTCAGCTTCGTGTACACCTCCAGCGATTCAGTCAGCGACATGCCGCCATCGACCATGCCGACATAGAGCCCACCGAGAATATTCACAAACGTGATGATGATGCCCGCAATCGCGTCCCCACGCACAAACTTGCTGGCACCGTCCATGGCCCCGTAGAAGTCGGCTTCCCGTGACACCTCCTCGCGCCGCCGCTTCGCCTCCTGCTCGTTGATAATGCCGGCATTCAAATCGGCGTCAATCGCCATCTGCTTGCCGGGCATGCCATCGAGCGTGAAGCGGGCCGCCACCTCAGCGATGCGCGTCGCACCCTTCGTGATGACCACGAACTGAATCACCGTGATGATCACGAACATGATAATCCCCACCGCCAGCGAATTCGCCGCCACGAACGCACCAAACGTCTCGATCACCGCTCCGGCCGCCGCGGTGCCATCCGCCCCGTTCGACAGAATCAACCGCGTCGTAGCCGTATTCAATACCAGCCGTAACAACGTCATCGCCAGCAGCAGCGACGGAAAACTCGAGAACTCGAGCGGCCCCCGCAGGTACATCACCGTCATCAGCACGATGGTCGTCAGGAGAATGTTGATCAACAGCATGAAGTCCAGTAGCGCCGTCGGCAACGGAATCAGGATCACGAAAATCAGCAGCGCCGCGCACGCCGGAAACAGCATGCCACGATGCCGACTGATAAACATGATCACCGGGTTGTTATCGAATAGACCGCCCAAAACACCGAACTCCTGCACTCACGGCACTACCCGGCCGCTCTTCCCGTCACCTGGTACGCATACGCCAACAACTCCGCGACCGCCTTGTAGAACTGCGGCGGTACTTCCTGCCCCACCTCAACACCGCTGTACAGCGCCCGTGCCAGCGGCGGCCGCTGCACGACGGGCACACCGTGAAGCTGCGCCAATTCCCGAATCCGCTGCGCCAGAAAGTCCTTCCCTTTCGCCGTCACCTTCGGCGCCGTCATCGCGCTCTCGTCATAACGCAGCGCCACGGCAAAATGCGTCGGGTTGGTCACGACCACATCCGCCCGCGGCACCTCGGCATTGATCCGCTGCTGGGCGATGCGTTGCTGCATCTGCCGTCGACGCTGCTTGAGCAGCGGATCGCCTTCCATCTTCTTCATCTCGTCGCGGATCTCCTGCTTGCTCATCCGCAGTTGCTTCTCCAGCTTCCACCGCTGAATCGCGTAGTCCAGCACTCCCAACGCCAGCAAGACCAGCCCCAGCTTCAACGCCAGATCGAACAGCATCTCCGAACTCTTCGTGAACACCCCCCCCGCATCCAGCACACCCGTCGACAGCACCTCCGTGATCCCGCCGGCGATCGTCAGATAAGCCACGCCCGCCACCGCCCCGATCTTCAATAGACCCACCGCCAGCCGCGACAACGCATCCCCTGAGAACAGTCGCTTGAAACCCGACACCGGATTGATCCGCTCCGGCTTCAACGCCAACTTCTTCCAGGTGAGCAGCAACCCCGACTGCGCGGCCGTGGCCGCCACCGTGATCACCACCAGCAGCGCCATGAACGGCAGCGTCATCTGCGCCGCCGCATACGCCGCCCGCTTGATCCAGCGCAACAGGTCGATCGACGAAACCTGTGGCGTATCACCCAGCGCCCGTGTCAGCCCCAGCATCGCCTCCAGCATGTACGGCCCAAGCAGACGCAACGTCACCAGCGCACCCAGAAGCGCAATCGCCGCAGTCAGGTCCATACTCCGCGCAACCTGACCCTCCTCCCGCGCCTCCTGCCGGCGCCGCGGCGTTGGTTGTTCCGTTTTTTCTCCGGCATCGTCGTTGGACATCGGGCCCGACTCCCACTAACGCGTCACACCAATCATCTCATTCAACCACAAGTACGCATGCTCCACCGACTGCACGAATCCCTCCGCTGCCGCGGGTAGCGAAACCGCCATGATCATGAATGCGATCATGGACTTCAGCGAGAACCCGATCGCAATGATGTTGAACTGCGGCATCGTGCGCTGAATAAATCCCATCGCCATGTTCACCAGAAACAAGGCCAGCAGTGCCGGTGCCGCAACCCGAAAGGCCACGTGACCGCTCAGCGCCAAGGCCTGCAATAGCACATCCACACCCGGCAGCACAAAATCCGCCGCCCCCAGCAGTGGAATCGTCTCGAACGTATCCAAACAGCACGTCAGCAGCGCCCGATGTCCACCCAACACCAGAAACAACACCACCCCAAGCTGCACATAGAAAATGCTGACATACGTCTCGTTCTGGTGCGTGTTCGGATCCGCCACGCGCCCGAACGCCATCCCCGCCTCCAGCGCCAGCAACATGCCGCCCCATTGCAGTCCCAGGAAACAAACTGCCGTCACAAGCCCGATGATCGCCCCCAACAGCAACTCCCATACCATTGCGAGCAGCAACCCCAGCGGCGTATCCGGGGCCGCCGCCGGAAACTCCACCAGCGGCACCATCAGCGCCGCCAGCCCCAGTACAAACATCGCCCGCACCCGCACCGGAATCGACATCGCCCCGAGCACCGGCTGAAACATGATCAGCCCACCCAGACGCGACGCAACCAGGGCGAAAAGCGGCAGATTCAGGTACTGGCCCACCAGTTCAAACGGCATCCGCTGCGTCCCTCGTCACAGACTGTCTCCTGCCGGTCACTACTGCATCGCGAACATGTACTGCGTGTATTCCACCAGCCGCTGCGCCAGCCATGGAATGAAAAAGATCGCCGCACCGATCATCGCCACAATCTTCGGCACGATGCTGAGCGTCTGATCCTGAATCTGCGTCACCGTCTGCACCAGACTGATCCCCAAGCCAACCACCAGCCCCACCGCCAGCACCGGTCCCGCAATGGTCAGGGTCGTCAGCAGCGTCTCGCGCCCGATATCCAGCGCAGCCGTCATGTCCATCGCCCACTACCTCTTCAACTCACACTGGCCATCAACGCCCCCGCCACCAGATGCCAGCCATCCGCCAGCACGAACAACAACAGCTTGAACGGCACCGAGATCAGAATCGGCGGCAACATCATCATGCCCATCGATACCAGCACCGTCGCAATAACCATGTCGATCACCAGAAACGGCAGGTAAATCCGAAACCCGATGATGAAAGCCGTCTTGAGCTCACTCAGCATGAATGCCGGTATGAGCGCCGTCATCGGCACATCCCGCTGATCGAGCAGCTCACCCTCCGGCACCGTCTCGTTGGTCGCATACTCATACATCAGGTACACGTCCTGCTCGTTGCCGGACGAGACAATCTGCTTGAACATGAACGTGCGCATCTCACCACCGGCAACCTCAACGGCGTCGAGCTGACCGAGATTCCCCGCCAGATAGGGCTGAATCGCCCGCTCGTGAACGCGCTGCCCCGTAGGCGCCATCACCAGAATCGTCAGAAATAGCGCCAGCCCCACCAGCACCTGCGACGGCGGCAATTGCTGTGTTCCCAACGCCTGCCGCAGCAACACCAGGACCACCAGCATGCGCACAAACGACGTCATCATCAGCACAATGCTGGGCAGCACCGTCAGCAGTGTCAGCAATACCAGAATTTGCAGCGAGTTGCTGAGCGACTCCCGACTGTTCGCCTTGGGCAGGATGTTATTCAGATCCGGCACATACAACGGCCCAGCATCCGGCGCACTCGCCGCGTTCGCATCCCCGGCCGCAACAGCAGGCGGCCCCATCACGTCCGCCGCCTGCCCCCGCACCGTCGCCGGCGACACCACCAGCCACACCACTAGAACCATGAAAAGCAGCGGCCTTGATCGCATGCGCAGACAACGCACCAGCACGCTTGTTCCGGTGCATCCCGGCCACCGAGGCAGATTGTGATGACCGTCTTGACAGGTCATCGCGACCACTCCCTGGTCCTGATTCCGGGCAGCTCCGCCGCCCATGTACCCACGGCCACTAACCGGCCGTCGCGCGCAATTTCTCGATCGTCCCCGCCAGCTTCTCTCGAATCCCGAGCACCTGCTGCTCCTCCGGCAATGTCGTCTCGTCCAGGTCCTCGTGTCCCGCACGTCGATAGGGCTGCGCCTCCTCCTCCAGGCAGGCAGCAAACGCCGCCGTGCTGCTGTCCGCCCGCCCGCGGGCCGCCTCCCCGGCCAACTGGGCCGTCAGGTCCGCATCGTCAATCACGTCCAACGCCCGCACCGCATCCTGCGTCAATCCCAACAGCACCATGCGCGGACCAATCCGCACCAGACAAACCGATTGCCGCGGCGACAAATTCGTCCGACTTAACACCTCAATCAGATTCGGATGTCGCCCCCGCAACGGCAACCGCAACTGGCCACCATTCGCCACCACCCGATATCCCCAGCCCAACAGCACGATCAACGCCACTACGGCACCCAGTGCCATCGTCGTACGCACCCACGAGTGCCCCTCGCCCGACTGCGCTTCCTTCGGGGTCAGGACTGCCGCCCCCGGATTCGCACGCTGCAGCGGTCGCGCATCCATCCGTGGCGCGATTTCCGGCGACGACCACGGATCATCCAGCATCCCCGGCGCCGCCGTGCCCGCCACCATCTCGGACACACCAGCGCCAGCTGTTCCGGACGCGGGCCACTCCTGACCCAACGCCACTGCGGACGTAACATATGCGACCGCCAAACCCAGCAACGCCATCCTTGGCACACTGCACTCCATTGCGGTTGGGGACTAACCTTGTGGTTCAGGCTCGGGAATCGGACTGTGAATGCTGTTGATCCGCACACAGAAGTTGTCGTTCAGTACGAGCACCTCGCCGCGTGCGATCAGTCGTTCATTGACAAAAATATCAACCGGATCACCCGCCAGCTTGTCGAGCTCGACAACCGAGCCCGTTCCGAGCCGCAGGACATCCTCGATGTACATGTATGTGCGCCCCAGCTCGATCTTCACATCGAGCTGTACGTCGTCGAGTAGCTCAATAGCGCCCGTCTCGCCTTCATCACCGGCGCCCAGCTCCGGCGGAGCAAACTCACTCGCATCATCAGCCGAGACCGTGACCGGCGTATTGCCCACGACCGACGGCTTCGCCTCGCCCTGCGGGGCAGCCTGCTCAGACGCGCCGCCCGTCTCCGCCGCGATGGCCTCTGCCATGGCCGCCGCAATCGGATCCTCCAGCGCCTCGCCACCACCACCTGCCGCGGCCAACTCTTCCGCACTCACCACATTGTCAGGCACATCTTTGCCTGCCGCCTTGTCGGACTCAAACTGCGCCGTCAGTGCATCGAGCTCGTTCTGATCAATCGTGTTGGATCCACCCCCATCCGCAGCCGTGCCTTCTGCTTCCGCCCCACCCCCACCCGCTTCGCTCAGTTGCGCAGCCAAGGCATCCAATTCGCCCTGGCTCAGTGTGTTGCCACCATCATCCCCATCCGTCGGCGATGCGCTCTCACCTTCCGCCGCCGTCGCCAGAGATTCCGCCCGCGTCGGCTCTAGCGTCTCTTCAGGTTCTTCCACACCGCCGTCGCCACCTTGTGCGTCAGCTGTCGGCTCTTCGGCCGGCGCCTCCGCCGTCGATTCGTCGGCCCTCGCCTCCGCGGTCGGCGTTTCAGCCGCGGAGTCTCCCGCAGAGGCGCCTTCCGCCGACGACGAAGCGTCCGCATCGTCAGCAGCGCCATCAGCAGTACCATCCGCATCATCCGCCGCGGCACCGGCCTCGTCCGTCGACGCACTCGGCGTCTCGGCCGCCTGCTCCGCCGCAGCTTCCTCACCCGGACTTCCCGCATCCGCACTCGTGTCCGGTTGCTCGGCAGCATTCTCCGGCGTCTGCGATTCCGCCTCATCAGGCGTCGGCGTCTGCTCTTCTTCAGGCTTGTTCGGTTCGTCTGCCATTGTCACTCATCTGTGGCACCGGCTTGCGACCGATGCTACCCTGGGCTCTCTAGTCCGACCGAATCCGCACATACCGCGGAATCAACACCCGCAGGATCAACTCGTCGTCTTCAACAATCCGCTGCAGACTTTCCAGCAACTGCTGCCGCAACGCCCGTAAGTCGCTCTCCGTCAACATCCGGTCCGAAGCACTGCGGATCGTCTGCCCAACCCGGTCGCCAATCTCTCCCCCACGCTCCATGGCAATCGTTTCCATGAGTTCCGCGTTCTTCGCCTGCACCACGACACTCACGTCGAGTTCATAAATGTACATCCGGCCGCTGGCAAAGTTCGGCGCCTTGAACCCCTTAAGCAGCGTAACCTCCGCCGTCCCCGGCTCGGCCGGCTCCTCGCCTTCGATCACGGTCTCACCACGCTCACCATACGCCGGCTCAGGACCACCTCCGGCCACCTTGAACACCACGAAAAAGATGATCGCCTCAACCACGGTCACCGCCGCGACAATCATCGCCGTCTTCGGTATGCGGGGCTTCTTGCGCCCCGATTGACCTTCTACTGCTTCCGGTTCGTCTGCCATGCGCGGTTTCCCTCGGCGTGCTACCGCTGATTCCTCAAACTCAATCCGACTTATCGACGGTCCGCGCGACCGGGTTCAGGTCCCTTCGCGCCGCGTGACCCGAGGTCACGTCTTATCAGACTTCCGCACCCACCACGGCAACAAGTGCGCAGCCGCGCAAACTTCTCTGCGCCTTGAACTTCCACACCCATCAGCCGGCAGAAAACGCGCGGACATGTCGGCCATACTCAATGGCCCGCCGTACCACCTCTTCCATGCTCTCCTGCACCACGTACTGCTCGCCATTGACGAGCTGAATCATGGTGTCCGGCGTCTCTTCAACTGCCTTGATCTGCTCCGCGTTCAGCACAAAAGGCCGACCGTTCAGACGCGTCAGATGGATCATGGACAGACCTCACAAACACAGCTACCGCAGCGTCATCAGCAGATGGTCCAATAACTCATTCGACGTCGTAATCACCCGACTCGAGGCCTGGAATCCCGTGCTCGACGTAATCAGGCTGATGAACTCGGCTGACAAATCGACATTCGACATCTCCAGCGCACCGCCGCGCACCAGTCCGGCCCCCAACGTCCCCGGTGCCGTCACCGCCGCCGGCCCCGAATTGGGCCCGGCGATGAACATGTTGTCCGTCTCAGCCACCAGGCCGGTCTCATTGGCAAAGGTCGCCAGCGCGATCTGCCCCAGATCCCGCGTCAGCCCGTTGCTGAAAATCCCCGTCACGACCCCGTCCTGACCAACCGAGAACGTCAACAGCGTGCCCGGCGGGAAACCGTCCTGGTCCGCCATCACGACGTTCGACGCCAGCGTCGACAGCCCGTTCACCGTGCTGAAGTCCAGCACGAACGACATCGGGCTCGTCGCGCCAGTACCCGATCGGTCAATCGAAAACTCGTTACCCGTCGCCGCCAGAAATGTGCCGTCATTCGTGAACGACACCGTCCCGCTTCCCAGCGTCTGAATCGTGCCGTCCTGATTCTCGGTATCAAGGTAGTACCGCCACACCGGCCCCGTCACCGGCAACTGCTCCAGTGTGAACGTCGCATTCACATTGACCGGGTTGCCCAGCGAATCATACGCCGTGAAAGACGTGAATACGCCCGACCCCGTGGCCTCCGTCGTCTCCGTCCACTGGAACGGCATCGGCGCCGACGCATTCGTCGAACTGATATCCGCCGACCGCACTTCAAATGCATTTGGCTCACCGGCATTGCTGCGAATCACCAGCGTGCCATTCTCCACCGTCACGCCGGGCGTCCCCGGCAATCCCTGCTCAGTCTGAACGCCCAGCGTGGTCTGCAACCAGCCGGCCAGATCGCCCAGGGTATTTCCCGTAGTGCCCACAACGAATTGCTGCGGCGGAACCGTCCGTCCGCCGCGCGTAATGCCATTCACTCTGATCGTGTCCCCCGCCGCAAACAACGTCACACCGGGATTCGCCCCCGCCCGCAAGTCGGTAAGCTGCGTCGCGTCCGTGGCTGCCGCCCCGCCTCCACCAACCAGCGCCTGGGTCGTATGCGCCGACCCCGTGGTCGCCACGCTCTCTGCCGCACTCAAATCACCATCCATGACGATCGTCTCAGTCGCACGTGCGATACTCAGATTACCCACTGGGAGCGTCATAGGCCCTGTCACGCCAGGGATGATCTCGAAGTTCTCATCAACCGAATAGCCCTGCACGTAATACCCATCACCGTTGACAAGCTGATTCGTGCTGTTCAGCGTAAACGAGCCATCACGCGAATAGACGGTCCGTCCACGTGCGTCCTGCAACACGAAGAACCCCGCACCTTCGATCGCCAGGTCGCTCGAAATGCCCGTCGTCTCCAGCGCCCCGCTCGTCAGTGTACGCTGGGTGGCCGCCACCATGGCTCCATGCCCAATCTGCATGGGATTCGTGCCACCACTCGCATCGCTGGGCGCCGTGCCTGCCGACAACGTGTGGGCGAACTGCGTCTGAAACAGCGTCCGCGATCCGCGAAAGCCCGTCGTGTTCACGTTCGCGATGTTATGACCCACCGTCTCGATGCGCGTCTGATTCACGCTCAGACCGCTCAAGCCCGTATACATGGCCGATGTCAAACCCATACTCAGCCCTCTTCGGTGACAGCCGTTCGCCGCTGTCCCGTTTCATGGTGTCCGTCCGTCCTAGCCCCCCAGAATCCGCTCAAACAACGTACGCAATGACGGTTGCGCTTCCGCCGGCCGGGCCGTCTCACGCGGACCGAGCAGTTTCTCCAGCAAAGATTGCTGCTCCGCCACCGCTTCCCGCCCGGTGCCTGCCACAGCCGGCGACGCTGCCGTAATGTGCGTCACATCTGCCAGCGGAACCGCCTCACCCGTGTCCAGCTCCAAAACCGCCCCGTTCTCCTCAAACCGCACACCGGTCACAACACCGGTCACTTCTGACGTCGAGCCGTCCTCCGCCTCGAGCGTCGCCGCGATCAACTTGCCGATCAACTCCGCCGCCCCGGTCGTGTGCTGCTGCGTGGACAAGTCCGACAGCGCATCCGTCAGTTGGCTCGACAGCTCGATCGTCCGAATCTGCGATATCTGCCCCACCATCTCGGATGTGTCTGACGGCTTGAACGGATCCTGCTGCTGCAACTCGGCAATCAAGACCTCGAAGAAATCCTCGCTCGTCAGCGCCTCCATCCCATTCGTGGTGACTCGCTGCGCTCCCAGCGTAGGATCCACCGTATAGGCCGCTGCTGTCGTCGGCATGGCAAACGCCTCATGCTTACCGGCCGGCTTGTTCAGCCGACCTGCTCAGACGTGGTGGGCGTTCCGTGCCTTCCTACGCCAGTACATTTACCAGCGACTCCGCCGCCGGTGCCTCCGATGGCTCCCCGACCTGCGACTCCATCAGGTCGGCATCCGCGTCATCACCTTCCAAAATCGGCGTGCCGCGTTCCGACGCGCCATCTTCGCCGCGCGCCGCACCCCCCTGCTCCTGCGCGCCCGCATCCGACTGCTCGGGGGTGCCAGCATCTGGCGAAAACTGCGACGACTCCGTCACGCGCAATTCAACCCGCTGCAACTGGATGCCCGCGGACTCCAATCCGCGCCGCAACGCATCAAGCTGCTCTCCCAGCAAGCGCCGTGCCGCATCGGTCTCCGTGTCAATCCACAGCGTGAGTTCGTTGTGACGTAAGTCCATGCGCATGCGGATCATACCGAGTTCCGGCGGATCCATTCTCAGCGTCGCAACCGACCGATCACGCCCTAACCGCGAGTGCATCAGGCGCAAAACCCGCTCGACATTCGCGTCGCCCTTGCCGGTCGCCTCCTGCGCCGACCGCCCCGCCGAGCCCCCACGCGCGCTGCGAATCCCGCCGTGCCGTTCTGCACCCGCGGCAACCCCTGCCGTCAGCGAACTGTGCTTCGACCCCGCCGCCCCCGTCACCTTGCTCACCGCCTGCACGCTGCTCGCTCGATTGACCGCGTTCGCCGTACCGCCGTCACGCTGCGCCGTACCAGCGCGATTACTCGATGGGAGCGCATGCACCGCCTCCATCCGCGTCGAACTGGCCATCGTCGCCGGCGATGCACTCTGCCCTTGCCCCCCGCCCACGCGTGTCGGAGTGGCTTCCGTGGTCCCACCCACCGCGCGTGCATTCGCAGCAGCGCTGCGCAGCAGCTCATCGCTTGCCACATGCTTCACCTCGACGGCATGCTCGCGTCGCCCCGGGACACCAGCAGTCTCATGTGTCTTGGCCGCTGATCCCGCCACGTCCCGTGTCACATCCCCGCTGCCCGACTTGGCCCGCGCCAATACCTCACGAAACGCCGCGCGCTGCTGTCGCAGATCCTCACCCAACTGCTGCCGTAGCGCCGCCCGCTCGCCCGCTCGCTCACCCGCACCCGCCTGCTGCGCCGCCCGCACCCGCGATTCCTGTGCCCGCACCACATCTTCCTGCCGCGCTCGCGCGTCCCGCGTTAGCGACTCATGCTCCGCAATCCGCTCCGCCCGATACGCCAGGTGCTCCTGGTGCGGCGTGTGCGTCGCCGCCAGAGCCCCCAACAACTCCGTAATCTCTGACAGAACGACCTCTTTCTGGTCGCGTCGGTTCGTATCGCCGGCCATCGCGCCGGCGGCATTGACCTGCATCGCTGCACCTTCCGTGCGGCGACGCCGGGTCCTCCATGACTACTCGGCGTAACCCTGCATACCCTTCGAGCTGATCTGCTCCAGCAGATCAGTATAGATCTTGCGTTCGGCGTCGTTCTCGGTGTCGAACTGCTCGAGAATGCGCTTGCCCTTACGGACGTCGATCTCCAGAAACAGCCGCACCACATCCTCCGGTTTGTCTCGCCACACCGAGATCACATACTCCTTCGCATGTCGCGGCTTCAGCCCGTTGATGTACTCCAGCAGCTTCTCAAACCCCTGGTCCACCGCCTCTTCCACCACCTTCTCACGGTGCTCCTCGAATTGGCTCTCTTGCCATTTCAGCCGCTCCTGTTCCTTCACGACATTCTGTAGCGCCTGGTCGACGAGCCGCCGCTGTGCCTCCAGGTCACGCGCCGCCCGTTCGAGCTCCAGGCTGTCCAGGTACGCCTGCTCGCGCAGTCGATCGCTCTCCTCCTCCGTCGTCGCCCGCACAGTCTCCCCCGCGTCCTCGTCTTCTTCCGTTATCTCGACCGCCTCGGCCTCACCACCGTCCGACGGATCAAACTCGCCCCGCAACACCGCCGCAATCAGCTCCACGCGCTCCGCATCCAGCTCGCCTGTTCCCCACAGGTAGCCGGCCAGTCCGCCCACCGCCAATAACAGCGCCAGTGCCAGGCCGGAAACCAGACTGAACAGCTTGCCAAACAAAGCGCTAACACCTCACGCCAGAGTCAGTGTGCCTCATACTCGTGCAACTGTTGTGCCAACTCATCTGCCGCCGCCTGATCCTGCCGCTCAGTCTCCTTCGTATGCGCCGCCAGGCGCTTCTCCCGCAGCTTCTCGATGATCCGCGTCTGCGTGCGGGCCTGACGCAATGCGTCCTGTAATTCATCAAGCTGCGCCATCAATCCCGCGCGCTGCCGCATACGCTCCGCAATCTGACGCCGCAAATGCCCCACCCACGCCCGCCCGCGTTGCAGCGTTACCGGATCCACACCCAGCTGCCCCTGCGCAGCCCGCAACGCTTCCTGCTGCTCCCGAATCTCGACGTTGGTCTGCTGATTGAGCTGATCCACCCGCGCAATTTCCGCTTGCTTGCTGGCGAGCCTGCGCTGCGCTTCCTGCTCGTGCAGACGCCGCACTTTCAGCAGCGTATCCAGCCTGAATGTGAAGCGTCGCGCCATGCATTATCCGCCTATCGAGCCACCGAACTCTGTTCCACCGCCTCGGACCCGCCCCGCTGGATCAGCTTCTCCCGCGTCTGCATGATGCGCTGCCCCAGTTCGGTCAACGCCTGCACCGTCTGCGCATACGTACTCCGTGTCTCCTGCGCCTGTGTCAGAAATGCATTGATCGCGTCACGCGTTTGCACCGCAACGTCGTAGTCCACATTCGTCCCCGGCACATACGCCCCGATACTCACCAGATCCTCGATGTCCCCCCACGTCGCCAACACCCGCCGCACCGCCTGCGTCGCCGCCCGCTGCTCCGGCGTCGTCACATCCGGCGCCACCCGACTGATGCTGTTCAATACGTCGATCGCCGGATAGTGCCCCCGGTTCGCCAACGCCCGCGACAGCCAGATATGCCCATCCAGAATGCCACGCACCGCGTCCGCCAGCGGCTCGTCCAGATCATCACCCTCCACCAGGACCGTGTAGATCCCCGTAATACTACCCCGTGCCGTCCGCCCGGCCCGCTCCAACACCCGCGGCAACAGCGAATATACACTGGGCGGATAACCCTTCGCCGTCGGCGGCTCCCCCGCCGCCAGCCCGATCTGACGCTGCGCCATCGCCATCCGCGTCAGCGAATCCATCATCAGCAGCACATCGCATCCCTGGTCGCGAAAATACTCGGCAATCGCCGTCCCGTGCAGGCAACTCCGCACACGCAACGCCGGCGCCTCGTCCGACGTGCACACAATCACCACACTCCGCGCCAACCCCTCCGGACCAAGTTGCCGGGCAACAAAATCACCGACTTCGCGGCCACGCTCACCCACGAGCACCACCACGTTCACATCCGCCTGCGTCCGCCGACATATCATCCCCATCAACACACTCTTGCCGACGCCGGTACCCGCGAAAATCCCCAGTCGCTGCCCGCGCCCCGCCGTCAACAGCCCATCCATCGCCCGAATCCCCAGACCCAGCGGCTGATCAATCGCCCGTCGCTCCAACGCCGGCGGCGCACCAGCATACAACGGATAGCGGACGTTCAGCAGCGGCGCAGGCTTGCCATCCAGCGGCTCACCCCGCGCATCCAATACCCGTCCCAACATGTCGAACCCCACCGGCACACGCGGCGGCCCCGCCAGACACTCCACCACGTCACCCGGCGCAATCCCCATCGCCTCGCCAAACACCGACAAAATCGTCTCGCCCGAGCGCAGCGCCACCACCTCGGCCTCCAGCCGTCCATGCCGCCGCGTACGCACCAGACATCGCGCCCCGATCGGTACCGGAAACCCCGCCACGTGCACCGTCAATCCGCGCACCGCGCACACACGACCGGTGATGTGCTCGCTCAACAGGCTCGCAACTTCCTCAGCTACCGTCGCGAACAGATTCTCGTTCGTACAAACGGGAAACACACTCATGCCTCCTCCCCGCTTGCACCGCCACCCGCCGCCGACGCCACACCGCCGTCAACAACATCCGCACAGATCGCCCGCGCCACACGCTCCAGTTGCCGCTCAATGGTCGCATCGATCTGACCATCACGCGTGCGCAGGACACACCCCCCACGACCCACCGTCGGGTTCGCGCGAATGTGCACGTGTCCCAGGTGCGCAAACTGCTGCGCCAGCTTCGTCGCCACCGTGTTCAGTAATTCCTCTTCCGCCGGATGCACTTGCAACTCGAGATCACCATGATGCTCAATCATCTCCACCAGCGCCCGCGCATTCCCCTTCACCGACTCATGCGTATCTGAGAGAACCACCTTGCATACCCGCTCACCAATCGTCATGCCAAGATGGATCAAGCCCGCCTCGGCCTGCGCGAGCAGATGACGTTTGCTGCGTTCATACTCCTCCAGCCCCGTCGTCAACGCCTCGGTCAGCTTGTTCAGCTCCGCCTCGGCGGCGCGCATCGCAGCCTCACGCGCCTCATCCTTGGCCGCCGCGTAGCCCGCCTCACGCCCCTCCGCCAGCCCACGCTCATAACCCTCCCGCCGATGCTGCTCCGTCACCTCATGCACGCGTCCGGCCGCGTCATCCAGCAGCTTCTGGGCCCGGACCATCGCCTTGCTGACGATGGCCTCCGCCTGCGCCTCCACATCGACAAACGAAAACCCCTGTGCATTACCGGCCCGGTCTCGACGAATGATGTTACCCATCTCGGCGACCTGCTCCTACGCACTAGACGATCAGCTCGCCTTCGCCACCGCGACCCGCGATGACCACCTCGCCGGCATCCTCCAGACGCCGCACGATGTCGACCACCTTCTGCTGCGCCGCCTCGACGTCGCTGACCCGCACCGGACCCATGAACTCCATCTCCTCCTTGATAAGCTGCGCCGCACGCTCCGACATGTTCGTGAAGATCTTGTCCTTCAATTCGTCCGTCGAGGTCTTCAGGGCCAATGCCAACTCGTCGTTCTCGACCTCCTTCAGCACAGCCTGAATCCCCTTGTCGTTGACGCGAATGATGTCCTCAAACACGAACATCAGACGACGAATCTCTTCGACCAGTTGCGGATCGTCCTCTTCAAGCCCCTCCAGAATCGCCTTCTCCGTCGCACGCCCCGACATGTTCAGAATCTCGGCCACCGCCTCGACACCACCAACCCGCTCAAACCGCTCCGATACCAGGCCCGCCAGCCGCTTCTCGAGGCCGCGCTCGACCTCCTTGATCACATCCGGACTCGTCTGATCCATGTTCGCAATGCGTGACACGACTTCAATCTGCCGCTCCGTCGGCAGCGCCGAGAGAATATCCGTCGACATCCCCGCCGGTACGTGCGAAAGCACCAGCGCGATCGTCTGCGGATGCTCCTCCTGCAGGAAGGTCACCAGATTCTCCTTTTCCGTCTTCTGCAGGAAGTTGAACGGCTGCTCGTGCACCTGATGCTCGATAATCGTCATGACCCGCCGCGCTTCCTCCGGCGGTAACGTCTTGCCCAGCAGCGCCCGCGCCCACGTCATGCCGCCGGCATCCACATATTGCCGCGCCATCACGAGGTTGTAGAACTCCTTGACAACCGATTCACGTACCTCCGGCGCGATGTAGTCAATTGCCGCAATCTCCCGCGAAAGCTCCTCGATCAGCTCGCCATCAAGACTCTTCAGTACCTTCGCCGCCGTTTCCTGCTGCAACGCCACCAGCAGCACCGCCGCCTTGCGCACGCCCGTCAGATCTTCCACCGAACGCAGTTCAGTGCGATAGGTGCTGCGCGCCATCGCCTACGCTCCTTCCTCATGGAACTGATCACTGCGCTGCATCCATTGCTCGACAAGCGCACTTACCGTATCCGGATCACTCTCAACCATCTCTGACACCTGCTCGAGCATCTTGCGAATCTGGACCGTGCCCGAGTCAACCTCCTGCGCAACCAGCATGCCCTCGGTAGCCGAAGCCTGCTCCACGGCACCATAGGCTTCGTCCACGCCGCCACCGCCGTACGCTCCGCCAGCAGCCTGCGCGCCGCCACCACCCCGCCCGCGAGCCACGACCGACACATCCGTCGCCGCCATCTTCGCCGCCTCAATCGCCTCCTCCGGTAAACCCAACTCCAGGCCGAACGACTCACCCTCGTCCGCACGCCGCGCCATCCGCAACATCAACAGCAATGAAATCAGCGCCAGCACACCCAGTCCGGACTGCGCCCCATAGGCCTTGACCAAATCCATCGCCTCGCCCAGCGTCCCCGTCTCACCACTTGGCAACATGTCCGCCGCCACCGTGTCGAAATACCGCGAAATCGAGACGTTCTCCTCCTCCCGTGGCACCACCAACTGCACCACCTGGCTCAACAACCGCGCCCGCTCGCGCTGAAAGACCTCCTCAATCTCCATGTCCGTCGGCGGCCCCTCCGCATCCGGATTCATCCGCCGAAAGACACCCTCCAGGTACGTATGCGAAAGACTGATCGCCGTCGTCACTTCCTTCACTTCCCCCGCCGGCGTCTGCTGCGTCTTCGTCTCGCGTCCCGTCACAAAATCCGTCTTCGTGTTCTCCTTCGTATGACTCTCATTCATCCCCCCCCCACTGACCGCCATGCCCGTATTGGGCTGCACGCCCGGCTCCTCCGCCGGCCGCCCACGATTGGTCTCCTCAAACGTGGTTTCCTCACTGATCGGCTGACCCTTCAGCGGCGTCTCGGTATGCGACGTGCGTGCCGTCGTATCCAACTGCACTTGCACGGCCACCAGCGCCCGCTCGTCCGGAATCACCTGCCGAATGCGTCCACCATACCGCTGCTCAACCTCCACCTGCCGCCGATCCAATTGCGTCGCCACGTCGCTCTCGGCTTCCCAGTCGAGTGCCAACGTGCCACCGGCGTCAAGTACCGCGACATTCCGCTCACTCAATCCCGCCACCGCACCCGCCACCATCCGCGCCGTCGCCAACGCCAGCGGCCGTGGCACGCTCGATCCACTCTTCATAATCAAGGTCACGCTCGCCGAACTCGGCGGCTGCACCCGACTGAAGCTCTTGCGCTGCGTGCCCAGATTCAGAAACACCCGCGCATCTCGCACACCCGCAAACTGCTCCAGCACGCTCTCCAGCTCACGCTGCAACCCCACCGTCCAGCGCCGCGTCCGCTCATCACCGGGCAGCCACGGATCAGACTCCTGCACCAGCGCCGCAAACCCGGCACTCGTGTTCGACGGCAGCTTCTCCTGCTGCTGCAAGTGCGCCAACAGTCCCGCCCGATTCGCCGACGCCGGCACGTACACCTGGCTCCCCCGTACCTCGCTGCGAATGTCCATCGCCACCAGCGCCCCCTGAATCTGCGCAATCTGCTCCGCATCCAGATCCTGCGGCAACAGTGGAATCAACTCCGGCGTGGCAGCCCACTGCACCAGCGCAATCAGCGAGATCGCCACCAGCGCCCCCCCCAGCACCAGCGCAATCCGCTGCGACAGGCTGATGTCGCGCAGCCGTGACACCACCTTCGCCAGCAGATTCTGTAAGGCTCCCATCCTGGCAGCTCCCGGCGAACTCCGCCGCCGTCACGCATCCATGCTCCCGGAGCTACACCAGCCCCGGTATATCGCAATCAGGGGTGCGACCCGCGCAATTCGGACACCCGCGCCGGCTACACCCGCAACTGCCGCAGCTCGTCATAGGCGTCGACAAGCTTGTTGCGAATCTCCATCAGCAGACTGAACGCAACCTCAGCCTTGCGGGCCGTCGTGAACACGCCGGTGATGTTATCCGTCTGCCCGGTCATCAAACTCTCAATCCCCTCGGCGGCGTCCGCCTGCATCTGACTGACCTGCTCGAGCTGTTCGCGCAGTTGCGCCGCAAACGCCGCCCGGTCCCCACCCTCTACACGCGGCCCCGTCGGCCGCGTAGCCGGCGCCCCCGCAGGATTCAGACGCTCCGGACCAATCGGATCAGGCATACGCTCCTCGCAACACTATCGCAACAGCCCTCAACCAGCGCTAGGCAAACAACTGAATCGCCTGCTGAATCATGCTCCGCGTCACGTTCATCATCGCGGCATTCGCCTCATAGGCGCGGCTCGCCGCCATCGCGTTTATGTATTCCTTCGTGATGCTCACATTCGAGACTTGAACGTACCCATCCGCGTCCGCATCCGGATGCCCCGGCTGATGAATCCGCCGAAACGGCTCCTGACTCGCGTAAATGCGATCCACATGCACCCCCGCACCACCTTGCCCATCGCCACGCGCAAACGTCACCACCCGCCGACGAAACGGTACCCGCGTGCCATCTTCCTGACGCGTGACATTATCGGCATTCGCAATGTTGCCGGCGATCACATCCAGGCGTACCCGCTGCGCCACCAGCGCCGATTGACTGATATCCAGTGCCCGAATCACGTGCTTCTACCTCGTATGGCCCGCATCAATCCGTCAAACCGTTTTCGCAGAATCGACGTCGCCAGCCCGTACGACAGATTATTCTCAGCCGTCTGCGCCAGCAGCGTCTCCAGCCGCGCATTCGTCCCGTCATGGAACAACGCATTCGGTGCCACCTCCTCTCCCGGCCGAACCGATACCTGACCACCCGGACCATGCGAGAACTGCGCATTACCCTGCAATTGCAGCCGGTTGCGCCGTTCTGCCCGCGACGTGTCCAGTGCCTCACGCAAAGAACGCTGAAACGGCTCCACGTCCAAATGACGCTGCTGATAATCCGGCGTATCAATGTTCGCCAGATTCTGCGCCAGTACGCGCTGTCGCTGCTCGGCAAACTGCGCCGTCAACTCGACCGCGTGTGTCGTGCGGGACGAAACCAGCCGTTCAATCCACATGTCGCCTTCCACGTGCCAGGTACATCACTCGACCCACAGCAATCGCCGTGCCGTGCACGACTAACACCTCAAACTCACACCGCAACCGTCGCACGGTGACGCCGCTCTTCCTGAAATGACCCTTCCTCACGCCACTTCTTGAGCTTCAAACCGAGTGTACGCAGCCCAATGCCCAGCGCGCGGGCCGTCTTCTCCCGATGCCCCCCAAATCGTTCCAGCGTCCGCAAAATCAAATCGCGCTCCGCATCGTGCAGAATCTGCCCATCCCGGTACTGCAATCCTTGCGCCGTCGCACTGGCCGTCTTGATCGGTCCGTTCAGGAATGGCGCCACAGCAGCCGCGTTCACCTCCCGGCCAGCCTCCAGCACACACACCCGCTCACACAGGTTCTCAATCTCACGCACATTCCCGGGCCACGCATACTCCTGCAACACCTTCAGCGCATCCGCGTTGAACCGCGGCCGCTCCCGCCCCTCGCGCGATGCGATCCGCGAGATGAAGTAGTCCATCAGCAACGGAATATCCTCACGCCGCTCCCGCAACGGCGGCACCTCGATCGGCAACACGCTCAGCCGATAATACAGATCCTCACGGAAGCGTGCCTTGGCCGCCCACTCCCGCAAATTGCGATTCGTCGTCGCAATCATGCGCACATCCACCCGCCGCGTCACCGAGCTCCCCACGCGCTCAAACTCGCGCTCCTGCAACACGCGCAACAACTTGGCCTGAAGCGCAGAGGGGATTTCGGATACTTCGTCCAGGAGCAGCGTGCCACCATCAGCCAGCTCGAACCGCCCCTTCCGCATGCGGTCCGCACCGGTAAAGGCACCCTTCTCATGCCCGAACAGCTCACTCTCGAGCAGCGTCGCCGACAACGCCGCACAGTTCACGCACAGCATCGGCTGTTCCGACCGCGGCGAGGCCGCATGAATCGCCCGGGCAATGAGCTCCTTGCCCGTACCACTCTCACCCGTGATGAGCACGGTCGCCGAGCTTTGCGCCACGCGCTGCACCTTCTCGAGCACCGGCCGCATCGCTGGTGCCTCGCCGATGAGCTTCCGGTCCCGATTGAGGTCTTCAATCGTCCGGCGCATGATCTCATTATCACGCATCAGGCTGCGTTCACGCATCACCCGCTCCAGCAGAATCTCGATCTCTTCCGCATCGAACGGCTTCTGAATGTAGTCGAACGCGCCAAGCTTCATCGCCTCGACCGCCGTCTGCACCGAGCCATGCGCGGTCATCAGGATGACCGGCACGTCCAGGCCCAGCCGACGCATTTCACGTAGCAAACCTACCCCATCCAGGCCGGGCATCCGCAAATCCGTCAGCACGACGTCAAACGACTGCTGCTTGATCATCGTGAGCGCATCCTGCGCGTTCTCAAAAGCAAACACTTTGTGATCATGCCTGGCCAGGGTCGCTTCGAGCGAATCACGCATCATCGCCTGGTCGTCAACGACACAGATGCAAGCCATGGGAACTCCTTGATCTCATGCAGCGCTGGTTCGTTTGTCGTCCTGTTGTGGCGCTGCGCTAGCCTCCGAGGCCGCTACGGCCGGCAGCGCGATGACAAACTCCGCGCCACCCTCCGCCCGGTTATCCGCATGTAGCTCACCGCCGTAGGCCTCAATCAGCCGGTGCGCAATCGTCAGACCGAGTCCCGTCCCAGTCTGCTTGGTCGTAAAGAAAGGATCAAAAATCCGGTGCCGAATCTCATCCGAGAGCCCAGGACCCTCATCCGCCACCCGAATCTCAGCCATGCCACGCTCACCCTGCCGCACAGCGACCCAAACCGTCGAGCGGGCCGGCGCCGCCTCCGCCGCATTGGCAATCAGATTGACCAGCACACGCTGCAACCCGTTGCTGTCGGCCCGCACACCCAGTTCCGCGTCGCCCACACACACGTCCAGGTTCGTCTCTCGTTCGGTCAACACCTTCTGCGCCGCATCGCCCGCCCGCTGCACCACGTCCGCCAGCCGGCATACACCCAGCTTGCGGTCCCGCGGCGCCAGCGCCAGCGTGTCCTGCACAACCGCCTCAATCGCCTGAATCCCCGTCTCAATCTTCTCGACCAGAACTTCCGCGTCACCCAGAGCGTGCGAGCGACACTCACTGCGCAGCAACCCACTGTACAGCTGAATCGCACCCAGCGGGTTCCGCACCTCGTGCGCCACCCCGGCCGCCAGCTCGCCGAGCGCTGCCAGCCGTCGCCGCAGCTCCAGCTCGCGATCCTTGCTCGCCAACTCACTGCGCAGCCGCACAATCTCCTGCTGCAACCGCTCGTGCGTCTGCTGCAACTTCCCCGTCACATCCATGTACTGGCGCAGCATCTCCGAAAGCTCAGCATCAGAGATCGCCGGCTCAGCCACGGGGTCAGCAGTGTTGCGCCTCTCGGCCGTCATGAAACACATCTCCCGAACGTCGTACGCGTCACTGAACCTAACCGGTCATATCAGCCCCGGCCGGGTTACCACTTCCGCTCTGCCGGGCATACGCCGCGTTCGCCGTCTGACCGCCGGAAATACCAGCCATCTCCGCCGCCACCGACTGCTTGCGCGCCGACAGCAGCGCCCCGTCTTCCTGGTCGGTACGCAGAATCGTGCGCAGCAGCCCGTTGATCTCCTCCAGCAGACGCGACGCCTGCGCACGATGCGCCTCCGGCAACGCCGAGTACATGGCATCCCAGTTCCGGCGGAACGGCGCCAACTCGTCGTTGAGCCGCGCCAGCGACGTAACCAGATCCTGCCGATCACGCAGAATGTTCAGCAGCAGCTCCGGCCGATCTCCCGCAATCATCTTGCGCTGCTTGTCGCTCAGCTCGCGCAGCTTGACATACAGATCCCGTTGACGCTCCAGCAGTGCAATCAGCCGGCTCGGATCGAGTGAAGTGGCCGCGTCGTTCATCCTTGGACTCCTGTTCGGACTCTCCTGAAAATCAAGGCGTAGCGCCCAACACGTCATCAAATAACGTCGATGACGCGATTACCGTCAGAAACTCGTCCCATTCCTCCCGCGAAGCACCACTGTCCGGGCCATACGCCTCCCGTGGTATGCTCCGCAACAGCCAGCGCGCTCGCTCAATCGCCCGCGCAGCCTCCGTCACATCCCCCTGCCGCAAATAGATGTTCGCCATCTGTATCTGCGCCGTCAGCGCCGCCGGATGCCCGTCATAACGCGCCGCCGCATTGCGGTACGTCGCCAGCGCCGCCCGCAACGTCTCCGGCTCATTCAACTCGAATAAACAATCCGCGCGATAAAACAGCGACAGCCGCTCATATAGATCCAACCCCGGCTCCCGTCGCTCACGCTGTTCAAGCTCCTTCAGCAAACTCGCAAACATGTCCGCCGCCGCCCGAAAACGTCGGCGACTCTCCTCCAGCGCCGCCTGCCCCCCGGCTTCCTCCGGCGGCGTCTCGGCAAGCGCATAAGCACTGCGCCGATTCGCATTCGCCAACATGAAACGAGCACGAAACCGCTCCGGATGACCCGGATAAAGCTCCAGAAAATCGCTCAACCGGCTGATCGTCTCGGCATACCGCCCCTGATGATTCAACAGCTCACACAAGCTCAGCAACGCCTCGCGGTAAATCGCCGAGTCCGGCTCCACGACCCCGCTCGTCAACAACGCCGCCAGCGTCTCCTCCGCAGCCAGGTAGCGTTCCGGCCCCTCCAACAGCAGACACCCCGCCGACAGCAGCTTCGCCCGCGCCGCCTCCTCGATCTCCGGAAACTCGTCAATCAGACGTGCATACCATGTCCGCGCACGGTCCAGCTCGCCAAATGCCTCGCATGCCCGTCCAAGCTGCAATAGCGCTCGCGGCATATTCGGATGGTCCGAGCGTCCGCGAATAAACTGCCGTAGCGTGCGGCGGACCGCCTTGATCCGCCCTGCCGCGTCATATTGGTCCGCCGCCGCCCACAGCAAACGCGCCAAGCCATCCTCATCCAGCGCCGCTCGCTCGGCCGCATTCTCAAACGCTTCCCCGGCCCGCGCATGATAGCGCTGCACGGCCACCGGATCCTCAACATGCTGCGCCGCCACACGACACGCATCGCCTAACCGCTCGTACAACTCGCGCTGCAACTCCCGCTGCGAATCGGGCACAAGTTGCGTTGCCAACGTCAAGTAATCCAGCGCCACATCACGGCGCCCCTGATCCCATTGCTCCGAGAACAGCTTCACCAACGCGCCGCGAAACTCCTCCGCCGCCTCACCCCGCAACCGCGGTCGAAACACGCTCGGATCCAGCGCCTGCTCAAAGACCTCCAGCGCATCTGCATGCCGATCCAGTGCCGCCAACGCCAACCCGCGCCCCACATTGATCGCAATCCGCAACCGCGGCTTCGGATGAAACTCCAACGTCTCGTCGAAAGCCAGCAACGCGTCCTGCGGCCGATCCTCCGCCAGATGAATCCGCCCCATCAACCAGCGATTCAGACTCGGCAAATGCCCGAAATCATCCAGTTCCGTCGGCGTATACGCCCCCTCACCCAGCCAATCGTCCACCCAACGCACCAACGGAGCCGCCTCTTCCGGGCGCCCCTCATTCAACATGACGCACGCCCGCAGAAAATCCAGATACCCCCGCAAATCCGACGTCTGCAATCGCGGCCCATACTTCGCCAGCAACTCACGCGCCCGCAACACGTCATGATCGTCTAGCGCGTCCCGAATCGAGTGATGCAGCGCCCACCACAAATACGCCGCCGTCGTCGTCTCGTCTTCCAGCAACTCCTCCAGAACCTGCCGACGCTCCAACTGCGCCTGCGGACGCCGCTCCAACACCTCAACCAGCGTCCGCAACGCCCGCCGCCGATCCGGCGTCGACAGTTCCCGATCCAGCGCCGTCCGCAAACGCGCCAGCCCCGCCTCGTCATCGCCCAACCAAAACTGGGCATACGCCTCACGCAACGTTGCCTTCGGCGTCATCTCCCAGCCAAGCTCGCGCGCTGCCGCGTAGTGCTCAAGAACCAGCCGCGCGTTCTCTTCATTGTGCTCGTACTTGTCACGCTCGGCACGGTAGATCAACTCCGCCAGTCGCGCGTGCAACACCCCACGCTGCTCCGCCGTCAGCGGCTTCTCCATTTCCGTTTCGAGCAGATTACCCACCGCATCCGCCGCCCCGCGCAAATCCCCACTCTGCTCCAGCACCGCCACATCCGCGAGCAGCGTATCGAGTTCCGGCGACGGCGGCTCGGGCACCATGTGGTACAACGTCACGCCCGCCACGACGGCCGCCACCAGCGCCAGCGGCACCTGCCACCGACCGGCCAGCAACGTCGAAGTCGATTTGACCATACCGTCCGCGCTCATGCCGAGCCTTGCTGCCAAATCCTGTAAATGGAGCCAGACACGGCCGGGACCGCGTCTCCGTGCCCCTTCCTATCGGTCGCTTCCTGCGCTCAGGTACATCGAAATTGCGCCCCGGCCACGGCCCGCGAATCGCAGCGAACCTACAGTTATTTGTTATGGGCACCCGATCAGAGCAGAATGGGACCCCCGAACGCGAGATTCTGATGGCCCACCGCGCATTCGACGTGCTGATCGTCACCAACGACGACGCCCTCTGGTCCTGCATCAGACAGCGCCGCCCCGACTACGCCAAACTCACCCGCGTTAGACCCACCGAACTATTGCAGAAACCGCTTCCGGCCTGCCACCAACTCTGGATCGACCTCGACTCGACCTCGGAAACGCCCCCATCGGATGCCTCACGTCACGTCTACTTCTGGTCCAGCGCTGACCAGCGCCGACCCGATCTCCACCCAGGCACGTTCATCCGAAAACCCGTCCCAACCACCGTACTCGACGTCCTGTGGGCTACCACCATCTCGCCTACGAAACAACCTCGAAACCAATCAACAGCCGAAGATACAACCCTCCCCGCCTGGATCCTCGATTACCACGAGCTCGAACTCAAAGCGCTCTGCCGACGAATCGTGACCCGCCTGCCTACCCGCCTTGGCTACCGCTTGGGCTCGCTCTACCTCCACGACCCGCGCCGACAGCTACTCACTCTGGCGGACACATCGCACACCCGCCCCCTCGACATCGTCATCCCGCTAGACGCCAGCAGCACCCACCTCATGGCGCAAGCCGCCAACAGCCGCCAGATGGTCCGCAGCCAAAACGTCCGGCAACACCTGACCGAGCGAGCCATCACTCGCGTCAGTCCACGCCCCGCGGACGAGAACACGTGCCTCGTCGTACCGCTCGTCAACGCAGATCAACTCCACGGAGTCCTGAACCTCACCGGGAAAGCACCCGCTCCACCATCATGCACCCCAACAACACGAGATCTGATTCTCAAATTCATCGCCCAAGCCTTGCAATTCGCCGTCACACACCGCCAAGCCCGCACCGAGGCCCGCGTCGACGGCCTCACCGGACTCTACAACCGCCGCTGGATCGTCGAAGCCCTCGAACGCGAAATCCGCCGCGCAGAACGCTTTAACAACAACCTCACCATCCTCATGGTCGACCTCGACGGACTCAAGGCCGTCAATGACCGCCAGGGACATGCCGCTGGCGACGCCATCCTCCGCCAGATCGCCAGCCGCATTACGTCTGTGCTGCGTCACTTTGATGGCGCGGCCCGCGTCGGCGGCGACGAATTCATCATTATGCTCCCGAACACGAACCTCCACGGCGCCCTGCAGGTCGCTCGCCGCCTACTGCGCTCCGTCCACGAGGACCGCGCCTACGACCCCGAGCCTCACTTACCCGTCAGAGCCAGCATCGGAGCCGTCGCCTGGCATCGAGGAGATACTCCCGATCAACTCATCAATCGGGCCGACCAGGCCATGTATGCGGCCAAGCAGCAAGGTGGCAATCGTGTCATCTGCGATCCGGCCTCCACCCCCCCAGCCGCCCTCGATGAGGAGCCAGAGCAACCCATCGATCACCCTCACGCGTCGCGCTTCCAGCCCGAAACTCCCACGTCGACCCCGCCACCTGCACCCTACTCACAACCCGCCGTCCAGGACCAGCTCAAGCCCCGCACCTCACCCGGTCGATCCTCTCCCTCAGAGAACTCCTGACCTGCTCTCGCGGGCTGCGCGGCAACGTCCCCCTCTCGAACGGACACCAAGCCATGATTCTGGCGGTCATCAATAGCAAAGGCGGCGTCGGCAAATCAACCCTTGCCGTCCACGCCGCCGCCTGGCTACAACGCCGCGGCTATCGCATCGCGGTCGTCGACGCCGACGCGCAACGCAGCACGACCGACTGGCTCGGCCAAATGGCACCCGACATCCGCCTGGAAACCCACGCCAATCCCGACCACTTGATTGAACGTCTGCCCCGGCTGGCCGCCATTCACGACATCGTCATCGCCGACGGACCGGCCACGCTGAACGAAACCACGATCACGCTGGCCGGCGCCGCCGACCTCGTGCTCATGCCCATCGGCCCTTCGCTGATGGACGTCCACGCCTCCTACCGCACCGCCCGCGAGCTGTATCGTGTCCGCCTCGCCGTCCAGCGCGACGACCGCCCCTATGTCGTCACCGTGATGAACCGCGTTCAGCCCCGCACGCGCCTCGCCCGCGTCGCGCTCGCGGCGGTGCGCAAATATGGCTTCCCCATCGCCCGATCCGTCGTCCAGTTGCGCCAAGCCTACGCCGAGGCCTGCGGCCAGGGCACCACGGTCTGGGACATGGGCTCCAGCGCCCGCAACGCCGCCCGCGAACTCGATCACCTCTTCTCCGAGATCTTCGAAGCAGACGACTTGGCCGCTATCGGGTTCCATCCGCACAGCACCCAAACGAAGGAAACGCCACGCACCCAGTCCCGCAATCAACACGGGCTGATCACCAAAAACGCCCCAAACGCCCCTGGCCAGCCAACCCGTACCGGCACCGACTCCATCGCCGCCACCGCCCACTCCCCGCAGATCAAGCCCGGCACCCTCCGAAAGCTCATCGACCAGTTCTAAGCCGCCCGCCCACACCGCACTGATCCGCCCCTCCACGCGCACCCGCCATACCCTCCTCGTCCGCACACTTTGCCCTCACGCCTCACCACCAGCCAACCGATAAAATCCCTGTTGGACGGCCCACGAAGGGAGCAAACCTTGTCGACGCAGTACGAAATCGGCGTCATCGGCGCCGGCAACGCCGCCGAAGGCATCGTGCACGGCATCCTGCGCAACAGCATGCTGCTGGACGACCGCATCATCGCCTCCGACCACAACCCCGATCGCCGCGAACTCTTCGAGAACCGCTTCCGCATCAAGACGACAACCGACAACCGCAAACTCGTCCGGGACAGCCATATCATCCTCCTGGCCGTCAAACCCCAGCAATATCGCTGGACCGTCGAGGAATTCGCCGAGCTGCTCCGCCAGGATCAACTCCTCGTCTCCATCATGGCCGGCGTCTCAACCCGCGCGCTCGAAGACTGCTTCCCCAGCATCCAGCCCCGCGTCGTGCGTGTCATGCCAAACCTCGCCTCCCACGTCGGCGCTGGAATGGCCGGCGTCTGCCCCGGTCGCTACGCCAGTGAAGCCGACGTCCTTCGCGCCCAACGCATATTCGACGCCGGCGGCAAGAGCATCCACGTCGACGACGAACGCTTCATGGACGCCGTCACCGCCATCTCCGGGACCGGCCCCGCCTACTACTACTTCTTCACCGAAGCCATCATCGAAGCCGGCCGCCGACTCGGCCTCTCCGAGCACTACGCCGGACTCCTCGCCCGACAAAGCGCCCTCGGCGCTGCCCGCATGATGCTCGAAACCGGCGAATCCCCCCAAACCCTGCGCGAGAAGGTAACCTCCCCCGCCGGAACCACCGCCGCCGCAATGTCCGCCTTCGAAAGCCGCGACGTATTCGAGGACATCGTCGAGGGCGTACTCGCCGCCTACGACCGCAGCTGCGAACTCGGCTCCTGAGAGAAGATGTGCCGCTGCCCCCGGAGCAACACGGCAACGCGCCACGGTGCTTGAGCAGCCCCAGTATCCCAGCGAATCCCCGGGCGGCGGCGGTCCCACGGACCCACACAGGGCGCTTCACTCGATCCTGCACTCAACTCGAACCCGTCGTCGCCACAACGGTCGCGGAGACCGAAGCCGCCGTCGTCGCCGCAATGATCGCCGCCTGAACCGCTTCCGCAGCCTCTTTCGCCACCTTCCCCAGAACCTCTCCATCAGTAATCTGCTTGATGCGTTGCTTGCGCTCACGCAGTTCTTTCCGTTTGAACGGAATCGCCAGCAAGTCCGTCCCATGCGCCAACGACACCAGCACCGCCGTCCGCGGATCCACCTTCCCGGAATCGCTGAAAATCGCCTTACGCAACCGCTCTATAATCCGCTGCTCGAACCGCGGGTCCTGCTCCGGATACAACCGCCGCCGAAACAGCAGCAGCACCCGATCCTCATCCTCGCGCAACGCCCCCTTGCGGCATAACGCCCGCGCCACATCATGCTTCAGCTTGCTGCGGTTCCCGATCCGCTGCACCCACGTCTGCAAACGTTGCCGACGCTTCGCCGTATAAATGCGCTCCAGACACTCATCAAGCAGCTCATTCCCCGTCGGCGTATCATCAACGACTTCCACCATGCGCTTCCGCGCATCCACAATCGCGATGCGCTTCTGCAACAGCAACTCCGCCAGCACCCCCGCCGCTAGCGCATACTGATAAAACCCCGCCTGCCCATGCACCGTACCCTTCGCGTCCCGCAAAGCCAGCAGCAACAACTCCTCGTGAAAACACAATTGCTCAACCCGTGGCGACATCACCTCGCTCCCTATGGCTGCAAACCGTGATTCCCTGACCTACCAATTCATACCTTACGCGCACTCGCCGCCTCCGCGAAATTACAACCCGGCACATATCTCCGAATCGCCCATGCCAAATCACACCTCTCACCACGGATCAATCTGCCACCGCTCCCCAACCGCCGGCGGCACACACTCCCCAAACGCACCATCCTCAAAACAAACCCACCGATAACGTGGACTATCCAGCGACCGCGCAAACTCAAATCGCACCACCGCCGGCCGCCCCGCCTCGTTCAATTCGTTCACCCTGATCTTCACACCCGTCAAATCGACCGTATCCCCAACCCCTAGCGCATCCCCCTCCTCCCGAAACAGCCGATCAAACAACCACCGCAAATACCCGCCCTCAGGCCGCACCATCAGCGTCCGCTCGTCAATCCGCTCAACAGTCACCGGCTGCATCCCCGACGCCAGACTCAGCACACGCTTCGGCAACCGCTCCCCCGCCAGTTCCCGCTCCGGCAACAGATATGCCATATGCAGCACACTCGGCGGATTGACGACAATCAGCTCCTGCCGGCGGATACGCTCGTCAAATGGCAGCCGCAAATAAAACCCACCAATCAGCACATCCCCCGTCGGACTGAACGACCGCGCCATCAACATCGCCGGCGATACGGCCAGATGTAGCCCCAACAAAGCGCCCACAACCACACGCGACCAACGCATCCCCAACCGAGCGGATACGCCCCGCGCCGATTCAAAAACGCGTGCTGCAACCTGTGCCAACAGCCCCATCGCGCCCAAGCCCACAAACGTGAGCAATCGATCTCCCGGAAACGCCGCACAGAACGGCACGACCGCCAGCAACATCCCCGTCACCCAAAACCACGCCACCCGATCACGTCGCACCACCGGCCATACCAGCCATCCGAGCGCACCCAGTACAACCACCGCCACAACCCAATGCACAACGCGCTGCACGTCCGACAACAGCAATACGATCTCCGCCGGCGGCCACGCCCACTGCCCCAACAGCAGCACCGGTCCCCGCACCGCAACCACGTACACAAACCGCAGCGGCTCACTCAGTGGATCCACATACAGGCCGGTGTGCGCCATCCCATAACCCAGCCCCGCATACACCACACGCCACCCCAATACGACAAGCGCGTACGGCAGCAAGCTCAGCACCCGCGACTTCCACGATCCGCCGTCACACCACAGCGCATACGCCGCCAGATATGCGCACGTCGCAACACCCGCCTCCTTCGCCAGCAAACTCGCCAGCAACAACACCGCCGTTGCCACGCCCGCAAACCCGGAACCGCCCCGCCGCCAGCGATCATGCATCAGCAGCGCCGTCACCCCAAACGTCGCCGAGATCAGTACATTCCGATTGGCCAGAAACGCCACCGGCATCCCCCGCGCATCGTCAACCGCATATAGCAACGCCGCCAGCCCCGCCACCCAAGTAGCCCCCAGCATCCGGCGATAAAAAACCGCAACCACCAGCACCAGCAGCCCAAACCACGCGATACTCTGCGCATGCATCAACGCCGGCGTTTCCGGCCACAACTGATAATCCAGCCAGTGCGTCAGCACCGTCAGCGGCCGCCATAGCCCCGCCTGGATCTGCGGATTCGTCCACCAGGGCACAAAGCCAAGATCCATCATGCGCCGCGTTCTTACCGGGTCCCCGTCAAAGAAATTGAACATGTCCAGCGGACCGCTCACGATGTCGCCGAACGCACCCGCGTCATGCAAAACCGCCCGGTGGTAATAATCATCCGCTACCCACCCGACGCCCAGCGACGGCAACGTCAGCACCACCGCAACAAGCGCCACCCAAATCGGCAGTCGCCCATGCGCGAGCCAACGCTTCGCGCGCGGTGTCCATGTCGTGCGGACCCCGCTCTCGCCTGGCTGATCACTTCGCGTAGCCACCTGACTCCAGTGCTGCCAACGCCCATTCAGTACTCTAGAGCAAGTCGCGGAAACGTGTAGCGCCAGGCATCAAAGCCTGACAATCCGCGCATGCCCGACGGGGACGTCCAACGCTGCAACACAACGACAAGCCCTCCAACGTTGCGCGGGCGCAGAGCATATCGTACGCACTGCGTCACCTTCTCGCAGGTGCTCCCGACAAGTGGGCTACGCAAAATAACCATGCAAATACCAGCGCTTGCCGGCTTTATCGCGAAAAACCCACAATTGCTCCCCACATTCAACCGTCACCCGAAAATAGTCCCGCCGCACATCCGCCCCCCGCCACCACGCCGTCTCAATCCGCTCCGGACCACGCACATCCACCACAAACTGCTCCTGACCACCATACGCCAGCCACGTCGGCGGACCGTCCGGCACCAGCGCAATCACCCGCACCGGCAACGGCCTGGCCAGCAGCCGCACCGGCCGCGGATTCCGGCTGGCGACTTCCGCCACCACGCCCTCATCACCCGCCCCGTCCACCGCAAAAACCAACTCCTCACGCCCCCCAACCTCATCCACCTCACACCCCACGTCCGACACCAGCACATACCGATAAGCCCGCTCCGGCTGATGGTCATCCTCCAATCGCAGCCGCACCAGCGCCGCATACCCCAGCCGACTCGCCAACCGATCGATCAACGTCCCGAGCGCCTCATCATCACCCGGCTCCTTCGCCTCAAACAGCTCCTCCTGCACCCCGCCAAAACGCACCGTCTCCCGCGCCACCAGCCGAACCCCCATTACACCCGGCGACAGATCCGTCCGTTCCAGCCGCTGCCGCAACAATTCGCCAATATGCTTCTCAATCCGCGACGCCCGCGCCAAACCAACCGCCAACACCCGCGGCGGCACATCCTCAAAATACAAAATGCACTCCAGCACCTGCAAAGCCCGCGCCGCCACCCGCAGCCGCGTCAGCAAATCCGCCAGTAAACGCTGCCCCACCCCCAGAATCATCGCAAAATCCGCCACCGGACTATCAAATCCTAGCCCGACCCGCAGCACGTCCTCCGACACCACCGGCGTAACCGGCTCACACACCTCACCCAGTGCCTGCTGCAACCGCAATACAAGCCCAGCCCCAAACCGCCCCGGCAACGCCGACCGCGGCAACGTCAGCAAATCTCCAATCGTTCGCACACCCAACGCATCAAGCTGCGCACTCACCCACGGCTCAATCCGTAACACCTCCGGCGACAGCGGCGCCAGATACATGCTGCCCAAGCCCGGCGGCACCACCACCGTCGCCTCCGACCCGCCCCGCGCCAGCGCACACGCCGCCCCCACCGTATCCGCCAACGCCCCCCGCGCCACAAACCCCTGCTGCGCCAGCCCCCCTACAGCCTGACGCACAATATTGCTTTCTCCTCCGAAGAGCCGCGCACAACCCGTGACATCCACGAGCAATACGTCCGGCGACACAGCCTCCACATTCGGACTGAACCGCAACGCCCAACGCGCCAGACGCTCCAGCACCACACCATCACCCGCCGGATCATCCGCCAGCACCGCCACCTGCGGCAGCAGCGCCTGCGCCTGCCCCAACGTCATGCCTGCCCGCACGCCTGCTTCACGTGCCTGCGAACAGGCTCGCACAACACTGAGCGACGCTCCCACCGGCCGCGTCAGCACGACCGGCTGCGACACATCAGCCGCTCGCGCGGTAGCACGCCGGGCCCGCTCGATCGATAGGTCCGGCAGCCACAGACATAAAATCCGCCGCATCGGGCAACTCCACCACAAACGGCTCACACGGGCGTCCCTCCCGCAATTTGAGCACGCTAACCCGCATTCGACGGCTTCCCTTCCCTCCGATCATTGGCTCGAAATACAAACGACTCGCCGCAAATATCTGCCCGCCATCTGCCTCCCGCCGAATCAACAGCCCCAACCCCTCCCCAGCCTCCGCCGCCAATTGCAACCGCCGCGAAACATATGCATCCAACTTGCGCACCGGCAACACAACCGCCCCCACCCCCCGACACCGCAACACCTGCTCACACACCCACAACGCATCCGTCAGCCACGCAGTACGCACCACAATCAGCCGCCCCAACGGCACCCCCATCTGCGCCAGCGCCGGCGGATACAAATCCTGCCCCACATCAACATAGAACAACCACTTGTTAGCGCTGGCGGCGCGGGCAGCGGTCCGCAGCGCCACGGTATACGCCGCTGCCCCTTCACGCGCCGCCACCAGTTCGTGTACCCCACCTCGCACAAAACCACCCCCCAACACCTCATCCAACTCCGCCAGCCCACTCGCACAACGCCGCGCCTTATCGCACACACGATGCCGCCGCTGCAATCGCCGAACCTGCGCCGCCAATCCCACCAAACGCGGATCCCGCGAAACACCCTCGCAATTCTCCCCCTGCACCACGCGCCGCCCCATCCGCCACCGCCCAACATCCCCACCATCTACTTCACACACCAGAGAATCATCGGCCACACCCCCCGGCCCAGCCGACGCCTCCACCACACCAATCCCACCCCCTCCAACCCGCTCAATACCCGCCTCATCCCCATACCCCACCACCGCAGCCTCCGACCTCGTCTCCATCGGCGACTCAGCGCACACCCTCAGCACAGACATACAAGCTGCCTCAATAACCAAAACACAATCTCCGTTTCCACTAATGCAGGCGCCACAAATCGTCACGCCCAAGAACCCTAATAATAACCAAACATCCGGCGCAGAGCAAATCAAAATCCGGCATTTTTCTCACACCCGCTCACCCGCATGCGCCGACCCATTCCGCACCACAATCACAACCCCCCACCACCAAATCCCACCCACACCCGCTACCCCAAAACGCACCACCCCGTATCATGCCCCCCGTGTTCCGCCTACGTTGGAAAATCCTGCTCCTGCTCCTCACCATCTCCCTCGGCCCCCTCACCATCGCGCTCTGGATCGGCCGCGCCGGCGCCCTCCGCGCCGCAGACGACCTCGCCCAGGACGTCCGCAACAACCTCCTCAGCAACGCCGAACAATTCCTCCTCAAAACCGTCCGCGACCACGCCCGCCTCGTCCAGCGCGAAGGCGAACTCCTCGAACAAAACCTAACCTTCCTCGCCCGCGAAGCCGAACACCTACTCGACGAACCCCCACCCAACAACATCCCCCTCATCAAACAAGGGGTCATCCTAACCACCCCAACCGAGTCCCAACCCAATAACCCACATCCCGCCGACCATCCCCACCTCGCCGCCGCCTACGAACAACAAGGCTTCTACCACGCCCCCGGCACCGAAACCGCCGCCGTCGCCGACGATCAAGCCCGCCTCACCAGAATCCTACCCATCTTCCAGACCATCCAGGAATCACAACCCAACTACATCTTCTGGCAATACCTCACCCTCGAAAACGGCCTCCATACCTTCTACCCCGGCCAAGGTACCCTCCCAACCAACTACGACCCCCGACAGCGCCCCTGGTACCAACGCGCCATCAACACCAAAGGCCTTGTCTGGAACCCCCTGACCATCGACGTCGCCACCCGCCACACCGTCCTTACCCTCTCCATCCCCGTGTTCCGAAACGACGAAACCCTCACCGGCGTCGCCGGAATCGACACCCGCCTGACCGACGTAATCCAAACCGTCCAGCTACCCCCCGAATGGTCCGACGTCACCGATGTCATGCTCGTCGTCGCCGAGCCCGACCCAATCAGCGACCCACCCAACATCCTCATCCTCGCCAGACGCGAGTACGAAGCCCCAACCGCCAATACCCAGCCACAACTCGAACACCTCAACTCGCCCGATCGGGAGGAGTTCGAACTCGTCCGCAGCGACCTGAGCGCCAACCTCGCCGACGTCCGCACCCTCACCTACCGCGGACTCAAATCACTCTGGGCCTACGCACCTCTCGAAGACGCCGGCGCCGCCCTCGTCGCCATCATTCCCTACAAAACCGTCCTCGCCCCAGCCCGCGCCGCCGAACAACGCGTCCACGCCCGCATCGACGCCCAGGCCCGCCTCGTCATCTTCCTCATCCTCGGCGTCATCGTCGTCGTTGTCCTCTCCTCTCTGAGCGCTTCTCGCCACGTTACCAAGCCCATCCAGGAGCTCGCCGCCGCCGCACGCCGCATCGCCAGCGGCGACTTCAATACCCCCTCCCGCGTCCGCACCCGCGACGAACTCGGTCACCTCGCCACAGCGGTCAACCGCATGCTCCCCCAACTCCGCGAACGCATCCGCCTCAAGCAATCCCTCACCGTCGCCATGGAGGTCCAGCAACACCTCCTGCCCCAAGACCCACCCCGCATCCCCGGCCTCGACGTCGCCGGCCAAAGCCTCTACTGCGACGAGACCGGCGGCGACTACTTCGATTTCGTCGAACTCACCGAACTCGGCCCCCACCGCCTCGGCGTCGCCGTCGGAGACGTCGCCGGACACGGCATCGCCGCCGCCCTGCTCATGGCTACCGCTCGGGCCCTGCTGCGCAGCCGCGCCGGCGACCCCGCCGACCTCGGCAACATCCTCAACCACATGAATCGCCACCTCACCCAGGACGTCCCCGTCGGCCGCTTCATGACGCTGGGCTACTTCCTCATCGATGTCCGCGAGCACGCGGTACGCTGGGCCAACGCCGGCCACGACCCTGCCATCATCTACGATCCGGCCACCGACGCGTTCAACGAACTCGACGGCGGCGGCTTGCCCCTCGGCATCGACGCACACTGGAAATACGAAGATCTCGGACCCCGCGTCGTTGCGCCCGGGCAGATCCTCGTCATCGGCACCGACGGCATCTGGGAAGCCCGCAACCCCCAAGGCCAGATGTTCGGCAAAGGCCGCCTGCAGGACATCATCCGTGAGCATCACACGCATTCCGCCCGCGACATCAGCACCGCCATCACGCTCGCCGTCAGCGCCTTCCACGGCCACCGCACCCAGGACGACGACATCACGCTAGTCGTAATCAAGTTCCAAACACGCCCGTAACCACCCAAATCACACAGTTTCCCCACACCATCAGCCCTCCGCATGGGGCGACCAACCTCCGACCAATCAACGATGTGGGGCTCCAACCTCCGGCCAATCGGTGATGTGGAGGACCAACCTCGCGTCGATCGGCGATGTGTGGGACCGACCTCCGGCCGGTCAGCAATGTAGCGTCAGGCCTCCGAGCCTGACGTCCGGCAACGCTCAATTCCCGGCTGACCCCGCGTAACCAACCCCGCCTGCCAGTGCCACTGCTGTGTCAGCAGTGTTCCTCACTGCACCACACACGCCCACCCCGCGTAGCGGCCAACAACCGCGTGGCCTGAGCCGTTCCCACCTTCCCACGTTCCCTCGTGTCCCCGGACCCCTTGTCACTTTGTCCCATTATTACTTTGTTACCATTCTCGGCCTCCGAGCCTGACGTCCGGTAGCGGCCGCCCTCAGTGGAAGAGGAGAAGCCGATGGCTATTGGGCGGCAGCCGCAAGCGACCAACCACGCCCGCCCGTGCCACTGCCGTGTCGGCCCGTGCCACTGCCGTGTCGGCAGTGCGTTTGACCCGACAAACACCGCCAATCCGCGCAGCGGCCAACAACGCCGTGGCCTGAGCCGTTCCCACGTTCCCACTCCAACCCCGCGCAGCGGCCAAAACCCCCGCGCCCCCAACCACTCAGATCCTCAAACACTCAAACCCACAGATCCTCCCTCGCCCCCTCGTATCCGCTCACACACCGCACGCACATGCCCCGGCCTCGTCCCACAGCAGCCGCCAATCACACGCACACCCAACGCACACCACCGCCCCGCATACTCCGCATACTGCTCCGGCTCCACATTCGCCTCCGAGAAAGACCACCCCGTCGTCGGCTCCCTATTACCAATATGCGCATACGCCACCGTCGGAACGCTGGACAGCCGCAGCAACGTCGGCAGCAGCGACGATATCCCCAACGGCGGCGCACAATTCATGCCAATAGCCATCGGCTTCTCCTCTTCCACCGCGGCCACGACCTCCGCCAGCGGCTCCCCGCTCAGCAGCGTCCCACGCTCAGCAGGCATCAGTGAGATCACAAACGGCAATCCGCGCTCACGCGCCGCCCGGCATGCCGCCACCGCCTCACGCAGCGTCCCCATCGTCTCGATCCACACCAGATCCGGCTCCGCCCCGGCAACCCAGTCCATATTCTCCGCATGCTCATCGCTCAGCGTCTGCTCGTCCGGGACGCGCTCCACGTCATAACAGTCCGCGACCGGCGCCACACTGGCCCCAACCAGCACGACCCGCTCACCCACAGCCTCGCGCGCCAAATCCACCGCCAGTCGATTCAGCTCCGCCCCCCGTCCACCCAGTCCCGCCGCTCGTAACGCCCGTGGATTCGTCCGAAACGTGCCCGCCACAACAATCCCCGCACCCGCCTCCACGTACTCACCGTGAATTGTCCGTACCAACTGGGGTCGCTCAAGCAGCGCATGCGTCGACCACAACGGCAACGTCCCCCGCACTCCCCGCCGCTCCAACTCCGTCCCCAGCCCCCCGTCCAGCAACAGCCCCTCATCTGCAATACGTTGTCGCAACCCGTCTTCCGTGAACCGCATCGGCTCCCTCCGACTCTCACACACCGCCCCGCAAACACGAATACACGAATTGGCCCGCAACCCTACGCGCAGCCGCCACGGCGCGTATCATAACCCCAATTCCAAGCGCCGCGCCGCCTGGCCGCGCCGCCCAAACAGGACATCGAGAACAACATGAGCAAGACCATCCTCATCCGCGGCGGCCGCATCATCGATCCCGCTCAGGAAATCGACGAGATCCGCGATCTGGCCATTCGTGACGGCAAAATCGCCACCCTCGGCCCCGATACTCCTTCCTCAGCCGACGAAGTCGTCGACGCCACCGGCCTCCTCGTCGTCCCCGGCCTCATCGACATGCACGTCCACCTCCGTGAGCCCGGCTTCGAAGAAAGCGAGACGATCGAGACCGGCACCGCCGCAGCCGCTGCCGGCGGCTTCACCGCCGTCGCCTGCATGCCCAACACCAACCCCCCACTCGACAACGACTCCCCCATCGAGTTCGTCCTCCGCCAGGCCGCCCGCACCGCCAGCACGCACGTCTACCCCATCGGCGCCCTCACCGCCGGCCGCGAAGGCAAGGAACTCGCCGAAATCGGCCTCATGGTCCGCGCCGGCGCCATCGCCTTCAGCGACGACGGCAGCGGCATCGCCGACGCCAGCGTCTGCCTCCGCGCCATGCGCTACCTCAGCATGTTCGACCGCCTTTTCATCCAACACTGCGAAGATCCCTCACTCTCCGGCAGCGGCTGCATGCACGCCGGCCCCACCGCCGCCCGCCTCGGCCTGCCCGGCATCTCCGGCACCTCCGAAGTCGTCATGGCACAACGCGACCTCACCCTCGCCAGGCAGGTCGGCGTCCGCTACCACGTCGCCCACATCTCCGTTGCGGCTACGGTTGACCTCGTCCGCGCAGCCAAGGCTGCCGGCCAGCGCGTCTCCGCCGAAGTCACCCCCCATCACCTCCTCCTCACCGACGAGGCCTGCGCCAGCTTCGATACCAACTGCAAAATGAAACCACCACTGCGCAGCCGCGCCGATGTCGACGCCTGCATCACCGGCGTCCGTGACGGAACGATCGACTGCTGCGTCACCGACCACGCACCCCACGGCCGCGAAAGCAAAGAACACGAATTCCAATACGCCCCCTTCGGCATCATCGGACTGGAAACGTCCCTGCCGCTGTTCGTCCGCGCCCTGATCGAGCCCGGCCACATCGATTGGCCCCAGCTCATCGCGCTCATGTCCACCAACCCCGCCAAACTCCTCGGCGTCCCCGGCGGATCCCTCGCCGTCGGCCAGCGCGCCGACGTGACCCTTATCAACCCCGAACTCGAGTGGACCATCGACGCCGAGCAAATGCGCTCCAAGAGCCGCAATACCCCCTTCGAAGGCTGGCAAGTCCGCAGCCGCGCCGTCGGCACCCTCGTCGCCGGCCAGTGGAAGTATCGCCACGAGTAGAATGGCCACGCTAGCCCGCCCGTGTAGCTCGCTGGTGTGGCGTCAGGCCTCCATACTCGACGTCCATCTTCGCCCCGTCCATCGGTACACGACCGCCAGCACAAACACCAGTAATGCCAACTGCCCCAACCGCCACGCCAGATGATCCACCACACCGCGCAGCCCTAGCATCGCGTCACCGAGCGTTGCCTGCGCACGCGCGTCGATCGTCGCGACACTCTGCGGCAGCACGGGCGAACCCGCCAGTGCATGAATATCTCCGACCAATTGCCGCAACTCCGTCGCCGCCGATTGGATCTCTCCCGCCGTCTGACCATATTGCCGCACATCGAACCCACCGCTCTCACCATCCCCATCCACCTCCTGCGCGTCCTCACCCTTCAAGCGGTTCATCTCCGCCACCGCCAGCCTTACAGCCTCGGCCGTTTGACGCCAGGCCCCCGCCACCTCACTCGACTCGTTGACCGTCCGGTCAACCCGCTGCGCAATCTCATCCACCCGCCCAACGCTCCGCTCAATCGACGCCGCCGTCTCTCTTGCCTCGGATAACGTCTCCTGCACGGTCCCTTGCCGCGCCTCCACCTCATCCAGCCACGCGCTCGCTTCTTCCCGCAACTCCTTCGGCAACGCCTCCGCAGTGTCCGCAATCCGTCGCGTGCTCTGCGAAAACGTCTCCATGCTGTTCAGCGTCGACCGAATAGCCTCCGCCTCCTCCAGATTCATGAGCAGCAACTGCGTCTGCCAGCGCACACTCGACGGCAAGTCCTCCACAATGTCCGCAAACCGATCCGCCGTCAGCGACATGTCCCGCAGCGAGTCCGCCCCACGATTAAACTGCCCAATCGCACGAAACGGCTCCAGCGGCGTCATCATCATCTCGAGCAGCGTCTGCCCCTCCTTCTCCTTGCTCATGCGCGGCGCACGCTTCCGATCAAACACTCCCCCAATCGGATGCTCCATCGCATAGCCCTCCACCGCCTCACGCGCCGCCACGAACTTGTCAGCCGGCAAGTACGTCTCCGCAATGTGCGCAATCCGATCCTCAAGCTGCCTCGCTGCATCCACCGCGATCGGCTGCAACTCGCCAAACAAATCCTTCCCCAACCCATCCGCCATATACGCCCGCATACGGGTACACAACGTCCACGTATCAATCAGCGCCGCCGCCGGATCCGGCTGATTCGTCGCCACCCGACACTCCGTCGTCATGCGCACCTTCCACAACACCGCCGCCTTGCGCATCTCCCGATCCGGAGCCTGCCACTCAATCTCACTCGCCGCATCGGCCACCACCGCGTCAAAATACTCCTCGAAATCCTCCAGCGCGCTGACCAGCGCTACCGCGACCGGCGATACTTGGTCCACCCGCCCCTCATCCCGCAGCGCAGGCCGTGAACGCTCACCACACCCCGCCAGCAGCACAACCACCCACATCGCAGAACAAAACAGTGTCCGTCCCGACATGACTCGTCCTCACTCCGTCTCACAGTTCCCCCAAAGACCAAAGTCGGCGCGCAGGAGCATTATAGGTCGCTGCCAGCGCGCCGCCGAACCAGACTGCCCTGGTCCGCCTCTAAGCCACTCGGGACCCCCAAACTAAACCCACCCGCTCCCGCCACTAATCATCAAACGGCGCAAATTGCACACACACCCGACACGTCTCCATGTCCCGCGGAACAATCCGTACGATCCGCGCCGCATCCGCCACCCGCCAACGTAACCCCGGCCCCAACGCCATATCCAGCGCCAACTGCCCACGCAAACGTACGGCATCCCGTTGCGGCACGTGAAACGCCACGCCGCCCGGCGATAGATCAATTACCTCACCCTCGCCATGATCACGATCCGTCTCCCAGCACATCGTGCCCTCAAACGGTACCCGCGCGTGACGCCGTCGCTCGCGAAACGGACGCTGCGAAACCACCGCCGGACTCGCCTCACTCGTGCTCATGACTCTTCCTGCCCCCCCCAATCTGCAAACAACCTCAACCAACCCGTTCCCGCCAACCATCAAACCTCAACACGCATGTACTCGGTCGCCACCAGAAACATGTCATCCTGTATGTGGTCGACTTTGCGCACCAATACCGGCGTCCCGGAATCCTCCAGCGAAGCAGGATCACTCGTCGACGTCACAATCGCTGTATTCGGCTGCGGCGCCGTCCCTTCATACAGAAACGCCGCCCCCTCCGCATGACTCTCCAGCAACCAGCCACGCCCAAACTCATCTTCATCTACATTACGCCACCAAATGGGCAGCGGCTGCATACCCGCCTGCACCGTACCCGTCTCATCCAACTGTGACTCGAACCCCATTTCAACCTCGGCTCACTGGTTCCGCTCGCTCCGCAGAGAAGACGCTGCCGCCTCGACGTGGCTCCGCGCAACAAACGGACACGGACTACGACTTCCCCCACCGCACTACAACGCGAAGGCCCGATAATAAGCGCGCCACTCTCACAAGCAGCGACGACCCGACGACCAGGCCCATCTCCGAATACAGATGACCGCACTCAGAGTCTCTGTAGCTCTATCGCCCACCCAACGTGCCAAACATTAGCAACTTCCGGGCAACATCCCCAAATGAACCAAACTGCCCATCCCCCACACTCGCGACGACCACCATGAAACGATTCAGCCGAACCACGCCGCGCACACCTGCGCCCCCCATGTCGAAACCCCGCACCACCTGGGCAGATAATCCACTCTCCGAACAAGTCGCCACCCCGCCGCCTCATCCGCACACAACCAAAAAACGCTTGCGTTGCGCAGGCACTCTTGCAGATAATGAAACGTTCACGACATCGTCTCAAAAATAGGTGCACGTGGAGCATCAGTGACCCAGTCGGACGAGGAACTCCTCAACCAGGCCAGGGTGGGTGACAAGGAGGCACTCGAAATCCTCCTCCTGCGACACGCCCCCGCAGTCCGGGCGGCACTCGCCCACGAACAGCCCGACAACGGCGAAACCTCGCTCAACGATATTATGTACGTAACTTACCTCGAAGCCTTCAGCCACGTCACCCGCTTCAAACGCTCCGCCAGCGAACTGCCACACTGGCTCACCCGAATCGCGCGCTGGAATCTGCGCGACGCCCGCGCACCATCCCCCACCAGCCCCGGCGAACCCACCCACGATGCCGCATCGAAGAACGGTTCCCCGCCCGCCTGGGTCACCAGCCTGCTGCGTCTCGCCGGACACCGTACCCACGACCATGTCGACCATGAAACACAGCGAAACGCACTCATCGGCGAACTCGCCCCCCTGCCGGAAGACTACACGCGCGCGCTGCTCCACCTCGACTTCGATCGCAAGCCCATCCACGAACTCGCCCACGAACTCGAGTGCTCGCACGCAGGCGCGCGCCTGCTCTATCGACGCGCACTTCGCCACCTGCAACGACGGTTCGGATCGCGTCTGCGACCAGCAAGTGCCTGACCATGGCGCGTAGCGCCGCTATTACGCAACCAGCAGGATGCATACGCCCCTGAATAACATCGCCGTCGATCCCGAGCACGCCCTCATCCGGCGAGCTCGCGCGCAGATCGAAGCCGCCGAGTGGCGCGCCGGCCCCACGCCCCAGCGCGTCGGCCGCTACCTCATCCTCAGCAAACTCGCCGAGGGCGGCATGGGCGTCGTCTATCGCGCCGAGCAGGACAATCCACGCCGCGAAGTCGCCCTCAAAGTGATCAGCCCCGGACACACATCCTCACGTTCCTGGCGACGCTTCGAATCCGAAATCGAAGTCCTCGCCCGCATGCAGGACCCCGGCATCATCAATATCTTCGACGCCGGCATCGCCGAAACGGAATTCGGCCGCCAAGCCTACTTCGCCATGGAACTCGTCGATGGCCACGAGATCACCACCTTCGCACAACACCACGCACTCTCAACCGACCAGCGACTCGAACTCCTCATCCAGGTCTGCGACGCCATCCAGCACGCCCACCAACGCGGTATCCTCCACCGCGACCTCAAACCCTCCAACGTCCTCGTCGACGACAACCAGCGCATCAAAGTCCTCGACTTCGGCGTCGCCCGCGTCATGGACCGCTCCGCCCAAAACACCGTTGAGATCACAAACACCCAACACCTCCCCGGCACGCTCCCCTACATGAGTCCCGAGCAGGTCGATCCCGCCGTCGGTGTGCTCGATGTCCGCTCCGACGTCTACAGCCTCGGCGTCCTCGGCTACCAACTGCTCACCGGCCACATGCCCTACGACGTTCACAATAAGTCCGAGTGGCAAGTCGCCCAGATCATCAAGGAGGCCCAGCCGGCAGCACTCAGCGCCTTCACCGGCTGGTTCCCGCGCCCCCTCGAGCTGATCTTCGCCAAAGCACTGGAAAAAGATCCCGACCGTCGCTTCGCCTCCGCCGCCGAACTCGCCAGTGAGCTTCGTCGCTACCTCCTGGGCGAGAAGATCCAGACCCGCGGCCCTACAGCCTGGCAACGTGTTCGACAGATCATCCACCGCTATCGCCGACCACTGACCGCCGCCGCCGGCCTCACCCTCGGCATCATCATGATCACCACCGCCGCGTACTGGTACCTCCAGGCCCAGGCCCGGCGCGAATCCGACGCGCGCCAGACCGCCATGCCCGTCGTCGGCTACGCGCAGTTCATCCAGAACGCCGCCGACGCGCTGCACGCCAACAATGTGCCGGCACTCAAAGACCAGCTCGCGCGCTGCACCCCATCGGCACGTGATTGGGAATGGTACTGGCTCAACAACCAAGCCCAGGCCACACCGCCGGGCGAACCCCTCGGCGTCTCCGAAGTGCTCGCAACCAGTCCCGACGGAAACTTCGTCCTCGGACTCATCAGCCGCCTTGTATCCGCCCGTCCCGGCATCAACGCAGTCGTCATTATGGACGCCCGTACCCGCACGATCGTCGCCAACGCCGGCGTTGTCCCCACCCCGGTCGAACGAACCGCACTCCACGTTGCAGTGCGCAATCAATGGGCTGCCATCTGCTTCCCGCCGCGCGACGTGGTGCGTGTCGTATCGCTCGCCACCGGCGAAATCATCACCCTCCCCAACCTGCACGACCGCACAATTACCGCCCTGGCGCTCGCAGGCCCACCAGACAACCCCCACCTCGTCACCGCCGGCGCCGAACGCAATCTCCACGTCCACGACATCGTCACTGACGAACTGCTTCAGAGCTGGCCAATCCCCACCCGCGTCACCGCGCTGGCCGCCAGCCCCGCTGGACACGTACTCGCCGCCGGCGACCGCGACGGGCTACTCACCCTCTGGGACCTCGACGCCACCACACCCCTCCAGACCGCGTGGATACACAATGCCGAGATCACCCACATCCGTTTCGCACCCACCGCCAACGCTGTCGCCACCGCCAGCGAAGCGGGCGCCCTCGCGATCTTCGACCACACCACCGGACAATCTCGCATGCTACGCGCCAGCGGCGATACCGTCCTCGACATCGCCTGGTCTCACGACGGCACACGCCTGGCCCTCGCAACCCGACAAACGCTCCAGCTCTACGATACCTGCCGCTTCACCGAGCTCGCCGCGTTGCGCGACAGCGCACACGCCCCCGCCTCCGCGATCTTCTCCTCCGACCACGCACACCTGCTCACGGGAACACGTAGCGGCTTGCTGCAAACCTGGCCCCTCACACCGCCCCCATACCACACCTTCGGCTACAACTGCGTGCAGGAGGCCGCGAGCTGGTCCTCCACCACCTTCAACCCCGACGGCTCACTCGTCGCAGGCTGCACATCCACCGGAGCACTCCTCATCCTCGACGCCAGGACCGGCGCGGTCCGCCGGCACTACCAGCCGGACCGCCCCCCCAATCGTTTCACCGCCATCGATTTCCTGCCCCACGAAAACGTCCTGCTCATCGGCACCCTCGACAATGACCTGCTCCTCTACGATACCCACGCCGGTCAGCTGCTTCACGCCATCCCCAATGCCCACCCCGCCCCCACCGACGAAACACAATACGAGATCAGCGCCGGCGGCCGCCTCGTGCGCCTCATCGAACCCGGCATCGCCACCGTCACCTGCGACGCCGTCGGCCGCCGCGCCGCCACCGTCGGCGGCGACCGTTCCATCCGCATCTGGAACCTCCTGAACATGTCGCTCGAACGCGTGCTCGAACCCAAACTCGGGGCCGTCATCGACTTGGCGTTCGACCGCACCGGCGAACGCCTCGCCTCCGTCAGCATCCGCGACACGCTGGTCTGGGACCTCGTCGACGGACGTGTCCTTTGGGAAATCCCCGCCGGCGGCTCCAACGTCCTGTTCCTACCCCGCACCAGCCCGCAGGAACACGCCGACCAGCGCCGCCTGGCCATCTTCGACGAACGCCGCGCTCGCATCTGGCGACCAGCCACCGGCGAGGAACTGGCAACATTCCCGCTCGACGGCGGCGCAGTCTCAGCCGCCATCAATCCCGACGGAACACGGCTGGCCGTTGGACATTCAGACGCCTTCGGCCGTGGCCGCGTTACCCTCTGGCGCCTGCCAGATGGCGAAAGGCTGCTCACGCTCTATGACGCCCCCGCCGGCGCCGTCGAATCAATCGCCTTCAGCCCCGACGGCCAGCAGATCGCAGCCTCCGGCGCCGGCTTCGCGCTCAAAGTCTGGTCAATCGCCGATGCCGTCGCAGCGCAACCGAGCACCGACACTGTTGGCGCCCCCGATTGACCGGCCTCAACTCCCCAACAGCCCAACAAACGGCGCAATATCATCAAACGTCACCGTGCCATCCTCGTTACAATCCGCATGCAACCACGGACAATCCGCATACGGCCACCCCTCCCCATTGGGCACATAAGCAAGCGCCTCCACAAAGAACCCAATGTCATCAAAATCCACCACCCCGTCACAATTCATATCACCCGGCCGCAAACCGCCCACCTCGAACGCGACATACTCACCCGCGTCCACGTTCCCATCCTGATTCACCGACGCCGGAACCTGACCGCTCCAAACCAACGCCCCGCCATCCGCCGTCTCGTAAGGCGCGAAAGCCAAGTAGACCACATTCGGCACCGAGCCAAACTCACCCGCCAAATCAAGCGTCCCCTCCATCCACCCACTCCCATCACCCGTCGCGGCCTGCACGGCCCCACTCACCTCGAACCACCCGACCCACCCATTATCATCCTCCGTCGCCAGGTAGGCATCCCACGCCGCCACCTGCCCCGACTTCGCCCACGGCGCACTCCACCAACCGCCCGGCTCATCCGCTACGAAAATGAAGTGGTCACTCCCCTCGCCAGCATCCGCCGCCGCGACATAAAGCGCCCCATCGATCACCCCCGCATACAGCGACATCGCACCATGCCCGGCTACGAACGTCGCCCCCTCGTCCAACACCCCATCCATCACCCACGCATCAGACGAACCGCCACCCACGACCTCGTAATGCCAGTCCGCTCCATCATTGTTGTCCCAATTCCCCGCCCCGTCATGAAACACGAAATCAAGCTGCCACGCACTCTCGAGCACCGGCACGGTCACGCGCCACAAACCCTCGTCACCATCCCAGTCCATCGCCGGATCCGGGGCCATCACCGGATTCCAGTTGTCGAATCCATAGTGCAAATACACTTGCGCCGCTCCATCCAACACCCGCCCCGTCGAATCGTAACTCACCGTCACCGGCTCACCCGCCTCCGCCGGATCCGGGTCAATCTCCACGGCATCACCCCCACCACCCGCTCCCGTCCCCACATACACATGCTGAATCGGCGACCGCGATACATTCCCCACCCCGTCCACCGCCTCAACATAGTAATCAAGCAACACATCCACCTGCCCCTCAATCATCGCCCCGTAGCGCTCCGCACGATACGTCGCCGGCAATACCCCATTCTGCGGCGGCGGCAATTCACTCGCTTCCATCTCCTCGACTTGCCAGGCCCCCACCTCGTCCCCACCGGCAAACATCTCATTCTGCACACTCGCCAGCGGATTGAACCCATCATGGTCCACCCGCCAATAGAGCGCCACATTCGCCAGGCCGCTCACGTCATACGCGAACGTCCACACCTCAAAATCACTCGCCTCCGGCGTCGAACCCCACTCATACCCGCCCGGGTTATACGGCTCACGCTGCGGCAGAAAAACCGTCGGCGGCGTCACATCCGCCTCCCCGGCAATCACCACGTCCGCCAGCGCCACCGCCCCATTGCACGCCCGCGTCACATTGCTATCCCAAATCTCCGTCCCATCCCAATACCAGTAGTCACTCGCCTCCCCGCACAATAGCCAGTGCCACGCCTGCTCCGTCAAACTGCCACTCCCCACCAGGATATTCTGCATACTCGTCGCCGGCGCTACGTCGTCCGCGGTGAACACGCGGTTCTTCGCCGCTACCAGCACCGCCCAACTGTTCCGGTCCGGACTCCAACCGCCCGCGTCCGGGTCCGCCAGCCACTTCTTGAACTCCGGATCACCCGCATCCGCCCCCGCCCATGAACCCGGCTCCACATGAATCACATCATCAACCTCCGGCGGAAACCGTTCGAGATAATCCTCCACCGTCGTCACATCGTAGTCCGGGTGACCACTCGCCCAATCCACCATGTTCTGGAAGTTCGCGTGATAATACGCCTCACTCCCCCCACCATGGTTGTCGCCGTCATGGTGCAATACTACGAACATCGGATGCGCCGCGTCCGTGTTGTACGCCAGGTACTGATCCATCACCTGCTCATACAAAAACGCCCCAAACCCACCCCGCGCATCCTCATTCCCCTCATACCGCGCCGCCGGCACCGCAATCATCCGCGTCACGCCACCCGTCTCCGGATCAATATACTGCACGTAATGCGGCTGATACCCGAACGGCACGCTCACCTGACTCGGCGCCCACAAGTCACTGAGCTGCACCCACACCCCACCCATCTCCGCCGGATCCGGATTCACCTGGTCCGCCGGGTTCGGCGCAAACATCCCCGACTCATTCGTATGCGGATACCCCAAACACGCCCGGTCAAAGTGAATATTGTCCACCAGGACCCAGTCAATCTCCTCGGCCACCAACGCCGGTATGATGTGCGTCGCAAACGCCGTCTCGGCCGGAAACATCCCCCGCGAATACGCCGCCCCCCCACTCCACGTCTGCCCATAGACGTGCGCATGCAGTCGAATCTGCATGCGAATGTCCCGCGCATGCAATAACGGCATCAACGGGTGGTGATACCCGAACGCCACCAGATCCAGCCGCGGATGCCCCAGGCTCGTCGTCATGTTGATCGCCTGGTCATACCCCCATGCCCAGTCATCCCACATGCCCCCATTCACCCCCGCCACCTCCAGCGCGTTCAAATTCTCAATCAGCGATCCCGAAAAACTCACCTGCGCCCCCAGATGCGGCAACCCCACCCCCGCACTGATCGCGTCATACGGCCACGTCGTGTACGGCCCGAACCGCTGATTGTGCACATCCACCACGCTGAAGCTGAACCGCCCGTTCGCATCCGTCTCGATCACCGATTCGTACGGGTAGTAAATCGGCTGATGCATGTGCCACAAAAACCCCACCTGAATCGGCTCTTCCGCAACACCCGCACGAACGCCCGCAAAAAGCACACCGCCGATAGCAAGAATTACACTCAAGCGCATTTCGTCTCTCCCGACCTCAATCAACTGGGCTTGGGCTCGTACTTCCAGAATAGCACGACAGTTACCGCTCACAAACCCGCTCCCGGTTCCGCAACCACTCACGCCCCCCACGCACAGTCCCCGCCTTTCACAGTGTCAACCCGGTTGATTCACCACTTCCAGATTGCTAGGCTCAAGCCGGGTGGACGCGTGCAGGGAGGTAGCGTGCATCGTGCCTGAGTCCGATAACCATAGGCATACGCAGCCTTTACAACATCGACTCATCACGACCACGACCGATATCAGCCACGCCGTGGCCGCTCAACGACAACCCGGGACTACCCGCCGCGCGTTAGACGTGTCCAGATAACACGAAACACGCTTGGCACTGACCCGGGCCGGGCAAGCTCGCTCATCTACCAGCGCGGCACCGCCGCGCGATGGAGCACACATATGTCTTCCTCCCGCGTTGAACGCACCGTGACCACCCTGGTCTTCACACTCCTGTTCGTCGGCCCTATGAGCCACGCCACCGCGGACAACGCCGGGCAAATCATCCCAACCCTCAAGATCGACCCAATCGATCTCACCGCCGTCGCCGAACAAGACCAGAAGCGCAGCGCCGAGGGCCGCCCACTCCGCTACGCCATCCCACACGAAGTCCTCATCCGCCCCGCCACCGATGGCCTCTGGTCACAGCCCGACCCCAAGACCCTCCGCTGGCAACTACGCATCACCTCGCCCGACGCGCTCTCCCTCAATCTCGGCTTCACCGCCTACTGGATGCCCCCCGGCGGCCAGCTCCTCATTCAAGCCACCAACGGCAGCGCGACCTTGCCCCCGCTCACCAGCCACCACAATAAAACCCACGGCCAGCTCTGGACGCCAATCCTCACCACCGATGACATCCTTATCGAAGTCACGCTCCCCGTCGATCGCACCCACGAACTCATCCTCGAACTGACATCCATCAACGTCGGCTATCGCAACTTCCGCGACCTCCTCGCCAAAGCAGGCTCCTGCAACATCGACATCACCTGCCCCGACGCCGACGAATGGCGCGACGAAGCCCAATCCGTCGGCGTCATCTCCACCGGCGGCTCAACCTTCTGCACCGGCTTCCTGATCAACAACACCGCGCAGGACGGCACCCCCTATTTCATGACCGCCAACCACTGCGAGATCGACCCCCACAACGCCGCCTCCCTCGTCGTCTACTGGAACTACCAGGCCTCGACCTGCGGCGGCCCACGCGACGGCCGCCTCGACCAGTTCCAACTCGGTGCCACCTTTGTCGCCGCCTACGAACCATCCGACTTCGCCCTGCTCCAACTCGATGAGCAACCGGAGGCCATCTGGAACCTCAGCTACGCCGGCTGGGACCGCAGCGACGCCGACCCCACCAGCGCCGTCTGCATCCACCACCCCAACACCGACGAGAAAGCCATCGCCTTCGAGGACGAACCCCTCCGTACCACCAGCTACAGCGGCCACCAAAGCCCCGGCGACGGCACCCACCTCCGCGTCGGCGGCTGGGCCCGCGGCACGACCGAGCCCGGCTCCTCCGGCGCACCCCTCTTCAACCAGAACCACCACGTCGTCGGTCAACTCGCCGGCGGACTCGCCGCCTGCGACAACAACGCCCCCGATTGGTTCGGCCGCTTCTCCGTCTCCTGGGACGGCGGCGGCACGCCGCAAACCCGCCTCAAAGACTGGCTCGACCCTCTCGACACCGGCACCATGACCCTCGACATCCTCTCCGATAACACCATCGACGGCCTCCGCGCCGTCCCCGCCACCGACCTCGAAAGCACCGGCCCCCGCGGCGGACCATTCGACCCTTCCGGCATCACCTACACCCTCGAAAACACCGGCACCAACGCCCTCGAATACGTCATCACCACCAGCGCCACCTGGCTCGACATCAGCACACCCCGCGGCGTCATCGGCCCCGGCGAAAACACCGTCATTACCGTCAACCTGCTTCCCTCCGTCAACGCCCTCGAAGACGGTACCCACACTGCCAACATCGCCTTCGTCAACCTTACCAATCATCTCGGCGACACCCAACGCACCGTCACCGTCAACGTCGACGGCCATCTCATCTACAGCTTCCCCATGGACAACGACCCCGGCTGGCAAACCGACGGCCAATGGAACTTTGGCACCCCCGCCGGCCTCGGCGGCGAATACGGCAGCCGCGACCCCATCACCGGCCACACCGGCCAGAACGTCTACGGCTACAACCTCTTCGGCGACTATGCCAACAACCTCGCCGCCCAACACCTGACCACCTCTACACTCGACTGCTCCGACCTTCAGGGTGTCACCCTCCGCTTCTGGCGCTGGCTCGGCGTCGAACGCAGCACCTACGACCACGCCAGTATCCACGTCAGCAACGACGGCGAAACGTGGGACCTCATCTGGGAAAACCCGGACGTCCTCCTCGCCGACACCCGCTGGCACATCCAGGAATTCGACATCGCCGACGTCGCCGACAACCAGCCCACCGTCTTCATCCGCTGGACCGTCGGCCCCACCGACGGAAGTTGGCGCTTCTGCGGCTGGAACATCGACGACGTCGAAATCTGGGCCGACGCACGCGGCCCCATCGACTGCGACGGCAACGCCACGCCCGATGTCGACGAAATCTCCGCCGGCACAACCGCCGATTGCAACGAAAACGGCATCCCCGACGCCTGCGAACTCGTCGACAACGACGCCGACGACAACGGCATCCCCGATACCTGTGAACACGACACCGATGGCGACGGCTGGGTCGATGCACTCGACAACTGCCCCACCATCGCCAATGCCGACCAGCTCGACGCCGACGATAACGGCATCGGCGACGCCTGCGACGTCTGGACCGACTACGCCCGGCTCTCCGTCTCCATCCAGGGCCAGGGCCGCGTGCTCCGCACGCCATCCAGCCCCACGTACGCGGTCGGCACCAGCGTCGCCATCGAGCCCCAACCAGCCGACGGCTGGTCCTTCGTCCGGTGGGAAGGCGACCTGTCCGGTCAGACTACCCCCACGACCATCCTTATTGACAGTGACAAAGCCGTCACCGCCGTCTTTACCACCGGCTCCACCCTGCCCGACGCCGACCATACCGCTCCGCCCGCCGAGAATTCGGGCGACAACGCCCAGGACACCCCCGAAGCCTCGCCGCAGGACTCGAACGCACCCGGCTGCGGCGCCGGCCTCTGCGGCGCCGGCATGGTCAGCATCCTCCCCCTCCTGCTCCTCAGCCTCCTCACCCTCAAACACTCCTACCGAACCACGTAGCATCAGCCCTCCTCCCTACCACCAAAAGACCAACGCCCGCGCAGTCGGCGTTCCTGTAGCTTGGGAGACCATTCGCTGCTGCGAGACGCCGCAGGCGACGCATAGCACAATTCACATCTCGCACCCCATCCCGCCGCACCCCCCTCTTAATTAGGGACAGCCACCTATTCTTCCTGCTCGTCTCGAGCGAGCAAAGTAAGCCGAGGGACTCCCCGAGTCGAACGGGTTTCAAGCCTTGGGCCAAACGCAAACCACCGCATTCACACGGCTTGCGCGGTTAACGCGTAGCGAGTGCGGGGTAATGGCACGTTCTGCACATCGTGATTCACTTCAACAGACGTCGGACTCACCACCTTGTCCAGAGGGCACCCCTATACTCTGAAGGAGGCCGGCGTTTGACAACCCGTGGCTGCACGCGGCCGGGACGGTCCGGGTTTATGACGATCGTCGCCTCGACGACGCGGTCGAGGCCGAAGCACAACAGCCGCAGCACGTCGATGACGCTGACCCGCACCGGCTCCGTCTCCAGGTGCACCGCGATCACCGTCCGCACCGCACACAGCAGATTGTACAACAACGCCAGCGCCAGCACTTCCCGCTCCACGCCGGCGACCGTCTGGGTGCGCAGCACCCGCAGCCTCAGCGTCTCCTTCAAATCCCGCAGATTGATCTCCGCCTGCCAGCGCCGGTAGTACAGGTCCGCCAGTTCCGCCTGCGGATACCGCTCCGCATCGAGTAGCGTCGCCACCAGCATCACCGTCCGCGTGCGCTACCCCCACCGCCGAATACGGTACCGCAGCACGGCAACCGGCAGGCGTTGCAGCGCCTGGCAGTAGGCGCTGGCGGAAAACGGTGCGTGTGCCGATCACGCACGGCCGACAGGCACGTCGGCCGCTACAAGATCGTCGAATTGATGGTAGCTGAAAGGCGGTACGTTCACTTGGGCCGCTTCGACTTGGCGGGCTGATCCGGGATTGCTTGGTCTCCGTAAATTGCCAACCTGGACCCCTTGGCCCCTCGGTCCCTTGACCAGCAACACCGCTTTCCCAACCACTCAAACCCTCAGCCCCTCAGATCTCCAAATCCTCTTCTCTCTCGATCTCTCGATCTCTTCCCTCACGCATTCGCAAACCGCGCCAAATCCAACTCCCGCCCCATCACCATCAACACCTCATTCGGATGAATCACCTTGTCCGCCGCCGGCAAAAAACTGAACTCCTCATCCCCCGCATTCTTCATCCCCAGCACCAGCAGATCAAACTTCGCCCGCAAATCCAGCGCCGCCAGCGTCTTCCCCTCCATCTTCCCCGGCGCCACAATCTCCATAATCCGATAATCTCCCGACAGCGGAAACATGTCACGAATATCCGGGTCCGCAATCCGCCGCGACGCCCGCTCCGCCGCATCCCGCTCCGGAAAAATCACCTCCGTCGCCCCCACCGCCTTCAAAATCTGAGCATGATCATCATTCACCGCCGTCGACCGAATCGACTTCAGCCCGATGTTCTTCAAGTTCAGCGCACACAACACACTCGCCTCAATGCCCGCATCCCCCAGACAAATCACCGCCTCCTCCACCGACTCACTCAACACCCCCGCCAACATCTCCCGATCCCGCGCATCCCCAATCAACGCCCGATGCACATCATCCCGCACCTTGCTCACCCGCGCTTCATCCAGGTCAATCGCCAGCACCTCGCAACCCTGCTGCACCAGCATCCGCGCCAGATGCGTCCCAAACTGCCCCAACCCAATCACACAAACCTGCCGCGCCATACCCGTCTCCTCAGCCAATCATCACCCGTTCCGCCGGATACCGGTACAACGTCCGCGGCGGCCGCAACACCGCCAGCGCCACCGTCAACGGCCCCAGCCGTCCCACAAACATCGACACAATGATCCACCACTTCCCCACCACCGACAACGTCGGCGTCACACCGGCCGACAACCCCACTGTCGCAAACGCCGACACCTGCTCAAAAATCAAATGCTCAAACCGCACACCCGCCCGCCCCGCCTCACTGATCGACAGCAACATGATCCCCGCCACATTCCAAAGCACCCCCAGCGCCAACACCAGCGCCGCCCGCCGCACCAGATCATGCGGCAAGCGCCGCCCACCCAGCACCACATCCTCCCGCCCCCGCAGCCGCGCCCACACCCGCGCCAACCAAACCGCCACCGTCGTCGTCTTCACCCCACCCGCACAAGACCCCGCCGACCCTCCAATAAACATCAGCAAGATCAAAATCAGCAAGGCAGGCACCGGCAACAACTCCATCCCCACCGTATTAAACCCCGCCGTCCGCGCCGTCACCGACTGAAACACCGCATGCCCTACCCGCCCCCACACTCCCTCCACATCCACAAACCCCGCCACAAACAGCGCCACCGCCCCACCCACCACCAATAACCCGCTCATCCCCACCACCATCCGCGCATGGAGCGACAACCCCACCGTCCGCTGCCCCCGCCGCACCACAAACCGCCAACAACGCTCCGACAATTCCAGCCACACCGGAAACCCCAAGCCCCCCGCCACGATCAATACCACCAGCGCCCCCATCCCGACCAACGACGCACTCAACGGCTTCACGCTATCGCTGTAAACCGAAAACCCCGCATTGCAAAACGCCGAAACCGACAAAAAAACCGCATCAAACCACCCCCCCACCACGCCAGCTTCGCCCAACCCCATCCGCAACAACACCGCCCCCACCACCTCAAACCCGAACGTCAGCGCAATAATCTGCCACAACGCCCGCCGCAGCGTCCATCGCACACTCGACTCAAACAACGCCTCCCGCACCGCCGCCTGCCCTGCAAACGAGAACCGCACATGCAACACCTGCAGCGCCAACGCCCCAAACGTCATGATCCCCAACCCCCCCAACTGAATCAGCACCAGAATCACCCCCTGCCCAAACCGCGACCACGCCGTCGCCGTGTCCACCGTAATCAGCCCCGTCACACACACCGCCGACGTCGCCGTAAAAAACACATCCAACAACCCCACCGGCTCCGCCCCCTGCGACACCGGCAACGACAGCAGCACCGTCCCCAACCCAATCAACGCCGCAAACGTCACCACCAACAGCACTTCCGGACGCTTCCCCAGCGAAGGCTCCATGCCAGGCCCTCAATCCAGTCCTCCCCATCCCGCGAGCACCGCGCACGCCATCCCGCATAGCATACCCACCCACCGCCCTATCCGGCACCTCCCCAGACAAACTCCTGTTGCGACACCCCCGCCCCGTTTGTATCGTAGAACCCTCTACAGACCAGGCGGCAACGGCTGCCGCCATGAGTGAGTCAACAAAACCGCTTCACATTGGGGAGCCATCCCATGAAACGCCTTCTGACCATTTTCGCACTCGCCATCTTCTGCACCGCCTGTGCCCACGCCCAAATGAGCGGCATGCGCCCCGGCCGCCCCCAACGTTCCCAGCAGGACGAAGGCCCCAAAGGCGAACAAAAACTCCGCTACATCTGCAAACTCCTGAAACTCAATGACGACCAGATGCAGCAGGCCGAAGCCCTCATCGCTATCTACAAGGCCGAAGTCGCTGAACAACGCGAAGACCCCAGCGCCCTGCTCCAGAAAATCCAGGACAAGTACGCCGAACTCCGCGCCGCCAAACAGGACGGCAATACCGAACTCGCCCGCAAACTCCAGCAAGAGCTCAAAAACATGGCCCCCGGCGTCCAGGCCGAAAATCACTTCTTCGCCGGCCTCGAGCAAATCCTCACCAATGAGCAGAAAACCAAACTGCCCGAGATCCGTGAGATGGCCGCCCGCGCCGGCGACATCTCCATCCGCCCCATCCACGTCTTCCAGGCCGCCCAGGCCCAGGGCCTGACCCTCGAGCAACGCAAAGAACTCGAAAAGACCTTCGACCAACACCGTCGCGACCGCATGACCAACCGCCCCGAAGGCAAGGAGGACGAAATGGCCCGCGTTGACCAGCTCATCGAACAGGTCCGCGACCTCCTCAAGCCCGAACAGGTCCAGAGCTTCAACGATCGGATCGAAGCCCTCCGCGGCGCTGCCCCGCCCCCACAACCCGTCAAGGTCCCTTCAAACAGCGAAACCCCTAACGTCAGCCAGGCCGAAGAGAAGAAATAGCCCCCGCGAAACCGATCAGCCACATCTCAAAAAACAGCGAACCCGGTGCCGTCCATCCTGAACTGCACCGGGTTCGCCTGCGCTGACGCACAACTGGCTCCCTGCGCTCGCGGTGTATCACGAAACGCCGGCACGGCGGTAGCCACGCGTGGGCTCGCGGCTACCCCATCCCGTGCCGACGTTTGAATCGCCTCCACGCTTCACACTGATCCGGATCACCACAACACACGTCCCGAATGTGCTCATAGAACACATGCGGCGACTTCCCGATGTCCTTCCGAAACGGACACCGTAGCGCGATCCGCGGCCGCGCCGTCGACCGTCCCGTCACCAGCGCCCGAATGTAAACCTGGTTCTTCCCAGCCGTACATTTCATCTCCCCGTTCAACTGACGTTCCAATTCTGAAAGATTCCCCGTCAACTCCTCCGGGGCCAACGGCGGACCATATGCCTCGGGATTCGCCGGCTGCTGAGAACGCGCTTTTCGCAATGGCCAGACCATGATGCTACCTCACGACCTAGATATGGACGCTCAAAACGCGGCCGGAACTCAGGCCAGACCGATGCCGGCTGCCGGGCAAACCGGACAGGCATCCGAGAGGCACGGAGGGAAGGCACATAACCCGCCCGGTTCAAAGCCCGACACGCCGGCGCAAAAATACCGGCGCCTGGCTCGTTTCCGGCCGCGCACATATGAAAGCTAGCTTGTCGGAGTCAAGGGGCGGTGAGGTCGTTAGAAAGCAGAAATGATATTGATACTTGCGAATCTAAGAGTGCGATCGAATAATGATAATCACCATGCCCTTACTTCCACCGCTCATTATATCCGATCTACGTGTCCCTTGCATCACAAATTCCGGGACTACTTCCGAAATCCGTTCGGGTGCGACTCGTGCCACCGCCACGCTGTCGCCACAATCTCCTCAACGTCCCGATAATGCGGCTCCCACCCATACCGCTGCCTGATTCGACTCGGATCCGCATACAACGCCGGCGGATCTCCAGGACGCCGTTCCGTCTCTACTACCGGTATCGGATGCCCCGTCACCTTCCGAGCAGCCGAAATGATCTCCAGTACACTGATTCCCGTCCCCGTCCCCACGTTATACGCCTCCGCCTGCCCCCCCTCACAACCCTCCACCGCCCGCAAATGTGCCTCCGCCAAATCATCCACGTGGATGTAGTCGCGGATACACGTCCCGTCCGGCGTCGGGTAGTCCGTCCCAAACACCTTAATATGCTCCCGCTGCCCCAGCGCCACTTGCAGCACGATCGGGATCAAGTGCATCTCCGGGTCATGATCCTCCCCGATCGTTCCGTCCGGCGACGCGCCCGCCGCATTGAAGTACCGCAACGCGACTGACCCCAGCCCCCACGCCCGAGCACAGTGCTGCATCATCCACTCGACGGCCAGCTTCGTATTCCCGTACGGATTGATGGGATCCTTGGGCAAATCCTCGACGATCGGCAAATCCTCAGGCTCGCCATACACGGCACACGTGCTACTGAAGATAAACCGTTTCACGTCATACGCCTTCATCGTCTGCAACAAGTTCAGCGTATTCGCCACATTGTTATGCCAGTAATCCAGCGGCTGCTCAACCGACTCTCCCACGTTCAGGAACGCCGCAAAGTGCATCGCCGCTTCATAACGCCCCCCCGAAAACGTCCCCTCGAGCTGCACCTGGTCACCCAAATCGCCCTCAATGAACGTCGCCTTCGGATCCACAGCCTCCCGATGACCCGCCACCAGGTTGTCGTAAACGGTGACTTCGTGACCCGCCGCGATCAACCGCCGCACACAATGACTGCCAACATACCCCGCTCCGCCGACTACGAAGATGCGCATCTGCCGTACCCTTCTCTGCTGGCCAGCCACCCACCCCACATGCCTGGTAACCGCGAAAACAGCTCCACAACACCCCCATCATCGGCGTCCCGGGCTCTCCGTCAACGCCCACACCTTCGAAAACACCGACAGCGCACGCCTGGCGCCGTCTCACCCCAATCGCGTCGCAAGATCGCATGACCCGTGATCGCCCCCCCGGCGGCAACGCGCACGTTCCGCACGTTTCCCAATCCACCCTTCCGCGATGCAGCCCGCTCGGATAGATTCGAGCCGTGGCATCCTCAACCAGCGATACATCCCGCACAAGCACCGCTGCCCAGCCCCCCATCGGCACCAAGCTTACCCCCGCCATGCAACAGTACTGGGACCAGAAACGCCAGGTCCCTGACGCCATCCTCCTCTTCCGCATGGGAGATTTCTACGAGCTCTTCTACGACGACGCCCAACTCGGCGCCCGCGTCCTCGGCATCACCCTCACCAGCCGCGACGGCGGCCAGACCCCCCTGGCCGGCATCCCCCACCACGCCCTCGAAAGCTACCTGGCCAAGCTCGTGAGCGCGGGTCACAAGGTCGCCATCAGCGAGCAAACGCAGGACGCCAAGGACGCTAAGGGCGTGGTTGACCGCGCCGTCGTCCGCGTCGTAACACCCGGCACCCTCACCGACGACGCGCTGCTGGACCAGTCGTACGCCAACGTCCTCGCCGCCGTCTGTCCCACCGACGCTGAAGTCGGCCTCGCCACCCTCGAACTCGCCTCAGGATCGTTCACCGTTCAACGTTGTCCCGCCAGCCGCCTGCTGGACGAGATCGGCCGCATCGACCCCGCCGAAATTCTTCTGCCCGAGTCCACCGCCGGCGGACGTCACGCACTCGATGACCAACTCTCGGCACGCTCGTCTGCCGCCCGCACCTACCGCAGCGCGAGTGACTTCGCCCCCCAACGCGCCGCGCAAATCCTGCGCGAACAATTCGAGACCGCCACACTCGAAGGCTTCGGCTTCAATGAAATCGACCCGTCGCTCCAGGCCGCGGGCGCCCTGCTCGCGTATGTCCGCGACACCCAGCGCACCGCCGCCCGCCACCTGCACCCGCCGCGCCGCCGCGACGACCGCGCCCATTTGGTGCTCGACCCCGTAACGCTGCGCTCGCTCGAGATCGAACGCACCATCCGCACGGGCGCGCGAGCCGGCTCGCTACTCGCCGCCGTTGATCGCACGACCAACCCCATGGGGGCCCGTCTGCTGCGACACTGGCTCTGCTACCCCCTGCGCGACGTCGCGCAAATCCGCCGCCGCCAACATCTCATCGCCATCTTTCGCGAAGACACCGCCCAGCGCACCGGCCTGCGCAAGGCACTTCGCAACGTCGGCGACATCGAACGTATGATCGGCCGCCTCGGCGTCCAACGCTCCACACCGCGCGACCTGCGCGCCCTCGGAGACGGCCTGACGCAGCTTCGCACCCTCCGCGACCACCTGCTCGCCTTCCACACCGACGAAACCGCAGCCCTCGCCGACGCGCTCAGCGGACTCGATCCCATCGCCGAAGAGCTTTGCACAGCGCTGTCACCGGAGGCACCGCTCACCATGCGCGAGGGCGGCCTGTTCAATGACGGCCACCACGCCGAGCTCGACCGCCTGCGCTCCGTTGGCCGCGACGGCCAACAGTGGCTCGCCGAGTACCAGTCACGCGAAGCCGAACGCACACAGATCCCCTCACTCAAAGTCAAGTTCAATAAGGTCTTCGGCTATTACATCGAAGTCACGCACGCCCACCGCGACCGCGTTCCGCCCGACTACGTCCGCAAGCAAACCATGAAGAACGCGGAACGCTACATCACCGACGAGCTCAAACAGTACGAATCCGAAGCCCTCTCCGCCGAATCCCGCGCCCACGACCTCGAGTACAACCTCTTCATCGAACTCCGCGAGCGCCTCTGCGAGCACATCCCCGCTCTGCAACAGGCCGCCGCCAACATCGCCACCATCGACGCCCTCACCGGCCTCGCCGAACTCGCCGTCACCCGCCACTATTGCCGGCCCGAGTTCGCCGACGAACCCATCCTCCACATCGAGGACGGCCGCCACCCCGTGCTCGACCAAACGCTCGAAAGCAACTTCGTCGCCAACGACACCGACCTCACCGCCGGCGGGCAATCGCTCGCGCTCATCACTGGCCCCAATATGGCCGGCAAAAGCACCTACATCCGCCAGGTCGCACTCTTGACGCTGCTCGCCCACTGCGGCGCCTGGGTGCCGGCCCGCCGCATGCAGCTCGGCATCGTCGACCGCATCTTCACCCGCGTCGGCGCCAGCGATGAGCTCGCCCGCGGCCAATCCACCTTCATGGTCGAAATGCTGGAAACCGCCAACATTCTCCACAACGCCACCGCGCAGAGCCTCGTAATTCTCGACGAAATCGGGCGCGGCACGAGCACGTTCGACGGCGTCGCGCTCGCCTGGGCCATCACCGAACACCTCGCGACAAAAGCACGCTGTCGCACGCTGTTTGCCACCCATTACCACGAACTGGCCGAGCTCGCCGAACTGCTCGATCCGGTCTTCAACCTGAACGTAGCAGTCCGCGAGTATGAGGAAGAGGTTGTTTTCCTCCATCGCATTGTGCCCGGCGCATCGGGACGCAGCTACGGGTTGCACGTCGGCAAGCTCGCCGGCTTGCCGCGCGAAGTGCTCGAACGCGCCAACGCAGTGCTGAACGAACTGGAGAAGACTTTTGCGCGGGAATCGCAGCGCCCGGTGCTGGCTGCGGCCCAGCGGCGCCGGCTGCGCCAACTGCGTTTGTTTGAAGAGCCGGAGGAAACGATCGTGCGCGAGCTGCGTGCACTCGGGGAGCAGCCGCTCGACAGCGACACAGCGCGCGAGAAGATCGCCCGCTGGCGACAACTGCTCGGCCTCACACCGCCGCCCGGAGCCGACCCGACATGACCCACCTGCGCCAGCCGCACGTCTGGCTGCCAGTTGCGCTCCTGCTGTTGGCAATGCTCGGCAGTATGGCGTTGCTGACCGACACGTGCGTGGAACTGTCAGTACGCGAGCGTGTGGCGCACGGTGCGCTCCCGGCGTGGCAGGCGTCGTTTGATGCGCTGAGTGCGGCGTGCGGCGTCGGATTGCATACCTTTGACGTTCGGGGCGAATACACGCCAGTCGGGCGCTGGCTGCTGGCGGCGGTCGGCTTCTGCGGCGCGGTGTGCTTTCTCGTCGCGAGCCGACAACTGCTCGAACGCAGCGCCCACCAGCAGCAACTACCACGCCTCCGCACGATTCTGGCGGTCTTTGTCGCGACGCAGATTATCGCATGCCTGCTCCTGTTGGTCGCCGCCAACTATGAAACCACGACCGTCGGCGACGTCCTCTGGCACGGCGTCAGCACGTTTGCATCCCTCGGATTCTCCCCACCAGACGAATTGGCGGCCCCGATCTGGGCCACAACGACGGTATCTCTACTCGCCGCGCTGGGTTGGGGCGTTTGGCTGCTGCCGCTGGCAAGTTGGCGCCGCATGCTCAACGAGCGTCTCTTGCTCATGGTCGTCGCGGGCTATGTCGCGTTTCTGCTGACCGCCAGCGCGCTCATCGCACTGTTTGAGAAGCCCCCAGGTGTGCCGCGGCATGTTACGCAGGAGCGGCCAGTGCGTGCGGCTGCGTTTCCAGAGCGGCTGGTCGACGCAGCAGCGCAAGTGATCTGCGCAAGCGGTTCCGGCAACAGCGTTTCACGTGAAACGTCGCCGCTGAGCGAGGGCACCCGACTGGTCCTGGCGGCGGTCGTAGCGGTCGGCGGGCTCGGTGGCGCGGTTACCGGCGGCGTCAAGATGCCAATGCTTCTGATCGCGATCGGCATCGCCGGCCGAAACTCAGATCACCCCAGATCGCACCCGGAGAAAAGAATACAAACCCATTCAGGAAAATCACTTGCGCTCAGGATACTTGCTGCCTTCGTCGGCCTGATTCTGCTCGCCACCGTTGGCGTGCTGCTGCTCGATACGCTGACGGGGTCGCCGTTCGATCGCCCGGCGACGCTGGGTGAGGCGGTGCTGGAGTCGGCGTCGGCGGTGGGTGGTGCCGGGCTGTCGGCTGGGCTGACGAGCCGATTCGCGAGTGCGCGTCTCTCCAGTGGGATCCGTCAATCGGTCGATTCATATCAATATGGAATGGCGTGGCTGATGGCGATGATGCTTATCGGACGCTGGCTGCCGATCCTCCTCATCGCCCGCGGTCTGCGGCGGTCGCCGACGCCCGCGCTCCCAGCCGCCCCGCCCGCGTTTTGAGCGCGAGCCGTAACCGGAATGTGATCCGGAGCAGCATGATGAGATTGCTTGGCATGATTCCCGCGCGGGCCGGCTCGAAGCGGTTGCCCGACAAAGCGGTACTGCCGCTCGGCGGCAGGCCGCTGATCGAGCACACCGTTGTCGCGGCCCGCGACGCCGGCGTGTGCGACGAGGTGTGCATCAATACAGACAGCCGACGGATTGCTGACATCGCAGTTGCGGCGGGGGCAACGTGTCCGGTGTTGCGGCCGACACAGCTGGCGGCGGACGAAACGCCGACGCGCGACGCGGTGGTGTTCATGCTGGAGCACTATCAATCGCGTGGGCAAGTGTTCGACGCGGTAATGATCCTGCAACCAACGTCGCCATTGCGGAGTGTGGCGGATATTCGGAATGCGTGGCGGATGTATGAGACGCATGCGCCGTGCAACGTGGTTTCGGTAAGTCCGGTTGCGCCGGCGAGCTGGCTGGGGCAGGTGAACGAGTCGGGGCGGTTCGAACGTAACGCGGGCGAGCAGATGACGCACCGGCTGAACGGCGCGATTTACATTCATGGTTGCGTCGACTACCTGGCAGGTCGAGAGCCGGCGAAGACGGTAGCGTACACCATGCCGCCGGAGCGCGGCGTGGACATCGATACGCCGCGTGACTTCGAGTACGCCGAGTACTTACTGCGTCATCGCGCAGTCAACACGTCCGGCGGAACCAGGCACTGTGCGGCGGGTCATGTCTGCTGAGGCGCATGAAGATTGCCTTCCTTTCGTTCGCATTGGCCAGCGACTTGTTGGTGACAAGCAGCGTGTGCTGGTGATTGCGGAAGCGGGGGTCAATCACAACGGATCGCGTGACGAAGCGTTGCGGCTGGTTGATGTGGCCGCCGACGCGGGGGCGGATGTCGTCAAGTTTCAGGTATTTCGTGCCAGCGAGCTGGTGACGCGGGATGCTGCCACGGCCGCTTATCAGCAACAGGCGGGTGCATCTTCGCAGCGTGCACTGCTGCAAGCGCTGGAACTAACGGCGAGCGACTTTCGTGAGATTGCGCAGCGTTGCCGGCAACGTGGGCTGCTGTTTCTGGCAACGCCGTTCGGGCCGGCGGATGTCGATTTGCTACTGGAGCTGGAGGTCGAGGCGATCAAGATTGCCTCGACGGACGTGAACAATGTGATCCTGCTGCGGCGGGTGGTGGCGACGGGTTTGCCGTTGATTGTGTCGACGGGGGCGGCGCGGGAGGATGAAATCGCGGTGGCCGTGGCGCGCTTGAAGGAATGGGGTGCGTGGCAGCGGTTGATATTGCTGCACTGCGTGAGCAGTTATCCGGCCCCGCTGGAGTGTGCGAATCTGCGGGCGATCGCCAGCTTGCGGAAATGTGCTGGTGTGCCGGTGGGATTCAGTGATCATACTGATTCGACCGTGATTGCCGGTCTGGCGGTGGCGGCGGGCGCGTGCGTGCTCGAGAAGCACTTCACGCGTGACCGCGCGGCTCGAGGACCGGACCATGCCATGTCGCTGGATCCGCAGGGGTTGGCAGCCTACGTGCGGTCGGCGCGGGCGGCAGAAGTCGCGCTGGGTGATGGCCGTCTCGGCATGACGGCGATTGAAGAGGATGTGCGACACGCGGCACGGAAAAGCCTGGTCGCGGCACAGCATATTGCCGCGGGGACGGTTGTGACCGCTGATATGCTGACGGTGAAACGACCGGGGGGCGGGGTATCGCCGGAAGCGTTGGATGACCTGGTCGGACGTAGCGCGGTGGTCGATATCGCGGTGGACACGACGTTGACGTGGGAGATGGTGCAGTGAGTCGGGGGCGGGTGTCCCAGCGGCGGCGGATTGCAGTCGTAACCGGCACGCGGGCGGAGTACGGGCTGCTGACGTCGCCCATGCGGGCGATTGCCGACCATCCGCGGCTGGAACTGCAACTGGTCGTGACGGGCATGCATCTGCTACGGGAGTTCGGCAACACTGTTCGTGAGATCGAGCGGGATGGCTGGCCGATTGCGGCGCGGGTGCGAATGCAGCGGGGCGATGACGATCCGCTAGACCAGGCAGATGGGTTGGGGCGGGGTATGCGGGGCATTGCGGAGTTTCTGCATGCAAGTAGCGCTGACGTTGTACTTGTGCTGGGGGATCGTATTGAAGCGATGGCGGGGGCACTGGCTGCGGTGACAACGGGACGGATACTGGCACATATTCATGGCGGCGACGTGGCACCGGGTGATTTTGACGATTCACTGCGGCACAGCATTTCGAAGCTGGCGCATGTGCACCTGGCGGCTACGCGCGGGGCCGCACGACGGCTGGTGCGGATGGGTGAGCAGCCGGAGCGCGTGCACGTCGTAGGTGCGCCGGGACTGGACCGATTGGGAGAGATACTGCATGCGCGGAAGCGCGCGGGTGCAGCGCGGTCGGAGCGGGTTGGCGCGCGGCGCGCGCTGATTGTCTTTCATCCGTGTGGGCGGCCAGCGCGTGACGAGCAGCGCGATATGCAGCGCATTCTGAACGCCGCGGCACGCCACAAACTGCATCAGACAATCGTGTATCCCAATACGGATCGCGGACACAAGGGGATCGTCGCGGCGATCGAGGCGCATGCGAAGCGGTTTGACCGGGAGATGGTTGACGTGCGTCGTTCGTTGCCGCGGGATGCGTACCTGCGGCGGCTGATCGAGGCGGACGTGCTGATCGGGAATACGTCGAGCGGCTTGATTGAAGCGCCGCTGGCGGGAACGCCGGTCGTGAATGTCGGGTTGCGGCAGGCGGGACGTGAGGCGGGTGGGCGGTGTGTGCTGGCGTGTGACGCGGCGCCAGCGGCGCTTTACCAGACGATCGCTGCGGCATTGCGCAAGCGGCCGCGGGCTGGAAGCCGAACGGTCTACGGAGACGGGCAAGCGGGGCGGCGGATCGCGGAGGTATTGGCCCACTTGCCGAACAAGGCCTCGCTGGCGCGAAAGGTGATCAGGTATTGAATGGGGAGGATCTGAGGATCTCAGGGTGTGAGGATTTGCGTGGTGGGGTCTTTGGCGGGGGTTGGTCACGCAACATCGGTTGTGCGTGCGGCGGTTACTCTGTCAGTTGTTGTTGCCAGTAATCGGCGTCGCCAGTGCGGTCAGCGGCCTGGCAGGCCTTGACGAGAAGTTCGATCGTCCCGTTGGTGCGTTGCGGGGTGACGGCGGGGAGACTGCGCACTTGGGCAAGGTCGTCCCGGAGGAAGGCGATGGCCTCGTCGAACCGGCGCTGTTCGACGAGCAGTTCGATGAAGTCCCTGATGATCAGCAGGTTGGCGTGGTGCTCGAGGCCAAGCAGCGCCGCGCGCCCGTCCAGCGCTTGCTGGTACAACGTTGCAGCGCGTGAAGTGTCGCCGCGCAAATGGCACACCTTGCCCAGCAGATGCCGGGTCCAGGCGACGGCAAGACGATTCTGCTGCTGCGCCATGGCGTGTAGCGACTCGGTCAACAACATCTCGGCTTCGTCGTACTTCGCCAGCTTCGCAAGCAACGTCGCGAGGTTGTTCCGCGCGTGCGAAATCAGCTTGTGGTCAGGGTCCAACAACTCACGTCGCAGTGCCAGCGCTTCGCGGAACAGCGGTTCCGCTTCCTCAAGGCGACCCTGGGCATTGAGCGTTGCCGCGAGGTTGCACAGCGCCTGCGCTGTTTCGATACCGCGCGGACCGCTCAACCTGCGGCGGTCTGCGAGCGCGCGACGGAAGAACGCCTCGGCGCCGGCGAGGTCGCGGGCATCGAACAGCGCGCTGGCGTAGTCGTTATATGCCTCGGCCAGAGGGCTGCTGGGCTCGCCGTAGAGTTCGCGCGCCAGCTCGATGACGTGTGAATAATGCCTGGCGGACTTCTGGTACCAGCCGAGGTTGCGATACGCGCCGGCGATGATCTGGTGCACGTCGAGTTCGCTGTGCGGCTGTGGGGCCAGGTCGCCGTCCGCGACCTTGTCGGCCGCGATGTCGAGCATCTCGCGGACAGTCATTTCCGCGGCACCGTCGGCGCTGCGTAACGAGCCGAACATGCCGTGGACGAAGTTGAGGGCGGTGTCGGCGCGTGCGGCGTCGCGACGGGCCTGTTCGCGGCCGTCAGCGGCTTGCTGCCAGAAGATGAGGGACGTGACGAAGCCGGCGGTAAGCGTGAGGACGAACAAGGCGGCGACGGCGGCGGGAACGCGGTGTTTGCGGAGTTGCTTGGCCAGCACGTAGACGGCCGAGTCGCGTTTGGCTTCGATGGGCTCGCCGGCGAGGTAGCGCTCGATGTCGCGGCCGAGTTCGCCGGCGCTTTGATAGCGGCGGGTGCGTTCCTTGTTCAGGGACTTGAGAACGATGGTCTCGAGTTCGTTGTCGATGGGGCAGCGGGTGGAGCGGGAACCGGAGCGGCGGGTGATGCCTACGTCCGCGGACCAGCGGCGGCTGGGCGGTTCGGCTTCGGTTTGGGAGATGTGGCGGAGGGCCTCGGCGAGCTCGCAGCCGTCAATGGGATATGGTGACCGGCCGGTCAGGAGCTCGTAGAGGATCACGCCGAGGGCGTAGACGTCGGCGCGGGTGTCGATTTCGTCGGGGTTGCCGCGGGCTTGCTCGGGTGACATGTAGCGGAGGGTGCCGACGACCTCCTGGGTAATGGAGACGAGGGTTTCGGCGGGGGCGGCGAGCCATTTGGCGAGGCCGAAGTCGAGGACCTTGGGACGGCCGTCGGGGTCGACGATGATGTTGGAGGGTTTGAGGTCACGGTGGATGACGCCGCGTTGGTGGGCGAACTGGACAGCGGCGCAGACTTCGGCGAAGAGGGTGAGTGTGGCATCGAGGGCGAGGCGGTGGCTGCGGACGTGGTGGATGAGGGATTCGCCGCGGACGAAGTCCATGACGTAGAAGGGGCGACCGTCGGGGGTGGTGCCGGAGTGGAAGATACTGATGATGCCGGGGTGTTTGAGTTGGGCGACGAGTTCGATTTCGCGTTCGAAGCGGCGGCGGGCGGCCTGGGCGGCGTAGCGGCCTTCGAGGAGGACTTTGATGGCGACCTTACGTTTGGTGGAGGTCTGGATGGCCTGGTAGACGACGCCCTGGCCGCCGCGGGAGAGCTCGTGCTGGATATCGTATTCGTCGATGCGGGGTGGGATGTGGGGCGTGAGTGCCGTGGAAGAGGCGGGCTGGTTGGGCAGGGCCTGGGTGGGGGCGGAGCTGGAGTCGTCGTGGCGGGCGGCTTTGCGCCAGGCGTCGTGGCGGGCGTCGAGCCAGCCTTCGTCGGCGCGGAGTTGATCGAGCCTGGCGCGGGCGGTCGGCGATTCGGCGAGGTGGGCCTCCACGGCGCGGGCTTCGGTGGTGGTGCAGTCGCCGGCGGCGTAGCGGGCGAGGAGCTCTTCGTCGGGTTGATGTGACATGGCGCTGTGCGGGCGGGCCCGCCTTCCCGGGGGACGTGGATCCGTGCCACTTGGCCACCCCTGGCCAATGCGGCAGTGGGATCCGAGAACACCCAGGGGGATGATAACAGAAAGCCCGGGTGGGCGCGCCAGGTATGTTGATGCGGCGGGGCATGGGGCGGGTGTGGAAGAAAGAGGGCGAGCCGACCGGGGTCCTTCCCGATCGACCCGCCGAGCGGGCTTGGGTCGTGTGTGGTCGATTGGTGGCGGTTAGCGGTGTACGGAGCGGCCTTCCTGGTCCGTTTTGTCCGTGTTCGTATTGCGGTGATCGATACGGAATTGGTGGGCGATGATTACGGCTACGCCGTTGAGGTGGCTGCGATGGCCGCGCACGCGGATCTGGTCGCCCTCGTTGAGCTTGGCTTCGTTGAGTTCCTGCTTGGTGCCGAGGTCGACGCGCTGCATCCAGCCGTCGCGATTTTCGAGGTAGGCGACGTAGTGCGTTTCGCCGTCGGCGCGCCATTCCTTGAGGGTATCGATGCGGCCGCGCAACTCGACGGGCTGTTGCATGCGGGCCATAGCGGTGTCCCATTCGCGGTCGAGCCGGATGGTGCGGTCGTTGACGCGGATGCGGCTGGCGGAGAGGAGTTTCTGGGCGCCGTAGACGGTGATTTCGTCGCCTTCGGAGAGATTGAGTTTGCGCAGTTTATCTTTCGGGCCGAGATGGACGCGGTTGGTTTTGCCTTGTGGCGTTTTGATTTTCGCGCAGAGTTGTTGCTTGCCAAACATCGGCACGGTTTCGAGATCCTTGATGGTGCCGTGGGTGCGGGCGAGTTGATAACGGGGGCCGTGGTCGGCACGGCGGCGATTCTGGTCTTCGTAGCGTTGACCGCCATGGCCGTAGGGCTGCATGGCGCCGCGATTGTGGGGACGGTCGCGTCTGGACTGGGTGCGGGTCATGCTCTGGCGATGAGCGCGCTGGTCCTGCTCGGTCTGTTCGTCCGAGGCGTGGGTATAGGGGCGGGTGTCGTACGTGCGCTCGTGGTCGGGATCGTAGAAGTAGACGTAGCCGTAGGGGGGATTGTACGGATCCATGTAGTAGGGGTCGTAGGACGTGGTGCCGTAAACGCCGCCGGGGTTGTACCAGCCGAAGTATGGGGAGTAGACGTAATCGTAGCCGTAGCCGGCGTAAGGGTCGTAATCGTAGTCGTAGTCCACGCCGGTGTTGACGTCGAACCAATCGCTGGGGCCGTACCAGCCTTCGGAGCGGACGGGGAGGTCAGACTGGTCGCGGGGCTGCTGGCGTTCTTGCTGGGGGTCCTGGGCGTTGGCGCTGGTTGCGAGCAGGGCCAGACTGGTGATGGTGAGGGTAGTGATTGTGGCGTGGAGACGTGTGGTCATTGTTGAGCTCCCTTGGGAATTTGGAGTTCTGGTTCGCAGCGCGCCTTTCGGGGTCGCGATCTTGTGGCGGCCTATTGATCAGCTTTTGCCACCGACCGAGGAGTGTGCGGGTGGGAGCTTAAGTGGGGGTGAATTGCGGTTTACAAGGGAGTAATGGGGGCGTGATGAATGGGTTTTGGCCTTTGGGCGGGGGGAGCTAGCCGACGAGGCGGCCTTCGAGGGCCATCTTCTTGGCGAGGCCGACGAGGTAGATCGAGCCGGTGATGCAGATGAGGTCTTCGCGTGTGACGCAGTTGCAGGCGATGCGGTAGGCCTCTTCGAGCGAGTGGCCGACCTGGGCCATCTTGGGGCTCTTTTCGGCGAACTGGGTGCTGAGTTCGCGCGGGTCGCAGGAGCGTGCGGTGCCGGAAGTGGTGAAGATGACTTTGTCGGCGCCGAGCTGGAGTTGCTGGAGCATGCCGTCGACATCTTTGTCGACCGAGCAGCCGAAGATGACGACCATCGAGTCGTAGGAGACGTTTTGGCCGATGGCGCGCATGAGGGCGGCGATGCTGGCGGCGTTGTGGGCGGCGTCGACGACGGTGCGTGGGAGGGCGCGGATGAGTTCGAGGCGGCCCTGGACGCGGACCTTGGCGAGGCCGTCGATCGCGCCTTGTTCGGGGACTTCGAAACCGCCCTGGCGGAGGGCGTCGACCATGCCGAGGGCAACGCCGCAGTTGTGTGCCTGGTGCTCGCCGAGGAGGGGCACCTGGAGGTGGTCGAAGCGAGTCGATCCAGTCGCCATGCAGACGCGGGTGTGCGGGCCGCTGGCGCGGGATGATTCGAAGCGGTAGCTGAATTCGATGTCTTCGCCGATGAAGCGGAGCGAGCAGCCGGTACGTTCCGCGGCCTGGCGGAGGACGCGGCGGACGGAGGCGGGCTGCGGTGCGCTGATGACCGGTACGCCGGGCTTGAAGATGCCGGCTTTCTCTTCGGCGATCTTTTCGAGGGTGTTGCCGAGTTGAGCGACGTGGTCGTAGCTGATGCTGGTGATGCCGCAGACTTCGGGCTTGAGGACGTTGGTTGAATCGAGGCGGCCGCCGAGGCCGGTTTCGATCACGGCGATATCAACTTTGTTATTTGCGAAGTGGAGGAACGCGGCGGCGGTCATGATTTCGAAGAAGGTGGGCTCGTCGCGTTTGAGTTTTCGGATGACGGGTGCGATTTTGGCGATGAGCTTGGTGAAGTCGGCTTCGGAGACCAGTTCGCAATTGATGCTGATGCGTTCGCGGAGGTCCATGAAGTGGGGGGACGTGTAGAGGCCGGTCCGATAACCGGAGTTTTCGAGCATCGACGCGGTCATGTGGCACGTCGAGCCTTTTCCCTTGGTGCCGGCGACATGGACGGTGCGGATTTTCTTGTGCGGGTTGTCGAGGCCGGCGAGGATCCGCAACATACGGGATAGGTTGAAGTTAGTATGGTTGTAGCCGACGCGGACCATTTTTTCGTAGTCGGTGTGCTGGTTGAGGAAGTCCAGCGCGGCACGGTAGGACCGGATTGATCGACTGCGGCTCTTGGTCCGGGAAGTCGAGGTGCGGTTACGGGTGGTCGGCGTCCGCTTGGCGGCGGGTCGTTTGGAAGCTACTCGGGTCATGGTGGGTCACAGAATAGCGTGTAACTGCTTTTTCGTCAATAACCTGCGCGGCACTCACCTTCTCAACGGAGTGCTCACATCGACGCGTAAGTGTCGATAATGAAACACGTTATCGTGCAGAGGCTTAGCTGCTGGCATGCCGCGTTCCGGGCGGGCTTTGCAACTCTCCACAACTGTAGTACGCTCGCGATAGACTTTGGTGCGGGGGCTTGGAGCGGTAATAGCCATGAAGACGATCCATGTTGAGCTGGGTGAGCGCACGTATCCGATAATCATCGGCCCCTACGCTCGTGCGGTGATTCAGAAGTGCGACTGTTTCCCGGATGCACCGGGGCAGGTGGTGGTGATTGCGGATGAGAATGTCGCTCGGCTGCACGGGGAGCGGTTGTTGGAGCACTTGCCGCGCGAGGCGGTTATCTGGACGTTTCCGGCGGGCGAGGGGAGCAAGTCGCCGGTGGTTGTGGAGCGGTTTCATGAGCAGCTCGCGGCGCAGCGGATTGAGCGGGGCGGGCTGATTATCACGTTGGGGGGTGGAGTGGCGGGCGATCTGGGGGGATACGTGGCGGCGACGTGGTTGCGGGGGATTCGGTTTGTGCAGGTGCCGACGAGTACGCTGGCGGCGGTGGATGCGTCGGTTGGTGGGAAGACGGGGGTGAACCTGCGGGCGGGGAAGAACCTGGTCGGGGCGTTTCATCAGCCGGGGGCGGTGATTATTGATACTGAATTCCTGGCAACGTTGCCGGCGCGTGAGTTTGCGGCGGGATTGGCGGAGAGTGTGAAGCAGGCGGCGATTCGGTCGGTGGACTTTTTTGAGTGGCATGAGCGGAATGCGGACCGGCTGCACGCGCGGGAGGGGGGCGTGGTGGCGGAGTTGATTGCGCGGAATTGTGGGCTGAAGGCGGAGATTGTGGCGCGGGATGAGCGGGAGACGGGGGTGCGGGCGATTCTGAACTATGGGCACACGATCGGGCATGCGGTTGAGCATTTGCTGGAGTATGAATTGCGGCATGGGGAGTGTGTGGCGCTGGGGATGCTCGCCGAGAATGAAATTGCGGTGCGGCGTGGGCTGTTGGGCGCGGGTGTGGCGAAGCGGGTGCGGGGGTTGATTGAGAAGCTGGGGTTGCCGACGCGGTTGCCGCGGGCGCTGGCGGTGGACGCGGTGGTGGCGGCGTGTCGGGTGGACAAGAAGGCGCGGGGTGGGGCGGTGCGTTATGTGCTGCTGAAGACGTTGGGGGAGACGGAGCTGGTGGCGGATGTGAGGGATGGGGAGGTCGGGGCGGGGTTGGGGGTGATTCAGCCGGGGTGATGAAATCGAGTGTGTTGGTGGCGCGATCAGGCGGCGGTCGGGTTGGCGGAGTGGCCGGGTCGGCTCAGTGGGACGTGGCGCGAACTTGGTGGCTGTCCCGGTTTTTTGAGCGGCGGGAAACACCAGAGCGCTCCGCCGGCGATGAGCCGGAAAGCACCGCCGAAGTCTACACCGCCAAGCGAAAGTACAGAGGATGACACCGGCGACATCGACCCCGATGACATTCCGTTTTGAGGCTCAGTACAAACAAGGCGTGCTGGCTGCGGTTACTGAGTTTGTTGCACGGCGGCGTGGTCGGCGCAATTGATTGCCACGTCGCCGGGGATACGGCGGGGACGGCCGGAGGGGTTGGCTTTCGAGGCGGCTGCTCGTAAAATACGGTTGGCTGCGGGGGCGTACCCCATGTCGATCAAGTCTCTATCAGACTGGAGGAGCAGATCATGTCGAAGCGAGCGAGCCGAGTTTTTGTCGGTTTTGTAGCAATCATGTGCGCGGTGGAGGTTCAGGGGGTCGAGATCGAGACGGTGACGGTCGGCAATCCGGGCAACGCGAATGACACGCACGGGCACGGCTACGGCGACGTGGACTACGTGTACAACATCGGCAAGTATGAGGTGACCGCCGGGCAGTACACGGAGTTCCTCAACGCCGTGGCCGCGACGGACACGTATGGACTGTACAACACGCACATGTGGTCGAGCGATTACGGCTGCAAAATAGAGCGGACCGGCTCGTCGGGCAGCTACACGTACACGGTGGCATCGGACTGGGCCGATCGCCCAGTGAACTACATATCGTGGGGCGACGCGGCCCGCTTCAGCAATTGGCTGCACAACGGTCAACCAACAGGACCGCAGGATCTGACGACCACCGAGGATGGCTCGTACTTCCTGGATGGCGCAACGGGTGACGAGGCGCTCATGCAGGTCATGCGCGAGGCGGATGCGACCTGGGTGACGCCGTCGACAGACGAGTGGTACAAGGCGGCGTATCACAAGAACGACGGCGTGACGGGGAACTACTACGACTACCCCACGAGCAACGACGCCGTTCCGAGCAACGATCTGATCGACCCGGATCCGGGCAACAATGCCAACTTCGAGGACGGGTATGGTGATTACACCATCGGTAGCCCGTACTGGCGGACGGAGGTCGGTGAGTTCGAGAACTCCGCCAGCCCTTACGGCACCTTTGACCAAGGCGGGAATGTCTGGGAGTGGAACGAGACGATCCTCAATCCGTGGGCCCGTATTTTGCAGGGCGGGTCATGCTACGATGGACCCGGATTCGCGGGGAACTACATTCCCCACCTACCGTCGGACGCGTATCGCCAATTCGGTTTCCGTGTCGCGTTGGTCCCCGAACCCGGAACGTTCAGCCTGCTTGCACTGGCGGTACTGGCCGGATTGCGTCGGCGGTAGCGTGGTACCGCTGCTCAGCAACTGGATCTTTGTGAAACGGCTGGGTACGTGGTACACTGCCTTTACCGGCGGGTGCTTTGATCATTTCGCTTCCAGCACGCGCGGGATAATTAAGTGAAAAGGGGTGATCGGATGATCTCGAAGAACGAACGAGTCGAAGAACACTCGCGCGTGGACGCAGGCTCGCGCGGAGTAGTTGGTTCTATTCGGCAGACGGTCGCGTGGGCACGTGGCCTGCCCGAGGGCGCGCAGGTGGCGCTCTACTCCGGAACTGTGCTCACGTTTCTGATTATCTTGATCCTGGCGATCGTGTACCGAGCGGCTGCGTTGCGGGTTGTACTGATCCTCTTGGCTGTATCTGCAGGCATCGTCGTTGTCGCGGCGCTCGGCTATGGGGTCCTGGCAATGCGCAGGCGTTCGCTCGAACGGAAAGAGATGGAACGCCGGCACACTGCGGACGCCGCGGCGAAGCGTCAGCAGGCTCGCGCAGAGGTTCTGCGATCCATCGAGGCAGGCGCGGCGACTCCGCTCACCGATAGCAGGGGGTTTCTGCTGCGCAACTCAGAGTTGCTCTGGCATCACTGCCCGGCCAACGTAGCGGACCGAAAGGGTAACACGCACACTGGCGACCTGTTCTTCACCTCGATGCGGCTGTGCTTCGTTTCGCCCAGTCTCCCGGTTGACATCTCGATCGAGGCTATTAACTCGGTCAATTTCCAGGAGACCGCGCTGAACGTGATCTGCAAGACCGCCGCCGCCACGAATACGTTCTATATCAACGATCCAGAGTTGGCGGCGGCGCACCTGACGCGGATCGTCGCCGCGTACCACCGACAGGTCGACGTCGGCTACGAGCAGCGGACTCGGCATATCACGCAGGACGTGAAGACGGCTGTGTGGCAGCGGGACGGCGGGAGGTGTGTGGAGTGCGGCGCCGCTGACTACCTGGAGTTCGACCACATCATTCCGCATTCGAGAGGCGGTGCGAACACGGTCGACAACATCCAGCTCCTGTGTCGGCGGCGCAATGGCAAGAAAGGGGCGGCAATTTGAGCTTAACCCAGCGTGATGAACATGACGGGATCCTGCCCCCTTCGGGCGCAGCATCTTGTTTGAGGCCACGATGAAAGGCGGCGCTGGGTAGCGCCCGGCCCATGAAGGAGACCGAGATGCGGCTGTTCTTAATTGTACTTGTCTTGCTGTGGTTATCCGGCTGCTAGGCGCCGGTGCGGGGTGAAGGACGGCACGCCACACTCACGGGCGGCAATGTACAGGAGGAAGCCATGCGCTCTTGTGTGCTACTACTATTGATTCTTCTGGTGGTGGCGTCGTGTCCTCCGGCCATTGCCGAGTGGGTGCCGGCGGATTTCTCTGGCAGTCACAACTTCCGGATGCAGGACCTTGACGACCCGGCCTCCCAGGACTTCCCGGAAGGGGAGGTCATACTGGGCGGTGTGCCGTTCGACATCCCTGCGGGCGGGTCGAATGTCTGGGATGCGCACATAGCCGCGGGCGAGAACCCGCGCATCCTCGAGATCTGGACAGGTCTGTTCGGCGTGAGCGAGGTGCATACGCTGATCAACACGCGTTGGGGAGTGCCTGGTCCGGGCGAAATGGCATGGCTCCGGTTCTATGGCGCAGACGGCGCGGAGTATGAGGTCCCGCTGATCGGCGACGACGACATCCGCGACTACAACAACGCGGTGTATACGAACGAGATTAACGGCGTGACAACCGTGAACGTCGTGTCGGTTGGCCCAAATGGCGACGATGTCCGTCTGGACAAGCAGCAGATTCAGTTACCCGCAGAGTTCCACAATCAGACGCTCGACCGAATCGAGCTGGTCGACATGGGCGGCGACGGTGTGCAGCGTGCCTTTCTAGCTGGCGTGACGGCTTATGTGCCGGAGCCAGGTGGAGCGCTGGCAATGTTGCTGGCAGTGCTCTGCCGGCCTCGTCAAACAGCGAGGCCGTATCGGGTCCCCAAAAACCGACTACACTGAGAGACAGGGTCATGACCGCAAACCAACACGCCCCGACTAATTAGGGACAGCCACCACCTGCGGCCGCGACTTCGGAGGTCAAACCGACGGAGCAGGCGTCTCGCCTGCCTGCCTGAAATCCGCCGGCGGCATCGGCGGCCTGTTCACCGCCCACGACACTCACGGCACGAGCAGCACCGCCGACGACCTCGACGCGCTCTACCTCCACGACGCCGCTGGCCACGTCGTACAGGTCATCGTTTGGGCCACCGGCCACGGCGGCGCCTTTGCCGACCAGTAGTACGCCGATCGCCTGCTCGTCACCCACCAGTACGGCGCCTACGGCAACGTGCTCAACACCGCCGAGCGCGGCCTCTGGCAGCAGCCGTTCCGCTTCAGCACCAGATACGGGGACGACGAAACCGGCGTCGGCGACTGGGGGCCCGGCCACCACAACGTCCACGCCAGCCGACCAGCGCCAACCAGCCCAACCCCGCGCAGCATCCATCAACCGCCCCGCCACTAGCTTGAGCATCCGCTCGATTTCCCCGACGATACCCACCCGCGCCAGTTCCGTGTCCGGCGCTACGCCCCAACATCAGCTTCGAGTGCGCAATGCCCGATCAAAGCTCGAACAAAAACGCTTCAGGCCTCGTACTGCCCATCACCTTTCCACAGGACGACTACACGCCGCACGGCTACCTGGATAATCCCCATCACAGCATGGTGGCCAACCAGAGCGGCGTGATCCGCTCCGTCCCGCCGCTCGGCTTCGGTTACTGGTGCCGCACGTTTCGTGGCTGCTACGGCACGGGCCCGCGCAGCCACGTCAACTACCTCGCACTGCTCAACTTCGCCGTCACGATCGCCGACACGCGCCTGGTCACAACCACCGACTTCTCCACCAACGACATCACCATCACCTCGCACTACCACACGAAACACCTGCTCACCTACGACTGGTCATTCACCGACCTCACCTTCAGCTTCCGCTGGTTTCTCCCCCGTGAGAACACCCTCGGCTGCCACATTGCGCTGAGCAACCACGGCAACAGCCCCACCGACATCCACCTCCACGCCCACCACCTTCTGGGCCTCTGGGAAACCCGCTGGTGGGGCGCTGACGGCGTCGGGATGCACTTCGTCCCACCCGCCGACGCCGCGGTCACCACCTTCTCCGCCTACGGCGACTACTTCGCCTTGGGTGCCGACGTGCCGAGTCACGCCCACAAGGCGACGGCAGACACCGCCACGCTCCATCAATGGCTGCGCGAGAACAACTTCGACAGCCAGCCTCAGGTCAGCGTCCGCGGCCCCGGCCCCCTCTACACGGTCCAATCCTACGCCCTCACCGCCCCCCCCGGTGCATCCACCTCATTTCTCGTCTGCCTCGCCCGCGGCGTTAACGAACCTGCCGCCCTCGCCGAACTTGCCACCGCCAAACAGGTAGCACTCCCAGGCCTTGAAGAGCTGCTCGACGCCGACGAAGCCTTCTGGTCCCGCTGCCCCCAACTCGCCGGCGACTGGCCCGCGACGTGGAAACGCGGCTGGGTCTACGACTGGGAGACGCTTCGCATGAATGTCCGCCCACCCGCAGGCATCTTCAAGCATCCCTGGGACGCCATGCAGATCCACTCCCCGCGCAGCGTCCTCGGCGAAGCCAGCGTCGATATGCTCACCATGAGTCTCGCCGATCCGAAACTCGCTCAAGACGTCATGCTCGGCACGTTCGCCGACGCCCCCGAGCCGAATGTCCCGTGTTGCCGCGAAGATGGCAGCATGAACATGGTCGCCGCTGACGGTAAGGCCTGCGGCACCGCTCCCTCCTGGTGCTTCCCGTTTCATGTCCTCCGCGCCATCTTCGCCGCCACGGGCGACATCGCCTGGCTCAAGCAACTGTACCCGAGTGCCAAGGTCTATCTCGACTGGTGGCTCACCCATCGCACCGATGAGCACGGCTGGCTTTTCTGCCACTGTGACTGGGAATCCGGTCAGGACGGCTCACGCCGCTTTCCGGAAGCCGAAGGCGCCGACGCCGACAACGTCCGCACCGTGGACGTCGAATCGAGCATGGCCGAAGCGCTCCAGATCATGGCTCACTTCGCGGACATCCTCGGCCATTCTGGAGACGTAATGCGCTGGGGTGAGCTCGCCGAACGCCGCGTCGCCGCCACGCGCGAGATGTTCCGTGACGGTTGGTTCCGCGACTTCGACACGCGCACCAACGAACCCATCATTCTCCCCGACTACGTTGACGTCATGATGCTCGCCCCGCTCACCTGCGGCGTCGCGACGCCTGAGCAGATCGCCGCGATACGCCCCCGCTTCGAGTACTTCCGCGAGAATCCCAAGCACTGGCTCGAATGGCCCTCGTTCTTCCTTGCGTACACGGAAGCCGCCTGGACGGCCGGCCTGCTTGAACTCAACGCCGAAGCCACGGCCGACATCGCGGACCGCATCTACCCTCGCACAGATCAACGCACCCCCACCTTCGGCGACGCCACCGATGCGCTCGACTACCGCATTCCCGGTGTAGCGTGCGAGTACTGGCCGCTGTCAGCCGACATCGAGCCCGGCGGCGAATGCTACGGCTGGGGCGCCACGCTCCCTCTCCACATCGTCCGCAGCATCATCGGCCTGCGCGAAACCGCGGACCTCGACCAAACCGCGTTCTACCTCGCACCGACACTCCCCGAGCGGCTGCTGCATCGCGGCCACGAGTACACGATCCGCAACCTCCACTTCCGCGACCTCGACTTCACGGTCACCCTCAACGTCCAGGACGACCGCCAGCTCGCGATCGCACTCAGCTACACCGCCGCCAGCCCGACTGCGCTCACTGTTGACCGCAGGACGGCACCAACCCAGAGCGCGGGCGACTCCGCTCCACTGGCCACCAATCAACGAACCGACCGCGGCAAACTCACGTGGACGACCCCAAACGCCACCGTCCACCGCGTTACCGCCACCTGAGCAATATTATCGAACGCAACGCCGTGGTTCTTGAACCGACGTGCGGATGTCGGCGTCGCAGGCCAACTCCGCCGCTCGCCGGCGGGCCCGTTCCGACAGGTCGCCTTCGGCCAGCGACTGGAGCCGCCAGGCGATCCGTTTGATCAGGTGCTCCTTGTTGCCGATCCGCGTGTGTCAGCGGGGCGGGCAAAACGTACCAGTGAAGGGCAGGTGAAAACCGGCCACTTGAGGAGAA
>CAYXTR010000004.1:0-206908 GCA_964468185.1 uncultured Planctomycetales bacterium | reverse complement strand
ATCCGGGCGTCGCAGAAGGTCCGTGCCGGATCGGCAACGAGCCGCAGGACTTCCACCTGGCGCCGCACGAGGTCGAGAGCAGGGCGAGGATGACAGGCGAGACGCCCATCCCACCCGGTTCGGCTCGAAGGAGCTGATCGACCCGCACGAAGGCCGCAAACCACCAAAGGCGTTTCGCCCACCTTTCAGCAGATCCAGAAGAAAGCCCGTCGCCAGATCGCGAAGTTCTCGAAGCCGTTCCCCGGAGCGCGAGCCACTGCTTTGCGGCCGAGTGGTGTAATGGGCCGCGCGGAGAGAAGGGCCGAGCGGACGGAGGCGACGTCATGTGCGCGACCGCGCGCTCAGTCCGACTCGGCGGTCAGGATACGGAGGTAGTCGTGGTAGGCGTAGAGTCGGTCACGCTTTCTGCCGGTCGTCTCGCGCAGGATGTCGGCGTCGCGCAGAATACCGATGACCTTCGATGCCGTGGGCTTCGTCGTGTCGAGCAACTCGATCACGCGTGGCAACGTGACCATGGGATGCGTGGGCAACCGCTCCAGCAGTTGCACGGCCGAAATGGTCACGCCCGGACGGCCCAGCAGGTGGCGACGCTGCGTGCTCAGGAGCGCGAACAGCCGCTGCGCGACCGAGACGCCGTCGTCGGCCGCCTCGCGGACGCACTCGAGGAAGTACGCGGTCCAGCCTTCCCAGTCGCCATCGGTCCGCACGGCGGAAAGCCGGTCATAGTATTCGCGCTGGCGGCGGCGGATGGCCAGGCTCAGGTACAGCAGCGGCTGGTCGAGCAATCCCCAATGCTCGACCAGTAGCGTGACCAGCAGGCGCCCAATGCGGCCGTTGCCGTCGAGGAACGGGTGGATCGTCTCGAACTGCACGTGCGCCAGGCCGGCGCGCACCAACGGCGGGAGTTCCTCGGCCTCGTGCATCCAGCGTTCGAGCGCCGTCATCGCCTCCGGCACCGCGTCGGCCGGCGGCGGAACGAACCGGGCGTTCCCGGGACGTGTGCCGCCGATCCAGCTCTGCGAGCGGCGCAGCTTGCCCGGTTGCTTGTTCGCCCCCCGCGCCCCTTTCATCAGGCGCTTGTGCGCCTCGCAGAGCAGGCGTGTGCTGAGCGGCAGTCCCTTCGGGCGGGCCAACTGGCGGCGCGCATAGGCCAGTGCCTCGACGTAATTGCAGACCTCGCGCACGTCCTCGGGTCGCCGGGCCTGCGCGGTCGCCTCGTAGGTCAGCACGTCCTCAAGCGTGGCCTGCGTGCCCTCGATCTGGGAAGAGAGGACCGCCTCCTTGCGGACGAAGCCGTACAGGAACCAGTCGGGGCTGGGAACCAGCGCCGCGGCAACGTTAAGGCGATCGAGTCCGGCCAGCGCGACATGCAGCAGTTCGGTGAGATGCTGGTCGAGTACCAGGGGCGGATCGGCGGGTGGCAGCGCGTGCGGCACGAACGCCCGGACGTGCTCGCCGGCGATGGCGGTGGTCGTGTACGTGCCCGGGGGTTTCCGCGCCATGGGTTCACTCCGCTTAACCGTCGCCCTGGGTTAGTAAAGCGATCTTATCCAGCGACAAAAACAAGTCAAGTGGCCTTTACTTGCGGCAACGGCGGCTCAACGCTGATCGCGGCCGAGCAGACGGGTCGGCGGGCGTTTCTCATGGAACTGGATCCGGCGTATTGCGATGTGATCGTGCAGCGCTGGCAGGAGTTTACGGGACGGAAGGCGGAGCGCGTGCTGAACGCAACGCACCAGCCTCTACACTCCGAAAACGACGCTTACCGTGAAGATCAGGAGCTGCATCAGCCACGCAAGGCACACGAGCACGACCTGGGTAGTCCTGGGGAGCCTGAAGAAATTGCAGCGCGCACGATAGACGCAAGCGACTCCGACTGCACAGACAACCGCGGTCAACTCGATGGCATAGAAGCCCCAGCCCGCGGGAAGCCCTTCAGACAGTGCGACGACCGCGAACAGCACGCCGACGCCAGTCATCATGAGAAGTGGCGCAATGAGTAGCAGCAGGAGTGCGAAACGCGGCGGACCCAGTGGCCGCCGCCATCGCCCGTGGCGTGCCATTCCCATTCGTCCCGGCTGCGGATGGTCTGCTTCGCGTTGTTCTTCTTGCTGGCCATGTTTGCGTCTCCGTTTGGTTCGCGTTCGTACATCCACATGAAGCCATGGGTTTGGCCGGGAATCCACTCGATATGCGAGAAAACCGAGAGCTTCTTGAAGTTCTCGGCGCCCAGGTCCGAGTCGGCCCTGAGAGCGCTCTCGTGGCCGCCGGGCCGTACTCCACGGCCTACTCGTTACGTACGCGGCCACAGGGCGGAGGCAGGGCGGGCACGTGCGTACCGGGCAGCGGAGGCCGAATTAACCGGCGCTCTCCCCGGCTGGTTCTGCAGGCAACGTGCAGCCCAGCCATCGTGAATAGCGGGTCCAAACCCCGACTTGGGCCATGCGAATCACAACGCGCATATCAGTTGGAATAGGCTGTGCAGCAGCTGTGCCCCGATCGCTTGTCGCCTGTTTCCCGCCTAGAATCACCGTGTTGCCGATGCCGCGCGGTCGCCGGCGAAACGTGCGCAGCGGACTGAGCGGCTACGCGGCCAAGCGGAGAGGTTGAATCATCATAATGCCTACGCCGGAGCCAAACGCGTACGAGGTCATCCTCGATTCCGTCGCCGACGGTGTGTTCACGGTCGATCTCGAATGGCGGATCACGTCGTTCAACGCGGCCGCGGAGCAGATCACGGGTGTCCGGCGTCAGGACGCAATCGGACAGCGCTGCTGCGACGTTTTCCGGGCCAGCATTTGCGAGAGTGATTGTGCATTAAAACGGGTCCGCGATTTCGGCAAGCCGGTTGTGAACAAGACTGTCTACATTCTGACGGCGGACAGCCAGCGCGTACCGATCAGTATCTCGGCTGCCGTTCTCAAGGACGCGAAGGGACGCGTGATCGGCGGTGTCGAGACGTTTCGCGACCTGAGCCAAGTCGAGGAATTGCGCAAGGAGCTGGAGGGCCGGTACACCTTCGCGGACATTGTCGGGCGCAGCGCGGCAATGCAGCGGCTGTTCGAACTGCTGCCACAGGTCGCCGAGAGCAGCAGCACCGTGCTGATCGAGGGCGAAAGCGGCACGGGCAAAGAGCTCGTGGCTCGTGCCCTGCACAACCTTTCGCCGCGCAGCAAGCGGCGTTTCGTCGCGATCAACTGTGGTGCCCTGCCGGACACGCTCCTGGAGTCGGAGTTGTTCGGCTACAAGGCCGGCGCCTTCACGGACGCGAAACGTGATAAGCCGGGGCGATTGGCGCAGGCGGACAAAGGCACGCTGTTTCTCGATGAGATCGGTGACGTGTCGGCGGCTATGCAGACACGACTGCTGCGCGTGCTCCAGGAGCGTGTATTCGAGCCGCTCGGATCGGTCGACCCGGTCGCAGTAGACGTGCGTGTCGTGGCTGCTACACACGAGGATCTCGACGAACTGGTGCGTGCCGGGCGTTTTCGCGATGACCTGTATTACCGCATCAATGTCGTGCGCCTCCGGCTGCCGCCGCTGCGGGAACGGCGCGAGGATATCCCGCTCCTGGTTGATCGATTCATCGCGCGGTTCAACAGCGTGCAAGGCAAGGACATCGTCGGCGTCTCGGAAGGCGCGTTGGCCGTGCTGATGGCGCACCCTTACCCGGGTAACGTGCGGGAACTCGAGAACATCATCGAACATGCCTTTGTCCTCTGCCGCGGTGGCCTGATCGAAGTGCAGCATCTCCCGCCGACACTTCAGCCGGAAAGCGGCATCCGCGGGCGTCGACTCAAGACCGGACTTAGCCTGCGTGAGTTGGAGGCAGTTCACATTGCCGACGCATTGCGCAGGCACAAGAACAACCGTAAGGCCGCGGCGCGGGAGTTGGGGATCAACCCGAGCACGCTCTTCCGCAAACTGAAGTCGTTGGGGCTCCATGGCGAGGTTCCAGCGCCGCCCGCGCGACGGCGGCGGGGGTAACTCAACGACGCTGAGCTGCTGCAGTGTCGCCCACAACTCGGCATTGCAAATCGCATGCTCGCAGCGCCGCCAGCGTTGCATTATGCAATCCTCGTTTGATCGGGCCCGTTCGTGCTCATCTGGCAACTCATTTCTCAGAATGCACTTACAGCATCTGAGAGGTTGAGCGTTGGTCGGCACGCACCTTGCACACTCAACTTCCATGCGGCTTGGAATCGCTACGCATGAGGGTCGTGTCTCGCCGGTGCTGGATGTCGCACAGCGTCTGCGAGTCGTGCGCATTGAAGGCGAGACGCCGACCGACCAACGCGACGTCGCGCTGGCTGCCCAGTCGCTGTGCGGGCGGGTACAGGAGATCCAGGCCACCGGGATCGATGTACTCATCTGCGGCGCCCTGTCACGGCCGCTAGAGGCCGCACTCGTTGCGGCGGGCATACGTGTGGTGGGGAAGGTCTGCGGCGACCTTGAAGCCGTACTTCGGGCCTACCTGGCCGGGCGCTTAACAGAGCGTGTTTTTCGGATGCCTGGCTGTAGCGGGCAGCGGAGGCGCGCCAGCCGCGATGGCGAGCGAGGGCGTGTCGAAGGGCGCCCGTATATGACATAGTTGGAGGAAACGGTGACAGACTCATGAAGACACACCTTGATTGCATTCCCTGCTTCCTGAGACAGACGTTGGACGCCGTGCGCCTCGTGACCAACGATGAAGCCATTCACGAGCGTCTGCTTCATGAGGTACTTCGTGAGATCGGCACGTTGGATTCTCGCCAGCCACCGCCGGCCATGGGGCAACGGATACATCGTCGCATCCGCGAGCTTGTCTGTCAGGCGGATCCCTACGCAGCCGCAAAAGAGCAGTACAATCGGCTGGCTCTGCGCTACCTTCCCGACTTGCGCGCACGAGTCAGCATGTCCGCTGCGCCGCTCAATACGGCAGTACGCCTGGCAATTGCGGGGAACGTGATCGACATGGGGGTCAATGCGGCGTTGGCCGAGGGACAGATTCACGAAGCGATCGAAGATGCCTTGACCGGGCCACTCCACGGGGACGTAGATGGCCTGGCAACCGCCGTTTCGGATGCGAATGCCATTCTCTTCCTGGGGGACAACGCGGGGGAGTTGGTCTTTGACCGCCTGCTGCTCGAGCGCCTGCCGCTCGACAAGGTGACGGTGGCGGTCCGCGGTGCGCCGGTGATCAACGACGCAACGCTCGACGACGCCCAGGTGGCCGGCCTGTTGGAACTGGTCGAGGTGATTGACAACGGTTCGGACGCCCCGGGAACGATCCTGGATGATTGCAGCGCCGCGTTTCGACGGCGGTTCGATGCGGCGGATCTCGTCATCGCCAAGGGCCAGGGCAACTTCGAAACCCTTAGCGACCTGGAGAAGGACATCTTCTTCGCATTCATGGTGAAGTGCCCCGTCATCGCGCGCGAAGCGGGTTGTGATGTCGGCAGCTTGATACTGCGCAGGTCGGGTGACCTGCCGGCACGAGATTCAGCAGCCGTTGCAGATGTAACTGCGGCCCTGCTGCGCTGAATAAGGAGACACAGCATGCCACGAAGAGATGGAACAGGTCCGCAGGGTGCCGGACCAGGCACGGGTCGTGAAAGAGGCCCGTGTGGTAGCGGCCAAGGTCGCGGTGGTGGTCGTCAGCGGCCCGGAAGCCGTGGTGGCAGTGGAAAAGGAAGTGATCGACGGCGAAACGCCGGCGGTCGGGGGCAGCGAAACAGATAAGGCCCAAGACCGGTCCTTTGCAGCAAGGAGTGACAACATGCCTGGAGGAGATCACACGGGGCCGCTAGGACAAGGCCCCCGAACCGGCCGCGCGGCGGGTTACTGCGCGGGTTATGACATGCCTGGCTATATGAACGCAATCCCCGGCGGTGGGCACCGGGGGTGGAGTCGGAACCGCGGCGGTAATTGGGGTGGTGGCGGACGCGGCTGGCGCCACCGGTACTACGCCACTGGCCTGACCCACTGGCAACGTGGCGGGCGTGGCCCCGGGTGGTGGCCGATCCCGCATCCCGCTGCCGATGACGTGCCCCGCCCGACGCGCGAACAGGAACTCGGCGTGTTGCAGGCTGACTTGCGGTGTCTTGAGCAGAGTACCGAGCGAATTCGCCGGCGGATAGAGGAGCTCAATGCGCAGACGGCGAAGACGACAGAGGACTAGTCTCGCGCGAGTCTTGTGGCGTTAAAGGCACGTATCGCACTTGATAAAGAGGAAGCCGATGAGAATTGCAGTTACCGCGGTGGAGCCACACCTGGATGCGGAAGTGGATCCGCGTTTCGGCCGCTGCCCGTACTTCGTGGTCGTCGAGACCGATAACATGAGCTTCGAGCCGATCGACAACGAGAACCAGTCCCTCGGCCAAGGTGCGGGAATCCAGTCTGCCAGTCTATTGGCTGCGCGCGGGATCCAGTTCGTGCTGACTGGCAACTGCGGCCCCAACGCGCACCAAACGCTTACCGCTGCGAACATCGGCGTTGTCGTCGGTTGTTCGGGGACCGTCCGCGGCGTGGTCGAGCAGTTTGCCGCGGGTCAGTTACAGCCGGTCGACACGCCGAACGTGCCGGGACACTCGGGCATGAGCGCGGGCGAAAGCACCATTTCCGGACCGGCCCCCCTGCCGCCAGCGACCACCCCTAATACCGGCCGTGGAAGCGGTCGCGGCATGGGGGAAGGCCAGGGCCGGGGAATGGGCCGAGGGCGCCGTGGAGGAGGAGGGCGCGGCATGGGCCGCGGTCGTGGCGGCGGACGCTAGAGAAGGGCAGCCAGTGAATCACGACGAGGCGCATAGTGTACGTGACGACGCGACCATCCCGTCAGCGCGACCCAACCCCGTTGTGCGGTTCATCAAGTGGTGGGTGAGCCTGTTCATCCTTGCCGGTCCACTGTCCGTCTGCCCTTTTTGTGGGCAGCCTGGGTGTGGCGGCAGCGTGGCCGGGGCGAGTGTGCTGGGCGCGTTGGGTGCCGCATTCGTTGCTATGCCGAAGTGGCTCGTTCGCCGTTGGAAGCGTGACCCCAAGAGAACTGAATCATGAAAATCGCGATCGCGAGTGGCAAGGGCGGCACCGGAAAGACAACGCTGGCGACCAATCTCGCGGTAGTCGGTGCCGACCGGGGTTATGCGGTGGCCTATCTCGATTGTGATGTCGAGGAGCCGAACGGGCATCTGTTCCTGCGTCCGGAGATCCGAGAACAAACAGAGGTTCACCTGCCAATCCCGCACGTGCTGGAGGATGCGTGCGACCACTGTGGTCAATGTGCCCGGGTCTGCATGTTTAGTGCGCTGGTTTGGCTGGGGCAGAAGCCGCTCGTCTTTCCGGAGCTCTGTCATGGCTGCGGGGCCTGCGTTTTGGCGTGCCCGCGGCGTGCGATCATCGAACAGCCGCGTGCGGTCGGCCAGGTCGAGGTGGGTCTCAGCCGGAACGTGCAGTTCGTGCACGGACGCCTGAGTATCGGTGAGGCGAAGAGCCCACCGGTAATTCGCGCGGTTCGCGCCGCCGCTCCCGATGTCGACTGGCAGGTGATTGACGCCCCACCCGGGACGTCGTGCCCGGTGGTCGCGGCGACGCGCGAGTGTGATCTCGTGATCCTGGTGACGGAGCCGACGCCCTTCGGTCTCCATGACCTGAAACTCGCGGTGGCCGCGATGCGGCAGATCGGACTGCCGTTCGCCGTGGTCATCAACCGCGCGGACGCCGGGGACGAGCGGGTCGAACGGTATTGCCGGGAAGAGGACATTCCGATCCTGCTCTCGATTCCGGATGACCGCCGCGTCGCGGAGGCGTATTCGCGTGGCGAGCTGATGGTGAACGCGGTGCCGGAAGTACGCGCCTTGTTCAATGCACTGTGGGAGCGAATCGAGACGTTGGTCGCAAAGGGTGCCGCGGTGGGAGGTGCAGAACATGCCAACGTATGACTACGAATGCCGATCGTGCGGGAGTGATTGACGTGCAGCAGCGCACACATCACGTCTTTGGTCCGGTACCCTCGCGGCGTCTCGGGCGCTCGTTGGGCGTGGATCTCGTGCCCCACAAGACCTGCTCGTATGACTGCATCTACTGCCAGCTCGGCGCGACGACGAACAGGACGCTGGAACGCGGCCCGTTTGTCTCGATCAACACTGTCCTGCACGAAGTCGAGGCGCGACTCCGGGCGGCGCCCGCCCCCGATTACATCACCCTTTCCGGTTCGGGCGAACCAACGTTGCAGACGGGGCTCGGCGCGCTCATCGGAGGCATCAAACGCATGACCGACCGCCCGGTAGCCGTACTCACGAACGGCTCGTTGCTGTGGCGCGACGATGTGCAGGTGGAGTTGTTGAAAGCGGACCTCGTCATCCCCTCGCTGGATGCAGGGGACGAAGAGATGTTTCGCCGGGTGAATCGGCCCCACCCTGACCTTTCATTCGAACAACTGGTGGAGGGGCTGGTTGGCTTTCGCAAGTGCTTCCCGGGTCAGTTGTGGCTTGAAGTCTTCCTGCTGGGGGGCCTGACGACGGTCGATGACCAGCTTGACAAGATTCGCCTCGTGCTCAGCGAAATATCGCCGGACCGCATTCAGTTGAACACGGTTGCCCGGCCGCCGTGCGAGAGTTTCGCACGCCCGGCTTCCGTCGCCGAACTGACGCGCGCCGCGCAGTTACTCGGGCAGCGTACCGAGGTCATTGCCGAACGGCCGGCAGCGGACATCGCCGAAGCCGTGGCCCCACGCGTCGACGAGATTGTCGCCCTCCTCGAGCGCCGGCCCTGCACGCTGGATGACATTGCGGCCGGTCTGGGAGCACACCGGCTGGAGGTGGCTAAGCACATCGAGCAGTTGCTGCGACGCCAGGTCATCGTGATGCGTCAACATGGCCGTCACGTGTACTACCGGCCGGCGTCGTGTGACATTGAACCCGACGAGGTCGCGCAGACCTGGAAGGAACGACGCGAATGAAGGAACTCGTGGTCATCAGCGGCAAGGGCGGCACCGGCAAGACGAGCATTACAGCTTCCTTCGCCGTGCTGGCCCAGCGCGCGGTGCTGGCCGATTGTGATGTGGACGCCGCGGACCTGCACCTCGTGCTGTCGCCACAGGTTGAACAACGCACCGTCTTCGTCAGCGGTCACGAGGCCCGGGTTCGGACGGCGGACTGCGCGGGTTGCGGAATCTGCGCGCAGGTCTGCCGTTTCGACGCAGTTCGAAAGGTTCCGCAGCCCGACGGAACCCAGGTGTATGCCGTCGATCCGGTTACCTGTGAGGGGTGCGGTGCCTGCGTCCGAAACTGCCCGCGATACGCGATTGACTTCCCCGAATGTGAATGTGGCGAGTGGTTCATCTCGCAGACGCGCTGCGGGCCGATGGTCCACGCCGCCCTGTTCGCCGCAGCCGAGAACAGCGGCAAGCTCGTGAGTCTGGTGCGGGAGCAAGCGCGCGACGTGGCCAGGAAGCATAATCGTGACCTCGTCCTGATCGACGGTTCGCCGGGGATTGGATGTCCGGTGATCGCTTCCATCACCGGCGCGAGCTTGGCGCTGGTCGTGACTGAACCGACGGTCAGTGGCCTGCACGACCTCGAGCGCATCACGCGAGTGACCCACCACTTTGGCGTGCCGACCTGCATCTGCATCAACAAGTGGGATCTGAATCCCGAGATAGCTGAGCGGATCGCCGCGCTGGCGTACGAATGGGGCCTCGCCACGGTCGGCCGCGTGCGCTATGACCCGGCCGTGACGCACGCCCAGCTCCAAGCCCTGTCTCTGGTCGAATACACGGACGACGGTGCCGCCGCCGATGTCGTGGCGCTCTGGGAAGAGACTGCTGTGCGACTGAATGCGGCTGTGCCGCAACCGCCGTCACATCGCGACGCCGCCCTTCCCGCGACGGCCCCCCGAGGAGGAGTTCATGACTGACCGTTGTCCCAGTTCACGCGCTATGCAGACGGATCCCGACCGGGAGCTTGAGAATCAGGCCCTGCGGGGTCGCATGGCGCGAGTTCATCAGAAGTTGCTGGTGCTCTCCGGGAAGGGAGGAGTCGGAAAGAGCACGGTGGCGGCCAACCTGGCCGTGGCATTGGCTGCCACCGGCTCCCAGGTCGGATTGCTGGACGTGGATATCCATGGTCCCAGCATCCCGAAGCTGCTCGGACTCGAGGGGCAGCAGCCGCAGATGAACAACGGTGTGCTCGAGCCGGTGGCGCTCAACAAGCGGCTGAAAGTGATCTCGATCGGCTTCTTCCTGCCAGACGAACGCGCACCGGTCATCTGGCGCGGCCCGCGGAAATTCAACGCCATTCGGCAGTTCCTCAAGGACGTGGATTGGGGCGAACTGGACTACCTGGTCGTGGATTCCCCGCCCGGCACCGGCGATGAGCCGCTGGCCGTCGCCGAACTGGTCGGAAAGCCCGCCCGCGCCGTCATCGTAACGACGCCGCAGGAGCTGGCCGTGGCGGATGTGCGGCGCTGTGTTTCCTTTTGTCGTTCGCTCGAGGTCGAGATTGCGGGAATCGTCGAGAACATGAGCGGACTGACCTGCCCACACTGCGGAGAGCGGATCGATCTCTTCAAGTGCGGCGGGGGTGCGAGACTGGCCGAGGAAGCCGGCGTGCCGCTGCTGGGGACAATTCCCATCGATCCAAACGTGGTGCAGCACGGCGATCAGGGCCAGCCAGCTTCAGACACCGACTCGGAGAGCCCGGTCGCCCGCGCCTTTGCGACAATCGTCGACGTCCTGACCGACAGCACCGCACGCCGCGGGCAGGCCACTCAATTCCCAGCCCAAACCAGGATGGAGAAAACCCACATGAAGATCGCAGTTCCGGTGGATAATGGACGGGTTAGTGCGCACTTCGGCCATTGCCCGGCCTTCGCGTTGTACGAAGTGGATGAGGCGACACAGACCGTGCGCTCGAATACGAGCCTTCCGGCTCCACCCCACGAGCCGGGGCTGCTGCCAGGTTGGCTGCACGAGCGGGGCGCCAACGTCATCATCACCGGCGGAATGGGACAACGTGCCCAGACCCTGTTTGCCGAACACGGCATCCAGGTCGTCGTCGGCGCTCCATCCGACCCCACGGACGACGTTGTGCGCGCCTATCTGGCCGGAGCGCTGCGGGCGGGCGCCAATACATGCGACCATTGACAGAATCTGCGTGCCAACCGCTATCGCACGCGAAACCCAGGCAATTCGGAGTCATCGATGAAAGAGACCGACGTAGCCATTGTTGGCGGTAGTGCGGCAGGACTGACCGCGGCGCTGACCGCGCGGCGGCACTATCCGGAGCGGCATGTCCTTGTCATTCGCAAAGAGAATCAGGTGCCGGTGCCCTGTGGTATTCCGTATGTGTTCGGCACGCTGAAAGACCCGGGCAAGAACGTCATGCCAGACGCTCCGTACGAGGCGAATGGGATCGACTTGCTGAAGGCAGAGGTGACCGAACTCGACGCCACAAAGAAGGTGCTGCACACCTCGGTCGACGACGTGCGGTACGAGCGCCTCATCCTGGCGACCGGTTCGTTGCCGGTCATGCCGCCGATCCCCGGCTTTGACCGAGAGGGTGTCTTTGCGATTCAGAAGGACATGGAGTATCTGCGGCAGTTGCTCGAGCACCTGCACACCGCCCGGAATGTCGTCGTGGTCGGCGGTGGCTTCATCGGTATCGAATTCGCCGACGAAATCCACAAGCTGGGCAACGCGCACATCACGGTCGTGGAAGTCGCACCCCATTGCCTGAGCTTGGCGTACGATGACGAGTTCTGTGTTGAGATGGAGCAGCACCTTCAAGAACGCGCTATCACACTGCGAACCTCCGCACGCGTGGAGTCCATTGAAGGACACGACCGCGTTGAGGCCGTGCAGCTTTCCGACGGCACACGGATTGACGCGGACACTGTGATCGTCGGCATCGGTGCCGTGCCGAATGTGGAACTGGCGAAGCAGGCCGGCCTGCGGATCGGCTTGACGGGTGGTATCGCCGTCGATCAGACCATGTTGACGTCCGATCCGACGATTTTCGCGTGCGGCGATTGCGCCGAGAAGATCTCCTTTTTCGGGGGGAAACCCTCGAAACTCAAGCTGGCTTCCATCGCTCAGACCGAGGCCCGCATCGCCGGCGCCAACTTGTTCGGTATCAGCCGCCAGAATGCCGGCACCGTCGGCGTGTGGTCCACATGCGTCGGCGAACTTGCGCTCGGCACGGCCGGACTGACGGAGACCATGGCCAGGCAACGCGGCTACGACGTCGTCGCGGTCACCATCGAGGGGCCCAATCGGCACCCCGGCGGAATGCCCGGGGCACGCTCGACGAAGCTGAAGGCGGTGTTCGAAACGAAGACGGGGGTGATTCTGGGCGCCCAGATTCGCGGCGATGCCGCGACTGGGGAGTTGATCAACGCGGCCTCGGCCTGTGTCCAGATGCGTATGACCGTCGAGGATATCGCGACGTTCCAGATCGGAACGCACCCGGCACTCACCGCATCACCAGTCGCCTATCCGTTGGTCAACGCCGCCGAGATGGCAATCAGCCAAATGCGCCGGCCGCGCTGAGTGACACGAGGGAGCAACAGCTATGCCGAAGATTCTCGTCATCGATGACGATCGGGACTTACTGGATGCGGCCCGTATGATGCTCGAGAAGGCCCAGTTCGAGGTGTGCGTCGCAGCGACGCCGGACGAGGGGCTCAAGATGGTCGAGGCGCTTGCGCCGGATCTTGTGGTGCTCGACGTCATGATGCCCAGCGACTACGAGGGGTTTGCGGTCGCGCGCGCCATTCGGGAGGACCTCGAAATGCGCAGTCTGCCGATCGTCATTCTCTCGGCGGTGCACCAGCGCAAGCAGGTGCCGTACCGGTTCGCAGCAGATGAAGACTACCTTCCCGTCGACGCCTTCCTGGACAAGCCGTTTGATACGAAGCAGCTAGTCGAGATGGTGAAGAAGTTGTTGGGGCAGGAACGGATCGAACCGGAGTACCCGCTATGAGCAGGGCCGCAAAGGCCATGACAGAGACCGGGACGCGCACCCCGGGCATTGCGCAACCGGACCGCACACCAACACAGGAACGTCTGTGCGACACCCGGGCACGGGTCCACGCACGCTGCGTCGCGTGCGGCGCGCGCGATGGCCGCTTGGCCCCGATGTCCTTCACGCTCGGAGACGATGGCGCTGTGGAGGGCCACGTGAAACCCGGGCCCGACTACGAGGGGTATGACGGCATGCTGCATGGTGGTGTGATTGCGACGCTGCTTGATGCGGGGATGACCAACTGTCTCTTCTCCCATGGTCACTGCGGGGTGACAGCCGACTTGCATTTACGCTATCGCCATCCCGTGATGAGTGCCGAGCCGTGCGTCGTGCGCGCGTGGATCGAACGGTCATCGCCCCCACTGTTCGTGCTGCGGGCCGAGTTGCAGCAGGACGGTGAGTGCCGAGTTACCGCAGTGGGGAAGTTCATGCCGAAGGCCGATGCGGGGTAGTCGGCCGCGAAGGAACATCGCCATGAACTGGCACTCACTCGCAAGCAGTAAAGTGGGTGTATTCGGCAAGGAGGGGGCGGGGAAATCGACGGTTACGGCGTTGCTGCACAACGCCCGGGGGTTGGGCATTTCGCTGGAAACGGCAAACGCGATCGTCCTTAGCCATGGACATTACGACCACACCAGAGCGTTGTCGCTGCGATGATGCAGGGTGGGCCGGGTCTTATGTATGTGCCTGAAGTTCTGCATGTGCTGGACCAACTGGCTCCGAAGGATGCTTCAACAGCGGACAAGTCCGTCGCTGCCGCCGCGGGCAATTCGAACGGGGGTCATTGAAGAGAAGATATCGGCGATGATTCGGACGCATCAAGTCGTTCTATTGGCCGCGGGTCTCGTCAGCACACTGGTGCTGCACGGTTGCACAGCCTCTAGCCCGCGCGTACGGACAGGGATGTCGCTCGCGGACTACGGGCCCTATGACCTCAAGCCGGGTGATCCGGCGCCTGACTTTGTGTTTGTCGGTGGCGGTGAGAGGCTATGCCGGTTCAGCGCGGTGCGCGGGCGGGTGACTGTGGTGGTATTCCCCGTGGATGCCACGTGGCCAAACTGTGCGACCTGCCGCCATCTGGCGGAACTAGCCGACTCGCTCTGTGGACCCGATCTTGATGTCGTCGCTGTGAGTGTGGCGCAACCGTCGCGCCCCGCTGCCGAATCGCTACCCGCTTTACAGGAATGCCAGATTGCACCGGACAATCTGGTCACGATTTTCGATCAGCATGACCGCATCAGAGGCCTCTACGGGCCGAAGGCTGCTGGTAGATTCTATGTCGTAGACAACGTCGGCCAAGTCAGCAGTGTGGGTGTGCTCGGCGACCTGGACGACCTGCGAGCTGAAATGATGCGCACGGCGCACACAATATACGATCAGGATTACCGCGAAGCCCAGTTTGAGGGATAGCCGCCACTGTTGCCGTACAGGCCATTCCTTGAGTGCGAACGCCTGGACCCGGATCGGCGTCAATCGGCCGCAATAAGATGTCGAACCGGTCCAGCGGGATCGATGCGATCCAGAGGACGATCGTAGTGATAGTGCCAGGATCGTCTGCCGCCGCGATGCGTGTTCTGCGAGAGCGAGCGTTCATGGCCGGCGGGTGCCTGGTTCATTCCTGGTAACCTCGGCGTCCACGCTGCTGGGCGTCTTGTTCATTAATCTGGTCCAGCCAGCCGCAGCGGACGTCGTCACGCCGGTCGAACGGGCCGACGTAAGGCTTGATATCGAGCAAGGGCGTCCCGTCGAGAATATCGACATCCTCGACATGCAGCGTTCCGCCGTCACGGCCGGTCAGGCGTACCAGGCTCAGACCGATGGGATTCGGACGGCACGGCGCCCGTGTGGCGAAGACGCCGTGGGGGACGTCTTCAAGAAACGGCTTCACGGTCAGCCGCGGCGCGCCGGTACGATCAAACAGATAGACGAGCCAGACATGCGAAAAGCCGTCCAGGTCGGCCAAACCCTCGGCATACGCGGGGTCAACCTCGACCGTGCCCGGGATCCCAGCGGCGAACGACGGCTGGATCGGCGTCTTCTCCGCGATCGTGTGCGGGCTGTGAATGACACCGATCGAACGGAAGGTGATTTCACGCATCTTCGAACATCCGGCCAAACCGAGTCTCGCTGCTCGGAACACGCTGCATCGCGATACTCCCGGGCGCTGATTGTCCCGATCGGCGCGAAAAACGCCAGCCTGACGTGCCTTCGGACACATGTAACGATGTTACGGCAGCGAACCAGTGAACGCCGCCTGCATCTGGGCGAAATCCGCCAAGTCTACGTCGTCGTCTCCGTCACAGTCGGCACACCCGCAGCCCGTGGCCGGCGCTTGCGTCGGACCGTCCATGCACCCGGCGAACGTGTCGAAGTCCTCCATGTCCACGTCATCATCGCCGTCGCAGTTGCCCGGCAGGTAGAGCGCGTACACGAAGTGCGTGAACGGCACCGCCGGGAAGTCCGTGACGGCGTCACGGGTGTGTTCTGTTAGTGCGATTTCCAACCAGGTTTCATTGGGCAGCATGCCGCCGATCTGCGTCAGCGTGAGCGTCAGGCCATCGGGCGCGATCGTGTAGTCGAAATAGCCGGTGTAGTAGTCGGCACTGTGCGTGGCCTCGTCGGTGATCGTCACCGGCGGCCCATCAACGACAGCAATCGGCCGGTGAAACTCGAACGTGATCTCAGCGTCGGTCAGGCTCGGCAATACGCCGCGATAGACCGGTTCCGTGGCCTCGACCGTCGGCGTCGGCGCGTTGAACACCAGCGAGAACGGCGGCGTGGGGCCGTACATCCCGAAGTCGTCGACCAGACGATAAGTAACATAGAATGGATAATCCGGCGGCGGACTCTGCGGCACGTAGGCACAGTATTTCATGTGCACGTGATGCTCGGGCCAGTTGCTGAGGTTGTAGCGCTGGCCGATCGCGTCCAGCCACGTGCCGTCGTTCATCTGAATTCTGAAGTCAGCCGAGAGATCGACGATCTCAAACCAGATCTCGTAGTCCACGCCGGGGGTCCCAGCGAGTTGGATCTCCGGCGGGAACCCGTAGGCCGGGTCGGTGGTATCGGAGAAGCCCGGCTCGCCAACCGACCAGCGCTGGTAGATGAAGCTCCAGCTCAGCGGGTAGTAGCCCTCGGCCGGATCGCCGTGGCGGTAGATGCGGCTCTTCTCCACAAACAGTTGCTCGTCTTCCTGCCCGAGGAAGTAGTGATCGAGCGGTCACTCAGCGCGCACGCCGGTCGCCAGGACGTAACTGACAACAATCGAAACAACGGCACACTTCTGCCAGCGTAGCATTTGGATACTCCTATATGATGCAAGCATCGTCATTCAGGGCGATGGCGGCAGCAACTCCGGCGGCCAGCCAGGCGCATGTTCCGGCCACCACATGTTGACCAGCGGAAACTCCCAGGTCTTCTTCCAAAAGAGCGGCTCGGCGTGACTGTCGATGAACAGGTAGTTCGACACGCCGTTGTGGCGCTCCCACGCCACCGACTGCTTCGGATCCTCCTGGCCTTCCCAGAGATCCGAGTGGATATGGTCGGCGTAGTCGTACGAGTCGCCGGCGCGCACTTCGCCGAGGAAGATCACCGACGAAGCGTTCTTGATCTGATTTAGCCGTTCGAGTGCCAAGGGGCTCTTCAGCGGCCCAATACACGAATTCACTGCGTAGCTCGACCAGCGGTAGTTCTGCCAGTCCTCACGCGGGGGCGGGTCCGACCAATCCAGGAAGGGCTTGGTCGTCTTGTCACTGCGGCAGCGGCCGATCAGGGGCTGCTTCGAGTAGCGCTGGAGCACACACAGCCAATAGTATTCCTCGGGGTGCTCCACATCCGGCTCGGCCAGTGGGCATGAGTTGCTTGGCACGTACTCGCGATTCTCGAGCGCGTACGACAGCAGCGCGATGCCCATCTGTCGCATGTTGCTCAGACATACGGCGCGCTTACCCTGCTCACGCGCGTTACGCAATGCCGGCAGCAGGATGCTCATGAGCAGCGCAATGATCGCAACCACGACCAGCAGTTCGATCAGCGTAAAGCCGCACCGGGCGGCGCGGGAGTTTCGGCTCCCGCACCTCCCGCGCGTGACGGGCTTCTCTCTCCACCGGCTCTTGGTTTCGGCAGAGTTTGTTGACACCGTCGTTCTCCTTCGTGTGCGAATCCGATGCACTCCTCAGCGCCGCCGCGCGCCGAAGAACAGCCCGGCGACCAGCACCAGGCTCAGCGTGCCCGGCTCGGGAACGGCAAAGCGGAACGTGAACGGATCGGACGGCGTGTACAGGCCGCCGTCGTCGAACGCGGTGAACGTCGCCGTGAACACATCGTCGACCTGCGGATCATCCAGCCAGAAGTGGAACCCCATGTGGGAGTGGATACCCCAGGCGTTCTTGTCGGCCAGCCACATCTTCTCGCCGAAGTCGGTGAAATTGTATGTGGTGCCGTCCGCGTCGAGGACGACGCTGTCGTCCGGGCGGAGCATGAAGAAGTCCGTCGGGTCGGCCAGCGATGTGCTCTCACGCTGGATTCCGATATCCCAGGCCGGCTCGGTCTGCTCATCGACACTCTCAAGGTTCCACTCACCCTGTGGACCGTGGGCCGAGTGCCAGCCGTCGAGGTGCTGCATGCCGTCCGGATCGCCGTAGCCGTCCGGACCGTACATGAACCGCGAAACGTACAGCGTCTTGCTGGGATCGCCGGGCTTGGAGATCGGGTTGCCGCCGGCGTCGGTTTCCTGCACCAGTCGCAGGAAGGGCGCGTCCGCAGGGTCACCCCAATTCGGCCAACCCGGCGTCGGAGCGATGGGGTGAATCGGCGGAACCGCGAAGAACCAGAGCTTGTTGTCGTCGGTCGGGTCCGGGTCGGTCGCGAGATCGGGATTGCCCGGGTCGCTCCAATCCGGCTGCCAGGTGGGGTTCACCCCAATGTGCGTGTGGGCCAGCGGGCAATCGGCGAGCACGGGAGTTGTCGTAATCAAAGCGAACATTGCGAGTGTTGCAGCGATAGTCGCTGTTTTCATGCTCATATCCCCTTTCAGGGCAAATAGTGGCAACGGAAATCGGCGACGCGCGCATCGCGGCGCGCAGCGCGGCACTCGTCGCCTGCGTGACCAGTTCAAACTGCTTCGTCAGTGAATCGAAGAATCAAACGCCTTGGGCACACGCGGCCCACGGCGGGGCCCGTGGCAAGACCGGTTCGGGGGCGTGATTGCGCGGGCAATCCATCGACGGCATCGCCAGGCGCAGAAAGGAAATGTCGAGTCTTGCGATGATTACCGGCGGAGGATCGGCCACGTAGTGCGAGCCGGCGAGCGCTTGCTGGCAGAACGAGCATTCATCTGCATGATGGTGCGCGCCGGCGTGAGCCAGGTGCACCGCGTGCAGCGCCCCCGTCGCCGGCCCAAGCAGCAGGGCAACCAGCGCCAAAAGCAGAGTTGCCCAGTACCGCGGCGATGGCGTCGTCGAGGCGCCACATCGAAGGGCGGGGGACGGGAAACGAAAACGGGTGGCGATGCGATTCATGGCCCCACAGCACAAGATTGGGCCCCGAGAATACAACGTATTACCCCGCTATATTAGCGTCTGCAAATGCGAACGCAAGATCTGTTTCGGGCATGGCGCAATGATTACCAGTCGTATTGCGACTGAATTGATCACTAATCGCCCCTGCTGCGACAGGCCTGCGTGCGGCCTTCGCATTTGCCCAGGCCGTGCCGCAGTTGCTTGTAGAGCGCGGCGGGCGTCGTGTCGCGCCAGCGGGCGACGTCGCGCAGCGTGTCTTCGGCGTGCGCCGGGCGGCCGCCGGTGTTGAGCGCCTTCAGCACCGACGCCAAGGGCACGTCGAGCTTGTTCGCAAACTCCGCCAGCGGCGTTTCCTCGGCGTGTCCCCAGGGTGCGGCCGGTTTGAGCGACTGCGCGAACTGCGCCTGCTGCTGCTCAGCGAACCCCGCCAGCGAACTCGCCGGCGGGAGCATCATGGCCGCGAGGGCCACCGCAACTGCCGTAATCGCAACCGCGCTGCCGGCCTCTCGCATGTAGCGCAAGCCGCGGGTCCGGTGGGTTCGCAGGTAGCTCAGCATCGTCTGCCAATTGAGCACGATGTGCACGATTGCGATGACGAGGAAGACCGCCGCTGAGGCCATGTGCATGGTGACCCATTCGTCCTTGCCCAGCCCCAGCACGTTCCACCCGCCCCAGTTTGCATCCCGACAGCGCGGCGCGAAGTAGCGCACGCAACCCGATACAGCCAGCACCAGGAAGATCGCCGTCACCAACAGAGAGGTGAACGCCCGGTTGTTCCATTTCGGTTGCGGTTGGGTCTCAACACTCATCTGTGCTCACTCCTACTTGCCGACCTGCGGCTCTTTGGCGCTCCAGAAGACCTCATAGCGGTGCTGCATCCCGAACGGGATATCGTCCTTGACGACCGGCGATACATGGCCGTCGAGCCAGGCCACGTTCGCTCGATTGCGGTGGCGGAAGTCGAAGTTGTCCTGCGGGCAGCCCTTGTAAAGGACGATGCCCGGCGCCTCTTCCACGCCGCATGCGTCAGTGAAGGCCAGCACGTCCGGCGTACGGGCGAACTCGATGACCCGACGATACTCGAGATGATCCGGCCGGCCGCCCAAGCCCCACGTGCCGTTGACGCCATAGCTCAGCCCGAACTCCAGTTGGGTGCCGTCGCGCCAGCAATCCGGCTCGAAGTGGCTCGGGCAAACCAGGATCGAGTCCTCCTCGGTCGGCCCAATGGGCAGGCCATTCGGATCGAACTGAACGTCGATCGTCAACTGCCGCATCAGTGAGGTGTTCATGAACCAATGGAGCGGGTCGGGGAACTCGCGCAGCGGCGGCTCTGCTGCCGGCAGCCAGTCGTTGCTCTCCTGCAGGTAGAGCTGCACGCCAAGCATCACGTTGCGCAGGTTCGACATGCAGACCGACTGCCGACCACTCTCGCGGGCGCTCGACAGCGCGGGCAGCAGAATGCTGATCAGCAGCGCAATGATCGCCACGACAACCAGCAGCTCGATGAGCGTAAATGCACGTCGAGTCAAGATGCACCTCCAAGACTTCTCATTCGTGTACCACGGGCCGGGAGCGCGACGTCGCGCCCCCGGCGCCCTCCGGAGAGCAGCCGCGGCGCTCAACCGCGTCGGCGAAGTCCGAACGCGGCCACTGAGAGCAGCAGCAAGCTGGACGGCTCGGGGACGTTGCCCGCGAACGCATCGAAAAACATGCCAGTCTGCGGACCACTCGCTGTCCGCGCCACCTTGATGTACTGCACGTCGTCCATGAACACGCCGGCGAAATCGAACGCCTCTTCACGCAGATAGCCGGGGGTGCCGCCGCCGATTGTGCCGACGCGTTCGAACTGCGTACCGTCGACGCTGGCGAACACGTCCGCGCCTGCGCCAGGGCCGCTGTAGAGATGAATGGTGAGGTCATCGCCGGGCAGGTCCGGGATGGCCGTTTCCCAGAACATCGTGAAGGTCTCATTCGGCTGGCCGCCACGCCAGCCGCCCACGGTATCCTGGTCTACCGCATCCCACGCGTAGCCGTTGCCGTTGACATCGCAGTCGGCCGGACCGGTCAGCCACCACTCGGTGGTCGGCCCCATCAATTCGCCGCCGTAGTTCTGGATGTTGGCGCTGTAGTCGAACACCTCATCCGCCCAGTTGGTGCCTTCGATGATCTCGGCCGAAGCCATTGCGCCGCCAAACGTCAACGCGACCAGTGTCGCCACGGCTGTCTTGTTTCGCATCAAGTTCATTGCACGTCCTTTCTGTTTGTCTTTCCCATGAGGCCTCAGGCCTCGACTCCTCACAACCATCGCGACCGGCCATCACAGGCGACCGATCGCGCACTTCATCCTGATCGCCGGCACTACTCTGCCGGCCCGGTCATTTCGTCTGCGAAAAGCGACCAGTCATCGCCGTCGATGTCGTCATCGTCGTCAAAATCCCCGGCCGCGCAGGCTGCACCGGGCGGGCCGCCGCCGCTTCCCGTGAAACACGTTTGCAATGACGCAACATCATGCAGATCGATATCGCAGTCGCCGTCGAAATCGCCCCAGTGGACGTTGCCACCGAACGCGTCGAAGAACATGCCCGTCTGCGGTCCGCTGGCGACGCGGAGCACCTGCACGTAGTGCACGCACGTGTCGAACAGCCCGGCGAAGTCGAACGTCTCCGCGCGCAGATACCCCGGCGTACCGCCGCCGATCGTGCCGATGACCTCGTACACGACGCCATCGACACTCGCGGAGACTTCTGCCTCGGCGAATGGGCCGCCGTAAAGGATGATGCTCAGGTCATCGCCGCTACGATCCGGCAGGCCGTTCTCCCAGTACAGCACCACATACTCGTCGGCGTCCGTCGTGCGCCAGCCGGCCACCGTGTCCTGGTCCACCGGGTCCCACGCGTAGCCGTTTTCGTTCACATCGCAGTCCGGCGTTCCGAGCAGCCACCACTCCGTGCCTTCGTCCATCAGAAAGCCGTCGTAGTTCTGGATGTTGGCGGTGTAGTCGACGACCTCATCCGCCCAGTTCACGCCGCCGATGACCTCGGCCGACGCGAACGGAGCGGTTACCACCATCACCGTTGCGATTTCCACGATCAAAGTCATTCGCAATTCGCACCTCCTGTTCTTCCCGCGAACCCCGAAACAAAAAACAGGGAGCGCCGTGCCCTATCTGGCTCGGCAACTCCCTGGCTGGCTTCTGGCTGGCTGGGGACTCAGTCTGTATTGACGCTCAGCTACTTGTTCAGAATCAACTTCCCATTACTCGTGATCCGCAAGCGGTATTCTTCATCGCCGTGCCGGATGCGGATCTCCTTGTGGCCGCGGAACAGCGTCTGTGACTCGAGGACGATCGGTACTTCCGATACGTCAGACGGATGCTTTGGTGGCTGCGCGGGCGACAGACCCTGCGCCCAATCCCGTTGACTCATCGTTTCGCCTGAGACTCGCACGCCTGACCTTCGACCTCATCCCGCTTGGTCAATTCCTGGGACGCGCCCTCGTGACAGCCGCCACATCCGCCACAGCCCGACTTCGCCTTGCTCGTCTGTGTCATGAACCGCACGACACCCACGCCGGCGGCACCGATGATGACTCCAACCACGATGGTCTCCCACATGTTACGACTCCATCCTCAGGAGATTCGGCTGCCAACCTGATACACCGCTGTCGTCACAACCCAAGCCAGGGCAGTCAGCCCACCAAGCTGGAACAACGCCCAAGCCCATGAGTTGCTCTCCCGCTTCGTGACCGCGATCGTCGCCATGCACGGCGCACTGATCAGGCAGAAGAGCATGATGCAGAACCCCTGCAATGGCGTGTAATTGGCCTGCAGCTTGTCGCGCAACGGCGTCGATTCCTCAGCCTGGCCCTCGCCCAGCGAATAAACGATGCCGAGCTGACTGACGAAGACCTCCTTCGCCGCGAACGCGCCGATCATCGCGGTCGAGATCTTCCAGTCGAAGCCGCACGGCCGCAGCACCGGCTCCAGACCACGGCCAATGCGACCCATCAGCGAAGCTTCGAGTGCCGCCTCGGCTTCGGCGTTGCGGATGGTCGCCAGTCGGGTCGCGCGGGCTTCTTCCGCCAGGCTCGCATTGGCCACGACCGCTGCCTTTTCGGCTGCGAATTGCCGCTCCTGCGCATCCGGAAGATTCGGCCATTGCTGCATGGCCCACAGCAGAATCGCGATACCCAGGATGATCGTGCCGGCCTTCTTCAGGTACGCCCCACCCCGGTTCCACATGTGCAGCGTCACACTCTGCAGCGTTGGCCAGCGATAAGGTGGCAGTTCCATCACGAAGGGCGGCGCTTCGCCGCGCAGCATGGTCACCCGTAGCAGCTTCGCACACGCTACCGCCAGGGCGATCCCGATCAGGTAGATCAGCCACAGCATCGGAGCGTGCCACGCGGACGGGAAGAACGCCGGGATGATCAGGGCGTAGATCGGCAGCCGAGCGCCGCAGCTCATCAGCGGCACAACGAGCATCGTCGTAAGCCGATCGCGCTGACTCTCCAGCGTGCGCGTCGCCATGATCGCCGGCACCGAGCAGCCAAAGCCGATCAGCATCGGCACGAAGCTCTTGCCATGCAGGCCGATCTTGTGCATCAGGCGGTCCATCAGGAACGCCGCCCGGGCCATGTAGCCCGTGTCCTCGAGGAACGCGATGGCCAGGAACAGCAGCAGGATGTTCGGTAAGAAGACGAGTACGCCACCCACGCCGCCGATGACCCCGTCGACGAGCAGGCTCCGCAGCAGACTCTCTGATCCGGCAGGCCAAAGACCGCTGATGGCCCCACCCAGCCACGCAAAGCCTGCCTCGATCCACTCCATCGGCGGCCCCCCGAGCGTGAACGTCAGATGAAACACGAGGTACATCAGGCCGAGGAAGATCGGCAGTCCCAGCACCCGGTTGGTGACGATCGCGTCAATGCGATCCGACATGGAATGCCGCGACTCAACCGTGCTGCGCACCGCCTCCTGACAGGCGCCCGAAATGAAACCGTAGCGACGTTCGGCGATCAGCGCTTCCGGGTTGTCGCCCAGGATGGTCTGAAGACGACGCACGGCCATGTCCGCTTCGCAGAGCACGTCGGCGGTAGCCACCCCGGCACGCACGGCTTCGTCACCTTCGAGCAATTTCAAGGCGGTCCAGCGCGCTGGCACACCATTGGGCTGCGGCGCCAACCGCGCCATGTGACCCTGCAACTCGTCAAGATGATGCTCGATCTCGTCGCCGTACTGAACCTGACGCGGGTTGACCGACCGTTCGCCCGCAGCGACGGCAAGCGCTGCGTCGAGCAAGTCGTCAACGCCTTGGCCGGTGTGCCCCACCGTTGGCACGATGCGTACGCCCAACAGTGTTTCGAGCAATTGCAGGTCGAATTCGATCCCGCGCCGCTTCGCCACATCCGACATGTTCAGCGCGAGTACCAGCGGCACGCCGAGCTCGATCAACTGGACCGCCAGGTACAGGTTGCGCTCCAGGTTGGACGCGTCGACCACGTCAATGACCACATCCGGCTTCTCGTCGATCACGAAACTGCGCGCGATTCGTTCCTCGGCGGAGTAAGCCGTCAGGCTGTAAGTTCCGGGCAGGTCAACGATCCGCATCGTCGTGCCGCCACGCTTGCAGGTGCCGGTGCGCTTCTCAACCGTCACGCCGGGGTAGTTGCCGACGTGCTGACGGGCACCGGTCAGCGCATTGAAGATCGTCGACTTGCCGGAGTTTGGATTCCCGGCCAGTGCGATCGTCAGCGTCGCCGCGGCGGCAGCAGTTTTATGCTGTCTCACAATGTTTGGCACGCCAAACATTCTCCGCAAAAAAACACGCGTCAGTCGTTCACTTGCTCTGACGTCCGCACCAGCACCTTGGCCGCCATCCCGCAGCCCAGCATCAGCCGGCTGCCCAGCACGCTCAACAGCAGCGGCCCGCCGTTGGCCGAAACGACCTCGACCGGCGTGCCAGGGACCAAGCCCAGCGCGGTCAAACGCCCGACCAATCCGCAGCCAGCGTCGATCCGCGCAACCCGGGCGGATAGCCCCGGCTTCAGCACGCTGAGCGGCACTACGCCATTCGTGCGAGAGCTCTGCTCCGTGCTCATACGCGCTCCACAACGATCCGCTCGGCTTCTTCCCTCCGCAGCGTGAGGTGATAGCCCTTGATCTTCACTTCGATTGGGTCGCCGAATGGCGCGACTCGCTCAATCTCGACGAGCGTGCCCGCGGTAGCACCCATATCCAGCAGCCGACGCCGAATCGCGCCTGTGCCGGTGATCTTCACGATGGCGACCTTCTGCCCGTGCTTCAGCTCGGCCAGTGTGAGGGTTTCCTGCTGCTGCGCGGTCTCCGTCATCTTCTTGCTCCTCACGTCCTCCAAAACGAGCTCGACACAATGCTCGCAGTTCCCGGTCTTCTTGTCGTGATCGCAGTAGTAGCCGAATCCCTTGATCCACTTCGTGCCACCACGCGGGCAGCGCTCCACAAACTCGACGAACTCAATGAAGCGTTCGAGCACCGTTTCCGAGATGGCGTGCTCCAGCTTGCACGCCGCCGCGTCTGCCTCACCTTCTTCGATCGACAGCACCTTGACGAAGAAGTCCCGCAGCACCTCGTGCTTGCGGACGATCTCCTCGGCGACCGTGCGGCCCTTGTCCGTCAGCGTGATGATGTCGTAAGGGGCGTAATTGACCAGCTCACGCTCGGCGAGCGCCTTGAGCGCCCCAGTCACCGACGATCGGCCGACACTCAATCGGTCGGCGATGTCCTTCGCCCGTGCCGCCTGCTTCTCCCGGACAATCTGAAAGATCGCCTCCAGGTAATCCTCCAGACTGGAACTAAGTTGTAACGATCCGGCCGCAGCCATATTCGCATCCACTTGCCAACCCTGGGTCGGCGGGTTTTCGTGTGCCACAATAAAGTACGCCTCGCCGAACTTTCTGTCAACCAGCGCGTCCGGACTCTCAGGTGCCGGCTTGCGCAACAGTTCAAGGTGGGGCTCAATACGACCAGCCCTTTAACCGAAGAACGCCCACCTTGACGTCCGTGGTATCGAGAGCCCTCAGTCCCGTGAGCGGTTCAAGCGGCTGTTGAGTCGGAGCGTCTGGACCTACACGCACGGCCGCCTCATTGGGCACCCTCGACGTCCTCAATGCCGCTCGGCCCCCAGCGAAACGCGTACACCGGCGGATTGGGCACCTCCGAGGCAACCATGCCCGCCGCCTTCAGCCCGCGTTTGGACGCCCCCGGGCGAGGTGGTTTACTATCAACGCTTGTCGCCCCGATTGCCGCCTGGGGCGGCAATGGAGCGGGTGGGCACAGGAACAGTTGAGCGGGTGAAAGACCCGCGCGCTAGCCTGTTGGCGTCCGCGGCTGGTGGCCGACTGGCTCACCTGCGGTCAGTTGCTCGATTGATGGCGTGTTCAATCCGGGGTGTTCGCATGGCGTTCATATTTGAGAGACTGGAGGTCTACCAGGAGGCGGTGGTCTTGGCGGGCGGGGTCGCCGGGCTCACCGAAGGGTGATTGAAGGTTGGACGACGGCGCTCACGTGCGAGGAGGGGATTCTCGTTTCGTGGGTTGAGGAGATGTGCCGCCTTGGTCTCGAGCACGATCGCAGGTTTGATGGAGGCGTGACGCCGCCACCGTGACAAACGGGTGGGTCGCCCCGGTCGAGGTGTTCCGCACACGCCAGGATATCGCGCATGCCCAAAGCCTGAGCGATCGGATAGCACTGAGCACGGGTTCTGAATTGTCCGGAGTGTTTGGGTTCTCGGGTCGCGGGCCGACTTGCAGGCGGTGCCTGGATATCCCACTGGCGTTGTGCCCCAGGCGTTCAAGCCTGACTCAGTGGGCAACGCGCGCGGTGGTTTGCAGTTGGGCGTAGTCGGGGAGGTCGACCGCGGCGTCGTGGTTGAGGTCGGAAAGGGTGAAGACGGCGGGATCACACCCGGGCGGCGGGTCGGTGACGCCGGGGCCGGCGAGGGCGGTGATGAAGAGCTGGAAATCGGAGGAGGTGATGCGGCCGTCGCCGTCAATGTCGCCTGGCAGATCGCATTCGTCGGGGATGCCGTTGGCGTTCAGATCATCGCTGGAGCCGGAGGCGATGTCGCAATCGTCGCGGATGCCGTTGTTGTTGCAGTCGTACGGGGCGGGCAAGCTGTAATGGACCAGTTCTGGCCGCAGGTTCAGCAGGGTGGCACGGGCGCGCTGGGTTTGATCCGGGGTGAAGAGTGACCGGCAGGACGGTGTGGCCGACGACATGAGATTGGCCGGCTCGGGCGCGTATGGGTCGTTGCGGCAGGGGTCACGTTCGTCGCCCACATAGACGCAGCCGTCCAGGTTATCAGACGACAGGCCGGGGTCGGCGGGCGTGTCGCAGAGCAGGTCGCCCGCGGTTTGGCATTTGGAGCCGTTGACGCACTCGTGGCCGGTAGCGGTTTCGTGGGTGTGGAGTAGATCGAAGTAGTGTCCCATTTCATGCGGCAGTGTTGTGTGGTTCCAGGAGACGGCTGTACAGGCGTTGTGCATGACGATGCCCTGTACCGGGCTCCAGGTGAAGGACGAGATGCCGCAGAATTCCCCGTTCTGATTGGCGAGGTGCGGTGTGAAGTACAGGTTGATTGTCCCGGGGATGGGATTGGTGCTGCGAAGTTGGTCGATTTCGGCGGGGGTATCGATGTCGTAGTAGAACGTGTCGTTGTCGATGAAGTCGAGGGGGCCGGCGAGGTAGAACTGGATATCGGTGGCGGCGAAATAGGTGTCCAGATCATCCAATGCGCCGCAGATTTGCTGTGGGGGCAGGCCGCCCGTGCCGTCGCTGGTGCGGACGATGTGGAACGTCAGGGGGATGTAGAGCGTGTCGCTGGTAGGTTGTGGTAGATGGTACGCTCCGGCTGCTGATTGGGTGCGCAGGGTCGGAATGTTGGCGGGTTGGAGCACGGTCGGGCAAGTGGGCTGGGGAGTGGGTTGCGTGCTGGATGGGGTCGGCGTGTGGGACGTTGCGACCAGCAGTGCGGTGTTCAGGGCCACGAAGAATGTCATGGGTTGGCTCAGGGGGTTATGAGATGCGACTTTATTTTGCTGGCGGCATCTCATGTGGTGAGCTTATCGATGCCGCCGAACTGCAACCGGTTTCGGAAGCTTAACGATTTCCTGTTGATCATAGCGGCCGGTGCTGCGTATCGGCAAGGAGGAGTGTTCGATTCCGAGAGGGTTGCCACCGCTGTTTTTTGGGGGAGGAGCGGCCCGTGAGTCGTCGAGCCCCGCGTGACCCGGCGGGATTTGCGCTGGGGGTGTGGAGTGGGTGAATGTATCTGTTGCTAAACTGGAAGGATGCGCGTATTATTGCTTGCAACGATCTTCTCTGATCGCTCCGCTTTTGGAGTTACGGGCCGTTTTTGTGGGCACTTTCTCCCGAACAGGGCTGTCACAGAGGCTCGGTGGATGTCCTGAGGGTGCGCTTTTGTTCGGCAAGTGGCCGGCGTGGTGCATGCTCGGGTGATGTGTAGCGGCAGAAGCCGCAGGAAACTCAGAGAGCCCGAATATCCAGTCTCACTCCTCGCCAGCACTGTCGCCGTGGTGCCGAACTCTTCCCAACGCGTTAGGCAAGGCAGTCTCTTCGTTCCCGCATTCAGCGAGTGCGATGGTCGGATTGATACTTGTCTTCGTTGGTCGGGGGCGGGTCGGTTGCAGCGCAGTTCGGGCAGGATACGAACCAGGGGCAGCGGGCTGACAGGAGATGCAGAATGGGTCGGAAACTCTACGTGGGGAACCTCAGTTACGATGTGAACAGTGGCGAGCTCGAGCAACTTTTTGCGAATCATGGCTCGGTGACCAGTGCGACCGTGATCAGCGATCGGGCGACCGGACAGAGCAAGGGTTTCGGGTTTGTTGAGATGGGCTCGGACGACGAGGCCACCGCGGCGATGAACGCGCTGGATGGCCAGGATTTCGGCGGGCGGACATTGAAGGTCAACGAGGCCAAGCCGCGTCCGAGTGGCGGCGGCGGTGGTGGCGGCGGACGGCGCGGTCGCTGGTAGGTCGGGTTGTTTGGGGGGACTACTGGCTCACGAGTCGTGAGCATGAGGTGGCGGTGGATTGCGCCACGTCTGTCTTCGTGCGCGCAGGGTCTGGGGTGGGAGGCGAGGCGCGAGCGTTAGCAGGAGGCTGAGCTGATGGAACTTCCCCGGCGCGCGCGTGGTGATGAATTGTTGCCCAAGGGGGCGCTGTATCGGGCCCGGCAGCGGTTGCGGCGGCTGGCACCGCGTCATGACCTGACGAGTGTGATCGCGTGCGCGTTTGATCGCCGCACGACGATGCTGCCGTTTGTCTATGCGGCGACACGGATGGCGCCGGCGGGGGTGCGGGCGATCGGGGCGGCGATGCTGGACGCGGGGTTCGTCAAGACGCGCATCGTGCTGCAACAGTGGAATCGGAACTTCCGTCCGGCGCAGATGCGTCTGGACGGACGGATTCCGGATGTGTTCATGGTGTCGGCGATGCAATTGCATTCGGCGGCGTTTCAGGAGTTGATACGGGACGCTTGTCGGATTCCGGCGGCGCAGCGTCCGCTGATCATCGCTGGCGGGCCGAAGGTCATTTACGAGCCGTGGGATGCGTTTGGCACGGATCCGGCTGAGCCGTGGGGTGCGGACGTGGCGGTGACGGGCGAGGAGTATGTACTCCTGGAATTGCTCGAGGCGTTGTTGACCGAGCGTGGGGCGGGAGAGCCGTTGCGGGAGACGTTCCTGCGCTTGCGGCAACGCGGACAGCTGGCATCGATTCCGGGGCTTGTTCTGGCGCGGGCGACGCGGCATGGTGCCGCGGAGGCGCTGGTGGATACGGGGGTACAGCGACTGTTGGGGGATCTGGATGAACTGCCGCATCCGGTGCTCGGGTATCGGTTGCTGGAGCCGCCGAGCCGCCGGGCGACGCTGGGTGCACAGGCGCTGCCGGCCGAGCGGGTGGCGCGGTACAGTCCGATTGGTTCGCTGGTGTTGACGTTCGGGTGCAAGTTTGCGTGTCCGTATTGTCCGATTCCGGCGTACAACCAGCGGCAGCATCGCGTGAAGAGCGGGGCGCGGGTGGTGGATGAGTTTCGGCGGCTGTACGAGGAGTATGGCATCCGGAGTTACTTCGGGGCGGACGATAATTTCTTCAACAAGGCGGATCGGACGCTGGAGATTGTGGAGTCGCTGGCGGCGGTGCAGCTTGACGGCGTGCCATTGCGGAAGCGGATCCGGTGGGGGACGGAGGTGACGGTGCACGACACGCTGCAACTCCGGGAGCATCTTGGGCTGGTGCGCAAGGCAGGTGTGCGGGCGCTGTGGCTCGGCGTCGAGGACATGACCGCGACGCTGATCAAGAAGGGGCAGAGTGTCGATCGGACGATGGAGGCGTTCAACCTGCTGCGGCGGCACGGCATTCAGCCGATGCCGATGCTGATGCACCATGACGAGCAGCCGCTGATCAGTCGTGGTGCGAAGCCGTACGGGTTGTTGAACCAGATTCGACTGTTGCGGAAGGCGGGGGCGACGTCGATGCAGGTGCTGATGCTGGTGCCGGCGACGGGATCGAAGCTGTTCGTCGAGACATATACGTCCGGGCTGGCTTACGAGCGGGTGGGCGGGCGCGTGGTGCAGGAGCATATGCTGGGTGGGAATTATGTGGTGGCCTCGCGGCATCCGAAGCCGTGGCGGAAGCAACTGAACATTCTGGCGGCGTATGCTTACTTCTATAACCCGGCGAGGTTTGTGGTGGCGCTGGTCAGGCCCAAGAGTCGGCTGTATCTGGCGGACGCGGTCATGCAGGCATTGGGCATGGTGGGCGCGGTGCTGACGGTATGGCGGACGTTTGGATGGGTGTTGCGTTTGCGCTTTGGACGGATTCGGCGCAGGTCAGCGCCGCCGATGAGTACGATCCCGATCGAAAACGTCAGCGGCCATGCCGGCGATCACGCGTTGCCGAGGAGTGTTGCGGCAAGGGAGGTGCTGCCGCAGAGCGCGCGCGACGATGAGGTGGGGCGGGGTCGTGTGCGGTTGCCGGTAGCGGCGCGCCGTTGAACCGATTTGCCGCGGAGGGACGGGATCTGAAAAAGGGGGGAGGCGGCGCCGGCACACGAGCCGACGCCGCCCGGGCACATGAAACTGGGTTTGGTCAAGAGCACGTTTCCGGCCGGCTGTTTGTGCCGCCCGGCGTGGGGCCGACGTCAGGCGCGAGGGCCTGACGCCGGCGCTCGTTCTGGAGAGTGCTCTTAGAAATCCTGAAGGTCTTGTTGTTCCGCGCTACCGGCCGGCTGCGCGACGCGCTGTTGGGGATTGGTGTTTGCTGTATCCGCTTCCTGTCCGTGCTGGTGGTGGCTGAACTGGAAGTGGTGAGATTCGCCGGACGGCTTTTGCGACTTCGTGCGTCGCACGGTGGCCGTGTGCGTCGCGGTATTGCTACCGGCGCCCTTGCCGCCGACCAGTTGCACCAGGTCGTTGACGGTGGCCTTGAGGGTTTGCGCCTGGGAGCTCATCTCCTCGGCGGCGGAGGCGGATTCTTCGGCGCCGGCGGCGTTTTGCTGGGTCACGCGGTCCATTTGCGAGACGGCGGTGTTGACCTGGTCGACGCCCTGGGCCTGCTCTTCGGAGGCTTTGGAGATACTGTCGATGAGGTCGGTGACCTTGGCGACGTCGCCGACGATCTGCCCGAGGACCTTGGCGACTTCCTCGGCGACGGAGACGCCTTCGCGCGAGCGACTGGCGGCGCCTTCGATGAGGCCGGTGGTCTCGCGTGCGGCCTCGGCGGCGCGCATGGCGAGGTTGCGCACTTCGTCGGCGACGACGGCGAAGCCCTTGCCGTGCTCGCCGGCGCGGGCGGCTTCGACGGCGGCGTTGAGGGCGAGGAGGTTGGTCTGAAAGGCGATTTCTTCGATGACCTTGATGACTTTGCTGATCTGGTCGGAGGATTCGTTGATACCGGCCATGGCGTCGTTGAGCTTGGCCATGGTCTTGTCGCCGGCGTTGGCGGCCTCACGGGCCTGGGCGGCGAGTTCGTTGGCCTGTTTGGCGCTTTCGGCGTTGTTGCGGGTCATGGCGGCCATTTGCTCGAGCGCGCTGGAGGTTTCCTCCAGAGAGGAGGCCTGCTCGCTGGCGCCTTCGGCGAGTTGCTGTGAGGAAGTGGAGACCTGGCCAGCGGCGTCGTTCACCTGATCGGCACCTTCATTGAGGCCGTCGATGATGCGGTTGATGGGTTTGACGATGCTGCGGGTGATGACAATGGTGAGGATGATGCCGAGGACGACGGCGCCGATTGCGACGCTGGAGACGACGGTATAGGTACGGGCCGTGATCGCCTCGGCGCTCTGCTGCAATTCGCTTTTGATCGTGCCCATGGTTTCGACCATTCTGCCGGCGACGGAGGCCATGTCCTGGCCGGCGGCGCGGTCGTCGAGGATGCCTTGGCGGAACTGCTGGCCGGCGTCCTCGTAGTCGGCGAAGTGCTGGCTGAGTCGGGAAGCGACCTGCTCCAATTCTTGGTTGCCGGAGACGAGCTCGGTCCAACTGGCCAACCCGGCTCTGGCCTTATCGAACTGGGCCCGGTAGGCGTCCCACTGGGCGTCGGCTTCGGTGGCGAGCAGATACACCGCTGTCACGCGGAGCAGCAGGAAGTGCTGTACGACGTCTTTGTCGAGGCGCTCGGCGACATTGCTCCAGTGGACAATCTGTTCCACGTCGTTGGTTTCAAGGGCCTGGGCCTTCGCAGGGGCGATCACGTTCTCGAGAACCGTATTGATGTCATCCGTGACGGCCCACCCGATCTGTCCCCACCTGGCGAACGCATCGTCGCGCAACTGGCGGGCGTCTTTGGCTGCTTGGAAAACGTTGGCATACTGATTCGTGTAGGAAATCATGTCCTGCACGAGGTCTTGCTCATGCTCGTTCAGGGCGGACTGAGCGGCCAGCTCGTTGAGGTTGGCGAGCAGCTCGTCGCAGGCGGCGGACCACTTTTCGGCGGCGTCGAGCTGCTGGCCGGGGGCCTTCTCGAAGCCGTGGATGGCGAAGTCACGACGGAGGGTGGCGCATTTGTTCATGGCGTCGAGGGCCTGATTGCCCTGCTGATCGAGTTCGACGTTGGTCGTTACGCCGGCGAGGCCGGTCCATGCCGAGATACCCAGGACTGCGGCGAGTACGACCACGACGCCAAAGCCCAATGCCATTTTGGTTGCCAGTTTCATACTCTTGAACATCAGCCATCCTCGCTCACGCATCCTCCGGTCATCGACGCAACAGGGTTTGGCAGGTGTGCGGTTGAACGTAATTGGGCACACCCTTGCAGCCGGCTTCGGCGTGCGGTGGAGGAGTACCCGCACGCACTACCGGAGCTGCATGACGTTCATCGGGTGGATCCCCCGGCGGCCGGATGGGTCAAACACCCCATTTTGGTCGCGTTAGCGGTCCTCGGCGGTTGTTTGGGTTCTGGCGGTGGCGGGTATGGAATTCTGGGACTGTGTTCGGGTCTTCATGCTTGCGCCAGCCCCTCGCGGATGGCGAAGCGGGTCAGTTCAACGCGGTCGTGGATGTTGAGTCTGGCCATGAGGTTTTCGACGTGACGGTTCACGGTTCGTTCGCTGAGGCTGGTCACGCCGGCGATTTCCTTCTTGGACATGCCCTTGGCGAGGTATTGGAGGATGCGGATCTGCTGCGCGGTGAGTGTTGCGGCGCGTGAGCGGGCGGTCGTTCGGATGCCTTCTTCAGCGAACACAATCCGGTCTTCGATATCCTGTGAGAAGTAGATACCGCCGCTGGCGACGGTTCGGAGCGCTCTAATGATGGTCTCGGTGGATTCGGTTTTGGTGATGTAGGCAGCGGCCCCGATGGTCAAGGCACGCTGTACGTACTGGTCGTGGGTGTGCGCGCTGAGAAAGCTGATGCGGGTGTCGGGGCAGCGCTGGCGGATGATCTCGGCAGCGTCGAACGAGTGGAGGCCCGGCATGTCGATATCGAGTACGACGAGCGCGGGTTTCAGGGCGACGGTCCGCTCCACAGCTTCGGCGGCGTCGGTGACCTGGGCTACGACCGTGAAGCCTGGTTCGGTACCGATGCGGTGGGCGAGCGACTCCCTGACGAGAGGATGATCGTCTGCCAGCAAGACGGTGATGGACGGGCTCATGCGCTGAGCTCCCTTCGTGAGTTCAGCGCTTCAGCGACGGCGGCTTGAAGCTCAGCCAAGCCGAATGGTTTTCGCAACGGGAATGTCTGAGCGTCGGCGTAGTCCTCGAGGTCCAGTGTAACGTTGCCAGTGACGAGTATGATCGGGATCTTGTTACCTGCATGGCGCAGGGTCTGGAGACACTGCAGGCCGGTGCGGCGGGGCAGATCGACGTCGACAATCAGGAGGCGGACGCGCGGCATGGAGCGCGCGATGGTAGCGAGGGCGGTTTCGCCGTCAGCCACACCGATGGCGTCGTAGCCGAGCGAACGGAGCTTGCCGATGATGAGAGCACGGGCCGTGTCGTCGTCCTCGGCGACGAGAATGGACTCGCCCTGGCCGGACGCCGTGGCCGGGGTCGGCTGGCTGTGTTGATCGTGCTGGGGTGAAATCAGGCGCGGGAGCGTGATTGTGAACGTGGTGCCGACGCCGAGCTCGGAGGTGACGTGCAACTCACCCTCATGGGCATCGACGATGCTCTGAACGATGGGGAGTCCGAGCCCGGTGCCCTGACCGTGGGGCTTGGTGGTGAAGAAGGGTTCGAACATGCGTGCTTGCACTTCTGGCGGAATGCCGGTGCCGGTGTCGCGTACGGTAAGGCAGGCTACCGGGCCGGGTTGGTCGGCTGAACCCGGTGGTATGGCGGACGTGGTGATTTGGAGGTAACCGCCGTCGGGCATTGCGTCGCGGGCATTCACGGCGAGGTTGATCAGGATCTGCTGAAGCTGGGTGGCGTCGGCGGTAACCCAGAGGGGTTCGGGGCAGTCATGCTGTACGTTGAGTTCGACGGCGGCCGGCAGGAGGCGTTGCAGGAGGCGCGTCGCGCGGTCCACCGTTTCGGCGAGTTGTGTGGGCTTCTTCTCCATGGGGACGCGATGGGTGAAGGTGAGGAGGGCGCGCGTGACGCCGGTAGCCTGCTCGGCGGCTTGTTCGATGGCGTGCAGGGCTCGGGAGCCGGCGGTTTCCCGGAGCAACTCGCTACGGAGTTGCTCGACGCTGCACAGAATGACGGTGAGCAGGTTATTGAAGTCGTGGGCTACGCCGCTGGATAGTTGACCGATTGCCTCCATCTTCTGGGACTGGTGCAGTTGTTCCTGTAGCGCCTGGCGCTCGGCTTCCATGCGTTTGCGGTCGCCGATATCGATGACGCTGCCGCGCAGGAGTCGGCGACCGGCTGCGGGCAGCGGGACGAGACGCACCTCGGTGCACACGTCGGTACCGTCGGGGCGGCGGCCGGTCCATTCGAGTGTTGCGCTGCCGGTGAGCAGGGCCTCATCCATGGCCTCACGAGCCACGAGCTCGGAGGGGCGGCCGTCTGGTTGTGTTGGCGGGGCGAGGTCTCGCGGGCCGAGGGTGAGGAGGGTGGTGCGGTCCACGCCAGCGAGGGACTCAACTTTCTCGTTCGCGTCGACGTAGCGGCCGCTGTCAGCGTCAACGACGACGATGGCTTCCGGGGCGTGTTCGATCATGGTGCGGAAGCGGGCTTCGCTATCCTGCAACTCTCGTTCGCGTTGCTTGCGATCGGTGATGTCCTGGAGTGTGCCGGCGATGGCAATCGGTATACCGGCGTCATCGTGAACGAGCGAGAGGTGCATCAGGCCGGGGAAGACGGTCTGGTCGCGGCGGGCGTGCGGTAGCTCGCCCTCGAATGTGCCGGCGGCGAGCACCTGGTCGACCGCGGCGCGAACGGCTGGCATCTGGTCTTCGGTATGGCAGGCGCGCAGGTGTTGGCCGACCAGCTCGTCGACCTGATAGTCGTGTAAGGCGGCGAAGGACTTGTTCACGTAGATGAGGTTGCCGTCCAGATCCGACATGGCGACGCCTTCATGGCTTTCTGCCAGGCCGGTAGATAGCATGCGCAGGTTTTGTTCGGCGAGGCTGCGGCGGCGATCGATCTGATAGCTCTGCCAGATGACGAATGCGGAGAGGGCAGCGACGAGGAGGATGATCAGGGCGGTGGCGGTCGTGAGCTGTCGCGTCATGGCCGTGATTTCGGCGGTGACGTCTTCAATGTAGATGCCGGTACCGACCACCCAGCCCCAAGGTTCGAAGAGTTGGACATAAGAGAGCTTGGGGGCGAGGCGCGTGGGGTCGTCTTTCCATTGCCAGACGTAGTCGATGAAGCCGCTGCCTTCTGTGCGGGCGATTTGTGCGGCCTCGACGAAGAGCCGTGTGCCATGGGGGTCTTCGTAGCCCGTGAGATCCTGGCCGTTCAACTCGGGCTGGTAGGGGTGCATGAGCATCCGGGGCGCAAGGTCGTTTACCCAGAAGTCGTCTTTGCCCTCGTCGCCATAGCGGAGGCTGCGGAGGTGCGCCAGCGCCCGGCGCTGGGCTGCGGCGCGGGTCAGTTCGCCGGCTTGCTGACGTGCGTGATAGCGTTCGAGCGCACTACAGGCGGACTGGGTAAGGGTGCGGATAGTCTCTTTTTTCCGTTCCAGGAGTTGTTGGTGGGCCGCCGGCAGGATGAGGCCGAAGACGGTTATTGAGAACAGCACCACGCATAGTGCAGAGGGTAATGCGACCCTCCATGCCAGCGCGAACCAGGGTTGCTGCTTCCACGGTCTGATGGCCTGCCTCCTGACCACCTTGCGGGGCACACAGGCAGCGGGGGTCGTTGCAGCCATGCGACGGCGTTTGCGCGCGAGGCGAACCGTGGGATATGGAACGGCGACCTCGCATACGGGGCACTATCGCCGAAGTTATTATCGGCAAGATTCGCTCCGAAACCATACCCGAAAGGTCTTGGATCGCGAAGAGAATGCCGTAGAGTGGTAACGTATATCCCGCGTGGTGAATGGGTTGTGTGGGTTTCCCTGGCCAAGGGGCGGGGTGTTCTCGGATGGGAGTTGCCGGTGTCTTGAGGTTCAGTCGAGAACGCGGCTTATCATGTGGTGGGCTTCCGGGTTATAGGACGTGGATCGGGCGGCTTTCACTTTTTGCTGGACCCCGTGCGTTGCGGGGCAGTAACATGGCTAGGCAGAGCAGGCGTGTGACGCGTGACGCACGGCTGCCCAATGCGCTAAGAGCGACTCGGAAGTCGCGCTGGGAAGCATGATGGCCGGTAGTAGCGTCCGGTAGTCTCGCTTCATGTCTGGTCGGATCGGGATGGAACGCACGTATCGCTCCTGACCGCCCAAACTGTGTAAACATCATGTCCAAGCACCGTCCCGGGTTCGTATGCGCGGCGACTGTAGCGATGGAATCGCAGACGAACGTCGTTCGTTAAGCGACGCGCCAGTAAGCCACAGCGGACCCCAATGCCTGGAGGCCTCAGCCATGTTGTTGAATCGTGTTGTCGTCAATACCCTGTTGCGCAGCAGCGTCGTGTCCCTGGCGCTTGGTCTGTTTTTCGGACTGGGCCTGCAAATTGCCGACGCGGCGGAAGTGCATTGGCGCGGCGGCTCGGTCATGATCGCCCCGCAGAGCAGTGTTGAACGGGCGGCAACGCTCGAGTCGCTGCTTGTCGCGCGTGATGGCGACCCAGCCGCGCCCCATATGCTGGTGCAGTTTGGCGAACCGATAACGGCGGCCGAACGGGCTGAAGTCAAGAACGCGGGGTTGCGCCTGTTGAGTTACCTCGGGAGCCATACGTATTTTGCGACGTTTGATTCGCCGCAGCCTGATGTGTCCGCGCTTGCCGACGGCGCGGGTCTTTCGGCTGTGCGTGAAATCCAGACGGCCTGGAAGCTTGACCCGCGTCTGCTGGCTGGGGAGTTTCCTGAGTGGACGACGGCGGGCCTTGGTATGACTGACGACGGTCAGCCACTCGTTGCGGTCTATATCATGTTTCACCAGGATGTCGACCTCGGGACGATCGGTGTTGATGTTGCTGCGACCTATCAGGCCAAGATCCGCGATCGGCTGGAGTCCGTGAACAGCCTGGTTGCTGAAGTTCCGGCCGGCGTCATTGTTGCGCTGGCTGAGGAAGATGTTGTACAGTGGATTGAGCCGGCCCTGCCGCGCCTGTCGGACTGCAACAACAGCAACCGCAGCCGGACGCAGGCTGCGGTGGTACAGGGAGCGCCTTACAACCTTGATGGTTCCGGGGTGAACGTCATGGTGTATGACGGTGGCACGGTGCGCTCATCGCATAACGACTTTGGTGGGCGCGTCAGTGTGCGTGATGGCTCGGGCATGTCTGATCACGCCACGCACGTTGCGGGCACGATCGGTGGCAGTGGTGCGTCCAGCGGGGGGACTTACAAGGGTATGGCGCCGGCGGTCACGATGGAGTCGTATGGGTTTGAATGGAACGGTAGTGGTGTGTTCCTCTACAACAATCCCGGTGATCTGGAGGATGATTACAGCGAAGCGATCAACACGTATGGCGTACACATCGCGAACAACTCGATCGGGACGAATACGACGCTGTACTGGGATTGCGACATCACGGGCGACTATGGGATCACGTCGGCGCTCATCGACAATATCGTGCGTGGCTCGGTGAGTGGTGGCGCGCCTTTCCGCGTGATCTGGGCCAACGGCAATGAACGTCAGGATCCGCGGTGCGGGGATGAGTATTACACGACTGCTCCACCGGCCGGCGCGAAGAACCACATTACGGTTGGCGCGCTCAATTCGAACAATGACAGCATGACGTGGTTCAGCAGTTGGGGACCGGTCGACGACGGGCGACTCAAGCCGGACATCTCGGCACCCGGCTGCCAGAGCAACGACGACAATGGCGTCACGTCCTGCTCGTCAAGCGGCAACAACGACTATGCCGTCAAGTGCGGTACATCGATGGCCTGCCCGACGGTGACAGGCCTTTGTGCGCTGCTGCTGGAAGACTACCGCGACCAGTTCCCGAGTCTTGATGATCCGCGCAATTCGACGCTCAAGATCCTGCTGGCGCACAACGCTGTCGATCGTGGCAACCCCGGACCGGACTATCAGTTTGGGTACGGCTCGGTGCGGATTCAGGACACGATCGATTTCATGCGGCTGGGGCACTTCACCGAGGAGCAGGTCAGTCAGAATGGTACGATTACGCTTGAAGTACAGGTGAACAGCGGCGAAGGACCGCTCAAGGTGACCCTGGCTTGGGACGACGCCGCCGGCACGCCGAACGTCAATCCGGCCCTGGTCAACGATCTTGACCTGCGTGTGTTCGATCCGGCGATGAACCAGTATTACCCGTGGACGCTGGATCCTGCCAATCCGTCCGCCAATGCCGTTCAGACACAGGCCGATCACGTGAACAACATCGAGCAGGTGCTGGTCGACAATCCCACGGCTGGCACGTGGACGATTCAGGTATACGGCTATGACGTGCCGGACGGCCCGCAGCCTTTCTCCCTGTGTGCATCACCGCGGCTGGGTGGAGCTGCGCCGACGGACTGCAACAACAACGGGATTCCGGACGAGGATGATCTGGCGAATTGTGACGGCAGCCCGTGGTGCAGCGACTGCAACAACAACGGCATCATTGATGAATGCGACATTTCGTTCGGCACGAGCACCGATTGCAACAGCAATGGTATTCCCGACGAGTGTGAGCCCGGTGGCACGGATGATTGCAACAACAACGGCATAGCCGATTTCTGTGACATTCTGAATGGCACCAGCACGGACTGCAACGCCAACGATGTGCCTGATGAGTGTGAGATCACGCCGGCCGAGGTGACGATTGCGTTTGACCTCAGTAGCGATCCAGGTTGGAGCACGGAGGGTGACTGGGCGTATGGTCAGCCGACCGGCAACGGCGGGGATCATGGCGGGCCCGATCCGACCAGTGGCCACACGGGTCCGAACGTGTACGGCTACAACCTGAATGGTGATTATGCCAACAACCTGCCCGAGCGTCATTTGACCAGTACGGCCATCGATTGTTCGGACCTGACTGATGTGCGCTTGTCGTTTTGGCGCTGGCTGGGTGTCGAGCAACCGGCGTACGACCATGCCTACATCCGCATCAGCACCAATGGCAGCAACTGGGTCACCATCTGGGAGAATACGGCGGAGGTCGCGGATACGTCCTGGACCTATCAGGAGTTCGATGTCTCGGCCTATGCCGACGGTGAGCCGACGGTGTATTTGCGCTGGACGATGGGTGAAACGGACTATACGTGGCGCTACTGCGGCTGGAATATCGATGATATCGAGATTCGTGGTAACAGCCTCACTGGTGGAAGCGGTGATTGCAACGGTAACGGCATCTTTGATGCGTGTGACATCCTGGATGGCACGAGCGAAGACTGCAATGGCAATGGCGTGCCGGATGAGTGCGACATCGCCGATGGAACCAGCCAGGACACGAACGGCAACGGCATCCCGGACGAGTGTGAGTCGTTCGAGGATTGCAACAACAATGGTACGCCGGATGATCAGGATATTGCCGACGGGACGAGCGTAGACTGCAACGGCAACGGTGTGCCTGACGAGTGCGACCTGGCGGGCGGTACCAGTCAGGACTGCAATGACAACGCGGTGCCGGATGAATGTGAGCTTTCGGCGGGTGCCGGGCTGGTGGGGACGTACTATGACAACATCGATTTTACCGGACTGCGCCGAGGGCGTGTCGATGCCACCGTTGATTTCCAGTGGGGGAGTGGTCCGGGTTGGCCGGGTTTCGGAAGCGACACGTACAGCACGCGCTGGTCGGGTTATGTCGTCACGCCGGCGGCGGCTGGCACGTACACGTTTTACACGACGACCGATGATGGTGTGCGGCTGTGGGTGAACGGGCAGTTGATAATCGATCGTTGGGTGGATCAGGGGCCGACGGAATGGTCTGGCACGATCGCGCTGAGTGCAAACCAGGCATATGCCGTCACGATGGAGTACTACGAGAACGGCGGCGGGGCGGTCGCGGAGTTGCGTTGGCAGCCGCCTGGCATGTCCAAGGTTGTTATCCCGGCGGGGAACTTGCGCCCGGGTCGCGACTGCAACAGCAATGGCGTGCTCGATGCGTGCGATATTGATGGCGGCACGAGCGCGGACTGCAACGGTAATGGCGTGCCGGACGACTGTGATATCACGGGCGGCACGAGTGAGGACTGTAATGGCGATGGCGTGCCGGACGAGTGTCAGCTTGCCGACAACGACTGTAATGGTGACGGTATCCCGGATGATTGCCAGTTGGATGGGAACGATTGCAACAACAACGGTGTGCCCGACGATTGTGATATCGCCGCTGGCACGAGTGAAGACTGTAATGGTGATGGCGTGCCGGACGAGTGTCAGCTTGCCGGCAACGACTGCAATGGCGACGGGATCCCTGACGATTGTCAGCTTGTCGGCAATGACTGCAACAACGATGACATCCCCGATGATTGCCAACTGACCGGCAATGATTGCAACAACAACGGCGTGCCGGACGACTGTGACATCGCGGACGGGACCAGTCAGGACTGCAATGGCGACGGTACGCCGGATGAGTGTCAGCTTGCCGGCAATGACTGTAACAATGACGGCATCCCCGACGACTGCCAGTTGACGGGCAATGATTGCAATGGCAATGGCGTGCCCGACGATTGTGATATTGCCAGCGGCGTCAGTGAGGACTGTAACGGCGATGGCGTGCCGGACGAGTGCCAGCTCGCGGGCAATGATTGTAACGCGAACGGCGTGCTGGACGAGTGCGACATTGCCAATGGTACGAGCCAGGACTGTAACGCGAACGCAGTGCCCGATGAGTGCGATATCGCCGAAGGCACGAGCGAGGACATCAATGGGAATGGGATTCCGGACGAGTGTGAAGCCGACTGTAACGGTAACGGTGTACCGGATGACGTCGATATTGCCAACGGCACGAGTCAGGACTGCAACGGCAACCTGATTCCCGATGAATGTGACATTGCCGAAGGCACGAGCCAGGACATCAATGGGAATGGGATTCCGGACGAGTGCGAAGCCGACTGTAACGGCAATGGTGTACCGGATGATATCGATATCGCCAATGGGACGAGCCAGGACTGCAATGGTAACGGCGTGCCTGACGAGTGCGACATCGCCGAAGGTGTGAGTTTCGATTGCAACATGAATGATGTCCCCGACGAATGTGATATCGCCGAAGGAACCAGCGCCGACTGTAATGCGAACGCAGTGCCCGATGAGTGTGATATCGCCGAGGGTACGAGCGACGACCTGAACGGCAACGGGATTCCGGACGAGTGTGAAGCCGACTGTAACGGTAACGGTGTACCGGATGACGTCGATATTGCCAACGGCACGAGTCAGGACTGCAATGGTAACGGCGTGCCTGACGAGTGCGACATCGCCGAAGGTGTGAGTTTCGATTGCAACATGAATGATGTCCCCGACGAATGTGATATCGCCGAAGGAACCAGCGCCGACTGTAATGCGAACGCAGTGCCCGATGAGTGTGATATCGCCGAGGGTACGAGCGACGACCTGAACGGCAACGGGATTCCGGACGAGTGCGAGGCAGATTGCAACGGCAACGGTGTACCGGATGATATCGATATCGCCAATGGGACGAGCCAGGACTGCAATGGTAACGGCGTGCCTGACGAGTGCGACATCGCCGAAGGTGTGAGTTTCGATTGCAACATGAATGATGTCCCCGACGAATGTGATATCGCCGAAGGAACCAGCGCCGACTGTAATGCGAACGCAGTGCCCGATGAGTGTGATATCGCCGAGGGTACGAGCGACGACCTGAACGGCAACGGGATTCCGGACGAGTGCGAGGCAGATTGCAACGGCAATGGCGTGCCGGATGACGTCGATATTGCCAACGGCACGAGTCAAGACTGCAATGGGAACGGTGTTCCGGATGAATGTGATATTGCTGAGGGCACCAGCGCCGACTGCAATATGAACGGTATCCCCGACGAATGCGACATTGCCGAGGGCACCAGTGCCGACTGCAACGCAAACTCAGTGCCGGATGAGTGTGATATCGCGGAAGGTACGAGTGAGGACGTCAATGGCAATGGCGTTCCCGACGAATGCGAGGCGGATTGCAATGGCAACGGTGTGCCGGATGATGTCGACATCGCGAATGGGACCAGTCAGGATTGCAACGTCAACGGCGTTCCCGACGAGTGTGACATCGCCGAGGGCACGAGCTTCGATTGCAACCTGAATGAAGTTCCTGACGAGTGTGACATTGCTGAGGGGACCAGTGCCGACTGCAATGGCAACCTGATTCCGGATGAATGCGACATCGCCGAAGGCACGAGTGAGGATTTGAACGGTAACGGGGTACCCGACGAGTGCGAGGCCGATTGCAACGGCAACGGCGTGCCGGACGACGTCGACATTGCGAATGGCACGAGCCAGGACTGCAACGGTAACGGCGTGCCCGATGAATGTGACATTGCTGAAGGCACCAGCCAGGATCTCAACGGCAACGGGGTACCTGACGAGTGCGAGGCGGATTGCAACGGCAATGGCGTGCCGGATGACATTGACATCGCCAACGGAACCAGTGCGGACTGCAATGTCAACGGTGTGCCTGACGAGTGCGACATCGCCGAAGGTGTGAGTTTTGATTGCAACATGAATGGTATCCCCGACGAATGCGATGTTGCCGAGGGTACCAGTCAGGATTGCAATGGGAACCTCGTGCCGGACGAGTGTGATATCGCCGAGGGCGCCAGCCAGGATCTTAACGGCAACGGGATTCCGGACGAGTGCGAGGCCGACTGTAACGGCAATGGTGTGCCGGATGACCTGGATATTGCGAATGGCACGAGCCAGGACTGTAACGGCAACAGTGTGCCTGATGAATGTGATATTGCCGAGGGCACCAGTGAGGACCTGAACGGGAATGGCATTCCGGATGAGTGCGAAGGACTGACTGGCGATATGAACTGCGACGGCGTCGTCGACTTCGACGATATCAGCCCGTTCGTGCTGGCCCTGGGTGGCCAGAGTGGGTATGAGGCGGCGTACCCGGAGTGCAACTGGTATCATGCCGACTGCGACAACGACGGCGACGTGGACTTTGACGATATCAATCCGTTCATTGCACTGCTGGGCGGCTAAGCGCGCTGCCCGATAGCGCGGGCCGGATGAGTCCCCGGGGTCGAGCTTGGGTGTTCGATCTCGGGGACTTGTCCGCGCACGAGAGGCTGTTGTGTTTGCGCGTCCCACCTTGGCCGGAGGGTGCCAAGCGGGTGACCACGCGGCTCCGTGGAGGCTTCGGCCTGGCCGTATAAGTGCGTTCACTGCATTGGCTGATGAGTTGATAATCCGGTATGCTCTCGCGGGTATGACGCGGTCTTTCCCGTTTCGGCTTTGGTTGGTCTGGGCCTGTTCATCGCCCGGAGGGCGGGGGCAGGTTTCGTCATAGGCGAACAGCACTTTGTTGTATAAGTGATTTCATTCCAATCGCTTGTATGGATTGAGCCCCCTTCACCGTGAGCAACGCACCTGTAGGAAACACCGGCCCGACGCCCAACGGTCTGCTCGCCCAGCGGACTGCCGCGAAGCCTCCGAAGCGGAAGATTCGCCAGGCATTCTGGCGAACCATGTCGCTGGTGCGGCCGCATCGCCGCACGATGATCCTCGGCCTCGTGTTGGGTCTGGGGGTGGCGCTGAGCTATGCTGGCACGCTGGGCGGCATGCTGCCGGTTCTGAAGGTCATCATTGGGAACACGACGCCGGCGGGCGAGCCGGAGAGCCTGCACGCTTGGCTGTTGCGACATGCCGAGGGGGATGCATGGTATGGCCCGGTATTGGGGCAGCTCGCGTCGATTTTCCCGGCTGGCGTTTCGCCGGATGAGCGCATGACAACCCTCGTGATCCTGCTGGGAGGGCTGATCGGACTGAACATCATCGGTAATACGATGCGGTGTTTGTCGCAGTATCTGATTCTGAATGCCTCGCACCGCATGATGATGGACCTGCGGCGGCGGATGTACCGCAAGGCGCTGCGCGTTCCGATGACGGAACTGGCTGGCGACGTATCGAACCGCGTGAATCAGTTCATGTCGGATACGCGGGAGATCTTCCTGGGGGTTACGACGTTGTTCGGCAAGGTGGCGCGTGAGCCGTTGAAGGCCATTTGCGTGTTGATCGTGGCCCTGCTGATTGACGCACGACTGACCCTGGTGGTGGTCGCCATCTCGCCGATCGCCGTCGGGTTGCTATGGTACTTCGGGCGTCTGGTCCGTAAGGCCACGACGCGGCTGCTGGAAGGCTACGGAGTCATGTTGGGGGGGCTGGAAGAGACCTTGCAGGGGGCCGATGTTGTAAAGGGCTACGGGAAAGAGGGTTACGAGCGTCGCCGCATGTGGAAGATTGAGCGGGGTATGCTGAAGCAGCTCTTGCGGCTGGCTTGGATCGAGGCGCTGGCGTCCCCGCTGATCGAGGTGGTCGGCGTTGTTGCGACGGCGTTTGGCGTCGTCTGGCTGGCTTCACGGACATTTAATGGTGAGATCGAGCCGTCGCAGTTCATCACGATGGTTGGTCTGCTGGCGGCCATGCTCGATCCGGTGCGCAAGATCGCGAACGTATACAACATGGTGCAGCGGGCGGGTGCGGCGTCGACACGTGTGTGGGATTTCCTGGATCAGCGCGAAGAACACTCGCCGCCGAATGCCGCGGTCCTTACCGGGGATGAGCCGCGGCCGGTCCGGTTTGAGAAGCTGATATTCCGGTATGTCCCGACGCAGGTGCCGCCGGCGCTGGACGAGGTGACGCTGGACGTGGAGCCTGGTGAGTGTCTGGCTGTGGTGGGTCCCAATGGATCGGGCAAGTCGACGCTGGTGAAGATGTTGCCACGGCTGCTAGAGCCCGACGCCGGCCGGGTGTTCATTGATGGGACCGATGTGCGCGGGCTGAGTTTGCGGAATCTGCGGATGCAGATTGCCATCGTCTCGCAGCGGCCGGTGATCTTCGCGCGCTCGGCGTACGACAATATCGCCTATGGCAAGGACGGAGCCACGTTGGAAGAGGTCCGCCACGCGGCGCGGCAGGCGTATGCGGCGGAGTTCATTGAGCAGTGGCCGGATCAGTATGACACGTTATTGGGCGAGTTCGGCACGTCGGTGTCGGGCGGTCAGCGCCAGCGGATTTCGATTGCGCGGGCGTTTCTCAAGCCGGCGTCGGTCCTGATTTTCGACGAGGCGACCAGTGAGATTGACGCGGAGAGTGAACGCAAGATCCACGACGCGTTGAATACGTTGCGTCAGGGGAAGACGACGTTCCTGATCGCGCACCGCCATACGGTCATGGACATGGCGGATCGGGTTGTCGTGATGGATGCCGGGCGGATCGTGGATGTTGGCACGCGCGATGCGTTGCTCGAGCGTTGTCCGCTCTTCCAGGCGCTGTACAAGTCGCCGGTGGTGCACTGAGTTGCATTGTCAAACCACTGCGGCGGGTTGCTTGCGTTTGATCAATCCTGATGGAAGTCGCCGGCGACGTTGTCTTCGAATGTGTTGTCCGCTTCGACCGTGGCGTTGATGGTGCCGGAGCTGGCCACCCACACACCCCAGTTGGCGCTGTGCCGGATCGTGCAGTCGGTCACGTCCAGGCGCGGGTTCGTGCTGGTGAGCATAATATTGGCGGCCAGATTACTGCCGGATCCACCGCCATACTGAATGACGGCTTGTTGCAGGCGATTGTCTTCCGATGACGTGCCGAAGAATTGCAGGCCATCCCAGTACCCCGCGCGGGACTCGGCGCCGGTGAAGTAGATGGGCGAGGTGGACGAGCCCACGGCCGTCAGTGCGCCGCTGGAGTAGACGTTGCAGCCCACGCCGCTGGTGAAGACCAGGCGCACGCCCGGGGCGAGGGTGATGTGGTGATTGAGGCTGAGAGTGCCGCCGACGAGATAAGTTACCAGGGTATCATCGTCCCACAGGCTCGGCCAGGTGCCGTCAGCGCGCGTGGCCCCTGCCGGCACGTAGATGCGCTCTACATCGTTACCGCTGTAGACGGAGTCGGCGTCCAGTTGGTACAGGGCGGCGGGGTGAATGTACGCGGCACCATTGGCATTGCTCGTCAGGGTGTTGCTGCTGAAGAATGGTGCCTCGGCGTACTGGTTCAGATAGAGGCCATAGCCGCCACCAGCACGCAGGTTGCATGAGTTGATCACGACCCGCGAGGCGTTCCCGATCAGCATGAGGTTGGACGAGATCGAACTGGTGCGGCTGCCGGCGTACTCGATCGTGACATATTGGAGGACGTTGTTATCAGAGCTGGACGCGTTGAACTCGACGCCGACCCAGACGCCTGGCGTCGGGCTGCGGCCGGTCAGCAGGATTTCACCATCGGACTGGCCCTCGGCCGACAGGGCACCATCGCTTTGCACGAATAGTCCGGTGCCGTCCGCGAATTGCAATGTCGTGCCCGCACTGAGTGTCAGGACGGCATTGTTGGACACGTAGATATTCTCGTTGACGCGCCAACAGCCGGCGGGGATTGTCGTATCCGTCGTTATAGTGGTCTCTTCCAGCGTGTTTTCGCAGTAAAGCGTTTCGCACGTGTCGGGCACGCCGTTGTCGTCTTCATCGTCCAGGCGTCCAGCGGCGATGTCGCACTCGTCGGGCACGCCATTGCTATCGCAGTCTTGGCTGGTACCGTTGACGATGTCCTGCGAGTCGAGCACGTCGTTTTCGTTGCAGTCGTCTTCGCACTCGTCGGGGATGCCGTTGCCGTCGACGTCGCCGGCCGTACCTGCTGCGATGTCGCACTCGTCGGGAACGCGGTTGTCGTTGCAGTCGAGACTGGTCCCGGCTTCGATGTCTTCGTAGTCGAAGATGTCGTTGCCGTTGCAGTCGGTTTCGCATTCGTCCGGCACGCCGTTGCCGTCCACGTCGCGGCTGTAGCCGCTGGCGATATCGCAGTCGTCGGGGGTGCTGTTGTTATTGCAATCGCTGGCCCGTCCACTAACGATCTCCCAGCCATCGGGATCGCCGTTGTCGTTGCAGTCCGTCTCGCATTCATCGGGTACGCCGTTGTTGTTATTGTCGCCGCTGAGCCCGGCGATGATGTCGCATTCATCCGGTATGTTGTTCCAGTTGCAATCGTCGGCCAGCCCGGCCGCGATTTCCTGTGCGTCTTCGATGTCATTGGCATTGCAGTCCTGGGGAGCAGGCGTTTCTCCGCCAGTTGGAGCACATGCCGGCACGACCAGGAACCACACCATGAGCATCGTCGCGGCGCTCAGCGACACATCGAACCACAGCCAGCGCGGAAGTCGGGACGTATCCAGCATGGGGCACCTCGTCGAGCTTAGGCCTTGGCACGTCGGCGGCGCGCAGTCTGTCCGGGGCACTGCGAGCAGTCGCCAGGTATCTGTCGTTATCGGCCCCCGCATTGGACTGCGCTGTAGGTCGCGAAGCGGATCGGCAAAAGCCGCGCTGCTACGACGCGGAGTTGCTGCCGCGACGGGAGAACGGCCTAGCGGGCCAGCGGTAGCCGGCGCTGCAGCGGAGTCACGACCAGGTCGTAGTCCTGCGCGTCAGTTACCTTCGCGGGGATGAAGTCACCCGTGGTAGCCCCACCTGCCGGCAAGAGGCACACGGCGTCGACCTCGGGCGCCTGACCGGCGTGTCGAGCCACGGCGGACTGTTCGGTGGCTTCGTCCACCACAACGTCCAGCCGGGATCCAATCCTGCGGCGAGCTGCGGCGAACGCGACGTCCTGTTGTGCCAGCATCAGGCGTTCGTACCGTTCCTGCTTTACCGCGTCCGGGAGATGAGCGGACATGCGTCCGGCTGGTGTGTCCGGTTCGTGCGAGTAGGTGAATGCCCCCACGGCGTCGAAGCGGAATGCGTCTACGAACTCTTCCAGTTCGGCAAACTCGGCCTCGGTCTCGCCGGGGAAGCCGACGATGAAGGTCGTGCGGATGGTGACCCCGGGGATGCGTTGGCGCAGCTTGTCGAGCAGGGTTTCCTGCTGGCGGCGGGTGACGCGGCGGCCCATGGCCTTGAGCATGCGGTCGTTGATGTGCTGCAAGGGGATGTCGATGTAGTTGACGACTCGCGCGCAGGATGCGATGGCATCGATCATCTCGTCGGTGAATATGGACGGGTAGACATACATCAATCGCAACCAGCGGGCCCCGTCGCACGCCTGGTCCAACTCGCGCAGCAGGCCTGCCAGCCCTGGCGCATAGCCGATGTCGAAGCCGTAGCTGGTTGTATCCTGCCCGATCAGTATCAGTTCGCGCGTACCGTCGGCGATCAGCTCGCGACATTCGGTGACCAGTTGCTGTGGGGGCTTGCTGTGTAGGGGGCCGCGAATCGAGGGGATCGTGCAGAAGGTGCACTTCTGGTTGCAGCCTTCACTCATGCGTACGTAGGCGTAGTGTGTGGGAGTGAGCCGCAGACGCCCCTGATCCTCCCACGTCGCGGCCGATGTAGCGTGATAATTGCCCAGGTAGAGGTCGAGGGCGGCGTCGCGCTCCTGTCGCCAGACTGCGCGGACCACGTCGTTACGGTTGTTGACGCCGACGAGCGCGTCGATTTCGGGGATAGCCGCGCGCAGTTTCTCGCCGTCGCGTTGCACGAGGCAACCGGCGACGACAATCCGCCGCAAATCCCCACTTCGCTTGCGTTCGGCGAGCTCGCCGATGATCTCGAGCGCTTCGGCCCGAGAGGATTCGAGGAAGCCGCAGGTATTGACGACGATCGTGTCGGCTGCGGACTCGTCGCCGGTCAGCACGACGCCGGACTCCGCCAACTGCCCGAGCATCTTCTCGGAGTCGACGAGGTTTTTGGCACAGCCCAGCGAGACGAAGCCCACGATGGGGGGAGTGGTCGGGCCGGCAGTGGGCTGGTCGGTGGCGGCGCGCAGGGGCAGTTGCGTGGCGTCGCCGCGGGTCACGCCGGCGGTGTCCGGTCGTGTTGCTCGACTGTGGGCCATCGTGCTCCAGACTGCGTTCAAGCGGGTTTCGGGGGTGTCCGAGTGACCCGTGTACATAAGCGTAGGCGGCCGCGTCGCCGGCGACAATCCGCCGGGAGCACGGGGGCGGAATCTTGCACAATTTGCAGCGACCGGTAACGTGCGCCCCGATCCGTACTCAGGATAGACGTGTCAGGAATGGGTGCATGACGCCAACCACCAACCCGACTCCTGGCGAAACCGGCCTTCAGGTGTGGTCGTGGCTGGTGGAGCCGCTCCGCAGCGCTGACTGGTTTGACTGGCGTGGGTTCTGGCTCGGGCAGATTTGCGACGATCGCTTCGTGGTTTGTTACTTTCTGGTGCTGGTGCCGCTGCTGCTGCTGACGCCGCGTGCGTGGTACCGTCACGCGCTGGTGCTGACCGGATTGCTGTTTGTGGGTTACATCTTTGGCGCCCTGTATCTACTCGTATGGCTGGCGAGCTGTATGGCGTTCTATTTGTTGGGCGAGCATTTTGCGCGGGCCCATCAGGGGGAGCACCTGCCGCGGGCCGAGCCGGCGATCGTGGTGGGCGTGATCATTGTCAGTTGGTACGTTGGCAGCATGGTGCTGGATGAGGTGCTGCTGCCTGACGCCTGGAACGTCTGGCTGCACACGCACGCGCCGTGGGTCTTTCCGCTCGGATCGCGCGGGTTCTCGTGGGAGCCGGTGTTGCGTGGCTTGCGACCGGTGCATCATCCCAATCCGCCGGCGGAATCGCTGTTGCCGGCGCTGTTCTTCAATGCACACAGCATCGGCACGGCCTACCTGGCCGTCAGGATGCTGCATTACTTTGCGGAGTTGCGGCGTCGCACGATTCCCGCCGCGCGCCGCACGCCCCTGCACTTCCTGGCCTATACGTGTTATGGCCCGACGTTGATTCAAGGTCCGATTGAGCGTTATGCGCGGTTCCACGATGAGATGGACACGTGCCATGCGCGGCGTGGCTGGCACAATGTGCCGGCTGCCGTGGCGCGCATGGCACTGGGTCTGATCAAGAGCCTCGTGGCGCAGCTTTACTTCCAGCCGGTGCTGCGCGAGGCGCTCGGCATCGGTCACGATCATGCGTATTACCGGCATCCGGAGCAGATTGCGAGTCTGGCACTGCTCTATGCGGGTGTGTTTCTGCATATCTTCTGGCTGTACCTGGAGTTCAGCGGATATTGCGACGTTGCGGCCGGCATTGGACGTCTGTTGGGTTACCGCCAGGTCGAGAATTTCAGAATGCCGTGGCTGGCCACGAGCATGCGCGATTTCTGGCGGCGCTGGCACATCAGCCTGTCGTTTCTGCTGCGCGATTACGTGTACATTCCACTTGGTGGCAATCGGCGACATCATCTGCTGAATCTGTGCGTGACCTTTTTTCTGGTCGGGATCTGGCACAGATTGTCGCCGCAGGTCGGCCTCTGGGGGATCGTGATGGGGTTGCTGGTGGCCATCAATCATGCGTGGGTGGTCCGTATGGGGCGGATTGACGCAGCGCGTACGTCGCGACTAGGTCGCCTGCGGGCGCTTGCGAGGCGTTTCCAGCCTCTTCCGCAGCTGTGTGCCTGGCTGGTGACGCAACATGCGTTCGTTTTCTCGCTGCTGGTCTTCTTCGGCGGGAGCGCGATCTGGCGGGTGCCTGTGGAGATCATGCGGCGGCTGTGGTCATTGGTCGCATAGGTCGGGATGCGATGGGTGGGATCGTGCTCAGGAGGCGGTTGCGCGGATCTTGGTATTCAGCACTGCCCGGACCTTTTCGGAGAATGTCGTGCGGGAGAACGGTTTGGGCAGGAAGGCCGAGCCCGGTTGCAGGCGATCTTCCGGCGCGAGGATGTCCTGGGCGTAGCCGGAGATGTAGAGCACGCGTGTATCGGGGCGCGATTTACAAACATGCTGTGCCAGTTCCCGGCCGTCCATACCGGGCATGACGATGTCCGTGACGAGCAGGTCGATTGGGTCGGAGAACTGCTTGCTGACTTGCAGCGCCGCGGCGGCGTTTTCTGCGCTGACCACGCGGTAGCCTTCGGCCTGGAGGATGTCGCACTCGACTTCGCGGACATCCTCTTCATCTTCCACGACCAGGACGGTTGTCTGGTGGTTTGCGGAAGGTGTACGGAGGGTGGCTGGCTGTGGGGTCTCCAACTCGGAGCACGGGAGGTACACGCGAAACGTGGTTCCGGCGTTGGGCACGCTATGCACGACGATGCGTCCGCCGTGCTGGTGCACGATGCCGTGGACGGTGGCCAGGCCGAGCCCAGCGCCTTCGCTGGCATCCTTGGTCGTGAAGAACGGTTCGAACACGCGCGCACGCGTCGCCTCGTCCATTCCACAGCCAGTATCGTGGACGGCGAGGGACACGTAGCTGCCCGGCGTGACGTGGGCGTGGCCATCGCTGGCGGGCTCGTTCAACTCGATCATGGTGGTTTCGACGGTCAGGGTCCCGCCGCTGGGCATGGCCTCGCGGGCGTTCAGGCAGAGGTTGGTCAGCAGGAGTTCGAGCTGGTCGGGATCGGCCTGCACCGGTCCCAGCGCTTCGTGCAGGTGCGTTTCCAACCTGATTCCGCGGCCAAGTACGGGACGCAGGATTTTCAGTGTCTCCCGCACGGTGTCGTTGAGGTCGAGCTGCCGTGGCTGGACCATCTGCTTGCGGCCGAAGGCGAGCAGTTTGCGAACCAGTTCGGCTGCCCGAGTGACGGATTCGCGGATGCGTGTCGCGTGGCGGGCCGCGACGTGGTCGGCGGCGGTGCTGGCGGCGATAACCTCACTGTAGCCGAGGATGGCGGTCAGCAGGTTGTTAAACTCGTGCGCGACACCGCCGGCGAGTTGTCCGACTGCCTCCATCTTTTGCGCGTAGCGGGTGTGGGCCTCCTGTGCGATTTCCTGGGTGATGTCGCGGGCGACGGAGACGTAGTTAACGGTGCGCCCCGTCAGGTCACGAACCGGAGAGATGGTCACATCCTGGTGGAAGGACGAGCCGTCTTTGCGTTTGTTGACAATGCGACCACACCAGGTGTCGCCGCGCAAGACCGTGTCCCAGAGTTGGTGGTAGAAGGCGTCGTCGTGCGCGCTGCTTTTGAGCACGCGCGGTGTCTTGCCGAGCACTTCATCGGCTTTGTAGCCGGTCATCTGCTCGAAAGCGGGATTCACATACTCGATGCGCCCGTTGGTGTCGGTGATGAGGATGGCTTCGGCAGACTGGGCTGCCGCGGCGGCCAGGCGGCGGTGAGCGGATTCGGCTTTGAGCCGCGCGATGGCGCTGCCCATTTGTGCGGCGATCGTCTCAAGTGCGCCCTTCGTCGCGGGGCCGAGTGTTTTTCGGCGTCGCGAGTAAACCGTGAAGCAGCCGATCACGCGTTTGTCATGCATGATGGGGACAATGGCGGTGCCGAGCAGCCCGTTCGTGTTGCGCTTGAGGCTCAGACGCCGCTGCAGTTCGGCGTAGTTCGAATAGCATGGCTGGCCTTCGTTGACCAGTCGGGCGAATGGTGAAAATGGTCGGAAATGTGCCAGGGCCTGTGCCTCTTCCTGGCGCATCCCGGTCACGCAGGCGAGGTCGAGCATCTCCGAATCTTCATCCAGCAGGTAGACGCCGCCGCAGTCCAGTCGTCCCGCGCGGAGGGCCGCTGCGGTACAGAGTTGCAATGCCTCCTGCAAGCTTGCGGTGGCGCCCAGGCGGACCGCGAGTTCACGCTGCGTGGCGTTCAATTCGTCGTTTTTCTTGCGCTCGGAGATATCGCGCACGAGTCCGAACATCTGCACGGGGGTGCCCTGTTCGTCGCGCACGAGCCAGACGCGCAGGCTGACCGGGAAGATGGTTCCGTCGCCGCGGATGTACTCCTTCTCATACTCATCCGAGTATCCGCGCGTGAGGATTTGATGCTCAATGATGTGTGCTTCGATTTCCGACCATTTCTCCGGCGTCACGGCGCGGAAGTTCAAGTGGCACAGTTCGTCGCGGGTGTACCCCAGCATATCCAGGTAGGCCTTGTTGGCATCCACGAACTGGCCGTCGAGCGTGGTGAACACGATGCCTTCCTGGCTCATGTCAAACAGGCTACGGTACTTGTCCTCGGCGGCTCGTCGGGCACACTCGGCGCGCTCGCGCGCCAGGGTTCCCGCGAATACGTCGCCGATGACGCGCAGGAGCGCGATCAGCTCGTCGCCCCACGAGCGTGTGTGTGTAACGCAATCGAACCCGATGATACCGACGGCGTGGTCGCCGGAGCGCATGGGGAGGGCCAGCAGTGAACGGACCGCCCCCTGCTTGAAGTCTGCTCGTTCGGCAGCCGCTGCGGCCGGTAATTCGTCGAGTTCGCGGAAGCACACGGCTTCGTCGCGTTGCATTCGCTCCATGAGCCAGGAGAAGCGTGAAGCCGGGACGCTCTGGAGCCGTTCCGCCTGTGGTGCGATTCCCGGTGCACACCACTCGTGCGTGTTGCTAAACTGGGTACCGTCTTCAGAAAAGAGGAAGAGATAAGCGCGGTCGACGTCGACCAGGCGACCGAGGCGCTCGAGTGCCATTCGGATGGCGTCGTTCAGCTGCCCCGGCTTGACCGTCACTAGGTCCGTCGAGATGGCGGTGACCAGGCGGTCGAGTTCGAACCGCCAAGCCAGCAGTTCGTTGGCGAGCGTTGCTTCGCTGGTTCGTTCGCGCAAGCTATGTTCGAGTTTGTGATAGCGACGGGCTTGCCGCGCCACAGCTCGGACGCGCTCGCCATTCAGCGTGCCGAAGACCAGTGTGGTCAGTGCGTACATCAGCAGCAGGCCGACGAGGGCGGCGGGGACCTGCGACAAGGGCGGCGGGCCCGACGCGGGTTGCGGCACTTGGCCGGCGCCCGCCCATGTCACGCCGGCCAGAATGACAAGTGTCAGGCTGCCACGGCGCACGCCGTGCCGCGCGGCGATCCAGAGCAAGACGGGCAGAGGAACCCATTGGGCGATGATGTGTAGCAGGCCCTGCTCCGCAGCGCTCAGATTCTGCAAGGTCGCGACCAGCACGATGGCTGCCACGGCGAGGACTCCCTCTCCCGGGCGCCGCAGCCAACTTGGTCGCCGGAGCAGATCCAGTACTGCCGCCACACCCGGCGTGATTGCCAGGATTCCAATGGCGGATAGGGCCCAGATTGGTGCGAGGCTCGCCACGACGATCTGCCAGCCGCGTCTCGCGACGTCAGCCTGGGCAACGTCGATGATGAGGGCGGTGCTGAAGGCGGTCAGTCCGCCGCCCACGCCGATGAGCAATGCTACGCCGCGGACGCGTTCGAGGTGCGCCGGTCTGACGTGCCCCCAAGTGCGGAGGAGGGCGCCGCCAGAGCAGCTGACGGTCATTGCGGCCAGCCAGCCGCACGAGATCGTTGGCGTCAGATCCAGGCCGGCAACTACGAGGGCAACGCCAAGAAGCACGCCTGGCAGGAGCCACCAACCGGCGACGACGCCGGCGGCGAATGCCAGGCCCGGGGTGACCCAGTCAGCGGCGATGACCGTGTGCCCCACGCCGGCGCTCGCGATCAGGTGTGCTCCGCACCAGATCAGGCTGGCCGTGACGGCGATGCTCGCCAACCAGTGCGGCACTGTGGCGCAAATCGGAATGTCAGATCGAGGGGTCATGTATCAGCCATGCTCATCGGATCTTCAAATCGTTCAAAGCGCCTGGGAGCCGCTTTGCCCCTGACTGGCCCGGTTGGGCACCTGCCCGTCCCTAACGGGCAACCAGTTTCTGTGCCGCCGGTGTTTTTATCGGCTCGGTATTCGGTTGAACGAACGTCCAGCGGGTAGAACGGACGTTTGCGAAGCGTATTTTGCGCAGTCCTTGCGCCAAAACCGCCTTAGTGAGTGATGTTTGATCAAATCGCGCGGCTACTGCCCATCTGCCGGCAGCCATGGCATGAGTTTGCGGAGGCGATTACCGACCTGTTCGAGCTGGTCACGCTCGCCGCACGCGCCTGGTGTATTCAGCCGCGGTAGCCCCTGGGTGACCTCGTCGTCCCACTCTTTGGCGAAGTTGCCGGAGCGTATCTCGGCGAGCACGTCGCGCATGGCCGCCCGGGTCGCGTCGCTGACGACCCGCGGTCCGCGCGTCAGATCGCCATAAAGCGCGGTGTTGGATATGGATCTCCGCATGCCGGCAACGCCACGCTCTTGAATCAGGTCGGCGATGAGCTTGATCTCGTGCAGGCAACAGAAGTAGGCGATTTCGGGGGCGTAGCCGGCTTCGACCAGGGTATCGAAGCCGGCCTGGATCAGGTGGGTCAGCCCGCCGCAGAGGACCGCCTGCTCGGCGAAGAGGTCAGTCTCGGTCTCCTCGCGAAATGTGGTTTCGATGATGCCCGCTCGGCCGCAACCGATGGCGCACGCGTAGGCCAGGGCGATGTCGCGGGTGTCGCCGGTGGAGTCCTGGTGGATGGCAACCAGACCTGGCACGCCGCGTCCTTGTGTGAATTGTGAGCGTACCATGGGGCCGATGCCGTTGGGACCGACCAGGAATATGTTTGTGCGTGGGTCGGGGATGATTCGCTGATAGTGAATCGCGAAGCCGTGGGCAAAGCCGAGGTAGCTGCCGGGGCGCAGGGCGTCATGCACCTTTTCTGTGTACACCCGCCCCTGGACTTCGTCTGGGAGAAGCATCAGTATGACGTCACTGGCGGCGACCGCATCCGTAATGGACTTCACCGGCAGGCCGGCCTGTGCTGCGGCGACGGCCGATGGACCTGCTGGCCGGGCACCGACCACGACGGGATGTCCGCCGTCGTGCAGGTTCAAGGCCTGGGCGCGGCCCTGTGAGCCGAAGCCCAGCACTGCGATTTTGCGCCCGGCCAGGGCCGTCGTATTGACGTCGGCTTCATGCAGGATCTTCACGAAGCACTCCTAAGAGGTCACGAATACAGGGTCGTTGGCGTGGTGTGGCTCATTCCACCACGCTCGCCGACTCTGGTATGCTACCGCGAGGTGCGGCAAGATTGCGACGAAAAAGGACCACTTTCGGTGTGAGGTCACGTTGGAGCAGCACACGAGCAAGCGGGGGTCGGCCCTGACGTCAAGCCGGGAAGACACAACCCGCGGTAACAGCATGCTCGTGGCGGTTGTGATGTCACCCGTGTGCCCGCGACGGGCCGCCCGCCGCGCTGCGGCATGCTCTTGGCCGGCGATTATGGGCACGTTCGGCCTGGGTCTGCTGCTCTTTGCCGTTACATTGGTTCTGCTGATGCTGTGGTTCGACACGGTCCAATGGGACTGGGTGCAGGCAACGCCGGCTCCGGCCACTGGAACAACAACCGCGTCGGCCTGGGGGAACTACGAACGAGAGATTAATCGGCGAACATTGGCGGAGGTATGGGGAGACTGGCACACGAACGCGCTGGACGGCTGGTTCGGACCGGCGGAGGCGGCGTTCGCGGCGGTACTCATCGTTGGCTGGCTGGGATTGCCGGCGTTGGCCTGGATCATGCTACCCTTGGCGGTGTCGACGGGGCCGCCTGGTGTCGCGTATGGGCGGTGCGTTGTGGCGGTGAGTCTGCTGCTTTGGCCACTGTGCCTTCTGACGCTGGCGGTGGGCGGTGCGTACACCTTGTGGCATCACAGGCTCGTGCTCAGTGAGCCGAACATGCTCCACTATGATATGTTCGGCGATCTCCTATTCAGTGTGGGGTGCGCCGTCTCGTCGGTGCTGTTTGGTGTCTGGCTGACGCGTGCGGCGGGTGCGGTGCGCGTGGATTCGCCGCGTTGGCTACCGCCTCGTTGTGAAGGGTGCGGCTACGACCTCACGCACCAACCGGAGAGTGGCCGCTGCCCGGAGTGCGGGCTCGACATGCTGGAGTCGCTGGATCTCGAGCGCAGTCGTCCCGAACATGCCTGGGCGCAGCGGGGAACGGTGGCGAGTTGGGTGCGCGCTACCCGTGAGGTCGTGGTGCAGCCCGGGAAGTTTTATCGGCGGCTGCGGTTACAGACGGGAGAGCGTGCGGCGGCACGATTTGCGAGCCGCCAGTTGGTGGCGATCGTGTGGGGCGCCCTTGCGTGGGCGGGCATGGTGGCGGTGATCGAGGCCATGCGGTGGGGTACGTGGGTCTTTCTTGTTACGGCGGACGTGTGGATGGGGGTCGTCATGGCGGTGGTGGTCACGGTGATCAGCACGGTTGCGCTGTGGGGCGCGCACCGCGTGATCGGAGCGATGTTCGTGACTGGTCTGCTTGCGCGGCGTGCATTACCGGACTACCGCTGGGCGGAGCGCATCATCGAGTATGAAACCGCGTATCTGTGGGTGTTTTGCATCTTCTGGGGAGTGCTGATCACCAGTTTCGTGTGGGGACAAAACTGGATCAGCCAGTTGCTTGGGCTGTCGCTCAACTACTCGATCGTCCCGGCCGAGATCCTGGTGCTCTTTGGCGGCTCGGTGATATTGCTGGTGCTATGGATTTTGCGCTATGGCGTGGCGTATCGGTCCGTGCGGTGGGCGAACGTGTCCGAAGTCAGTGGCGGCGGATCATTCGACAAGTAGCTGCTTCAGTTCGGCGACGTGCTCAGACTCGACGACGATTTGCTCGCGGATGAACTCTTCGAGTGGGATATCGCCTTCGATCCGGCGCAGGGCGTCCTGATAGGCGTCCAGGGCCGCCTCCTCGAACGTCAAGGCCATTTCGAGCGCCTCGCGGCCGTCGACGGATTGAGGCTCCAGGGAGATGCTCAGGTCCAGCTTGGGCACGGCCCCCAGCGTGCGGATCTTGCGGGCGATCACCTCGGCGTGCTCCATGGTCTGTTGCAGGGCGTGCTTCAGTACCGGGCCGACGACCAAGTGGTCGGTGCCGCGCACCGCGTTGGAGAGGTGCATGTACCGCAGGACCGCCTCGGCCTCCTCGGCAAACAGCCGATTCAGCTCCTGAATCACTTCCTCCTGGGACAGATTGGTCACTGCGGATTCTCCTCTTCCTTTCGGTCGCCGACATTCTGCGCCAGGCACTGCGTGTGGCAAACGGAGCAGCCGTTTGGGGTACAATCCTGATCGAACGCGCGCCAGGCATCCACGAACCGCCCGCCGAGGCCGGGCTCGGAATCGAGAAAACGGAGGAAGGAAAGCAGGCGGCGAGCGGTCTGGTTGCTGACGAGGTGCTCCAGCTTGCACGCGTCGATCTCGGCCTGCTCGCTTTCCACGCCGAGTACCTCTGCCAACAGCCGCTGCATGAGGTGTCGTTTGGTCTTGATGGCCGCTACCAGGGTCTGACCGCGCTCGGAGAGTCGCAGGTGGCGATTCTCGTCCTGTTCGACGAGGCCGGCCTTCTTGAGGGGACGGACGGAGAGTGAGACGCTGCCGCGTGTGATGTTCAGCAGGCGGGCCACGTCCGAGACGCGCGCGTACCCCAAGCGGCTGACCAGGTCGTCGATCGCCATCAGGTGGTGAGCGGCGCTGTGCGTGATGACGTTCTGGTCGAATTCCTTCCAGATATCCAGAGTTACGTCGGTGTCGCCGGGCGTGCTCATCAACTCGATTATACCCGTTCGTGGTGCACCTGTCGGTGGAAGTGGGCAGGGGGCGGATGGCGGGTTTCCGCAACCAACCGGTGAATTCCGCGAGAAGGGACCGGTCGATGGGTTGAAAACGAAGCGCCAGTGTGGCACAATGCTTCTCTTGCCATGATGCGACGGGTAAGGGAAGTGGTTGCACCGTGGCAAGCTGGCACGGCGGGTTCAGCAGCCCGGGTGCCGACTCATGCCGGAGGTCACCGGCCGCGGCGTTGGTGGCTCTTTGACCCGACGGATTAGGCCGCGGGTACCGGTTTGATATGAGCATGCCTGACCGTGGTCATTTGACCATTCCGAACAAGCTTTTTCAGGGAGACCACGCCGGTGCGTCGCCGGCGTCGGGTGTGGCCCGGATGCTGCGCCCATTGTTTTTGGAGCCGCTCGACACACCCTGGAGGGGTGCTGCCGCCGGCTGGGTTGTCACGTGAACGGAGATGCACATGTCGAGTGCGGTACAGAGCTTCATGCAGGATGTGATCGCCAAGAACCCGGAGCAGAAGGAGTTCCACCAGGCGGTCGAAGAGGTTGTCGAGTCGTTGATGCCGGTGCTCGATAAGCACCCCGAGCTGCGCAAGGCCAAGGTTCTCGAGCGGATTATCGAGCCCGAGCGGGTCATCATGTTCCGGGTGCCCTGGGTTGACGATCAGGGCGATGTCCAGGTCAATCGCGGCATGCGCGTCGAGTTCAACTCCGCCATCGGCCCCTACAAGGGCGGTTTGCGTTTCCACCCGTCGGTCAACCTCGGCATCATCAAGTTCCTTGGTTTCGAGCAGATCTTCAAGAACGCCCTGACCACCCTTCCGATGGGTGGCGGCAAGGGTGGGTCGGACTTCGATCCGAAGGGTAAGAGCGACATGGAAGTCATGCGTTTCTGCCAGTCGTTCATGTCCGAGCTCTACCGCCATATCGGCCACAACATCGACGTTCCCGCCGGTGATATCGGCGTCGGGGGCCGCGAGATCGGCTTCATGTTCGGCCAGTGGAAGAAGCTCACCCGCGAGTTCGTCGGCGTTCTGACCGGCAAGGGCCTCAATTGGGGCGGCTCGCTCATTCGTCCGGAAGCCACCGGCTACGGCGAAGTCTACTTCGCGGAAGAAATGCTGAAGACCCGCGGCGAAAGCCTCAAGGGCAAGCGCTGCGTCGTTTCCGGTTCGGGTAACGTGGCCCAGTATGCGACGGAGAAGGTCCTGGATCTCGGCGGCGTGCCGCTGACGTTCTCCGACTCGAGCGGCTTCATCGTCGACGAAGAAGGCATTACGCGCGAGAAGCTGGCGTTCGTGATGGAGCTGAAGAACGTCAAGCGTGGCCGGATCAAGGAATACAAGGATAAGTATCCGAAGGCCCAGTATACGGAAACCGATCCGAAAGCCGACCATAACGAGCTGTGGAACGTCAAGTGTGACGTTGCCCTGCCGTCGGCCACCCAGAACGAGATCAACGTCAACGACGCCAATAATCTCGTCAAGAATGGCTGCTACTGCGTCTCCGAGGGTGCGAACATGCCGACCACGCCGGACGGCGTTAACGTCTTCCTCGAGAGCAAGATCCTGTACGGCCCCGGCAAGGCCGCCAATGCGGGTGGCGTCGCGGTCTCGGGTCTGGAAATGAGCCAGAACTCGGTGCGGGTGGGCTGGTCGCGTGAAGAGGTCGACGGCAAGCTGCACAACATCATGATCAACATCCACGAGAACTGCCGCCGCACGGCCGAAGAGTATGGCACGCCCGGCAACTACGTGAATGGTGCGAACATCGCCGGCTTCCTGAAGGTGGCCCATGCGATGATGGATCAGGGTGTCGTGTAAGCGACGACAGCGTCCAGATCATGATTGACTGAATTCGGCGCGGTCGCGTGCCTCAGGGCATGCGGCCGCGTTTCATATGTATGCCGGGCATGGCGTGCAAGGGCGCGACGACGCGGAAGGACAGTTCGTGAAAAAGGGCGGTGCGGAAACGCAGGTTGCCGCACCGCCCGCGGCGCTGGGGGGTTCGAGTGAGCACGAGGCCGGCGTCGGCCAGCCTACAGCGCTTCGAAGTCTGTGATCGTGCGGCGCACCTGTGCGGCCTGGTCGGCTTCACCGGCCTGATCGAGTTTGGCGGCCAGTTCCGTCAGGTACTGGACGAAGTACTCCTTGTGCGCCGCGATCTTCTGCTCGATGTCCGCAGCCTTCTGCTCGAGCTTCTGCGCCTTTTCGCCACCTACTTCCTGCGCCTTGGCGCGCAGCGCAGTCACCTCACCAATCGCTTCCGAGATCTGAATGAGCACCCCTCTAGCTTTCTCTTCATAGCTGGAGCTGGCCTGCTTGAGCTCTTGCTCGTTGATCTGCTCCTGGACGCGGCGAACTGCCTCGGGCGTGGGCGGCGTCTTCACGAGCGCGATCACCTGCGAGCGGCGAGAGAGGATCACGTGCCAAGCTGCGAAATCGCGGGCGGCGATTTCCTTCTTCAGGTCATCCTCGCACTTCTCGTCGCCGGCCTGCTTCATCTGCTCGATTTCTTGCTTAATCTGGACGTGGAGCTTCTCCAGGTCGTAATCGCCGCGGAAGTACTCGTAGGCTTCCAGGACCCCGAGACTGCCATTGGCGTCGTGGTCTGCTTCCGGGAACTCCCGCAGGATGGTCTGCGGCATGTCCAGTGCCACGGCAGTGATAAACGTCCAGCATTCCTCCTTCTCGACCTGGCCGTTGCCGTTGAGGTCGCCGGCGGAGTACGCATTGACCTGCGCGTAGACTTGCTGGGCGTGCTCACGCATCGACTTCTCGGTGGGCTGGTACTTCGCGTCGTCCGGCGACGCCGCCACGGCGGGGCTGACACCACCAGAAAGCGCCACCAAACCCCAGACCAAGACAAACGCGGCCATCACGCCGGCACGGAGCGGTTCACGGGAAAGCGTAGTTGATGTAGCGAGTATCACGTCAATTCTCCTTTCGAGACTTCTTGCACTGGCGCCCATACAGGCTGGGCGGAAACCCGCCGGCGTCATTCCGGGTGGCTGCGCGACTTCCAGCAGACAACGGGCATACTCGCAGGGTGAGAGCTTGCCGTGACGAAGGGCCCATTCGTCACAGGCCTGCTCGCGTGCCTGATCAAGCTGCCGATTCACCCAGGCAATCACCGGCCAGAAAAACAACAAGACGCCGGCCAGACACTGCAGCGCGCGTACGATCAGGTCACTCCTTCGCAGGTGCATGACCTCGTGTACGATCACAGTCTCCAGATCGTCCGGCCGTTTCAAATGGACATGAGATAGAACGAGCAGCGGGCGCCGGAAGCCGATCACCAGGGGGGCACGCCGCTCAGTGCTCACCCTGATCTGCGGAACGCGGGTGACACCCAGCCGTTCGCAAACGCGCCTTACCAGGTTACGCGTGGCCGGATCGGCGGTCGGCAGTTTGTCGTACCAGCGCCGCACGGCCTTGTAATGACGCCATTGACCAACGCCGACACAAGCCACACCGGCCAGGTAGATTGCGGTCAGCAACACGACCCAGTCAGCTTGCGGGCGTGGCGTCGCCGAACGCTCTCGACCGGCGACGATTTGATTGTCGGCGGTGCTCGCATCCGCTCTACCGAACCACGTTTCCGGGATCGGTAGCGCCGTCGGCGATACGGCGGTAAGCTGCGCATACAGGCTTGCCAGTGAGAGGGGGCAGGGCGGTCCGAGTGGCACGAGAAACTTGAGTAGCACGACCAGCCACAGCAGGCACCGCAGTGCGGGCGTCAACCAGCGGCGCAGAACGCGCACGAGGGCGCCAGTCACGAGCGCCAGCAGCGTACCGCTCACCACGGCGTGCCCCAGCCAGGTCAGAATCAGGTCGGCCCAACCAGCCGGGTTGATTGCGAAGAGCGTGCTCATCCCTACCCCTTGTTGCGTGGGGATCGTTGGCGACGCGGCTTCTCGTCGCGCTCGCGCTGCCGGATCTTGTCCTCGATCCGGCGCAGATCATCCGGCGACAGGTCGGCCTGCTCCACGAGGTGCAGCACCAGGTCACCCGCCTGTCCGTCAAAGACGTTCTGCAGGAGCTGTCGGACGCGCTGGCCGACCACCTGTTCCCGGCGGACGGAGGGCGTATAGACATATGGCTGGCGATCTCGGTCGACGCGCAGGGCGCCCTTCTCGGCCAACTGCTTCATCATGGTCATGACGGTCGTGTAGGCCGGCGGGGAATCGGTGGTTTCAGCGATCGCCTCGAGAGCTTCGCGAACGGTGGCGGACCTCAGCCGCCAGAGCACTTTCAGAATCTCCAGCTCGGCAGCGGTAATGTGCAGGTTTGAAGACGGCATGAATGCAGCTCCTGCTACTACAGCTATAGTAAGATTACTACGTATATAGTAGTTCGTCAATTCTGATTTGTCGAATTTCGTTGCCCGACGGCAGGCACCGCGTGCTCGCCGGGGCGCATCCTGACGGCGACGACACCAGCGCATTTCGGATACAATACGGAGCGAACGCGCGCGGAGGATGCGCAACACGCGACGGAAAGCCCCACAAGTGAGAGTTGTATGATCGAGCAGGCCAACAGTGAGGTCCCGCATCCGAGGGACGCTGTGGTGCGGGAGCGTGACTGGCGGCTGGGCCGCTTTCCGAACCTGATGCCGCACCGCATTCAGGAGGTGCTGCTCGTTTCCAGCGCCTACGACTCATTCATTCTCGAAGAGGACGGCCTGCTCACCGATCTGATTTACACCGAGTATGTCGATCTCGGTCTGACGCATGCTCCCAGCATTACGCGCGTTTCCACGGGCGAAGAGGCGCTGGCGGCCCTGCGGGAGCACGAGTTCGATCTGGTAATCACCATGCTGCGGCTCGGCGATATGGACTTGCAGAAGTTCAGCGAGTCCGTGCGGATCATTCATCCCGGCCTGCCGGTTGTGCTGTTGATTTCCAGCGAATGGGAGCTGGCCCAGGTTACGCACCGGCAGGAAGAACTGGGGGTTGACGCCGTCTATGTCTGGCACGGCGACACCAAGCTGTTCCTTGCCATTATCAAAGCACTCGAAGACGAGCGCAACGCCGAGCATGACACCCGGGTGGGCGATGTCGGCGTGATTATTCTGGTTGAGGATTCCGTGCGTTTTCGCTCTTCGCTGCTGCCGCTGATGTATACACAACTGGTCCAGCAGACCCGTCGCGTCATGGCGGAGGGTCTGAATCTCATGGACAAACGGATGCGGATGCGAGCGCGGCCGAAGATTCTGGTCGCAGACACATATGAGAAGGGGCGTGCGTATTACCAGCGCTTTCGTAAGCAGCTCTTTGGGGTGCTATCAGACGTTTCATTCCCGCGTGGTGGCCAGCAGGACCCGCACGCCGGCATCGAGTTCATTCGGGAGATCAAGGACGATTTGCCGGATGTTCCCACGTTGCTGCAATCGTCGGATCTGGCCAACCGGGAGTTGGCTTCATCGATCGGGGCGTTCTTCCTGCACAAGCGTTCGGCAACGCTGCTTGAAGATCTGCGCAATTTCATGTTGGGCAATTTTGGGTTTGGGGATTTTGTCTTCCGTATGCCGGATGGGCGCGAGGTGGCCCGGGCCGGTGATCTGCAATCCATGGCGCGGGTTTTGCACGACGTGCCGCTGGAATCGATTGAGTTTCACGCCGTCCGCAACCATTTTTCCAACTGGCTGCGGGCCCGCACGGAGTTTGCGCTGGCGCGCAAGATGCGCCCGCGGCGTGTGTCCGAGTTCAAGGGTCTCGAGGAATTGCGGCGTTTTCTGGTTCGCGGCATTGGCGATGCCCTGGGGCGCAATCGGCGTGGCATTGTCGAGGACTTCTCGCGCCAGCGGTTTGACGCCGGGAGTGGCTTCGCCCGCATCGGCGGCGGCTCGATGGGTGGCAAGGCGCGCGGCCTGGCGTTTGTGGACGCGCTGCTGGCCGGACAGAACCTCGATGCCGAGTTTCCCGGTATTCGTGTCGGCGTGCCGCCCTCGGTCGTGATCGGCACGGACGTGTTCGATCAATTCCTCGACGAGAATCGCCTTCGACACAGTGCGTTGTGCACCGAAGATGACGCGTGGCTGACGGGGGCCTTCCTGACGGCGCGCCTCCCGACCAAGGTAATCGAGAACCTGCGCGCGTTCCTGGCCATTACCCGCCGGCCGCTGGCAGTCCGCTCATCGAGTCTGTTGGAAGACTCGCAGTTTCATCCGTTCGCGGGTGTGTATGACACACACATGCTGCCGAACAACCACGCGGACGAGCGCGTGCGTCTGACGCAACTCGCGAACGCCATCAAGCTCGTCTATGCGTCCACGTTCTACATGAGCAGTCGGCGTTATCTGGAGGCCACCCCGCACCGCATTGAAGAGGAGAAGATGGCGGTCGTGTTGCAGCCGATCGTCGGTGCGCAGCATGGGGAGTTCTTCTACCCGAACTTCTCTGGTGTGGCGCGCTCGTACAACTACTACCCCTTCGGCGCCATGAAGCCCGAGGACGGGGTGGCCAGTGTGGCGCTGGGGCTGGGCAAGATGGTGGTGGACGGTGGACAGGCCTTGCGGTTTTGCCCGACGTATCCGCAGGCGCTGCCGCAGTTGGCTGATGTCGATACCTTTCTCAATCAATCGCAACGGTCGTTCTACGCGATCGACGTCCGGCACACGCAGGCCATGCCGAACCGCAATGATGATCAGTGCATCGTCCGCCTCGATCTGGACGACGCGGAGAAGCACGGCACGCTCAATTGGCTCGGCTCGGTCTGGTCGCCGGACAATGAGCGGTTCTACGATGGGATCTTGCGTCCGGGTGTGCGGGTCGTGACGTTTTCGCACATTCTCAAGTCGGATGTTTTTCCGCTGGCGGCGTTGCTGCGTCGTCTGCTGGAGATTGGTCGTGCGGGGATGAATACGCCGGTCGAGGTCGAGTTTGCCGCCAATCTGGAGGCGGACCCGCGGGAGTTTGCGGTCCTTCAGATTCGTCCCTGTGGCACCTGCGTGGGACACGAGAACATTGAACTGGGGCAATTCGACCGGGAGGAACTGCTCAGCTACAGCGCCCACGCCCTCGGTAACGGCCTGATTCATGGCCTGACGGACGTCATCTACGTACGCCCGGAGGCCTTCGACGCCACGCACACACCAGAGATGGCTGTGGAGATTGGCGAGTTGAATGATCGCCTGATGGCGGAGGGCAGACCGTACGTCCTCATTGGACCCGGCCGTTGGGGTTCGTCGCATCGCACACTCGGCATTCCGGTCACCTGGGAGCAGATCTCGGCTGCCCGAGTCATCATCGAGACCACGCTGGACGACTTCATTGTCGAGCCGTCGCAGGGCAGTCATTTCTTCCAGAACCTGACTTCGTTCGGCATCGCTTATCTATCGGTGAATCCGCATTCGGACGACGGGTTTGTGGACTGGGCGTGGCTGGCCCGCCAGCCGGCCCGGCACGAATCGGAGCATCTGCGGCACGTGCGGCTATCCAAATCGCTCGAGGTGCGCGTGGATGGTGAAATCTCGCATGCGGCGGTGCTCAAACACGCCCCCCTGCTGCTGGACGAATAGCGACACGGGCATTACTTGACACCCTATCCGGGCCGACTAGAGTGAGTTCCATCGCGGCGGGGTCCGAGGCGCGGATCGGTACCGGATCAGATGCTCAGTTGAGTCGCCCAATTTGATGGTCACCCTGCACAGCTATGTACTGCGCGAGCTGCTCAAGACCTTTCTGCTTGCGCAGACAGCCGTAACGGTGCTGTTTACCGCTGGCGGCGGTCTGTTCAACATGGTGCGTTATGAAGGTGTGTCCGCGGGTGACGTGGTCGAGTCATTGCACCTGCTGATCCCCATCGTGGTGACGCTGACGATGCCGATGGCAGCGCTCTTCGCCGCCACGATGGTGTACGGCCGCCTGGCCGCCGACAACGAGCTACTCGCCTGTCGGGCCGCTGGCATCAACATACACCGCCTGTTCGTGTCGGTCCTGTTGTTGTCGGTGTTCGTTTCATCCTTCACGTTGCTCTTTGGCGGCTTCATCATTCCGGGCTACATGCAGCAGATTGATCGGCTGGCGCGCAGCAACATTCGCGACTTTGCCGCCCAGCAGTTGCGGCACAAGGGTTTCATCCACCGCGGCAAGAGCGACGAAGACCGCTACACGATTACCGCCGAACGGGTGCAGGGCGTTTCCGAGGAAGCGCTGCGTGAGAAGAACTTCGAAGTCGACGCAGGGCTGCAGTATCTGCTCGTTCACAACCCGACATTTCTGCACGTGGATCGCGATGGCAAGCTGGTGCGCTTCACGGTCGCGGACTATGTCCTGTGCGTGTTCGATACACGTACGCTGCCGATCCGGGTTACGTTTCATGTGCGCGACGGGCAGGATTTCGAGGTGGGCAAGCGGGCCGTGGTGATCGATCAACAGCAGATTGGTCCCATTGAGGTGCCGATTCCGTCTGCCGGGCGTCTGTCGATGGCGGATCTTGGTTCGCTTTTCCGCTGGCAGCGGCAGCCGTGGGGCGCCCCGCGGATTCGCGAGGATTATCGCGACTATATCAATGACCTGACGCGCCAGCGCTATCTCGCGCGCTGTGCCGAGACGTTGCTGGAAAGCCCCCCGCTGGTGCTGGAAGATGAGGACTATGACCGCACGTATATGGTAGCGTGCGACACACTGCGCTGGAGTGGTGACAACAAGCGGCTGATTCTGGAAAACGCCGACATTCGGGTGGACGACGTGGCGGAAGCGCGTCCGCTCACCTACGACGTCGAGCGGGCGGATCTGACGCCTGCGGCGCTGCCGAGTGGTCGTTTCCTGGTGGAACTGCGCCTGGTGTCGAACACGGGTGATACGCTGCGGACGCTCGATTTGTCCCAGTCGCCCGATCAGATGGTCCCCGAGCACCGCGTACCGACGCCGGCTGAGATTCGGGATCCGGACGTCGCGCTCGCGTTGCCTGAGAGTTTCGAGCAGCGTCGTATCGGCTTGCAGAAGGGCACCGCGCGGATGGAACGTAAGCTCGCGGGCACGATTCACTTTCGCCTGGGCTCGACGGCCAGTGCGCTTGTCATTCTGATCATGGGGGCCGCGCTGGGCGTTATTTTCCGCGGCGCCCGGGCCTTGGCGGCGTTTGCGCTGGCGATGGTGCCTTTTTTCTGTGTAACAGTGGTGATGGCGCTCGGCCAGCAACTGACGCATCATGAACAGACGCATTACCTCGGTCCGTTCATCACGTGGGGTGGGCTGGGGGTAGTTGCACTGACGGACTTGTGCATTATCTGGTTTGGTGTACGGCGGTGAGCATGCCGCGACGAAGAGGCTCATGAGCACGATCGATCGCTATATTGTCGGCACGTTTCTGCGGAGCTACCTGATTTTGCTGGCGCTGTTCATCGGGCTGTACATCTTTGCCGATCTGCTGGCGAACCTCGACGAGTTCACCGAAGACCCTGAGCTTTCGACCGTGCAGGTGTTGGTGAATATGGTCGACTACTATGGCTACAACCTGCCACTGTATTATCACCAACTGGGGGGCATTTTGATGACGTTCGCGGGGGCGTTCACGTTCGCGATTCTGCTGTGGAACAACGAGATGACCGCCCTGGTTGCCGCCGGGACTCCGCTGCAGCGGCTGGCGGTGCCCACGCTGGTGTGCTCCGTTTTCCTGGTCGCGGCGTGGATGTTCAACAGCGAGGTCGTGGTGCCCCGCTACGCCGACAAGATCGCGCGTCACCACGACGATCTGGCAGAGACCCGCACTGTTGATGTGCGGTGCGTGCGTGACGACCGCAACGCGGTCCTGACCGCGCAGCGCCTCTATGCCCGCCAGGGCCGCCTCGAAGGCGTCTACATCATCGAACCGGATGCGGAGGGCAACCCGCGGCACCTGATCCGCGCCGACGGTGCCCGATATGACCGCGACCGGCATACCTGGATCCTCGCGCGCGGCGTTCGGCAACAGATGGCGCCGGCCTTCGGCGAGGAGGCGCTTGGGCCGTCCATTCGCTGGGAGCCGTTGGATGAGTACCGGTTCGGGCTGAATCCGGACCAGATTCTCCTGCGGCAATCATCCGAATGGGCTGGCCTGCTCAGCATTCGTCAGATGAGCGCATTACTGGAGAGCGAGAACCTGCCAAACCGTCCCGCCGTCGCCCGCATGCGTGATATCCGCTTCACGCAGCCCCTGTTGGCGTGGATCTTGCTCTTGCTGGCCGTGCCGTTCTTCCTCACGCGGGAGCCGGCCAACGTGCTCGTGGCGGGAGGAAAGGCCCTCCTGTTGACCGGCGGGTGCTTTGCGTTTGCGTTCATGTCGCATAGCATGACGACTGACCCGGCTGTGACGCGCCTCGCCGTCTGGTTGCCGGTCCTCGTGTTCGGACCCGTCGCAGTCGTGCACCTGGCCAATGTGAAGACCTGACATGTCACGGATAGTGATTATCGAAGACGAACCGGACCTGGCGATGGGGTTGCGCGACAACCTCGAGTTTGAGAACCACGCGGTTGTGCATGGCGCGACGGGCGAGGAGGGCCTCAAGCTCGTCATGGCCGAGCCGACCGACCTCGTGCTGCTGGACATCATGCTGCCGGACATCGACGGGTTCGAGGTGTGTCGGCGCCTGCGCGCCGGTGGCTACATGATGCCGATCATCATCCTGAGTGCTCGCAGTCAGGAGATCGACAAGGTGCGTGGTCTGGAACTGGGCGCCGATGATTACGTTACCAAGCCCTTCAGCCTGCGCGAGCTGCTCGCCCGCGTCAGCGCGGCGCTGCGTCGCGCCAGCCAGCCGACGACGTCGCGGGCGCAATTCACGGTTGGCGACCGGCAGGTTGATCTGGTGCGTCAGATCGTGGTCACGCCGGAAGGTGAGATTCCGCTGGGTTACTACGAATCCGAGATTCTGCGCATGCTGCATGAGCGGGTCGGCGAGGCTGTGCCGCGTGCGGAGATGCTCAGTCGCATTTGGGGGGTGGGCTCAGGACCGACGGACCGCACCGTGGACAACCACATTGTCAGCCTGCGGCGCAAGCTCGAGCCCGATCCGCAGAAGCCACAGCACATCCTCACGGCGCACGCGGTCGGGTACAAGCTGGTCCTGAGTTGAGCAGGGCTCCCGACTGGCGTCCGTCGAGCGGCGTCAAAGCCGCATGGTTGATCGCGCCCGCTCGCGCTTCACGCCGACGAAGAACGCAATTTCTCCGGCCGAACGGGTGTTCAGCACATCATGCTCGCGCAAGCCAGCGCGGCGCGCCGTCAGCACTCCGAAGTGCATTTGATCCAGTTGCTCGACGGAGTGGGCATCGGTGTTGATACACAGCGTGACGGTATGCTCGCGGGCCAGGCGAGCGTGATCGTCCTTCAGGTCGAGCCGATGGTAGTTCGCGTTGATTTCCAAGGCCGTGCCCGTGCGAGCCGCTTCCTTGCAGATGGTCTCGATGTCCAGCGGCATCGCAACGCGTTCCTTGATCAGGCGGCCGGTCGGGTGCGAAATGCAGTTCACGAATGGATTGCGAATCGCGGCCAGCGTGCGGGCGGTGTTCGTCTTGGTATCGTGTCCAAGTCCGGAGTGGATTGATGCCATGACGAAGTCGAGTTGTGCCAGGACCTGATCCGGATAATCGAGTCGACCGTTCGCCAGGATATCCACTTCGGCCCCGGCCAGAATCGTGATGCCGTCGATTCGTTTATTGAGTGCCCGGATGTTCGCGACGTGTTCGAGCAGTCGCTCGATCTTGAGCCCGCCGGCGATGTTGCTGCTCTGTGAATGCTCAGTGATGCAGATGAACTCGTACCCGCGGTGACGCGCGGCGGTTGCCATCTCCTCCACCGTATTGCGACCATCGCTGGCCGTAGTATGCATATGCAGGTCGCCGCGGATCATCTCCACGGAGACGATATCCTCCGGAATTTCGTAAGTGCCGAACTCGTCCTTGTTTTCGCGCATTTCCGGCGGCACCCATGGCAGCACCAACGCCTCGTAGATCTCCTCCTCGGTTCGACACGCGATGGTCCGTTCCCGCGCGAATAGCCCGTGGTCGTTCAGCACATAGCCGCGGGCCTTGGCCATCTCACGCAGGCGACCGTAGTGCGCATCGCTTCCCGTCCAATACAGCCACGCTGCCCCAAAGCACTGTTCCGGCACCACTCGCAGGTGCGTCGGCAGGGTCTGTCCACCCCGAAATTCGAAGCGCACCGATGCCTTCTTGCCGTCGGCGGAGACCACTGCCTTGACGCCCGACAATTCGAGGAAACGCCGAATGACGGGCATCGGATCTTCCGAGATGCACAGGAGGTCGATATCGCCGATCATCTCGCAGCCGCGGCGCAGTGCGCCCGCCCGCACGATCCGCTTGACGCCGGGGACCTTCAGCAAGGCGTTGCCGATTTTGGTCGCGATCTGCCAAGCGTCACCGAGGCGCACCTGCTTGGCGCTGCGTTCGATGAAGTCGATGCCGATCAGCATTCGCTGGAGCGTCTTGTCGCCGAAGCCTTTCAGGTCATCGAGCCGATGCAGCTCGATCGCCTCGCGCAGCTCGGGCAGCGAGGTAACGTTGCGCTCTTTCCAGAGCAGGGCCACTTTCCGTGGCCCAAGCAGTGGGACATCGAGCAGGGCGAGCAGTGTCTCGGGCACTTCCGCGATCAATTCGTCCCGCACGCTCAGTCGCCCGGTTTTCAGGTACTCTTCGATTTTTTCGGCGGATGATTTCCCCACGCCCTCGATCGTGTGCAGCTCGCCCCGCGCGACGACCTCGTTGATATCCGCGTGCAATTCGGCGATGGTCCGCGCGACACGTCGGTACGATGTCACGCGAAATCCGTCCTCGCCACGGATATCGAGGAGGTCCGCAATCTCGAAGAAGGCGCGCGCCACGTCGGCGTTTGTCATGCCCATGCTCCACACGCACAGATGCCCATTTTAACAGACGTGCGGTCGGCAGCGAACAGGTCACAACAGACACTGCCAAGGCCCCCGCAGGTGCCTATAATTCACCACCAAGCATTCTAACTTCGCAAACCGCAATTTGTAGGAATTTGTACGGGAGAGCAACTAGATGGCCGACCCGAAACACGGAACCGCCCCTATCGGCATTGACGAGACCCCCGGGAAGAAGGCCTACTGCACCTGCGGCCATTCCGGCAAACTGCCTTACTGCGACGGGTCCCATAACCGCTTGGACACCGGCTGCAAGCCGATCTGTCTGGAGGTTGACGAGGCCGGCAAGAAATGGGTCTGCCAATGTCACCGCAGCGCCAACATGCCGTGGTGTGATGGAACGCACAAGCAGCCGGCGTCGTGAGACTTGGTCGTGGAACGGGCCGGAAGCTAGCGCTTGCGCGTCAGCCGAGCCAGGTAGCCGCCGTCGCGCCAGCCGTGTAGTGCCGGTCCCCAGGCGGGGAGCGTTGTATGCTGGTCCTGCATCTGCCAGTCGGGGCGGGCTTCAAGGAACGTTGCCACCACCTGCTCATTCTCGTCGGGCTCGATGCTGCACGTGCTGTAGACGAGCCGTCCGCCCGGTCGCACCGCCGCCGCCGCCCGGTCGAGGAGGTGTACCTGTCCCATGACGAGTGACCGCAGTTTCTGCGCGTTGAGGCGCAAGCGGGCTTCAGGTCGGCGAGCCACAACGCCGCTGTTGGAGCACGGGGCATCAACCAGAGCGGCATCGAACATCCCCAATTCGTCGAGGGGGGCCTGCGGGTCATCAGCGACCATCCGAGCGTGTATGCTTGCCAGCCCCAGCCGGGCCGCGTTGTCTCGAACACGCTTGATGCGCGCCTCATTCACGTCGCAGGCTATCACTTCGCCCCGGTCGGACATCGCAATCGCCACGGTCATTGATTTTCCGCCCGGGGCGGCGCACAGATCCAGTACTCGCTCTCCCGGACGCGCGTCCACCGCCGTCGCTGCGACATGGGCCGTCGTGTCTTGCACGTATGCACGTCCTGCGTGGAAGAGCGGCAGTTCGGTAATTGCGACCGTCGGTGGCAACCACGCGCGCAGGCCGTCGATTTCGGCGTGCTCCCCATGTTGCGCCCGTAACTGCTCGGCCCAGCCTTCGCCGTCAATTCGCAGTGAATTCGCGTGCAGCACGAGCGGTGGAACTGCCTGGGAGGCCCAACTGATTTGCTCGGCAGCGTCATCGCCGTATGTATGGCACAGCGCGCGATACCGATTGGCGTGTTCTCCTGTCGCGGCTGCCAGGTGGTCGTAATGGTGTGACTCGTCTGGCGATGGCAAAACCGGGTGTTTGAAACTGCAGGCGTCCGACCAGCTTACGCGGACGTGCCGCTCATCCAGCCGTTGCCAAGGCGTGCGTCGTTCCGCTAACGACCCGGTAAGACGCCGCAGCACTGCGTTGATCATTCCCGCTGCCCGCGGGCCGTGTCGCCGGCGCGCGAGGCTGACTGACTCGTCCACGGCTGCGAAAACCGGCACGCGGTCCATCCAGATGATCTGATACGTTGCTGCCAGGAAGGCGGCCCGGAGCCCGGGCCGCACGCGGCGCGGGTCGTAGCGCGCCACGCTGCGTAGGACGTGCTCGCTGGTGATCGCGTGCCGCGTTGCCCCCAGTCCGATCTCCATCGCGAGGCCCGCCTCGCGCGAATCAAGCCGCCCGGCTGCGCGGAATCCCCGCAGGATGTCGGCAACGAACCCCCGTTCCTGCAACGCCGCAGTGACGGCCTCGACCGCGGCCGTTCGGCCGTCCAGTTCCCCGCTGTCACGTCTTTGCGTCATGGCGAAACGATCGGTTCCAGCCGATCCGGCGGCGCGACTTGCCGACCGTTCGCGAACGCTTCGAACGGCATCAGCTTCTTACCGGCCGGGCGCACCTCGAGCAGGCGGACGCACCCGACGCCGGCTTGCACTGTTCGATCCGGCAGGAACGTGCCGGGTGGAAATGCGCCGGTCGGCTTCGTTTCTTCGCCCGCCACCTTGGCCCGTGCGATAAGCAAACGCTCGGACTTGCCGCTGCGCGAGACGAACATGCACGCCGCCGCCGGCCAAGACCAGAGCCCGTGAATGCGACGGACGATCCGGCTCGCCGGCTGCGACCAATCCACTGTGCCCTCCGTTTTGTTCAGTTTGGGTGCCCGCGTGACCTGAGATGTGTCCTGCGTCTCAGGCGTCTGCGTGCCGGCGGCGATGTCATTCAGGACCTCGACGATTAGTTCTGCCCCGAGCTTTGCGAGTCGATCGTGCAACTCGTCTGCGGTTTCATTTTCGCAGATTGTCGTTGCCTTGCGTCCCCAGACGGCACCCGCGTCCCAACGCTCGTTAAGTTGAAACACGGTCACGCCGGTTTCGACCGCACCCTCGATGATCGCGCGCTGGAACGGCGCCGCTCCACGGAACTTCGGCAACAACGAGCCGTGGATGTTCACAAGTCCGCGTGGCAGTGCCGCGAGAACCTCCGGTCCGATCTTCTGCCCGAATGCGGCGACGACGCCAATTTCCGCGTCACCAAAGTGCGTTTTTCGGTCGAGCGCGTTCACATCCTCGGCCTGCACGTGGGGTAGCCCGAGCGCGTCGGACGCTGCGTGGATTGGCGTTGGCTGAATGGTGCGCCCCCGGCCCGCCGGCCGATCCGGCTGACTGATCGCCCGCATGATTTCATGGCTGGCTGCACGGAGCGCGTGCAGTGCCGGGACCCCGAAATCACCCGTTCCCAGGAAGACGATACGCATGCTGCCGTCTCAGCTCAGACCGAGTTCGTCCAACGTATCCGGCCAGTTCTTGAAACCGATTGCCCGATCGTCGATCCACACGTTTGCAATCGGCTTGCCCATGTGCAGGCCGTCATATTCGATCCCATGATCCTCCAGCCAGCGCTGTGTCACGCGCATCTCCCCCCAGCCCCGTGCTGTATAGATGATGACTGTATGGCCCTCCGCCCGCAGCCGCTTGAGCGCCTCGCGCGCCCCGTCGATCGGCCTGGCCAGTGGACGGTCGAAGAACTGCTCCTCCGTACATATTACTCCGTCCAGGTCAACCATAATCGTTAATGGACGACTCATCGGCTACGACTCCCGCTGTAGAAACGGACCGCGACGACGTGCACGCATCTCTTCGCTACGACCCAGGGGCCGGCCAGCCGAACTGGCTGGGAAACCCGCGCCTCACGCCGTATAATCTGCCCCCCGAGCGTGATAAAGCGTAACGTACGAAGTGAGCGCAGCCAAATCGTGATTATTACCATCGACGGACCAGCCGGATCAGGCAAGAGTACGACGGCCCGCAAACTGGCGGCCCGGCTCGGCATTCCCTACCTAGATACCGGCGCCATGTATCGCGTCGTCACGCTCGCCGCCCTCGAGACCGGCACAGCGCTCGACGACGAGGTGGCCCTCACCGCACTGGCCCGGCGTGACGACTATGAGCTTGATCCCGGCCCGACACACATGCGGGTCACCTGGGCCGGCCGCGACGTTACCGAAGCCATCCGTTCGATGCGCGTCAACGATCGGACCCGCTATATCGCCGGTTCCCCCGGCGTGCGACAGGTGCTGATTGAAAAGCAGCGTGCGATCGCCGAACGTCTCGGCTCTCTCGTCACCGAAGGCCGCGATCAGGGGACCGCTGCCTTCCCCGATGCCGACATGAAATTCTTCCTCGCAGCCGATTTGCGCACCCGCGCTGAACGTCGCCTTCATGACCTGCGCGCCGATGGCGAAGATGTCACGTTCGAAGAAGTGCTCGATAACCTCGCCGAGCGCGATCGAACCGACGCAGAGCGGCCGGTCGCCCCCCTCTCGGTTCCGCCGGACGCCGTCAACATCGACACGTCCAACAAACCCCTCAATGAGGTGCTCGACGCGATCATCACGCATCTGCGCAGTGCAGGCCTGGTCAACGCCTCGTGATGTCTGCCGCCGTCTCCAGGCCGACGCGACCGATTGCCGGCACCGCCAGCGAGCCCCGGGCCGAATCGCCCGCCATGCGTCCGGGGTATCGCACCTGCCGCTACATCGCCCAGATCATCTACGCCACCGCGTTTCGCGGGCGGGCCTTCGGCGTTCAGCATATTCCACGCGCCGGGGGTGTACTACTGGTTGCCAACCACCAGAGCTTTTTTGACCCCATCCTCGCGACACTTGCCGTCCCGCGGGAATGTAGCTACATGGCCCGCGACAGCCTTTTCACCCAGCCGGCGTTTCGCCGCATCATCGAGTACTTCGACGCCTTTCCTGTCCGCCGCGGGGCCGCCGACATGCGGGCGATTCGTGGATTGCTGCAACGCTTGCGCAATGGCCGCGTCGTCGCCGCGTTTCCTGAGGGTACCCGCACTTGGGATGGCACCATCGGCCCGATGCGGGGCGGCACGGCACTCGTCGCCCGCAAAGCCCGCGTTCCCATGGTCCCGACAGTCATCCTGGGCGCGTACGAAGCCTGGCCGCGCCAATCGAAGCTCATGCGCCCGCACCCGATCATCGTGGCCTATGATCGCCCGCTCTACCCCCACCTGCACAAGGACCTCAGCGACGACGCCTGCATCGGGATCGTCCGCGACCGCATCCTCGCCATGCAGCAGAAGTTTCAGAATCACCCCCTGCTGGCGGAATCTGGCACAAGTGCTGCCGGCGTCGCCAGGTCCTGAACACTGCTACGACTCATCCACCGCCAGCAACTCATCTGTCGTGACACCATCCAGCCCGGTCGCCAGATGCCGCACACCCGGCAGCTTCTCAGGTGTTCCGATGCCGAACACCTTCATCCCCGCCCGCCGACCTGCTTCGATCCCAGCTTGCGCGTCCTCAATCACCAGACAGACCGCAGGAGTGAGCCCCAGCCGCTTTGCCGCAACCAGAAACACCTCCGGGTCCGGCTTCGACCGGCTGATGTCGTTGCCGTCGGCCACTGCATCAAAGTGCGGTCCCAGCCCCAGCCGCTCCATGATCAGCGGCGTGTTTCGGCTGGATGAGCCAATCGCGGTCTTGATGCCGCGGGCGCGCAGTTCCTGGACCCGCTCTAGCGCCCCTGGCAGGAGATCCGCCGGCGTAAGTTGATGCAGCAACTCGCGATACTGCTCATTCTTGCTGGTGGCCAGCGTCAGCTTCTCGTCCTCGGTGTACTCGCGCGTGGCCCGTTCCAGGATGATTTCCAGGCTATCCATCCGGCTGACGCCACGGAGGCGCTCATTCACGTCCCGATCGAACGGAATCCCCTCATTATCGGCCATGCGTTTCCACGCCTGGTAGTGCAGTTCGTCCGTCGTGACGAGCACGCCGTCGAGATCGAATATGACGCCTTCAATCATCGGGTTCTTCCTCCATGCCCACGATTTCGCGGCGCGGTTGCGCCCGCGGATGTTCGCCTGGGCCGTGGCAGGTTAATCTGTGCATCGCCGGGTTGCCAGCCGGGCCGCCGGCGGGCAGACTAAAGGGCCTGCGTCGTGAATTCGGTGTTTGGCCGGAGGATGAAACGGTTTTCTTGCTGATGAGGGTATCGCCCGGATGGACCGACTCGCTCACTACCTGACCCCCGACCAGGCGGCCGAAGAACTCCGCGCGCTCTGTAAGCAGCTCGGCGTCACCGAGCTCGCTCAGGTCCGCAACCTCGACTACATCCAGTCGCCGTTCGAGCTCTATCCATTGGCGCCGCGCACCGAGCTGCCGCTCGACCGCATCGCTGCGTTCGCCGTCGATATGGACGGCACGAGTACGACGACTGAACCGCTCGCGCTGCACTCGCTCGAATACATGGTTCGCCGCTTCACCGGCCGCATGGCACCCGACGAGTGGCCCGGGCTCGACGAACACGCGGACTATCCGCACGTCATCGGCAACAGCAACTTTCGGCACACGGAGTTTCTGCTCCAGCGTTACGGCGATCGGCTCGACCACGCCGCGTTCCCCCGGGCGTTTGTCGAGGCTGTCGTCTGGACGCTCGCGTGCATGACCGATGCGCAGCGTCGCCGGGACGTCACGCAGAATGCCCGCAACTGTGGCCTCGCGGGCCTCCTGCGCGACCCCGACTTTGAGACGTTAATCCAGGGCGACACGGTCACCGCCGAAACGGTGGCGCAGCAGGCCACGCCGCTGGTCGATCGTTACGGCCCCGCGTTTCAGCCCGGACAGGGCAGCGAGCGCACGGCCGCTGCGCTCGATATTTACTACATGCGCTATCACTCGATCCTGCGGGAGCTCGAACTCGGCCGGGGCGAAGTCCTGGCGCGCGAACTGCTTGGCGAAGGTGGAACGCACCTGGTCGAGCCGATGCCCGGCTACGACGTGTTTATCCCGCTCATCAAGGGCTGGCTCGGGCCGGAAATCGACGACTTGTACGAGCCGCTGCGCGATCATCTGTTGGCGCAGCCTGAACTCGGCCACACGGCCGCCGAACTGGATGCGGCGCGTCCGCGCTTGCGGAAGCTGGCGGAGCAGTTTCGCCAGCAACCCGCCCGGCTGTCGCTCGTCACGGCGTCGATCGCCTACGAAACGCACGCATGCATGAAGGAGGTCATCCGCGTGATGGCGCAGCGGGTGCAGGACTGGCCCGTGCCGGGGGAAGTGAAGGACCGCCTGGCCGAGAACCTCGCCGACTACCGCGCCGTGTTCGACGGCTTTGTCTGTGCGACCGATACGTGGGAGGCGCGGCTGAAGCCTCACCGTGATTTGTACGCCCTCGCCCTGTTCCAGATGTCAGTCCCGAAAACGGATTACCCCTATTGCATTGGCCTGGAAGACACTGAACCCGGCATCATCTCGCTACGTGCCGCAGGTGTGGGCTGTGCCGTTGCCCTGCCCAATCGCGACACCAGCCGCCAGGACTACACCGCCGCCACCAAAGTTGTCCGCGGTGGCCTGCCGGAGCTGGTTCTTGTACATAACCTCCTCTTGAGGCCGATGTAGCGCCCGGCGTCCCTGGTCGGACGCCGTCCGCGAAGCAAACGAAGGACCGCCGCCATGGCTGAACTCGATACCTGGACCGTCATCAACACCAGTCACGACGCACATACCCTCGGGCAATGGAACAGCGTCGCCACCATTTCCAACGGCTACCTCGGGCTCAAAGGCAATCTGGCCGAGGACCGCGCCGGCTATGCCCCCGTCACCCTCGTCAACGGCGTCTACGACGAGCTGGATATGTTCAGCCAGATCCGGGCGTCGAACGAGGAACGCCGGTACCTCGACGCGCGCTACTTTGACACCGCCGGCAAGAGCCCCGCGGTGGCGAACCTGCCCAATCCGCTACTGATCCGGGTTTTCGTCGCCGACCGCGAGATCTCGCTCACGCGCGGTGAGGTGAGCAACTTCGAGCAGGTCCTCGACCTCAAGACCGGCGTGTATCGCTACGGCTTTGACTTCTGCGATGGTGCCGGCCACACAACCCGCCTTGAAATGGAGCGCTTCGCCCCGCTGCGACACGCGCACCGCATCTACGCCCGTTACCGGATCACGCCGCTCGACCATGACGCCCCCATTCGCGTGCACAGCGGCATCAGTGGCGAGACATTCTCCAACACTACCGGCGAACGCCAGTACCGTGTGACCGAGCACTTCGCGCAGCCTGCTGCGCGGTGCTGGCTGACGGCGGTTCTGCCGGCACGTGAACACGAGGTACGCCTTGGCGTCGAGCACAGTGTCCGCTCCGGCCAACTTGCTGGGGACCCCGCCGGCGTCGCCGAGCATGACAATGTCTACACGCGCTTCACATTCAACGCCGAGCATGAACAGACCATCGAGCTCGAACATTGCATTGTCATCAGCACATCCGAAGACATCCGCCATGGCGTCGTGATCAACCCGCCGGCCGAACTCGATGCGGCCGTTGAACTGGGCTTCGACGGTGCGCTGGACCAGCAGCGGGCCGCGTGGGAAGCACTCTGGCAGCGCTCCGACGTGCAGATCGAAGGTGACGATCCCGCGCAGCTCGGCCTGCGCTTCTGCCTGTTTCATCTGCTGCAAGCCGGGCCGCGCTATACCGACAAGCTCAGCGTCCCGGTCAAGCTGCTCACGGGCGAGTATTACCAGGGGAACACGTTCTACGACACCGACACGTATATCCTCCCGTTCTACACGTTCACGCAGCCCGAGCTCGCCCGCACGTGCCTCAACTTCCGCTACGAAGGTCTGCGCCACGGTCGCGAAATCGCCCGTAACCTCGGCTATCGCGGCGCGAAGTTCGCCTGGCAGTCGGGCCCCTATGGCGAAGAGTGCCTCGGCCGCTGGTGGCGCTTCACGCACACGAACATCCACATCAACGCCGACGTCGCCTTCGCCCTGATGCAGTACTACCATGCCACCGGCGATGAGACGTACCTCGCCGAGCGCGGCATCGACGTCCTCGTCGAAACCGCCCGCTTCTATGCCTCCCGCGCCCGTCACGACAAGCACCGCGACCGCTACGACCTCGTCGACGTCGCCGGCCCGGACGAAGGCCACTGCGAAAGCACGAACAACTTCTACACCAACGTCATGGCGATCCAGAATCTGCGCTGGGCCGCCGAAATGCTGGCACACCTCAGGCAACACGACCCCGCCGCCCACGCCGCCGCCGTCCGGCGACTCGCGATCAGGGAAGACGAGCCGCAGCAGTGGTCCGGCGTCGCGGACCGGCTCGCGCTGCTGTTCGACCCGCAAACGAAGGTCTACGAGCAATGCGAGGGTTTCTACAAGCTCAAACCTATTCCGTCGTCGCTGCTCGAAGACCGCAAGGTGTGGTTCGTCACGGTGTTCCCGTACCAGGCCCTCAACCAGCCCGACGTGCTCATGGCCATGGCCCTGCTGCCCGACGCGTTTCCGGCGGACGTGAAGCGGGCCAACTACGACTTCTACTACGAGAAGAGCATGAACTTCTCGTCGATGAGCTTTGTCATCAACTCGCTGATGTCGGCCGACGTTGGCAACCTGGAGGAAGCCTACAAGGGCTTTGTCATCACCTGTGGCGAAGACCTCGATGAGAGCCTGACGGGTCGCCGCGATACGTACGCCGGCCTGCACGGCACCGCTGCGGGCGGGGCCTGGATGGCGGCGATCTTCGGCTTCGGCGGCGTACACATCGGCGACGAGGGGCTGTCGATCAATCCCCGGCTGCCCGCGCAGTGGAGCCGGTTGCGCTTCAATCTGGTTGTCGGCGGCGCCACGTTGCACGTTGACATCGAGCGCGAGCAGATCACCCTTGAGCTCGGCCGTGAACGCCAGGTCGAAATCCCCGTCCGCGTGGCGGGTGAGACGCTGGCGCTGAAGGCCGGCGATTCGCGGACGCTGAAGTTCTGACGCGCGGCCGTAGCGCCGCGCGCTAGAAGCGCGCTGGCCGATCCAACCTCAAAGTTGACACGGACCACTGCTTCTACGCGGGTCCGAGCGGGGTGCTGAGCCACAATGCCGCTTCGTGCGCGGTGGCCGTCAGCCGGCTGGTGGCGGGAATAGCGCTGGACGAGCTGCTGTACTGGGGCGGCGATCAACTCGGGATCGATGCGGCGTACATCACCGGCGGCCGGACCATCATTGGCCTGTTGGGGGGACGCGGAATAGGTCGCAAGGGGTTCCACGGCGCGACCAAGCCCAGAGGTCAGATTCACCATCCAGTCTCAACGAAGGTGCACCGTCAACTACAGAAGAACCCTGGCACAAAGGGGCATTACAAGCCTCGCGACCCGAGGATCACAACGCAAGCCGTTGATGAAGCAGCCCACAGGGGGTATCAAAAATGGCACCGCGACTTAGACGATGAGGTTGTCACGTGGCTGCAGGAAAACCCCGATGCCACGCCACGGCAGTTTGAAGACTGGCTGCGGAGAAGATATCGTGAGGATGACTTGCGATGGCGTTTTCCGCTCGGGTTCTGAGCCCCACATGAACTTCTACGTCCTGATCAATCCACGAGCGCGGATGGCAACGGAAGTTGCCATCACGGACTACTTCGCGTTGCCGCCTGACAATGCGGGCTCAGCACCGCAGTGTCCGGCGTGCGGCGCGTACCTCAGGGGAATGCCCTGGTTGCCACCGTATCGCGTGCAACTCGAGGCATGGTCGGATACTTGGGCCGACGTAGCCTTCGGTGGAGACGAGCTGCTGCTGTCCAGGACATTCGTAGAAGCGTACGAACGCGCCCGGTTGAGTGGGCTCGATATCCTGGGAGAGGTAGAGATCGTACGCGTTAAGCGGTTTGACGGGGCAAAACCACCGATGCCGCCGCCGAAGTACTACGCCGGTCAGGTCCGCTTAAGTGATGCTCTGCTCGACTTCGAGGCGTCCCAAGTTGGGGCAATGGAGCCGTATTCATGTGAAAGATGCCGCAGCGCTTTCATCAAACGGTTCGCGCGCGTTGCCCTGGAACCTGGTAGCTGGTCGGGTGAGGACCTGTTTATTGCGCGCGGCTTGCCTGGCAAGTACCTGACGTCACAGAGATACGCGGAGTGGCGCACCGAATATGGCATCAACGGTGGTCTGCTCATCCCCGCAGATGAGTATTCGAAAGACGCTTACCCTTGGGAATTGGAAGAGGACTGACGGAGTATTCGTATTAGCATGACTGATCTTGAAGCCGGGGGTGACCATCCGGGACGGCAGTCGGCAGTACGTAAAGCTCCGTATCAGCCGCCGTGGGTTTGGCCCGTCATGACCGATATGATGATGCTCGCGGAGCGCCACGCTATGGGTGAGCTGTCCGGAACGGTGAAGGTCCTCGCCGACGAGACCGAATCCAACTAGACGACCTCCGCCGCAGCCGGTGCGTGGGTCTACTTCGCGCTGCCGGAGATGGGGCTGGAAGGCCCGGCGTATGTGACGGCGGTGGGGGCGTGTCCAGAGATCGAGACGGGCCCCGGGCGAGTGGTGCTGACGACGGTCACGCACCTCAACGCCCACGTGCTGCACATCTACCTGGCGGGTCAGGACGAGCCGCTGCGGCCGACGGATACGCACCCGCTGTACTCGGAGGATCGGCAGGGGTGGATTCCGGCCGGGGAGCTGACGGTTGGGGAGCACCTGCGGACGCTGGCGGGCCCGCAGGCGATTGTGCGGATCGAGCGGGATCCGCGTGTGCGGCGGGTGTACAACCTGGAGGTCGACACGGACCACTGCTTCTACGCGGGTCCGAGCGGGGTGCTGAGCCACAATTTCGGGACGTGCGCGGTGGCCGTCAGCCGCATGGCGGCGGGGATAGCGCTGAATGAGCTGCTGTTCACGGGTGCCGAACACCTCGGCATCGATCCGATCTGGGTCACGCGTATACAGGTTGGCCTTGGCCTGGGGCGGGGTCTGGGGCGGGGACTGCGCGGCGGTGCGGCCTGGATAGGTGCATCCGGGAAGGGGCGCACCAGTAGGGGATTAACGCAGAAGGCGACGAGACGACTGGCCAAGAAACAGGGCGAAATCCCACGCTCCGCACAACCGACCGCTCAGGGACGATTTGGCAAAGGAACGAAATGGTGGGAGTACACGGACTCACACGGTAATCGCATAATCGTAGTCGAACATCCCGATGGATCGGTGCATGTGGGACGTCCTAAACCTCAATCTCAGCACCTGGACGGCAGCTGGCCACCAAAATACTATCCCCTACCAGGAACTGGACACGTGGGGGAGTGACATGGATATGACTCGCAAAGATATCCTTCAGAGAAAGCAAAAGGGCAAAGCGATCCTGCCGGAGTGGAAAGCGGCGTTAGAAGGCGCAGTAAATCAGGCCGTCAGTCCTGAGCGCTTCCTTGACATCGAGGAAACAGAGCAATTGCGCGATCACTTCTTCAACAAAGTCCGCCACCATAGCCGTGAGCATTGCTTCTCAGCAAAGGCCGAATTCCGACGAATAGTGAGCGAAATACGTACGTCACTCACGAGACATGGAGCAAGAGAGCTCGTGCTGTTTCACCGTTACGACAGGTTTATTGGTGCGGTGCATCTAGATGCAGCAACGATCGCGAACGCATTGGAGGACGTCTGGCGAGTCGTGGAAGAAGACTTATGCATTGCTGCGAGTGACCTGAGTGGCGGTATCTGCCTCGAAGAGAACTACTACGATGAATGTGGTGTATACATCTCGGACGGAGTGCTTGAGTTAACGATATGGGGAGAGTTTGCAGTTGAGTAGCGAGGTCGCATAGCCCCATGGAATGCGGTTCACAAGAGTTCGTTGGATTATGTGGGTGATACGCATGTCTACCGGATCAAGATAATAGGGACAGTCACCTATTACGGGTCTGTTCTGCGACGTTGAGAGCCGAAGTTATCAGAACCGCGCCCGGCAGTACCACCCCCGGCTGGGCCGCTTCATCCAGCGCGACCCGCTGGGCTACCTCGACGGCGCCAACCTCTACCAATACCTCGGCTCTTCGCCCAGTCCCTTGCCTTTCTGTGCTATCTCGGGCACCTTGGTATCGCTCCTGATCCAACAGCCGGCGAGTAGGTATGCCCATCATCGTCCAGAAATTCGGCGGAACCAGCGTGGCCGACGCCGGCCGCATTCATCTGGCGGCCCGGCGGGCGCGGCGGGCGTTGCTCGACGGCAACCAGGTGGTCCTGGTCGTCTCCGCCATGGGCAAGACCACCGACCACCTCGTGCAGCTTGCCCGGCAGGTCTCCCGCCGGCCCGAGAAGCGCGAAATGGACATGCTGCTGGCCACCGGCGAGCAGGTCAGCATCGCCCTCGTCGCGATGGCGATCCACGAAGCCGGCTATGAAGCGATCAGCCTCACCGGGCCGCAGGTCGGTTTGCTCACCGACAGTGCCCACACGACCGCCCGCATCCAGTCAATCAATACCGACCGCATCCGGCGTGAACTTGATCAAGGGCGTATCGTTATTGTCGCCGGCTTTCAGGGCGTGGACAGCGATTACAACATCACGACGCTCGGCCGTGGCGGCAGCGATACGACAGCCGTGGCCCTCGCCGCCGCCCTATCGGCGACGGCGTGCGAGATCTACACCGACGTCGCGGGCGTGTACACGGCCGACCCGCGGCTGGTGCCGACCGCCCGTAAGCTGGACGAGATCAGTTATGACGAGATGTTGGAGCTGTCGGCCCTGGGGGCCGGCGTCATGCACGCCCGGGCCATCGAGCTGGGCAAGAAGCACAACGTGCCCATTCGCGTCCGCAGCAGCCTCACCGACGATCCCGGGACCCTCATCATGAACACGACCCCCGGTATGGAAACCGTCGCCGTCCGCGGCGTCACGCTCAAACGCGACATTATCCGCGTCACTCTCGCGGGCCTGCCCGATGAGCCCGGCCTCACGGCCAGAGTGTTCGATGAGCTCGCCGGCCGCGGGCTCGTTGTGGATGACATCGTACAGACCGTCAACACGGGCCGCGGCGAGGTGACGCTCGGCTTCACGGCGCAGGACGCCGACCCGGGTCAGATCCAGGCGATCGGCGAGTTGTTGGGTCAGCGGTTTGGCATCCGCGATGTGGACATTGACGACAAGCTGGCGAAGGTGAGCGTCGTGGGGGTGGGGATGCGGTCGAATGTGGGCGTGGCGGCCCGGCTGTTCCGCAGTCTGGCGGACGCGAACATCCGCGTCGACAACATCTCGACCAGTGAGATTGTGATCAGTGCCCTCGTCCCGGCTGCCGACGCGGAGCGAGCCCTCCAGGCGGCCCACGCCGGCTTTGAACTGGACGATCCGGCGGCGGATGGCTAAGGTAACCCTATTGTCGGCGGCCGGTTGAGCGCGGCGGCGGCTTGCAGTTGCATGTGCTCATGCGCGGCGGCCGACAGGGATATGCGTTCCGGGAGAGGTGTCCGAGTGGCTTAAGGAGCACGCTTGGAAAGCGTGTGTAGGTTCCCCCTACCGCGGGTTCGAATCCCGCCCTCTCCGATTTTCAAATACCTGTTTTGTTGCAGCCACGTGGGGGGGGTAGTGGGGATCGTCATCGTGTGCCGAGGGGCGGGATGAGAACCCGCCAGTGAGCGCAGCGAACGTACGCGGGGACGACGCCGCAGGCGCCGCGCAGCGCATCCCGCCCTCTCCGATTTTCAAATACCTGTTTTGTTGCAGCCACGTGGGGGAGTGGTGGGGATCGTCATCGTGTGCCGAGGGGCGGGATGAGAACCCGCCAGTGAGCGCAGCGAACGTACGCGGGGACGACGCCGCAGGCGCCGCGCAGCGCATCCCGCGCTCTTTGATTCGCGACCGAGCGTCGTGTTGCGATCAGGTCGTGCAGTCGACGGCGATCACGTGCGCGTGCTTGGGAGTAAGGCCAATCCGTTGAGGTGCTTACTTGCGACCGAAGGTTCGGTAGTAGGCGGCTTCCGCTGCCGGCGTACCGATCAGCACGATCTCACCATCTTCGGGCAGCACGGCCGTCGATGGCGGGTTGATCTGCATGCCGCTCGGCCCGTGAATCGCAATCACGCTGCAGCCGGTGTTCTCGCGGATGGCGGTGGCGGACAGTGCCTGACCCGCCAGCGCTGCGGGCACGTCGACCTTGAACACATCCAGTCCCTCTGCCAGCATCACGGTCGTGCTCCGCTGGAGTAAGTTCATGATCGCATTCGCGCCCATGGATGCGTGCGACATCACAAAATCCGCGCCGGCGCGGTGCAGCGTGGCCAGGTTGCGTTCGAGCGTCGCGCGGCTGACGATCTGGATATCGGGTCGCAGGCGGCGGCAGTACAGCGTCAGGTAGATGTTGGTGTTGTCGTCGTTCGTGGTGATCACGACGCTCGGGGCGGTCATGATGCCGGCGGCCTCCAGCACCTCTAGTTCCGCCGCGTCGCCGACGATGTAGCGGTCCGAGTCGCCGACGCGCGTCGGGTCCTGTTCGACGATGCGGTAGTCGACGCCGCGCTCGGTGAGGGCCCGCGCGGTTGCCTTGCCGATACGGCCTGCGCCGATGATGACATTGGGTGCCCCGGAGACGTTGTAGATGCAGAAGTGCTCGTCGTACGCCTGGAGCTGTTCCTCTGAACCGGCGAGGACCAGCACCGTGCTGTTGCTCACGAGGGTTTCGGGATGGGCCGGCTCGAAGCGGCCGCGTTCCCACACGCCAACGACACTCACGCCCAGTTCGTTCAGGCGGTTTTCGCGCAGGGTCTTGCCCACCAGCGGCGTGCGGAGCGCGTTCGCCTCGGCGATCAGGAGTTGATCGAAGCGCCCGATCACATGCGTCATGGCGTCACCGCCGATCACGCGACGGGCCAACGATGCTCCGAGTGCTTCCGGCAGGTGCAGGACATGCGAACTGCCGGCAAGCGAAAGGATGTCCATCGAGGCACCGCTATCCACTGTGGCGACCACCGGGACCGTCGCCGACACCTCGCGCACGGTGGCGACGACGTTGGTGTTGATGGCGTCGGTGGCGGTCGTCGCCACGAGGGCTGCCTGCGTTACGCGGACCGCCTCGTAGGTTTCGGGTGTGTCGAGGTCGCCGAGCACGATGTTCAAGCCGGCATCGTGCAACGTCAGTGCCTCAGCCTGCTCGGAAACCAACAGGATGTATGGCTGCTGTTGCTGCTTGAGCTTGGCGATTACAGCGGCGGAAACGGGGTCGTAGTGGGTGAGAATCACGTGACCGGCCAGGGAAGTCGGCGCGCGGCGCGGGGTCCGGGCCGCCTCGTGCGATTCCAGCCAGGGCGCGTAGAAGAACTGAATGAACGTAAACGGCAGAAGAACGAGCAGGAAGACGATGCCTGACACGAGCACGACGAGGGAGAAGGCTCGCCCGAGGTCGCTTTCGAACGTGATATCGCCGAAGCCCAGCGTCGACATGACGGTCAGTGTCCAGTAGAACCCGGTGACCCACGAAAACTGGCGGCCCTCCCACGCCATGATGTAGTGAAAGAGAACACTGTAGACCACGATCAGGCTGACGAGCAACGCCAGAAACCGGAGCAGTGCCATGACGTTGCGCTGACTGCGCCGGCCGCGGAAGAAGTAGAGGAGTTGCGCGGGCAGGTATTTCATGAAGCGGCCTCGAACCGTACCGGAACCGGTGCACAATATCATATTCATCCCCCTTTCGACGAGTGGACGCAATGTGATGCCGGGCGGCTGCGAAGACCGCAGCTCGCCTCCCGCCTCCGGACGCCGGCGACACGACGACAGTTGCCGGGCCACGGTGCAGCCGGCTTTGAAGGGTACGATTAGCGCCGGCGCCATCCCCGGGTGTTCGGCAGATATTCAGCCTGGGCGTTGCCCGGTGAGGTGCCAGATCGGGGGTGTCCCCATACGGCGTGATGTCTCAGCGCATCGAGCGGCACGCGGGTTGTCCCCGCCACGGTCGTCGACGGACCGGCCCTCCCCATACTCGTCGCCGCGCTGCTGCCACCATCGCGCCCCAGGGCTTCCATTGCAGCCGCAGTCGGCCAGGATGTCAGTCTGGCACTGCCACGTCGACAGGCAAGGGACTGCCAGCCACGCTCAAGCTCCGAAGCTGTGCAGCCCTAACATCTTCTAAGACAAAAGCTTATGCAACTGTCTCCGCCCACTGGTCCCGTGGCATCGCTCTTGCATGGTACCAGGGTACGACGCAACGGGTGCTTTGCGCCCGCGGCGGAGGAGAGGCACGCACTCTGCCCTGAATCTTGATACAGGAGTCGCTCTGCCCCCCCCGGCAGGGACGTTGGTTAGGAAGGAGACCACTGCATGGCGGTCAAGCAACTCGCATTCGATCAGGAGGCGCAGCAGAAGATTCTCGCCGGCGTCGAGAAGCTCGCTTCCGCGGTCAAAGTCACGTACGGCCCCCGCGGCCGCAACGCCATCCTCGACAAGGGCTGGGGTGGCCCGACGGTGACCAAGGACGGCGTGACAGTCGCCGAGGAGATCGAGTTCCACGACAAGTACGAGAACATGGGCGCCCAGCTCGTCAAGGATGCGGCCAGCAAGACGAGCGACATTGCTGGAGATGGCACGACTGCGGCCACCGTGCTCGCCGAGGCGATCCACAAGGAGGGCCTCAAGGCCATCACAGCCGGCTACGATGCGAACGGGATTAACCGCGGCATCGAGGCGGCGGTTCGGGCGCTGGTCGAGCAGATTCAGAAGAATGCCCGTCCCGTGAAGCTCGATCCGAAGAATCCCGAGGACGTCGTGAACATCGCGTCGATCTCGGCCAACAGCGACCGCACGATCGGCGAGATCATGGCGGACTGCTTTGCGAAGGTCGGCAAGGATGGCGTCATTACGGTCGAGGAGGGCAAGAGTCTCGATACGACCGTTGACGTCGTCGAGGGTATGCAGTTCGACCGTGGCTATCTCAGCCCCCACTTCATCACGAACCCCGACGACATGGAAGTGGCACTGGATAAGGCCTTCGTGCTGGTCTATGAAGACAAGATCAGCAGCGTGACCAAGCTCGTGCCACTGCTCGAGAAGGTCGCCAAGACCAAGCGCCCCCTGCTCATCATCGCCGAAGATGTCGAGGGCGAGGCGCTGGCCACACTGGTGGTCAACAAGCTCCGCGGCATTCTCCAGGTCGCGGCCGTCAAGGCGCCCGGCTACGGTGATCGCCGCAAGGCCATGCTCGAGGACATCGCGATCCTCACCGGTGCCAAACCGGTGTTCAAGGACCTCGGCATCGAGCTCGACAACGTGTCCATCGATGATCTTGGCCAGGCCAAGAAGATCCGCATCGACAACGACGACACCACCATCGTCGAGGGCGCGGGTGACAACAAGGAAATCCAGGGGCGTATCGCCCAAATTCGCCGTGAAATCGAGCAGACCACCAGTGACTACGATCGTGAGAAGCTCCAGGAGCGCCTGGCCAAGCTCGCCGGCGGCGTGGCACAGATCAACGTGGGCGCCGCGTCCGAAGCGGAGCTGAAGGAGAAGAAGGCCCGTGTTGAGGACGCCCTGCACGCGACCCGCGCTGCGATCGAAGAAGGCGTGGTGCCCGGCGGTGGCGTAGCGCTGCTGCGGGCGCGCAAAGCGCTCGACAATCTGCGGATAAAGGGCGATGCCGAGAAGGTCGGCGTCAAGATCGTGCGTGACGCGATCACCTGGCCGATTCGCCAGATTGCGATGAATGCCGGCTACGAGCCGGCCGTTGTCCTGAAGAAGGTGCATGAAAACAGCAATGCGAACTTCGGCTTCAATGCCGACACCGGCGAGTTTGAAGACCTGATGAAGGCCGGCATTATCGACCCTGCGAAAGTAGTCCGCAGTTCGCTCGAGAACGGCAGCAGCGTTGCCCGCATCCTGCTATCCAGTTCGTGTCTGATTGCCAGCAAACCCGAAGAGAAGGGTGCCGGCGGCCCGCCCGGCATGGACGACGAGATGGGCGGCATGGGCGGCATGGGTGGCATGGGCGGCATGGGCGGCATGGGCGGCATGGGCATGATGTAGCCTCCGGTACCGCGTAGGTCGAAATATCTGGAAACGAATAGCAGCGCGTAACGCGTTAGATGGGAGAACTCGGAAATGGCAACTGCCACTGCAAAGAAGCTGAAGATCCGTCCGTTGGATGATCGCGTCGTCGTCGAGACCTTTGAGGCTGAAGAGAAGACCGCCGGCGGCATCGTCCTGCCCGATTCCGCCCGCGAGAAGCCTCAGCAAGGCAAAGTCATCGCCGTCGGGCCGGGCCGGCTGCTCGAGAAGTCCGGCGAGCGCGGCCAGATGTCGCTCAAGGTCGGTGACGTAGTGTTCTATGGCAAGTACAGCGGGACCAACGTCGAGCTCGAGGGTGAAGAGTACGTGATTCTCCGCGAGAGCGACGTTCTGGCGGTCCAGGAATAGCGCGAAGTCCGCCCAGCAGTCGGCGAGACGCAACGACAGCACGCAGGTGCCCCGGCGCCTCTCGCCGGTGCCTCAGCACGACTCGACAGATGAGGAGCGATCATGCCAGCCAAGCAATTGATGTATAGCGATCGGGCCCGCCAGGAAGTTCTGGAAGGCGTACGCAAACTGGCGCGTACCGTGAAGTCCACCCTCGGACCGGTCGGACACAATGTCCTGCTGCAGAAGTCCTGGGGCGCCCCGCGCGTCACGAAGGACGGCGTCACCGTCAGCAAGGAAATCGAGCTGCCCGAACCGTTCGAGAATATGGGCGCCAAACTCGTCAATGAAGTCGCCAGCAAGACGTCGGATGTGGCCGGCGACGGCACCACAACTGCGACCGTCCTGGCCGAGGCGATCTTCGCCGAAGGCCTCAAGAACGTCACGGCCGGAGCAGCTCCCGTGAACCTGAAGCGCGGTATCGATGCCGCCGTCGACGTCGCGGTTGACGCGATCAAGAAGCAGTCGGTCAAGATCAGCGGCAAGGATGATATTGCCAAGGTCGGGACGATCAGTGCCAACGGCGATAAGACCGTGGGCAAGATCCTCTCCGATGCCTTCGACAAGGTTGGCAAGGATGGTGTGATCGAGGTCGAGGAAGGCAAGGGCCTGGACACGACCTGGGAGCACGTCGAGGGTATGCAGTTCGACAAGGGCTATCTCTCGCCCTACTTCATCACCAATACCGGCACGCTGGAAGCCGTGCTCGACGAGCCGCTGATCCTGATCTTCGAGAAGAAGATCAGCTCGCTGCGCGACTTGGTGCCGCTGCTTGAAAAGGTGGTTACCGGCGGCAAGCCGCTGCTGATCATCTCCGAGGATGTCGAGGGCGAGGCCCTGGCTGCGCTCGTCGTGAACAAGCTCCGTGGGACGCTCAACGTCGCCGCCGTCAAGGCGCCTGGTTTTGGCGATCGGCGCAAGGCCATGCTGGGCGACATCGCGGTGCTCACCGGAGGGGAGTTCATCAGTGAAGACCGCGGCCTGAAGCTCGAAAACATCGAGCTCGGCATGCTCGGCAAGGCCAAGCGCGTCGTCATCACCAAGGATGACACCACCATCATCGAAGGCGCAGGTAAGAAGAAGGACATCCAGGCCCGCACGGAGCAGATTCGCGCCCAGATCGAGAAGACCACCAGTGACTACGACCGCGAGAAGCTCCAGGAACGGCTCGCCAAGCTCACCGGTGGCGTCGCGCTGGTGCAGGTCGGCGGCGCGACGGAGATTGAGGTCAAGGAGCGCAAGGATCTGGTTGATGATGCGTTCCACGCGACCAAGGCGGCAGCCGAAGAGGGCGTTGTGCCGGGCGGTGGTGTGGTCTTCCTGCGGGCCATCAAGCCGGTGCTGGATGCTGCCAGAAAGGTCGAAGGTGACGAGGCGATCGGTTTCCGCATTATTGCCAAGGCGTTGGAATACCCCGCACGTCAGATCGCCGAAAACGCCGGCCACGATGGCGGTGTGGTGGTCAACGAAATCCTCGAGAACAACGACAAGAAGTTCGGCTTCAACGCGGCCAAAGGTGAGTTTGGCGATATGGTCGGCGCCGGCATCATCGATCCGGCCAAAGTCGCCCGCGTTGCCCTGCAAAACGCGGCCAGCGTCGCCGGCCTGATGCTCACGACCGACGTGCTCTGCACGGAGTACAAGGAAGACAAGCACGAAGATATCGACGGCGCCACGCACTGATTGCGCGGCGAAGCGCTAGCGTGTCTTACTCTTGTGGCGAAAGACGCCCGGCTGAACCGCCTGGCGTCTTTCGCACATGCGGCTGCCGGACAGCGCGGTCGATACGCTGTTTGGCGAACTGCGGTGCCATGAACTGCATGATCCGGATGCGGGGCATATGGTGACGACGAAACGCGACTATTATGAAGTGCTCAGCGTCAGTCGCACCGCGTCTGGCGATGAGATCAAGCGCGCCTATCGCCAAGCCGCACTGAAGTATCACCCCGATCGCAATAAAGAGCCCGGGGCCGAGGAGAAGTTCAAAGAAGCCGCCGAAGCCTACGAGGTGCTGTCCGACCCGGAGAAACGCCGCCGGTACGACCAGTTCGGCCATGAGGGCCTGCGCGGTGCCGGGGGCATGCATGATTTCTCCGGCATGGGCGTCGATGACATCTTCAGCATTTTCAGCGATCTGTTTGGCGGCATGGGCGGCTTCGGTGGTGCTGGAGGGTTTGGGGGTCGGGAGCGGGTCGACCGCGGCGTCGACATCCAGACGATCGTCGAAATCGACCTGAAGGATGTGCTCACCGGCGTCGAAAAGACGCTGCGTTTCCGCCGGGCCGACTTCTGCGAGACGTGCGAGGATGGATCGGGTTGTGAGCGGAATACCCAACGCCGCACCTGCACGACCTGTGGCGGCTATGGTCACCTTGAGCGCCAGACGTCGATGGGCTTCTTCGTCACGCGTAACATCGTCGAATGTCCCAACTGCGACGGTCGCGGCTGGCGCCCCGAGAAACCCTGCCGCGCGTGCAGCGGCACCGGCCGCGCGCAGCGCGAGCGTACAATAGAAGTGAAAATCCCCGCGGGCGTGCACGACGGCCAAAGCGTGCGCATTCGCGGCGAAGGCGAACCCAGCGCGCGGGGCACACAACGTGGTGACCTGCGCTGTGTCGTCCGGGTTCGGGCGCACGAGTTCTTCCACCGCGACGGTGATCATCTGATTTGCATGTTGCCGGTCAGCTTCACGCAAGCGGCGCTGGGAGCGCAGGTCGATGTCCCCACGCTCAACGGCGTGACACCCCTGCGGATCCCGCCCGGCACGCAGCACGGGGCCGTGTTTCAGTTGGCGGGGAAAGGGCTTCCCAATCTCCGGTCCGGGCGTCGCGGGAACCAGGTCGTGCAGGCCGTGATCGAGATCCCCAAGAAACTGAGCCGCGCACAGGAGGACCTGCTCCGGAAGTTCGCCGCGACCGAAGACAAGCACGTGCTGCCCGAGTCCAAGGGCTTCTTCGAACGCGTCAAGGAGTATCTCACGCGTGAGTCGGAACAGAAGGAAGAATAGGAACATGCCCGAGCACAAGGCACAGACCAAATCCGCCGAGGAACTCGAGCATCAGCAGGACCCGGCCGCCGAGGGCAACCCCGCGGACGACGAAGCACGCGCGGTGCCCGCAGAGAGCCCGCAGGCCATGCTCGAGCGCGAGCTCGCCCAGTTGAAAGAGCAGAACCTCCGTCTTCGAGCAGATGCCGAGAACGAGCGCAAACGACTGCGCCGCGAAAGCGAAGAGCGGCTGCGTTATGCCGAGGCCGATTTCGCCCGCGACCTGCTCGTCATCATCGACGACCTCGAGCGCACACTGGCCTCGGCCGAGCAGGTCGCCGGGGCCGCGTCGGTGGCCGACGGCGTCCGAATCGTGTATGAGCATTTTCTGAAAGTGCTGGGCGAGAAAGGCATCCAGCCCATCAACGCGAAAGGGCAGCCTTTCGACCCAACCTATCATGAGGCACTCATGCAGCAGCCGAGCGACGAAATCCCCGCCGGTACGGTGATCGACGAGATCGCGCGCGGCTATACCATGCACGACCGCGTCCTGCGATCGAGTCGCGTCGTCGTATCCAGCGGTCCGCCGGCCGATGCCGGCCGCGAATCCGAGCCGCAGGACTGAGCACTGGCAAGGAGAAGTCATGCCGACGTATGAGTATGCTTGTGCGAATTGCGAACACACGTTCGAGGAGTATCAGTCGATCACCGCGCCCGCCCTGCGCAAATGCCCTGCCTGTGGCAAACTCAAGTTGCAGCGCCTGATCGGCACGGGAGGCGGCGTGATCTTCCGCGGCTCCGGCTTTTATCAGACCGACTATCGCAGCGAATCCTACAAGAAGGCCGCAGAAGCCGAGAAGTCCGGCGGCAGTGATAAGAAACCAACCAGCGACGACAAGAAGACCACCTCGCCCGGTAAGAGCGACAAGCAACCCAAGCAGGCGTCCGGCGGCGAGAAAGCCGCCTGATTGTGGTGTGGCTCGGCGTGGGATCTCCCGCTGGCGACGTTTCATGTAGTTGACGGGTCGTCCGTCCGGTCGTACAAATCAGCCCATCATGGCCCAGGCGAAACGCGAACAGATCGAACTCGTTGTAATCACCCCCGAGCAGCAGGTGCTGGCGGTACAGGCTGACTCGGTGTCCATCCCCGCACACGACGGCGAACTGGGCATCCTGCATGATCGCGCCCCGATCATGTGCGAGTTGGGTATTGGGCAACTGCGATATTCGCAAGGGGGGCAGACGAAGCGTCTTTTCATCGATGCCGGTTTCGCACAGGTGTTCGATAACCACGTAACGGTGCTGACTCAGGACGCTATGCCCGTCGACCAGATCACTTCTGAGCAGATCGAGAACGCTGAGCAGTTTGCGAAAGAGCAGGGGGGGCACGACGAGGTCAGCCGAACCGCCCGCGAGCGGGCCCAGCAGCGCGCCCGCATGCTGCGCTCGCTCCAGAACGTCCGGTAACTCCGTTACCTGATCCTCTTTGTCTCAGATTCGACCACCTTATTCGCAGAACTTTCCCTTTTTGTCGCGACTTCCCCATGCGCCGCCATCCCGACTGGACCTTTATCAGTCGTTAGCTCTCCGAGCCGCCCTCTTCTTAAGCGCTAATACAGCAGAGACGATGCATCTAGTGCGGTTTCCCGTACAGCAGAACGTGTTTTTGCTCTCGCGTGTTTCGGGGGGCCGCCCATGTACATTGCGCACGTGAGGACACTTGGGTGTGAAGGACAACCCATCCGCAATCGGCCGAGAGCGTGCCCGCGGACGGTTGCCGCAGAGGAACTGGCAGGAGAGACGGACGATGACGCTTGGCAAGAAGCTGGTAGTGGCGTTTCTGGCGTGTGGGCTGGTGCCCCTGACGATCGTAGCCGTGGCGGGCTTCTTCAATGCCAAGAAGGGCATGAGCGAGATTGGCAGACAGGGCAGCGTGGACCTCGAAGGCAAGGCCTATAACCAGCTCGTCGCCCTGCGCGACGTCAAGAAGCGTCAGCTCCAAAAGTACTTTGCCGATCGCCGGGGCGACATGGAGGTGCTGGTCGAGACGGCGCAGACGTTGCGCTCCGAAGCGTTCAACAAGCTCGTCGCCGTCCGGCAGATCAAGCGTGCCGCGGTCGAGCGCTACTTCCAGTCGATCAATGATCAGATCCTGACGTTCTCCGAGGATCGGATGATCGTTCAGGCCATGCGCGACTACCGCGCGGCCTTTGGCAAGTTCCGCGAGCAGAATCAGGTCAGCGCTGACACGCTTCAGCAGCAACGGGCGGCCTTGCGCACCTACTACACCAACGACTTTGCCAGCGAATACGAGGCGCAGAACGGGCAGGCGCCGCCGGTCGATCAGTTCTTCAACGGCCTGGACGATGACTCGATTGCCCTGCAATACGCCTTCATTAAGAACAATCCCAATCCGCTCGGCTCGAAACACCTGCTCGATCGGCCCGCGGACGAGTCGGAATACAGCCGGGTCCATGAGCGCGTTCACCCCATCGTCCGCAATTACCTGGAGAAGTTCGGCTATTACGACATCTTCCTCGTCGACCCCCAGACCGGCGATATCGTCTACTCCGTCTTCAAAGAACTCGACTACAGCACGTCATTGATCGACGGTCCGTATGCGAACACGAACTTTGGCGAAGCGTTCCGGCAGGCCAACGCCGCCGGTAACCGCGATGCGGTGGTGCTCGTCGACTACAAGCAGTATCCACCGTCATACGAAGCTCCCGCCAGTTTCATCGCGTCGCCGGTATTCGACGGCGACGAGAAGGTCGGAGTGGCGATGTTCCAGATGCCGATCGACCGGCTCAATGCCATCATGACTGAGCGGGCGGGCCTGGGAGAGACGGGTGAGACCTACCTGATCGGCCCGGATCTGCTGATGCGCTCTGATTCCTACCTCGATCCGGACGGACACAACGTAGTAGCCTCATTCCGCAATCCGGAACAGGGCAAGGTCGATACGGCGGCAGGCAACCGGGCACTGGCCGGGCAGACGGGCGCCGAAGTCATCATCGACTACAACGGCAACCCCGTGCTCAGCGCCTACTGCCCCGTCAACGTCGGCGGCATCACCTGGGCACTCATGGCCGAGATCGACGTGGCGGAGGCGTTCTGTCCTCACGCCGACGGCAGTGAGCAGGATTTCTTCACGAAGTACAAGGAGCTGTACGGCTACTACGACCTGTTCCTCATGAACCCCGACGGCTTCTGCTTTTACACTGTCTGCCATGAGGCCGATTACCAGACCAATCTGGTCACCGGCCCGTACAAGGACTCCGGGCTGGGCCAGGTCGTGCAGCAGGCACTGAAGACTGGTGAATTCCAGTTCGCTGACTTCGCGCCCTATGAACCCAGCAATGGCGAGCCTGCCGCGTTCATTGCCGAACCGGTCGAGCACAATGGCCAAATCGAACTGGTGGTGGCCCTACAGATGCCGCTCAGCGAAATCAACGCCATCATGGGTGTGCGGGCCGGGATGGGGGATACGGGCGAAACGTACCTCGTCGGGCCTGACAAGCTGATGCGCTCTGATTCATTCCTGGATCCGGAGGGTCACTCCGTGGCGGCGTCGTTCGCCAACCCACAGACTGGCCAGGCGAACACCGACGCCGTCAACGCCGCACTCAACGGCGAGTCCGGTGCCGAGGTGATCATTGACTACAACGGCAATCCGGTCCTCAGCGCCTACACTCCGCTGGACGTCTTTGGCACGCGGTGGGCACTGCTGGCGGAGATCGACGAAGCCGAGGCCATGGCCGCGGCCCAGCAGATGCAGGATACGGCCGCTGCGGCTGGCCGCTCGACGCTGGCCTGGGCCATTGGACTGGGGCTTGCGGCGGCTGTACTTGTGTCTCTTGTCGGCGTCTGGTTTGCGGCGACGATCAGTCGCCCGATCAATCGTATCATTGCCGGTCTGAATGAAGGGGCTGAACGCGCGAATGAAGCCTCGGAGCAGGTCTCGTCGACTGCGGCCGAACTGGCTGACGGGTCGAGCCGCCAATCCGCCGCGCTGGAGGAAACTTCCAGCGCACTTGAAGAGGTTGCCTCGATGACGCGGGCCAACAGCGGCGACGCACAACGTGCCAACGAACTCTCAGCCAAGGCCCGCACCGCGGCGAACGAGGGCGATCAGACCACGCAACGACTCGATGCCGCGATGGTCGCCATCAACGAGTCGTCCGACAAGATCAGTAAGATCATCAAGGTCATCGAGGAAATCGCCTTCCAAACCAACCTCCTGGCATTGAACGCCGCGGTCGAGGCCGCTCGGGCAGGCGAGCACGGCAAGGGCTTCGCGGTTGTCGCCGAAGAGGTGCGCAACCTCGCGATGCGGGCTGCAAATGCTGCGGGCGAGACCACGACGCTGATCAGCGATTCGGTCGAGCGTGCTCGGGAGGGATCGAGCGTGGCTGCCGAGGTCGGCAAGGCATTGACGGCCATCAACACCGACGTGGGCGAGGTAACCGATCTGATTAACCGCATCGCCAACGCCTCCGCGGAGCAGGCGCAAGGCGTCGATCAGGTGAACAAAGCCGTACTCGAAATGGAGCAGGTCACGCAGCACAATGCAGCGGGTGCGGAGGAATGTGCCTCGGCTGCCGAACAGATGTCCTCGCAGTCCGCCGAGGTAAAGCGCATGGTCGATCAACTCGTCGGCATCGTTGGCGGCCAGGTGTCGACGGCGAGCGGCGTGATTGCGCAACAGCCAGCGCAGAGAGCCCGGCGGCGGTTGCAGGGCGCCCCGCCCCAGCAGGTCGCCGTCGCCGACTCAGCGCAGTCGCAACGGGCAACCCCGCCACAGCCGGAGGAAGACCAGACCTTGAACAACTTCTGATCGCGTGATCCGGTCCCGGTCGTGACCCACAGCGGGTCATGCGCGGCACACCGTCCCCATCAGGAGCAAATAGATCAAGCAACGGACGGGCGTGCGTCGCGAAACAGTGCGGCACGCCCGTCGCCCGTTAGTCGGCTTTCTTCGGCGGGAGTTTCAATTCCAGGCCCACGATCAGCCGATCCGGATCATCCGGGTCAGGTAGGCGGTCCTTGTTGAGCTCGTACAACTCGCGCCAACGCGTCGGATCATCCAGCACGTTGCGGGCAATCTTGATGAAGGTGTCGCCACTCTCGACGATGTAAACTGCTCGACGTGTATCTCGCTCCGCATCCGAATCACGACCCCCATCACGCGTGGCCGGCGTTGTTCGTGTCGGATTGCCCTCCTTTGGCGGAATGATGATGTACTGGCCGACTGGCAATGCCCGCTCGTTCAACCCGGGGTTGGCTGCCTTGATGCGTGGCCACAGCGTCCCATCCTCGTAGTATTCCACCGCCAGGTTCCACAGGCTGTCTTCTTCGGTGATGCGGTGTTTCCGCTGCTGCGGCGTGCCCGGTGACCGGGTGCGCGGCGCTGTCACCCGTGGACGTGGCACCGTGCGTGGTCTTTCAATTGTCCGCTCCGACGCGCGCGGCTTGACCGGCTGATTCGTGGCGGTAGGTTGCGCGGTCGGTTGCGTCGTCGGCGAAGTCATGCCCTCACCAGCACGGCCGTCACCGGACGCCGAAATCGGATTCCGCGTGACCGCACCCGCGCCGCGCGGACCTCTGGTCGCCGGCTGAGTTGTCGGCGACGTTCGCTGGCGTGGCGTCACACGGGACCGCTCGGCCTCCACGTCCGACCGCCGCGGTGTCGTCGGTTTGGGTCGGTCACTACCCAGCGGCGGCAGGATCCCCGTCGGCGGTGCCGTCTTACGCTCCGCATCACGCCTGGCAGCCATCCGACGCTCGACACTGCTGGGCAGATCGCGCTGGGCCGGTCGCTTGCGGTCAACGGCGGTGGGACGCGCAGAGTCGTCCTCGTCTTTTTCGTCAACCGGCTTGCCCGCGTCAGGCAAAGCCCGGTCGGCCGGAGCATCCATCGGGAGCGTGTTCGCAAGGTCGCCGCCTTCCTGGCTTTGACTGACAAAGTAGTAGACGCAGCCCACTGTCACGATCAACGCCGCGATGATGCCAACTTTCACTTCCGGGCGCATGGCATGCCTCGCTCCAAAAGGGCGGTCCGGCCCGCGCCACCCTGCGCGAACCGGACCTAAGTATACCACAATTCAGCGGATGCGACGACTATCCGCGACTAACTTGCCGCCCGCGCCGCCGCCGGTGCTCCGCCAAATCGCTTGCCCAACTGGACCATCAGCAGCGGCGAGGCGATCGCGATCGACGAGTACGAACCCGTGATCACGCCGATCATCATGCAGTAGTTGAACGCCCGGATGCTGCTACCGCCGAACCAATACGCCAGGAGCAACACCACGAACGTCGTGAACGACGTCATGATCGTGCGCGCCAGCGTCTGGTTGATGCTGGTGTTGATGATCTCCGGCGTGACCTGCCCGAGCCGCCCGCGCGTCTCGCGAATCCGGTCGAACACCACGATCGTATCGTTAATGGAGTAACCGATGATCGTGAGCAGGGCGGCGACCACCGTCATGTTGATCTTGAAGTCACTGATCAACAACGCCTCGCCCCACGGATGGTCGTGCCCGCCGATCCAGCCACTGATGCCCACAAACGCCAGCGCGATCAGGGCGTCATGAATCAGGGCCGCCACACCGGCGATGCCATACATCGGCCGACCGAACCGGATCCACAGGTAGAGGATGATCATCGCCCACGACAGCAGCAGCGCCATGAACGCCTGCTGTGTTGAGCGATCGGCGATCTGCGGCTTGAACTGCATCACCTTGCGGAGCGTCTGCTCGTCGGCCAACGCGCTGCGGATCAGGCTGAGCTCCTGCATGGCGAAACCGGCGGCCCAGCGATCCGCATCATCGCGATAACGTAAATCCGGATCTACGGAGAGGACGACAATGTCCTCCCACAATGGCTCGCCGGCCTCCGTCGTGAGCTCGCTGCCGTCGACCCCGGACGCCTGCGTCAGACCGATGATCTCGTAACGCCGCTTTGGCTGATCCTCGAAATCCGGCTGGAAGTGCATGTTATCGATCCGCTCGCGCAGTGTGGCGACCGTTTGTGGCGGATCGAGGGCCGTGAATCGCATCGCCGCACCGTCAAGGTAGTCCGTGACCTCGCGATTCAGGCCCGCCCGCAGCCCTGGCACGACGACGTTGAGATTGCGATTGGTAACGGGGTAGGGGAGGTCACCATCGCCCTGGAAGTTGTACGCCACACTCGGTTGGATTGCGATCTTGTCTTCGAGCGCCTGGACCAACGCGTGCTGTACGAGGCGCTGGTTCGTGACCGTCGTCGTCAGGTTCCAGACCAGACCCTGTTGCGCCACGCCGCCCACTTCCAGCACGGCGTTCACATTTGACTGTGCCAGGTTACCGGCGGCGTCGGTCAGCGTCTCCTTCAGCCCATGAATGGCCTCGGTCAGCGATTCGGTTGTCACCTCGCCTTTCGTCCGGACGATGATGTGATTCGTATCGGCGGGTGCCGTAATTGCATTACCGCGCTGCAGCATGTCGCGATCTTCCAGTGGCTCAGTCACCATTGCCGCGAGCAGGCTGGCCGGTGCATCGGGCAAGGCAACGCGGTACGTGGCGAGTTCATCCGCCACGGGCGTCACCGTGGCCTCATCGATCCGCTGGGCGACCGCGTTGATCTCTCCACTGATCTCCTCGAGCGCCTCGCTGACGGCTGCGTCCGTGATGTTCGGATCGGTCACCTCGAACTCGGCCGCGACGCCACCGCGGAATTCGACGTCGAATGCATCGCCCCCACGCTCGAACAGCAGCCCGAGACCAATGACCAGAATGATGAGCGAGATGGGCAGGAAGATCTTGCGCTTGGCGTACCAGTCAATATTCGGCACGCCGACGAGCCGCATCATCTTGAGGTCTTTGATCACGTTGTACTTGGCGAGCAGCAGGAAGAACGTACGTGTGACAAAGATTGACGTGAACAGGTTGAGGACGATACCCCAGCCGAGCGTCAGACCGAAGCCCTTCACCTCTTCACTACCGACGTAGTAGATGATCACGCACGTCAGCAGCGTCGTGATATTCGCGTCGAAAATGGTCGAGAGGGCCTTGTCGTAACCGTTCTTGATCATCATCCGCAACGAGGATCCGCGGTCTTTCTCTTCGCGTATGCGTTCATAGATGAGCACATTCGCATCCACCGCCATACCGACCGAGAGAATGATGCCTGCAATACCGACGAGCGTGATGCGCGCATTCAACATCGCCATCGCCGCGAGGATCAGCATTACATTCAGCGCCAAGGCCACGTTCGCGATGGCCCCACAGGCGCCGTAGTAGATCAGCATGATCAGAATGACCGCCACTCCGCCGTAGAGACCGGCCCGCACGGCCCGATCGCGGTTGGTCTCACCCAGGCTGGACCCGACGGTGCGCTCCGAAAGCGGCGTGTCCTTCAGCCGCGCCGCCAGCGTACCACCTTCCATCGTGCGGACGAGGTAATTGACCTTGGCAGGGCTGAAATCGCCCGTGATGCGTCCGCTGCGGCGAATTGTGCTCTGAATATTCGCCGCCGAGTATGCCACATCATCGACGAGAATGCACAGCGGGTTGTCGATGTTCGCGCGCGTCAGGTCAGCGAACATGTCGCCGCCGACCACATCAAGCTGGAAGTGCACCTCGAGCTGACCGTTCGGATTCCGCTGCACCCGCGCATCTTCCAGAGTCCACTCCCGCGCCGTGTCATCCAGCAGCGTCTTGTCCGGATCGGTATGGGCCAGCACATAGTACGTATCACCGACCTTGTCGATCACGTAATGGTAGTTCTCGTAGTCGAACTCCTCGAGCTCCGCCGGCGTGTCGAGGTTGAAGAACTGAAGTGGATTGTCGATTTCGAACCAGCCATAAGGCGAGTTCTCCAGGTGCTTCGTCCGGCCGTCCTGAAGCTGGGCACGCTCGTCGTCGAATTTGGTGGGATTGCCCGGATCACGCGCTGGCAGAATGCGGAATTCCAGCCGACCGGCACCGCGCATCAGACGCTTGAGATCGCTGGGACCATCCAGTGCCCGCTTGCCGCTGCGCCAGGCTTCGAACTTCGCTACGACATCCTCAATGTGCGTCCGCAGATCAGCCTGGGCGGCCTTGATCTCGCCCAGACTGCGCTGCCGCATCTCCGAGTTCTTCTCGAGCTCGAGGATCTCCTCGAAGCGCCGCCGGTTCACATTCGTGTTCATTACCGCCGCGACTGCATCCTCATACAGTTCTTCGGCGTCGCGCAGCTCTTCCTGCAAGTCCTCGCGCGTCTTCGGCTGATCGGCCGGCGCTGTGGTCGCCTGCGTGTCCGCCACCTCCGGGCCACGTTCCAGCGCCGTACGCGCCTCCTGAACCGCGTCATATCGCTCTGCCGCGTCCACCAGCAGGTCCAGCCGATCACCGACAACCTTCTCGATCGCGGCCCGCCGCGTGTCGAGGTCCTTGACCTCCAGGGCAGTAACCGCTGCCTGGCCGATCCGGTCAGCCAGCTCTCGCAGGGCCTGCCGTCGGTCCTCGCCACTGAGCGCTTGCGCTTCCTTGAAGTCATCGAGCGCAGCCAGCGCCGCATCCGCATTGCGTCCCGCCAACTCCTGGAGCGCCTGCACCCGCGCGTCGCCCGCCAGTTGCAGCGCGCGCTCTATGTCGCCGCGCGTCAACTCATACGAGTAGAGCTCGTCGAGCGCCTCCTGATACGCCGCCCGACGCTCCTTCGCGTCCTTCGGCGGCAACGGCATCTGTACCTCTATGCGGTTCGCACCGTGTACGCGCCACGTCAGGTCATACACACCTTGCGGATCCACGCGCTGCTGCAATTGCTGCTTCACGCGCTCCGCAATGCCCGGCCATTCACTCTTGTTGAAGCTGGCCAGGTCGATCTCGAAGATCATCGACGTGCCGCCGGCGATGTCCTGCCCGGGCCGCAAACCCTGACTCAGAAACACCCCTGCTACCAGCACGACGAGCCCAATAATGAGCAGTCGCTGCCCTACGTTCTTCTCCATGGTCCACATCCTCACCGGCACGCCGGCCGAGCCCACGCGCCGCAAAAGCCTGGTAGTAAGCAATGATGACGAAAACAGATCCGATAGTCTGCGTTACCGCGACGCGCGCGCCGCCGGGAACGCACCGCAGTTGGCGTTGATCAAACGCAGGGAGGCCCGTGGCGGCACAATTCGGTCTCTACCGCCGGGTCAACGAAATGAACTTCTACCCCCGTGTATGGCAGCACCCACTCAAATGGCCGTACCGCCAGCCGCCGCCAGTTGCATACCGTGTGTGCTTCCTTATCGCCCGCTGGCACCGCAGCAGGCCGCAGCCCGCCACAAGCGTGCACACCGTCGCGTGTACAGATCGTCTCGCGCAGCGAAAGCTGACTCCACGCCGCCGGCCAACGCGGTGCGGGCGCATCCGGCAACACATGCGGCAGCGCCTGCTCTTTCGATTCTTCCTTCTGCTCAGACTGTTGCGTCGGCTTGGGCGCGTCGGGCGCATCAGCCTGGGCCGGGTTGCCACGCTCGAGCGGCGTGAACAGCCACGGGCATACCTTCTCCTGGGCAACCAGCAACAGCAGCAGCCCAAGTCCGGCTCCGATGCGCAACGACTTGTCCACCCGCCATGTGAACATCCCGCCCATACTACCAACCCCCCGCGTACCTGCCAATGCCGGCTCAGCCGCCAAGACCTTCGCATTTTCTTCAACCCGGATCGGGCAACTTCCCGCGTCCGATCCACTGGTCGAGACTGCTGACACCAGCTATCCTGCCCCGCATGATCGGACGTCGCCGCATCCACAGCATGTTGTGCATCCTATCATCCGCAGCGCTACTGGCGGGGGTACTCGGTTGCGGCAGCCGCCCGGCTGTGACCCTCTACCAGCCCTTCGCCGCCCCTGCCCAACGCCACCTGACCCTGCACTCCGAGCGCAGCGTGTGCGCCGCCGAAAACGGGCGCCACATCAGCCTGCTTCGATTTCCCCTTCCCGGGGCAGTGGATGGCCCGGAAGCTTACGTCATCTACGTCGCCGCGCCGGCCCGACCAGGTCGGCACCGCGTGGATTCGTCCGGCCCGGAGGCCGCTCATGGCTTCCTGATCCAGCACACGGGGCCGCTCGCCGGCCGCAGCGACCTCGTCGCCGGTACCATCCGTTACCGGAACTGCGGCGATGGCAAGCAAGTCGAGCTTGACGTCATTTGCGCGGATCGGACCCACATCCGCGGTACCGTCCGCACTCGCTCAGACCGGCGCGCCGTCGATGGATTCCAGCGCGCCCACGCTGCCGACATCGCACGGCTCACCCCCCGGCATGGCGCCGCCGCCCCCCGCCCGCACTACAGCCGCGACTGACGACGGACGCGCCACTTCATCCCCGCGACGCCCAGCATCGTTACCGGCAACGCCAGCAGCATGCCTCCACCACAACTCGCCCCGCCTCCGCACGGCGCTGCCCCACTCACGAGCGCGTCCACCTCACCGGCCACCAAATCGGCACTGACAAACGTAGCGGTGACGGCTCGGTCCGCGTTCATCACCACCTCGATCGTTGGCTCGGTGACAACGCCGTCGCCGATCCCCAGCCAGCCGCCGAACGCGAACCCCTCCGCTGGCGCAGCCGTCAACGTCACCGGCGTATCGGCCGCATACCCGCCACCGGAACCTGGCTCCGGCGACACCAGTACCGATCCGCCATCCACCGGCTCGACGGTTATGTCCAATGCGTACCCGACCCGCACGTACGTTCGCGTAACAGAAGTCGCCTGATCCGCATTGACCGTCAGTACCTCATGGCCCGGTGCCGACCAGCCCGGCACCTCGGCATAATCAACCACATGAGCCCCCATACTCAGTTCGCTGACGACTTCACCGCTCGCGCGCCAGGCGCCATAATTCACACGCCACGCCGCTCCCGCCGCGACGGCTTCGGCGGGTCCGACCGTCACTGCCAGCGAACCCCGCCGCAACGTTCCGACAAAATCCTCAGCCAGATAATCGCCCGCTACAGTGTCGTAGCTCCGCTGCGTCGGCGTAAACGTGTAATAATCGTGGTGCGGCGTAACCGTCCCGCTAAAACCCCGCGGCACGGTCGTATAGTAATGGCCCGCCAGATTCGTCGTCACCTCGTCGGGCAGACCGCTCAATACGACGCCACTGATCACCAGGCCATTCTCGTCGCGCACCGTGCCGGAGATCACCTGCATGATCTGTCGCCCAGCATAGCTGTCCGTTTCACGATCCGCGATCAGACTCGTGTACGTCCGCATCGGCGGGTCAAACTGCCAGCCAACGAGCGTCGGCGTCGCCGTTCCGCTGAACGCATATGGCACCACCGCCGCATAACGCCCGTCCGCATCCGTTACCGGCGAATCCGGTAACCCCTCCAGCACCACATCCGCCACAGGGTCGCCGGACTGATCGTAGACGCGTCCCTCGATCACCAGATCCGGCCGCTCAATGCTGACGTTCAGCATCGCGTTGCCGCTCGCCCCAGCCACACCTGCCACGCGAATCGGATAGCTCTGATACGCCTGCACATCAATCACAATCTCCGACCACGAATCGCCGTCTACGTCGTCGTGGCAGTCCAGCTCCTCATCACTGCCGCACGCCGCGTAGATGCTGAGCACCGTATCGAAGTCACTCCCCTCCGTGTCGATCGTCGCCCGCCCGGTGAAGGGCGGCTCGAACAGCCACCACACATCCTTCCCGCCACCGCCACCGCACGACGCCGTCGTCGACGTCTGCGCCACGGTCGTATCCGCCGTTACGCTCTCAGCGCCGATCGATGGTGCCCCGGCACAGTTGTCCGAAGGAAGTCCACTGCCGGACGCGACCGCCGTCACCGTGACTTCCGCACCGCCCCCTCCGCTGAACTCCAGCGTCTGTTCATAATCTCCCAGCAGTTCCGGCTCGAACCGCACGGTAATCGTCGTCGACGCTCCGGGTGCCAGCGAATAGGTCGCCGCGCCATCGATTGACAGCGGTGCGCTGAGCCCCGTAGCGCTACCATCCAGCGTGTCCGTGCCAACGTTCTTCACCGTGAGGTTCGCCGTATCGAAATCGCCAACAGCGACTTCACCCAGATCGATCGACGCCGGCGTCACCTGGATGATCGAATCATCCGTCCCCGGATAATCCACGTAGCACGCACCATAGCCCACGCGCGAGCAGCCATACTCGATGCGCATGTACCCGCTCTCGCCCCAGCCGCTGCCCCATGAGTTGCGCAAAATCCACGCGCCCGCCGCCCCGTCATTGTCATCCCAGCCGACCAGAACCACGCCGTGGTTGACCGTGGAGTCCACGTCGTTGTTGAACACGCCGCCGCCATACGCCTGAAACGTTGCATCCACATGCACCGCGACCGCGACGGGGCCGTAGTCGTAGATCGCCTGCTTGAGCTGCTCCACCGTCGGTATACTGCTCTGACCCGCCACATAACTCCACGCGTCAATCGTGTACGCACGGTCATATGGACAGTCACAGGCGCCATTCGCCGCCACATATGGCTCGTCCGCTTCGAGCACCGCCCCCACCTCGCCACAACCGTCATTCACGTTCAGCAAATGCTGCGGTGCAAACCAGCCCCCATCACAGCTATATCCGTACGCGTTACAGTTGATCAGCCACTGCTCCGCCAGATCAACCGTGTCCCCATCCTTGATCAACACGGAACACTCCAGCGCCCCCAACGTCGCGAACGCCCAACAGCCGCCGCAAGTCGCTTGATCACGCACCGGCGGGCACCCCGCCTCCGTCCGCCAGTCGAACGCGTCCGGCAACACGCCCAGGGGCGGATCACCAAGCAGGGGCGGGTCCGGCGGGCCGGACTTCGGCGGCGTCAAGCCGCACAGTGCGTCCAGCGGTAGGGGGGTGGCGTCGTTGTCCGTGACGTCAAACGTCCAACCCTGTGCGGGGGCCTCGTCCTGCAACGCGGTGATGTCACTGGCCGCCAGTTGCCCCCAACTCACCGGAGTGCCCAGCAGAATGCAGGTGAGCGCAATCATCGCCAGACGCAGACGGACGGCCGGTGCCGAGGAATTGCTGTGGAATTGCATGGAATGTTCGCCTGTTTCCCGGACCGCTTCTTTCCCGCCCGATAAGACACACACGCCGTACGCTGGCGCACCGGACGGGCCGTCTGTACATCGGTCACGACCGACCTGCACATTCAAAGCATGCAATACATGCGCTGGAGAGCGAATTCGAATGGTGCTGGCAGCCCGATAGTGACGGAATTGCCGACGTCCCCAACGTCCGCAAACCTAAATCCCCCGCGACCCGCCCAACGAGCGCCAAGTCCTCAGTCTTGATCTCTCGATCTCTCGATCTCTTGATCTCTGCTCCCCCCAATCCCTTCCCAAGCTATCCACTCCGCGGCGGATAATTCGGCTGCGACCAGGGCTTCAGCCCTGCGAGATGCGCCACCGGGTCCTTCATCGGCATCGCATGCGGCAACGCGAATGCCTCGCCATACTCGAAGCCGCACCGCGACCCCTCACTCGCGTCGATCGCCCGCACGCGATGCAGCAGGCGCTCCAGCCGCTGCTCATCAAACTGCGACGCATAACATGAAATCGCCGCCACCTTGCGATCATAGACATCACTGACATCCATTACGAACGCCGACGGGTAGGCATGCTGCTCCGCCGCAATCGCTACCGGCCGATACCACAGCCAGTCGATCCGGTGCGGCGGCGTGTTGTCAAACCGCTCGTCCCACTTCGTAAGCTGCGCGTAAAACCGCGCGCCCTCAACGATCAACTGGGCCTGATAATGATCCGGCGAGGCCCCCGGCGTCCGGCCCGCCATGCCCACGACGATCCGCGGCTTGAACCGCCGAAAAACGGTGGCGACGGCGTAGCGGGCGGCCGGGCAGTCCATCAGCTCCCGGTTCGGCAGCGTCAGCACCTCGACATGCTGCGCGCCCAGCACTTCGGCCGCCGCGTGCAGCTCTTTCATCCGCGTCTCACGCGTCCCCCGTGGCGTCGGCTCGCCGTCGGTCATATGCACCATGCCGACCTTGTGCCCCAGTTGCACCAGCTTGGCAATCGTTCCGCCACACGTGATCTCCAGATCATCCGGATGCGGCATGGCAAAGATAATGTCGAGCGTTTCCGCGGCCATGAGCGTGTCCTTCCAACTGAGTGGAGCTTCTTCGCGCTCCGCTGTGGCACCGGTCTTCAACCGGCGCACCCCTGGATCGTCCCTTCACCCGTAACCTCTCTTCTGCCTGTGGCACCAATTTTGCGCTACGCTTCGCCTGCGGCGTTCAACCGGTGCATCCGACTGGTTACACGCCAAAGGCAAGGCACAGGGCAATACCAGTGCCGCACGCTTGGGGCAGCTTCTAATTCTAGCGAACACTCTCGCAGAAACGGGCTGCTTCTCACTGGGTGGGGCGGGCGTCCCGCCCGCCAGCTTATGCCGCGCTGACACAGCTCCGCCGACACATCGCATCACCGCCCGCCCGCAATCACGTGGCGCAGCGCCTCCACGAGCCACGCCCGCTCATCGTCATTGAGCATCATGCCGAAGGTACACTGTTTGCGCCTGCTCCACGCCAGGATCGTGTTGGGCGGACCGCCAGGACGCAGGCAGACCTGTAACCCCATTACCTCCCTCAGAGGAATTACGGTCTCCTGCGTGCCGACGAAGCGGCTGGTGTGGATTCGTAGCTCATTGCGAGTGACTGTTACGCGCTCCTTAAGTCGCGCACGCACCAAAGCCTGACGCACGAAAACGACGAGGGGTGCCAGCACCAGACTCGCAAGCAGCACCGCGACCCGAGCCCACTCCCCAACGTCTTGCGGCGCAAACTTCGATTCCGTCACCTGTACGCAGACCTGTACGAGTCCCATAGCGACAAGCACTACTCCCACAAAGAGCTTCGGCACAACCCAGCGGAGGTGCCAGCCAAGGGGCGGCAGTGTGAATGTTGCACCGTCAGCGTCCTCTGTGATTTCTACGCGCCGGTCCGCAGGCGGGCTTGGCCGGCGCGTACTCACGCCGTTGGCCGCGAGGCGTTCACGAAGCGGTTGCTCCAGTGACTCGACTGAGTGCTCAATCTCAGTTCCGCTGCTTTCGTCCTGAACGCTAGTGTTCAGCAGCGTCGCCACTTGCTTCGCAATCGAGAACGACTGCCCGACTTTCTCGGGCGCGCCCAGTTGGATCTCTCGACCGGGCAGTTTGAGTGAAACTGGAAAGGCGCAGTTGCGCATCTTGTGTCCGATGCAAACCACTGCAGACGCGGTCAGGCGATGACGACGCTCCACTATCGCGACCGGAAATCCCCACCAGCGCACCGCCACTCCCTGCGCACGGTCGATGATCTGGCCCCTCCGCTCCAAGGCAACGCACAGCCCCAACAAGACGGCTGGCACGCCAAAAGCCAGACCACCCCAATCGTGGAAGTTATCGCCGGGCTCACCTTCCAATCGCCCCGTGAAACCCAGGAACAGCAGTACGACGCCGACACAGACGATCGCCAGTCCCAGGGGCACCAGCCACCCCCCGCCCTGCTTGAACGAAACACGCTCTTCCGACTGGTCCGACATTCCGGATCCCCTTGCCTCACGCGCCTGGACGAGAGCACGTTGGCTCCGTCACATCCCACCGCGCCATCAGCATGCGCCCGGGGCGCCGGAGTGTCGACTATGGAACACCGCCGTCTTTCTAACCACCGCCGGCTACACCTGCAGCAGCCCCCGCTCAGCGAGATAGTCCAACACAACCTGCGCCGCCTGCTCCGGCCGCAGTTCCGCCGTGTCCAGCACGATCTCCGCCTTCGCCGGCTCTTCGTACGGTGCCGAAATGCCGGTGAACTCCGGTATCTCACCCGCCCGCGCCTTCTTGTACAGCCCCTTCGGATCGCGCTCCTCGCACGCCTCGACCGTCGCCTTCACGAACACTTCAATAAACGGCAAGTCCGCCGCCGCATGAATCTCACGCGCCTGGTCCCGATCCGCCCGATACGGACTGATAAAGCTCGTGCACGTCAGCACGCCCGCATCCGCAAACAGCTTCGCCACCTCGCCGATCCGCCGAATGTTCTCCGTCCGATCCTCCGGCGAAAAACCGAGGTTCTTGTTCAGCCCGTGGCGGACATTGTCGCCATCAAGCACATATGCCAGCCGTCCGCGCTCGACGAGCGCGTGCTCCAGCGTAAACGCGATCGTGCTCTTGCCCGAGGCACTCAGCCCCGTGAACCAGATCGTCGCCCCACGCTGCCGCAGCAGCTTGTTGCGATCCGCGCGGTCGACGTGTCCTTCGTGCCAGGTGATGTTCGTTGCGACTTGCTTGGCCATGCTTGCGTGTCCATCCGACGGCGCAGACGCGGGCTCGCCAGAATCCGCCCTCTGCGCACGTCCTGCTGCTGAATGTAAACAAAAACGCCGGGCGACGTGGCCCGGCGTGTGGCGATCCGTCTAATCCTGTTCAAAGAGTGCCGTCGAGATATACCGTTCACCCGCCGACGCGAGCACCGCCACGATCAGCTTACCCTGATTCTCAGGCCTGCTGGCCACCTGGTGCGCCGCACACAACGCCGCCCCGGAGCTGATCCCACACAGCAGGCCCTCTTCGGCGGCACCGCGCTGCGCCCACTTGAACGCATCTTCACTCTTTACCTGTACCACATCATCCACAATATCAAGATTCAGCACGTCCGGAATGAACCCCGCCCCAATGCCCTGAATCTTGTGCGGACCAGGCTGCAACGCCTGCCCCGCCTTCGCCTGCGTGATCACCGGCGACTCGGCTGGCTCGACCGCGACGCACTGAAACGTCGGCTTGCGGTGCTTGATCACTTCGCCGACCCCCGTGATCGTACCGCCCGTGCCGACACCCGCGATGAGGATGTCCACCTCGCCGTCCGTGTCGTTCCAGATTTCTTCAGCAGTCGTCTGGCGGTGAATCTCCGGATTGGCCGGATTCTTGAACTGCTGCGGCATATAGGCGTTCGACGTCGCGGCGGCCAGTTCCTCCGCCTTTGCAATCGCCCCCGGCATGCCCTTGGCCGCTTCGGTCAGAACGAGCTCCGCCCCCAGGTTTCGCAGGACCTTGCGGCGTTCGATGCTCATGCTCTCCGGCATCGTCAGGATCAGCTTCAGCTTCTTCGCGGCACAAATGAAGGCCAGCCCGATGCCCGTATTACCGGACGTCGGCTCGATGATCGTCGTGTCGGGCTTGATCTTTCCAGTCTTCAGCCCGTCCTCGATCATCGACTTGCCGATGCGATCCTTGACGCTCTTCAGCGGGTTGTAGAACTCCAGCTTGGCATAGACGCGTGCGCTGCCGTTGGTCAGTTGCTTGATGCGCACGAGTGGCGTGTTGCCGATGGCGTCCGTCACGTTCTCAAACAGTCGGCCCATGATGTGTCTCCTGCGAAAGTGACCGCGCGCAGACAATGACGTCCGGGAATCTCCGCCTCCCACGCCCGGCCGGTCGCTTCTCCTTCGTCCCACGGCCATCTGGCCGCTCCGCCCCTCAACGGAACCCGGAATTGTGAGCAGCGCCCTTGGCGCTGTCAAACGGAGTATAGGCGCCGGCCATCCGGATGCCGAGATCGATTGCGGTTCATGCAAGACGGGCCCGCGCCGCAGGTGACGCCGGCCCGTCGACTCGATCATCTCTGACGTGCCGCGCTAATGCTCGGCAATCGTTGCTCAGTCTTTCTCTGGTAGATTCTGCAAGAGATGCGCGTCCGTTACGCCCCGTGGCAGTGTCACCGCGGCCGGTGCAGACTCGTACGACATCGTGTTGATCGGCGTGATCGTCGACCCGTCGTACGTGAAGACTGTCCACAGTGTGCCCGCTGTATTCGGGACATTGAACGTGCGTTCGAGCGTATCGCCGATGTACACCTGTACCACCGCGCCCGATTCCGCCATCTCAGTGCTCGAGTCGGCGAATCGGTTTGAGAAGTCGTGCACCGAGAAGCGATAGGTGCCGGCCGTTTCGACGTAGATTGTCGTTGTCTCCGGCCCGTAACTGGAAGTGTCATCCACGTCCAGATCGGCCTGCCGCACGCTGTCATAGGTGTACGTCTTGTTGAGGTGATAGATGTGGAAACGATCACCGGAACCATCCGCCGCCGGGCCCGTCAGGTGTGAATCCAGATCGCTCGGATTCGCGCCCCACGTCAGCACGACCCGCAGCTCACCATCGTCGTCACCGCCGGTACCAACCGGATTCACCGTGGCATTCTGATTCGGATTGTCCTGCCCGCCGATGCAAACGGCCGTGAAATATGTGGTGATGTAGCCCGTCCCGGTGATTTCACCGGTATACGAGCCACCCGCTACCTCGCTGACCGTATACGTGCCGTCGCTAGCCGTCGTGGCGCTCGCCACGACCGTGCCGCTCTGCGCGTTGATGCCAGCACGGAAGTCGATGCTCAGGCCGCCCACCGGTTCACCGGTTACCGCATGCGTAATCGTGCCGGAGAAGCTTCCGTCGTCACTGTACTCTTCAGCAACCTGGAGAACGGTCTCGAGGTACGTCGTCTGGCCGCTGAACACCTCGATGTTGTAGTACGTCTCGTCGACATAACCACTAAGCGCTACCTCGACCTGATAGCTTTCACCCGGCTCCAACTCGCTGAACGTGAACGTCCCATCACTGCCACTCGTCGCGGTACCGACCACCGAGGCGCCGTCCGACAACGTTACCGTCGCACCCGACAAGGCGCTGTTCGTGACCGCATCACGCACCGTACCGGCGATCGCGCCCGGGCCGCTGTCACATACCTGAACCGTGATCGTGACGTCATCAGTGGCGGTCGTGCCGTCGCCGGTCGTGACTGTCACCCGGAGAACATACGTGCCGACCGTCGTCGGAACAAACGATGTCTGTTGCGCCGCTGCATCACTCACTGTGACCGGTACAGGTGAACTGACAACCTGCCAACTGAATGTCAAAGAACTCGCCGCAGAGCTGGCCGAGAGGGTTACCGTCGCCCCCAGGCACACCGTCTGATCCGCGCCCGCGTTGACGCTGAGCTCGCCGCTGATCGCGTCATCAATCGCCTGCTGCACATTGCAGCCGCCACCCATCATCCCGGGCAATGCAGCCACGAGCATGGCCAACCCAATCGCCGACTTCACCCAAACACGCATCTTCTTCATCAGCTTTCTCCCTGTTCAGCTACTCTTGCACGCCTCAACCAAGCCCCTACGCGGTCAACGTACGCCCCGTTGCGAGCCGGCATCATATGCCAAACAGTCCCCCCAGGCTCGCCTTCCGGCGCGGAAATAAGATCCGCTCCATTGTACCGTCCTATATGCGCATCCCCTATCCAGATTCTCGCTTCTTCGGGAATGCTAAGCAGGTTATAGGACACTCGTCAGCCTCTCAGGTGCCCGCCCAAGACAGTAAAGCCGCCAGCGCGTTCCCCCGATCCGCGCTGGCGGACAAGCGTCTTATCAACTATCGCGCGGACGGGGCACGGCGACGACGGTCAGCCGACGTTCAACCTCAGCAGGTACTGCTCGAGTGTCTTGCGCTGCTGCGCTTCGGCGTCCCGGGCCTGACCGATCTGATCGCGCAGCTTCGCGATCTGCCGATCGATCTCGTCAAACTGCTCGAGCTGTCGGCGATAGGCATCCGTATTGTGATCCAGCGTCTTGAGGTTCTCGCGAATGCGCGCCTGCTCGGCGATCATCTCCTGCCGTTCCTGTTCGAGCCGCTCACGCTGACGAACGAGCTCGTCGAGCTTGGTCCGCAATTCAATGACCCGCTCCAGGGCCTGCTTCAGTTCGTCCGTGATCACCGACGAGCGCAGGTAGTAGCGGATTTCGTCAAAGCCGGCGTTGCTGAGCACCAGAGATTGGTTGATGGTTCGCTCAAGCTCGACGGTCAGCCGCTCGGTACTCTGCGCCGGCACGGTTTCCTTGAACCGCAGCAGGTTTGAGGTGCGCTGATACGCCTCTTGCGGCTGCACCAGATCCCAGTCGCCCCCAAATGGCTGTTCCAGGATCACCGTCCGCTCCTTCTGCGCCTTGTTCCTGATCACATACTCGCGTTTGTCGACGTGCTTGTATTGCCGCCAAAGCGTGCCCTTGGCAATCCGCAAACTGAGCAACCGCTGCGGCACGGACTTGCGCTCGACCATGACCTCGGTCGAAAGATCAAGGGCGTAGGCGATGAGCCGCTCTTCCTCAGGCTTGAGGTCCGGCAGCTTGGCATCCCCGGCGTAGACGTCGTCGTCAAACACGGTCACCGGACCCTGCATCAGATTCAGATCGGTCGTGTTCTTCAGTTCGAGCCCGTTAAGCGGATACTTCGCGTGCGTGTTCGGGTTGTAGATGCTGACCTTTGTCCCTTCGATTCTCTGATTCACGATCGGCAGCATCGCCGAGTGCTGCCGCGGAATCGTGACCGGGTGATCGATGCGATACTCAAACAGCTCGCCGGCCTCCTGGGCATCCGCCACGGACGTCATGCTGCCGAATGCGACATCAACATCCCACGGGATCAACTGCTCGGCGCCCTTCCCGGCTTCGTCGCGCAGACCACGACCGCGCCCGCCGGCCACACCGCCGCGCCGCGGTGCCGACGCCCTGCTGCGGGCGAACTCCGCAGTCGGCTCGGCCGCCGGTCGCAAGCCCATTGCACCTTCATAATCCGGCGGCCGCAGCGAGGCATAGAGCTCAAGCTGCTCCACCGGCCGCGGCACATACAACGGCGTATACAAGTCCATCCGAAACGAAATCGGCCGACCCGACACGAGCGATAGCCGCACATTGTTCCAGTCTTCCTCCGTCGCGTTATCGACGGTCGCCCAGCCTTGCAGGAACGGGTCGTCCTCGTCGGACAGCGCCAGCCGATAGCTCGTCTTCCAGATCGGCGCCTCCAGCAAGTACGCCACACGTACCTGCCGCTGCATAGCGCCTTCAAAGTGAACGGCGACGGTCTTCTTGTCCGCGTCGTGGCCGGCAGCGAGCGCGGCGAGCGCCTTGCGCAGCTCCGCGGCAATCTTCTCGTTGGTCAGCTCGATCCCCTCGATCGCCGTTAATTCCACCTGTTGCAGCCCGGCGTCGGTCAGCACGGTCAGCCGCTCGATCTGTCGAATCGTCTCACCCTGGTCGTTGAAGACCGGTTCCTGCTCCACGCCGACAATGACGCCCGCGAGCGTCCGAGGCCCGTTGACTTCAACCGGCTCACCGCGCAGTTGATCGAGCAGCTCTGCCAGCGACGGATCGCCGGTCAGATCCACCGCGAAGCTGCGCAGCGTCTTGGCGAGCGGATCGCGCGAGGCGTAGCTGATCTCGCCGACCGTGCCGCCGCCGAGGTCCTGCACGATCATCGACTTGATGATGTCATTGATCTGCTCGGTGCGGAACTTGAGCTCGATCGTCGTGTCGCCGGCTACCTGCCCGGCACGTTCGAAATACCCCACGCCGCTGGAGAATAACGCGATGCGGCTGATGTCGAGCTCTGTTTCCTCGGCGATGGTTATGGCGGTGAATAGCGCAAGCGCCAGGGATATCGCCATGATGCGACGGTGTTGCGTGCACATGGATTGCTCCTTAGTGCGGAGGTCGGACAGAAGTTGATGCAAATGGCCGGACACTGCTTTGGACGATGACATCGTCCGGCAGTTCCCGCAAGAGGCATGGCAATCTGAAATCGACTGTGCGCGCGGGCGTAGTCAGGCGCGCGGCGGCCCCCCCATTGCGCTGTGGCAGCGGCGGTTCCGGATCAACCCGATTCAGGAAACCGTCGGGGCGTTCGCCGCGACTTGTTCCGCCAGGTCCGCCGTCAGGCCCTGCCATTTCTCAAACAGGCCCGGCATCTCATACCGGACGATATCGCCCAGCATGACGACGTCCTGCGATTCGAGCGCCTGCCGCAGGTCGGTCAACTGGCCGATCAGGCCTTCCAGTGCCTCGCGAACCGGTCTGCCCTCATGCACGTACGCCGTCAGATCGTCATTGAGGATCCCGCTGCACTGCGTCAGAGCCTGCTGGCAGGTTTGCCAGAGCTGAATGAGCTGGCCGACTTCGCGCACCGCTTCCGCCACGTCGCCACCCTCCAGTCGGCCCGCGATTTCCTGAAAGCGGCTCTCGTCGACGTTGAACTGCATCGATAGTCCGCGCATCGCGTCGGATACCAATTGGTACGGATCACCGCTCTCCAGATCCACCTGAGCGCCGTCCGGCACCGGCTGCTGCAATGCCGTCTGAAGCGTCGTGTCGCCCAGCTTCTGCCCATTGAGCGCGATACTGATCACCAGCCGACCAGCGGCGTGCTGGGTGCGCACCTGCTCAATCAGGGTGCCAAGTGGGGCTTCGGAAGGGAAGTTCGCGTCCAGTCGTTGTCCGTCGAGTGTCACAATCATGATGTATCTCCCGAAGCTGTTCTTATCGGCAGCATCCCCGCCACGCTCCAGCCGGGTCGTGGATTTGCAGACCGCTGCTGTTCGGCTAACATTTGCCTCATGAATCACTTACGTCCACGCTGGCTGGCGAACTGGCTGGAGCGGCACCAGCACCCGACATCCCGCTGGCTGCACTATGTGGGCATTCCCCTGACGATCGCCGCCGTCGCGCTGGCTGGTGTGCAGCTTGCCCAGTGGCGCTGGGATCTCTGGTGGCGACCCGTTGTGCTACTCGCGGTCGGCTATGCGCTCCAGGCCGTCGGCCACCGCGTGGAAGGAAACGACATGGGTGAGATCATTCTGATCAAAAAACTGCTCGGGCGCCCATACTGCGCAGTGTCACCGCAATACGATTCGTCGTCGACGACGCCACCGCAGGACGCCGGCGAACCCACGGCACAAGAATCTGCCAAAGACTAGCGACCACTACCGGCCACCGTCACGCCGCTCGAGTTCCTTGCGCAACTCCTCGGCGATCCGGCCGAACACCGCCTGATTCTGAGAATCCACCTCCGCCAGATCCTCATGAGCCGATGCGATGAATTCAATCGTCCCCGCGTCCATCTCGGCCTCAGGGCATTTCACCGGCGTCAGGTTGGGCGGGGGCGTCAAGTCGTGGAAGTGAAACAGGTTGGTCAGTCCCATCGTTTCCATCGACGAGCGGCAGCTATCCGGGCAACGCGAGACTACGATACGCCCCTGCATTGGGGCCAGCCGCTTCCGCAGTTTGATCAACCAGCCTGCAAATGTGCTATCCACCCAGCCGCAGGAGTCCAGGTCGATAATGACAACCGGCTTGCTCGGCTGCGTGGCCAGGAAATCGTCCACCAGGCGGTCCACCGTGAAGGAGGCACGGTGAGCTGCACTGCCGTCAATGAGCGCATAGAGATGTCGCTCGTCAGCCGCGTAGCGAATTTGTAACGTCCCAGTTCCAGGCATGGTACCAGTGCTTTCATCGGCATGGACGACTGCCACGGCATAGTATATCAAGGGAATGATGAACCGCTGCGGAAGCGGCGAAAACCGGCTTTGGAGGAACCATGGCTCAGAAGACGGTTGCAATCATCGGCGCGTCCACAAATCGTCAGAAGTTCGGCAACAAGTCTGTCCGCGCGCACCGTCAGCAGGGCTGGACGGTGTATCCGGTCAACCCCTCTGCGGATGAGGTTGAGGGGGTGAAGGCGTATGGATCGCTGCGGGAGATCCCGGAGAGACTGGATCGGATCTCGCTATATCTTCCGCCGTCGGCCGGAATGAAAGTGCTCCCGGAGATTGCTGAGGCCAACCCGGGCGAGTTTTTCGTGAATCCGGGTGCGGAAAGCGAGGAACTCGTGGAGGAAGCCCGCAGACTGGGCCTCGATCCGATTCTGGCGTGCAGCATCATCAACGTCGGTGAGGTTCCCGAGGACTTCCCCGCCTGATCGGTATGTTCCGGGCGTAACCGCGCAAGAATTACGGGCGCGTGTCTTGGGATAAACACGCGCCCGCAATCGGGGGTTGGCAGTTACTTCGGGAGCGGTGGCGACCAAGTGATTCCTGGGACCGCCACCGATATTCGGGTAGCTCGATCAGGACGCCGCGAGCAACCGCTCTTCCAGAACAGCCCGCAGCTTGATCATGGCCTGGTTCTGGATCTGGCGCACGCGTTCTTTGCTGACGCCGAGCTGCGAACCGACCTGGTCGAGCGTCTTGCGCCGCGTCGGCCGCGTGGACTTCTTGTCCAGCGAGAAGCGTGCGTTCAGCACGCGCCGCTCTACGGCGCTGAGCTGAGCCGTGTTGTCGAACAGAATACGTTTCAGTTCGTCCACACACTCCAGTTCGACCTCGTCACGCTGCGTCTCGAGATAATCACTGCGCTCCATGGCCGGGTCGTATGGCGTGGGGAACTGCGTGCGATAGCGGGCCGACTTGGCGCCAGCTCGTGAGAAGCTCGCCAGGATGGCCCGGCACGCATACGTGCTGAATTTGAAGCCGCGCGACGCATCGAATTTATCCACGCAGCGGAGGAGCGCGAGGTTGCCCTCGCTAATCAACTCGCCAATTTCGATGCTGTTGTTCTTCGCCCGCCGCGCCATTGCCAGCACCAGCGACGTGTTCGCCTGCACAATGTTCTCGCGGATTTCCTGGGCGCGCTGACCCCAATGTACCAATTCGCGCGATGCTGCCGCCGTCAGTCGCTTGCTGCGGTGATTGCGCAACACCCGCATCACGCGGTGACGGCAGTAATTGAACTGCATGAACAGTACGCGTTCCTGCGCCGCGGTCAGGACGTCTGGATCTTCCGGATGGAAACGCAATTCCTCAATCCCGACGTCTTCGTCCTCACCCGGTACGGCCGATCGACGGAAGCTCGGGTGATACACACACTCCGCCATCTCGGTCGTCAGACGCTCGAGCAGTTGAACTTCTTCTTCGGTAAATCGCTTCAGCACACTCGGGATGGGCAATTCCGCGGTCGGATTGAACCGTCGGAGTCCACCGGCCTGCTGCGGCTTTTCCGCCTTTTGCGTTGCGGTTCGGGGCATGATCCACTTCCGTTCTTTCTTGTCCCGGTTTTCGGCGATCGGCTGAGGGCACATGTGGCGCTCACCAGCAAAGGGCCGCGCCCGCCAAACCTGGTACGAATCATCCGTTCACTTGATCACAACCTGCGCCGTCGGGGATTTATTCCGGACTAACGCGGACCTGAATTGGTGCGGCGGGCAATTCAGCACCAAAACAGTACTGTATGAAGTATAACCGATATTTCGTTCAGTGGCCACTAAATAGGGTTGTTTTCACTCTATTTCCATAAGCCTATAACTTTAAGTTGCTTATGAAGTTCCTGCTTCATCCGGGTCGGCTGCTTCACCTGCAAATAAAGATATCGCTGTCTCAATAGCGATAGTGCGCCGGGCGCTGAGTCGCCGGAGAAGCGGCCCCCGTGGTCGCGGACCTGTACGCGCGGAGAATTGTCGAACATTGTCGGATTCGCCATCTCATGATCCGGGATCGCTCCCAGTCAGCTCGTCACCCTCCCGGACGTCGCCCCCGAGAACTGGTAGTGCTATGTCGCGATGTTGGCCGAGTAGGTATTCTCCCCCTGACAGATCGCCATGCGCGACCTCAGGGCAGTACCGGCCGGGAGCGTCTTCGATGGGCATCGACAAAAGCCAGCAGCATACCCGCCCAGACACGCCAAGCTGGGCCGCTCTGTTCGACCTCGACGGCGTGCTAACGGACACCGCCGCGCTTCATCATCAAAGCTGGAGCGTACTGGCCGATGAGCTCGGCGTTCCTTATGACGCCGCGACAAACGACGCCATGCGCGGCCTGGGCCGTCCGCAGAGTCTCGAAATCTTCCTGAGAAACGCACCAGAGTCATTCTCAGAGCACGAACGGCGGCGCATCCTCGAACGCAAGAACAAGCTGTACCTGGACCTCGTGGCGCAGATGGGACCGGCCGACCTGTTTCCCGATGTCGCTAACCTGCTGAACCAGTTACGCCGGCATGGCGTACGCATTGCCATCGCTTCATCGAGTCGCAATGCCGGCCACGTCGCGGAGCGCCTGGGCATCGCTCCGGTGCTGGACGCCTTGGTGGATGGCAACACGGTTCCACACTCCAAGCCCGATCCACACGTTTTCCGCGAGGCCGCCCGGCAACTGAACATCCCTCCCGATCGCTGCGTCGTGATTGAAGATGCCGAATCCGGGATTCAGGCCGCTCGCGCGGCGAACATGGCCGTCGTTGGGGTCGGACCGCCCGAGCGTGTGGGTGCGGCGGATCTGGTCGTGCCGCGCACGGACGCCTTGTCGGTCGACTTGCTTGCTTCGCTGGTCGGCAAGTGCAACCGGTTGGCCGATCGCAAGACCAGCGTATAATCGCCAACATGAGACGACGCGCCAGGCACTATCGGGTTTGTGCCGCATTGTGCGGGAGCGCGTACCTGACGCTGGTGGCCGGCTGTCAATCGCCAGCCGCATCACGCCAACAGCTTCGCGCCCTGAGCCCCCTGGATCGAGCTCGCGCCGTCGTCGCCGTCACCGCAGACCGCGATCTCGCCGCCGTGCACAAACTAGTGGACCTGCTGAGCGATCCCGATGACGGCGTGCGGATGTATGCCATCCTCGCGCTGCGGCGTATCTGCGCGGATGATTACGGCTATCGCTACTATGACCCTCCCGGTGTGCGGGGTGCCGCCGTTGCTCGGTGGCGCGACGCGCTTCGTCAGGGTGAGGTGCGCCTGAGGTCGGCTACGTCCGCTAACGTGCCACGGCCTCCGCTGACCCGCGCCGGACCGGTTGATTCGCAGACGGACGAGGAGGAAGGCGCCCCATGAGCGATGCTCCTCGTCTCGAGCTCGATCTGATCAGCGATCCGGGGTGTCTGCCCGACGTGCGGCAGCAGATGCGCGCCTGGGTGCTGGCACTGGGCTGGTCCGAGCAGCAGGCCGAAGAGGTCGCACTGGCCATTGATGAGGCCATTTCCAATGTGATTCGCCACGGCTACGGCGGTCCGTGCCAGGAGCGAATCTGCGTTTGTGCCCGGTGCATCGACGACCCCGACGAGGGCGCGGGCATCGAGGTCCAGGTGCGTGATTTCGGCCGGCAGGTCGATCCCGCCCGCATTTGCGGTCGCGATCTTGACGACATACGACCCGGCGGCCTCGGCGTGCACATCATCAAAGCCGTGAACAACTCAGTCGAGTATCGGCGCGCCGAGGGTGGCGGTATGCTGCTTGTGATGCGCAAGTACAAATCGCACCGCGTCGACCCGGAACAACACACGACGGAGCGGTCATGAACGAACCCGACCGAGAGTTGAATGTCCAGCGCACCGAGGCCCACGGTCGCACGGTGCTGAAGGTGACCGGGGAGGTCGACCTCCGCACGTCACCCCAATTGCGCGAGCTGCTGCTGGAAGCGGCCGAGCAGACCGAAGGCGCCCTGCTGCTCGACCTCGCCGACGTCAGCTACATGGACTCCTCCGGTGTCGGTACGATGGTGTATGTGAAGCGCGAGATCGAGCGGGACAGCCGCCAGATGATATTGGTGGGACTTCAGCCGCGCGTACGCAGCGTGTTCGAGATCACGCATCTGGACAAGTTCTTCAAGATCGTCGACCGCGTTGAGGACGTGGAGCAGGCATGAGCACTGCGCCCGACAGCGACGCGCCACGCCGCTGGCGCCAGCCCATCGAGTCCGTGGGTGCCAGCGTACGCGCCAGCGCTTGGGCAGTAGGTAGTGCGGTCGTTTATGTCGGCGGGATGGTCCGGCTGTTCGGGGCCGTGGGGGCACGCATCGGCCGGGCCTATCGCGGGGGTCTCGATCGCATCCGGTTCTCCGCCCTCGTGCAGCAGGCCGTCCGCGTAGGCGTGCGCAGCATCCCCATCATCGTTCTCGTGCAGATCTTCATCGGGATCATCCTGGCACTGAGTATGGCCCGGCCGCTGGAAGATTACGGGCAACTCGAGCGCGTGGCCGACGTTGTCGCGATCGCCGTCTTTCGTGAGATGGGCGCCCTGATCAGTGCGGTCATTCTCAGCGGTTTCGCCGGCGCGTCCATCGCGGCCGAGCTGGGCGCCATGGTCGAGGGCGAGGAAATCAAGGCGCTCCGGGCCCACGCGCTCGATCCCATTCGCTTTCTGGTCGTGCCCCGCGTCGTCGCCACGATGATCATGATGATCGGCCTCACCATCCTCGCCGATGTCGTGGGCGTCTTCGGTGGCTTCGTGACCAGCGTTTTCGTGCTCGACATCAGCCCTGGCGTGTATATCGACAACACGCGGGCAGCACTGGGCCTGACCGATTACTTCACCGGCCTGTTCAAGGGTGGTGTCTTCGGCGCCATCATCGCGGGGCTGGCCTGTTATGAGGGTCTGAACGTCACCGGCGGCGCCGAGGGCGTCGGCCGCGCGACCACGACCACGGTCGTCAAGAGCGTGGTCAGCCTCATCGGCGCGGATTGCATCTTCACGGTTACCTTCTACGCACTCGAGTGGTTCTGACATGCCGGTAGTGGTGGGCATCGACGAAGCTGGCTATGGGCCGTTGCTCGGCCCCCTCGTGGTTGGCGCCACGCTTTGGCGCGTGCCGCCCGAGTTAGTGCACGCCAACTACTGGCACCTGCTGCGAAACTGCGTACGCCGCAGTGTGAAAGTCGGTGACGCCAAGCTGCCCATCGGCGATTCGAAGAAGATCTTCGACCGCAAGCGCGGCATCTGCACGCTGGAACGCACCGTGCTCGCGTTCGCGCACGCGACCGGTTTGGACTGCCGACGGCTGGGACAGTTGCTCACGGGGCTAGGATTCGATGACGGCACCCGGCCCGATGCGCTGCCCTGGTATCGCGACGGCGCGCGAACATTGCCGCTCGATCCACAACGCTCGGCGTATGAGGGCATCGCCGGTCGACTGGCACGCACAATGCAGTCGAGCCAACTGAATTGCCTGGCCCTGCGAACCGAGATTCTCTGCGAAGATGTGCTGAATCAGCGGATCGCGCAGACTCGCAACAAGGCGGGCGTGTTGCTGGAAGCTGTCCTGCGCCTCGTGCACTGGGCTACCACCCACGCCCCGGACGGCGACGTGATCGTTCGGATCGATCGGCTCGGCGGACGGGCCGATTATCGCGAGCTGCTGATGCAGGCCTTCCCGGACCGGCATGTGCACGTGCTTGAAGTATCAGAAGATTGCAGTCGCTATCAGCTCGCCGCCGCCCGTAACGACTGGCTCGTGGATTTCACCGTGGATGGCGATCAACGACACCTGCCGATCGCGCTGGCCAGCATGGTCGCCAAGTACGTTCGCGAGTTGTTGATGGCGTGCTTCAATGAGTACTGGTGCGCCCGCGTGCCAACATTGCAGCCAACCGCCGGCTACTACAAGGACGCCTGTCGCTTTCTTGAAGACCTTGACGGCCTGATTCCCAAGGCAAGCATCCCTCGTGAGTGTTTTGTGCGGGCCCGCTAAACTGCTTGCAGTCGACCGAGCGACGCAACCAGCGCTCACAACAACCTCGTAAGAGTGAGACTCAGAATGACGACGGCTCGCTATCTGACAGTTCGGACTGCCACGACACTGGGGGCCCTGCTCATGGCCATCGGTGCCTCTGGCCAGGTTCCACAGGATACCCCCCCGGCTCAATGGGCCGAAGCCGTCCAGCCCGCCTTGGAAGCCTACCGCGCCGAAGACTGGCCCGCTGCCGAACGGCTGAGCATCCGGATCCGGCAGCAGTCGGACGATCCGCGCGTCAGACGCCAGGCCGCCGCGCTTGCCGCCATGTGCAACCTCCATCAGCCGGCGCGCGACACACTCATCGCCGCCCGCAGCCGCCTCGCTGATCTGCTGCTGATCGATGACATGCTTGCGGCCAGTCCCGAGTGCCATCTGGCATTGGGCATCGGGCAGCTCGAATTGACCGAGACCGCTTCGGCACTCGAAGAATTGGATTACGCGGTCAAAGGCTTTGCCCGGCGCGACATGCCCCAGCGCGAGATGGTCGCCCTCGTCGCGCTGGCCGACGCGTGGTTGCGGCACACCGAGTGGGAGTTGACCCCGACCCTGTTCGGGGTCGGGCGCCCAATCACGAGTGCCGCGCGGGATGCCGTTCGCCGCGCCCAGGTGGCGAAGATCCGTGACCGACTCGTCGAGTTGGGTCACTCGCGTCCTCAGCGGGCCCGGGTCGATCTGCTTCTCGCTCGTTATTTGATCGCTCACGGAGAAGATCCGGAAGGGGGACGCGAGATCCTCCGCCGGATCGCTTCTGCGGTTCCGCTCACCACCGCGGGTGCCGAAGCCGGTCTCGACCTCGCGGCGTGGCACGCCACCCGTGGCGAACTCGACGCAGCCACACGCTGGTATCGCGATGTCATGAAGCTGGCATCGGACCGCTTCGCCCGGCGGGCGGAACAGCAGCTCCGAGCGCTCACGGCGCCCCGCATCGACCTTGAAGTCCCCGCAGTCTCGCGAACCACCGCACCCGTGCGGCTTGCTCTCCGCACGCGCGGGCTCGCGCCTCTCAACCTCGAAGTCCGTGCGGTCAATATCGATGCCTGGCTGGACGAACCGGGCACGCGCGGTAACGACGCCCACCTGCCGGAATCCGGCTCGCTGATGTTCGCACGCGACTTCGACGCCGACGCCGATCGGTCCCCCGCCTGGTGGTCTGCACCGTCGGATGCATTGAGGTTTACAGCTCCGCCGGGCGCCTACGCTGTACTGGTGCAGGGGCGTGACGCCGATGATCGCACCCACGCACAGAAGCAACTCCTGCTGGTCAGCGACCTGCGTGTGGTCGGCATGCTCGATCCAGTACAAGGTGCGATGTGGGCCGAGTGGGTTGCAACTTCGGACGTACGCCCGGACGAGCCGTTAACCGGCTCCTTCTGGATGACGCACTCCTTCGCGCCAACCGCGATCGACTTCACCGAGCACGTCGGGCGCTTCACCCTGCCGCCGGAAGCAAACGTGAGTCGTGATCCGACCTGGGTCGCGCTCGTCCGCTCCGGCGGCCACCTCGCGCTTTCGCGTGGCGCTCTGCCCCCGCGCGGGAGCGCCACCGCGGAAGAACCCCGCGTTGCGCTTATCGCCGGCCCACCCGAACTCTCGGTAGGCGAGCAATTCTGGGTAGCTGGCGCGTTGTTCATGCCCGGTAACGAAACGGCCGACAGCCTCGCCGGCCAAACCATCGACCTGCGCGTCGTCAATACCGAGGAGCAGGTGCTGCACACCGAGCGCACCACGATTCTCCCGGGGGGCGTGGTCCGCGCCCGGATCACCGTCACGCCGGACATGCGCGGTACGCATCTGCGTGTCCTCGCCCGTCGCGACGGACGGGCACTCGCGCCCCTCGACACACGCCCACACATTCGCGTCCCGGCCGACAACGACATGCGACTCAGGGTGACCAGCCAGACCTCTCAACCGCAGTCCATGGGAGATCTGATTGCCGGCCAGACGCACGTGACCGTGCCCTGGACGGCGACACCAGTCTATGCGTTGGTTTCAAACCGGCTCGAGGCGGCCTGGTTGCCTTCTCCCGGACTTGGCCCCGTACATGGGCGAGCCATCGAACGCCGCAATCGCACAAACTCCGCCGGCACGAGACGGTTCGAGGTCTGGCCGGAACAGTTTGAAATCGAGACGCCCCCACTGGCAATCTGGATTCGCTCGGCCGCGATCACCTGGTTCGGTGGCCGCGGCGCGTCGTTCGAAGAGTTGATCCTCGGCGAAAGCTCAGCACACGCGTGGATTCAACCCTCGCGGGCCGAACCCGTGGTCGGCCATACCATGCAGTTCCTCGTCGGTTGGTTCGATCCGCAGTGCCGGCGAATAGACTCGCCGCCCAAGGTGAATATCTATCGCGACCAGGAACACATGGCAGCGCTCCGCACCTACCCGCACGGCGATGGTCTGATAACCGTCCCGTGGCGCGCTCCCTCCCCCGGCGTGTACCAGGTGAACGTGGAGCTGCCTGATCTCGAGCGCGACCCACTCAGCGCCGCGCTCACTTTGCAGATCTCCGATTCGACGGACGAGCAGGAGGCGCCGCCTGTACGTTTGTTCGCTCATTCCAACCCGCCCATCAACGGCCGCAGTTTCAACCTTGCACTCGAGGGACGCCATGAGCGCCCCCTCCTGCTCTCACTGATGAGTGGCGAGCGCATTGCCGACGTTCGGCGACTTTCCTCCCTCGACGGGCGCACCGAGATTGACTGGACGGTACCCGACGCCGCTCATCATCCCCTGCGCGTTCTTGCGCTCGGTTGGGGGGATCCAGGCGCAGCACAAATGGATACCGTGCGCGTCGAGCTCGCAAGCAACGAGAGGGTCGACTTCGCCTCCGGAGACCCGGCGATTTCAGCCACCCCCGGACGAACCCTTGCCGTGAACATCCGCAAGACCTCCGACGACAATGCGGTTGCTCGTCCGATAGCCCTCGTCGCCAGACTTGTACGTGAAGAGAACCATACGCAGCCACTGTCGCGGCGCTGGCCCGATCCACCCGCGCCAGTCGCCGGACCGCAGGCCTTGGTCGTCGTGGCTCCGGACGGCCGTGAACTACTCAACATCGACACACGACCAATTGCGGGACCCCATGTGGCCGAGGACCTCATCAGCCCCTCACTCAACGCTGACCAGACCCTCTGGTGCACGGCGCGCTCGGTCGTCACACGCACCGCTCGGTTAGCCGTCCCCATGCCACCAGAAGCCGGGATATATAAGCTCATCATCACGACAATCGGACCGCGCGGCGAAGCAACCTGGGAGAGCAAGCTCATCGACGCCCGCGCTGGCATCACCGCCAAAGTACACCTGCCCGTCCACGCCGAGGCCGGCGACGTGGTGCACTTCGCCGCGGTAATCGAGAACGGCTGGCCGGCCGCGACCCAAGCGATGATAGAGCTCGATTCCTCGCCCAGTCTCAAGCTCCAGCGGCTGCGTGTACACGGAGCGGTCTCTTCCGCGCCGCGGAGCGTAGCCGTCAGGGAACCGTTCGAGCTCACTTTGCCACCGGAAGGGGCCCTCCAGATCACCGGATTTGCCAAAACTCTTCCGCTTGGACAGGGACGCGTCAGCCTGCGCGTTCGGGCTCACGATGAGGACGTGAACGCGGATGCCACTCTTCGAATCCACGACACCTCCCGCCCACGGACGCCTGATGCCCCAATACATATTCAACGGTCGCTCGCCGTCTGGGCCGAAACCGGCGAGCTGGAGTTCCCGAACGAGCAGGGCGTTTACGAACTGGGTCCGTTCCACGATTTGGCTGAGGCCGAGGCTTTTGCTGCCCAGACAGGACAGCCATTGCTCGGCGAGCCGCGTCCAGTATTCGATTGGCTACCTTTGGCGTCTGGCACTCCAACGGAGCCAGGGCTGTATATCCAGGTGCGAGAAGAGGTTACGGTGAGTAAGTCACTGAGAAACGTGCTCTGGCTCCAGCGAGCACCCGCCGTATGCGTACTGGTGCCCGCTGACAGCCGCGCCTCCGATCCGCCAGGCACTTGGCAGGATGATCGGTCCGCCGAGCAGGTCCTGGAGATCTCCGCCCGCCCGCCAGGTACCTTCACGCACGAGTACACGCTGGCCATCGTCCGCCCCGGCACGGTCGCGATCCCGCCGCCGGAGGTCTTGGCCGAGGGCGCCGTGGTGCCCGTCACGATCGATTCCGAGCGCCTCGAATTGCTCGTCGAGGATGAATAGCCCCCGCGGGCCTGTGGCGGGAATCCGCCAGTTCGCGGCTTATGCGATCCTCCGCAACTCGATCGACGGCTGACCGTCCAGTTCGTCTTATATGTCGGTTGCATCGACGTTTGGGCGGGGCTACACTTCGCGTCGGATTTTGTAAGGAAGATTGTGCGTGGCTTCATACATTCATCCATCCCGATCCGAGTGCGTACGTTGTGGTTCGGTGAGTGTGGATGGTCGCGCGATGCGATGCCTCATGCGTCGTGGCGGCGGGCGCGTTCTCTGCCAGTCATAGCCGGAACGCGTCAGGGCGTAAGGAGATCCGGATGTCATCTGTGGTTCGAGTCTGGACCGGGGTCACCCTTCTCTTGGTCGTGACGCTGGTGCCCGCAGCGTGGGCACAAAGCGAGCAACTCCAGAAGGCGGTCGACCTGTACGAGGCGCAAGAGTACGTAGCTGCGCAGGAAGCGCTGCTCGAAGTGGATCGGGACGCTCTCACGGACGAAGAGCGAACCCAGCTCGATCACTTGCTGGAGCAACTGCCTCAGGCTATCCAGGGTGCCGAGCGAGCGCAACAAGACCTTGCCGCGGCCGATGCCGCCTACGAGGAAGGTGCTTGGGAGCTTGCCCAGGAACAGTACGAGGCCGTGCTCGACAACGAGTACGCCCAGCCGGCGCAGCGTTCCCGTTCCTCGATCCAACTGATGCGCATCGAGGAGAAACAGGCTCTCGCGGAGGCGGCACGTCCGTCGGAACCGCTCGATACCCCCGAAGAACTCCCGGAGGAGCCTGCCGAGCAGCCCCAAGAGCCTGCGCCTGAGCCGCAGACGGCACCCGCCGCAGAGCCGGCGCCCATGCCCATACCGGAACAGCAAGGCACGCCGCGCCGCATGACGCCGGCGGACGAGGTTCGCCTGCGTGACGCCCTACTCTGGCAGCAGGCCGAGGCCAAAGCCGACGCTTTGGCCGCCGAAGCACGCCAGGCGGTGCTAGACCATGATTTCTCCGCCGCACGCAAACTCGCGGAGGCAGCTCTCCAGATGGTTGAGTCGGCCCGCAATCATGCTGAGCCGGTCTCGAAGTACCTCACCGCCCGTCAGCGCATGCTCGACCTCAAGGAAGAGGTGGTCCGCGCGCAGGAGGAGTGGGAACAGACCACGGCTGCTGAAGAGCGCGAGGAGATTGCCGAACGCGTTCGCGTGCGCAAGCAGCTCATCGAGCAGCAGAAGGCCGAGAAAATCCAACAACTCTTCAACACCGCCCAGCAATTGCGACGTGAGCGTCGTTATGCCGAAGCCGCCGAGGTCTACCGCGAAATCCTGCGGATCGACCCCGCCAACGTGCCAGCCCAGCAGGACCTGAACTGGGCCGAGGACTTCGCTTCGATCGAAGAACAGAAGGAATGGCAGCACAACCTCTACGTGCAAACACGGAATGCGCTCGTCAAGGCCGAACAGGCCTTGATCCCCTGGGACATTGACGTGATGTACCCTGAGAACTTCCGTGAGTTGGCACGCAACCGGCAGCGCTGGGGCGTCTCGACCGGCCGTTTCGATGAAGATCCCCGCCTTGCCCAGACCTTACCCGATACGCGGTTCGAAGAGCAGCCGTTCGACCAGGTCATGGAATTCCTCGGGGAACTGACGCAGGTCAACATCTCGGTCGACTGGACCGATATCGAGGACTCCGGCATCGAACGCGACGCACCGGTTTCGCTGGAACTTAGCGGTCTGCTATTCCGCGTCGTGCTCGAAGAAGTGCTCACGCAGGTCGGCGGCGACGTGCGCTTGGCCTACGCCTTCAAGGACGACCTTCTTCGAGTCGCCACCAAGGACAAGCTCGACCGTGACAAGCTGGTGAACATCTACGACATTCGCGACCTCCTCGTCCGCGTCCCGCGCGCCAGTCGCCAAAACGCGTTTGACGTTACGCAGGGCATGGGGGAGACCGGCGGCCAGGGCGGTGGCGGCGGCGGCCAGGGCATGTTTGGCCAAGGGCAGCAAAACCAGCAGGATGATTACGACGATGAGCAGCAGGCCGGCATGCCTGCCGAAGAGATCATCGACATCATCCGCCAAACCGTCGAACCGGATTCCTGGCGCGAGACCGGTGGCGGCGACGCCTCGATTCGCGACCTGAACGGCCAGTTGATCATCTTCAACACGTCCAATGCGCACCGCCAGGTCGGCAACCTGCTGGAGCAACTTCGACGTTTCCGCGCCATGCAGATCAGCGTCGAAACGCGGTTCCTCGACGTCACGTCAAACTTCCTCGAAGAATTCGGCGTCGATCTGGACTTCGTCTTCAATTCTGGCAGCGCAGGCTACGATCAGGCCTACAACACGACCGGTGCGGCGATCAGCGATCCAGCCACCGGCGGGATTGTGCTGGTACCGCGGCAGTATTCACGCATTGGTGCCTACCCTGCGGTCCCGGCCTTCGGACAACAGTTACCGCCCGGCACCGTCCCGCAGCAGCCGTATTCGCAGGCCGGTTTCGTACCGGCCTCGGGCAGCATGCTCCCGACGGGCAGCAACTTCACGCCGATCGGCGCCAGCCAGAGCTCCCGCAGCATCGTCCAGGGCGCCCCTCAGGCCACCCGCGTGCCCGGCTCCTTTGGCGCTCGTGAGGCTCTCCAACCGGCCCTCCAAATCGCCGGATCGTTCTTGGACAACCTCCAGGTGGACTTTCTGATTCGCGCCACGCAGGCCAATGCCCGGTCAAGCGTCGTGCAGGCCCCGCGCCTCGTGCTCTTCAACGGTCAGGCGTCGACCATCTCGATCGGTAGCTCGCGCCAATACGTATCCAGCTTGGAACCTCGGCTGGCTGAAGGTGCCGTCGGTTTCCAGCCGCAGACGGCCAGCGCAGATGCCGGTGTCTCCATGTGGGTCGAGGGCACCATCAGCGCCGACCGCAAGTACGTCACCCTGACGCTCAACGTGCAGCAGCGCCAGGAGCCCACCTTCGAAACCGTCGAAGTCCAGCGGGCCAGCGGCAACTCGCCCGGCTCCTTCATCACCCTGCCCACGCAGGAATTCGCTCGACTCGAAACCACCGTCTCCATCCCCGACGGCGGCACCGTGCTCCTCGGTGGCCTCAAGCAGGTCGGTGAGATCGAAGTCGCCGCCGGCGTGCCCATTCTCAGCAAAATCCCGATTCTCAAGCGGGCGTTCACCAACGAAACCACGATCAAGGACACGCGCACCCTGCTGATCCTCGTCAAGACGAAGATCATCATCCAGGAAGAGGCCGAGGAAGAGGCCTTCCCGGGCTTCACACGGTCTGGTATTTAAGTCCCAGCCTTGCCAACGTGGATTGCCGTCATCAAGCGCCCGTCGCCTCACCGCGGCGGGCGTGTTCTTCTGGTGGCCTGCGCGCTTCTGGCATCCGCCAGACCATCCGACGCCGACCAAGGTCCACCCATGACGGTTCGCACGCCAGTGCCGGCGTCGCAACCCGCCCCGCCTCCGCAGGCACGCCCATTCCAGCCAGGCGTCAGCATCGACTGGCACCAGCCCGCCATCTACGTCCAAACGCATGTCGTCCTGCGCTCCGGCCCGCTCGAATTCCTGGCGTGCTGGCCCGGTAAGGAGCACGAGAGCATCCTGCGATTCGCCGCCGCCGCCGAGCACATCTATCTCGCATTGGGTCTGATCGGAGTGCATCCGGGCCACCCCCCGGTCTGGAACGAGCAGACGCGCACCTACGACCCACCTTCCGGCGATCTCGTCGATATCTCAGTGCGCTGGCATGCAGGCTCGGAACCGCGGACAACATCTGCATTCGAGTGGCTCCGCGAAGTGGAATACGAGCGACCGCCCCTCCCACGCCCCTGGTACTTCGCCGGCTCGCTCCGCACGCACGATGAGCGGCTTTCAGCGGGTGAGTCCGGCGTCGGGATCGCTCTGGTCGATTTCCCGGATAGCCTGATCGCCTACAGCCGACGCTTCCCAAGCCGCTACGGCGCGCTGTGGGCCGCTGCCCAGACGCCGGCCATCCCGCCCCTCAATACACCCGTGCTCCTGGTCATCCGACCGGCCCATGCGCACAAACTGGATGTCAAGGTCGACCGACTCGGCGCGATCTACGTGAATGGTCGCTACAGCTCGCCCGCCGATCTCGCCGACCTGATTAAGCTCAATCAGCAACTTATTGCAGAATATACCCTCGATATTCTGCTGCACGGTACGCTCCACGCCGATCAGCGGAGATTGCACCAGGCATTGATCGCCCGCGGTGTCGCGCCCTCCGCAGTCCGATTCATCCGCCCCCCGGCGTCGGCAAACGCTCAGGACGACGCGGATGGCGGCTCTTCACCCTGACGGCCCAGCGATCGCTTCAGGTGACGCAGCTTCAGCAGATTCTGCACGCGAGCCAGCAATTCAATCTTGTTCACCGGCTTGCTGAGAAAATCGTCGCCCCCGTACTCCCGCGCCCGCTCCATATCACCCAACTCATTCAGCGCCGTCACCATGATGATTGGTATGTCCCGATAACGCGAGTCGTTCTTCAGCGTCCGGCATACCTCAAACCCGCTGCGCTTCGGCATCATGATGTCCAGCAGAATCAGGTCAGGCTCCTCCTGCTCGACTGCACTGAGCGTCTGCTCCCCATCCGTCGCCATCCGTACCTGCACGCCCAGCGGCTCGAGATAGGCCTCCAGCAACTCCAGAATCTGCGGATTGTCGTCGGCTACCAGAATCTTTGAATTTGCGATCTGCGGTTCGTCGCTCATGGTCTCTCCTCGCCGCGCAGCCGGAAGTGTGCCGAATTCGACGCCCGAACGCAACCTCCACGCCCCCGGGCCCGTCTTGTCCGAAAGCCAGGACAGCGATATATTTCAACCGCTGGGGGTGTGGTTCTCGGTCCGCGCGGAGCGGCTGGCGGCGGGCGGGCGTTGACGAAGGAGTATTTCGTATGTTTACAGCGACAAACCGGCGGTTTTGTGCTGGTGCCCTACTAACGCTGGGAAGCCTGACCTGCTTGTTGTCGGCCGGCTGCGGCGGCGGCAGCAGCACGTTCGAGTTCCTGGCCCGCTCTTTCGAATCACAGGCCCAAACCGCCGTGACTGGCCCCAGTTCCACGGGACGTGAGACCGGGTCAAGCTTGGGGGGTGACACCTCGGGCTTCGTTGACCCGTGCAACCTGCCGCAGACCGAGAAGTTCGTACGGATCTCGATGCGTAACCTCTCCCGCGACTATATCCACTACTTCCTGGTCTTCATCGCGTTCGTGAATAGCGATACCTACCCCGAGGGCGCCGTCTGCCCTGATGACGTATCACTCTACACCCAGTCCGGATATACGCAGATTGCCGAGGGCGCGTCGGTCGAATTCGGCAGCCTATGTATCGAAGGGCCAGCGTTGTACCGCTTCCATGAGAGTGGCCAGTTCCAAAGCGCAGGTGCCGGCGGCGGTAGCAACCTCGCCGCGGCCATCGCGCCCGCCCAAGGCTCGACGCCCAGTTACGATAACTTCTTCGGCAGCGCCGGCGCCCGCATACCGGTGCCGAACGCGATCGTGTTCCACAACCCTGGTACCACATCCGCCGGATCACGACTGCTCGTTGCCGATCTCCTGAATGCCCCCTGCAACGAGAATAGCCAAGACACCGCCGACCCCATCTGCGAACAGGACGGCTGGTACTATGTCGACGGTTCAGACCGCCCAACCGGCTCGTCCGTTCTGGGCGTAAATTCCTACCGCCGTGCCCCTTCTGAGATTCAGGGCACGGCTTGTGAGTGCCAGGGCATTAACAACCCGTTCCAGTTTCTCGCTACCCCGGGAACGTCATCCGCCAACGCCGCCTGCTTCGAGTTCTTCCGCGGCGGCACCATCGAGTACGTCTTCATCCGCGACGACCTCGAACCCGCCTATCCGCAATTGCTGTGGCGCGTGACCGATTCCACCGGCTCCGAGATCCACGCCTTCGACCCCCGCGCCGGCATCAATTGAGCGACCGAACGGTCGCCGTTACCAGATCACAAGAAAGAGCCGCGTGAGACCGGACATCTCACGCGGCTCGGTTTCTGTTCACCCATACCCAGACGCCGCCCGGCACGTGGCCGCATCTCTCTTGTGCTACTCCGAACCTCCCGTCCCTGCGGCCTCCTCCGACTTTTCAGCTTCCAGAGGCGCGCCCACCCGCGTCAGGTACGATTTCGCTTCCTCGTGATCCGGAGCCAGTTCGAGAATGCGCTGATACACCCCAACTGCCGCGTCCTGCGCGCGGACCACACGGAACTTCTGGGCCAGCAGCTCCAACGCTTCAACATCCTCCGGCTGAAGCTCGACGGCCCGCCCCAGCAACTCGATCGTGTCAAACGTCGTCAGCGTAGCTCGAACCGTCTCGTGGAGATCCCGTGTCTTAGCCAACTCCAGCAGCGCATCCGCAGCCTCGGCCTCACGACCCGGCTGAACCTGATCCAGCGGCTCCCCGCGCGGGCCGGTCAATTGCAGCGACTGATAGTATGTCGTCAATGCACTGAGCTCATACTGATACGCCAGCTCAAGCCGGGCGACTGCCCGCTGGTCACCCGGGTTGCCGTCCACGTCACCCGCGGCGAGCGCAACGAGTTGCTCCGATGCCCGCAGCATCTGCTCTACCATCCGCGGGTCGCGTCCGGCCACACGCTGCAGAATCTCCGCTAGCGTGCGAATCACGTCGTAGTCATTCGGGCTGATGGATACCGCTTCCTGGGCCTTCGCGATCGCAGGGCCGATCTTCCCCTCTCCTGCCAGCGAGAAGGCCAGGAGACGCTTGACCTCGGCCCGCTCGTCGCGCGGTGCTACCCGTTCGGCCTGCTCCAGATAGTATGTCGCCTGCCGCCAGGAGCGATTGGCAATCCAGATCTGCCCCAGGTTCAGATTCGCCTCGAAGTTCGCTGGCTCGGCCTGCAACACCTGCATGAAGTAGTCGCGGGCTCCATTGTAGTTCTCTTCCGCCATCAGCATCTCGCCAGCCAGCAGGTTCGCCCGCGCATGCCCGGGGTTGATCCGCAACGCCCGCCGCACAATGTCCAGCGCCGCCGCAGTGTCACCAGATTCAAACCGCTCCCGGGCAAGCTCCACGGCCTGATCCGGACTCAGCACCGGCCGGCGCTCACCCGGCTCATCTGCTGACGCACCACCAGGCGCCGCCCCTTCTTCCTGAGCACCCGCAAGCAGCGGCCCAAGCACTACGATGACGCCCATCAGCAGCATTCGAATAGTCATTAACGTCGCTCCTGCCCGTTCAGTTACCATCTCATCCTGGCGGCCCGCCACGCACAGGTAAATCGAGCCCACTTCGTCATTATCGGCCACACCCCTCGATCCTGTGAAGGCCCCGCCGAAACCAATCCCTCCAGGCCCAACGTCTCACCGTGCACTGCCATCCACCCTCAGCAGTTCCATACGCAGCATATTCAACGCAGTTCGAGCCGCGCGCCGTCGAATGATCTCTCGCGGCGTCGTCTCACCAAACCGATATTCCGTCGCCGTTGTCCTCTCCGGCGTATGCAGGCCGATCCAGACCAGCCCGACAGGTTTATCGGCCGTTCCGCCCGTCGGTCCCGCTACGCCCGTCACCGCAAGGGCGTAATCCGCCGCCAGCCGCTCCGCAACGCCCCGAGCCATTGCATTGGCGACGGCCTCACTGACGGCCCCCTGTGCCGATAGATCGCTTTCGTCGACCCCCAATTGTCGCACCTTCACAGCATTCGCATAGCTGACGACGCCGCCGACGTAATACGCGCTGCTGCCCGACACATCCGTCAGGAGCTTGCCAAGCAGCCCACCCGTGCAGGATTCCGCAGTTGCGACCGTCCGGCAGATGACCTGTAGACGCTTCCCAACCGTCCCGGCCAGTGTTTCGTCATCGCGTCCAAACACGAGCGTGCCCAAACGCCGCCGAACTTCATCCTCCGTCGCATCCAGCAGAGTGTCCGCAGCGTTCGCGTCGCCCGCCGATGCGTTGATCCGCACCGACACGATGCCCGCTGCGGCCGTCGTACCCACTTCCGGATTACGGCCGCGTTCCATCAAATCGCGCAAGGCCCGTCCCACATCCGACTCGCCTGCGCCAAAGGTGTGGATCATCCGGCTGACGAGTACCGCCCCCTCCGCCGCCGCCCGCACCGCCGGCAAGACCGCCGACTTGAACATTTCACGCATTTCGAACGGCACCCCCGGCAACGCGTAGACGGGCGTACCTCTCAGCGACACCAACACGCCCGGCGCTGTGCCGCAAGTATTCGGTAAGGGGGTGGCACCCCGTGGCAGATCAGCCTGTACCAGATTCTGTTCCGGCACGGCGCGATTGCGGGCCGCAAAGAACGACCGCAGCATTTCGACACTCGGCTCATGTCGCACAAGTTCGACGCCCGCTGCCCGCGCCAACGCGACCCGCGTCAGATCGTCTTCCGTTGGCCCCAACCCACCAGTGCAGAGCACAAGATCGGCCCCCCGCGATGCAGTTGTGACAGCCTCGCCCAACGCATCCAATTCATCGGGTACGGTAACGTGACGCCGCGTGCGCACTCCGACTGATGCGAGCTGCGCTGCCAGCCACGCCGTATTCGTGTCCACCGTCTGCCCCAGCGTCAATTCGGTTCCGACGGAGATTATCCAGGCCTGCCGCACGGGCACATCCTCTCGCTTCCCAGTTGACGAGTGTCCGGACATTGTAGACGATCAGCCGTGGGGTTGTGTTGCCGCGAGCCGAAACCTCGGAGGCTTGAACATGCCAACGGCGTCGCCATTCCGCGAAGCCCGCTCCTACACCCCCGAGGCCATACTGGTCTATCACGAGACGGAACTGCCCGAGCGCTTCTCCACACGCGCGCAAGAGTTGGAGGCTGCGCGCAAAAGGCCGTTCCTCGTCGATCGCAGCGATCGGGGCCTCCTCACACTGACCGGCGCACAGCGCCTCGAATGGCTCCACAACCTCGTCACGAACGCGATCAAGCCGCTGGAGCCGGGACGCGGCTGCTACAACTTTGCCACCAGTGCCAAGGGCCGCATTCTCTTCGACCTCAACGCCCTGGCACTCCCCGATGTGCTCTGGCTGGATCTCGATCTGCCCGCCGTGCCACGCGCCGCAACGCATTTCGACCGCTACCTGTTCACCGAGGATGTGAAGATCACCGACGTGACCGGCGAGTATGCCCGCCTCGGTTTCGGCGGTACGCAGGTGACGAGCATTCTCGATGGCCTGCGGATCGGTGCCGCGACCGTATGGCCGCAGCTCGGGCACGCCATCCTGCCCGAGTCCGATGCCCGTGTCGTTCGCCACGATTTCGCCGGTCTGCCCGGTTTTGAACTGATCGTGCCGCGTGGCCAGGCCGCCAACTGGTGGGACCGTCTCACGGACGCCGGTGCCCGGCCGGTGGGATTCCGCACGTTGGACGTGCTCCGCCTCGAGGCCGGCTTGCCCTGGCCGGGTCGCGACCTCGACGAGACCGTCCTGCCTCCTGAAACCGGCCAGGCTGAGCGGGCCGTGAACCACTACAAAGGCTGCTACCTCGGCCACGAAGTCATTGAACGTATGCGCTCGCGCGACGCCCTCGCGCGCCGTCTCGTCCAGCTACGCATGGCAGAGCCGCCCGCCACTGACCTCCCCGTTCCATTGCGTCAGGGCAGTCGGCACGTCGGTCGCATTACCTCCCTCGTCCATCACCCGCTCGATAGCGACTGGATCGGCCTCGGCTACCTCCAGACCAGCGTCACCGGCTACGCGGAACTGATTGCTGGCGATCCGCCGCTGTCGGTTACAATCCTCTCCGCCTGACCAGCAGCCCGCCGACCCGGGTCAGTAGCCCAATTGGCAGAGGCAAGGGACTTAAAATCCCTAAAGTACGGGTTCGAATCCCGTCTGACCCATGTTTCACTTGACCACCACCACCGCTTCCCCGGAAAATCTCGCCATGAGCACAGAAAGCAACCCGAACAAATCCGTCGAAGAGCGTACCCGCGAAGTCATCGAGAGCTTTCGCCCCTACATCCAGGCCGACGGCGGCGACATCGACTTCGTCGAAATGACTGACGGCGTCGTCAAGGTCCGCCTCCGCGGCGCCTGCACCGGCTGCCCGCATGCCTCTCAGACGCTCAAGATGGGCGTCGAACGGCACCTGCGCGAGCTGGTCCCCGAAGTCCAGGAAGTGGTCCAGGTGCCCTGACGCAGCCCGCCAAAGAGGTTCGCGAGCGAGGCCCATGTCGTATCGGGTGCGCACTACCGTCCACGCGTTCACGCTGATCGAACTGCTCGTCGTCGTCGCGATCATCGCCCTGTTGATCGCCATCTTGCTACCCGCGCTCCGTCACGCCCGCGCCTCCGCGCGCGTCTCGGTCTGCGGCAGCAACCTGCGACAGCTCGGCGTCGCGCTGCACACTTACGTTATTGAGGAGCATGGCTTCCTGCCCCGTGGCCCAGACCCCCTGCATCCCTTCGACTTCTCCAGCAATCAGATGGCCACCAACCAGCTCTGGTTCGGCGACGGCACGCCCGAGTTCCCCGCCAGCCATCCCCGTACCCGTACCGGCCAGGGCCACCTCCTGCGCACGACCTGCCCCGATCCCGACATCTTTTTCTGCCCGGCCGACAACAACTTCAACCAGGCCACGCAGGTGCAACGCATTGATACTACCGAGCACGCCTACGGCTCTTACCTGTACCGCGAACTGGATCATCTCCCCGCCACCGCGCGCCGCGGACTACTCGATCAACTCGGCGCCAACGAAGTCGCCGAAGTCCACGTGCCCGTCGAAGTCCTCGCACTCGATACCAACAGCCTGGGGCCCGGCAGCTACTTCCACACCAACCATGATAGCCAGCGCGTCAACCTGCTCTTCCGCGACGGATCCACGCAGGCCCACGACAACACCGATGAAGCCCTGGCGCTCAGCGCCGACGTGTTCACAAATCCTGCCATGATCCCCACCGCGATCGACCAACTGTTGACCAACGCCGACTACGCCTACCATCATCCCGATCCCGAACGGGCCCCCACGCTGCTCGGCGCGCCTTAGAGCAATCCGTGGGGACAGATAGCGTCAGGCTTCCGAGCCATACGAAACACGCACGTCGCACAGGGACGTCCCACGCTACCACAAAACGGCTGCCGCCCTACGTAAAGAAAAAGCGGCGACCGGCACACCGAACCGATCGCCGCAAAAGCTCGTTGCCGATTCGCCCTCGATGTCAGGCCGATTCCTTCCGCAGTCGCCCAGGCTCCAGCAGGTCCGCCTCGCGGCGCACGACCTCAGGCGTCACCGTGTACTTCGTACCCGGCTTCAACTCCGGCAACTCGAACATGTAGTCGATCATGAACTCCTCAGTCACGGCCCGCAGCGCCCGCGCGCCCGTGTCACGCTTCAGCGCCTTGCGGGCAATCTCCCGCAATGCGTCCGGCGTAAACTCGATTGACGCATTCTCGAGCTCGAACAACTTCTGATACTGCTTCACCACCGCGTTCTTCGGCTCGGTCATGATCTCGACCAGCGCCGACACGTCCAGCGGCTCCAGCGGACAAATGACCGGCAGACGACCCACAAACTCCGGAATCACACCAAACTCAATCAGATCGTCCGGCGTGACCTGCTCCAGAATAAGCCCCAATTCACGCTGTTCATCAACTTCATGCCCCTCGGAGGTAAACCCGATCTTCTTCCGCCCCAGGCGTTTACTGATGATCTTCTCAAGCCCCACAAACGTCCCACCACAGATGAACAGAATGTTCGAGGTGTCCATCTGGATGTACTGCTGCTCAGGGTGCTTGCGTCCACCCTGCGGCGGGATGTTCGCAACCGTGCCCTCGAGCATCTTCAGCAGGGCTTGCTGCACACCCTCGCCGGACACGTCGCGCGTGATCGACACGTTGTTCCAGGTCTTGCCGATCTTGTCGATCTCGTCGATGTAGATGATGCCACGCTGCGCAGCCTCCAGATCATAGTCCGCCGCCTGCAGCAGCCGCAGCAGGATATTCTCCACGTCCTCGCCGACGTAGCCGGCTTCGGTGAGCGTCGTAGCGTCGCCAATCGCAAACGGGACATTCAACACGCGCGAAAGCGTGCGCGCCAGCAGCGTCTTCCCACAGCCCGTCGGCCCGATCAGCAACACGTTGCTCTTGTCGAGCTCGATATCGTTCTCGTCCGCGGTGTCGCTGTGGGCCAGCCGCGTATAGTGCGTATGCACCGCCACCGCGATCGCCCGCTTGGCCGCGTCCTGCCCAATGACGTACTGATTCAGAAAGTCATACACCTCGCGCGGCTTCGGAATGCTCGTCAGGCTCGCGCGTTCTCGCCCACTCCGCCTGCGCTCCTCGCGAATCAGATTATGGCACAACTCGATACACGACGCGCAAATGAACACATCGCTGGCGCCCTCAACCATCGGCCCAGCGTCTCGGTGGCTCTTGCCACAAAAACTGCAGACACTCGATCGGCGTCCACGATTACCGGACGATCCTCGACTGCCGCTCATGTAGCCTCCTCGACGACCACAAAGAAAGCACCTCCGTCCAATAACGACACGCGAGGCCCTTCCAGTCTCTTCGGTGGGTTTCTTAATCCAACATAAGCCATTCTAGCGGCCCATGTCCGCAATTCCAACAACCTAACGGGTTTAAGAGAATCAGGTATCCCCACACCAGCTTCGCGCCCCACCGTCCAGCCGGGAGCGCTGCCATATCGCCAGAATCAACTCCGGAACTCGACTAGCGCGCCCCGCCTCACTCTCGCTCGATCCCCCCCTCCGGACCTGCGTCCGCCCCATCGTCTTCATCACCAGGCCCGCCACCCCTTTCTTGCGGCGAGGCTGACTCAGCCGCCGCGCCCTCGTCGATATTCCACTCTGCGAGCAGCGCCGCTCGCATCGACTTGTATTCCTGCTCGTTGATCTCCCCCCGCGCCCGCATGTCACGCAGATCCTGAAATGTGAACGACTCAGCCGTCTCAACGTCCCGCCGCATCCATCGCCGAACCGCGACGATGATGCCGGCGCCGACCACGACGGCAATCATCGCCACGCCTATCCAAATAAAGATGGTCGGGTCAACGTTCGAACCCATGGCACCTCGGTGCTGTGGCACGGACCGGACGCACGCCGACCGCGCCCGGAGCGATGCTACGGTCCCATCGCCTCGTCTTCAGAAACGTACCCGCCGAGCTGCTGGTGTACCAGGATCGTGTTGTGCACGATCAGCAGCCCACGGAAACTGCGAACGGAGCCCATCCCACCATTGCGCTGCCAGCTGTCCGGCTCAATCGTCTGCGTCACGATGTCGATGAGCTCCTCCATCAAGGCCCCCTCGCCTTGCTGATCGTCATCGTAATCGTCCTGCTGCGTCTGTTGGCCCTGGCCGAACATGCCTTGACCGCCGCCACCGCCACCTTGACCACCGGTCTGCCCCATGCCCTGCGTAACGTCAAACGCCGACTGCCGTGAAGCCCGCGGAATGCGGACGAGCAAGTCCGATACGTCGTAGATCTTGGTGATCATCTCGCGGCCAAGATCTTCCTTGGTCGAGATGGTCATCATCTGGCCGCTTGCGCGGTAGGCCAACACCACGTCCGAGCCCGCCACCTGATTCAGCACCAGCCACATCACCTGCGAAAAACGCACGTTACGTACCTGAATGCTCACCGGCATGTCGCGCTCGATCCCGCTGTCTTCCAAAACCTGCCAGCGAACCACGATGTTCATCTGCATGAGTTCCGAAAGCCAGTCCACCACCTGGTCGAATGGCTGCTCCACCAGCCGTACGTCCGGAACCCGCCGATTGAGCAACTCCAGCGTGCTGGCCTGGCGACGCTGCACCGTCCGGTCACGGCCTCCTTGCGCCAAGGCGGTCGAGGCACAGATTCCAACCAGCAACCCTATGGTCACGAGGCGCGACATGATCAACCTCCTTGCGATTACCATCGCAATGCGGGGATGCACCAGCGGCACACCCCTCTCCACATAGTTTAGCGAGTCAGCACCCCTTGCAACCACCCCGGTCACGTTTGGGCACTTTTCACCAGCGGTTGGCGTCGGCTGGCATCCATCCGAACACATCCCGCAAATGCCCAGCGACACCGGGTAGATCGATCGGACTGGGCACCTCCGACGAAGTCGTCGTGGCCAGGGTCTCCGTAACCCGTCGATGCAGGCCGCCGTGCGTGCCCTGCATCCTGACGAATCGACTCAGCAGGCCGCTGCCGACGAACCAACCATCACTTAGACTGAGCACCACATCAGGTTGTTCCCGCGTCAGTGTGAACATCCCTTCCCAAAGTCGCTGCGGGGCATTCGGAAAGTCGAGCTCCGCTGACGCCGCCAGCCAGCCTTCCGGTCGTGCGAAGCCTTCGTCGTCAAGCCAGCCACCATCCCGCATACGCCGACACGCCTCATCCAGCCGTAACGGGTCCCCCCGCGACGGCCGATATGCGAAACGGCGAACGCCATCATTATCGGTCCTGGAAATAGCCGCGCCCGCCTGCGCCCCGGCGTATACCCCGATATGTTCACCCTCCCGCGCTGCCACGACCTCTATTTCAGGCCGATCCCGCAGCGCTGCGACCACTCGCTCCCGCGTCGGCACGTCGTGGGCGTACATCCGCACCACATCCAGCAACCCGAACTGTGGCACGACAACGTCGCCCGTCTGCCGCAGGCACTTTCGTATCCGTAGTCCGGCCTGCTTCAATGCACTATTCAGGTCATACTTCCGAACGCGCGCCTGCCCAGCCGGCAATTTCGCCAGACCATGGTCCGAAACCAACGCCACGTCCAAACCGGCCCCAAACTCAGTGAACAGCCCCTCCAGCCACGCATCCAAGCGGAGGAGTTCCGCGTCAATCTCCTCCGGCGACAGCATGTGCCCGAGCGCGTCGGTGCTGAGGATGTACAGAACAATCTGCTGGGCCCCGCTCCGCCACCGCCGTTCAAATATCCGCCGGGCCCGTTTCAGTTCGGCCCGAAACACGCGCCGCGGCGCAAGATACATGATCCCATCTTCAACGAACCCGAGTCGATAATCGCTGTGTCGCACCCATGCCTCGTTCAGACCACGAACATAATCCCACAACGCCGGCCGCATGCGGTTCGCTTCGCGGTCGAAGTACCCCGCCTCGTAGCCCGGCGTCGGCCCGGTGCCGAAGAACAGGTCATACGCCGGATCGGTGAGCGTTGGAAATACCGATATGACCCGCGCCGGTCGCGTAAACCGCCGAAAGCACCCTCGTCCGCACACGCTGGCAAACCGCTCATGTGCCACGCCATCCAGCAAGAGCAGTAGCCGACGTTTGGCCGGCACGGATGTGTTTGTGTATTGATCTGCGGACAGGGGAATTCCTCCGGGGGCCGCGCCTTCCTGACGCGGCCATTCTACCCGGAGTGCGCATGGGTGGGGATATTCGGATCAGTTCAGGGCGAGGATGGCGGCTTGCAGTTGCTTGAGGTTGTGCCGCGCGTGCTCCGCATTACGGGACTGCGGGGCCCGCCGCGTGCATAGTTCGAGGTAACCGCACGCGCGCGCGAGATTACCACGCCGCGTTTCGACCGCCGCTAGCTCCAGCAGATGTTGTGAACTCCGCGGCTGAATCGCAACCATGCGTTGCAGTACGCTCGCGACGCGCGCCAGATCGTTGTAGGCCAGATAGATGTTCTTCAGATTACCCAGCATGCGCAACAGGATGTTGCGGTTGTTCACCGGCCGCAGATAATCCGTCGTAAACGCCAGCTTGCCCTCGAAGCGCTCTTTCACCAATAGCTGACACTCGTCAATCGACAACGAACGCCCGTCATGAAACGGATTCGCGAGCACAAACCGCTCCGGATCATCAAAACGCACCAGGAAGTTCCCCGGCAGCGCCACGCCGGACACCGGCCACTTCAAACGCCGCGCGACCTCTATCCAGACCACACTGAGGCTGATCGGAATGCCCAAGCCGGCATCCAGGACGCGATTGAGATAGCTGTTTTCAGGATCAAAGAAGTCGGCCGGATTCCCGGTCAGATTGTGACACTCGACCAGCACCTCGTGCATGGCTTCGTACCGCAAGTTCGCGGCCAGCCCCGGTCTCAACTCCGCGACCTGTTGCGCCATCGTGTCGAGCGCGTCGAGGTAACGCTGCACATTGAGTCCCGGATACACATCGCGCGCGAGATGCAAGGCTGCACAATCCAGCCGAATCTCGTCCGTCTTCAATTCCATCAAAAGATCAAAAGGGTGGCGGCTCATTTCTTTCCCCACTCATGTGCCGGCCTTCAGCCCAAACCTTCTTTCCCTGTCCGCGCTCCGATCATAGCATTTTCACCACGGAAAGTACGCACCCCGTCATAGCATTTTTTAGCGGAAATCAAGGCGTTTTCGGGCCTCTTGGTTATCAGACCATAATCGCGCGCGGCGCATCGAGCGCGGTGCCAACCCGCGCATGCAGCGCAACAAGTTGCCCCGCCGATCGTTAGACCCGCCGCGCCCGGAGCGGCTCTCGATTGACAGCCGGCGCAAACCACGTCCCGTCGCCCGGTAAGATGCGCACCATGCGGCGCCGGATTTCTTCAAAAAATCCCGCGCCCCACCTGCGGCCACGCGCGCATGTGCGCATCCCCGCCAACTCCCCGCGCTTCCGTCGCCTCCCCGCAAACCGCCATGCGACGCACCACCCAGAACGCCCCGCCCCATGCCACGTGTTCATCCAGGACGCACCCGCCGCAGTAACCGTAGCACAACCCAACTGGGCCCAGCTGGACTCGAACACCCCGCGCGAATCTCGGGGAAAACCGCACATTGCCAGCGCAGGCACAGCAGAATGCGCAGCATTCGGTGACGAATCGGGCTCCGATGACGCCGACGACGGAGACAACGGTGGACCTGCCGACCGGCCTGACGACGACCACGACGACGGGGCCACCACCCCCCGCGAAGTGGACAGCCGGAACGACTCACCCGAGCCATCGCAACCGCTGGGCGACGACCTCGCCCGGGCGATTGCATTGCTCGACCGGCTCCCACTGACCGATAACGAACGGGCCGAAGCGGTGCGCCGCATGCTGCGTGCCCAGGGGGACGTCTGATGCCGCTCAATTCACGCGAGATCGACCTGTGGGCATACCCGTACACGCTCGACAGCCGGGCCGCACCTGGTGATGCGCTGCTCATGGTGCCGAATGAAGCACTTGCTCGATCCTGCCGGCGGGTATCACCGGCGGCTGCCGTGTGTGAGCGATATCAGTCCGTATCGCTTCTTTCCCGTGCAATTGCACGTCGCCGACCGCGCCGGATCTGCGAGGGCGGCGGACGTAACTCGTACACGAGCTTTCCAGCCGGCGGGAGTGTCCCGTGGGCATGACTGAGGCCACCGAATGACGGAGGACTGTACCGATGACGTTGCGGGTCAGAATTGAAGATAACGAAGTGACGCTCGAATCGAAGGCACGCGGCATGATGGACGGCGCCATTGAGCTAATGGCGGACCTATCGACGGCGGATCGACGGTTGCTCACTGCTCAGGTACGCGACGAGGGCCGGCCGGATTATCGCGAGCTCTCACCCAAAGCTGGTTTCGTGGTTGTTATGGCGATGCATGCCGGCGTGCTGCATGCTCTACAGGCCAGTAGCTCCCGGCGCGACGATGCAGACGCCGGCGAAGGGGTCGAGTGCGAAGCGGATCGAGTAATGGCTTGACGCACCGCGAGGCGATTCTCCGCGGCCCGCTGCTGGTTGCTACGCCGGCGGTGGGCCGCTTTGCTGCGAGGCTGATTGGACGACCGGGCGACTGCTTCGCGGTGAGAGGTGCGGCGAGGCGCGTGGAGTCGTGGGCAAGGCGCGGGCACGAGTCCCACCGCGCGGGTGGGTCCCATCCGCGCCGCCAAATCTGAACCACGCCCCCTACCCCGTTTGCCTGACGGGGTAGTGCTTATCTGAGGAAAACGCGCGCGGTTTTCGGGTCGTGCGCGGTTGCGACCCGGCTTCGCCGCGTTACTCGCCGCAGAACCGAACAGGTAAATAGGGGTGACAGATTGTAGTGCTTCTGCAATGACGCTTGGCGTTGGGGGACATGTTGCAGTTCGGAAACGCTGGCGCACGAGCAGCGGCTGGTTCAGAATTGCCGCATGGCAGGGGGGGATAGAGCTAGGGTTTCTAGTTTAGCTAGTTTATCATTTCTATCTCGCCCATCTTAACATGCTGTTTTCGCAAGAACGGGGTTTGCAAGCGTGGTATACTGACCCGCAATTCAATGGCGGCGGTCGGGTTGCTCCGACCGGCCCCGGGCGCGCGTAGCGGTCCTTCCCTTCCCGCTCGCACGCCCGGGGGGATCCGCCAGAAGGGAAGTGAAATATGCGATATGACGCCGACATCGACTTGATTCAACGGCTACGTATTGAGTGGACTCGGGTCCGACAAATCGTGCAGACCGCTGACGCGCAGGAGGCGCTAGCGGCCCCGCTGAATCGCTGGCGCGACGCCAGGAACAAGGAGGATCTGCACGACGAATCGATTGGAATCAAGGGGGAGGAGGATCTGCACGACGGATCGATTGGAATCAAGGGGGAGGAGGATCTGCACGACGAATCGATTGGAATCAAGGGGGAGGAGGATCTGCACGACGGATCGATTGGAATCAAGGGGGTCGATGTTTATGACGAAATGCCATTAGACCAGTGCGTCGCTGTCGCGGTGGCGTTCTTTGGTGCATTTGGCGGCGACGATTCGACTGTTCACGGCTGGAGCGACGACAGCAACGACGTTAACGCGATACCGTTCATTGTTAAGACGATACCGTTCATTGGATTGAGGGATCGGATCGGGGCATTGTTTCGCGGGAAGACCTCATGGGACCGCGACTGCGATTTGCTGAAATCTGCTATAGACGGCGCTTGCGGTGCGGTGGGGGGTGACAGCAATGCCAGTGAGGCAGAAGTATTGAACAGTTTGTCGGACTTCCAGCGGGGGGTTCTGCGGTGCCTATTTGATACAGAAGTTGAGGATGCGGAACATCGTCTGATCGCTAAAGAGATTATCACCAAAGTGGAAGGAAAAGCCAAGTCTGAAAGCGTAGATCTGCGCAAAGCGATCACTGCCCTCGCGAAACGCGGAGTGCTGGGATCTGGGGGGCGTGGCCGGGGTGGATATTGGTTGACAAAGCTGGGAGTGAGGCTCGCCCAGCGTATTATGAATCCGCGCAAGCAGGCCGCTGAAGAACTCCCCTGAGCCGCCGCGGCGTCCTGCGGGTTCAGACATCCGGTTTTGGGGTGGGGCTAGGGGGTGGATACCCGAATGTGCCCATCCGGCAGGTTGTCCCAAGGGGGCAAATCTCCTTTTTGGGGAGGGGGTATCGGCAATTCACTCGCGTGCGCCAAATGCGCGCCAGGGCGCGGGCTCTTGTCACGGACTTACCCCCTATTTACCCCCTATTTACCCCCTGTTTATCCCCTGTTTGGTTTTCCTGTGGCGGCTACCCTTCCCCTGTTGCCACACGCCGGCTGTGGCTTCTAGTGGCCTGTTAACGGAGATTGTTATGCTCAGACAGCAAAAGGAAATGCCTCAAGTGCATGACCGGATGTTATCAATTGACGATGTGTCGCGCTGGCTCGGAGTGAGTAATTCGACGACGCGACGACTGGTACGGGTGGGCGATTTGCCGCCCTCAGTAAGAGTGGGGCGGCTACGGCGATGGCGGCGCAGCACGCTGGAAAATTGGGCGAAGGATCGGGAGGAGGTATTCGATGTCAACTGAACTCAGCCAGAATCAACTGATCGCGCTCATTGATGTCACTGATGCCGTCAGTGGGCTGTTCTTTGGGATGCATCGTTGCCCGCGGGCGGGATGCAGCGATTCCCAGCAGCCGGGCCCACACCTCGAATGTTATCCGGGTGGCTCGCTCTGGGAATTCCGCTTTCAGCAGGCCTTTCCGGATGCCGGTGAGTCCGCTGCGCGGATCGCCGGCCTGCTCAGAGAGGCGAGCTGTGCGAAACATGGGGACACAGAATGCCCCGCGGGGATGTTCAGCTTCCCATCGGCGGCATACACGTTTGACTGCGGCATTATCGAAGACAATTTCCGCGAACTTGAGCGCCGCATACGCGCCGCGCGAAAGGCCTTCAATTTGGAATAACACTTTGGCTAAAACAGGGGCCCGGAGTTGCGCCGGGCCCCTGTAAACCAGGAGTAGTACGTGAACAATTATACAGAGAATCGTCGTCGCTTGCGCGATATTCTGGCAGGCGATACAGAAGATTTACGGCGCGCGTGGGATCAGGCGGAAGAAGCGGAAGACTACAAGCCGATTCCCACGGGCTGGTATACCTGCAGCGTCAAAGACATTTCGCTCTTTCGGTCCCGGAAGGAAACGCCGGGGGTCAAAGTCGTCTTCGCCATTGCAGAAGGTGAGCATGCCGGGCGGTCCGTGTTTCATGACGCCTGGTTGACCCCGGCGGCAATGCCCATGACCAAACGCGACTTGGGTCGTCTCGGGATTAGCAACCTCGACCAATTGGAAAACGGCGAGCATGCCTCTGCCCGAATGCGTTACACGGTCCACGTTACTCGGCGGGAGGATTCAGACGGCGTACCGTACAACTGCATCCGCAGCTTCGAGGCGCTCGACGAAGTGCCCGTCGAGGACGCGGCCTTTGGCCCCTCTCCCGAAGTCTCTGGAAACAACGGTGATCGGCGCACGGCGACGTCCCCGGATGATTTGGACCTGTAAGGCCTGCAGCGAAACTGAGCGCCCCCTGTGCCCATTGCTACTGATTATCCCTATGGCTTCATTGTGCGCGGCGATACGCGACAACCGCGAAAGTTGGTCGATTTCAGTAGAGCTTTCCGCGCGTTCGCCGCGTGCGATGAGCGGGCGGATGTAGATCACGAGGCGTACCTCTCAGCATTCTGCTTCGGCGGGGCGTTCAAGGACCACATGCGGGGAACCGGCTCGACGGCGCGCTTCGCCGGTCGTTGCTGGTCGCAGTGGTTGTGGTTCGACATCGACCGCGAGAACCCCGCCGAAGCGATCGAGCCGACGCGGACGCTGATTGCACATATCACGGCCGCATTCGACCTGCCGGACGGTCACGCCCTCGTGTTCTACTCCGGTGCCAAGGGGTTTCATGTGGGAATACCCACGGCCGCGTGGGACCCCGAACCCGGTACGGATTTCCATCGAGTGTCCCGGCGTTTCGCTGAACGGATTGCCGGCGCAGCGGACGTGCAGGTGGATACGGCGATCTACGACAAAGTGCGGTGCTTCCGTGCTCCGAATAGTCGGCATCCGAAGACTGGGCTTCACAAACGCTGTCTTCTCACACGTGACTTGTGCCGCCCGATCGGCTGGATTCAGGAACAGGCACAACAACCGGCGACGTTTGAACTGCCGGCGGCCCCCCCGCGAAGTGAGCCGGCGAGGGAGCTATGGGCTGCATGCGTGGCAGATGCGAAACGCGAGGAACAAGCGCGGTACGAGCAGATCAACGGCAGCAATGCATCCCAAAGACTCAATCGGCTGACGATGCAGTTCATTCGCGGCGAGGGGGTTGATGTGGGCGAACGGCAACGCCGACTCTACAGCGCTGCTGCGAATGTTGCCGAACTCGGCGGGCCGCTGAACCTGTGCCTGGCACTGCTGGAGGAGCGCGCGCTCGATCTCGGCCTTCCGCCGCGTGAGGTGCAACGGACGATTAAGTGCGGCTGGCAACGGGCAGCCACTTCGCGGGGGGGTGCGTGATGTCGGACGGCACATACACGAGTGGCGTCGCTGCAGTGTCAGCTTGGCGGGAGTCCCTATTCGCGCCACCGCCGCGGCGGTTTTGTGTGGGGGCGGGCGGGTTATGTCACTTCGAGCTTGCCCCGGAGCGAATCACGTTGATCGGCGGTGCCCCTGGCGCCGGAAAGACCGCCTTCGCTATGCAGGCCGTCGTTGACGCGCTGCGCAAGCATCAGGACTTGCGCGCCCTGGTCGTATCCGTTGAAATGGATCCGACGACGCTGCTGAACCGTCAATTGGCGCGCCTCAGTGGCGTGCGGCTGGACATCATCAGCAAGCGGGAATTGACCGAAGCGCACCGCCCCCGGCTGGAAGACGCCCTCTGCACGCTCAACGACATCGCCGGCCGGATCGCGTTCGCGAATGGGCCTTTTAATCTCAATCGCATTGTTGAGGCGGGCGACGACTTCAAGGCTGAGCTGCTGGTCCTCGACTACCTTCAGCGCATTGAACCGGCGGGCGATCACACCGACAAGCGGCTTGCGACGAACAAACTGATGGATTCCCTGCGCAGCTTCGCGGGTGGCACTTACGCCATACTCGTTGTTTCAGCCATGTCCCGCGGCAAGAGCAAGAACGGCCAGAGCACGTACGGCGGTGACACCATGAACCTTGCCAGCTTCCGCGAGTCGTCCGAGCTCGAGTATGGATGCGACTCAGCGTACGCGATCATTCCGCAGGATGATTCGGGCGAATATGTCACGCTCAAATGCCTCAAGAACCGGCACGGCGAAACGCGGGATATTCCGCTGCGATTTCGTCGCGATATTCAACGATTCGATTCGACGGAAACCGGCGCCAAAAACGCCCCAAACCTGCCGACTTCTGACGAAATCCGCGGCTGAATACCGCCCGCAATACGGCGTGAAAACATGAACACAAGTACGCACAAACCGCGAATAATCCCGGTAGGGCAGGAACCATCGCCCCTGGACGCCGGGGCTGTGCGGGACGAATCGCGACGTTCCGCAGGGTCGAACGGGCAATTATCGCATGCCAAATCTCGCCAAACGAACGGCCAAAAGCAGACCGGTCGGCGGGTCCAAAAACGGTTTTCTTTGCTGCATGCTTTTATCGACGTAGCCATGCCGCGGTTATACCGCTCGGATATCGCGGTGTGGCTGCTGTTGTACCGGCACGCCAAACCGGACGGAACGGTTACGGCGAGCATTTTGGACTTAGCGAGGCGAACCGGATGCAGCAAACGCAGCGTTCGATACTCCCTGAATCGGCTCCAAAGCACGGGGCTGATTGACCGGGAGAAGCGTGGCTCCTTGAGTGGCGGACCCAGCGTGTACCGCCTGAACCGACCCGGCGGTGTGAAGTGATGCCGCACGGTCGAGCAGTTTCCAACCGGCAATGGGTTGCCGGTTATAAGTGGCAATGGGTTGCCGCTGCTTATGGCAACCAGTTGCCACTATCACAGTATCCCTACGGGATACATACACGCGGGGGCACCGCTCGCGCGGGTGCCGCCCGCCGTGAGGGTTGTCAGGTCGTCCGTCGTCGCGGTCGATCGGCCGTCCGCTTCGCGGGGGGTCGGCCCTCAGGTCCCCAGGGGGTCCGGTGGTCCGGGGGTCCGGCCCTCAGGTCCCATACCGCCCGGCCCCGCGGGTCGGCGGGGATCACACCGCCTGCGGCCTACCGCCTGCGGCCTACCGCCGGACTACCAGCCAGCCACCCCCCGCGAAGTGGGCACTTACCGCCCCGAATTGCCGGGAGGTTTCCGGCCCGAATATGGCTGAGAAAGACGCGAGAAACGCGGCATCAAAACAACGCGATTTGACATCGGCGAGAATGTGAGGAATACTTGTTACAAACCAACAACAGGGTGGCAGCTATGGCGAGAAAAACGCGCGGCACAATGACCGAATTACTGCGGCAGGAATTGCGGCAGACAACCGAGACGCTTTCGGCGATTGAAGCGGGGTCGGGTTTGAAGCGACAAGTGCTGCGGAAGTTCCGCGATAATGAGCAGAGTTTGCGGCTCGATTTTGCCGACAAACTGGCCGCGTATTTCGGCATTGTTTGCACGCTGGACGCGAAGCGAAAGGGGCGTGTGTAGCATGGCCAGTTTGATCACCTACGGTGGCGGGTTGCGACGTATCGAGTTCGGCCTCGTTCCAAACGAGAATCCGCGGCGCGTGATTCGCCTCGGCCGCGTGACGGTGAGGAGCGCGAAGGACCTTCTCGCAAAGGTCGAGCGGCTGATCGCCGACCGGCTGAACCGGCGACCGCACGATCCGGATATCCTGCACTGGCTCCGCGAGCTTGATGAGCCGACACTTGCGAAGCTGCGTAAGGTCGGGCTCGTCGATGGCGGCGTCGGCCTGGCCGATACGACGCTCGGAGCGTTCCTGCAACGCTATTTCGATTCGATGAGCCTGAAACCGTCTACGCAGACCTTCTACGGCCACACCCGACGCAACCTCGAAAGGCACTTTGGCGTGGATCGGCCCATGCGGAATATCACGCCGGCGGACGCAGATACGTTCCGGGCGTGGCTGTCCGACAAAGAGAAGGGCGAAGGGCTGTCGGCTGCGACGGTGGCACGCCGCATCATCGCCTGTCGCACGCTGTGGCGGAAAGCAGTGCGCTGGCGGCTGGCGTCGGAGAATGTCTTCGAGGGCATCGCCGGCGGACATCAGGCGAACGAAGCCCGCAAGCGATTCATCTCTCAGTCCGACATAGCTCGCGTCATGGAGGCCGCGCCAGACGCCGAATGGAGGGCTCTCATCGCTTTGGCGCGGTTCGGTGGACTCCGGGTACCCAGCGAGCCATTCGCATTGCGCTGGCGCGATCTGGACTGGTCACGCGGGACGCTGCTCGTGACCTGCCCGAAGCAAGCACACCGCGAAGCGTACGCGACGCGACTGGTGCCGCTGTTCCCGGAAGTGCGCGAAGCACTGCTCGTGCTGTTCGAGCACGCGGAGGACGGAGCCGAGTTCGTGTTTGAGGGCTGGCGCGGCCGTGAGAACCTGCGGACACACTTCAACCGGATCATTAAGCGGGCCGGTCTCCAGCCCTGGCCGCGCCTGTGGCACAACCTGCGGGCGTCGCGTGAGTCGGAACTGATGCGCGAGTATGACCTCGCCACGGTGTGCAAGTGGATCGGGAACAGCCCGGCGATCGCCGCCAAGCACTACATGGCGAGCATCGACATTGACACGGATTTCCGCCGGGCGGCGGGAGCAGATGGCGCCGAGCCAGCAACGATCGAACCAGAGGCGCAGCAAAAAGCGCAGCAGTCGTTAGCGATCAGGGGCGAGAACGACCAATCAGAAGTTGTCACCGAATCCACGAATCCCCCGGGATTGACCGCCCTTGACGGCTCCTGCTCGCTTGACGTAAGTCCTGATATAGCAAGAAGATGGGCCCAGCTGGACTCGAACCAGCGACCAGCAGATTATGAGTCCGCCGCTCTAACCAACTGAGCTATGGGCCCGCGCGGCCAGAACCAACACGTCCAGCCGTGGCGCGCAATCATCTTATCGTCCATCAGCCACGCCGGCGACATGTCGGGCCCGCACACCACGCCGCTGGACCACCTTCCCGTACGCCGCACCAGCCTCCCGCCGACAAAACTAGCCGTTTCGCACCACCCCACAGACGATAAAATGCACGCATGGCAACCTGGTTCTTCGTCTCCGACCTGCACGACGGCCGCGACCGCTACCGCAAACTCTTCGACCGGATCGCCGACGAGCAGCCCGCCGCGGTTCTCTTCGGCGGCGACCTGCTGCCCACCGGCGCCGGTCTCGACGGCGACGACGACCTCCCCGACGACTTCATCAACGACTTCCTGCGTCATCACCTGGCGAGCCTGCGCACGCACCTGGGCTCCGACTACCCGCGCGTCCTGCTCATCCTCGGCAACGACGACCCCCGCAGTGCCGAGACACGCGTCCGCGACCGCGCCGGCGGCATCTGGGAGTACATCCACAACCAACGCGTCACATGCCACGATCGGGACGTCTACGGCTACGCCTGTGTCCCTCCAACGCCGTTCCAACTCAAGGACTTCGAGCGCTACGACGTCTCCCGTTACGTCGATCCGGGCTGCATCTCGCCCGAGGCCGGCGTCCGCACCGTTGACGTACCATCCCACGAAGTACGTTATGGGACGATCAAGGAAGACCTTGCTAAGCTCACCGCGCAGCAGGACGTGTCCGACGCCATCTTCCTTTTTCATACCCCGCCATATCAAACCACCCTCGATCGCGCCGCACTGGACGGCAAGATGATCGACCACGTCCCCCTCGACGTGCACGTCGGCAGCATCGCCGTGCGCCGTTTCATCGAGCAGCGCCAGCCGCGCATCACCTTGCATGGCCACGTCCACGAATCCGCCCGTCTCACCGGCGCGTGGCGAGATCGGATCCGTCACACACATTGCCTCTCCGCCGCCCATGACGGCCCTGAACTGGCGCTGGTGCGCTTCGATCCCGACGATCCTGCCGGAGCATCACGCGAACTCATTTGAGAAGAGCCACTTGCGGAAATGCGTGGCGTCAGGTCCCCAAGCCTGACGAATCACGTCCGTCAGACACCCCCGCCCGCGTTCCAAACTCCTCCCCGCTCAGCAGTCGGCGAATGTTCTCCCGATGTCGCACGACAATGACGACCCCCAGCAGCACCGCGACAAGCTGCAGCGGCCAGAACGTTACGACCGGCAGTCCGCCGATCCACAAGTACCCGTACACCGCGATCGGAAATGCGACGGCCAACGTCAACGAACCTACCGATACCTTGCCCGTCGGAAAGCGAACTGCCGCGTACGCAATGAGCGCAATGAACATGGCGAACGTGTAGTAAGGCCACACGCCCAGCGCCACCCCCACCGTAGTCGCCACGCCCTTGCCACCTTTGAACCTCAAATACACGGGGAATACATGACCTAGCACTGCCGCTACGGCCACCAGCACCACCGTCCCTTGTGCCGCGGGCGCCGGCGCAGCTCCCAATAAGAGCAATGACGCCGTCAACGCCGGGCCAAATCCCTTCAGAACATCCAGCAACAGGCAAGCATAGCCCCACTTGCGCCCCAGCACACGCCCGACGTTTGTGGCCCCAATATTCCGGCTACCTTGCGTACGGATGTCAACGCCGTGCGCCTTGCCGATGAGCAGACCAAAGGGGATTGCCCCCAACAGATAAGCACCCGCCACCAGTAGAACCGTCAACACGCTCAAGTCTCGTCAGGTTCCTCGTTCGTCGTCGACGCTGCCGAACCCTCCACCTCGTTAGCGCCGGATCGTCGTACCCGCAACCACCGCGGCCGCATGCGATCGCGCAACCACTCCGTCATTCGCATCCCGCGACCTCGCATTTGCGTCTGGTAAGCATGACGCTCAACGTCCACTTCCCGCGCCACGGGCCGGCGCCGCCCCGCGAGCCAACTCCCCAGTGACCACACCGGCCCCCACAGCGCCGCCAATCGCCGCCGCCACCAACTCAGCGTTGCACGGCCTCGCGGACGGTGGCGAAGATCTCGTCCGGCATACGGGATGGTTGTGCGCTCTGACTCCATAACTGCTCTTGAGCGAGTACCGTCTTCTCCTGCGCGTAGTAATTACTCACGTGACTGATACCACCCTCGGCCAGGTCGCCACCGGCGTATTGCCGATCGATCAGCCAGCGCGCCACGTCTTCATCATACTCAGCCGGGTAAATCAATGCCGTAACGTACCGATACACCCCCTCAAGCTCCCCCCGGTCCGCCAGGTGCAGCACGGCCCGGCATGGCAAACTGCCTTCCTGCCCCAACGCACGAAGATGCTCAAAATCCGCCTCCGCAGTCGCCCGGTCGTCCCGATTGAAGAACGTCCCGCTCTCAGCCTGAAAACGCTCGGCCGACACGCCCTTGAGCTCGAACTGCCCATCCGGCGAGATGCGGACGATCCGATATACCTTCCCGCCGCGATACTGCTCACTCTCGAGCAACACCGCAATCTCGTCTGCCGTGTAGCCCACCGCAGTCCACTCACCAAAGTCATACACATAAAGCCCCTGGTAGCGCTGCGGCTCATCTAATGTCGGTATCTTCATGATCAGTAACTCCAGGACGGGAATTCGCCCGGTTCCTGCTTCACACTCTAGTCGCAACCCCGACGGCGCCAAGCCAGTCGGCCGGGCAGTTCCGGACTCGCTCCCGGATCTGCCGGGCATCCACCTGACCGCTGGTGCCGTTCGAAATGCGCGCAAAAAGAACGGGCGAGCCGAGCGTGGGCGTGGGCGGGACTCGACTCGCCCTTCATCAGGGGAACGGAGGTCTGTCAATACCGGACTCGCGACGGCCTCGCGTACCCGTCATTCTCACCTGCTGCTACGCGAGACACGTCATCCATGAACACGCCACGAGTCCATGCCATCATGGCTGCATCGCTTCAATACACTGCGGCGGTCCTGCCGTGGCGCAACAAGGACCGCAATACCAACGTCGCGATGCCGACGTCTTATGCTTCGTCACCCGGATGCACGTCAGCACCGGGCATCGGGTCGGCGACTGCACCAACCCCGAGTACCTGCTCGTCCGCCAGGCCCCAGGCCAGCACTTCGTTTCGCGCCAACTCGGCCAGAAACGGCCGCGTTACCACGCGATAATCCAGCGCAAACACCTGTGCCTCGATCCGACCCGCCAGAAACCGGGAAACCGCATGCCGCAGCCCATACCGCGCCTGCAGCGTCTCCACGAGCACCGACTTCTGCCAACGCTCGCCATGCGGCTCCGTCGATTCGACATCCAGCACCCGGATCTTCCGCCGCCGCGCCCGCCGCGCCCGGCGACACGCCGCCAACTCGTCCGCCACGTCGGACAAGCCCGTCTGTTGCAGGATGGCTCGCACGCAGCGGTAGATATAGCTGGTCGTAGGTGGACTCGGATCCGCCCAGTCCTTCAAATGCATCGCGACCGCATGCACGAGCGGCTTCGCCAGTTTCGGATCGTAGGAACAGACGTGCATCGCCCTGGCCAGACAAACCCGCAGCTTGTCCGGGCTGAAACGCTCCAGGGTTCCGTCCCTCTTCGTGACGACGATTTGTTTCTTGCGTTTCACGAGCCTGGGTTCCCCTCAAAGAGGTTCTTCTGACCCGGAATGTCACTCGCCGACCGCTCAATAACGTCCTGCGCCTCGTCGATGAAATCACCGACATCCTTGAACTGACGATAAACGCTCGCAAAACGAACGTACGCCACCAAATCCACTCGCCGCAGCACATCCGCAACCTTCTCGCCGATCGTCTGACTGGAAACCTCGCGCTCGAAGTTCGCCACCAGATATTCCTCGACTTCGTCGACAACCTGCTCGATCCTCTCCGACGAAATAGGTCGCTTGTACGCCGCCCGGGAAATCGCCCGGGCAATACTCGTGCGGTCGTACGGGACGCGCGATCCGTCGCGCTTGATCACCGCCAATTTGACCGTCTCCTCGATGCGTTCGTAGGTGGTAAAACGCCGCCCGCAAGCCTGACACCGCCGTCGACGCCGTATGCAACGCCCCAGTTCGGTCGATCTCGAATCGATGACCTTGTCGCTGTCTTGCTTGCAAAATGGACACCGCACGGGGCCTGATTCCACCTGAATTGCGGCCGCTAGATCGCTGCTGACCGGTTCCCCGCTTTCGCGATCCGCGCTTCCCATGGCCGATTGCCGCGCCCGCATCGTATACCATGGATTGTTACACTAGCGAGTGTAAACCACAACATGACGTGTGTCAAACAAAATCACCCCACGCGCAAGACATTAGACCATTCAGTCGATATAACTTCCTTCCCCATGGCTAGGGCTCTCGCGGAACTCACGCACGACAACATCCGTCTGCTCGGCAGCTCACTCGCCGGCGAAGAAACCTACATCATCGCGCCCGAACTCAATCTCGCATTCGATGTCGGCCGCGCGCAACGCGAAATCCTCGGCGTCGACCACGTCTTCCTCACCCACGGCCACATGGATCACGCCGCCGGGCTCGCCTACTACTTCTCCCAACGCGAGTTCATCGACAACCAGCCGGGGCACATGTACGTCCCCGCACCACTCGTCGACCCCATTCAGCGCCTGCTGCGCAATTGGGCCGACATCGATGGTCACCAGCCACCCGCCAACATCCACGCCGCCAACCCAAACGAGGACATCCGCCTGCGACGTGACCTCGTCGTCCGCCCCTTCCTCGTCAATCATCCCTGTCGACGCCACGACCGCAGCATCGTCCACGCGCTCGGCTACACGGCAATCGAAACGCGCCGCAAACTCATCCCCGAATACCAGAACCTCGTCGGCCCACAACTCGTCGAGTTGAAGAAACAGGGCGTCGAAATCACTCGCCCCGTCGAGATTCCACTCGTCACATATTGCGGCGACACCGCCGACGGCGATTTCTTCGACCACGACTTCGTCCGCAACAGCAAGGTCATTCTGCTCGAATGCACCTTCGTCGAACCCGACCACAAGGATCGCGCCCGCGCTGGCTACCACATCCACATTACCGACCTGCCATCCATCATTCCGCGGCTCAATTGCGACAACATCGTCCTCATCCACCTTTCCCGCCGCACCGCCCTCAGCGCCGCCCGCAAACTGCTCCAGCGTGAGCTGGGCCCCACGCAGTGCGAGCGTATCACGTTCTTTATGGAACACCGCCCCCGCGGACGTCGCCGCGGCCCCGCGCCCAGCCCGGACACACACCGCCAGTAGCCAACATCCCCGCGCAGACCGGCATGATCTGCTATAATCTGCCGTCAATGACCGCTTCCACACCCACCAACCAGCCAGCCTCCCCCAACCCGACCCGCCGCGCCCGTCGCCTGCCACCTTGGCTGAAGCGACCCGTACCCGCCGGCAGCGACCTGCTGGAAACACGCAAGCTCGTCCGCGGCCTCCGCCTGAACACCGTCTGTGTCGAGGCCCGCTGCCCCAACCTGTCCGAATGCTGGGGGAAGCGCACCGCCACGTTCATGATCCTCGGCGACCACTGCACCAGGAACTGCAGGTTCTGCGCCGTCTCCGCCGGCCCGCTGGCACCGCCTGCCGCGGACGAGCCGCGGCGCCTCGTCGAGGCCACGCGCCAACTTGGTCTCCGCCACGTTGTGATCACCTCCGTCACCCGCGACGATCTACCCGACGAAGGCGCCACCCACTTCGCCCACTGCATCCAGGCCGTCCACAACGAACTCCCCGACGTGACCGTCGAAGTGCTCACCCCCGACTTCCATGCCCGCCGCGAACTGATCGAGCAGGTATTAACTGCTCACCCCAACGTCTTCAATCACAACGTCGAAACCGTTCCCCGCCTTCATCCTACCATTCGTCCTGAAGCCGACTACTTCCGCTCTCTGCAAACGCTCCGTCTCGCCAGAGAAATTCAGCCAAAACTCGTCACCAAGAGTGGCATCATGGTCGGCCTGGGCGAGAGCGCGGACGAACTGCTCGCCGCCTTCGGCGATCTGCGCGACGTCGGCTGCCGACTCCTCACCATCGGCCAGTACCTCCAGCCAAGCCACGGTACCGACCACGCACCCGTCGCACGCTTCTACGAGCCGCACGAGTTCCGATCGCTTGGCGATGCCGCGAAACAGCTGGGCTTCGCCGCCGTCGCCAGTGGGCCCTTCGTCCGCAGCAGCTACTTCGCCGAAAACCTCTACCGCGACGTCTGAAGTCCACGCGACTGCCAACCAGGCCATTCCAACGAAATCCGAACGTCGAGCCAGTATGATCATGCCGCGATGAAATAGATCGGAATCGGTTTCATTGCCGCAGCATAGACTGGGATCCGAGTCACAATGGCGACCGATAAATCAGCACGCTTCCATCAACTCGCGACTATCCACCGCGTTTCGTTTTGTCCCGTGCTAACTTGTTGTTATAACTTCAGTTCTGTGCCGGTCGCCCGATAGCATTGGGTATGAAAGCCTCGGTGGAAGTCATGCCATATCGCAACATGACACTCGAAGAACTCGCCCGCCACATCGGGATGGACGCCCGCATTGTGCGCAAGTGGGCGGAGCGCGGCAAACTCCCCGGGCGTATGATCAGCGGCCAATGGCGTTTCAACCGCGCCCAGATGCTCGAGTGGCTCCAACAGGAAATGCACGGCCTTGATGAGGTGCATGTCCGGAATCTGGAGCGCACGATGCACGGCGAGCAGGACGGCCACATCATCGGGGCCTGCCTCGCTCCCGAAGCCATCGATCTGAACCTCCCCGCCAAATCCCGCCCTTCGGTTCTCCGCAAGCTCGTGCGGCTGGCCGAACGCACCGAACTCGTTTACGACGCCCCGCAGCTTATCGAAGCCCTCGAAGCACGCGAGGCACTCGCGCCCACGGCATTGCCGCGCGGATTGGCTTTTCCCCACCCCCGCCAGCCGTTGCCCTACGCCACCGCCGAACCACTCGTTTGCCTCGCCCGTGTGCCGGCCGGTATCCCCTTCGGTGCCCCGGACGGCCGGCTGACCGACCTCTTCGTGCTCGTTTGCGCCAATGACGAGCGGCAGCACCTCGGCATCCTCGCCCGCCTCGCCATGATGTTCAACACCGACCTCCCCGACGAACTGCGCGACGTCGAAGAGCCCGATGAGGCGCTGAAGCTCGTTCTTGAGCGTGAAGCAGCATTTCTGACCCGCAATTAGCCGGATCCCGCGACATCATCGCCCACATCCCATATGCTCAGGGAAAGGGGATCGGATCCTCGGGAACTACGCCCGACGCCGGTGCGTCGAACCCCAGGACAGGAACGGTTACGTAACTCGCATCCAAGCAGGAGGTTCGAAGAAAACCCATGGCTTGCATTCACCGCATTTGCTCACTCCTCATCATCGCCACAGTCTGCACCGCATCCTACGCACAGCAGCCGACCAGCACGCAGCCGACCGATAACACAAGTGCCCCCCCCGCACCGGACGAGATTGCCGTCACGGTGAACGGGCACCCATTCACCGAATACGACGTGGACGTGATGATTCAGCGCCGCGTCCCGCGCCGCGACGACATGACCGAGGGCCAGTGGCAGCACCTCAAGAGGGCTTTCCGCGACAAGGCCATCGAAGACCTCGTCAACGAATACCTGCTGGATCAGGAGGTGGAGAAGGCCGGTATCGAAGTCACCGACGCCGACATGAAGGAGTGGGTCACCGAGGAACTGAATCGCTTCCTCGCCAACAGTGGCATGACCCGCGATGAGCTTGACGCCTACATGCGCCGCAATCAGGGCAAATCACTCGACAACTTCCTCGTCGATCGCGCCAAAGATCCCTCCCGACGCCGCACGTATGCCCACCTCAAGTTCATCGAGAAGAAGTTCCCGGAAGTCACGAAGGTCACCGACGAGGAAATCCTCGCCTACTACGAGAAACACCGCGACCGCAAATACACCACCGAACCAAAGGTCCGCGCCAGTCACATCCTCATCGGCCGCGGCGCCACCACCCCGGAAGAAAAGAAGGCTGCCCGCAAGACCGCCGAAGAGTTGCTCAAGAAGATCCGCACCACCGACGCTGACTTCGCCGCGCTGGCCCGCGAACACTCCGAGTGCCCCTCCAAAGCCGAAGGCGGCGATCTCGGCTTCTTCAAACGTCAGGGCGACATGGTCGAAGCCTTCGCCGCAACCGCCTTCGCCCTCGACACCGGTGAAGTCAGCGATATCGTCGAAACCTCCTTCGGCTACCACATCATCAAGGTGACCGAGAAGAAGAAAGGCGGCACCATCCCCGTCTCCGAGGCACGCCCCGGCATCGAGTTCTTCCTCCGCGACCGCCACCTGCGCGAGAAGATGGACGAGTACGCCACGAAGCTCCACGAGCAGGCCGACGTCGCTTATCCCCCGGGCAAGGAGCCCAAACAACCCGACGACGACGCCCCGCGCGTCATCCAGTTGCCGCAACCGGAAGCAGGTTCTGGAAACAACCCCGCTTCGGACAAGAAGTCCGAGTAGCAAGTAGCGACGCACGCCCATCCGCTTCGCCCGCGGCGTCAGCACCTGCGCCGCGGGCGAGGCTTTTTCTTACCTGCCACCGCGCTCGCATAGCCAGTCCGCCCACGCTTTGGTACCTTCGCGATGGCCTTCGTGAGGAGAACCTATGCGTGCCACGACTGATCCGACCCTGCGCTCCTTTATCGACCTGCCACCCGATTCACACTTCCCCATCCAGAATCTGCCCTACGGCGTCTTCATCCCCACCCCCGGTGAGCCAGCGCGCATCGGCGTCGCCATCGGTGAGTGGATCCTCGACCTCAGCGTCCTCGCCGAACGGGGCTTCTTCGCCGGCCCGGAACTCCGCGGCGGCCGCGTCTTCTCCGACCCGACACTCAACCGCTTCATGGCCCTCGGCCCCGCCGCCTGGCACGAAGCCCGCGAGCAGATCAGCCGCCTGCTGCGCCACGACGTGCCCACCCTCCGCGACGACGGCGCCCTCCGCGATGCCGCCCTCGTACTCGCCGCCGAAGCCGAAATGTGCCTCCCATGCGCAATCGGCGACTACACCGACTTCTACGCCTCCCTCGACCACGCCCGCAACGTCAGCCGCATCTTCCGCGGCCCGGACGCCGACGTACCACCCAACTACCGCCATATGCCCATCGGCTACCACGGCCGCGCCAGTTCCATCGTTGTCAGCGGCACGGACGTCATACGTCCTCAAGGTCAGCAACGCCCCACCAACGACACACCCCCACCCTTCGGGCCAACCCACGAACTCGATTTCGAACTCGAAGTTGGCCTGTTCATCGGCCGCGGCAACCCACATGGCAAACCCATCCCCATGAGCCGCGCCCCCAACCAGATCTTCGGCCTCGTCCTCGTCAACGACTGGAGTGCCCGCGACATCCAGCAATGGGAATACGCGCCCCTCGGCCCCTTCCTCGGTAAGAGCTTCGCCACCACGATCTCCCCCTGGGTCGTCCCGCTGGCCGCCCTCGAGCCCTTCCGCTGCGCGGGACCGCCACAAGACCCACGCCCACTCCCCTATCTCCAAACCAAAGGCCCGCAAGGCTACGACATCCACCTGGCGGCACACCTCCACACACCCGAAACGGACCGCCCCCAGCGCATCTGCGACACCAGCTTCCGCTACATGTACTGGTCCATCTTCCAGCAACTCGTCCACCACACCGTCAACGGCTGCAATCTCCGCCCCGGCGACCTGCTCGCCAGCGGCACCGTCAGCGGCCCCACCCCCGACAGCATGGGCTGCCTGCTCGAACTCACCCGCCGCGGCGAAACACCCCTGATCCTCCCGAATGACGAGCAACGCGTGTTCCTCCAGGACGGCGACCGCGTTACGCTCACCGGCTGGTGCGCAGGAGAAAACTATCGCGTTGGCTTCGGCGAATGCACCGGTACAATCCTACCCGCAACGCTGTAAACAGATGGAGCGAACGATGCCCACCACGTTGAACGACATCGAACGACGCGTCCTCGGCGTCTTGCTCGAGAAATCCCTCGCCCAGCCCCAATACTACCCCATGACCGTCAACGCCATCATCGCGGCGTGCAATCAGAAGAGCAATCGCGACCCCCTCATGGAACTCGACGACGAAGCCGTCTGGAACACCCTCGAGGTACTTCGGGCCGGGGGCGTGGTCGCGCGCCTGCTCCCCGGTGAAGGTGGCCGCGTCGAACGCTTCAAACATGAGGCCAAGGAATCTTTCGGCTGGGAGAAGCCACAACGAGCCATCATGGCCGAACTCCTCCTGCGCGGCCCGCAGACGATCGGGGAACTTCGCTCCCGCTGCGCACGCATGTACCCCTTCGAGTCACCTGAGATGGTGCAGGGCGCGCTCGAACCGCTGACCACCGGCGACTCACCCTACGTCGCCCCGCTCCCCCGCCAACCCGGACGCTCCGCCGTCCGCTATGCCCACTGCCTCTATGCCCCCGATGAATGGGCCACCCTGACGCGAGACGCTTCGCCAACCGCCCCGCCCCCGCCAACCGCCGCCAGCAGCGCGACCTCACCCGCAGCCCAACCCGTCGGCGAACAAGCTGAGCTCGAAGCCCTGCGCGAAGACATCACCAACCTCCAGGCCGAAATCGCCGACGTGCACGAATCCCTCGCCCAACTTCGCACGCGCGTCCAACGCCTCGAGGAATAATCACCAGCCGCAGCTTCACGTCAGCGCCGCAACCACCACTCCGGCAACACAACCTGCGTACCATCCGCCGTCGTGGCGACCCCAAAAGCCGCCCCGTAAATCCGCCCCAACGTCGCGGGCACCAGCACCTCCGCCACCGATCCGTCCGCCACCACCTGCCCTTCATGTAGCGCAACCACCCGCCCGCCCAACGCCGCCGGCAACTGCAAATCATGACTGATCACCAGCAACGCTCGATCCGCCCGTTGCCACTCACGCAGGATGCGGACCAGCTCGAGCTGATACGCCGGATCGAGCGCCGTGTTCGGCTCATCGAGCAGCAGCAGGCACGCCTCCTGGGCCATCGCGGCGGCCAACATCGTCTTTTGCCGCTCGCCACCGCTCAACGTATCCAACGTTCGTTCCGCCAGCTCCCCCAGACCACAGATCGCCAGAGCCTCATCGATCGCCCGCCGATCTTCTCGCGCATGCGCCCCCAACCACCCGCGCCAGGCAAATCGCCCGCCAGCCACTACGTCCCGTACCGTAAAGGCTGGCACCCGATCGAGGACTTGCGGCACATACGCCATGAAACGAGCCCGCTCGGTTCCGCCCATCTTCTCAATGCTGCGACCGTCCAACAGCAACTCGCCCCGTTGGAGCCGCAACGCTCCCAGAACCGCCAGCGCCAGCGTCGTCTTGCCTGCCCCGTTCGGCCCCACCAACGCCACACACTCCCCGCCACCCAGCGCCAGATCGATACCCCGCAACACCTCCGTACCACCTCGCCGAACGACCACCCCGCGGCAACGCAACTGCCACGCCGTCGTTTCTCGCTCATTCCGATTGCCGCGCTTCGTCATCCCCGGCAATTGTCGCACACAACGCCTCAAACGTCTGCGCAATCCGCGGCCCGAGAATCATATGCTGCTGACCCGCCAGCACGTGCACGCGCTCATCCCGCACCGCCTTTAGCGAGCCCACCTTCGCCCAAACGCCGAGCGCATCAGCGTCGCCATTCGGCCGCCCCGTCTCGTCCGGCGCCAGTTCGATGATCGCGTCCGGGTCAACTTCCAGCACAAACTCCAGCGCAATCGGTGTAAACGACCGGTCGGCGGCGGCCGCCGCGTTGCGATGGCCCGCCAATCGCAACAAATCGTCGTAGAACGACCCCGGCCCGGCTGCAAACGTCTGTGTCGGCGGGTCCGGCAGGGGGGCAATCACGATCAACACACGCGCCGGCGGCACATCTGCATAGCGCTGCCGCACCGCCTCCAGATCACCGCGAATGCTCGCCAGCAGCGCCGCCGCAGTGCGTGGCCGCCGTACGTGCTCCCCAATCCGCCCGATTCCAACAAACAGATCATCCAACGACACATCGGGAATCGTCACGTGTTCGAGCCCCAACTGATCCAATTGATCCGCAATATTGCGACTCTCGCCTGAGACAATAATCAATTCAGGATTCAACCCCACCAGCGCCTCAGCATTGACATCATTCAGTCCGCCGAACGACGGAATCTGCAACGCCGCCGGCGGATACGTGCAGAACCGCGTCCGCCCGATCAGACAATCAAGCGCTCCGAGCGCCGCGCAGATCTCCGTGACGTTCGGCCCGGCACTCAGCACACGTGGACACGGCACATCCTGCTCACCAGGCGCCGTAGCCGGCTGCCGCACCCAGTCACGCACGACCGACCCAGCCTGACTCGTCGCCGCAGCATTGTCCCCCGCCCCCGGCGGCTCCGCTGGCTGTCGCTGGCACCCAATCGCTGCCAGCACCGCCAACAGAGCGCACCCGACCGCAATCTCTCGCCGGTTGCGCCTCACTCCGGCTGATCCGGTAGCCCCGGCGGCATGTGCCGCTCAACGTGCCCCACAATCACCGTCGACTGCACCTGATTATCGAGCGTCGCCTCCTGCCCGAACACTTCAATCAGCAGCCTCCCCCAGCGGAACATCACTCCCAAATCCGTCCAGCACCCCTCATCGCCTGCATCGAAGTCCCGCGCCGCCGCCGGCCGCAGCGCCTCGTACGCTGCCACTACGTCCGCCCCTGACCCAAAAGCAAGACACCGCAACGTCAACGTCCGCTCCGGCTGTTCCTCATGGTGATAGACCGCCAGCCACACGCGCTCCGGCGATAATGGCCGCAGCGTTTCCGCGTCCGAACCCAACGCCTCCGCGGCGTCATCGAACGACCCCGCCCACACTGCGCCCTCCAACACCCACGGAAATGCCTCATGACCCGCCGGCAACGCGTCGCGCACCGACACAGTGCGCTGACCGCAACCTGCGTTCACCACCAGCGCACCGACCAGCAGCAGGCCCCAGCCGATCCTCATGCCTCGAAATCCCCCTGCAGAAACGGATTCCCGTCCCGCTCCTCCCCAACCGTCGTGGCCGGCCCATGTCCCGAGTAAACAACCGTCTCGGGCGGCAGCGTCAGCAGTTGCTCCCGAATATTCCGCAGCAATCGCTCACCGGAACTGCCAGGGAAGTCATACCGTCCGATGCCGCCCGCAAACAGCGCGTCGCCCGTAATGACCACGCCCGCCGACTCACAGTAAAACGCCAACCCGCCCGGCGAATGACCACCAACATCCAAAACGCGCCAGGTCAGACCACCCAGCACCAGCTCGTCCCCAGGTGCGAGCGGCTTGTCCGCTGGTGGCGTCACGACACCGAACCCGAAAGCAGCCGACAGATTCTCGTTCGGATCCGTCAGCATGTGCACCTCATCACGCGGCGCCCAGATCTGCATCTCAGGAAACGTTTCTTTCAATGGGCCTGCCCCGGCAATGTGGTCGCCATGACAGTGCGTCAGCACCACCGCGACGGGCTGCAATTCACGCTCCCGCAACGCGCTGATGATCTGCTGGTGCTGGGGCGGCAACCCCGGATCGACCACCCACGCATCAGGTCCGTCGCCCTCCCATAGTACATATGCATTCTCCTGGAACGACGCTTCAACAAACGTTGCGATATTGAGCGATCCGTGTCGATCCATTGTCATTTCTCAAATCAGGAATCATGCCGTGCGCACAACGCGCGCTCGTCGAGACCGGTTACCGAGCCAGCTCGCGCACCCGCTCGTATTTCTCACGCGCCTCAAACGTCCAGCGACGCGTCAGCCGCCGCGCCTCACGCCCGCCTTCCTCCAGCTTCTTGGCCAGCTTCAACGCCTCCGCTTCACTGAACGGCGGCTTGCTCCACAGCGCCAGTGCCTCCGGCTTCATCCCACCCGCAATCAGCGCCTGCCACGTCTCACACACCTCACCGTGCAAATCCACCAGCACCGCGCCCATCAACGCCGCCAGCAGCGGATTCCGGTCCCGCTGCAAGTCGCCATCCATCTTCCGAAACGTACCCGCCTCGGCCTCCTTGTACGGGTTCTTGATCAAAAGCTGATCCGCGTACTTCTCACACACATCCGGCCGCACCGGCATGCGGTGCAGCGAATGCTCCACCGGCCCACCCAGTGCCCCAGCCGGTAAGACCCACAAGCGCTGACCCTCCGGACGCAGCACAAACGCCACAAACCGCTCCGCCAACTCCTCATGCGGCGGCTTGCGCAACATCGAAATCGGGTCCGGCGTGATTGCCGACCCGCCCTCCGGGTTCACGTATCCGAGCACATCCTCGCCGGCCTGCGCAATCCGGCCGTACGCATAGAAATCAATGCACGGCCCCGCCAGCACATTGCCCGTCGCCACTTCGTTCGGCACCGCACTCGACGAATCCGTGATCATCCGCGAATTCGCCGCAATCTGCGTCAGAAACTGCCACCCCTTCTCCCAACCATACTGCTGGAGAATCAACTCGTAGCTCACCCGCACACTCGATGACTTCCGCGGGTCCGCAATCACCACCCAACTGAACATCCGCGGATGTGCCAGGTCCTCCCACTTCTTGATCTCCGGCAAATTCTGGTTCTTCAACCCCTGCTTGTTCATCAGCACACCAAAAGACGATAACGCCGACCCGAACCACAGCCGCCGCTTGTCATAATTCGCCACCCCCGCAATCTCCTTGGGAATGCCCGCCAGTATCTCCGGCGGCAGGTCCGGAGACTCCAGGTAGCCCCGCGCCGCCGCCAGATCGTGGTCGGGCACGCCGCCCCCAAAAAACACGTCGATCCCAAACGAGCCACCATCCAGCGCGCGGTCCTGCGCCTCCAGTTGCTGAATGATCTGCCCCGTGCCCTTCTTGATCCAGCGCAGCTTCAGCGGCCGGCCCACATGATCAATGAATGCTCTTTCAAACTCCTGCTGAATGTTCTCATTGTGCGGCGAGATGAGCACGAGATCATACTCATCGGCTCGCCCGACATTGGCCGAGACAAACAGCCCTGCGATTATCAATAGCGCCGCAATGATCCGCATCAGAACTTCCCTTTCTCTCAACTCTCACACCGCTGGCTCGTTAGCCGGCAATACTCACCCCGGCCGGCCCACCACCGCAAACAGCGCCGGCCATCCGCGCTCAGGAGGCGAGCAACACCACATCCCGCGGGTCAACGTGGCAAACGGCCTTGTCACCGGCCTTGAGTGGCTGGTGCGTTGCACGCTCGACGACCGCGGCCCGCAGTGTAACGCCTGCCACCGCCAACGTCAGTTGCTGCGTGTCCCCCAGGTAAACAGAATGCGTAACTTCCGCTTCCAGACGGTTTTGGATGGCTTCGTCCGCCTGAACACGGATCGCCTCCGGACGAATGGAAACTGTGCACGGCCCCGCGCCCGTCACCGTATCATCAACTCGGGCAAGCAGGGTCCCCGCCGGTGTCTCCACCACCCGCTCCTCACCCTCGATCGAAACAACACGTCCGTCCAAAAAGTTCGTCTCCCCAAGAAAGTCCGCCGTCGCCGCACTCGCCGGATTACGATACAGCTCCCGCGGCGACCCGACCTGCCCGATCCGCCCCTCAAACATCACCGCCATCCGGTCCGCGATCGACAACGCTTCCTTCTGGTCGTGTGTTACGTAAATGCCCGTCAACCCCGCCTCCTTGCACAGTCGCCGAATCTCCCCCCGCATCTCGAGCCGCAATTTCGCATCCAGGTTGCTCAGCGGCTCATCCAACAGCAGACATTGCGGCCGAATGACCAGCGCCCGCGCCAATGCCACACGCTGCTGCTGTCCACCCGATAACTGATTCGGCTTCCGCTTCGCATACGCCCCCATTCGCACGGTCTCAAGCGCCTCCACCACCCGCCGCCGACGCTCACCGCGCGCCACGTGCCGCACCTTCAACCCAAACGCCACGTTCGCCTCAACCGTCATATGCGGCCACAGCGCATAATTCTGAAATACCATCCCGGTGTTGCGACGTTGCGGCGCCAAGTCCGTCACATCACGCTCGCCAAATCGCACCCGCCCTCTGTTCGGCTGATAAAACCCCGCGATCGTCCGCAGCAGCGTCGTTTTGCCGCAGCCCGATGGCCCGAGCAGGAAAAACAACTCCCCCCGCTCGATCGTCAGACTCACGTCATCCAGCGCTCGCACCCGCCCAAACTGCTTAACAACCTGCTGTATCGTTACCGGAATCATCGCTCTACCCACTTACTCTCAGCGCAAGACCCGATATTGAACGCGATCACGCTACCGCCGGCAAGCCGCCGCCGAACTCCACCACCTCGCGATCGCTCCAAAACCCCAAAAGTAGCCTCTACAACTCCATTTGTTTGAACAGCCTCAATGCCCTAAATAGGACTAGAAAACGACTATTTTTCTTGACTGAAACATCGGAAGTGATATCGTCATACTCACTGAACCCGACATTCGTCGTCGGCGGGCCAAAGAGGAAAGAAGCAAGACATACCCCGGCGGGTTTCAACTTTCATCTGCGAGGAGTCGCGTGCGCTGGTTGCACGCTGTTTGAAGCGGGGCGGGCCGGACCGTCTGCCCCATGTTCCGTTTGTCTCTTAGGAGGAGTTAGAATGCGTAACCTGTTTACCTTGGCCGTCATCGGTCTCATCGCCACCGGTACCGCTAACGCGGTCGACATCTACGGCGTGAACAACCTGCCCGTTGGCGGCGGCACCAACGAACTGTTTGTCTTCGATTCTTCCGATCCCGCCGGCTTCACAACGATCGGTGAGTTCGGCGTCGCGGACATCGGCTTCGGCGGTCTGGCCTTCAACGGCGTCGGCGGTCCCCTCTACGCGTACGCGTCGTATGGCGACAACACTGCCGATTTCGGCCTTTACGAGATCAATACCGCCACCGGTGCCGCCACCCCCGTCGGTAACCTCGGCCAGCCCGGGCTCAACGACATCGCGTACAATCCCGCCGACGGCCTGCTGTATGGCATCGACGGCGCCGCGAATCTCTACACCATTGATACCTCCACCGGCGATCAGACCTTCGTTACCCAGGTCCCGGGTATCGACAACCCGCTGACCATCGGGTTCGGCGTTACCTCGGCCGGCGAGCTCATCCTGCATGATCTGGCTGGCGACGGCGTGTGGAAGTACGACGGCAACACCACAACCGAGCTGTTCAACTTCTTCGGCGACCTCGGCCTGGATACCAACTTCAGCCAGGGCCTCGTCGTTGACTGGTCACGCGATGACACCGGCTACGCCGCCGCGCTCGGCAGTGTGCCGGAGTTCTTCTCGCACGTGTACAGCTTCGGTACCGATGCCCCCGGCGCTCCGACGTTTGAGGGTGCGTTCAATGCCGACGGCGAGTTCCCCCTTGTCGAGGGTGGCGACCTCGCCATCATGCCCATCCCCGAGCCGGCGTCGCTCCTGATGCTCACGCTCGGCCTGCTCATCCGCCGTCGCTAACCGCAGTCACAGCAGCGAATCACTGTGTTCCATCATGCCGCCCGTGTCGCAACGCGATGCGGGCGGCGTTCGTATCTCAACTTATCAGCGAAGGGAAAGAGGCGGAAACATGACCGCGTCTCGTCTGCGCAACGCCACACGGCGAGTGCAACCCACCATATCAACTCGTCGGACGGGCAGTATGTCTCAGACCCGCCCCGCCCCGCTGCCCGAATGCGATGACGCATCCTGCTCCGCTGCACCGTCTGCCAGGTCCACTTCCCGCGGAAAAACCAGCGGCTCATCATAGTCGTCATAAGCCCGCCGCAATGCCGCATGCACCAGCCCCACGAACATCGGGTGCGGCGACAGCGGCCGCGACGTCAACTCCGGGTGCGCCTGTGTCCCGACGTAGTACGGATGCAGTTCTGGCTTCAGCTCGAGCACGTTCATGATCTCCGCCCGTGGCGACTTGCCCGAGAAGATCATCCCATGCTCTTCCAGCGTGGCGATGTACCGCGGATCCACCTCATACCGATGCCGAAATCGCATTCGCGTCCGCCCCCCGAACATCCGCTCCGCCAGCGTCCCCGGCTTGATCTGAATGTCATGCCCGCCCAACCGCATCGTGCCGCCGAGCCCCTCGATCTCCTTCTGCTCCGGCAACAGATTGATCACCGGATAGCGGCACTCCGTGTCGATCTCCGTCGAATCCGCATCTTCCATACCACAGACGTTCCGCGCAAACTCAATCACCGCCATCTGAAAACCGTAGCAAATCCCCAGCGTCGGTACCTGGTTCTCGCGCGCATGCCGCAACGACGCGATTTTCCCCGCCGCGCCGCGAATGCCAAACGCACCCGGCACGATGATGCCATGGATCTCGCGCAAGGCCTTCGCCGCCGTTTCATCCGTCAGTTCAGATGTATCCACCCACTGCATGTTGACCTTGCAGCCCAGATACACGCCCGCATGTTCCAGCGCTTTGAGGATGCTCGCATACGCATCGCGCACCGCCGTGTACTTGCCCGTGATGCCAATCGAGACCTGCCGCGTTGCGGCCCGCATGTGATTCAGATACGCCAGCCACTTCTCGCGCGCCTTGCGCTCACCCTCTTCATCCACCTGCGGCTCGAGTTGCAGCCATTCCATGACCGCCCGGTCGTAGCCCGCCCCACGCAGCAATTCCGGAATCAGATACACACTCTCACAATCGTGCATGCTGAACACCCGCTCCGGCGGCACATTCGAAAACAGCGCGATCTTCTCGCGTACCTTGCGCGTCACCGGCGTATGCGCCCGACAGGCAATAATGTGCGGCTGTACCCCGCATTCCAGCAACCGGCGAATGCCAAGCTGCGCCGCCTTGCTCTTCTGCTCACCCAGAATCGCCGGCTCCAACACATACGTCAGCGCGACAAAACAAACACTCCGCTGCCCCTCCTCAAAAGCAAGCTGCCGCATCGCCTCGATATAGTGCGCATTCTCAACGTCGCCAACCGTGCCACCAATCTCGACGAACACAACATCCGCCTTGGTCGCCAGCGACAGTTCACGCATCCGGTTCTTCACCTCGCCCGTCACGTGCGGAATCATCTGCACATCCCGGCCGAGATACGCACCCGTCCGCTCCCGCTCCAGCACCCGGCGATAAATCTGCCCGCTCGTCGCGAAGTTCAGCCTGCTGAGGTTCTGATCCAGCGCACGCTCATACGTGCCCAGATCCATGTCGCATTCCGTCCCGTCATCCAGGACGAACACCTCCCCATGCCGAAACGGATTCAAAGTGCCCGAATCGATATTGAGATACCCCTCCAGCTTGACCGGCGCAACCGTCAGCCCCTTGTCCTGCAGGCAACGCGCCAGCGAAGAGCTGAAAATCCCCTTCCCCAGCCCGCTGATCACGGTGCCAAACACAACCACAAACTTCGTCGAACCGGGCTTGTAGCCCGCCGGCAGCGGCAGGTAAAACTCCGTGTCGCCTGACTGGTCGCGGATTGAATCAAGTAGCCGGTCGCCGTCCATTGCGCCGTTTATACACTCCATGCTGTGCGACAACCCGCGTTCCCGCCGGTCGCCGTCAGGCCAAACTCCACCCGCAGACCGACCACCGCCGATCTCAGGACTCCACCATCAGGTCCGACCCGCACACCGTCCTACGAAGCGCTCGTAGTCTTCCGGCGTGTCAATGCCGGCCGTCGCGTATTCGACAATCTCGACGGCCAACGCAGTGTCGTGTTCGAGCACGCGTAGCTGTTCGAGTCTTTCGATCTGCTCCAGCTTGCCAGGCGGCCAGGCAGCCAGCCTCAGCAGGAACGCCCGCCGATAAGCATATACCCCGAGATGCAGGTACCAACAATCCCGGGCACCCTCATGCCTATCCCGCGGATATGGTATCAGAGATCGCGAGAAATACAGCGCCCGACCCGCCTGATTCAGCACAACTTTCACCCGACTCGGATCACGCGGGTCCAGATCGTCCGAAAACGGGCACGCCAGCGTCGCCACCGGACACATATCCGCCGGCTCGCCCTGCGCCCGCCCTACGAGCCGATCCAGAAACTCCGGCTCAATCTCCGGCTCGTCCCCCTGAATGTTCAGAACAATATCGTCGTCCGCCCCCGGCAGCCCACGCACCACCTCCGCGATCCGATCCGTCCCGCTCGGATGCTCGGGCGAAGTCATCGCAACCTCGCCACCGAACGATCGCACGGCTTCCGCGATCCGCTCGTCATCCGTCGCAACGATGCACCGCTCCACCGTCTCCGCCGCGCGGACCTGTTCGCAGACATGCTGGATCAGATACTTGCCGGTCTGTTGAGCGAGAGGTTTCCCCGGGAAGCGTGTCGAACCGTAGCGGGCAGGTATGATGGCGACCACTTGCATCGATCGCGGCGTCCGCTCGTGTCGGCTTGTGAAGGTCTCGTTCGCGACGCATCATATCGCTCGACCCACGCGAGGCAACCCGAAATCAGCGCGCCGCACAACCGGAACACTTGCGATCTTCTTTTTGCGACCCATCAAACAGTACCATTGACATCCCAATTCAGCCCGCTACACTGCCGCCATCCTCATGGGGGCCGCACACCCCACCCCGATCAGGTGTGAGTGATCGGGTATCATGTTGGGCACCACAGCAAACACCATGGAAGGCGAGGCATGCGCACAACTTTCAATCTGACACTGACAATCACCATCCTCACACTCGCGACGCTCGGCGGCTGCCCCACGGGCGCCCCCGACATCAACGAAATCGGCAACGACGAGCCAGCCGCCGAGCTGCGCCAAATCTCCGGCACCTGGGACGGCGTCCTCAATTGCACTTTCACGACGACCCTCGAGGGTCAGGAACCCATCACCCAGACCTCCACCCAGAATTACACCGTCACCTTCGACAGCGACGGCCAGCCCGCACGACTCCCCGTGGCGAGTCTCTCCCCCGACACCGGAGCGGCCGACGTCGACATCACCGACATCGGCGACGCCGCCACCTACACCTCTACCACCGAAATCAACGGCGAGCAGATCACGATTACCCAGACTGCCTCCGTGACCAGCGCGACCTATTCCAGCACCAGCGCCACCGTCACCGTCGAATACACCTTCGACGCCACCGGCACCGGCTTCACCCAAACCGGCACCGGCGCCCAGACCTACACGTTCAGCGTCAGCGGCGACAGCATGACCTACACCACAGCGCCAGCTACGATGTTACGCAGACCATCAGCGTGGCCGGCACAACCCAGTCGTCCAGTTTCACTATCAGCATCGAGTGCGAAGGTACCCTGCAACGCCAGTAGGCTTCGACACCAGCCATCAGCCGGTTATCGGCCGGCCACGCAGGATCCCGATGGGCGACCTCGGCGTTGGCCGGGGCCGCCCGTTTTGCATAGAATGCCCCATTCGCGCGGCGACGGGCCGCGCCCGCTGTGATTTGTCCGCTCAGGAGCACGCCGCGGCGCCATGGAAGACCTTTCAAAGATCCGCAACATCGGCATCGCCGCCCACATCGACGCCGGCAAGACCACCACAACCGAGCGCGTGCTCTACTACAGTGGCAAAATCCACCGGATGGGCAACGTCGATGAAGGCACCACCGTCACCGACTTCGACACCGAAGAGCAGCAGCGCGGCATCACCATCTACTCCGCCGCCGTCTCGCTCCTCTGGAAAGACTATCGCCTCAACCTGATCGACACCCCCGGCCACGTCGATTTCACCGCCGAAGTCGAGCGCAGCCTCCGCGTTCTCGATGGCGCCGTCGTCGTATTCGATGCCAAAGAAGGCGTCGAGGCCCAGTCCGAAACCGTCTGGCGCCAGGCCAATCGCTATCGCGTCCCACGCATCTGCTTCATGAACAAGATGGACAAGACCGGTGCCGATTTCTTCGGCTCCGTCGAGACGATCCGCAACCGTCTCGAAGCCAACCCCATTCCCATCCAGATCCCCATCGGCCAGGAGCAGTCCTTCCGCGGCTACGTCGACCTCGTCACGATGAAAGCCTGCGACTACTTCCAGACCGAGGACGGTCGCAAATACGACGTCATCGACATCCCGCCCGAACTCGCAGAGCAGGCCCGCGAATACCGCCACCAGCTCGAAGAGAAGGTCGCCGAACTCGATGATGACCTCATGCTCAAATACCTCGAAAGCGAGCCACTGAAACCCGACGAGATCAAGGCCGCCCTCCGCAAAGGCGTCCTCGCCCGCAAGTGCCAGCCCATCCTCTGCGGCTCCGCCCTCCGCTACATGGGTGTCCAGGCCGTCCTCGACGCCGTCTGCGACTACCTCCCCTCCCCGCCGGAGGTCCCGCCGATTCAAGGCACCGACCCCGAAAACCCCGAGCAGATCCTTCAACGCAAATGCGACCCCGGCGGCCCCCTCGCCGCCATGGTCTTCAAGATCGTCGCCGACGCCCATAGCGACCTGCACTTCATCCGCGTCTACTCCGGCGTCCTGAAGGCCGGCTCGCGCATCCTCAACGTCGGCCGACGAAAGAAGGAAAACCTGCCCCAGCTCTTTCGCATCTTCGCCAAACGTCGCGAAAAGGTCACCGAGGCCCACGCCGGCGACATCGTCGCCGCCATCGGCCTCAAGGAATCCCAAACCGGCGACACGCTCTGCGAGACGAAGGGCGGCCAGATCCTCCTCGAACGCATCGAGTTTCCCGAAACCGTCATCAGCATGGCCATCGAACCAGTGTCGACCAACGACCGCGACAAGCTCGCTAACGCCCTCAGCATGCTCTCGCGCAGCGACCCCACCTTCGAATACCGCGACAACCCCGAAACCGGTCAGCTTCTCATCTCCGGCATGGGCGAACTCCACCTCGAAGTCATGTGCCACCGCCTCGAACGCGACTTCAACGTCGGCGTCCGCGTCGGCAAACCACGCGTCGCCTACCGCGAGACCATCACCAAATCTGCCGAGGCCGAAGGCCGCTTCATCCATCAGACCGGCGGCCGGGGACAGTTCGCCGTTGCCAAAGTCCGCGTCGAGCCATTCGAGCCTGAGCCGGGCGAAGAGCACTTCCGCTTCGTCAATCAGCTCCAGGGCGGCCCCATCAGGCCCGAGTTCATCCCCGCTATCGAACAAGGCGTTCGCGACGCCAGCCGCAACGGCACGCTCGGCGGCTACCCGCTTATCAACGTCAAAGCCACCCTCGTCGACGCCGAAGAACACCCCGAAGACTCCACCGAAGTTGCCTTCGAAACCGCCGCCTCCATGGCCTGCCAGCGCGCCGTCGAACAAGCCGGCCCCGTCCTGCTCGAACCCATCATGAAAGTCGAAGTTGTCACCGCCGAAGAGTACTTCGGTGCCGTCAACGGCGACCTCATGGCCCGCCGCGCGACGATCCATTCCACCGCGATGCGGGGCAATAATCACGTCATCACCGCCGAAGCGCCGCTCTCATCCATGTTCGGATATGCAACACAAGTCCGCTCCCTGTCCCAGGGTCGCGCCACCTACGCCATGGAACCCAGCCGCTACGAACGCATGCCCGACAACCTCGCCCGACAAGTACTCGGAATCATGTAGTCAGCACTCGTTCGGCAATACTGTATACCCGTACCTGATTACCGTATCCTCGCCTGCGCAGATGTATCCTGTTCTCATGCAATTACCACAGATTATCCGGCGGTATGCCTGCGCACCTCCCGGACTCGTGCTACACTAACATATTAGGGAGAGTCGGTCGGCGATGGCGACCCCGCAACACTTCAGCGGCGGCCACGCCGGTCGAATGTGATTAGCGTGCTGCCAGACACATGCGTGTCATCTGCTGCCCGCCGCGCGGCGTCCCGCATCGATGCCGCCGGAAGCAGGCAACGTCGATTCTAAGCTCGTACGTCCCACAGCGGCCGCGCGGTGCGGGAGGAAGGTCTGCTCGCAAGTGCAATCACTCTCACCCGACTACCTTCGCCAACTCGTCGAGCGCTCCGAAGACGTGATTGTCATCCACGATCTCAACGGCCGCTTCCTCTACTACAACGGGGCCCGCGGTTTCGACATTACACCGCGCGAGGTCGTCGGCCGCAGTCCCTACGACTTTTTCCACGAAGATCAGGCTGCCCCAATCGTCTCCGACATCGCCGCCGTCGCCCGTAGCGGGGCGCGCATGACCGGCGAACGCCGCGTCACCTGGCGCGGCCGCGACTACTGGTTTCTGGAACACGCTTTTCCGCTCGAAGACGAGTCGGGCGAGATCACCGCCGTGGCGAAGGTGCTGCGGGACATCTCCGACCTCAAACGCAGCGAGCATCAGGTCCGCGCCAGCGAAGAACGTTATCGCACCCTCTTCAGCAACGCCCCCATCGGCATCTACCGCACGACGCCTGACGGCCGCATCGTCATCGCCAACCCAGCGCTCGTGCGCATGCTCGGCTACTCATCATATCCCGAACTGACCAGCCGCAACCTCGAAGAGGAAGGCTTCGAGCCGGAGTATCCCCGCTCGGATTTCAAAGAGCGCATCGAGCGCGCAGGACGCATCGTCGGCATGGAAGCCGCCTGGCGACGCCGCGACGGCAGCACCATCTACGTACGTGAGCATGCCCAGGTCGTGCGCGACGCCGCCGGCCGCATCCAATACTACGAAGGCACCGTCGAGGACATCACCGAGCGCAAACGCGCCGAACGCGACGCCAGTCGCTCCCACGCCTTCCAGCAGACGGTCCTGCACTCACTTTCCGCCCACGTCGCCATCCTCAACGACCGCGGCGCCATCGTGCAGGTCAACGACGCCTGGAAGCGCTTCGCGCGCGACAACCACCTCGCCACACCCAACTACGGCCTCGGCGTCGACTACCTGACTCTATGCCGCAATGCTCGGGGCCCCTCCAGCGAAGGTGCCGCCGACGCGGGCCGCGGTATCGAAGCCGTCCTCGCCGGCGACGAGAAGTCCTGCTTCTTCGAATACCCCTGCCACAGCCCCGCCGAGCGCCGCTGGTTCCAAATGCGCGTGACAGGCTTCCGCACCGAGAACCGCAACTGGGCCATCGTGGCTCACGAAAACGTCACCGAAATCAAGAGCACCGCCGAGGCCCTTCGCAAGAGTGAACAACGCCTGCGCATGCTCATCGAGTCCGCCGAAGACCTGATCGTTTTGCATGACGTCGATGGCCGCTACCTGTACTACAACGGCCCCTCGCGCTACCACGTCAAGCCGCAAGACGTCATCGGCAGGACAGCACATGACATGTTCCCTCCCGAGCAGGCTGACACCCTCGTGCAACAACTGCGCAAAGTCGCCGAAACCGGCCAGCCACTCACGGTGGAAAACGCCGTGACGTGGGAAGGCGAAACCCTGTGGTTCTCCGACGATATCTTCCCCGTCTACGACCAGACCGGCACCCTCACCAGCATTGCCAAGATCTGCCGCAATATCACCCGCCGCAAACTCACCGAAGACGCCCTCCGCCAACGCGAGGCCATCCTCAGCGCCGTCAGCTATGCCGCCCAACTGTTCCTCGCCGCCGCCGGCTGGGAAGAGAACATGCGCGCCGCCTGGGAGCAACTCGGCACCGCCGCCGATGTCGGCCGCGTCTACATCTACCAGAACGTACCCACCGGGGATGGCCCGACCCGCGTGCGCCTGCGCAGCGCGTGGATCAATCCGCAACTGGGCCCGACCGGCGCAAACTTGCCAGCCAGCACAACCTACGAGGACACCCGCCTCTCCCGCTGGATGAAAACCCTCGCCCGCGGCGAAGAAGTCGTCGGTAACGTCACCGATCTTGCTCAGGACGAACAACACGATCTGCCCGCCCGCGGCGCCCAATCCGTGCTGATCGTCCCCATCTTCGTCGGCGGCGCCTGGTGGGGATTCATCGGCTTCGAGGAGTGCCGCCACCAGCGTTGTTGGACCACGAGCGAGATTGAGGCCCTGCGCGTCGCCGCCAGTACCCTCTCCGCCGCCATCCACTGCCGCAACGCCGACGCCGCCCTCCGCCACAGCGAACACCTGTTCCGCGCACTCGCCGAGAACATCCCCGGCGTCGTCTACCTTGCCCGCGACGACCAGCGCCAGACCATCGAGTACATCAATGACGCGATCCGCGACCTCACCGGCCTGCCGCCCGCAAGCTTCGTTTCCGGCGAACTGACATTATTGGAACTCTGCCACCCCGACGACCGATCCCGCGTCGATGAACTCAGCCAAACCGCGCTGCAAACCGGCAACCCTATCGTCGGGCGTGCCCGGCTGCGCCATACCAGCGAGAACTACCATTGGGTCGAAATCCATCAGCGGGCCGTCCCCGCCAGCACCGACAGCGGCATCCGTCTCGAAGGCGCACTCTTCGACATATCAGAACAAAAACGCACCGAAGAGGAGCGTGAGCAACTCCTGACGCAACTACGCGAGACCCTCGATCACGTCCAGACGCTGCGCGGCATGCTGCCCATCTGCGCTGGTTGCAAACGCATCCGCGACGACCACGGCTACTGGCAACAGGTCGAGGAATACGTCCACGAGCACGCCGGCGTCGAGTTCAGTCACTGCCTCTGTCCCGACTGCGTACACAAGCTCTACCCCGACATCGCCGACGAGGTCGAGCGCCGTGTCCGCGAGGAAGAGGAAGACCGCGACCAGCGGTCCGGCGAAACTTGACGCAGTCCAGACCTCCCAGCCCCACATCCGTGTGCGTTGTGGCACTGGTTCCCGACCAGCGCAATCGACCAGTCGAAACCAGTGCCACCAGCGCGTTCGGACAGTTGCTAACTACTCAACAACCCCACAAAACAGTTGATATCGTCAAAGTCCACCTGCCCGTTGCCGTCACAATCACCATTCAGCCAATCGCAACCCGGAAACGCGGCTTCGTAGGCATCCTGGCCACTCAAGGCCGTGACGAACGGATTGATATCATCGAAGTCGATGTCCCCATCACAGTCCATATCACCAATCGGCACCGGACCAGTGATCAACCCGAAACGCGAGAACATCCCTTCCGTCTCCGTGTACCACGTCGCGGCAAACGGACGCACCGGCCAGACCTCATCCGTCTCGAAGGCAAACCCTGACAGCGTCTCACCCGGCAAGACCGGGTCAGTAAATGTCCGCCAAATGATGCCCGGCGCGCGAAACTCCCGATTGCAGTCCGTACCATTGTGATAATACGCCGGCGCGCGCTGCGCCTCCCAGCCAGGCGGCGCCTGAATGTTCGTCACCGGCACGTCAACAAACAACCCTACGTAACCGATCCCCGTCGCCTCATCATTGCTCACCGTGTACTCGTATGTAACCAGCCCGTCCATATGCTCCGCTGGCGACTTGATCGTTGCCAGCGCGGTCCCCGGTCCATCTTCATCATCCGATACGGGCCGCACGACGCCCATGTCCGTCACGCACATGTACGCCGCACCGTTGACGCCCGCCGCATGCGTCTCCATGTAGTTGTTGTCCACGCGGATGCGCCCGTCTTCGTCAACGGTGACCTCCAGCGTCTCATACGCGTCGTCCCGGTTATCCTCGTCCACGCTGTGATGACTGTCCCCCCACGGATTCGCTACATGGATCCGCTCGATGTTTCCATCGTCATCAAACTCCATCCCCGCCACGGTTACATAATGTGCATAGCTCGGATGAGCCAACTCGCCCTCCTCGTTGTACCACATCAACCGCAGTAGCACGTCGTGACACGCCTGAAACGCAGTCTGGAAGTTCTCCGCCGTGGCCGCATCATCAAAGTACTGCACGTACTCGAGCGGATCCGTGTCACCCTCCGGATCCTGCCCGCGGTAGATGCCCGCGTCCCGCAGGACCTCCACCACGCCCAGATCTCCCTCATCATTCTCATGACACTCTTCTACCAGATCGTCCTGCAACTCCTCATTCTTCTCCTCATCCGAAGCCTCCGGATCATCATGCAGCGCCTCCTCATACGTCTCATTCGATTCCGCCCAGTACCGCAGGCAATTCGCAAACGCGGTTCCCTGACAGATCGCCCCGTTGCCCTGGCTGATATCCGGCACATACTTCCAGATATCCTCCGGCGCGGCTTCCGCTACCTCCTCCACCCGCGCCTCGTCCACCGCCGGCCCGGTCTCCTCCTCGACCGGCTGCGCCTCGTCGGCGTTTTGCACACCCACACGCACCTGCGCCGCCTCCACATCAAGCAGCGGCCCAAACGGAATCCGATATTCATGCGGCCCCGGCAAAATCGCGAATTCCTGATCCTCCCACGGCGTCCACTCACCACCCACCATCACACGTACCCCCGCGACAAACAGCAACGTCTCCGGCACCGGGTTCGCATTCGCCGTAAACGCCAATTCCACCGGCCCCGCCCCGAATCCGAGATCGGCCGGGAACAGCGGCGGACTCTCCATCAGGCTCACTTGCCCCGGCAGAAACCCGCCAAACCCCGGCTCGTTGAACACCAGCGCCCCCTTGAATACGTCCAGCGATGCCTGCGGATACCACGTCGGCCCTACAAAGTCCACCCGTGGCGGCACCGTCGAGTCCGACGACGGCTGCCACGCGAAATCAACCACCACGTCGCCAGCAGGTCGCAACGCCGTATTCTGACACGGATCCGGCAACAACCGCTGCGCCTCACTCAAGATGTCAAACGTCCAGCGCCCCCCACGCACCACCGGCTCACCATAACCACCCCCTCCAGCCGACGCCCGCGTAACCGTCTGACCCCCGGCCCAATCTGCCAACAACACAACGATACCCGCCGCCAATACACGCGAAAGAGACATGTTCCCACCTCCAAAGGTAGTCCGAACGGACTGTCATGGAAGCGCGCCACCCGTGCCTACCCGCAACAGCCGCCCGGTACGTACAAAACGCGACGGTTCCACAAAGGCACTTCTCCTCAGCAGGCAGCCCGATACCCTGCCGGGAGCACGCGCACAAGTCTGCACTCATCACCCAATCGCAAGCTGAGCAGATGAGAGAGTACTTATCATATTGAAAAGACCAGCTCGATGGGAGAGAAATCTCACCGCGAAATCAACTCATACAAGACAAACGCCGCCTCCGGCCAGTCGCACGCCAGCTGAAAAGCGTCGACCGGGCCGGAGGCGGCCATTGCAGACAAGTCCCTCTACAACGCCGTAGATCCGCTATACACCCCTTTCATGCACGGAGCCGCGGACTCGGCAGCACTGTCCTTGCCCCTCAACTACCAATCAAGGTCACGAACGCGTTGATGTCATCAAAGTCCACATCGCCATTTTGGTCACAATCGGCGAGCAGCCACGCGCAGTCCGGCCATACCGCCTCGTAAGCAGCCTGACCCGACAACGCCAGCACAAACGGGTTGATGTCATCAAAATCAACCTGCTCGTCGCAATTCAAATCACCCAGCAGCGCATTCTCGCACTCATCCGGAACCCCATTCCCGTCATCGTCCGCGCTGGTCCCTTCCGCGATGTCACAATCGTCCGGGATGTAATTACCGTTGCAGTCTTCCGTCGAGTCGCACGTCAACCAGCTCGACAGCACATCCGTAATCCAGCAGTGCATGCGCGCGGCTTGCTGCGGCGTGTACAGCGACCAGCAGCCAGGATCAAACCCGCCATAACTCATGTAGTTTTCCTGATCCGTGTCGCCCCATGGCTCGCCCGAGCACGAATCGTTGCCCGGCTGCGACTCGCAATCATAATCGACCGGCGTCGGTGGCGTGTCCGCACAGAAATCTCCCGTGACACTGCTCGGCGGCCACGGAATCTCATAACAGTCACCACAGAATGCCACTTCACTCACACCGTGATGCGTATGCCACAACCCCAGGCAATGCCCCATCTCATGTGTTAACGCATGATGCAATTCGGGCACGAATTCCTCCGTAATGACGATCCCGCCATCCGCCGTCAGGCAGTCCGGATCCCACGGAAACGTGCCGAATGCATACCCCAGATCCACCACGTACACGTTGCACGTCGTAGCCGGGCTGATCGCATAAACCTGCTTCATCTGTGACACGTTCTGACCATAGCGATACGTCGTGTCGTCCACGAACCCCCACGTCCAGTCAAAGCGAATCCGCCACGGCGCATAATCCGCCTGGAACTCTGCCATCTGCTCCAGGATCTCCTCTTCCGTCGCCGCCGGATTCGACCCGTCGTCCTCGCGGAACACATGCACATGCACCCGAATCGTCTTGAACAGCGTAAACGGATACACCTGATGAAAATCCCGTATGCCCGGAACATCACAATCGCCCTGGATCGGGCAATCCCCTGCCGGCCCCAGGAAACCCTCGATCCCCTTCGCTTCCCAAACCTCCTGTGTCCCACACCAACCCAGCTCCGTCACCGTCGGCCGCTCGGTCAATCCCTGCCACTGCGTCGGCGATACTCCCGTGCCTACAGCCCCACAAACAGCAACCACCAGCAATAGACCGCATCCACCCAGCGCTTTCAAGAACATTTCATGTGCCTCCTTCGCTTCAACGACCCGTTTGATCACGCTCGCAGCGCTACGGTTCGCATACACCCGGTGCGGCGATGCGCACGCGCGCACTCGAATCAGCCCTCCCAGTATAGCAGTTCCTCGCTGCGATTAAGCCGGATACTCCGCGGCGAACTGCCCCCATGGGCGTCCCGATCGGGTTCACTCCTCACACGCCTCGAGCGCTACCACCCACACGACCACCCACTCACCTTTCACATAATTGAATCCCCTTATTCTCCGCCAGGCTTGCGAACTGCCCTCCGGCTCGGCGCCAGCCACCCGTAACGTCGCCTCGCGCAATACCGCGACCTCGGCGTCCGTTCCACCCGCGAGCACCTCAGGGATCTCATCCCGTCCAACCGCGCGCCCGCGGGCCTCCATGTAGAAGAACATGCTCGGCTCATCATAGCCACTCGCGACGACACGCCCCGCCGCGCCCACGACGTCATTCACCGCCTCGGCTACATCCCGACTTAACCGATAGCGCTCCAACCCCGGCAACAACACCGCCCCAACGGCTACGTGAAACACAACGGCACCAATCACTGCCCACCGCCACATCACGTCCCAGCTACCTCGCGCCACGCCCGCCGCCACACCACCATAACAACCCGCCAGCACCACACCACTTGCCACCGCCCCCGGCGTCCAGCCCGTCCCCCACATGTAGAAACCAAGCACCGCCAGCGCCACGCCCAGCACCACCGGCACCACCGCCCACATCCACAACGCCACCCACTGCACCCCCCGGATCGGCTCCGTCACGACCACATCCAACGTCCGCCCCAGTATGATCGCCAGCGGCACATAGCACGGCAGCACATAATGTGGCAGCTTGCTCTGCATCAGCTCCACAATCACCCACGGCACCGCCAGCCAGATCAGCAGCATCCCGGCCGACCGATCCCCACGTCGCCGTTTCATCACTTCGAGCACCGCCCCCGGCACCAGCGGCGTCCACGGCATCAAGGCCCCGAGGCTCACCGCCAGGTAATATCCCGGTGGCCCCCAGTGACTGCACGAGGCCCGCACCACCCGCAGAATAATCTCCTCCCACAGAAACCGCTGCCAGAACGCCCCCGCCGCCGCATGCGAAATGTACACATACCAGGGCAAGGCAACCGCGATTCCTACCACGCCGGCGAGCCACAGCGTCGGACGCCACACCCACCGTTTCGACTCCGGCCGCGCCAACAGCGCCAGAGCAAACCCACCCACGAAGAGTATAATCGCCGGCCCCTTCGCCAGGATCCCCAGCCCGATGCACCCCCAAAACCAGATCGCCCGCCACAGCGTCACGCCCCGCGTCACGCAGCGCCACAACGCCAGCGCCGCCCCAAGCGTAAACAGCAACAGCAACGGGTCGGTTAGCAGCAGTCTTCCCACAAACACCGTCAGACCCATCGTCAAGAACGCCAGCGCTGCCACCAGCCCCACCCGCCGATTGTACATCTCCGCCCCCAGCGTCCCGACAAGTTGCACGACGCCCGTCATGGCCAGCACCGACACCAGCCGGGCCGCAAACGCGTTCAGCCCGAACACGCTGAACGAAGCTGCGGTCAACCAGTACAGCAGCGGCGGCTTGAAGATCCACGGCTCCCCCAGATAGTGCGGCACCAGCCAGTCACCGCTGACCAGCATCTCCCGACTGACCTGCGCATAAAACCCCTCATCCCGGTCCGTGAGGCTGACCCCCAGCGTCCCCGGAATCAGCACGCACAACGATACGGCGACCAACGCCAGCCGATCACGCCCCACGAGACAGCGCCGCGCGTCAGGTTGCGGAAATCCAGGCAGCACAGGCACGTCCCTCAGAATCCACGGCTCCCAGCGTCGCAGATCCTAAGTACGTTGCCCGCAGATGAAAACGATCACCCTCGAAAAACACCGCCCCGCAATCCCGCAGCCCCCCCTCTACTGCGAACTCGGCTCGGTCTCAGCCGCAATCTCCGCCGCCGTCTCGGCCTCCGACGGTGCTTCCGCATTTTCGTCCTGCGGAACGTCTTCCGCGTCGTCAGCACCGTCGCCCGTCGATTCATGGTCATCCGCTACGGCATCACAAGTCGCCGGCCGCGCCGCCTGACACAACCGCACCAGCCGACTCAGCTTCGGGCGCAGCTCGGTAACATTCAGCCCCTGCACAATACCCCGCTCCACATCGTCGGCCGCCGCGGTGATCATCTCAAACCCGAATCCCCCCGCATCCGCCTTCAACGTCATTGCCAACTGCAGCAACTCATGCAGATCCCCCGACGCGAACGCCGACTCCAGTTGCGACGAACGATCCAGCAAGTCCAGCACAAACTCGTCAATCAGCGGCCGCATGTCCACCTTGTCCAGCATCGAACTGACCAGCGGCTGCGGACGCGTCTTCTGCACCACCGCCTCAATGTGCTCCCGCTTCACCGGCTTCGGCAAGAAATCCTCACAGCCCGCCAGCAACGCCGTCTCACGATCCGCCGACCCCGTCTTCGTCGACACCGCACAAACCGGCCGCAGATACCCCTTCTTCCGCAGAAACTTGACCGCCGTCATCCCGTCCAGCTTCGGCAACACCGGGTCGATCAGAATCAGGTCAAACGTCTCCGACGTCGCCCGCTGGACCGCCGTAATGCCATCCGACACCGTCACCAGTTCGACATTCAGCGGCTCCAGCATATGCGCCAGCAACCGCCGCGACATCGGACTCGCATCCGCCAGCATCACCCGCGCCCGAATCGCCGTCGCCGCGAAAGAAGCCGGATCGACCGGCTTGTCAAACGTGCAGTCAATCGCATGCACACACGCCGTCCCCTCAATATACCGACACCGCACCACCGTCGCGTTCGCCTCCTCGGTGTTGTTCTGAATACCGATCAGATGCACGACGCATGGCGTGCCCATGTGAATGACATTGCTGGCCAAAAACGACACACTGTTGCGGCCGATGCTGTACGCCACAACCTCGTACGATTCGCGCAGATCACGCGAAACCTGGAAATCGACCTTCACGCCCTTCATCCGATAAGGAAAGCGCTGGCCCAGCTTCCGCGCGAGCGAATTGCTCTCATCCGTCCGCGCGTCCACCTTCTCCAGGACCGCCGTGATGCCTGCGTCATCCAGCCTCAAGCTGCGCATGTCCATTCACCTTGTGTCGGTACGTCCGGTATTCCACGACGCGCGCCATGCCACCATTGGCAGAATGCGAAATACCCGCATCCAGAGCAAACCAGGCGCACCTGGACCCGGCCGGCACGTGTCACCTGGATATATCGACCATCCAGCCCCGCGCGTGATGCAACACCTCCCCATCTTCGCAGGTGTGTTTCTGGGACCGCCGGCCATCGCCCCACCGGCGTAGACCCCCCGTGCCCCCCCACGTAGAATCATGCCGGTCGCTTCACAAACGACCCACACATCGTGGATGCCCCACCACCATGCGGTGGGGACCGAGTCAGCAGTCGCGCACCGGCCGACGTCCGGGTCGGTCGTCGGAGTCGAACATGAGCATCCCTTACCACGCCGGCCAGCCCCTCACCTGCCAGGAAATCCGCGAACTCGACGTCCTCGCCATCGAACACGTCGGCATCCCCGGCATCGTCCTCATGGAAAACGCCGGCCGCCACTGCGCCGATTTCATCTTCGACCACCTCATCAACCCCGCCCACGACCGCGTCGCGATCCTCTGCGGTCCGGGAAACAACGGCGGCGACGGCTTCGTCGTCGCACGCCACCTCCTCAACGCCGACGTCCACGTCGACGTCATCCTCGCCACCCCCCCCGATAAAACCAGCGGCGATGCCAAGACCAACCTCCGCATCCTCGAACGCCTCGGCGTTGAATTCCTCCGCGCCGACGACGAAACCCAGGCAACCGGTATCCAGAGCGCCCTCGACACCGCCGATATCATCGTCGACGCCCTCCTCGGTACCGGCTCCAAAGGGGCCCCCCGCAAAACCATGGCCACCCTCGTCGAACAGGCAAACGCCGCCACCCAATCCCGCCGCATCGCCATCGACATCCCCTCCGGCCTCGACGGCGACACCGGCCAGATCCACGAACCCTGCTTCCGCGCCAACGCCACCATCACCATGGTCGCCGCGAAGGCCGGCTTCGATACCGATTCCGGCCGCCAGGCCACCGGACGCGTCGTGACCATCGACATCGGCGCCCCCCGCAGCCTCATCCCCGGCCGAAATTCCGAATAACTCCCATTGACGGTTAGGTATTTGTTTGTATAGTGGACAGCCGATGGTGCAGGTCGCCGACAGCGCATAAGCACCTCGCGTCGGCGCCGCAAATATGATCACGCAACCCGCAACACGGGGCACGAGCATGGCAGATCAACGCGAAGACAACCGCAAGGAAGCCCTCAGCCGAGCCGTTCAACAAATCGAAAAGTCCTTTGGCAAGGGCGCCATCATGTACCTGGACGGGCAGCAGGGTGCCACCGTGGACGGCATCTCCACCGGCTGTCTTTCGCTCGACCTGGCACTCGGCGGCGCTGGCATTCCCCGCGGGCGAGTCGTCGAGGTCTTCGGGCCCGAATCGTCCGGTAAGACTACCCTCACCCTGCACATCATCGCTGAGGCTCAACGCGCCGGCGGCTCCGCAGCATTCATTGATGTCGAACACGCCTTCGACCCCACCTGGGCCAAACGCCTCGGCATCGACCTCGAAGGCCTCATGGTCAACCAGCCCTCCAGCGGCGAGGAAGCCCTCGAAATCTGCGAACTCCTCGTCCGCTCCAACGCCCTCGACGTCATCGTCGTCGATTCCGTCGCCGCCCTCGTCCCCCGCGCCGAGCTGGAGGGTCAAATGGGCGACACCCACGTCGGCCTCCAGGCTCGCCTCATGAGCCAGGCCCTCCGCAAACTCACCGGCATCGCCAGCAAGAGCCGCACCGCGGTCATCTTCATCAATCAGATCCGTGAGAAGATCGGCGTCATGTACGGGAGTCCGGAAACTACGCCCGGCGGCCGCGCCCTGAAATTCTACAGCTCCGTCCGAATCGACGTCCGCCGCATCGGCACCCTCAAGGACGGCGACCAGCCCATCGGTGCCCGCGTCCGCGGCAAGGTCGTAAAGAACAAGGTCGCCCCACCGTTCCGCCAGGCCGAGTTCGACATCCTCTTCGACTGCGGCATCAGCAGCGAAACCGACGTCCTCGACCTCGCCTGCGAGTCCGGTATCGTCACCCGCAGCGGTACCTGGTTCAGCTACGGCGACACGCGTCTCGGCCAGGGCCGCGAGAATGTCCGCCAATTCTTCCGCGACAATCCGGACGTCTTCACCGAGATCCGCACCAAGACCCTCGACGCCAAACGCCCGAAACCACCAGAGCCCAAGCCCGAGGTCAAATCCGCTGAGGCCGCCGATATTCTGCCCAAAGACCGCACCGGCGACGGCAAGACAACCAAATCCGGACGCACCAACAGCCGCAAGACCACTGCCGCCAGCGGGCGAAAACGCTAGTTACGCCACAAACCGCGCACGAAATCTCACTCCACCGCGTCAACTTACTGATGCACCGCGCAATTCCTGCCGACGAGGGGTGCAGCGTAGTCCAACGCGCGGGCAGACCATGCAGTGCGGCCCACCCGTGCGTTGACGCATCAGCAGGAGTGGGAAGAATGTCGCACCTGATGAATCCCTACGTGCAGATCCCTGCCACGGTACGACGCCCCTGGCCCCTTTGGCGGGTAGCACTCGTACTATTCCTCATCTCGCTGTTCATCACGCCAACCGCCGTGGCAGCAGACGACCACGCACAGCAGGATCTCAACGAGCTCGCGGACCTCAGCACCCTCGAACGCGCCTTCCAACGCGTCGTCGACCGCGTCGCCCCCAGCGTCGTCGGGATCCGTGCCATCCGCCGCCACATCGCCGCACTGCCCGGCATCTCCTCCGATACCGCCGAATCCGTCGCCCGACGTGTCATCGTCAACGGCAGCGGCACCATCATCGACGCCGACGGCCTCATCCTTACCAACGAGCACGTCATCCAGTCCGCCAACGAGATCGAAATCCACTTCCACGACGGCAGCGTCGCTCAGGCTACCGTCATGGCTGCCGACCCCCGCGCCGATCTCGCCGTCCTCCGCGTCCCGCGCGCCAACCTCCAACCCGCACGCTTCTGCCGCTGGGGCAACATCGCGCGGGGCCAGTGGGCCGTCGTTATCGGCAACCCCTTCGGCCTCGGCCTCGACGGACAGCTCAGCGTCTCCGTCGGCGTCATCTCCAATCTCGGCCGCCAGCTCCCCGGCCTCGGCGAGGTCGACGACCGTTTCTACAACGACATGATCCAGCTCACCGCCCCCATCAATCCCGGAAACTCCGGCGGCCCCGTGTTCAATATCCGCGGCGAAGTGATCGGTGTCATCACTGCCATGCATACCCGCGCCCCCGCCGACGAAGGCATCGGGTTCGCCATCCCCCTTACCCCCGCCAAACGGCGCGTTATCGACACACTCCGCCGCGGCCGCGAGGTGGAGTACGGCTATCTCGGCATCACCGTCCGCGTGCCCCGCTCCATCGAACGTGAGCAGTGGGGCGATCTCGACGGCGTCGTCGTCCAGCAGGTCGAACCCCTCGGGCCCGCTGCCCGTGCCGGCGTCCGCGTCGGCGACGTCATCCGCCGCTTTCAGAATGAAACCGTCGAAGGTCCCAGCCACCTCGCCGAACTTGCCGGTCAATCCCCCGTCGGCGCCCAGGTCCGCCTTGAACTGCTGCGCGACGGCGCGTCCGAGACGATTCACATGGTCGTCGCCCAACGCGAGGTCAGTCGCGTGAGCTGGATGCGCGGTGGCGCTATCGTCTGGCGCGGCATGCGCCTCGACGACCTCTCTCGCGATATGCGTCGCCGCCTGCACATCAGCGATGACGTACGCGGCATCATCGTCACTGAGGTACACGACGACAGCCCCGCCAGCCTCGCGCGCATCAACGTTGGCGACATCATCGTCAAGGTAGACGGCCGCCCAATTCACGATTCGCTGGAGTTCCTGCTGCGCACCCGCGCCGTGGAAGGCCCGCTCGACGTCATGATCTGGCAGCGCGGCAAGCGCACCATCATGCCTTGAGTCGAATCACCTAGTGAGGAACCACTCGGCAGCAGGCAGGGGTCTACGACTCGATGCCCAACGCGTCGCGCAGCAACCCCTCAATCGCCGCCTCCAACTTCTCTTCCGTCAGGTATGTCCCCGCCGCGATCTGCGCCCGAATCGCCGGTATTCGCCGCTCAACTTCGCCGGTTGGGTCATAAGCTGCTGCCGCAGTTGACAGCTCCACCCGATCACCCGCCGCCGGCGCAGGCACCGCCGTCTGCGAATCGCCCCCGCGCGCTGCCGGAGTCTGCGCCGTCCGCACGGCCTCGTCCTGACGCGTGACGTGTGTGCTCGCCTGACCAACAGATCCAATCCCGTGCATGGCATTCTCACAAAACAGGTCCGCCGCAACCGAACCCGCCCAATCAGGGCGGTCCCGCCACGGTGCAGCCATCCTCGTTGGCTCTCAAGCTGGATTCAGAGCGATGCGGGAGCCGTCAATCCGTCGACAACCACCCGGCATCAATGCGCCCACTCACTCTTAAATAGGTATCGGCCATTCACCGATAAAGCTTTGGCCATTTTTCACCCGCACGCGAGATTTCTGGGCGAGCGATAGATTCACAGCGCAAACCAATGCCCTGGCATGGTTTATAGGACGTTCGCGCGCCGCAATCGCCGCGCAGAAATCGCCCCCCTCACTCCCCAAGCGTCACGACGTCTCCCGGCTCAGCCATCCCCTGCACAAACCGCCGCACGTGCGGATCCTTCGCCTCCAATACCTCCACCGGCGACCCGTCCGCCAGAAACCGTCCCTCCCTCAACATCAAAATCCGGTCGCCCACTTCCGCCGCACTCTTCATGTCATGCGTCACCACCACGCTCGTGACATGTACCCGTTGCTGTAGCGTCCGAATCAGCTTGTTAATCACGTCCGCCCGCTGCGGGTCCAGACCCGCCGTCGGCTCGTCATACAGAATCACCTCCGGCGGCGGCTCCAGCGCAATCGCTCGTGCTAGCGCCACGCGCTTCTTCTCGCCCCCCGATAGCTCCGCCGGCCGCTTGCGCTCAAACCCACTCAGCCCCACCATGTCCAAACACCGCGAAGCCAATCGATAGATGTTCGGCTTGTTCAACTTCGCTGCGCTGTTCTCCATCATGGGAAACGCCACATTGTCCAGCACCGACATCGAATCAAACAGCGCATTGAGCTGAAACACGAAGCTGATCCGACGCCGAACCGGTACGAGCGCGCGTTCCCCCAGCCGGTCAATTCGCTGTCCCTCAAACCACACGCTCCCCGAGTCTGGCCGTAACAAGCCGACGATGTGCTTCAGCAATACGCTCTTGCCGGTTCCGCTGCGCCCGATGATGACCGTGCTTTTACCGCGCGCGACCGAAAGATCGACCTGATCCAGTACCCGCTGCGATCCAAAAGATTTACTGACCTGTCGCAGCTCAATGATCGGCTGCCCGTTCTCCGCCATGCAGCCTCCTCAGATCAGCGACCGGAAACCAAACCACGCGTTGTACAAACCGTTGAACAGCACAATCAGGAAAAAGTCCACGATCAGTATCAGAATGAAGCTGACGACGAAACTCTGCGTGCACGCCTGGCCAACCCCCTCCGCCCCCGGCCGACAATGAAACCCCTTGTAGCAACTCGTCAGCCCGATGATCCCACCAAAGAACAACGCCTTCACCAGCCCCGTCCCCAGCGACCACATCTCGACCATCTGCTGCGAATACTGCCAGTACGGCACCGACTCACCCCCGTAGTATCCCACAAACACCGCCCACGCCCCCAGCGCACCCACCAGATCCGCATACACCGTCAATATCGGCGTCAGAATCAAACACGCCAGAAAACGCGGCACCACCAGAAACCGCACCGGATCCGCCCCCATCGACCGCAGCGCCAAAAGCTGCTCCGTGACATTCATCGTCCCCAGTTCCGCCGTCAACGCGCCACCCACCCGACCGGCCAGCATCACCCCCGCCAGCACCGGCCCCAATTCCGTCACGACCGAGATATTCACAATCCCGCCCAGCTGGTCCCGCAGGCCGGCATTATCAAATTGCTCATAGCCCTGCACTACCAGCACCATGCCAATAAACATGCCGGTCAGCATGATCACCGGTACCGACCGGGCCCCGATCATGAAACACTGCGGCAACAGCCGCCGCCAGCCACGCAACGAAACCAACTCCCCCGGCACGAACATGAGCGCCCGCCCGACAAACACCCAGAACTGTCCGAAGTGATCGATCGCACCGATCGCGCTCTGGCCTACCCCGGCGACACCCGAGACGAGAAGATTGTTACGCGCCATCGTCGTCCGTGCCTGTCTCAATGCCAGACCATCAACAACCGAACCACACCATGGGCCCGGATTGTCGGCCAATTCCTGCCGTAAGCGGTGCATAGCGTATCGAAATCTCACGCAGAATGCGATACGATACACCTAGCATGGTAATAGGCCCGATCCGCACGTCGGGCGACGGAGCGAGCAAGGATGGTTCGCACATCGCGCACGGATGAGCGTCAGGCCGCGCTGCGGATTTGCGTCGCGATCGTCGGCTGGCTGGTCTGCCTTTTCGCCTGGGCCAGTGTCCTCAGCTTCGACGTCGCCGACCCCCCGGCTTCAACGGTCTGGACCCCGCCCGAAATCAACCGTCCGCAGAACCTCTGCGGCACGGTCGGCGCCCACCTCGCCTACTACGCCTTCACCTACCTCGGCGTCGCAACCTATCCACTACTCTTCCTGATCCACGCCGCCGTCGTCGCCGTCTCCAAAGGCGTCCGCCTCAGCGATCCGTGGCTGCGCTTCGTCGGCCTGCTCCTCGTCGCTGCTTCCTGGTCTACCTTCGGCGCCCTGCTGCTCGATGCCACCGACGCCTATCTCATCACAGGCCCCGGCGGCGTCATTGGCACTGCGACGGCCGCGCTCCTGCTGCCAAAATTGCAGTGGTTCGGCACAATCCTGGTCTTATTGCTCTCGCTCGCCGTCGGTCTCGTTCTGGCGGCCGACGACCTGCTGCTCAGTGCCTGGAACTGGCTCGCCTGGGCTGGTCAGCGCTCCGGCCCGCTGCTCATCCGCGGTAGCAACGTCGTCATCGGCGCCGGTGCCGCTGTCGCCAGTACCGCCACCAGTGCGACCAGCGCCAAACCGTCCCGTACACCGCCCCCAATCGACGCCCAGAAACCCGCCCGCGCCGCAGATGGTGAAGCTGAGGAAGAAGAGGAAGACGACGCGTACGAGTACGAAGACGAAGAGGGCGAGCACGAAGAGGACGCTGACGAGGAAGAACCGCACGACCTCGACGACGACACCCCAGAAAGCGAATCCACAACTGCCGCGCGCTCAGTCTCCATCAAAGACCTCGCCGCCCGCATCAAACCCAGTAAGAAACCTTCCCCGACCCCGCCCCGCCGCCTCAACCCGGACGACGACGAAGAATACGAGCTTCCACCCATCACGCTGCTCGACCCCGCGCCGCCCGTCGACCGCGCCGCTATCGAAGCCCTCTGCCGCGAAAAGGCCTATGTCCTCGAGCAGACCCTCAACGAGTTCCGCCTCGAAGTCCAGGTCGTCGCCATCGAAACCGGCCCCGTCATCACCGTCTTCGAACTCAGGCTCTCTCCCGGCATCAAAGTCAGCCAGATCGCCTCATTGACCAACGACATGGCCCGCGCCCTCAAAGCCCCCGCGGTCCGCGTCGTCGCTCCTCTGCCCGGCAAGAGCACCATCGGCATCGAGGTCCCCAACACCGACAAGGAGAAAGTCCGCCTCCGTGACGTCATGGAACTCGCCCGCGCCCGCCGTGACAAACTCGAAATCCCACTCTTCCTCGGCAAGGACGCGTCCGGCCAACCCCTCGTCACCGACCTCACCCGCATGCCGCACCTGCTCATCGCCGGTACCACCGGCTCCGGCAAGAGCGTTTGCATCACCAGCGTCATCATGTCCGTCCTGATGACCCGCACACCTTCCGAGATCAATCTCATCCTCGTCGACCCCAAGGTCGTCGAGCTCTCCGCCTATAAGGACGTCCCGCACCTCATGTGCCCCATCGTCACCGAAGTCGCCAAGGCCGAAGGCATCCTCGAATGGGCCTCCACCAAAATGGACGAACGCTACGCCCTCCTCGCCGAGGTCGGCGTCAAGGATATCCGCTCCTACAACCGCCTCGGCTACGACGGCCTCGTCGAGCGCCTCGAACCATCATCCGACGACGAGCTGGCCAAGATCCCCACCCACCTGCCCTACATCGTCATCATCATCGACGAACTCGCCGACCTGATGATGACCTCCGCCAAAGAGGTCGAGTTCTACCTCTGCCGCATCGCCCAGAAAAGCCGCGCCGTCGGCATCCACCTCATCGTCTCCACCCAGCGCCCCCAGGCCAACGTCGTCACCGGCCTCATCAAGTCCAACCTCCCCAGCCGCATCGCCTTCCGCGTCTCGTCCCGGCTCGACTCCCGCATCGTCCTCGACCAGAACGGCGGCGAGGTCCTCATGGGCCAGGGCGATATGCTCTTCCTCCCACCCGGCCAGTCCAAGCTCGTCCGCGCCCAGGGCACCTTCGTCGACGACAACGAACTCCGCAGCATCGTCAAACACAGCAAGGAACAGCGCGAACCCGACTTCCACCCCGAACTCGTCCGCCTCCCCGGCTCCGGCACCGGCGACCTCGACGAACGCGACGAACTCTTCGACCCCGCCGTCGATGTCATCGTCGCCACCGGCCGCGGCTCGGTCAGCCTGCTGCAACGCCGCCTCAACGTCGGCTACAGCCGCGCCTCACGCCTCATCGACCAGATGTACGAAGCCGGTATCGTCGGCGAATACAAGGGCAGCCAGGCTCGCGAGGTCCTCGTCACCGGCGAAGAATGGACCGAAATCAAAAACCAGCGCGACACCGAAGAAGCCGCAGAGCTCGAAGAGGCCGACGCCGATTAACCCCGAATCCCGATCCCCCATCCAAGTCCGCAATACGAGTCCACCGACCGCTTACCGCTCTCGCGCCAACAGAAACGCCGACAACGCCCCAAGCTGCACGACCGCGGCAAACGCCAGCTTCACCAGCAGATCCGCCGCCGGCTTCTGATACACCCAATCCGCCAACGCCGAAATAAAAAACCCCACCACCAGCACCTGCAACAACGCCCCCAACAGACGCGCCACCGAAAACTCGCGATGCTCCTTCTCCCGCACCTGCGATTCCAGCAACCCACGCGCCTCCGTCAGCGTCCGCTCAATCCGCCGCAACGTCTGCACCACATCCTCCTCCCCGCGGTGCGCACTCTCATCCGCGGTCGATGCGTCCACCTCCGGCGGCGACGACATCTGCACGACCCGCGGCTCGCGCTCTCGCTCGCGCTGGTTCATGTCTCATCCTCCAGCGCCTCCAGTACTGCCTGGCGCAATAGCGGCAACAAGATCTCATGATGCCCAATGACCTGGTGCCCAAATCCCCGCTCCACCGGCCGCTGCACCACATTCTGCGTCGGCCGGTAATGCCGCAACATGTCAAAATTCGCCGTGTGCATCCCCGCCAGCGAATACCCGAGGTTCCGCGCAACGGACACCGCCTTCAGAAAGACCTCCGGCAAAATCACCGCCGACCCGAAGTTCAGCCAAACACCACCGGCCGCCCCTTCCCGCGCCGCAGTCATATCCGCCACCACCCCGCAGATCGTGCGAAAATCCGCCATCGACGCCGCCCCGATCGCCGCTCCATCCGCTTCCGGATGCATGTGCACCGTATCCGTGCCCACCGCCACGTGCACCGTAGCCGGAATGCCCTTGGCATACGCCCTCGCGAACAAGCTCAGTTCCCGATACTCCGCATCACTCCCCGCCAGAATCTCCCCCAACCCGCGGCCCAGCCCGCCGACCAGTACACCCGCTGCCGCCGCCGCATTCATCCGCGCGCACGTCTCGTGCACCATCCCGAAGCTACCATCACGAATCGTGTCGGCAACCTCCTCGCTCGTCGCACCCGTCTCCGCCAGTTCGAGATCATGAATCGCCCCCGACCCGTTCGTCGCCAGCGCCGTAATCACCCCGCGCTCAATCAAATCAATTACCAACGGGCTACACCCCGTCTTGATCACGTGCCCGCCAAACCCAAACACCACCGGCCGCCCCGCGCGCCGCGCCGCCACGACCGCCGCGACAACCTCACGCAGCGCCTTCGCTCCCAGAAACGCCGGCAACGCCTCCAACCACTCCCCAAACGAGCATCCAACCGCCGGCGCACCACCCAGGGCGTCAACCGCCACCTTGTGCGCCCGCGCATCGCGTGATTTCATCCGCACCCGCGAGAAATCCAGCTGCTTACCGCCGAACTCGTTGCCAGTTGCCTCACTCACGCAGTTTGCTCCATCGCTCGCCGTAACAAGCCGTCCAGCGCCGCCTCACCCTCATTCAGGACCAGCCGGACATCCAGCCGCAGCAGCGCCGGCCCCTCCGCCGGCCACAATGATCGCAGTTTGACCCAATCCTTCCGCGTTGTCACCACAGATCGGACCCGCCGCCGCTCCGCCGCCCCGCAAATCGCCTCCACATCGCCACGCGCATAAACGTGATGATCCGCGAATTGCCGTACCACCAAATCGTCACCAGTCAGCTCCCGCACCGCACCGAAAAACGTCTCCGGATTCCCCAACCCACACACCGCCAGCACACGCTCACCCGCCAGTTCACTCGCCGCAAGCGTCGCACCGTTCACCCCCACCCACTGCGTCGCCACAACGACCGCCCGCAAAACCGGCGCCTCCGGAGCCAACTGGCGAATCCGCCGCTCAATAGCCCTCGACTGCTCCGAGCCGACCTGATTCGCGCGCGTCAGAACAATCGCGTCCGCCCGTGCCAAGCCTACCAGTGGCTCCCGTAATCGCCCCGCCGGCAACACGTGCCCACCACCCCAGGGCCGCAGCGCATCAATCAACACGAGATCAAGGTCCCGCCGCAGGCGGCGATGCTGAAACCCATCATCCAGCACCAGGCAATCCACCCCATGTTCCTCCCGCGCCATTGCCGCTCCGGCTACGCGATCCGCATTCACCACCACCGGCACCGCCGGCACCGCGTCCCGAAACTCCAGCACCTCATCCGCCTCGCCCCCGGCCCGCGCCCCATACCCCCGCGTCAGAATCGCCGGCCGGCGCCCCAGCGCCGCCAGCCGCTGTACAAGTTCGATCACCATGGGCGTCTTGCCGGTACCGCCGACGGTGATGTTTCCCACACTGATCGTTGGAACCCCCGCATGCACACTCATCCCCCGCATCCGATCATACCGCCAGTTCCGCGCCCGCAACGCCGCCGCGTACACCCACGCCAACGGCAGCAGCAGCGGCCGCATCAGATCCATCCATTTCCTCCGCACAATCCGCCAGCAGGCCCACCCACGTCAAACCGCCGGCAACACCCCAAGCTCCTGCTGCCAGCGAATCGACCGGGGTACTCCCGCCGTCAGCGGCGTCTGCGGCGCGTAGCTCAACAGTTCCCGCGCCTTGCGAATATCGGCGACATACCGCGTCACCTCGCCCGTACGCGACGGCTCGTAGCGCGCGTTCGGCTCCTTCCGCAGCGTCAGCGCGATCAGATTCACCAGATCGACCAGCGTCGAGCCTTGCCCATAAGCCAGGTTGATAATCTGCTGATTCACCCGCCGCTGCACCAGCGCATCAATCCCCAGCAGCACGCCTGCTACACAGTCGTCCACATACGTGAAATCCAGTACCTTCTCTGGACCGAATACGACGATCGGTTCGCCCAAGGCAATCCGCCGAATAAACAGCGGAATCACCCGCTCCAGCCGCTCAATGTCACAGTCAAACCGCCCGTACACGTTGCTGAATCGAAAGACGAGGTAGGGCAGGTCGTAGCACTCGGCATACGAGTAAATGAACGCCTCACCAGCGATTTTCGACGCACTGTAGGGACTCTCCGCCACCACGAAATCGGCATGCCCCTCCTCCGTTACGTGCCGCTGAATATCCCCGTATACCTCGCGCGAACTGCCAAATACCACCGGCGTCGAGTGCAGGCGACAATACTCCAGCACGCGGAAGCACGTATCCACGTTCTCCATCGCCCGCACCGGCTGCTCGACCAGTTCAAACACCTTCGCATGCGCCGCCAGGTGCACCACCACGTCGAATCTCCCCGAAACGGGCAACTCCCCGGCTGGACAGGTGTGCAGGTTGCAGATCGTCGTCGGAATCCGGTCGGTCCAGGGGTTTTCGCGCACGTCCAGGCCAATCACCTCGTCGCCTCGCTCCAGCAGCCCCAAACCCAGATTTGTGCCAATCTGCCCGCTCGACCCAGTGATTAGTACGCGCATACTCGCTCCCGGAGGGTGGATGGACGCCTGTGTCCAGCCTTTGTACCGTGCAAAGTCGTGAATCGTCAACGTTCCCCCCTACCAACCGTCGTCTGCGTCGTTCTCCGACGTCCGGACGGCTGCTACCTGCTCGTGCAGCCCACCGAGCCGCCAAATGCCCCCTGGATGGTCCCGAAGCGACAGCTTACCGTTCATGCCGACCCTGCCGAAGTGCTCCGGCAAGCCTGCCTCGCCGACCTCGGGGTAGACCTTCCTACGGCGCTGCCCCTTGACGTTTTTCACCACGCGGTCGGACCGCAGACCGTCCTCGTCCGGCCATTCCTCGTATGCCTCCACCAGGACCAGGTGCAGCCGCTGGCTGTACGCTCCATCCGCTGGATGATGCCGCACGATCCCCCGCCGTCGAATTGCGAGCCCCTCACGCGACACCTGCTCGTCGCCCTCGTCCACGACCGGCCCTCGGCCGGATAACGCACACGCCCTCAGCGATTCAACGTCTTGTACCGGACCCGTCGATAAGCGAGATGGGTGGGCGCGCTCCGTAGCCCCGCTCACGCACCCTTTGCGTGCGTTACCGGTCCCGAATCTGCTGAAAGGAATCCCGTGGCGGTCATCACCAAGCAGTTACGTGTCGCACCCCAAACCGTCACTACCTGGCTGGATCGCCTCGACCGCCTGACACAGCCATCCGGCCAAACCAACCTGCGCATCAGCGACCGCTACTCCTACCGTCCAACCGCCGTCACCATCTCCATTCCCGCCAGCGACGAAGAAACCGTTCAGCACGTCATCGCCGCCCGCAACATCAGCCGCGAGGGCTTCGGCGGCATCGCCGGACAGTTCATCTATCCGCAGTCAAAATGCACAGTTAAGCTCACCAGCCCATTCGGGCGCACACACGACGTGTCCGGCCGCGTGGCCCGTTGCCGCTACCTGGTCGGGTCTGGCTCCCTGCACGAAGTCGGAGTCGAATTCGACCGACCAATCGACCTCGTCCTGTTCGCACCGCAGTCCCGCCGCATCAATACACTCCTCATCGCCGACCCCGGTCACATCCCGGATCTCTTCCCGCGGTTGACGCGACCGCTGAACGTTGCGACGGAAACCCACACCGACATCGTTCGCGGCCTCCGCGCTGCCACCGCCGGCGAATACGACCTGATCGTAATCGACCTCGATAGCCAAGCTTACGACGGATTCACGATCGTCCAGCGGCTCCGCGACGCCGGCTGGATCGGCCCCATCATCGGCCTTTCGGTTCAGACCGGCCGCAACCTCGAGAAAGCCTGCACCGAAGCCGGCTGCACCGGCTATCTCGCCAAACCGCTGACCCGCGCCTCCGTCCACAACCTCATCACCTCCCTGATCGACGCCCCCGTCGTGAGCACCCTTGCCGACGACCCCGACATCGCCCCCCTGATCGACCGCTTCGTCGCCGACCTGCGCGATCGTGTCGCCGAGATGGCCCTCGCCCTCGACAACGAAGACTACACGCTGCTCGAAGACATGGCCCGCAAACTCCGCGCCGAGGCCGGCTCCTACGGCTTCGACGTCATTACCGAAACCGCCGCATATCTCCAGGCCCTCGTCGCCGCCTGGGACGACCACGACCGTATCCGTCACGCCGTCCGCCAACTCATGCACCTATGCCTCAAAGCCCGACCGGCAACCTCACCACAGGACACGCCGTCCCCAAAACCCAGCCCGGAAGAGAAATGGCGTCGTCTATTATCAGACGCGCCTCATCGCCGTAACCCGGTTCCCGACCCGACTCGTTCCCGTCGCCGCAGGTAGTCCGGCACGCGACGGAGCATCAGTTCTGCAACTCTAGCGACGTCAACAGGTTAACCGCTCTGTTGCGGTCGCCGCACCCCATCCAGCCACTGCAACCCACTATCCGCGATCCGCTGTATCACCGCCGGATACAACTCCCGCTCCGCCTCCCCCACACGCCCCGCCAGCGCCTCAGCCGTATCGTCACTCCGCACCGGTACCCGCGTCTGAGCGATGATAGGCCCGTGATCGTATTGGTCATCCACCAGGTGAACCGTACACCCGCTGACCTTCTCCCCGCCCGCCAGCACCGCTTCATGCACATGCCGACCGTGAAATCCCTGTCCGCCATACGCCGGCAATAGCGCCGGATGTATGTTCAACGTGCGATCCGCATACCGCGCTGGTACATGCCAGTAGCAGAGAAACCCTCCCAAAACCACCAGATCCACGCTCGCCGCATCCAGCACCGCCGAAATCGCATCCGAAAACGCCTCCCCCGACAAAAAGTCCCTCTTCCGCACAATCTCCAATCGCAGCCCTGCCGAACGCGCAATTCCGACACCCCGCACCGTCCCCCGCGAACTGATTACCACTGCGATTTCCACATTCCGCAGACGTCCATCGTCAATCCGCGCAATCAGATTCGCCAGCGTGCTCCCGCCGCCGGAAATCAACACGCCCAGCCGCAATCTTCGCTGCTCGTCGAACGCCTCTCTCAAAACTTCACACGCCCGTTCTGGCCGTCTAGGCTGGCCGACCTCAGCCGTCAGCAGCCCCGCACACTTCATGCGCCAAGGTGTAGGCAGCCTCCACAAGCACGCTACAATAGACCGATACCGTGGGCAAGATGTCCCGCGGCTGAGGCGACGGCGAGACGCGGAGCCGCGCCGGCGGGACCACACACGTAACTCCGCACAGACGCAGCACAAGGAACGCGACTGTGGCCGTGAATCTGAGAAACTACGAAACCCAGGCCGTCCTGAGTCTCTACATGGGCATCTTCGCAGCCCTGACCTCCTTGGCAGGCGTCGGTTTGCTCGCTCGAAACTTCGACACTCAGAACTTCTGGGTCAGCTACAGCAGTGAGTCGCTTTACCTCCCAGCGCTGGGCCTGACCCTCTTCGTGTCCTTGGCCGTCGGCACCGTCGGCTTCTTCGTCGCCCTCAACAGCGCCGGTCAGAAGCGAAACAAACGCTCGGCACTCTCATGGAAGAGCTTCTTCCTCAACGCCGCCGCGCTGACCCTGGCCCTCGCCGCAGGACTCTTCTTCTACCTGACACGCTTTCAGGGCTAGGTCGTCCGTCGACGTGGGGCAGAAGCCGGCTCCGTATCTCGTTCTGACGCATGCGGTCGGTGCTGCTCCGACCTCTCAGTCCGGCGTCTACCGTCCGCTTGGGCTCCACATGACCGCAAACCAGGAAATCGAGCTCAAATTCCGCCTGAAAGACCCGGATGCCCTCCGCGCGCGCCTCGTCAAGCAAAACGCCACTCACACAGCCTCCGTCCTTGAGTGCAACGTCATTCTGGACACACCAGACCATGACCTGCTCCGCCAGGACTGCGGCCTCCGCATCCGCGCTGCCCAACCCGCGGGGGGAGCCGGCGCGGCTCACGCGACGCTGACCTACAAAGGCCCGCGGGCCGTCGGCGACCTCAAGCAACGCGCCGAATTCGAAACCGAAATCGCCGATGCCGCGACCGCCATCGCAATGCTCCAACAACTTGGCTATCACCCCGTGGTGCTCTTTGAGAAACGCCGCGAGACCTGGCGGCTAGGCTCCTGCGAAATCACACTCGACGAACTCCCGCGCCTCGGCTGGTACCTCGAGATCGAAGGCCCCGACGGCGATAGCATTAACAATGCACGCGATACCCTGGAGTTATCCGACGAAGACGTCATCCTGAAGACTTACGTCCATCTCGCCGCCGAGCAGGGCCATACAGACCCCACCGGCCTCCGGCGACTGATGTTCGATGACCCGTCCCCGCAGTAGGAAAAGAAGTCCGGCACACCTGCCGAAACCGCTAACGCTGACTGAAGCGTTTTAATATGTCCCGAATCGCCGCAATCCACACCGCCGATACGCCCACCACAACCGAAGCACGCCCACGCTTCACCCTCGTCCTCGGCGGCCACCTCCTCTTCACCTCCCTCCACACCTTCCTCTTCGCCAACGCCGTCTGGCTCATGCCCATGCTCGTCCGCCTCCGCTTCGGCTCGTCCGACGAGTCCATCCGCGACTGGCAAACCATGGCCATCACCGCCGCCATGCCCACCTTCATGATCTTCTCGATCTTCTGGGGCGAAATCCTCCGCCGCGTCCCCGTCCGCCGCTACATCCTCCTCTTCTGGCTCGCCACCCCCTTCGCCTACGGCTGCGTCGGCTTCGTCCAGAACTACTGGCAACTCCTCACCTGCCAGATCATCGCCACCATCGGTCTCGCGGCCTACGCCCCCCTCAACGGCAAGCTCCTCCAGCAGTTCTACCGCGAACAAATCCGCGGCCGCATGTACGGCATCCTCAGCCTCGCCGCCCACAGCAGCGGCATCGTCTCCGTCTACTTCATCGGCAAGTGGATCGACAGCTACCCCGACGCCTTCCGCGTCTACTTCCCTACCGCCGCCATCGTCGAACTCTGCGCCCTCGGCATCCTCATCTGGCTCACCCGCCTCACCCGCACCCCCGACAACCTCGCCCCCGCCCGCAAGCGAAAACTCAGCCGTCTCCTCCGCCCCGTCCTCCACATGGGAAAAATCCTCCGCTCCGACCGCACCTTCCTCCGCTACGAACTCGCCTTCATGACCTACGGCGCCGCCTTCATGTTCTGCGACGCCCTCCTCCCCGTCCTCGCCACCGCCCGCCTCAACGTCGGCTACGAAGACTTCGCCCATTCCACACACCTCGCCGCGAAAGTCGGCATGCTCACCATGATGTTCCCCATGGGTTGGCTCATGGACCGCCTCGGCCCCGTCCGTACCTCCGGCATCGCCTTCGCCATCCTCGCCGGCTACCCCATCCTCCTCATCTTCGCCAACGACCCGCTCGGCCTCAAAGCCGCCAGCGCCGTCTGGGGCCTCGGCCTCGCCGGCGTCACCATGGGCTGGATCCTCGGCCCCGTCGCCCTCGCCAAACGCCCCAACAAAGTCCCCCAATACGTCGCCGTCCACGCCACCCTCGTCGGCATCCGCGGCGTCCTCTTCCAGGGCGTCGGCATGAGCTTCTATAAACTCACCGGCGACTTCCTCTGGCCCCTCGCCGCCGCCGCCACGCTCTTCGCCGCCGCCGCCCTCCAGATGTGGCTCCTCCACACCGCCATGCGCCGCCGAATTCGCGAAACCAGCGCCACCGCCTGACCCGACACCAACAAGCCACCAACAAAACCCAATATTCGACCTCCGCACCCATCCCGCATAGAGTCATGCTGTCACAGAAGCAACATCCTCCTACCCAGGGCCGCAACATGACCAGCAATCCCCAGCCGACGCCAATCGACGGCACCGGCCTGATCACCCTCGACCCCTATCTCGAGCCCTACACCAACCACCTGCGCGCTCGCCACGCCCATTACCGCCAAACCAACCAACGCCTCATCGACATCGCCGGCTCCCTCCCCAACTTCGCCACCGGCCACCAATACTTCGGCCTCACCCGCGGCCAGCACGACGGCCAGACCGGCGTCTGGTACCGCGAATGGGCACCCGGAGCCGACCTCCTCTTCCTTACCGGCGATTTCAACAACTGGAACCGCTCCGCCCACCCCATGCAGCGCGACGATTTCGGCGTCTGGCACCTGTTCCTGCCCGACGAGCACTACGCCGACAGGCTCACCCACGGCAGCCTCATCAAAGTCCACGTGCACAGTGCCATCGACCCCCGCGATCGCATCCCCGCCTACATCCACCGCGCCGTCTACGACCCGCACACCCACGACTTCTGCGGCCAGTATTGGCAACCACCCGCGCCCTACACCTGGCAACACGACCCGCCCCCACGCGATGGCAACCTCCGCATCTACGAAACCCACATCGGCATGGCCACCGCGGACGAGCGCATCGGTACCTACCGCGAATTCACCCAGCACGTCCTCCCCCGCATCGCCGCCGCTGACTACAACGCCATTCAGATCATGGCCATCCAGGAGCATCCCTACTACGGCTCCTTCGGCTACCAGGTCAGCAGCCTCTTCGCTCCCTCCTCACGCTTCGGCACCCCCGAAGACCTCAAGGAACTCATCGACACCGCCCACGGCCTCGGACTCGTCGTCCTGCTCGACCTCGTCCACAGCCACGCCGTCAAGAACATCAACGAAGGCCTCAACCACTTCGACGGCACCCCATACCAATACTTCCACGAAGGCGGCCGCGGCCAGCACCCCGCCTGGGACTCCCTGCTCTACGACTACAGCAAAACCGAAGTCCTCCGCTTCCTGCTCAGCAACGTCCGCTACTGGCTCGACGAATTCCGCTTCGACGGCTTCCGTTTCGACGGCGTCACCAGCATGCTCTATCTCGACCACGGCCTCGGCCGCCATTTCGCCTCGTACGATGACTACTTCCCGCCCCACGTCGACGAGGATGCCATCACCTACCTCCAACTCGCCAACCAGCTCACGCACGACCTGCGCCCGGACGCAATCACTATCGCCGAAGACGTTTCCGGCATGGTCGGCACCGCCCGCCCCGTGCCCGAAGGCGGCCTCGGCTTCGACTGCCGCCTCGCCATGGGCATTCCCGACAATTGGATCAAGCTCCTCAAGGACCAGCGCGACGAAGACTGGCACATGGCCGGCCTCTACCACATGCTCACCAACCGCCGCCACGGCGAGCAGCACGTCGCCTACGCCGAATCACACGATCAGGCCCTCGTCGGCGACAAGACCATCGCCATGCACCTCATGGACGCCGACATTTACTACCACATGACCAAAGGCAGCCAGAGCCTCGTCGTCGAGCGCGGCGTCGCACTGCACAAAATGATCCGCCTCATCACCTTCGCACTCGGCGGCGAAGGCTACCTGAACTTCATGGGCAACGAGTTCGGCCACCCGGAGTGGATCGACTTCCCCCGCGAGGGCAACAACTGGTCCTTCAAGTACGCCCGCCGCCAATGGTCGCTCATGGAAGACCCGCTGCTGCGCTATGCCGATCTCGCCAACTTCGACCGCGCCATGCTCGCGCTGGATGACAAGTACGACCTCCTCGCCCAGTCCGAATACGAACTGCTCCACGTCCACGAGGACAACAAACTGCTCGTCTTCCGCCGTGGTCCGCTGATCTTCATCTTCAATTTCCACCCGACCCAGTCATACCCCGATTACCGCATCGGCATGCCCCTGCCACACGACTACACCTCCATCCTCAATACCGACGATCTCTGGTTCGGCGGCCACGCCGAAGTCCTCACCGGCGAAAAGTATCCCCGTCAGGACCACCCCTGGGACGACCGCCCCCAAAGCATCCAGATCTACATCCCCGCGCGCGTGGCCCTGGTCCTCGCCCCAACCCCATAACAGGACCAACCACCCCCGCCCGTGCCACTGCCGTGTCGGCAGTGCGTTTGACCCGATAAACACCGCCAACCCGCGCAGCGGCCAACAACCCCGTGGTCCGAGCCCGGGCCCCTTGGTCCCTCGGCGCCCGTGCCACTGCCCCCGTGCCACTGCCGTGTCGGCAGTGCGCTTGACCCGATAAACACCGCCACTCCGCGTAGCGGCCAACAACCCCGTAGTCCGAGCCTCGGTCCCTCGGTCCCTCGGCGCCTGTGCCACTGCCGTGTCGGCAGTGCGTTTGACCCGATAAACACCGCCAACCCGCGCAGCGGCCAACAACCCCGTGGTCCGAGCCCGGGCCCCTTGGTCCCTCGGCGCCCGTGCCACTGCCCCCGTGCCACTGCCGTGTCGGCAGTGCGTTTGACCCGATAAACACCGCCAATCCGCGCAGCGGCCAACAACCCCGTGGTCCGAGCCCGGGCCCCTTGGTCCCTCGGCGCCCGTGCCACTGCCCCCGTGCCACTGCCGTGTCGGCAGTGCGCTTGACCCGATAAACACCGCCAACCCGCGCAGCGGCCAAGAACTCCGTGGTCCGAGCCCGGGCCCCTCGGCCCCACTCCCAAACCCCGAAGGGGTGAAGGTCTTCAGCCCGGGCCGCAAGCCCCTGGAAACCGCACCGCACCAACCACCCAGCCCCAACCGG
>CAYXTR010000003.1:0-231066 GCA_964468185.1 uncultured Planctomycetales bacterium | reverse complement strand
AACTGGCCGGTATTAACCCGCCCACCACTGGCCGGTTTTAACCTGCCCGGTGACAGGCTAGCTGAGCAGGACGAAGTCCGGTGGTTGCAGACGTGTACTGGCGGCAGCGGTGCTGGCGCAGTGAAAGCCGGGTCTGAGGGCGGCGCTACACCAATCTCCGCCGCGCTCGGTGGACGCGATGGCGATGAACGCGACCTGATGGGCCTGCTCGAGCGTGTACGACGAGGCGATGCGATCGAGGGCCTGTTGGCAGGCTGCGAGCGGAGTGGAGCCGTTGCGCATGAGCTCAACGACGAGGAACGCACCGCAAATGCCCATGATGAGCTCGCCATTTCCGGTGGCGACAACGGCTCCGATGGCGGGATCAACGTAGAGTCCGTGACCGATAATGGGTGAATCGCCGACGCGGCCGGGGACCTTGAACATCATGCCGCTGGTGGAGCAGGCGCCGGCGAGCTGACCGTGGCGGTCGCGGGCGATTATGCCGACTGTGTCGTGGCTACGTGGCGGTTGGGGGTCGGTGTGGGCCTGGGTGAGCTCTTCGGCGTTGGCAGGGGGAAGCCAGCCGTGTCTGCGAATACGCTCTTCGCGACCGAGGCCGTTGCGCCACTGCTGCCAGCGATCGCGTGCGGCCGGGGTGAGGAGGTCCTGACGCGGGAAGTCGTGCTGCGCGGCGAATTGTGCGGCGCCCGCGCCGGTGAGCATGACGTGAATGGTGTCTTCCATGATGCGGCGGGCGATGGCCGTTGCGTGCGGATAGTCGCGTAGTGCGGCGACGCTGCCGCATTTGGCGGGTGTGGTCATGACGCAGGCATCGAGTGTGACGTGGCCGTCCGCGTCGGGCAGACCGCCGCGGCCGACACAATCGATGGACGCGTCGTCTTCGACCGCGGTGGCACCGGCCACGGCGGCATCCAGGGCGCTGCCGCCGGCGGTGAGTATTCTGGCGCCGGCCTGCGTGGCCACGGTTCCGAATTGCCACGTGGCCAGTATGAGTGCGTTGGTCATGGCTGGCAGTGTAGCGGTGGGACGGCGTTGTGGTAAGGCGCGGCGGACGGTGCCGCCGACCTGAGAAACCACCTGGCACTGTGCGTGGACTTGCAGCGTTGAGGTGTTCGGCTACTGGACCTGGACCTGGACGGCTTCGCGTTTGCCTGGGTCGTGGAAGTAGAGGTAGAGCAGGCGCGCATTGGGGCCGTGGCATGTCGTGCAGATGTTCGGCGGCACGAAGGGACGAATTTGCGCCTTGATCTGGTGGCGTTGCGCGTCGGATAGCGACTCCTGGTTTTCGAGTCGTTCCAGCAGGTCGAGGCGACCGTGTGAGACGTGGCAGGTGCGGCAAGTGACCTGCCCCTGCTTGTCGACGTGGCCGCCCGGATCGTACAACGGGAGATAGCCTGGCTCGGTGGGCTCGTAGACGTTCATCGTGATGACTTCAGGGTGCGTGGCCACGTCGCGCACCGGGGCTGGTCCGTCGGGCCGGTGACAGCCCAGGCATGGCACGCAGGAACCGATATCGGGAGAGACCAGCTCGCATTGTTCCATAAGGAAACGTGGCGAGAGCAGTTCCCCCCAGGTGCCTTCAGACATGGCGTGCATGGCGTGGCACGGCTTGCAGGAGTCGGTTTCGAAGCCGGCCTGTTGCAGTGCTGTAAACGAGTGATCGGTCAGGCGAATGAGTCGTTTTTCGTCGTGGCAGTGGAGGCAGAGCTCTTCGCTGGGCTGCCCGTGCGCTACGCGGGCGAGGTTCTTGGGTTGGGCGCCGCCGTGTGGATCGTGGCAGGTGCGGCAGCCGATGCGTTTCTCGCCGTCGGCATCGGTGACAAGCGCGACATCGGCCTTCAGATGTTCGGGGGCGACATGGGAGGGGTGAATGGCGGCGATTGTGGAGCTGCGATCCCAGCCGGCGTCGGCGTGACAAGAGAGACACTCGCCGTCGAGGTTATCGGCCGCCATTTCCATGCGGAACAGGCCTGGACCGCCACCGCCGTGGGCGACGTGGCAAGGCAGGCAAAGTCCTTTTGCACTTTGGGACGACTTCGGCCAGGCGTCGGGGACCACGGATACGTCGTGGGGCCCGCCGACGAGTGCGGCGGGCTCGTTGTGGCAGGAAACGCACAGTTCGGTGTGGTCGGCCTTGAGGAAGTCGGCGACACGCCGGGTGTGTGGGTCGTGGCAGTCGTGGCAGGCTGTCTCGGGGTGCGGCGGATCGCCGGCCAGCTTTTCCCGGCCGCAGGCATTCGGGTTGTGGCAGGCGTTGCACTGGCCGCCGGGATCGGCCGCGGACGGCAGGCGTTTTCGCGGGAAGCGGTGGGAAAGGTGGCACGCGCTGCACGCGCCGGAAGCGATGGGGGTCATGCCGGCGTCGTTGGGAAGGTTCGGGTGATTGGTGCGCAGGTCGTGTGCCGTGCCGACGACGGTGCCTTCAGCGGGATGGCATGCGACGCAGACGTCGCCATATTGGGGCGTGAACGTGAGTAGTTCGGTGTCCGGATGGGCGCCGTGGACGCGATGGCAGGAGGTGCAGAGCAACTCGCCGTTTGGCCCGATGGGGTTGTCCCAGCGGGCGACGACGGCCTGCTGGTCGGCGTTGAGGATCGGTTGCTGGCCGTGTTTGGGTAGTACCTCGATGTGGGCCTGGGCGATGAGCTTGTCTTCGTGGCAGGTCAGGCAGAGTTTGTTGGCATCGGGAGTGATGTGTAGCAGAGCGCGGTGGCTGGCTTCATGGGTGTCGTGGCAGACGATGCAGGTGAGTTGATGCGGGTCGTCAAGAACGTGCGCGCCGGCGTCGAGCAATTCCTGGGGAACGGGATCCTCCATGTGGCCGAGTGGATGCATACCGCCGGCGAGACCGTCGCCGTACGTTGGATGGCATGTGAGACAGAGGGTCTCGATGGGTTGCGAGAGGAATTCGCCATGGGACATATCGTGCGGGTCGTGGCAATCGCGGCAGCGCGACTCGGGATGGTCCATGGTCGTGCGGGCGTGGGCGCCGGCCACGCCGTAGGTGGAATGGCAGGGCAGGCAGTAGCCTTCGGGGTCGAGTGGGGAGCGTTCGATTTCGAGGGCGTAGCTGTGTGCCAGGTGGCAGGCGCTGCACGGGCCGCTAGCGGCGACGGTCTGGCCGAGGCGATTCGTGGCGTCCGGGGCCGAGAGGCGGAGGTCGTGGGGGGTGCCACGGGCGTAGTGACCCGGGTGGCAGCCCTGGCAGAGTTCGCTGTCGTCGAGCGGGGCTGCGAGCATGTAGCCGTCGGAGGTGTCGTTGCCGAGTTGGTGGCAGGACATGCAAATGAGTCTGTTGCCCGGGCCGGTGACCGTGCCGAGTTGGCGGACGGCGCTCAACTGCGCCTCATTGAGTGGGACGTTCTGGGAATGGCCGCGTTCGACGTCCAGGCCAGCGACGGCGGGGCTGACCTGTCGGTGGCAAGCGAGGCAGTATTGGCTGCTCTCAGGATCGTGCCAGTCGACTGTGACCATTGCAGCGGGCAAGGTCTGCGGCGTCGGCTTGCTTGCCGCACGCACGTAGGGCAGCACCAGGGCGCCGAGCACGATGAGGACGATCAGTACGAGTAGCACGTTGCCGATCGTGACGGCGATGGATACGAATCGCTTCAGGGGGGATGACGTTGGCGAACTGGGTTGCTTCATGAGATTCTCAGTACGGCGTCCGTCATGGTTGGTCTGGAGCGCGTTGCTTCAGCAGCTCGAGCAGGTCGAGTTGCGTGCGGCTCGCTGCCGGCCAGAGGGCTTGTTGCACGTGGCCTGGGGGCATGGGGACGTAGGGGGCCATGCGACGATGGTCGCGGTCCTCGAACTCGCGGTGGCAAACGTCGCAACGATCGAACTCGGGGCCGTAGACTTCGGGCCGCGCGAAGGCCAGCTTTTCATGGCAGCCGATGCACAGTCCGTGCATGGCTTCCATGTACCCGGGGGCGAAGCCGACGAGGCCGTGCTCGGGCTCGGGGATGATGGAGCCTTCGACGAGCATGTCGCCGTGGCATTCCCAGCAGGCGAGGGCGGTTGCGCGTGATTTGGGCAGGTCATTGTCGTGGTGGCAGACCTGGCATGATTCGTTGCCGTTGAGGCGGTAGATGTGGAGGATGTGATCGAAGGTGTCGGTGGTTTCGTACATGTCGCGATGGCATTGGTAGCAGGCGGTATGGGCATCAAACGTCATGTTCTGATGATGGCAGATGCGGCACGATTCGCGGCCACCCAAGGTCTCGGCGTGTTCGTCGTGGGTGAAGGGGACGAAGCGCCAGTCGCGATTGCCGTCGATCAGCGTGACGGTGACGGGTTTCTGCTGGACGGTGGGGGGGACGTTGGCGGCGAAGCTGGAGACGTAGAAGACGCGTTTGAGTGGGTCGGGTGCGTCGACGGCGAGTGCTTCGACGTTGCGGGCGAGACGTACGGGCGTGGGTTCCGGACTGGGTCCGAAAATGGCAGCCCGCGGGAGTAGCCCGATCGCCAGGCCGGCGGCAATGACAAAGGCCAGCGAGTGTCGGCGCAGCGAGGGCGTAAAGGGGTGTGATGGGATTGTCTCGGGTTCGATCAGGTCCGGCTTGCCCGGGTTACCGGATGGTGGGGGCTCTGGTGGTGGCTGGTGGTGGCTGTGGTCGACGATGCGCAGGTTTTCGTTGAAGAAGATGAAGACCAGGATAGCGCCAGACACGATGCCGGCACTGATGGCGACCTCGGTCCAGGTGGGCCAGTAGCCCATCGATTCGGGGCGGTCGAATGCGATGATGCAGATATTGAAGCGATAGCCGATGATGCCGAAGACGGTCATGATTGACGCGGTGGCCAGGCCGGGAATGCTATGGCGTACGCGATTGAACGCGAGGAGTACGGCTGGGATGATGGCGCTGACGGCCAGTTCAGTTATGAAGAGTCCCGCTTGCCACGAGCCGTCGAGGCGGGCCGGGAGGATGCCGCGATCCCACAGATCGCCGACACGAATAAGCACGTAGATGATGAGCACGAACGACGCGAGGCGGCCGAAGCCGGCGAGCGCTTCGGTATCGACCTTGTGTCCGAACAGCCACGCGGAGACGAGTGCTTCGAGGGTGACCATCATCAGGCCGAGTCCGACGGCGGAGACGAAGAAGAGCACGTACAGAATCGGGCTGTACCAGAGTGGATGGACGCGGAAGGGCTGGATGAGGAAGAGGGAGCCGAGTGAGGACTGGTGCAGTGTCGAAAGCACGATGCCGGCGATGACCAGCGGGATTGTCAGACGCTTGACGATGCCCAGGATGCGCTGAAACAGGGGGCGGTGGAATAGCGGGTGTTCCAGGACGGCGGGGCTGAATTCGAGGGCGAGGACGGTCAGGTAGCACATCACGCACATGGCGACTTCGAACAGCACGGAATGGTGCTGCGGCATGACCATGGGGTGCCAGATGTGCCAGGGGATGCCGAGATCGTAGAGCAGGCCGACCGCGACGGCGATGTAGCCGAGGAGGGCGGTGAGGATCGCCGGCCGAGCGAAGTGGTGGTAGCGCTCGATGCCGAAGATGTAGACCAGTGCCGCGACGACGAAGCCGCCGGCGGCGAGTGCGACGCCGGCCATGACGTCGAAGGCGATCCAGAAGCCCCAGGGGGCGACGTCGTTGAGACCGCTGGTGGCGCCGATGCCGTGTACGAAGCGCGCCACGGTGACGACGGCCCAGACGCCCATGACGGCCCAGAGCAGGGTCTTGACGGTTTCGAGGTGGCGTGGCTTGGTCGGGGTGCTGGTCATGTCAGCTTTCGGCTCCCATGTCAGATCCCGTTTCGGTGGCGGCCTGGCGTTCGGCCTGGAGCCGCATGCGGCGGCCGATGACCCAGTAGATGGCGCTCATACCGGCGGCGACGCCGAGCACGGTGGGCGGGACCTTGGAGAGCGCGCTCCAGGTCAGTGCGGGCAGGGGTTTCTCGCCGAGGTTGGGTCGCCAACCGAGGAAGTCGAGGCTGATGTCGGAGATGTAGAGGACGGAGACGCCGCCGACTTCGGAATGGCCGTAGAGTCGGGGCCGGGTGTCGCCCTCATCGGTGTGATAACGTTCCGGGTGCTGGGTGAGTCGCTCGTTGGCGACCTGGATCATCTCGGCGCGGGTGCCGAAGATGGTTGCGCCGTAGGGGCAGCTTTCGGTGCACGCGGGTTGCCGACCGTCCTGGATGCGCTCGTGGCAGAGGATGCACTTGCGCACGAGTGGGACCGTGTCCTGCCATGAGTAGCGTGGGATGCCGTAGGGGCAGGCCATCATGCAGTAGCGGCAGCCCATGCAGCGGTCGGAGTCGTAGGTGACGGCGCCGGTATCCTCCTTGCGGAGTGCAGCGACGATGCAGGCCGAGACGCAGGCTGGCTCGAGGCAGTGGCGGCACTGCTGGCGGACGAATTTGTTGCCGGGCTTGCGGATGATGGTGGTGAAGCGCGACGACGACAGCGAATCGATCTGCCGTTTCCAGCGCCAAGCGCGATCGCGACCCAGGCCGTATTCCCGCTTGCACGCATGCACACAGGTTTCGCAGCCGGTGCAAAGCGTGGTGTCGGTGAGAATCGCGAAGTGTTTATGATCTTCTTTTGAAATGGAGTACGGCTGCATCAGGTTACACTCGGTAGGCTCGCCGAGGCGGATTGCGAAGCGGTGGTGGGGGTACGCCAGTCGGCTTCAGGGATCAGATCGGTTACGCGTACATGCATGCACGACATCAGGCGGCCGAACGGAATCAGCACGAAGACGGCACATGCGCTGAGCACGTGGATCAGCATGACGAAGTGGTAGTTGAAGGGGCTCATCAGCGGATGCATTGCCAGGAAGCCGGATGCAAACGGGAGAATGAGAATGAGTGGCTTGAAGAAGCTCCAGACCGGCTCGATGTTGCGCAGTGTGGGCGAGTACAGACGACCGAGGAACAGCAGGCTGCCCGCGATGATAGTAATCACGGCGAGCGCGTCGGCGATGTCGCCGGGCAAGGCCGGCCAGGAGATGCCGAGGCCGCGCTCCCACAGATAGACGTGTGCGACCATGAATGCGGGGACGAGGATGGCGCCGATGCGCATAATGAGCGAAAGGCAGCAGAGCGTGAGATGGTATGCGAACATGCCGCGGGTGGTGGGGCGGTGCTGCTGGAGGACGACGCTGGGGGCGATGCCCCACAGCAGGCGCCAGCGCAGCTTCTGCCGAAACTCGCGTTTGTCCGACACGGAGACGTAAGCTGCGATTATGTCCGACGCGGCGAGGATCAGGTTGCGCAGGACGCCGAGCACGAGCAGCGCAAAGGCGGCGCGGAACACAGGACCCTGAGCCAGGTCGAGTAGTTCGAGAACGGGTCGGTCCAAGCAGGTGCTCCTCGCGTGCGGCGTGCTCGCCGGGCCGTCACGCGCCGTGACCCCGGAGGGGCTTATTGGTCAATTGCACCCAATTATTTGCTGGCGGGCGGCGGAGCACAACCCTCATTCGCGGCGAGATTTCGTTTGACGTGTTCTGCGGGCCGCGGGTGTGATTGGAAGAAGTGAAACGGGTGCCCGGAAGGGAGTTGCGGGCACCCGGATCGTTCAATCCGCGCAGGCTCAGCCGCCAATCAGGGCGATAAAGGGGCCTATGTCGTCGAAGTCGACGGTGCCGTCCTCGTTGCAGTCGGCGTGCAGCCATTCGCAATCGGGATAGGCGGCCAAGTACCCCGCCTCACCGCCGAGGGCGAGCACGAAGGGGCTGATGTCGTCGAAGTCCACGTCGCCGTCGCAGTCCAGGTCGCCCCGCAGACCGTCGTCGGCCGGGAGAATTCGCAAAGCAATGGGCGAACCACCGGGGAAGTCGTTGCCGAGGCCGGAACGCGACATGGACGGCAGGCCGGTGGACACGAGGCTGACCGTCGCCAGGTAGACGTTGTCCGCATTGGCGGTGAGACGTGCCCAATGGCGGCCTTCTTCGAGGTGGACGCTGATTGGGACACTCTCCCACACGGTGTCGAAGCGAAAGACGCCGTTGCCACTGGCGAGGGGTAGGGATTCATCCGGGTAGTTGTCGCCACGGTCCGGGAAGATGGTCGCTGTGAAGCCGGCGGCGTTGTAATTCCACGTGACGCCGTTGAGCTCGATTAGCCCGACGTCCCATCCACCGGCGGGTACGTCAAAGGGCTGAAAGACGATCCAGCTTTGATTTTCCGGCTCGCCGCCGAGTTGCTTGCCGGGTGAGCTGAGGTCACTGCTCTGGTTGAGCAGGTAGGTTGGTGTCACGCACGGGTCGACCTCGCATTCGTCGGGGATGCCATTATTGTTGCAATCGGCGCTGGTGCCATCGGCGATATCGTCGTAGTCGCGGACGCCGTTGTCGTTGCAGTCGAGCATGGCTTGCGGCTGGTTGGTGCTGAGGGTGAGGCCGCTGACGGACCACCCGGACGGGCTCGTGTAGATCAGTTCCTGGTCGCTGCCGTCGAGCTTCATGCGCTCGATGGTCTTGGTGCCGTCGGTGCGGATTTCGTCGCCCCAGTACAGTCGCTGGCCGACGAGGTCGATGGCCAAATCGATCAGACCCGCGGAGCCGCCATAGTCGGGGGTCAGGTCGTTGAGGACGAGGAAGTTGCTGTTGTCCAGGCTGCAGCGGATGATGCAGTCGGTGATGGTGTCCGAGTCGATCCAGTAGAGGCAATTGTTGGCGGTGTCGAGTGCGATCCGAGTGATCGTGCTACCGCCCGTGACGATGGTCTGGGGGTTGAACGGCGGGCCGTCGAGATTGACGCGCACGATGGCGCCGTTGACGCCGAAGTAGACGTAGCCGTTGACGGCATCGACCGTCGGGCGACCGACCTTGGATGCAATCGGATCGTACGGGTCGACGGCGTAAACCAGCTCGATATTGGAGCCGTCGAGGTTTGCCCGGCGGATCCAGCCTTTGGCGTTGCCCTCGGGTGGTGACTCCGCCCAGTACAGCTTGCCCGCGGTGAGGTCGAGAGCCACTCCGCGGGGGATCTTGAGGCCGGTCACCACGTGTGTCTGACCGCTGCCATCGAGATGGGCCCGACCGATGCGGCCGGGGGTGGAGCCGTGCATCCAGTAGATCTGATTGTTGACATCGTCGACGGCGAGGCCGAGCGGCAGCCAGTCGCCGGGCGGGAACGGGTACTGTGGCAGGAAGAGGTCCTGCACATCCGTGCCGTCGAGGTTCATTGATTGCAGGGTTGGATCGTTGTACTTGTATTCGGTGAAGTAGAGGCGGTCCTGTGCGACGCTGCCAGCGGTACTGGAGAGCACGATCGCGAGCACCAAGCTCGTCGAGCTGCTGATTTGCATGTTGCTTCCCTCCTGGCGATCTGACGAGCGCTCCCCGCCCCGATTCCACGGAGCGGGGAGCTTGCTGTCGTGTTATCCGCCGATAAGGCTCACGAATGGGTTGATGTCGTCGAAGTCGACGGCGCCGTTGTCGTCAATGTCGCCGTTGAGCCAGTTGCACTCGGGAAACTGGGCGTAGTACGCCGCTTCGCCACTAAGTGCCAGGACGAAGGGATCGATGTCGTCGAAGTCGACGTCGCCGTCGCAGTCCATGTCGCCGGGTACGTCGTGTGATGTGTAATAGGCGCGCACGTCGGTGCCGACGCCGCAGATCACCAGGACGCCGTTGTGTCCCATGGCGGGACCGCCGATGTTGACGTTGGTGACGGCCGTGGACCACATCTCGTTGAGCTGGTCGTCGAAGGCGTAGAGACGGCCGGTGCCAAACGCGCCGTTGGATAGATAGACGCGGCCCCAGGCGTCGACGACCATGCGGGGTTTGCTGAAGCCGGAGAGCGGACCGGACGTCTTCTCAATGTCGCCGGTATCGGGGTTGAGCTTCACGAGCTCGTAGCCGGGTGCCATCATGAGTACGCCGCCATCGGGGGCGACGCCGAACTCGGAAGTGGTAGTCCAGGCCGCAGGGACGAACCACTTGATGGTGATCTGGGTACCGTCATCCTCCAGGGCGTAGAAGTAATCGACGGACGGGTTGTTCTGCGTGCGTGAGAGGTAGATGGTGCCGTCGGGGCCGACCATTGGGGTGTTCTGGATGGTGAAGCCCGACATGAGCTCACTCTCGTAGTCTTCGAAGCCGGTTGCCATGTCGAAGCGGACGATCGTGTTGCCCCCAGCGGCGGCGTCGGCGACGTAGACGGCTTCCTCGGTGGCTGCGGCCCCGCAGGTGCCACTGACCGAGCCGGTGCGTGGGCTGTGCCAGACGGTCGTGCCGTCGGCCGCACTGATGCGCCACAGGTCGTGGAAGCTGCCAACGATCGGGTCGCCGTTGGGTGCGAAGACCACACCGTCGTAGGCGCCGGCGGAGATCTCATCCTCGGATATCCACAGGATGTCGCCGGTGGCGGCGTCGAGGGCGTAGAGTGGGGCCCAGACGGAGGCGCCGTTGCCGGAGCGGCCGGCATAGACGATGCCGTTGTAGACCCCGCCGACCCAGGTGGTCCAATCGCCGGTTTCGAAGGGGATATGCGTTACCCAGAGCTCCTCGCCGGAGTTGAGGTCGAGCGCGACGACGGGCGACTTGTTTGGTTCCTGGCTGGGCCAGCCGGACTGGCGGACCATGAAGACGCGGTCGCCTTCGATGACCGGTTGCCACGCGATCAGCGATGTGGGGGCGCCGGACCAGATTGATGTGGCGGTGTCCGGACCGATGGCGGGTGACTGGGCGTTGCGGCCGCGATTGCCGCCGGCGTTGTGCCAATCCTGCGCGAGCGTAGAAGCCGAGAGTGCGAGTGCAAGACCTGTTGCCGCCAGTCGCGCGGCGTTCTGACGTGTGAGCATGGATGTGCCTCCTGTGTCTCCTTGTCCTGGTGCTGACATTGCGCACCGGACTTGCTATCCCTTCCGCGAAACAAGACTGTGTATGGTCGGGGTCGTCGCGAGCGACGTCCCGGTCAGTCGAGTTGATGGCTATTGCAGCAGGCCGATGAATGGTGCGATGTCGTCAAAATCCACCGTGCCGTTGCCGTCACAATCGCCGCGCCGCCAGTCGCAATTCGGGAAGCTGACGTAATAGCCTTCTTCCCCGCTGAGCGCTTTGACAAACGGGCTGATGTCGTCGAAATCGATGCTACCGTCACAGTTCAGATCGCCCGGATGCGGTTCAGCGACGACGCGCAGGGTCGGGTCGCCGAACAGCTCCATACCATAGTACCATTCGCGTTCCCACTGCTGAAAGGGAGCCTGGGTCTCGAACCAGTCCAGAAAAGCGTCGCCCAGTGTGAGTCCCGCGCTGAGTGGCTGGGTGAAGTCCTGGAAGTTGAGCATGCTGCCGCTCTTGGTCGAGGCAATCGTGCAAAGGCCGTACGTGGTATTGAAGATGTAGGCGCCGCCGAGGTAGTTCTGCTCGGTAAACAGGCCGGCGCCGCAGGCGAACAGGTTGTAGAACAACACCGGGGGATCGTGGTCCTGGATGTCACTGGAGTAGACCCAGCCGCCGTGGTCGAAGTAGAGGCCAAGGTCGACCGGCTCTGCGTCGCCGATGTACGGCTGCCAGGTCCCGTTGGGGGCCGGGTCGCCGGTGCTCGGCGCCACGTCTGCTTCACCAGCGAGGTAGTCCTCGCTGAGTCGGGTAGCCGGGTCAGGATTCAGGTAGGGGCCGTTGACGAGCCAGCTTCCGATGTAGTTGATGGCCGTTGGCAGTGGGTCGCAGGTTAGTCCTTGGATGGCCGAGCCATCCGGGTGGCAGAAGCGCGCGCTCATACCGTGTGGCCCCATCCATTCGGAGACCTTCACCAGCAGGCGATTCTCGCCGGGGTTCAGCGTGACCGGTACTTTTGTCATATCCGGCACGTAGTCGCCGTAGCGGTTGTCATAGGCGACGACCTGACCATTGAGCCAGGCGCGGACGCCATCGTCATAGCCCAGCCACAGTTCACAAGGTGTCGTTTCGCTGGCGAGTACCCGCACGAATGCGTACGTCACGCCGAAATCCGCGCCGCCGGAGTAGTCTTCCAGATCCACGTAAGCGTCGGCGGCGGATTGGTAGGTCCAGACGTGTCCGCCGTGCGCGCTGCCTTCGGTCGGGTTGATGCCGGCTTCATTGACGCCGAGGTAGTTCGTGGTGAGGTAGGAGTAGAAGTTATCGGAGCTGTCCTGGTGGAAGCCGTTGACCAGCCAGCCGCGGATGTAGGGTGCGGTGGGCGGATTGGTTGCGGGGTCGTCGAGTTGATATTGGAGATCGGCGAGTGGTTCGTGGCTGGCGTCGGTGAAACGTGCCGAGAGCTGGTGGTCACCGCCGCCCTGGCTGACCTTGCAGAGCACGCGATTCCAGCCGGCGTTGAGGGTGATTACCGCGGCGAACTGATCGGGTGTCCAGCCCTGATAGACATCGCGCGTGAGCTCTACTTCGCCGTTAACCCACACTTTCACGCCGTCGTCGCTGCCGACACGCAGCCAGGCGCTGCGCGTGATCGGGCTGTTGACGTAAACGTGGGCGTACGAGACGGACTCGGTGGGGCGCGTGCCGAAATGGTGGCCGCCGGGATAACTGTGTGCGCACACCTGGGTGAAGTGCTGGTGGGCGGCGAGGTGGTCCAGGTAACCGCTCGCGGTTGTCAGATAGCCGTAATCATGGCGGTCGACGTTGGTGTTGTAGACCTGATCGAGGGCAGTGTACATGTCGTACCAGTCTTCCTCGACGTATTCGAGTCCTCGCCAGCGCTGTGCCAGGGCCCCCGTACGATAATCGGCGACCTTGGCGAGGTAGTCGTTGACGAGCGTCGCTTCCGGGGCGTATGTCAGGGTGTGGGCGTACAGGCGTGCGACGTAGAGCTCGGGACCTTCATCGCCCGTGCCGGGGGCGTGCGTTTCGTAGACGCCATCGCCGTCGGGATCGTCCCAACTGCCGTCGAGATCCATGTAGAACAGCTCGCAAGGGAACACTGCACCCGAGACCTCTGCCCAGGCAGCAGTAATATCGCCGATGAGCAGGATGCCATTAGCGCCGGCGGCATATTGAGATTGGATCCAGGACTTGATGTCCGCCGGTGTTCCGCCGCTGACGGTATCAGTCATGACGGTGTAGCCTGTGGCGTTCAGGTTGGCGACGTAGTTGTTGAGCGCTGCGTTGATGTTTGGGGCGAGTGCGCTGTCGGTCAGGATGGCCAGTGTTGCGGTGCGACCCGTGCCGCCGGCCGGGTCGTGTCGCTGCGTGCCTTTGAATTCGGCTGATACGCGGGGGTGTGTGAGCAGGTATTCTTCATACGTGGTGGGCGTGTCGCCGAATGGGGAGCGCCACTCGAGGCGCTGTATGTTCCGGCCGTCCTGGCGGGGTGGGGTATCGGCGTTGGCGACTTGGGATATTACGCAGATGAGCGCTAACGCAGTGCAGAGACGGAGTGGACGGCGGGACAAGACCAACATGTACGAAGTCCTCCGGTCTTGGAACGAGCCTGGCGATGCGGCACAGCCTGAGCAGTGAATGCGCCGCTGCCGGGGAGTTTGGATACAGCACCGTTTTATCAAGAAGAGCGCCGGGCCCGTGTGAGCCCGGCGCCGGGTCAGTTCGAAGCGGAATTGCTAGCCGCCCAGCAGGTTGACGAACGGCGTGATATCGTCGAAGTCGACCGTGCCGTTACCATCGATATCGCCGTTGAGCCAGTTGCACTCCGGGTACTCGGCGTAGTAGGCCGTCTCCCCGCCCAGCGCGACGACAAATGCTCCGATGTCGTCGAAATTGACTGCCAGGTCACAGTTCAGATCACCCGGAACGAAGGGCGCCTCGCAATCCAGCGCGGTCAGCCGGACGTCGTCGATGTTCCAGCCGCAGTAGCGCCAGCCGACATCCGTCGTGCCCATCGTCCAGCGGAGATATACGGTGGACTGATCATCGACGAGGTCGGAAACATCGATTTCGATCGGCAGCCAGGCGGCGTCGGTGATTTCGCTGGTGTTTTCCCAGACGGTCGTCCAGTTGGTGCCATTGGTGCTGATGCGCACGTAGGCGTGGTCGTATGCGGGTTGCTCGACGCCGAGCCAGCGCATGAACTCGAGCTGGATATCGTGGATGCCCGAGCAATCGATCGCGGTGCTGGTCAGGTGGCGTTCGGGCAGGTTGTTTTCGTAGTCGCCGTTGAGGTTGTAGCCATAGACGTTTGGTCCGGTGAAGCCGCTGGTGGGATCGGGGCCGCCGTACTGGCCGCCGCTGCCGCTTGGCTGGCCGTAGGCCCAAAGGCCCTGCGTGGTCCAGCCCGGGTTGGTGTCGAAGGTTTCTTCGAAGACGATCGAGCGGCCGTAGGCGGCGCGGGCGGTGTGGGATGCCGCTGGTGCCGTGCGCGGCGACAGGAAGACGTCACCATCGGTCGTCTCTGCACTGAAGTAGTACTGCACCTGCTCGCCGCACGTCTGTGCCGGGAGGAAAGCGTCGTAGACGTTTTCTTCGACGACCTGCATCGGCTCGGATTCCCAGCCGAGCCCGACGTTGTAGTGCAGCATGCCGCTACCGGGCTGGGCGACGGCGTCACCCATGGCCCCGACCGTCACACGGACCGCGGTGCCGCCGTGGGGTTGGCTGTATTCGGGTAATCCGTCGGGGAAGTCGAAGGTCAGGATGTCGGCGTCGACCAGGACGCCGGCTTCGTCGACGAGCATGCCCACGGCGCTGCGGACCATCCTGACGGCGAAGTCGACGTTGATGTTGTTGGGGTTGTCGAGGTTGTCCTGTTGTGTGTGGTAGAAGGGGTTGTCCCACACTTCGGCTTCGATCAGGAGGCAGGCGTCGAAGCCGGCTGCATCAAACGGGGCGTGGTCACTGGCGCTGATCCAGCCGGGGTCGATCGAGGAGAGGCCGTTGCCGTATTCGGCGATCGCGGCTTCGAGCGCGTCGGCGATAGGCGAGTTCGAGCGCTGGTACACGCGGGCGGCGTTGGAGCCGGTGTCGTAGGCGACCATGTCGGCAGAGATCATACCGATGATGTCATCGTTGATGTGGGCGTCGACATAGGCTTCGCTGCCGACCAGGCCGACCTCTTCCATGGAGAACGCGACGAAGCGGATGGTGTAATCCGACTCGTATTGGCTGAGGATGCGGGCGGCTTCGATCACGAGGGCGGTGCCGCTGGCATTGTCGTCGGCGCCCGGATTGCTGACCGAGTCGTAGTGTGCGCCGATGACGAACTCCTGGTCGGGATAGAGCGTGCCCCATTTCGTGCCCACGACGTTGTGGTAGGTGTCGCCCCAGTACGTGAACGGCTCGATCGTGACGTCCAGTCCGTATTGCTGAAACAGAAAAGCGATGTTGTCACGACACGGCACGAGGTCGGGGCCGTCAGGGCCGCGATTGTCGCCGGCGTGGGTGAATAGCCAGTTGTCCAGCAGGTTGTAAAACTGGTCGGCGTCGACCTGATCGGCCGCGACGTGGCCCATTTCGGACGCGGAGGCGGAGGCCACCACGAGCAGGCCCAGACTGAGCGAGAGCATCCATCCTAAGCAGCGCATTTTGATTCTCACGACTTGTTACTCCTGGCGGGATTTCGGGTGGACGTGACGACGAGGGGCGGGTACGCCCCCGGCACCACTCCTGCTACAGGAACACTTACACCTTTCAGCGGGGGCCACTTTCAGACCTCCGGGTTCACTGTAACGGGGGCGCGGGTGTCGATGCAACCAAATCGTTATCGCGACGTTGTCGCAAAGTGTCGCTATAGGACCCAGTGGGTCCACTTTGTCCGCAAAACTACTCCGCCTGCGTCGCTGTGGCCGCATTGCGGGGTTGGAAGGTGCTAATCGAGCAGGCTTACGAATGCTGCGATATCGTCGAACGTTACCAATCCATCGCCGTCGCAGTCCGCGTTGAGCCATTCGCAGTCGGGAAATGCCTGCTCGTACTCGTCCTGGCCACTGAGCGCTTTGACGAATGGCTGAATGTCGTCGAAGCTTACCGTGCCGTCGCAGTTACTGTCCCCGACGACCCAAGCGGGCAACTCGATGAGATCGGCCGGGTCGGAAACCGTACCTTCGTCTTGCAGGGTGCGGTAGTAGACGTGGCAGCCGTTGGTGATCAGCGTCGCGGCGCCGTCGATCTGGAGCGTATCCACGTACACGGCCTCGCAGGCTTCCTGGCCGAAGCCGTCATTGTCGTGTGTATCAACGAGCGTCACGGTGCCGCCGGCGATGCGCAGCGTGCCGAGCGGGAAGCGCCCCGGCTCGTGTGGCAGTAGTCCGTTGAGATTGGCGCCGAGATCCCGGCTCATGACTTCGCACTGCACATGGCTGCCGGCGAGCGTGCCCAGTCTCAGCGTGGCAGCTTGCATGCTGTACTCGTCGGCGTTTGTGGTGGCGAGATCGTAGTGTCCGTCGACACGGAGCGTTGCATCGACCTCGGGCAGGTGCAGACCGGCCACGTTGCCCATGACCAGGTCGCCGGCGATGCGAATCGTCTGGCCTTCGCCGTCATCCGCGAGCGGGGGGACGTAATCGCCGATGATCGTGCCCTGGTTATCGAGCGAGCCGAAAAAGGTGAGCGTTCCGGCCTGAATCGTGATGATGCCCGTGGGCGTGTTGAAGGTATCGCCGGTGAGGGTCGTATCGGCCGTGATCGTGGCCGCCCCGTCGTTTTGCAGGTCGAAATTCCAATCACCGCTGCCGATCAGAGCGCAATACTCATGATTGGTGAGTTCGTCGGCGATGATGGTGGTCCCGTCCAGCGCGAGGTGGACGTCGTGTTGCTCATACTGGCTGGGGCCATTGCGGCAGTGTCCGCCGACGATCAGAGCGTCGAACAACTCGAGGGTACCGAGGTTTTGGAGGTCATTTCCGAACATGAGTTGCCCGCCGTAGAGTATGAACAACTCCTCGTAGTCGATGCTCATTTCTGTGCCGATGGTGACGACCGAATCGAAGAGATACCACTCGCCGTCCACCTCCAGGTCAGTGCCGACCGAAACGTCGCCGCCGATCGACGTCAGCATGCCATTTGAGGTCAGTCGTTCCATCGCGATCAGGTGGGCGCCGCCGTGGAGCATGATGTTGCCGTGGTGGTTGATGCCGCCGTAGGAATTGGAGCAACGCAAGACACCGCCGTGTTCAACGATCACGCTTCCGTGAAGGTACGCTTCGTTATTTGAGACGAGGTGCAGCCGGGCATTGGGCTGCACCAGGAGTCGACCGTCGTCGAGTGCAAGCTGCTGAGCGAATACCGTTGCGGTGCCGAGTTGTACCGCGGGCGATTGGAGATCACCGCGGATGACGAGGCTGCCCGAGGGGGCTGCCAACTCCGCGTCCGCGGCGAGCAGGTATGCCCCGTGCTGTTCTTGATCGATATTGTCGGTGCTCTCGATGCGAATCGGCTTGCCGGCGAAGTCGATGAGAGGCTCCTGAACGAAAATCGATGATTGCACGAGCACGACGTCGCCGGGCATGGCGACGGCGACTGCTTCGGCGATAGTAGGGTAGTCTTCAGGGACTTGGATCGTTGCTGCCGACGTGGTTGTCACGACCCACAGGATGGCCAGAGGTATCAGTTCGATCTGCATTCGTGTGCATTTGGTCTTCATCGCTACCCTCTCCGCGTGTTCGTGTATTACCGGACCTGTCGCGTCCGCCGCGATCGCGGCAGGCCGATCGATGTGCGCATCATTGTACACTAGCCGGAGCCGTTCTGTCCGGGTATTTGATGCTGGCGGCCCGAGAGACGCGGGGGCCGATCATGCCACGCTCCCTGAAGTGAGTGGTTTCGTCGTGGCATCCACCATGAAACCGATATAATTGCAGAGGCTTTAAGTACTGTTGCTGGTGATGGAACCCGCGGGGGCGCGCGTCGTCGAGTCGACTGGCCCATGGCTGCGGCTGGACGGAAGGAGCCAATTCTTCATGAGATTCGCCTGTTTGTTAGCCGTTTGTTCGCTCTTGGTGCTGGGGTTATTGGGGTGCCAGTCGGATCAGCCGGCGGAGCGTGCGGTGGGCGAAGCGCCGCTGGTGCGCAACGACCTTTATGCTGATTGGCCTGATTATTTGCCGACACCTGTGCGCTCGACGCCGCGGGACAAGAACTCGCCGAAGTTCGGCCCACCGCCGCCCGGATATATTCGTATCACGGGTGAGCCGGTACCGGGTTGGAAGCCGAGCGACATGCAGCGGCCGGCACCGTCGCGGAACCCGTGGTGGCAACTGGGTCCGCGGCCGATTATCGACGAGCGGTGGAGTGGGTATGACGATGCGAGCGGGCGGGTGGTTTCGATCGCGCCGCATCCGGTGGATCCGGATGTGGTGTATATCGCGTCGGCTTCGGGCGGTATCTGGAAGACGGTGGACGGGGGCCAGTTGTGGGAGCCGCTGACGGATGAGCTCCCGATTCTGAACCACGGGGCGGTGGCGGTTGATCCGTCGAATCCGGATACGGTTTACGCTGGTACGGGCGAGTATACCACGCAGAGTCAGGGCGACGGTCTGTTTCGCTCGACCGATGGGGGGCAGACGTGGGAGCGGATCGCGACGACGGCGCAGGTCGGGACCACATGCACTGGCGTGGCGGTGGATCCGACGGATCCGCAGCGCATACACGTGACGGGCAATGCGGGCTATGCGCGTACGACGGACGGAGGGCAGACGTGGAGTCTGCTGGGTGGTGACTGCTCGAGTCTGGCGGTGAATCCGCAGGATCCAAACATCCTCTACATCGCCCAGTACGCCGACGGCGTCTACCGCTCAACCAACGCCGGCCAATCCTTCACCAAACTCGCCACGCTGACCGGGCCGATGAGTCGCATCATCATCACCCTCGCGCCGTCCAATCCCGACGTGCTCTATGTCGCCCTCGTTTATGGCAGCAGTTTGCGGGCCATGTACCGTTCGGCCGATGGCGGCGATACCTGGTCGCGGCTCGGCAATACCCCCGACTTCCCCTACCCCCAGGCATGGTACGACTGCTGCCTGGCCGTCGACCCGCTCGACGAGAACGTCGTCTATGCCGGTGGCGTGTTTCCGACCTACGCGGTCGCCGGCGTGATCCGGTCCACCGACGGCGGGCAGAGCTGGACCGATATCACCATCGACGGGCAGGGCGGGCAGTTGCACCCCGACATGCACTGGATCACCTTCGGGCCCGAGCACACCTTGTGGGTCGGCAACGATGGCGGCGTGTGGAAGAGTGCCGATGGTGGCGACACGTGGATCAACACTAATGCCACGCTTACAGTCACGCAGAATTACAACATTGCGCTGCACCCCACGGATCCGAATCGGGTGATGGGCGGCACGCAGGACAACGGCACCATCGAACGGTTCGACGCAACCGCCGATTGGCCACAGGTGCTCAGCGGCGATGGCGGGTTCATGGCGTATGATCAGGAGTTTCCGGAGCGGCGCTACGGAACCTACGTGTACCTGACCGTGTATCGCATCGACGGCGACGTGTGGACCGATATCACCGGGCCGTGGGGCGCGGACCCCAAAAACTTCATCGCCCCCCTGGTCATGGACCCCAACGATTCGAGCCGGCTCTACGGCGGCACCCATCGCGTCTGGCGAACATACAACGCCGATACCGATGCCGATTGGGTCGCGATCAGCCCGGATGTCGCCGGCGGGACAACCCTCAACGCCATCGCCGTCGCACCCAGCGATCAGAACGTGATCTATACCGGCAGCGCGAACGGGCTCGTCCATGTCACCCTGATCGGCTACTGGACGTGGTACAACCGCTCCGACGGGCTGCCCAGCGGCGAAATCAGCGATATCTACATCAATCCAACCGCGGCCGGGACGGCATACGTCGCGTTCTTCAATACCTCCGGGCCACGCGTGCTGCGGACCGCGGACTACGGCGTAACCTGGACCGACGTCACCGGGACACTGCCGACGGGGGTGGCGGGGCGAGCGCTCGAAGTGGATTGGCGTTTTGATCCGCCCGGGTTGTGGCTCGGCAGTGGGTCGGGCGTGTACTGGTCATATGACCACGGTCAGACGTGGACCAAGGACGGAACGGACCTGCCGAATGTCAATATTGGTGACCTTCAGATCGACTGGACCAGGCTGACCATCACGGCGGGCACCTATGGACGTGGCGCGTGGCGGCGCAACCTGCCGCCGGTGATGCTGAGCGGCGATGCCAATTGTGATGGTTCGGTTGATTTCGCTGATATACAGCCGTTCGTGCGCGCGCTGGATGGTGAGGAGAGTTACTTGAACTTCTACCCGAACTGCCTCTGGTTGAACGCGGATATTGACGGGGACGGGCTCGTGACGTTTGACGATGTGTCGCCGTTCGTGGAGTTGATCAGTCCCTGACACTTGTCGAGCGGTGAACGGATGGCTTTCCTGGCGGGTGCCGGCCGTGCGTGGCTGGCACCCGCTTTTTCAAGCGCTTGCCGAGCTTACCGCTGGCACGCATACTGGCCGGACGCGGATATCACGACGTCGGACCTGTCCGAGCATGCGTTGATGCAGGGCAGGGCGTCCCTCAGGAGTATGCCATGCCGATTGGAAAGACCAGCCTGACCCAACTCGCCCGATTGCGCGACTTCACCAGTAGACGCGCGAGCAGCTATGACCGCACGGGCGGCAATATGGACTGGGTCGTGATCGAACCGGGTCAGCGGCACACGCTGGCGGAGATCGATGGTCCCGGCTGCATCAAGCACATCTGGTGCACGGATAGCCTGGCGCACGTGCGCAATGCGATGCGCAGTACGGTGTTGCGGATGTGGTGGGATGGCGAGAAGCAGCCCAGCGTGGAAGTGCCGCTGGTTGATTTCTTCGGCGGTGGATTCGGGATGTGCAGGGACTTCTGGTCGTTGCCGCTGCAATTGAACCCGGACCGGGGACGGGCCATGAATTGCTGGTTTCCCATGCCGTTTGGAGAGCAGGCGCGCATCGAGGTGCACAACGAGTGGCACGAGCCGATGAACCTCTACTACTACGTGGACTACGAAGTGTATCCCGCGTGGGAGGCCGAGCTGGCGTACTTTCATGCCCAGTGGCAGCGAGAGAACCCGACGCAAGGTTGGGGGCACAAGGACATCAAGGGTTCTGCGAACGTCGAGAATCTGCGCGAGTACTGGAAGACGCCGAACACGACGGGGGCTGAGAATTACGTGATTCTCGACGCGCAGGGTAACGGCCAGTACGTGGGGTGTCACCTGGACATTGACTGTTTTCGGCGTGAGAAGAATGACTGGTACGGCGAGGGGGACGACATGATCTTTGTCGACGGCGAGCCGTGGCCACCCAGCCTGCATGGTACCGGCACCGAGGATTACTTCTCGACGGCGTACTGTCCGAAGACCGAGTACAGCTCGCCGTATTGCGGGATCACGCGCTACAGTGGCTCAACGGAGTGGGAGCCGGCGGACGAGCACTGGCCGTTTCGGGGTAAGAACTCATCGTATCGCTTTCATATCGAGGATCCGATTCGCTTTCGCGAGTCGATTCGGGTGACGATCGAGCACGGTCACAATAACAAGCTCAGTAACGACTACAGCAGCACGGCGTATTGGTACCAGCATGAGCCGCACGCCCGTTTTCCGAAGCTGCCGGCGCCGAAGCTACGCTGGCCGCGTCCGGACTACCCTGCGTTTGCGCCGCCCGAGGGAACGCCTGCCCGTCCGCCGGCGTCTGCGAAGGCGCGTCGCGCGCGGAAGCGCCGCTGAGGCTCATGTCAGATTTTGTCGGAACTGGGCGAATCCTGACTGCCAACCCGCGAACGCCATCATGGTCACCGTATAGTGCGGGTCTGTGCCGATGGCATGGGCGGACCAGCGGGGTCTGGTTGGCTGGCGACTCGGATGAGGGCACGGTTTGGCGGCGGCGAACCCGGTTTCACGGCAGGCGGTGGGTTTGGCAGATATTCCCCGCGCGTTGTTCGCACCGCGCTCTGTTCTGGCGCGTGTCGAGGATGTGAAGTCCTGGCTGTGGCCGCTGGTTGCGCTACTGGCTCTGACCACGCTGATCGGTTACGCGTCGGTGCAGACGGGGCTGGTCGATCGGCAGATTGACTTGAAGGTTGCCCGGCGGATTGCCGAGCAGGAGCGGATGCAGCGGAACGTCGTCGAGCGTTCTGCGCTGCGTGACATGATCGAACGTGAGTTGAAGCAGGGCGAGTTCGAGAAGCTGCTGACACGCGTGCAGGTGATCGCCGCGGAGCCGTTGAAGGTGCTTGCGACGACGCTGCTGATTGCTGCCGTGCTGTATGGCATGGTGGCCCTCACGGGCCGCAAGCCGGAGTGGAACACGCTGCTAACGATCTGTGTTCTGGCCGGTTTTGTGGAAGCCCTGCGTCTGCTGGTGAAACTCGGCCTGATGTTGCATTTTCGCACACTCGAGGTGGATACGTCGCTGAGCGTGCTGGCGTGGCCGCTGTTGTCGGATCAGGGTCTGGAGCCGACCGCGATCGCGTCCGCGGCGGGCGCGATGACGGCGCTGGATCCGTTTCGAATCTGGTACTGGTGGATCGTGCTGGTGGGATTGGCCGTCACGTCGCAGTTGCGCGGCTGGCGGTCTGCGACCATCTGCATGCTGTGCTGGCTGGTCGGGGCCGTCGTTCGGGCCGGGATATCAGCCGGGATGGTGGCGAGCACGATGACGTCGACGAATCCGCAGGCGTGATTCTCAGCGTGCGGTGGAGAGAGATATGAAGACCATAATCGGACTGGTGGTGCTGGCGGGTGTGGTCGGCGGGCTGTTCATGCTGAACGAGTATACGCGGACTAAGGACGGGACCAGTCTGCTGCATGTGGCGCCTGAAGTCGAGATTCTGGTGGAAACTGCGACGCCGGAACAGCGGACGATTGTGCGGCGTGTGCAGGCGCCGGGCGAGGTGGAGCCGCTGGATGAGGTGGATATCAGTTCGGAGGTGATGGGGAAGATCGTGGAGATGCCGGTGGAGGAGGGTGATTATGTGCGCGCGGGTGAGCTACTGTGCCGACTGGATGATACGGAGTATCGCGCGCGTGTGCTGTCGGCGGAGGCGAATGTGGCGAAGCTCAAGGCGCTGATTGTTCAGGCGGATGCGGAGTTGGAGAAGGCGGAAAGGGACTGGGATCAGCAGCAGCAGTTGCGTGAGACGCATGCGACCTCGGAGATGGAGCTTTCGAATTATCGGACGGCGCTGGTGCGGGCGCGGGCGACGGTAGAGATGCGGGGGCAGGAATTGAAGGAGGCGGAAGCGTTCCTCGAGTCTGCGCGCGAGGATTTGGAGAAGACCGTGATGCGGGCGCCGATCAGCGGCGTCATCGCGCAACTGTTTGCCGAGCAGGGCGAGGTCGTGATCACGGGTACGATGAACAACCCCGGTACGCGAGTCATGGTTATCAGTGATTTGTCGCAGATGCAGGTGCGCTGCCGGATCGATGAGGCCGACGCGCCGCTGGTGAAGGCGGAGCAGCCCGCGCGTATCTACCTTCAGTCAGACACCCGTCGGAGTATTCCGGGAACCGTGCTGCGCGTGGGAACGAAAGGGACCAAGCCGCTCGGCCGGGATGTTGTCACGTTCGAGACACTGGTGCTGATTACGGGGCAGGATGAGCGGGTCAAGCCGGGCATGACGGCGAATGTCGAGGTGGAGGTTGCGCGGCGCGACGATGCACTGACCATACCGATCGAAGCGGTGGTGCACCGCAAGCGGCGCGATCTGCCCGAAGAGTTCGTACGGCGGTATGACGCGCAGCGCGAGCAGGAGGAAACGGAAGACGCATTCGAGCAGCATCTGGCCGAGTATATTCCAGTGGTGTTCGCAATCGCGGATGGCAAGGCGGTGCCACGTCTTGTTGAGATTGGGATCAGCGATCCGACGCGCGTTGAGATCAGGGAGGGTATCGTCGTAGACGATGTGCTGGTGACCGGGCCCTATCGAAGTCTCGATCAGTTGAAGAGCGGATCGGCGGTGAAGCTGGAAGAGCCGGAAGTGGAGGCGGCCGGGGACGAAGCCGTCGCAGCCGATGGCGAGCAGGAGGAAGCGGACGGGCAGGCGGGGGGCGACGAGCAGGTGGATGGTGAGGCCGAGGGTGCGGATGCCACGGCCAGCACAGTGGGCGCACAGTCATGAGCGAGATGATGTGTGGCCGTGCGGGGGTACCCGTTATTGAGCTGGTGGACCTGCACAAAGTCTACCGCGTCGGCACCGAACTCGTGCATGCGTTGCGTGGTGTGACGCTGAAGATCCACGAGAATGAGTACGTTGCCATCATGGGGCAGTCGGGCTCAGGCAAGAGTACGCTGATGAACATTCTGGGATGTCTCGATGTGCCGACGAGTGGGATGTACAGCCTGCGCGGGAAGGATGTCTCGAAGATGTCGCAGACGCAACTCGCGCGGATTCGGGGCCGGCAGATCGGATTTGTATTTCAGTCGTTTGAGCTGCTGAACCGCACCACTGCGCTGAAGAATGTCGAGTTGCCACTGTCTTATACGCGCGCGCGGCATCGGCGAGCGCGGGCGACGGAAGCCCTGGAGCGCGTGAACCTGCTTGATCGCGCGCATCACCGGCCCAATCAGCTCTCCGGCGGACAGAAGCAGCGCGTTGCCATCGCCCGGGCGCTGGCGCAGCAGCCGGACTTGATCCTGGCGGATGAACCGACGGGCAATCTGGATAGTGCGACGGGTGACGAGATCATGGTGATCTTCGACAGTCTGCACGCTGAGGGCCAGACGATCGTCATCGTCACGCACGAGGATCACATCGCGCAGCGCTGTGGACGGGTGATCAAGTTGAGGGATGGCCAGGTGCTCTCCGATACGTCCGGGGAGGCCGGACCCCGACCGGAGGAAGTAACGGCAGCTCTCCCCGGGGCGAACGTGGGCATTGGGGAAGCAGCGGGGACACGAGCCAGATGAACGCCCTGCGCCGAACTGTTGGAGCCCTGTGGTTGATCCCGGACAGCATCGCTGCGATGGCCGGGAATGTGCTTACCGCGCTGATTCAGATTTGGGCGAACAAGGCCCGGTCGCTGTTGACGGTGTTGGGGATCATCATTGCGGTTACGTCGATCATTTCGGTGGTCTCGCTGGTGGAGGGCTTTGGCGACTATGTCACGGGCTTTCTGCGCGGGTTGGGCACGAACATGATGGTCGTCTACCCGGAGTGGCTGCGCGGGCCGCGCGGCGAGTATCTCCGGCCGGCGGAGATGACGATCGAGGATGTGCGAGCCATCGATGCAGGTGCAACCGCCGTTCGGCGCACGTCGCCGGTGATCTGGCAGCGGTCGACGATCGAGTATGGTCGACGCCAGATCACGGGTGTGGATACGCGCGCGACGAACGAGTTTTTTCAGCCGATCCGCAACTTTTATGTGGACCGCGGGCGGTTCTTTGGTGCGGTGGATGTCGAAGCGGGGGCGGCGGTGTGCGTGCTGGGGCGCGAGGTCTTGCGCAAGCTGGAGTGTGATGAGTCAGTGGTCGGCGATTTTGTGCATCTGGATGGCCAGCGTTTTCGGGTCATCGGGCTGCTCGAGTCGAAGGGCAGTTTCATGGGTGACAATCAGGACGAGATGATTGTCATTCCGTGGACGACCGGCGTGAAGATGTATCCGGAGCAGCGCAACTACCTCGCGTTCTACGTCGAGGCGATGAGCGAGGATCGTATCGGTGAGGCTGAGCAGCAGATTGTGCGAATCCTCCGGCAACGACACGGGCTGCGTGGTGCTGACCGGAACGACTTCGGGATCTTCAAGCAGGATGAGATCCTGCGAGAGTTTCGACAGATGCGCGTGATCGCGACGAGTGTTCTGGCGGGGATTGTGAGCATTTCGCTGCTGGTGGGTGGCATTGGCATCATGAATGTGATGCTGGTTTCGGTGACGGAGCGGACGCGGGAGATCGGGTTGCGCAAGAGCGTCGGAGCCCATCGGCGGGATATTCTGTTGCAGTTTCTCACTGAGGCGGTTGTGCTGAGCACGGTGGGCGGGGCGATGGGCATTGCGCTGGGTTACGCGGTGGTGCACATCACATCGCTGCATCCGAGCATGGTGGAGTCGCAGGTGCCGCTCTGGTCGGTGGCGCTGGCGCTCGGGTTTTCGGCGGGGGTCGGCGTGTTTTTCGGGATTGTGCCGGCGTTCAAGGCGGCGATTATTCATCCGATCGACGCCCTGCGGCACGAGTAGCAGCAAATCCGAGTATTCACGCTAATGCTTGTCAGAACTCAGTATCATTTGATGGGTGACGGGGGGATAGCTCGCCGGGCGTCCGCGCCACGTCGCTGCGCACCAGCTGGCGGTTCTCGGGATTATGGGCCTGATTGCGTCTGTCAATCGGCTCGTTTCGATACGGATTAAGCGACATCCACAGATTCCGATATGAACATCATCATTTCGTTGACTTCGCACACCTGATTCGCTTGTAATGGGGCTGAGCCGGGTGTGGTTGGCGCTGGGAGCACCGCCGGTCGCCTGCCGAAAGAAGCGAGGTATACGCATCATCCCGTCTTCATAGCGGCCTATTCACAAAAGGGGCACGAGGAATGCTCATGTACCGACGCGCGACTGCGCGAACTGCGTATCTCCATCTGCTGTGTATCGGCGTCGTGTCGACGTTCAGTGTCAGCGTGTCGCAGTCCGCCGAGCGGGTGGTGCTCTGTGAAGAATTCACAGACGAATATTGTGGCGGTTGTCAGTACGCGGGACCGGCGCTCGATTTGCTATTGCAAGTGTATCCCGAATCGCTGGCGTTCATTCAGTATCACCCGACGGATATGTGGCAGTCGCCGTGGCAGTTCGAGCGATTCATGTTTTACGAAGCGGAGTACACGCCCACGGCGGTGTTTGACGGTGATGTGCCGGTCGCGGGGGCGGTATCCGACATTGATCAGCAGTACACGATTTACCGGACGAATCACTTCTTGCCGCACCGCGCGATTGAGACGGACGTCACGCTGCATCTGAGTGGGCTGCAATTGCAGGATACGTTATGGCTTGTTGAGCTGGAGGTGGGCATCGAAGCGGATGGGGTCGGCAAGACGATGGATGTGTACATCGTACAGGTGCTCGATCATTGGCCGGACACGCACGACTATTATCGCAATACGTTCGTGCAGGCTTTGCCGGTGAATGAAGTTACGCTGGAGGCTGGTGAAGCGCAGCTTTTTCAGGAAGTCATCACGTTCGGGGACACGAGCTGGTCACGTCAGGAAGACATCAAGCTGATTGCCTGGGCGCAGGCCCCGGCCGACGCGAGCACGACAGTGGTATATCAGGCAGCGGTGCGGCCCTGGCCGTTAGTCTCGTTTCCCGGCGATGACGATGGTGATACCGTGCCGGACGCGTCGGATAACTGTCCGACGCGTTACAACCCCGACCAGCTTGATGCTGACGGCGATGGGGTGGGCGACATCTGCGATAACTGTGACGACTTGTTCAATCCGGACCAGGTCGATACGGACGAGGACAGTTTTGGCAATGACTGTGATAGCTGCCCGAACCTGCATGATCTGGATCAGGAAGATACTGACGGAGACGGGTTGGGTGACGCGTGTGATTCCTGTCCTGACGTGAGCGGGCCGGCAGGCGTCGATGACTTCGGGCGACCGCTGGGTGGTGTTGATATCGATTGCGATGTCGACGCTGATGATCTGGCGCTGTTCACGGCGTGCATGAGCGGGCCGGAAGTGCTGACGCCGCCGGAGGGCTGTGACCCGGAGAACTTTGTGCGGGCGGACATCGATGCTGATGGCGATGTTGACATCGACGATTTCACATTGATGAACCTGAACGTGACGGGGCCGCTGATCAGCCCGCCGATCTATGTGGGTTCGCAGAGCTGCATCGAATGCCACGAGGACAACCACATGGAATGGCTGAGCACGGTGCACGCCACCGCGTTTGACACGTTGCTGGCCAGTGGCGACGGCGGCAATGTGCTGTGCTTCCCGTGTCACAGTGTGGGATATGGTACCCCGAGTGGTTTCGTCGATCTGGGCACCACGCCGCACCTGGCGGATGTCCAGTGTGAGAATTGCCACGGGCCGGGCAGCAATCACAACGCCGACCCGGACAATGTGGACATGCAGATCAACTATGCGGCGGACATGTGCGGGGCATGTCATCAATCGTGCCATGGCCTGTGCGGTGAAGATCATCACCCGCAGTTTGAGCAGTGGACCACGTCGTCGCACGCCGAGGCGCTGTTCACGCTGATTGTGGATCCGGAGGCCGAGGATGACTGCCTGCGTTGTCACTCGACGGACTACCGGCTGGCACAACCAGGTGAGGCGCCGTCGTTGCAGGACGCGCAGTTCGCGATTGAGTGTGTGGCGTGTCATGATCCGCATGGTGGTCCGAACGCCGGACAACTGCGGTTGCCTCCGGCGCAGATTTGCTCGGACTGTCACACGATGGAAGGTGCGGCGCCACCGGTTGAGCCCTTGCAGCCGCAAATGCAGGTATATCACGGCACGGGTGGCTATGAGCTCGATGGCGATCCGCTGGACGGGCCGCATACGGAGCACTGGTGGGGCGTGCCGAAGGAATGTGTGGCGTGTCACGTGCATTTCGAGCCGTACGGTGGCCCGGAACAGCCGGTGAACAGTGGCCATACATTCACCGCGAATATGCGGGCGTGCCAGCCGTGCCATGATGAAGAGACAGCGACGTTGCTGGTCGAGACGGCGTGGGTTGAGATTGATACGCGGTTGAGCGCGATTGCGCCGTACTTCGATCCGGGAGATCCGTTGTACGTTGACCCGCTCACGTTGCCGCCCGCGGAGCTGGCGCAATACGAGATTGCCCGCTTCAATTTTGAGCTGGCGCGAAACGACAGCTCCCATGCGTCGCACAATCCGCTGTATACGCGGGCGCTGCTGGATGAGACCGAGGAGTATCTGGGAATCACGCCGTGGCTGCTTGATGAGGCTGACGGCGATCCGTTGCTGAGGCCGGCGCGAGCTGAGCGAGGTGATCGGCTGGGATTGGAGGTTGGCGAATGAGGATCAGTCGGCGTGAATTCATGAGGGCAGCGGCGGCGGCGGTGGCGGCCGGATATCTGGCGCCGAGTGCCCTGGCCCGCTTGCAGAAGAAGCTGGCCCGGGCCGAGGGCGGTCCGCGCGTGATCTGGTTACAGGGTGCCGGCTGTGACGGCTGTGCGATTTCGTTCCTCAATAGCGTGCACTATGCGACGCCGGACGACCTGCTGCTCAACACGCTCGAGGTGGAGTTTCAGAGCAATCTGATGGCGGCGGCGGGAGATCTGGCGGTGTCGGCGGCGAATGCGGCGGCGGCGGAGCCGGGCTATATCCTGGTGATTGAGGGCGCCATGCCGGTCGGAGCGCAGGGCCGCTATTGCATGATCTGGCCGAACATGAGCATGGCGCAGGCGGTGCAGCAGTTCTCGACGAACGCGGCGTACATCATCGGGCTGGGTTCGTGCGCGGCGTATGGCGGTGTGTCGGCCGGAGCGCCGAACCCGACCGAGGCACTGGGGGTGACCGGCTTGCTGGGTGAAGATCCGCGCATCATCAACCTGCCCGGTTGCCCGTCTCATCCGGACTGGCTGGTTGGCACGATCACGTATTTGCTGGCGAACGAGTCGATTCCGCCGCTGGATGAGCACAAGCGTCCGTTGATGTTCTTTGGCCGGCGGATTCACGATTACTGTTTCAAGCGGCGCAAGTACTGTGGCGAGCCGGTATTTGCGGATCAACTCAGCCATGAGGGCTGCATGGAGTTCCTTGGCTGTAAGGGGAAGCACACGTATTCGGACTGCCCGATTCGGCAGTGGAACAGCAGTGGGTCGAACGAGTACGGCGTGAATTGGTGTGTCGGAGGGCGCAGTCCGTGCCTGGGCTGCGTCAATCCGACGTATCCGGATGGGATGTCGCCCTTCTACGAGTACCTGCCCGAGCCGGACAAGAACAGCGGCAACGGCCCGAGCAAGAAGGAGTAAGTGCGCGATGCCGACAACGCTTACCATTGACCCGCTCACCCGCATCGAGGGTCACCTGGAAATCGAGGTGACGATCGACATGGTGCGCGGTCAGCAGCAGGTCGTATCTGCGCACAGTGCGGGTACGATGTTTCGTGGTTTTGAAGTCATCCTGATGGGGCGCGATCCGCGCGACGCGGGCATGTATACGCAGCGCATCTGTGGTGTCTGCCCGGTGTCGCACGCGATGGCGTCGACAATGAACCTGGACAACGCGTTTGGGGTGACGCCGCCGAGCAATGGCCGGCTGCTGCGCAACCTTGTGCTGGGGGCGAACTTCCTCCAGTCGCATATTCTGCATTTCTATCACTTGTCCGCTTTGGACTACATCAATACGACGGGGCTGCTTGATCAATCGCCCTTTACGCCGCGGTACGTGACGCCCGATATGGCGACGGGGCAGACGGCGGCTGCGCTGGTGGGGCATTATGTGCAGGCACTGGAGATGCGGCGCAAGTCGCACCAGATGGGTGCCTTGTTCGGTGCCAAGCTGCCGTGCCTGGGCACGTTTGTCGTGGGCGGTTGCACGGAGGTCGTGACGACGGAGAAGATCGACGCGTTCCGGGCACTGCTGACGGAACTGCGTTCGTTTATCGACACGGTTTATGTGCCCGATGCGCAATTGCTGGGGTCGCTGTTCCCCAATTACTACACGATTGGCACGGGGCCGCAGAATCTGCTGTCCTTTGGGGTGTTTGATCTGGATGACGCCGGCGAGAATCGACTACTGGCCCGCGGACGGTACGCCAATGGCCAGCCGGGCGAAATGGATCCGCAGCAGATCGCTGAATACGTACAGTATGCATGGTTTACGCCCGAGAGCGGCAACAAGCCGCCGTCGCAGGGCGAGACCGTGCCCGATCCGGACAAGCCGGGCGCGTATTCGTGGTTGAAGGCGCCGCGCTATGCGGACCAGCCTTACGAATTGGGACCGTTGGCGCGGATGATTATCAACGGTGACTATACGAATGGCGTTTCGGCGATGGACCGGATTGTCGCGCGGGCGCTCGAGACCAAGAAGATCGCCGACGCGATGGATGGCTGGTTGAATGCGTTGGAGCCTGGTGCGCCGACGGTGACGTCCAGTGCGATTCCGCAGCAGGCGACGTCGATGGGGCTGACGGAGGCGCCGCGCGGCGCGCTGGGGCACTGGATGGATATCAACGACTCGGTCATCAGTCGGTATCAGGTTATTACGCCGACGGCGTGGAATGCGTCACCACGGGATGATGCGGACGTGCCTGGTCCGATTGAGGCGGCCCTGGTGGGCGTTACGGTTGATGACGTTGAGCAGCCGGTGGAAGTGCTGCGCGTGGTACACACGTTCGATCCGTGCCTGGCGTGTGCGGTGCACATGGTGCGGCCGGGTGAGAAGGTGGGCCGCAAAGTACTGATTCGGCCGAGTGTGGGATAGTCTGCCGGTTGGGTGCGTCGTATTGGAGACTGCGTGAACGCCGTGAATGAGATCAAGCCGACGCTGGTGCTCGGGTTGGGTAACATGCTGTTGCGCGACGAGGGCATTGGCGTGCACGTGGTTGCGGCGTTACGTGATGTGGCGCTCCCTGATTCGGTGGAAGTGGTTGACGGCGCAACCGCCGGTCTCGAGTTGTTGGACGTGCTCGAGGGACGCCGGAAGGTTGTGGTGGTGGATGCGATGGGCGGCGACTGTGCGCCGGGCACGGTGCTGCGCTTGGCGCCGGAGGATTTGCTGCCGCAGGCTGAGCCAACGGTTTCACTGCATGAGGTGGGCTTGTTCGAGACGCTCGCGGTTGGGCGACGGATTGGTGTTGAGCCGAGTGAAGTGGTCATTATCGGCGCGCGGCCGTTCGAACTGGATTGTGGTTTGGAGTTATCGGCGTCCATGCGGCAGTTGTTGCCTGAGATCATCGACGTGGTACTGAAGGAAGTGGGGATCGCCGGCGCGAAGCGCCGCGAGGTTGCATAAGCGAGAGTCACACGATGAAGCGCGGACTGATACTAACGGTAATGGTGATCACGCTGTTGGCATCGGCGGCGACCCAAGCGGAGCCGGCGTGGGGCAAGAACTGCCTGAGCTGCCACAGTGACCTGTGGCAGGATCGGGTATGGGTCTTTGGCGAGGATACCTTCGCTGATCCGGACGAGAGTGGCACGGGGGCACCGGATCGTGGGACGCTGCCGGTGTTTCAGGTCACGCGTGGGCAGACGAAGCTGTTGCAGGTCTCGGTGGCTGATCTGAGCCTGGATGATACATACGCGGTGCAACTCAAGCGGCTTCGGTTCCCGGGGGTGGAAACGGGCGGAGAGCTGGTCTACCAGGCCGATTGTGAATGGCCGGAGTGGGGTGAGAATACGCCCTACTACACGGAGCCGATCATCGCGCACCGCTGGGGTGAGGGGCCGACGACGTTTGCGTATGAGATTGGAGCGGATCAGGCGGCGGAGAGCGATTACTACGACCTGATTTTCGCGGTGGCGGGTAAGGCGGCCGTGGATGGAAGCTTGTTCTACGCCCGGGCTCATTTTTACTTGCAGGTAAGTGGACTTACCGGAGACATGGACTGCAATGGGGTGGTGGACTTTGACGACATTTCGCCGTTTGTGTTGGCTTTGAGCGGCGAAGGGAATTATCAGACGGAGTACCCGGACTGCAACTGGTACAATGCGGACTGTGACGGGAATGGTGTTGTCGATTTTGATGACATTGACGCGTTTATCGGACTGCTGGGCGGCTGAGGAAATTGCTTCGTGGATGGCCGCCTTTTCGTAGCGGAGGCGAAGCCGGAGAACAGATTTGCGTAGCCCGTTGGCGGCGAGTGGCCGGGCGGACACGCAGAAAGGAGACCAGCGTGAACACGAGAAGTAGTTGGGTTGTGGGATTGACGGTGGCGGTATGCGGGCTTGCGCTCGTGTTGCCGGCTACCGCGGCGGATCGCATCGTGATTGGCGAAGAATTCACGAGCACCGGGTGAGGGTATTGCTATTACGCCGGTGCGGCGTTGAATCAAATGTTGAATTACTACTGGGACACGTTCATCCCGGTTGAAATCCACATCTACGACAGCTATGCCACGACGTGGGGGAATTCGCGCAAGGCCTTTTACGGCGCCTCGGGTACGCCGACGGCTTGGTTTGACGGCGAGTTGCTGTGTTATGGTGCATACGAGAGTGTGCAGCAGATGTACAACTGGTACATGGCGCAATACAACGCGCGGATGGATGAGCCGACGGACGTGACGGTGGATATCGTGGTGGAGCGGATCAGCGATACGCAGGTGCGTGCCACGGTGACGGTGGGGGTGGAGCCGGACGGCTCGACGCGTACGATCTATGCGCACGTGGTGCAGTTGCTGGATCACTGGCCGTCGAATCCGAGTTACTCGCGTAATACGGTGAAGCAGGGGGCGACGGTGGAGTCGATGATTCTGAGTCCGGGTGACAGCGAGACGTTTGAGCGTGTGCTGACACTGGACTCTACGAGTTGGGCGAATGAGGACGACGTCAAGATCGTGGCCTGGGCCCAGCATTTGCGGGCCAGTGCTCCGGCCGAGATCTTCAATGCGAATCAGGTCATTGGGCCGTTCGAATGGGAGACGACGTACGACCTAGGTGATATGAACTGCGACGAGTCAGTGGATTTTGACGACATCACGGCGTTCATTCTGGCGATTCAGAGCAGCAGCGGGTATGCCGAAGCGTACCCCGATTGCGATCGGGATCTTGCGGATTGCAATCAGGACGGGAATGTGAATTTTGACGACATTCCGGCGTTCGTCCAGCTACTCAGCGGGAGTTGATTCGGTCGCTTTGACGCAGGTACACACCGGGTCGGCAGCGCGTACCACGACGCCATGCCGACCCGTCTTTGCGCTGCTGCGGTTGGCGGGCCGGTGGTGAGGCCCACGAGGGTATTCGATTTGGTCGGGCGCCGCCGCGGTGGCGTGGTGGGCGGGCGGGGAAATCGGGGTTTTTGCGCGAACCTACGTGTCGGATACTCGTCTATATGGGGTGGACAACCGGGTCGCCATGTGCCTTTGACGGTCTGACGTCATGGGCTGGTTTGACAGGTCACCCGGTTCGAGCTATTGATACTCTTGGACCGCCCGGGGCGTGAGTGCCTGGGGTGGGCGCCGGGCTGCTGCCCGGGGCGACAATCTGACCAGTCACTGCCACGCGAGCTCAGTGTCTCGACGGCCTTATACGATCATTGTCATACCCGCATGAGCCGTCGTGGTAGTCCCAGGGCGGAAGTTGCGTCATTGTGCGCGGCTACGATCAGCACCGTTACAACAATCTGATGACTCTGGCTCGCTTGTGCGAAGCCGGATGTGATTGAACCGGTCCTTGCGTGTGCTTGCGCGTGTGGTTTGCGCCGCGAGCAGCGTGCTTTGAACGGCCAGTGCGAAGGAGTTACCCATGGCTGCCGGCAATACGGTATGGGGCATCGATATCGGGCAGTGTGCGCTAAAGGCGATCAAGCTGCGTGCGCTGGACGATGAGCAGGTGGAAGCGGTTGCGTTTGACGTAATCGAGCATCCGAAGATCCTGTCGCAGCCGGATGCGGACCGGGATGAACTGGTCCGGGCGGCACTGGAGAAGTTTGCCTCGCGCAATGACTGGCAGGGAGACCAGTTTATCATCGGCGTGCCGGGCCAGCAGACGTTCGCGCGATTCTGCAAGATGCCGCCGATCGATCTGAAGAAGGATGCCAAGAAGATCCACGATCTGGTGCGGTACGAGGCCAGTCAGCAGATCCCCTTTGATATCGATGATGTCGTATGGGACTACCAGGTTTTCACGAGCGAGGAGTCGCCGGACGTTGAAGTTGGCATCTTTGCGATGCGCAAGGAGCTGATCCGCAAACACCTGGATTTCTTCTCGGGCGTGGGGATTGCACCGGCGGGGGTGCAGACGGTTCCGGCGGCGCTGTACAACTTTTGCCAGTTTGATGGGCAGGCGCCGGAAGAGGGGGCGGCGACGGTCATCATCGACGTGGGGGCGCAGAATACGGACCTGATCATCGTCGAGGAGAATTCGGCCTGGACGCGCAATATTCCGCTGGGCGGGAACAGTTTCACCGAGGCGCTGGTGCGGGCGTTCAAACTGTCGTTTGCCAAGGCGGAGAGCCTCAAGCGGTCGGCGGCGACCAGCAAGTATGCGCGGCAGATCTTCCAGGCGATGCGACCGGTTTTCGGTGACCTGGTCTCGGAGATTCAGCGCTCGATTGGTTTTTACTCGTCAACGCACCGGGATGTGGAGCTCAAACGCGTGCTGGCGCTGGGCAATGCGTTCCAGTTGCCGGGCTTGCAGAAGTACCTCGAGACGAACCTGACCATCTCGGCGAAGGTCACGAAGCTGGAGAAGTTCAGCAAGCTGGCTGCCAATGCGACGACGAACGCTCCGCAGTTCACCGAGAATATCCTGAGCTTTGCGCCTGCGTACGGCTTGGCGGTGCAGGGGCTTGGCATGGGGCGGATTCAGGCGACGCTGTTGCCGACGGAGTTGGCGCGGGCATCGTTGTGGAAGAAGAAGCGCCCGTACTTTATCGCGACGGCGGCTTCGCTGCTTCTCGCTTCAGGCGTGCCAGTTGTGGCGAACTGGCTGGACATGCAGACGCTCAACAGCCAGCGTGCGGAGCAGATGCAGCGCAAAGCGACGTCCATCGTCCGCGAAGCGGAGGATTATGCGAACAAGTTCTCGCAGGCGAAGACGAATACGGCGGATCGTGAAGAGGACATCAAAGCGTTGCTGAAATTACAGGAGCACAAGGCGGTCTTGCCGCGGGTGCTCGCGCTAGCGAATGAGGCCATGCCTCCCATCTATCCGCCGCAACTGGCCCAGGCGGAGTCGCCGAAGGAGTTCAAGCGACTGATCGAGGCGAATCCGCAGGAGTGTGCCCGGACGAAGCGTGGGCAGCTCATCATCGAGTCGTTGGATATTCAGTATCATGATGACATTGCCAAGGCGCGGGTGGCCATGCAGGCGACCGAGTCAGTGGCGTCACCAGTCGGTGGAGGAGCGGGTGGGCCACCCGGTGGCGGTGGGCGTGGGGCTCCACCGATGATGAGTCGTGGACGGGGCGGAATGAATCCGATGCTGATGGGCCGAGGGCGTGGTCCGGCGCCCTCGCGACCAGAAACGCCGCAGGGTGGCGAGGGCGCTACGGGGCCGAAGGAGGGGGCGGGTTTCGTCGTGCGTGTACAGGGGCGGTTGTTGTATGGAACCAACAAGGGAGATGCGCGGGCATGGTTTGGCAACTACTTCAATAACCTGCGCGAAGTTGGGCAGCAACCGGGCATGGGGATATACATTCCGCCAGATGACCCCGAGAACCCCGGCGGCAACGCGTTCGGCGGGCCGACCATCGAAACATACCACGAAGAGAATGTGGGCGTGTTTGCGCCGCCGGCGGGTGCCTTGGACCTAGGTGACGAGGTGCGTTATCCGGATCCCCTGACGGGTGAGGAGACACGTTATGACTGGCGTGTGGCGTTTGCTTTCAAGGTGCAGTTGGGTGAGGCACCGGAGGCGGAACCGGAGGGCGCAAGTGAAGATGCTGCAGGACGGCCGGGGGGTGCGCCTGGAGTTCGGCGTGGTCGCTGATGACGACTGGTCAGGTGCGGCGCGAATGTGGTTAGGAGACATACGATGAGTTTCGTAAAGGCGCACTGGATTTCGCTGGCCTGTGGTTTGGCTGCGGTCGCCGCGATTGTGATTCTCGTGCTGGGGATGATGAGCACGAAGGTCCAGGAGGAGATGGAGCAGCGCAAACGGACGGCTTCGCGCATCAGCTCTCTTCGCAGTAATGCGCAGAACGAGAGTACCATCGCGGCAGAAAAGCGGCGCCGTCAGCGATTCGAAGAGGAGTACAATCGCACGCTGGCGGTGGCTGAGCGGATTAACGAGCGCAAGCCGCTGTTGGAAGGCATTTTCCCCGAGCCGGCCCGCGAGGAGTTGCAGTATCGCTTTCAGACGGTCTATCTGAACAAGGTCTATCAACTTCCGCGAGCATTGGAGGCCGGCGGCTTGCCGGATCAGCAGGACCTGCAGGACGAGCAGGAGCGATTACAGGAATTGCAGCGACGCAAAGCGCTGGAAGAAGGAGCGGATAGTGGGATAAGTGTTCCGTCGCCCGCAGCTCCACCGACTCCCCCAATGGGTGGCGCGGCGGCACCTCCAGGTGGTGGTCGCGGAGCTCCACCCAGCGTCGGCGGGCGTGGTGCGCCTCCACGCGGTGGGCGCGGCGCACCTCCCATGGGCGGGCGTGGAGCTCCGCCGACCGGGCGAGGTGGTGCGATGGCGCCGCCGAGCATGGGGCGTGGTGGCCCTCCGATGGGCGGCCCGCCGGGGCAGAATGTGGGGGCGGAGATCAAGCAGGACGAAGTGCTCTATCGTGCGTCAGTACGGAAGGCACGCACGGTACGTATTTATGCGACGCCTGGTGTTTTTCACGCGAGTCCGTTGATCCACATGAGCGGGGCGCCTTCGCCGCGCGACATCTGGTATGCGCAGGTGTCGCTCTGGATTCAGGAAGATATTGTGAATGCGATCCGCAAGCTGAACGATGATGCCGCACAAGAACTCGACGACGAAGACGTCAACGTCGTGCATCTGCCCGTGAAGCGGATCGTGGATGTCACGATTGACGGATACGTGCTGGGTCCCGGCACGATCGTGCCGTTTCCCAAGACGTCCGTTGAACAAACTGCGGGACAGGGTCGGCCGAGCATGCGCGAGGGTCCGCCGGATCAGTCGTTCACGGGTAGTGCCAGCGGTGAGCAGTTTGACGTGGTGCGTTTTACGCTCCAGGTCGTGGTCGACCAACGTGATATGCTGAAGCTGGTCGATTATGTGACGCGCGAGAACTTCTATCAGTTGATAGACGCGCATTATGAGAAACTCTCGTCTCCTGACATGGAAGGTTACTTCTACGGTCATGAGCCGGTTGTGCTGGCGACCCTCGACTTCGAGGGATTCATGGCCCGCAAGGTGTTCAAGGGCATGATGCCGGAAGCCGTTCTGATAGATCTGGGTATCGTGCAAGCTGAAGAGCAGTAGCAGGGGGCTTTGATACGTAGCCCGGGAGTTGGCGATGGCGAAAAGAGGATCGATCAGTATTGTCGAGCAGCATATCGAGAAGGTGGTCCTGGGGCTGGCGGTACTGGGCTTGTTGGCCATGGTAGCACTGTATCTGGTGATGGAGCCGAATACAGTGATGTACAACGGCCAGGAGGTTGGCCCCGGCGAGTTGGCGCCGGCGATCGTCGAGGACGCGGAGCGTCTGCAGCGAGCGGTGCAGAGCGCTTCTGTTGAGTTGCCGCCCATACCGGAATACTCGAATCAGCTCGAGGAGCAGTTCGAGGCAGGCGTATTCGCTGCGGACGAGGGTGAACCGGAGATTCCGGGTGAGATCCGGGTCGTTGCGCAGTACAACGAGCCGCTGCCGATGTTCGAAGATCTGGTGGAGGTGGACGATGTCGAACTCGTGACGCCGCTGCCGCCGACGCCGCCGGTGGTGCAGACGGGTATCAGTCTTGCATATGAGACGCCGTTGCCGCTGGATGATGGTGGGGCTGGTATTGTGAATGTGTCAATGCCTTCGGACCAGCCGGAGCCGGAGGAGCTTTCATGGGTGACCGTGGGGGTGTATTTTCCGGCTCGGGCACAGCGTGCGGAGATGACACAGGCGCAGTACGCCGGGTATCTTTCGCAGGTTTATATCGTCGGTGCGGATGTACAGCGTCAGGAGATGACGGCGAGCGGTGAGTTTTCGGATTGGGAAGACGTTCCCACCAGCGACGCACTGCCTGAGATTGACTTGCCGGACCCGGTTTTTGATGACCGAACCGGCGAGGTGGTAAACCAGGCGGAGTTGGATTCGGCTTACGCATTTGTGAAGGCGTATCAGCAGTACCTGATGCAGCCGCCGTTCTATCCGATCGAGGCTGGCAGTGATTGGGCGATCCCGCCTCTGCCGGGCCATGAGGCAAGGGCGGAAGAGTTGGACGAGGAAGAGGAAGAGGACAAGCCAGTGGCTGTTGATGAACCCAGGCAGCCTCCGCGGGGAGCGACTTCGCCGCCACGGGGTGGTGGCCGGGGCGCACCGCCTGGCGGTGGCGGACGTGCCGCGCCTCCTGGCGGTGGGCGTGGCGGAGGTCGGATGCCGCCGAGTGGGGGGGCGGGCCGCACTCCAGGTCGTCAGCCGGACGAAGATCGTAATAAGGAGGCGCGCGAGACCCTGCGAGAAGCGCGCCAGCTGCTCGCGCAGAAGGACTTACGCGGCGCGATGAACGCGGCTGAAGATGTGATGAAGGACACGTCGGTGCGCCGTTCCTATCGGCGTCAGGCGGAGCGGCTGTACAAGATTGCCCAGCGACGACTGGATGAAATGGAGAATCGCACGACCGGGCCGCCGCCGCGGGCGCAGGTCGAGTTCATTACCAGTCCGGAGACGAATGACCCGGCGGTCTGGGTTCACGATGACAGCGTCGAGCCCGGCAAGACGTATCGCTATCGCATGCGGGTCAAGCTGTGGAATCGGTATGCGGGGCGGCGGTCTTCGCTCAAGAACCCTGAAGATGCCGAGAAGACGGTCATCACGGGTGAATGGTCTTTGCCGAGTGTGCCCGTGACGGTAGCGCCGAAGCGACACTTCTTCGTGCGGGGTCCACGTTTCGGTGAGCCGGCGGCGAGCGTGGATGTCTTCACCTGGTACAAGGGTAACTGGCTGCGCGAGACGTTCGATGTCCGCGTTGGCGAGGTCATCGGCGATACCGTCGAGACGAAGACTGGAGAGTATGACGAGGATCTGCGGCCCAAGAAGGAGCCGGTGCGATTCTCGACGGGTGCGATCGTGCTGGACATTCGTATGGACGAGCCGGTGCTGTACCGCCGTTCCGCGGGTCGGGAAGGTGAGTTCGCGTATCGCGACACCGAGTCGCTGGTGTTGGTGTATCTCGATCCGGCCGACGGACAGGTGAAGGAGCGTCTCAGCGACACGGACCGCTCAGATCCGCTGTATGATCGACTGAAAGAGGAGTACGACGACTTCCGCGACAGCTTGTAGACTGGACGCAGTATTGTATTGAAGGGCGCGCATGGTTCGCGATGGCGAGCGACGCGCGCCTTTTCTTGAAGGGGGCGCATCCGGTGTGCGGGACGGGTTTGGCGAGCGTATAATGCGATCGCGCCGGTTGCGTGACCAAGTGTGCGAAGAGGGTGATGCGTGTCGTTACGTCTGACAGTTCTGGGATCGGGCACTTCACACGGTATCCCGATGATTGGCTGCGATTGTGAAGTATGCACGTCGGATGATCCGCGCGACAAGCGGACCCGAACTGCGGCCGTGTTCAGCTTTGACGGCCATCATGTGCTGATTGATACGCCGCCAGAACTGCGGTTGCAGTGTCTGGCGTGCGGGATAGCGGAGGTGCATGCCGTGCTGTATACGCATGCCCACGCCGATCACATCGTCGGGCTGGATGATCTGCGGATCTTCAACGCACGATTGGGACGAACGCTGCGCGTGCATGCCGGCCGGCCGACGCTGGAGCGGTTGCGACGTATGTTCGCATATGCGTTCGAGGATGACCCCGAGTATCCGAGCGCGAAGCCACGCCTGGAGGCGATGGAGATTGATGGGCCGTTCGCGCTGTTCGGCCGCGAGGTCGTGCCGATTCCGTATGCCCACGGTCCAACCACCGTACTCGGCTTTCGGATTGGAGACATGGCGTATTGTCCGGATTGCAGCATGATCCCGGATTCGTCGCGCACGTTGCTGTCCGGGCTGGACGTGCTCGTGCTGGATGCACTCCGGCGGCGTCCGCATCCCACCCACTTCAATCTGGAGCAGGCCGTGGCGGAGGCGGAGCGGGTTGGGGCACGGCGCACGTACTTCACCCACATCGCGCATGAGCTGGGGCATGCCGAAACCAATTCGGTGTTGCCGGACGGCATGGCGCTGGCGTGGGATGGTCTGGTTTGCGAGGCGACTTGAGGTTGGCGAAAGCCCTCATGCTCACAGAGTCGCGGGTCATTCCGCCTCCCGCTTTGGTGAACCCGTGCTCGCCTGGGTTTCCGGAGCATTCGCTTCCTCTTTGTCGGGCCTGTTCGATTGCGGGCGTTGTTCCCAGGCGCGCTTGTTGCTGGCGATCTGCTCGTCCACCTTGGCGAGATAGAAGGCGGGGTTCTTCATGAAGCCCGTGGGGCAGCCCTGGCAGCAGAAATAGAGCGTACGGCCATCGTACTCACGTGACGCGTCCGGCTTGATATCGCCACCGCAGAAGGCACAGCCGGTCTGGAAGGTGTAGCAGCCCGCGAGATGATCGGCATACTTTTCGGGCTGCTGTTCCCAAGCGGTGCGAGCCTTGGGGGTGGCGAAGAAGATGGCGTCACGACCTTTGCCGAGATAGATCTCGTTTGATGGGACCTTACCGGTTACGGGACATTTCACCTGCACGCGCAGCGGCTTATCGGCCTCCCATTGCTTACGCAGCCCGTCGACGTAGGAGTACGGATCCGCCTCGAACTTCTGGCGGGCTTGTTTGCTTGCGAAGTAGACCCACTTGCCGCGGAAGCGGGTGACCTGGTCGCGATCCACCGGCTTGTTGGTCACCGGGCAGAGGATCTCGGGCTGAGTCGCCGCCGCTTTGATCTCGGCGGGCTCTTGAGCAGGCTCGTCGTCAGCGTAGGCGACCCCGGTCAGAGTGAACATCGGCAAGAGCAGCGCAATTGTAAACTTGATATGCATGGCAGTGATCCTGTCTTTGGGCTCAAGTCCCCTTTCGTGCGCCTATCGTGTTTTGTTCAGCGTTGCTTTGGGAGCAGCTTTCTGGTCATGGCACATTGCTCTTTGACGCTCGTGAGGCTGGCGGCAAATAGTTCTCGCTCGCGTGAATCCAACTCCAGTTCGATGATCTTCTCGACGCCGGCCGAGCCGAGGACACAGGGGACCCCGACGAAATAGCCACCGACCTTGTATTCCTCGTCGCAAAACGCCGCACACGGCACCACCCGCCGATCGTCATGGAGAATCGACTCCGCCATGGCGATGGCGGAAGCGGAGGGGGCGTAGTAGGCCCCTTCGGTCTTGAGCAGGTTGATGATCTCGGCGCCGCCATTGCGCACGCGCATGACGATGTCTTCGAGCTTGCCTGGCGAGAGTAATTGCGTGACCGGGATGCCGCTGACACAGGTATAGCGTGGCAGTGGCACGAGTTCGTCACCCTGGCCGCCGAGCATGATGGTCTGGACGTCCTTCATGCTGCACCCGACCTCCAGCGCGAGGAAAGCGCGGAAACGGGCGGCATCGAGCATGCCCGCCTGCCCAATGACACGCTGTGCTGACAAGCCTGAGACTTGATGGGCGGCGTAAACCATGGCGTTGAGCGGATTGGACACGACGATCAGGATGGCGTCCGGGCTGTACTCGACTGCGCGGGCGGTGGCTTCGGCCACCATCTGGGCGTTGGTTTCCAGTAGCTCATCACGCGTCATGCCCGGCTTGCGTGGCAACCCCGCGGTGATGATGACGATGTCGCTGGCTGCTGATTCCGCGTAGTCGTTGGTGCCCGTGATATGGGCATCGAAACCCTCGATCGGCGCGGACTCGAGCAGGTCGAGTGCTTTGCCCTGTGGTACGCCCTCGACCACGTCTACCAAGACGATGTTGCCCATCTCCTTGGCGGCGGCCCAGTGGGCACAGGTCGCCCCGACGTTGCCTGCTCCGATGATCGAGATCTTGGCACGCTTCATGGCCTGCCCTTTCGCGTTAGCGAGCGGGAGATCACCTCCGGGCCCGCGCGAGTACATTGTACCGCGCGTAGTGTACGACGATACCGGTGGATCCCCACTGCGACATGACAAATGAGAAACGGCCGGCGCGTACGCGGGCCGGCCGTCTCGGTTTTTCATCGCAGATGCGGACTGCTATTCGCGCGGCATGGCGTGGACCACGTAGGCCTCGAGCTGGAGCAGGTTTTTCCCGGCCAGCTTCGCGGCTTGCAGCAGATTGTTCATCGAGTCGACCTCCTCGACCTGCTCATCCACGTACCACTGGAGGAAGCTCCGCGACGCGTAGTCGTTTTCCTTTTCGGCCAGTGCGACCAGGTCATTGATCTGTCCCGTGACCTTGCGTTCGTGGGCGAGCGCTGCCTCGATCGCGGCTTCAATGGAGGGCCACTCCGCCGGCGGCTCCGGAATCGCGGCCAGGCGCACCTTGCCCTCGACCTGCGGGATGTAGTCGAGAATCTTGAGCGCGTGCTGGCGTTCTTCTTCCACCTGCATACGGAAGCGTCGCGAGAGGTTCTTCAGACCCATGTCATCGAACATCACTGCCATCGCGAGGTAGATCTGCGAGGCGTTAAACTCGTTGGTAATCTGCTCGTTGAGCTTGGCATTCATCGCTTCTGAGATTGGCATTTCAATCCACCTTTCCATCAGTCTCTGGCCCGTACGCAACGGGCGGAATTGTGGGGTTCCTGATCCGGACCGTTCCGCCACACGCAGCGGTCGTCCGCGACCCGCCCGCCGACCTTGGGTCGTTCACCGAGCAGATCGAAGATTATAGACCCTGAAATCGCGTTTGGCCACGGACACACCGGCCCGCGGGACGTGTGGTCCTCAATCACCGCCTATACGGGACAGCAGGCGGGCGATGCGGTCTCGTGTACTGTACAGACGGCCCATTTTCTTGTGCACCGGACGGGATCGCCGGATGTGTGTCATGGTGTCGTTTGCGATGGCCTGTAGATTGAGACGGGCGGCTCTGCGGCGGACGAGGCGAACTTGGGCGTCGGTCCAGTCCTTGTCGGGGGCAATGCCTGCGTCGATTGGCCAGCAACCCGCAGATTCCAGTAGAGGTCCGATCCCCCGGTACAATGCTACGCCGGCAACGCTTTGTTGACGTGGCGTACCTTCGAGTGCCCACTCAAACAGCGTGTCGACGCCACGCGTATCGCCGACCTCAAGCCAGGCGAAGGCTCGTCCGATTTCGTCCCACGGAGCTGTCGGTGGTGGGGATTCCTCAGCGAACGCACGAAAACGAACCGGATCGAGGCGAGCCGCAGCGATCCAGGCGGCGTGCCGGACTGCGGGCGCGTTATCGGTCTTGATCACGTGGGCGATGACATCGAAGTGGTTCGGCTGTTCACTGCGGCCCAGGGCATAGACGTAGACCTCACGGAGTGCCGGATCGGGCTCGGTATCCGCCAGCAACCGGGTGGCCATCAGTTCGTCGGCATGCGGCGTCTTCTCGCCCGCCGCCTCCAGGGCGCCGTTGTGCCGTGCCAGCCGCTGGTCGACCATGAGTTGGGCAAGCGCGGCGCGATCGTGCCTGTGACGCTGGTACTGCCAGATCACGATCGTCGTGACCGCGGCTAGAATCAGCCCAAGTGTCGTGGTACGGACGAAGCGGGGCTGTTGCCACCATGGTCGGCTGGCTGGCTGGCTGAATGAGTGCTTTGTCACGCGATCAAACTCCATGGCCCCGTCGTTGCTACTCATCGTACCGCCAAGGTGGCGTACGGCCAGGGAGGTCGACGGGATTTGCCGGAGGGGCGGCCGGTCGCTACACTACTCGGTTCAACCATCGGACAGGATAACGGATAAGTCCAATGAGCACAGTTATTTCCGCCAAGCTGGATGCCGCGCCACATCGGTTCGCACTGGTCGTGTCGCGGTTCAACGAGTTCATTACGTCGCGGCTGCTGTCGGGTGCGATCGACGAATTGTCACGCCACGGTGCGACCGAGGAGAACCTGACGCAGGTGTGGGTGCCTGGTTCGTGGGAGATTCCGCTTGTCGCGCAGCGACTGGCACAGAGTGGACGCTTCAGCGCGGTGATTTGCCTGGGCTGTGTCATTCGCGGACAGACGCCGCACTTCGAGTATGTTGCCGGCGAGGTGGCAAAGGGCATTGCGCAGGCATCTCTTGCGACGGGCTTACCGATCACGTTTGGCGTGATCACGGCGGATTCGCTGGAGCACGCGGTGGATCGTGCCGGTGCCAAGGCCGGCAACAAGGGCTCGGAGGCGGCCCGATCTGCGATTGAAATGGCGAATCTTCTGGATGCGTTGCCGACCAAGTGAAGTGCTGGGGGAGAGGTCCTCGCCGACGAGGCAGGAAACTGGTCTGTATGAAGTCTGCCGATCGAACCCGGGCGCGCGTCCTCGCACTACAGGCGCTATGCTTGTTTGACGCGCTGGGCGAGGCGTTCGAGGGCGAACTGAGCGATTTTCTGCGCGATCCCGTGAACTACCATGACCTCGGCTGGGAGGAGTATCCCGGCCCTCCGGCCGTGGCTTGGGCGCGGAATCTCGCGTCTGGTGCCTGGCATGACCGTCTGGAGATCGATCGCATGCTGACGCAGAATGTGCCCGATTGGGCGATTCAGCGCATGCAGCCGGTCGATCGGAATATCCTTCGGCTCGGTTTGCACGAACTGCGCGCGCATCCCGAGACGCCCTTTCGGATTGTGCTGAATGAAGCCATCGAGCTTGGAAAACGCTTCGGCGGCCAGGATTCGCCGGGGTTCGTGAACGGTGTGCTGGATGGGATTCGAAAGCGGTTGGATGCAGCGCGCACGCCACCGGACGAGGCGGGTGCGCGTTCCACGGACGAGACAACGGACTCATCTCCGGCTGGCTCCGTAGCGCCGCCGGAATACAGATAAGGGGACGCCATGGGGCTCTTTGACGCGTTCAGGCGGGGATTGAAGAAGACGCACGAGAAGATCGTCAGCGGATTGCGCGCGGTACTGCCGGTGGGCAAGAAGATCGACGAGGATCTGCTGGATCAGCTCATGGATGCAATGCTGGTCGGGGATATGGGGCCGAAGGCGGTCTCGAATCTGGTTGATGAGGTGCGGCAGGCGTGGAAGGCTGGCAAGATCAAGGAGGCGCAGGAGATCCTCCCGTTCATGAAGCAGCGCATTGCGGAGACATGGACGGAGAGCGATCGGTCGCTACATTTCAATGACACGCCACCGACCGTGATTTTCGTGGTCGGCATCAATGGCTCTGGCAAGACAACGAGCGTGGCCAAGTTGGCGTATTACTTGCAGGCGCAGGGTAAATCGGTGCTGTTGGGGGCGTGTGACACCTATCGTGCCGCAGCCATCGATCAACTCGGGATCTGGGCCGGACGGGTTGGGGCCGACATCGTGAAGCACCAGCCACACAGTGATCCGGCGGCCGTGGCGTTCGATGCCTGCGAGGCGGCGATTGCGCGGAAAGTGGACGTGTTGCTGGTCGATACGGCGGGCCGATTGCACACGCAAGAGCACTTGATGCGTGAGCTGAACAAGATCCACCGCGTCGTGCAGAAACGCATTCCGGATGCGCCACACGAGGTGCTGCTGGTGTTGGATGCAACGATCGGTCAGAATGCGATCAACCAGGCGAAGATCTTCTCGCAGTCGGCGGACGTGAGTGGGCTTTTCCTGGCGAAGTTGGATGGTTCGGCTAAGGGTGGCATTGTCATTGGTATTCGCGACGAGCTCGATATCCCCGTGAAGTTCGTCGGGCTGGGTGAGACGATTGACGCGATTGAGCCGTTCGAACCAGGCGTCTTCGTCGACGCGCTGTTTTCCGATCTTTGACGGATGTTGGTCACACCGCCGTGCGGCGCGGCGCCGGATCGGCGCTTACTCTCTGGCGGGTCGGCGCGCGCCGTGCAACTGTGTCTGCACTATTCGGTGTAATTCGTCGCGATTGATCGGCTTGCTGGCGTAATCATCGCAGCCGGCAGCGAGGCAACGTTGGCGATCGTGTGCCATAGCGTGTGCGGTCAGGGCGATAATGGGAAGCGTGCAACCACGTTTCCGTAAGAGCCGCGTGGCCTCGTAGCCGTCCAGCTCGGGCATCTGCATGTCCATGACGATCAGATCGAAGGGTTCGCCCCGGCTTTCGGCTGCGCTCACCTCAGCCACCCCGCGGCGTCCGTTTTCTGCCACCGTCACGATGCCGCCCATGCGTCGCAGTAGATGGGCAATGAGCCGCTGGTTGTCCGGCCCGTCTTCGACAAGTAGCACATTGAACGACGCGGGCTGGCTGTCGACTCGTACCTCTGGCCCGACGGGGTGCGGCGTCTCGTGCAGCGCTTCGTGCGTTGTCTGAAGCAGTGGGGTATCCGGTGGTACGCCCGCGTCGATGGTCAATCGAAAGTGGGAACCGCGCTGCGCGCCGTCACGCGGGATTAATTGTACGTTGCCTCCGAGGAGTTGGGCCAACCGGCGACTGATGCTGAGTCCGAGGCCAGTACCGCCGTGGCGGCGTGTGGTGGAGCTATCTGCCTGTGAGAATGGTTGGAAGAGGTGTTCCTGCTGCTCCGGGGTGAGTCCGGGGCCGGTGTCGATGACATCGAGTTGCATACGCCCCGTCCGTTCGTCGGGCACGAAACTAACGCTCAGCCCAACCTCGCCAACCTCGGTGAACTTGATGGCGTTGCCCAGGATGTTGAACAGAATCTGGCGTAGCCGGGTGGGGTCGGTGTGAATCGTCTCGGGGATCGGTGACGTATACTCGACATGCAGCTGCAGGCCTTTCGCTGCAGCATGTACCCGAACGATCGAAGCGATCTCGGTGATAAGCGTGGTCGGTGAACAGGCCACGCGCTCGACTTCCATGCGCCCCGCTTCGATTTTGGAAAGATCGAGGATGTCATTCAGAATGCGCAGCAGATAATCGCCGTTGCGGCGAATGGTATCGACCGCGTCCAGTTTGCGGGCGCGCTGCTCGCAAGCGGGCCCTTCCGGGCAACTTGGACAGGCCGAGATGTCCTCGGCGACGAGGTCGGCGAAACCCAGCACGGCGGTCATGGGGGTACGAATTTCATGGCTCATGTTGGCGAGAAACTCGGACTTGGCGAGGTTGGCAGCGTTCGCGGCCTCCTCGGCATGGCGGAGTTCGCGATTGGTGCGCGCCAGTTCCGCGGTACGCTCCTGGACACGCTGTTCGAGTGATGCGTGCAACTGCCGCAGCCGCGTCCCCAGATGATTGAAGCTGCGCGTGAGCTCGCTGATTTCGTCCTTGCCTCTGGCAGGCAGTGGTTCAAGCGGGCTATGCTCTGGGTTTTCGGCGATCCGCTGAAAATGCCGATCCATTGCAGTCAAGCGACGGCCCACCACTTGGCGGAACAGCAGGTATAGTGCACCGAACAGCAGGACGAGCACGATCCCGACGATTAACGCGTCCTCCACGGCTTGCCGCGCCGCGACGGCGCCGGCATCGTCAATCGGTACGGCAATCGTATCCGTGGCGATGACTTGCCCGAGCGGTCGATGGAAACCCGCCTCATCCCCGTAGCGGGCCACCAACGACGCAGGCGCGTCGGCTGGATCGCCATGGCACTGCAAGCAGCTTTCTTTCATCCGTCGAGCGCTGAAATAGCCGAGGTACTCACGTCCCTGGAGCGTCAGTGGCCCGGACCATCGTTCTTGATCGGGATGCGCATTGAAGTGATTGATGACGGCCCGCTCCTCCGGCGTGGCGCGGTTGAGCGGGTTACGAGGATCGTCCGAAGAGAACTTGAGAATGTAGTCCGGACATTCCTGACGAACCTGCTCGAAGATCTCGCGGGCGACGTACGACGTTGACATCGTCTCCGGGACAAATTCGTCCGGGCCGAGCAGGGCCTGCATGGCCGGTCGGATCTCGCGGGCCACGTAGTCGCGAATCGCCAGATCGAATTCCAGCGCCAATTCGGCTTGCTGGCGACTTAATGCAAGAATGGCTGTCCTACGCTGCTGATAGTCGCGCAGCAGAAGGAAACCGAAAACCACGCCCAGGAACAGGCCGGCGGGTATCAGGAATTTCAGCGCAACACTGCGCATAGATCCTCGACGCTCCCCCCTTACCTGATGGACCGAATCCGCTTTGCGAACAGGCAACCGCTGGCGCGGCGGTGGGGTCCCGCAATCATGCCTGATTCCTCGCCGTGCCCACGGCGGTCAGGGCGTACGTCTAGCATCGGTTACACGCCGCGTTGACACCAATCAACGGCGGCCGGCCTCACCACCGGCCGATAAGTGACGGCGTTTGTGGTATCGGTGGGCAGCGTAACGGCGGTGAGGTGGAGTGGCGGGTTCGCACCGGGTGAGATAACATGTCGGACGGCAGGCCGAGCTCGTCGTACGACGTACCGTATGTGCAGGGCAGAGAGGGTTTCCGAATGCATCCACTGCTCGACCAACTTGAACGAAACGTCAGCGAGCGGGGCGATCACCTGGCGGCATGCGACGACCAGATGTGTCTGGATTACAAGACGTTCCGGGCAGTTGCGGGTGGGCTCGGGCGTCGGCTGGGGGAACAGACTGATAATCCGCGCGTGGGCATCCTCGCCCCGACATCGTCCGCCTGCGCTGCGGCGATCTTTGGCTGCTGGTATGCCGGCCGTACACCGGTGCCGCTGAACTTCCTGCTGGCTCCGGCGGAATTCGCGCGTGTCGTGCGGGATGCGGAGCTTGATTGCCTCGTGGCGGTTGAGCGCTTTGCACCCCTGGCACAGGCCGCTGACGTCCGTCTCCTACCGCTGAGTCCGGAGATTCTGGTCCCCGCCGACGCGCCCGCTCCGCAGGCGGCGTCAGAGGACCTCGGCGTGCTCTTATACACGTCGGGGACATCGGCTGAGCCGAAGGGCGTGTGTCTGAGTTTCGGCAACCTGGCGGCGAACGCGCGGGCCTGCATCGAGGCTGCCGAGCTGAGTGCGGATCAGGTATTCCTAAGCTTGTTGCCTCAGTTTCATGCGTTCGGATTGACCGCCAACACGATCGTGCCGCTGGTGATGGGTGCAACGGTGTATTATCAGGCGCGTTTCAGTCCGATGCAGGTGATGCAGACTATTCATGAGAAGCGTGTGTCCGTGTTTATTACGGTGGCCAGCATGTTTGCGGCGTTGGCGGGGATGAAGAGCGCGACACGTGAGCACTTTGCGAGCCTCACACACCCGGTCAGCGGTGGTGAACCGCTGTCGCCGAAGGTGTTTCAGTTGTTCGAGGAGCGCTTCGGGAAGCGCGTTTTGGAAGGTTACGGGATGACCGAGGCTTCTCCGGTTGTAAGCCTGAACACGCCGCGCGCGTTTCGGCGTGGTTCGGTGGGGCGTCCGCTGCCAGGGATTTCGGTGATTGTTGTCGATGAAGCGGGCAACGAACTGCCGGTCGGCTCGGAGGGGGAGCTGACGATTCACGGACATTGCGTGATGCAAGGCTATCTGAACAAGCCGGAATTGACGGGGCAGGCCGTCCGGGCTGGTGCGCTGCATACCGGAGACGTGGGGCACGTGGATGGGGATGGGTTCATCTTCATTACGGGGCGGGCGAAGGACATGATCATCGTCGGCGGCGAGAATGTGTTCCCGTTCGAGATCGAGAGTGTGCTCGTCGAGCATCCGTCGGTGGCTGAGGCGGCGGTGGTCGGTGCGCGGGATGATGTGCGTGGCGAAGTGCCGCTGGCTTATGTGATCCTGGCAGAAGGAGCCTCGGAGGTCGATGAGACGGAATTGCGCGAGTTTTGCCGCGGGCGGCTGGCGGCCTATAAGGTGCCGCGGCAGGTGCGGTTCGCGGAGGAACTGCCGCACGGACCGACCGGTAAAATCCTCAAGCGGGCTCTGCGGGCGGAATTGGATTGAGGGGCCGGGTTGCCAGATCCGGGCGGCACTCTTTATAATACGGATTGCCGCCCGCTTGGGAGTGCCCGTTCAGTGGTGCCCGGGTGGGGCGGAATGTGTCACGCGCACGGCGTCCTGTGGCATTGGCGACGTGTGACGCGCGGCATTGATTGGTGGCGTGCCCGAGTGGACTAAGGGAGCGGATTGCAAATCCGCGATTCATGGGTTCGAATCCCATCGCCACCTTTGCCCCCCTGCGGCGCATCCTGTTGCGCCGCGTTGCATTTGCCCCTTATTCTTCGGGGACTTGGCGACTGTTCTTACCGGGCTTGAACGCAAGTCAGTACTGGACGTGTCACGGTTCTTCGGTTGGCCTTCGTGTTCTGTCATTTGGCAGCGTTTTCAATGCGGACGAGTCGGAGAGCCGCCGGCGTGTCCGGCTTCAGTGGCCAGCGGCGTGATTCGGCAGAGCGTAGTCCCATGTCATCGACCACCCGCTTCACATGGGCGTCACTCGGTCCCTGTTCGGGACCGTGATAGACGAGCAGCCAATGGTCGCTCGTTGGATGGCCACCTTCCAGCCGCCAGCTTGGCTGAAGGCCGCTTTTCAGCAGGTAGTAATGCACCGACTGGTGCAGCATGGGCCCGTCCGGCGGACCGTGTGCGCCGATCTTCGGGTTGAAGATGATGATCTGCTGCGCCGGAGCAATCTGCGCAGCGATCTCGCTGACCGCTGTGCGAATCGCGGGATCACCTTGTTCCTTGTATGGACGCGCGATGTCCACGGCAGGCCCCGCGATGCAAAGTAACGCCAGGAGTCCGACGCTGACCGCCATGCCGTGCGAAGCGATGCGACCCGGCAAGCAGCGTAGCGCCGTGGCCCAGCCAACACCGGCCAGCAGGCAGATGGAAGGCGCGAGGTGCATCGCAACCCGCACACTACCGCCATAGGGATACCGCTCCAGCGCTGCCGCGACGAAAGTCAGCGCGAACGGAGCGCACAAGAGCGCTGTCAGCGTGTACCGACGATCATGCAGCAGCGTCACCAGACCAGTCACGAAGAGTCCAAAGGTGAAGACGCTCCCCGGCGAAGGCCCGCCATTGGGATGGGCGAACATCCTTCCGGTATGCACCGCTACCAGCCACTGCGCGAGGTCACCAGGTTCGTGCCAGGGTGGAAAGGCCTCGCGCCAGTATTCCGTCAGCCAGGAACCAGACGTGCGATCGAGTTCCTGAGCGGCATAGGTTGCGTAGAAGCCCGTGAAACTCGCGATGAGCACGACGCCGAGCAGTGTGGCCAATGCCAACTCGCGCCAACGCCGAACAGACAGCGCCCGCAACCACCAAACGGCCACAACGCCGCCGGCGACGAATACCGCCGGGTAGCTCAGCCACGGGCCGACTACCATGAGTGCGAAGAGTGCGATCACCCGCGCAGTGCGGAAACGCGTCATGCAGGTGGAGCCGAGCACCAGCAGCGCCGTGGCAACGAACAGATCGGACGCGTACGGCTTCACCTCGGTCGTGTGCCGAATGAGATAGTAGCTGGCCGCGAAGATGCCACTGGCCAGGAGGGCCGCATCCGGCCGCAATGTTCGCCAGGTCCAAAGCGCGAACAGAACGAGAGCTGACACACCAGCCAGTAACGGCCACAGCCGGAGGGCGTATTCACCCGGCCCCCAGGCCAGCACGGTCACGCGTTCGATCCACAGGAACAGGAGTGGCGCAACCTGGAAGTACTCCAGCGGCTTCAGCAAACCGCCAAAGTCCCGCGTGATGAGGCTGACCGCCAGAAACGCCTCGTCGCCCCACAGCGGAAACCCGAGCCCATACCGCACAAGACGCCAGATCAGACCCAGTGCGACCAGTACACAGAGCGCAGTTGCATAGCGGCGACGATCGGCGGGAGAGACAAGTGGGTCCTGGAGATCGGTGCAGCCCAACGTGGCGATTCCTGTTTTTGCAACGTGTCAGAAAGAACCGGGTTCGCGCGGTGGCCAGCATACATTGCCTCGTTCGCGCGGTCCAAGTGCGGGGCGTACCCACGGCAGACCAGGACTGAGCTCAGGGCCCGATTGGCCTTCGCATCGGCGTGAGCAAGCGGCTAGTTCACCGGGTTTGGCGGCTCGCGGCCATCGAGGACGGCGATTACGTTGTCGGCGGTCATCTGCGACATTTGTTGGCGTGTGGTAGTGTTCGCGCTGCCCAGGTGGGGCAGCAGTACGACGTTGGGCAGCTCGGCCAGGCCGGGTGAGAGCTGCGGCTCGCGCTCGTATACGTCGAAGCCGGCAGCGCCGATCCGCCGGTCACGCAACGCCGTGACCAGGGCGGCTTCGTCGATGACGGGGCCGCGTGCGGTATTGATCAGAATGGCGTCGGATTTCATCGCGGCCAATGCGGCGGCATCGATGAGGTGGCGCGTTTCGTCGGTAAGTGGCACGTGCAGGGACACGAAATCTGCAGCAGCGAGCAATTGGCCGAGTTCCACCCGCTGAGCGCCAGTGCGTTTTTCGAGTTCGTCGTTTCGCGTGCCATCTGTGTAGAGCACGTTCATCTCAAAGCCGATCGACCGCAACGCGACGGCGGTTCCAATGCGCCCGGCACCGACAATGCCCAGCGTAGCGCCGCGCAGCGGCTTGCCCAGCAATTGCATGGGTGCCCAGCCCGTCCACTTGCCGGCCCGGACGAGCTGATCCCCTTCGACGCCGCGCCGCGCCGCCGCAAGCAACAGTGCCCATGCAATATCCGCGGTTGCATCCGTGAGCACGCCGGGTGTGTTGGTGGCACGCACGCCGCGTTCCTTGCAGGCCGCCAAATCGATGTTGTCGAACCCGACCGCGAAGTTCGCGACGACCTTGAGTTGCGGGCCGGCGGCGTCGAGCAGTTCGGCATCCACCCGCTCGCTGAGCATGGTGATCAGCCCGGCGACACCGGGCACACTCTCGAGCAGCTCTTTGCGGCTCGGCGGATCGTCCTGATCCATGACGTCGACTTCGTAGCCGACCTGTTGCAGAACTTCGACCGCGGGTGGGGGCACGCGACGTGTTATCAGAATCCGGTGGCTTGCCATCGAAATCCTCCTCAAGGCAGTCCGTGGAACAGTTAGGCTACGTACCGGCAACTCAGCTTGGCCACCCCGCGTCTTCCACAGTTCGTGCTTCTGCTGCTACCCGCTCCAGCAGTGCTCGCTCGGGATCGCTCAACTCCACGTCGCGGCGATTCATGACGGTGCGTGCAATCTGCACCGCCTTGTCTACTCGATACGCCGTCATGCCCGCGTCGGTCAGCCATGAGAACGATGGGACGAACTTCGGCACCGGCCCCTGCGTGAAGATGTTTGCGGCAGCGCCGATCACACAGCCGGTTGGCAGGATCGTGCCGATGCCGGTCTTGCTGTGATCGCCGATGATCGATCCGACGAAGTGCTGTCCGGTCTCCACGCCGACGCCGTTGATGAAGACGCGGATTGTGCCGTAGGTGTTCTTGAGATCGCTGGTGATCGTGTCGGCCCCCAGGTTGACCCATTGGGCGAGATAGCTGTGGCCGAGGAAGCCATCGTGCTGCTTGTTGCTGTAGCCGTGGATGATCGTGCCCTCGACTTCTCCGCCGACCTTGCAGACGGGGCCGATTGATGTCCCCGAGCGAATCACCGCACCTGGTCGAATGACCGAATGGGGACCGATGTATACCGGTCCCTGAATCACTGCATTAGGCTCGATCAGCACATTGGGGGCGAGGTGAATCGGGCCCTGCTCGGTATCGAGCACCGCACCGGGCTTGACGCGTGCGCCCCTTGCCAGGTTGATGCACTCCGGCTGGATCAGGTGTGCCGCGGGATGGACCTCACCCGCATGTTTGCCACCGGGTTGAAACTGACGTTCAAGCTCAGCTTCATTGGCGAGGATGAGGTCCCACGGGTGCTGAATCAGCCGCACACACTCGGGCGCTTCCTCAAACTTGAAGCGTCGTGCAACCCACTCATCCAGGCGTTCGCGTGAGTCGAAGAGCTCTGCTTCGCAGCCGTCGAAGTCTTCGGGGCGAACCCCCGCCGCCACAAGGTCACCGTGCAGTCGCCAAGCCACGCCGGCGCGCGGCAATTCCACACTGCCCGTGATCAATGCGCGTGTGTTGAGCAGAACATACGACTCAGCCGAATCGGGGTCCGCACACGCGTAGCGCTCGGCGAGTACCGGTCGCAGCGACTCCCGTGACCAGAGCTTGACAATGCGCCCATCGACATGTGCACGTACCTTGTCGAGTAGTGTGTCGCGGCCACACCGCAACTCGAAACAGCTCCGAAGCCACGTCAGCGGAAGCAGATCGCGATATCCGGAATCCTCGAAATAGCCGATGTTCATGGCAACACTGCTATGGATACCGAGGTCGCCGCACGAGTGGCGTCCACGTCGGACCTCACGCCGCACGACACTCGCGATCATCGTATCGGCTCGCTACACTGCTGGCCATGGCACGCCCACGAACGGCCCAGCCGGTGAAGCTCTTTGTCGGCCTGCTCAGCGGCGACCCGGACTTGCTGCGCCGGGCACGCCAACTGCTCGCAAAACGCTGGGGGCCGGTCGATCGGGAGAGTGATCTGCTCCCGTTTGATCAGACCGACTACTACGCGGACGAGATGGGGCCGGAACTGTTGCGGTATTTCGTAACGATGGAGCCTCTGATTCGCCCCGATCAACTACCGGATATCAAGCATGAAACCAACGCGCTGGAACAGAAGATCGCCGAGGAGTGTCTGCTGCCGGATATTCCCAGGCCCGTCAACATCGATCCCGGGTATCTGGCGCTGAACAAACTCGTGCTGGCGACCACCAAGGACGCGAGCCATCGCATCTACCTCGGTCACGGTATGTATGCGGAGGTGACGCTGCAGTATCGCGACGGCGGCTGGCAGGTCTTCCCCTGGACCTACCCGGATTATCGCCAGGAATTGGTGCATAAGTTCTTTGAACAGGGCCGTGAGAGATACAAGGAGCAGCAGAAGCAGCGTGAGGCCGAGATCTACCGGCTGGCCGACGATGATGATCGGCAGGAGACGCCATGAGCCCTCTGCGCCTGGCATTACTGCTGACGGTGCCGGTGCTGGGTGTGCTGCTTTGTTCGGCGGTGCTCACAGTGGTCGCGCGGCGTGTGGCATTGCAGATCGGTTTCGTTGATCAGCCTGGTGGCCACAAGTCACATCGAGACCCGACGCCGTACGGGGGTGGCTGGGCGGTTTTTGTCGCCGGCTGGCTTGCTCTGGCGGGGATCCTCGCCGCGGGGCATCTTGTGCCGACCGAGTGGTTCATGGCGCAGTTTGGCGACACGATGCATGCGTACCTCGGTGGCCTCCATGAGCGGACGCCGCAGTTGCTGATCATTCTGCTGGGTGGTGCACTGTTGCACGGGCTGGGGTTGGTGGACGATTACCGGCCGCTGCCGGCGTTGCTGAAACTGCTGGTGATTGCAGGCGTAGCGCTGCTGGTAGCGACGTGGGGCCAGGTGCGTGTGGCCGAGTTTGCCGGACCGGGAGTATCTGTTGGGTTGACGGTCCTGTGGTTCATCGTGGTCGTCAATGCGCTCAATTTTCTTGACAACATGGATGGTCTGGGTGCGGGGGTTGCGGCGATTTGCCTGTTGTTTCTCGTCGTTTGCGGTCTGATGGCGGGGCAGGTGCTCGTGCCCGCACTGGGATGTGTGTTTTTCGGGGCGGTCACGGGCTTCCTGATATTCAATTTTCCGCCGGCACGGATCTTCATGGGCGACGCAGGTAGTCTGGTCATCGGGTACATGCTGGCGACCCTCTCGGTACTGACCACGTATTATCGTAGCGGCGGTGATGCACCGCCCTATGCACTCGCGATGCCGTTCGTTGTGCTGGCGATTCCGCTGTATGACTTCGTGAGTGTCGTGGTGATTCGTTTACTCGAGGGGCGCAACCCGATGAAGGGTGATCAGCGGCACTTTTCGCATCGACTGGTGGAGCGCGGGCTATCACGTCGCTTGGCTGTGCTGACGATCTACCTGGCTACCGCAACAACCGGTTTGGCGGCGACGCTGCTGCCCGGCGCCAGCCTGCGCCAGACGATTACGATCGGCGTCATCGTATTCCTGGTACTTGCCATCATTGCGATCCTCGAAATGCCGCTGCGCAAGACATCATGAGCCGTGCAGGTGCCGCCAGTAACCGCTCATCTGATGCGAATGCCGCCACGCAGGTCGGTTGGCTGGACGCGGTTGCGCTGCTCGTGCTCCTCGCTGTGCTGGCAGCGCGCCCGATGATTGGGGAGACGTTTTTTCCGACTGAAGTCTCATTTCTCACGTTTTTTGGTCCTAGCACCGGGCCGACGCCGGCGGCAACGGCAGTGCTGGATACGCTGCTATTAGCCGCATCAATGACATTATTGGTACGGCGGGCAGGGCGGCCGGGGGCGACGGGCTGGGCTGTCGGTGCTGTGCTGCTGGCTGCTGGCGTTGTCTTGTCGAGCGTTTTCGCGCTGGAACAGCCCGTCGCCTGGTTGGCGGGCGGCAACCTGATCGCCCTTGTTCTGGCAGGCCTGGCACTCGGGTGCGTCACCCACATCTCGTGGATGCGCTCGCTTGCTCTGGCGCTTATTCTCGCAACTGGCGTGACAACCGCAGTCAAGTGTATTCGGCAGTATACGGTCGAATTGCCGGACACGCGGGCGCATTGGGAGGAGGTGCTCAAGCCGCAATTGCTGGAGCGCGGCTACGAGTTGGATGATCCATTCCTCGTCAATTACGAGCGGCGCTTGCAGGCGACTGAGTCGCAGGGTTTTCTTCAGACGGCGAACATCACCGCTTCGATTCTGATGATGCAGGCACTGGTGGCCATGGGTTTGGTGCTTGCCATGGTCCGGCGCTGGCGCATCTCCCGATCCGACAAATGTCGGGAACCGCAGAAAGGGGCGTCACCGGTTGCACGTCTGGCCGTGGTCGTCTTGCTGACCGGTCTGCTGGTAGCTGCACTTTGGCTCACCGGGTCGATGGGGGCGATGGCTGCCGTGTTGATCGGGTTGGCTGTACTGCTCGTGCTTGGAGTGGCTACGAAGTGGGTCAGTCGTCATGTGCGCTTGGTGTTGGCGTTGATTGTCACGGGTTACGTCGTGGTGGTGGCTGCGGTTGCCACATACGGGATGAGGCACAATAGTTTGCCGCATCCTTCGCTGGCGTTCCGTTGGTATTACTGGACGGGCGGTGCGAAGGCGTACCTTGAGAAGCCGCTGACTGGACTGGGGCGGGAAAATTTTGGTTTCATGTACCTCAAACACAAGGACCCGGCCAGCGGTGAGGAGGTCAAGAACCCGCACAACATCTGGTTGTCGCTGATGTACGAACTGGGGCCGCTGGGACTGCTGGGCGGCATTGTGCTGGGCGTGCTTGTGCTTGGGCGTGGCTTGTCGGCCATCGGTACGACTCCCAGGACACCGAAGGCGCCGCGGGCTGGACCGCCGAGGTGGGCGATTGTCGCAACGGGTGTTCTCACGCTCTTGATACAACTTACTTGCGCCGACGCAGCGCAGGGCAATGCAGCCGTTCTGATTGTCTGGTTGTTCGACCTGGCACTGGTGTGGGGGTTGGCGCTGGTGGCGGCGGTTTGGGTGTTAAACGCGCTACACGAGACGACGGATACGCAACGATGGCTAGCTGCTGGCTTGTGCGCGGCGCTAGTGGCAGCGCTGATCCACAACGGACTGAGTTTTGCTCTGCTCACGCCAGGCGGATTAGCAGTCTTCATTATGCTTGCGGCGGTGCCGCCGACGGAGCCGACTGCGACGACCGAGCGCACGGACACGGCGACGACTCAGCGGCTGCGGCTGGCGGGCGCTGCGGGCGGAAGTGCCGTTGTGCTGGGACACTTGCTATTCATCGCCTGGCCAACCGCTGTGAAATATGCGGCCTTGGCCGAACTGGAGAGGACGCCTCCGGGGCGCGGCCTGGTCAGGTCTGCGGAGCGATTGATTCGCGCTGGAGCCGGGGATTCGGCTGCGGCGCGGATTGCTGCACGGGCGGTACTGCGTCTCGCGGTCCACGAGCAGCCGGATACTGCAGCGCGGCTGCGCTGGTTCGACACGGCTGACGCGATGGCTCAAGAAGCGGTGCAACGCAATCCGCGAGATGCGACCAGTCTCCGACTGGCCGCGACTGTATCGGAACGGCGCGCGGCGCTACATAAGCAACTGGGGAATGAAGCAGCGCAACAGGCGGCACTGCGATCTGCCGCGGAGCGACTGGGTGCGGCCGTGGACGTGTACCCGACAAACCCCCGTTTTCACCTGGCACTGGCGGAAGCCCTGGCAGCGTTGTCGGAGGCGGACGATACTCCGGAGCGACGGGAAGCCGCGCTTCAGCATTTGCAGGCTGCGTTGTCGATTAACGCAGCACGCGAAGCGGCAGATACGACACGCCTTCAGCCGCGTGAACTGGAGCGCATCACGGAATTGCGGGAGAAGCTGGACAGCACATGGCCATCCCCGGCAAGCCCGCCCAAGCTTGGTGGGGGCGGGCGATGATCCGTTCGGTCGAAGGACGACGTCGACCGCGCAAAGAAAAGGCCCACGCGTTTGCGCAGGCCCCCTCCGAGGTTATGTGTAGAACTCGCTGCTAGCGCCTGCGGCATGTACCCAGCAGGCCGATGGCCAGCAACGCGAGGGACGCCGGTTCGGGGACCCAGCCAGTTTCGCCGGAATAGGCAGCACGCGTCCGCACGTCGACGTCACTAAGCGGGTCGTATTCCGAGGGCATCCACCCGGCGGGTGGATTGATGAAGTCCAGGAAACCGCGCATTGCACCCTGGTCGCCGGTCAGATCGAAATACTCGGCGGCCTCACCGCCGACGATCGTGCCCAAGCCTTCGAGAACGTACGTGCCGGCGCCGGAAGAGCCGTACAGTGAGACCTGGTCCAGGTCGATTGCCCAGAGCAGCCCACTCCAACTTTCCTGTTCGTAGTCGATGGACCCGTAGATTTCGAGGTCGGCGACACCGGGCGCGCTATTCAAGCCCGTACCTGTCAGGCTGACGTCAATATTGCCTCCCTGCGGTGCGTCCTGTCCAGTGAACTGCACGCCCAATACCAAATCTCCGCCGACGTCCATGTTGGCAAGATCAAAGACGGGCACGAGCGGGTCGTTAGGCCAGTTCGGATAATAGGCCGGCACCTCACGGTCCGCTGTGTTCTGGGTGTACACGAGCGTGTCAGGCTGCGTGCCGTTCGTATCGTATTCGACCGAACCGTCCTTGTTGAAGCTTGCCAGCGTGAAGTCGTGGCCGCCGATCGTCGGGATGATGGGTTCTCCCAGCGCCAGCACGCCACAGGATAGCGCGATAGTCAGTGTTGCCGTATATTTCATTGCATTCCTTCCAGCTCACAATGCGCCCACACCCACCGCGACTGGACTCCGTTCAGGGCGCGTACGGAGCCCGCGAGACACCATGCGGCGATTTACACGCCGGCACGCTGTACAGGTCGTACCGTTATGACTCGTCCACGGATCCCAACGCCGTGTGACCCCGAACCTCTTGGCTCGGCAGTAGTTTCTAGGACGGGTTCTCGTCGCAGGTCAAATGGAATCTGGGAGCGCGAACCGGGATTACAAACTGCAAATAGACGATCATCTCGGACCTTCGGCGCGAAGGGGCTGCCTCGGTGCGAGGGGGCTGCCCTGGCACCTGGTGGCGGTTGTTACCGGCGGAAGAGGGTTGAGCTAGGGAGCGGCGGGTCGGCTGGCGGCCTGCAGTTTCTCCCTGAGGTCGACGAAGCTTCGTTCGAGGTAGTCGCGCGACATGTGTAGTCCGATATGGTCCCAGGGCAGCACCTCGTCGAGCCGACGTGGACGATGGGCGTAGAAGTCCGGATCGACGTTGGTGTGTGCGAACGCGTTCTGCCACGTTTGCCAGCTGAAGGTCTCGTCCCAGCCATCGAGGCGGGCACCGTGTTGCCAGGCGTGATAGATCACCCGTCCGAGTCGGCGGTCGCCGCGGGAGAAGACACCTTCGAGAATCGAGCGATGCGGATCGTGCATGGTTATGCGGACCGCGGACTTGCGACCTTGCCATTTGCCGCCGCTGTTGCGCGGATCGCGAAAGAGACTCTGCTCACTTTTCATCTCGTTAGCCGAGCCGAAGCCGCCTTGTCCGGTAACCACAACAGACCCGCGATGTTGCCGTGAGAGTGCTTTGAGCTTGCGTTGGACATCGAGGAAATATCCGAGCCGCGGTTGTGCCATCCACTGCAATGGCGTGAACGGCTTGGGCACGAGCCAGCCGACGGACGCGTTGACCTGGGCGGGCGGTTTGCCGAGTTTGGTGCGCTCGAGGCTGACGGCGTTGGCGATCTCCCAGATGCCGAAGATGTCCGCGTCGCGTTCGTAAGGGAAGCCTGCCATGAAATAGAGCTTCACCCGCTTCCAGCCGGCCTTATAGATTTCGCGAACGCCGTCGAGCAGATTGCCATCCGTGACTTTCTTACGGATGGCAGCGCGGAGGTCGTCGTGTGCGGCCTCGACGGCCATGGTGATGCCGCCTTTACGGACGGCGTTGGCCATCCAGGGAATGTTGTGGAGCATCTTGTCGATACGTAGCGAGGGAAAACTGAGATTGACCATGCGCGACGAGAAACGTTCGTGGATCTTCTCGGCCAGCTCCCGGAGGTGCGGGTAGTCTGCGGTCGAGAGTGAGAGCAAGCCAATCTCGTCGTGTCCGGTTGCTTGGTAAGCCTGCTCGGCGATTTCCAGAATTTGGTCGACTGACCGATAACTCAGGGGCCGCTTGGTGTAGCCGGCGTGGCAGAAGCGGCAAACCTGCGGGCAGCCGCGCATGATCTCGATGCTGATGCGATCGTGGACGGCCTCGACCCACGGTACGAGCGGGCGCGTGGGAAACGGGGCGTGTGCGAGGTCGGGCGTACGAGCCCGCTCGATGTGCTGTGGCAGGCCGTCGTATTGCGGCACAAGGTTCGCGATCGTGCCGTCCTGGTGATACGCAATTTCGTACAGGTTTGGGGCATAGAGCCATGGGAACTGGCGGGCGAGTGCCAGAATCAGTTCGGTGCGACCGGCCCCGGCGTTGCGCAGCGCGCGATACGCCGCGATCAGTTCGCGCAACGGGTGCTCGCCGTCGCCAATCACCACGAGATCGAGGAAGTCGGCCATCGGCTCGGGGTTATCCGCCTGGGGACCGCCGGCAATCACAAGGGGATGGTCATCGGTGCGGTCGGCGGCGTGGACGGGAATTCCGGCCAGATCCAGCACGTTCAGCACGCTGGTGAAGCAGAGTTCGTATTGAAGCGATACCGCCAGAATGTCCGCGGACGCGACTGGCTGGCGTGTGTCCCACGTGAACAGCGGGATTCTGCGCTCTCGCATCGCCTGCTCTGCATCGACCCAGGGGTGGTAGACCCGTTCGGCGCAAACGCCGGGAGTGTGGTTGCACTGCCAGTAGAGGATCTGGCAACCCAGGTGGGACATGCCGATGGTGTATGTGTCGGGGAAGGCCACGGCGACGCGGACATCGGCACGCTCCCAGTCCCCGGGCTGGGCGAGTTGATTGACCTCGCCGCCGATGTACTGGGCTGGTTGCCTGACACGGGGAAGCAGCTCTTCGCTGACCCGGCGCCGAAGCGTGCCGTTGGCTGGGACGTGATTACGGCGGTGTCGGGCTGCGTCAGGCATATGCGGGAGTATAGCGACTCGTGCGGCAGAGCCGCGATTTGAAAAAGGGGCCGTGACGGATGCCACGGCCCGTGTTCGGTGGTCCTGAATGGTCGGTGCCGCGGTGTCGCGCCGACGGGTTAGCGACTATTTCCTGTCTTCGTCCTTGCCGCCGTTCGTCGAGTGCAGCAGTTCCATCGCGGCAGCGTCCTGCAAACGCGACAAATCGGTCCAGAACGTGCCTTCGCCGGCGAAGATGAGGCGGATGCTCTCGGGCTCGAACTCGTTGGCGAACGTATACAGGTTGTATGCGCGCCCCGTGCCGAACGCCTCGATCATCATGCGCTTGCCATCGGCCTCGGCCCGGTTGCGCAGCTCTTCGACGTCGGCGTTGGCCTTGCCGAGCACGCGGGTCATTTCCGCGTCGAGCTCGGCGATCTGCCGCTCGATGCGAGCGACCTCCAGGTCGCGCTGGGCCTCGATTTCCTTGGCCTGCTTGTCACCCGTGGCCATGACCTCGGCGACCTTCTTGCGGGTGTCGGCAGCGATTTGCTCGCGGGCGACCTCGATCTGCACGCGAGCGGTTTCGAGGTCGGCCTTCACCTGAGCCGTCTTGCGTTCGACCTGGCGGGTGAGGTCCTCTTCCTTCGCAATGTAGCTGCGCTGGATGGTGGACTTCAGGTCGAGTTCCTCGCCGGTCGTTTCGCTGCCGCCGCGGACCTCGATGTTCTGGATCAGCGCGATGAGGATTTCGATGCCGCGCTGTTCGGCGATGGTACGCAGCGTCTCAGTGATGGCGTTCTGGTACTCCTCGCGTTTTTCGCCGCGGATGAAGTCGATGCTGTCGTATTCGGAGCCGACGTTGCGGCAGATGCTGCGGATCTGACGGAGGACGAAGCCCTTGAGTTCCTTCACTTCGCCGTAGCGGGCGATCATCTGCGAGGCGAATTGGGGATGCCGACCCCACACGACGGTGACGTCGGTCTGGATCGTGAAGCCGTCATTGGAGGGGAAGCGGATCTCATCGGTAACTTCCGCGGCTTCGGTGTCAACCAACTGGGATAGCTCGTTGTACCCGACCTGTACGATTTTCACCTTGTAGACGTAGGGGTTGAGATAGTAGAGGCCGGGTGGCAGCACGTCGCCGAGCACGCCGCGCTGGCCTGGTTGGGCGAGGGCCTGGACGATGCGCTGCCGCTCGTGTTCGTTGCCCTGCTCGTCGAAGTAGGTTTCTGTGACGGTCTTCTCGGGTGGCAGATCGCCGAGCAGCGACGTCACGACACCGCAGCAGCCGAGCGGAACGACGATCGCGGGGTGCAACTGGACCCGATAGGCGCGGGGGTTCAGCCGATAGGTGCCCGGCGTCAGAACGGCGCGCTGCACACCCTGGTAACCCGGCTCGACGACTTCGATCTCCTGATCCCACGGCTTGCCGGCCAAGCTGGTCACGACCCCGACCATGGGCCAATCGCCTTCCTGCTGGGGGACTTCGTAGTCCGGATTGCCGGCGCCGTAGACTTCGCGCCAGGTGACCGGATCTCCTGCGGGGATCTCGATCAGATCATGCAGTTCCCAGTCCCATACGTACGGGTTGCGGAAGTAACGACCGGGTCCGAGGGCCGTCTTCTGGATGCCCTTCTGGCCTGGTTCGGCGATTTTCTGACCGGGCGGCATGGGTTCGCCGGTCTTGCGGGTCAGCACCAGCATCTTGTCGGGTGGGGCATAGGCGCGGCAGGCGACCCACACGAACGCAAGCCCGATGCCGGCTAGCACCAGCAGAATACCTACGAGTCCAACGATGATGCGTCCGAGCTTCATTGGGCACCTCCCTTCTGGTCTGCGGCGGGGGCCGCACTGACCTCGGCTGACGGTCCGGAGCGCGGTCCGGGCGGCGTGGCCTCCACGGCCTGTGAAAGTGAGCGGAAAATGTCAGCGAAGGCGCCGTCGGTGCTGTCGAGTATGCTCTTGACGGCCGGGCTGAGCCTCTGATAGAAGAAATACTGGGCGTACGCGTCGCCGCCGCCGAAGGCCGACACGGCGTCACGGAGCGGCTTCGCCTCGGCCTCGTAGCCCAACAGGACGACCTCGGCTTCGGCCTGTCCGCGGGAGAGGATGGCCTGGGCGTCTTCGCGGGCGGCTTCGAGCTCGAGCTTGGCGACTTCGAGCTGCTTGTTGGCCTCGGTCAAGGCGACGGCCTTGCGTTGCTCGGATTCCTTGACGATGGAAACGACATCGCGTTCGGCCTCACCGAGGGCCAGATTCTGCTTCTGCATTTCCTCCTGCTCGACCAGGCGGGCCTGTGACGCCGCCAGGTTGATCTCGTTGAGATATTGCTGGCGACGCTGCTCGGCGAGTTGGCGATCACTGATGGGTTCGGCGATAGCAGCCGGCGGTTCAATGCGGCGGATCAGTGTCGCACGCACCTCGATGCCTTGCTGATCGCACTGATCACGCAGGCCGGCGAATACGCGGTCCTGAAAGGCCTTGCGGGTGTCGCCGGAAATGAACTCGCGTGCCTCGAGCTTCGAACCCTCGATGCGGGCGAATGATCGCATGAAGGGCAGGATCAGCTTGCCTTTGATGTCCTCGTGATCGCCGACGGCGGTTTTCACGTGTGGGGCGCGTTGTGGGCGAATCGCGTATTCGACGGTGCCTTCGATGAGGATGTCGAAACTGTCCTTGGAAGGAAACCGAATCGCCTCGCTGTCGCGGAAGTCAATGGTATGACTGCGCGTGTCGATGATGTCAATGCGGCGGACGTATGGATTGACGTTATATAGCGCCGGGGGCAATACGTCGGGTTGCACACCCCGTTCGCCTTTGTCGACCACGTAGCGATTCGGGTCTTCCGGTTCAGTGCCGGCGTACAGTGTCTGCACTCCCACACTCCCCTCCGGTACGCGCACCCGTTTGACGATACGCACGTCATAGGCGTACGGGTTGACGTTGTGTCGGCCGTTGGAGAGGACATCGCGCAACGGGCCGCGCTCATCCGGCTCGGTGGCGACCACCTTGCCTTCCGGCAGGGGCTTGCCGTACTTGCGGATCAGTACGCCGACCTCGTCGGCCTCCACGTACACCGTGTCATGCAGTTCGCGGTGCCACAGGAAGGGGTCGTAGAAATGGCGTCCCTCCGTCTTGACCTCGTATTGAATGCCCTTGAAGCGGACGGACTCGGGCGGTTCGCCGAGTTCTTGCAGCAGGGCCGGGTAGAGCACGACCTGATCGGCGGCTGCGGGTGGAAGCGGCTCGCCGACCTTGCGCATGAGGACCAGGACCTTGCCGTTCGGCACCTGCACGCGCTGGACGAACCAGCGGTAACCGAAGCCGGCCAGGACCAGAACAATGATCAGGCCTACCGGGATGCCGATCATCAGGTAACGCGACATGGCGCGGGATGGGGGGCGCGAGCTCCCGTGCGGGGGCGGGGGCGTGATCGCCATAATCGTCCTCCTTCTTCAGTAGATTGTTATTCGCCCGACAAGGGCTGACCGCAGCGGGCGCAATAGGTCGCGCCGGCGCGGTTTTCCAGGCCACAGCCCGAACAAGCCTGGGTATCTTCCGGGGCGGAGTGGGATTCCGGCTGGGATTGCCGGTAGTGCCATAGCAGGAGCCAGCCACCCATCACGAGCAAAGCCGCGACCAGCAGTACGACAAACGAAGCCAGCCCGAAAATCGCCATGGTGCTCTCCTACGGGAGAGGATAACTCCTCTGTGCGGCGGCGCCATTTACAAAGGGAGGGCTTTTGTGGAACCCGAGCGGGGCTGGCTCAAGGCCGAAAGTGGCAGCGGGCGAACCGCTTGCCGGCAGTTCGCCCGTTTGGGAGTCGGATTGCGGATGAGAGGATTCGAACCTCCACGGGCGTAATGCCCACTGGCACCTGAAGCCAGCGCGTCTGCCAATTCCGCCACATCCGCGCAACCTCCGGGGGGACGGCCGAGCGTTGCAAACCGACCGCGAACACATCATGATAAACGTTTCAGAAAGGGCGTCAAGGTCCGCTGGCAAGCTGCCGGGCGGGTGCCTGGGGCCCGGGAGCCAGCATCAGCATGAGCCAAAGCAACCAAGCACAGCTATTCGGACAATCTCGCCACAAGAATCGCCGGGTCGTGGTGACCGGTCAGGTCGGCGTGGACAAGAAGCCGTTCATCGAGAAGGTCGCTAGTCTGGCCGAATCGCGGGGCAAGCCCGTGCAGCGGTTCCACGTTGGCGACATGATGTATGCGGAGGCGCCGGACATCCGGAAGGGGCGGATTCTCGATCTGCCGCTGGCACGGCTCAATTCGCTGCGCCGCTCGGTGTTCAAGGACATCCTGGCCCAGGTCGACCAACATGAGACAATCATTGTCAACACCCACGCCTCTTTCCGGTGGAAACACGGGCTCTTTCCAGCGTTCGACCATGATCAGATGCTGGCCCTGGACGCGGACGTGTACATCACGCTGGTCGACAACCTCGACGCGGTTCACGAGCGGCTGACGCGCGAGCACGACGTGACCCACACGCTCAAGGACATTCTCGTCTGGCGTGAAGAGGAAATTCTGGCCACGGAGGTGCTGGCGAGCGCCGTGCGCGGGCATGGATGTTTCTTCGTGTTCGCCCGCGGCATTGAGGACAGCACGGTCGAGTCGCTGTATCGCATGATCTTCAAGCCCGGAACCAAACGGGTATATCCGTCGTTTCCGATGACACATGTGATGGACATGCCGGACACGCTGGCTCAGATCGATGCTTTTCGCAGCATGATCGCGGAGCACTTCATCACGTTTGACCCGGGCGACATGGACGAGAAGCGGCTTCTGTCGGTGGCGGCGGAATCGATGCGCGGCGGTAAGACGAAATTCAAGATGAAGGTGCACGGTCGCGACGTGGAGTTTGACGTTTCCGAAGTGACTGGCGTCGCGCGCGACATTGACGCGCAGATCTACGCCCGCGACTTCAAGATGATCGACCAGTCGGACATGATCGTGAGCTTCATTCCAGAGTTGCCGAACGGCAAGCCGGGCCTTTCTTCTGGAGTCGAGCGCGAATTGCAGCATGCCTTCGAGGGCACGAAGGAAGTGTACGTCATCTGGGAGCCGAAGCTCGAGCCCTCGCCGTTCATCACGGAAACCGCTACGGGCGTATTCGCGAAGGTGGAGGAGCTGCTGCAGCACTTCCAGAAGAAAGGCTATCTGAGCGAGTATCAGAAGCCATTGTTCAACGTCGGAGAAGCGCGAGACCGCGGGCGGTTCGGTTGACTCGACCAGGAGTCAGTTGACGGCTGACGCGCGCAGTGGCACATCAACGGCGGAATTCGGGACCGCGTCTACGGTGGCCAGCGCGCCCCCGCTGTTCAAGCATGTTCTTGAGCTTGTCGAAGCGCCGGTCCACCTCACCGTCGAGGTCCTCAGCCATCGCGGCGGCGCGCGTGCGCATTTGCTGTGCGTCGTCGGCGATCTGACGACGTAGCATGGAAAGCAGACGGTGGCGGAGATTCTCACTGCCCCCGTTGGCAGCGACGTCTTGCATTTCGCGCACGAGTTCCTGCACGGGCCGCGGCGCCTGGGCGAGCACTTCTTCGTCGTCAAGCACTAGCTCGAGGCGGGCCATTGCTCGCTTTTCAGCTTGTTTGTCAATCTGTTCGGCGAGTGTTTCCAGAGCGTTGATCTCGAGTTCCACGTTCTCGGCCAGCAGGTTGCGCATCAGACGCGTAGCTTCCTGGTAGCGCGCCGAGTCCTCCGGAGCGCGGTGCAGGACACGTATCAGGCGACGGGCCCGAAAGCGGTTTTCCGCATGTGATTTGACCAGCCGGGCGAGTTGCGGATCGAGCTCAAACAAGCGTTTCAATTGCCGCAAGCGTGGGGCGTGTTCTTCCAGTTCTGCGGCGAAACGATCGGGATCCCGTTGCTTGATACGCTGCATCAGGAAGTGGATTCGGGGGGCATGCTCGCGAGCGAACGCCAACAGGGTTTCTTCTTCGCCGGGTTCGAGCGGCCCGCGATCTTCTGGCGTGGGCGTGAACAAATAGCGGGCCAGCTCCGTACCCCGCAAGCCGAGCAGATCACGCGGACCGTGCCCGCGCTGCCGATCAAAGCGACCTCGGTGGTCCGGTTGCCCGCGATGTTGGCCGCGTCGCGGCGGATCGCCGCGATCGTCGGCTGCGACGGTTGGCACTGTCGCTATTGCGATGGCCACAGCCAGCAGCAAGTTTGGGGGTACTCGAACTCCAGGCATCGGCATCAAAGCTCCTCGAAGGACTCAAACGTCTCATCCAGGCTGTCGAGCAGGTCCCGCAACTCCTGCTCCGGTCGCTGGCCGTCTTCAAGATCGCGCTCCAGCCAATCTTCTTCAAACAGGCCGGCGAACCGACCGGCCGAATCATCCAACGCGGCCGACCAGTCATCCAGCGCGGTCTCCGCCTCGGACGGAGGCGCCATCGGCGCCTCAGGGCTCAAGGTGGCAAGTCCCAGCGCGAGCGCGACCGCTGCCGCCGCCGCGCCCACCGCCTGTGCCCGGCGGCGCCAGCGACGAAGGTGGTGGATACGATCAGCTTCAGCGCGCGCAGCCTGTTTCGCGCGCCTGATGATATCCGGTGTCGGCTTCGCCGTCGGCAACTGATCGAGCAGTCGCATCTTCTGCTCAACTTCACATTGCAGTTTGTCCAGATTCATGGTCACCAGCTATTCCTCGTCGGCGAGTTCTTCGCGCAGCTTGGCGAGAGCACGATGTGCCCGGGCGAGGGCCGTGCCGAGTGGGATGCCCAGCATTTCGGCAATCTCCTTAAAGGGCAATTCCGAATAATGTCTTAGCACAATGATCTCGCGATCCGCGTCGCTGAGACGCCCCAACGCCTGCTCGAGTCGCTCTCCAGCCTCTCGTTCCGACAAACGTCGCGACGGCTGTGTCCCGCTGTCCGGGGTGTTGCGACACGCTTGCAGCGGCGGCACGTCGTCCAAGGCGACCGTCTCACCGCGTCGACCGCGCATCCGTCCGCGGTCACGGGCCAGATTGGCGGCGATGCGAAAGAGCCATGATTCGAACTTGCCGACATGCTCATACTCGCCCAGCCCGCGTACGACCCGCAGGAACGTCTCCTGCAACAGATCGTCAGCCGCATCGCGCGAGCGCGTGAGACGGTACAACAGCCCGTAGACGCGACTGCTGTACGCCTCGACGAGCTGGCCCAGCGCATGGGGGTCGCCCAGACGGGCTTGTCGCAATAATGCATCGACTTGCGCTGCGTCCAAGACAACCTCGCACTTTGCTAAACGCTGCGCGGAGCGGGACATTGCTCGCCCGGTCGTAGGAACGGTCAAGTTCTACGTTGCTCCGATAAGTATGCCCCTGGGATGTGGCTGGCGGAACCCGAAGCGGGTGGGAAACGGTTACTTCCCGTCGTGGATCATGGGATCAGGTCGCCGGGCCCGAGGGTATCGAGCATGACCTCCCCTGCAGCGTAATCGCTCACGATCGTCCCCGTAGGGTACCAAAGCGAGGGAGCTCGCGACTCGCGATCATCGAGGTTGCGGACGGAGCCATCGAAGAACAGTGCGTTGATACGTCCGGAATTATCAGACGCTTGTCCCGACGTAGCGTCGCTCTGCTGCCAGCCGTGTCGATAGGACAGGGCGAGATTGCGACCCTGACCGTAGGGCCAGGGAGCTGCGCTGACACGCGTGCCGCTCCAGTTGTCCGTGTAGCTGCGCACGCCGTAGGCCGTTGAACCGCACCACCAAGCCCCAGATGAAGTGAAGGCACCGAACCAGTCGGGGGTCTGGTCGGGATCGGTGTCGAGCATATTTGTTGCGAGGTAGCGGGTGCCGTCGGCGACTGCGATTTTGCGGGACGGGTTGCCGACGCGACCGAGTCGTGACTTGTATGTGGGGTGCGCGGCCTCCCAACCCACGGGCATGGTCTTGATCGGGAACGAAGTTCCGGACTGGACGTGCGTGGTCAGCATTTCGTCCTCGTAGTTGTACCCCCAGTGTTGGAAATGTACGGGCATGAGGTAGCTGATTGTGGTCCAATCATCGGGTTCCGTCAGGAAGTCCTGTCGATCCACGCATTGCATGAGGCCGGGCGGGTAGAGCACGGAGCGGTAGGTGGCTTGCGCGGGACACCGGAACTCGTTCATGAGCTCTCGGAACCGGGCGGCGCGGGTTGCTTCGAGTTCCATGGACTGATGCAGGATTGGCGTCATCCAGTCGTATGTCTGCACCGGTACCCAGTCCTGATTTGAGAAGCCTGCGATGCCGGCATGCTCCCACACGGTGACGCCTGTCGTATTGACGCCGGGAATCCAACCGTCGTTTTCGGCAAAGTAGGTGTGCAGGCCAAGTCCCCGATCGCGTAGTTGGGTGCCGCACTTCACGCTGCGGGCCTGCTCACGTGCCTGACGCAGACTCGGCAGCAGCAGTGACATGAGGACAGCCAGAATCGCGACTACCACGAGGATTTCGATCAGGGTGTAAGCAGAGCGACGACGATGTCCGTACGCGAATCCGCGCGGCCTGGCGTCAGCGGGCTCGGCGGACTGCAAGTGTGTCCGGGTTGACATAGTGATTGACCCCGCGAAGTTCGGATGTGCGCAGCAAATCAGCATAACGCGGATTCAGTTGCAGTTCGGTCGCGCGTGCCACAATTGGCAGCAGTGTGCGACGTTTTGTTGTCGGATGGCGTGCAGGCAACACGCTCGGCAGTTCATACTGGCTGAATGTGAACAACTGCCCCGTCTCAACACATACGAAGCGTACCCGGTTGGGCATCGGGGATGGGCCGGGTCGGTTGGTGTAAACCAGTGCAGCGGCTAGTGCGAAGAGGCCAAGTGCAAGTGTGAGCTTCTGAATCTGTGTCGACATGCGACCTCCCGTCGTTCGGCGGGATGCAGACGCCGGCACATCCGTTTACCGGAGCGTCCCCTTGCTCCTTCAGCGTGGAATCAGAGTTGGCAAGCTTGGCGAGACCCGACGCAGTGCGATGTGCGCGTCCGTGCGATGCGCGTGCATGGTCTCGCGACACGGGTGTACTATAGACCGTATTCCTTGATTTTGCGATAGAGCGTGCGTGTGCCGATGTCGAGGATCTTTGCCGCCTGCTCGCGGTTGCCCTGGGTGGCCTGCAATGTCCGCTCGATCATCATGCGTTCGACCTGAGCCATGGTGAGACCGACCATGCCCGACGCAGACGTCGGCACGAGGTCGCGCGAGCCGCGGATGCGTTCAGGGAGGTCATCCGTCTCGACGCGGCGGTCTTCGGCCTCGACGACGGCGGCCTCGATGACATTGGCCAGTTCACGGACGTTGCCGGGCCAGTAGTACTTGGCGAGATAGCCCATGGCGTCGTTCGAGATGCCGTCGGAGCTCATGCCGTGCAGCTTGTTGGCCCGCTGACGCAGAAAATCGGCGAGGATCGGGATGTCCTCACGTCGTTCACGCAACGGGGGGACCTCGATGACCCACTGGTTGAGCCGGTAGTAGAGGTCCTCGCGAAATTCGCGTTCGTCGACCTTCTTGGACAAGTCGGCGTTGGTGGCGGCGATTACACGTACGTCCACACGTCGGACGTCGGTCGAGCCGACGGGCGTGATTTCGCGGCGCTCAAGTGTCCGCAGCAGCTTGGCCTGCATGGTCAGTGGCATGTCACCGATTTCATCGAGGAAAAGGGAGCCTCCGTCGGCGGCGACGAAGTAGCCTTTTCGATCGCTGACGGCGCCGGTGAATGCCCCCCGAACGTGGCCGAAGAGCTCGCTTTCAAGCAGATTCTCATTCAGTCCCGCACAGTTCACAGATTTCAGGGGCTTGTTGGACCGGTCGGACTGCTTGTGGATCGCCTCTGCGATGAGGTCCTTGCCCGTGCCGGTTTCGCCCAGAATGAGCACAGTCAGTTTGTTGCGAGCAGCCTTCTTGATGCGTTCGATAATTCGGCGAATGGCTGGCGAGACGCCTACGATGCCTTCGAAGATTTCGTAGCGATGGATGGCAATCGTTTCGTCGAGCAGCCGATCGTCGCGGATTTTGGCGGCCTGGCTGGCGGCGTCGCTGATGATACGGGCGAGTTTGTCTTCGGGCAGATCGCTGGCAAGCGATTCGATGCGGATGCTCTTGGTCGCAGGGAGACTATTGGTACTGGTCGTCAGGAGAATCGCATCCGGTGCGGCGTCGTCCAAGGCGTTGGCGAGCGGGACCAGGGCCTGCGTGTCGTCGAGCATGTCGGGCGTGACGACGACGTCCGGCGTACGAGCACGTATCGAGTCCAGTGCGTCGGGCACGTTGGTCGTGACGCTGCATGAGTGTCCTTGGCGCTCGCGCAGGATGTCACGCAGCCGATCACCGGCGTCGGTGTCTTGGGTCACGATCAGAATGAACGCCCGCTGGGCCATGCTCCGTTGCCTCGAATCCTGGAAACATCCAGTTAATTACCGCAGGTGTCCCGCTGGTCAAGTGGCTGTGGGGCCGGAACGCCGGCGTTGCCGCTCGCGCTGCCAGCCCAGGACGAGCCAGCCGGCGACGCCCACGAGAATGAGTGGTCCACCGGCCAATGTGGCCAGGGGGGGCACTTCACCCACGAAGAAGAACGTCCAAATGGGATTCAGCACTGTTTCAAGCAGCAGGATCAGTGCCGCACGATGAGCCTCGACGTATTGCAGGGCCCAGGAGAACAGCACGTATGGGAATGTGAACTGGACCAGCGCGAGCAGAAGCATGAGAAACCACTCGTAGCCGCTGAGCGAGAATCGCCCCCAGATGAAGACCGGCAGCGCCAGCAGCAGGCCGGAGCCCAGCGCGTTGCAGCCCGCCACGACGGTGGGGGTTACGGCCCGTAGTCCGCGAAGCGTGATGGTCAGCGTGCCGTAGCCGAACCCGCTGATCAGGGCTACCCCGAGTCCGGGGAGGCTGGTCGTGGGGTTTCCCATGAAGATAACTGCTACACCCGCCATTGCGATCAGCAGCACGAGGCCTTCGGAGCGGCCGGGCCGCTCGCCGAGCAGCAGCGGTGCCAGCAGAAACACCCAGATTGGTGACGTGTATTGCAGAATAATGGCATTGGCTGCTTCAGTGAGCGTATTGGCGATGACAAACGAGGCCGTCATGATGGTGAACATGAGCATCGAAGCAATCGGCCAGCCGGGGTGCACTCGCCGGACGGTGTGCAGTCGCCGCAGGGCGAAGGGCAGGAACACGATGCCGCCGAGCAGGGAACGGTAACAGGCGATTGTGATGCCGGGAACTGCGGCCTGGTCGAGCAGCTTGATGAGCGGTCCGTTCAGGCTCCAGAGGCCGGCGCACGCCAGCAGCATCAGTACCCCGACCCACTGGCGCCGGGGTGCGGGAGACTGTATGGGCGGCGCCAGCACCGTCGGCGGCTTGTCTGTATGGGGAACGCGGCGCATGGCAGCGAGTTATACCCGCCGGCCAACGGCATGGAAAACCCGGCTGAATATGAGGATGCTGGGACTCGAACCCAGGACCCACGGCTTAAAAGGCCGTTGCTCTACCGACTGAGCTACATCCTCGTCGCCCATCTGCGGGCGATTGGCTCGATTATAACGGAGCGCAGGGCCGCCTCAATCGAAAGTGAAGCCGAGCGACTCCCAGAAGATACGATTGAGCCGGGCTGACGCACGGGGCGACTCCTTTTGGGTGCTGTCAATCTCAGTCGTGACCCAGCCGTCATAGCCGCGTTCCTGTAACAGCTTCATGACGGCGCGCAGGTCGATTTGCCCCTCGTCGAGTTCGGAGAACAGCGGGACAACCTGCGTGGCTGCGTCGCCTCGCACCGCCGTGCCGCGCTGCCGCTCAAGCACGGCACGCCAGTTCTCGGCGTTATAGATCTGCGGCACGTTCTTCATATGCATGTAGGCGATGCGATCGAAGTAACGGTCGAAGAACTCAAGTGGCTCATAACCGCCGAGCAGGAGATGGGCGGGATCCGGACCGGCGAAGATCAGTTCGGGATCGGTGAACTCGAAGATGCGATCGACGTTCTCCTGCTCCTCGCCGATGGTATCGATGTGTGGGTGGTAGCACGCCTTTATACCGAGTGTTCGGCACGCGTCGCCGATCGCGTTCAGCGTGTCGCACATATCCTTCAGGTCGTCCGGCGTGAAGTGGTCACAGCCGCTGCTGTCGCGACGCCTATCGCCGCCGCCGATGTTGAGACGATCCCCGCCGACGGCTGCGATGAACTCTGCGACCCGCTTGTTGTAATTGATATCGCCCTCTCGGGTTTCGCGAAGCAGTTTGCCGCCGCCGTAGAGGCAGACGAGGCGTAAGCCATGGTCTTCCAGGATCTTACGGAACAGGTCGGGTTTGTCGGCGTACTGATCGGCAACGGTGGTGAAGCACTCGATGCCGCGGAAGCCCAAATCGCTGATATCTTTTATCGCGCCGAGGGTGTCGGGGCCCCAGGTGATAGCGTGGTAGCTGAGTTGGATGGGCATATGGAGTTCCTGCCTGTTGGTGCGTTGGCGAGTCGAGCGCGCGCACGATTCACCTGAAGGCTCATTGTCGTGGAGTGTACCGTTTCATCCGTTGCCTGGCGAGATTTTGGAAGCCCCGGCGAGCGGCGCCGTCGTAAAAAACTCGCGAGGCAACCGTCGGGGTGACGGCTGCCTCGCGGATCGGAGGAGGAGAAGCGCTACTTTCGGGAGGTTTCACCCATCAGTACGGCGAGTTGTGGATCGGGTTCGGGGCGAGCGCGAATTTTCGCCGCCGGGTCACGGGGGATTTTGGACTTTTGCGTCCTATAAACGTCAAGCTTGTCTTGGGCGGCCTGATCGGAGACAACACGTGTGAGGTGGTGGGGTGAGGGGGAATGGAGGTCGGCTCAAGTCGCAGCGGCCGGTTGCCCGAAGAATACGCCCGCAGCCGCCCCGCTCCGCTCGATAGCGGACAATCTCCGCACAATGAGATTGTCGCTGACGACGGTTCGGGTATACTAGTAGGCGCACCTGTTGGTCGTGCGGCGGCTTGATGCTGCCCGAGTCAAACGGGTGGAGGGATACTGACCTCGACTTTGTTCGAAAGGTTGCGGGTGCGTTGCTCCGTTTCCGTTCTGTCGTGGACTGTGATCCTCCATTGTTCAACGCGAGATCCTGGACTCGCAGTTGGCGTCGTGAGGCGTGCGCATGTTTGCCGTGTATTTGACACGCCGACGCCGTGACGCAGCCGTGTCTACGCGGTTGGCTGCGTACGCTGAGGTGGCAACCGGTTTTTGTTGAAGAGACTTGCTGGTTGCATGGACATGGGAGCCTACGAGATGTATATTGCGGACGTGTGGACGGGCGCGGTCGTCCCGGGTCGCACGCCGCTCGTGCATGTCCGCCGATGCGGGCGTGGTTTTTGGTCGCACTGGTGTTTGGGGTGCGAAGCAGGGGTCAGCCGTCAGGCTTTGGTGGGTATTGGATTGGAGCCAGAGCCGGCCGGGTTTGGGTACTCGGCTCAACGGGTGGGGCTGACTGAAACGACATAGACGCAAATTGATGTATTGGTTTCACAGTGGCAGGCGTGCTGTCGATGGACGTCTGAATGGAAGCCGGGAGGACACATGAGTCAGGTGATTTATAACCTGCACAATCACACGCCGTTCTCGGATGGCGCGTACATGATCGATGAGATCGTCGAGGCGCATTTGGAGAGCGATGCCCTGCAGGGCTACGAGATTGGAGGCATCGGCATATCCGATCATCTCTTCGTGACGCCCTCGTCACGTGAGGTGCGTAACGAGCGCGAGTTCGAGCGGCTGTTTGGCAAGGAAGCGCGCAGCTATGTCGAAGAGGTGCAGCAGGCGCGGCAGCGCTGGGCGGGCAAGGTGCAGATCTTCTGCGGCGCGGAGATCAACTGGCCGTTGAACAAAGGGAATCTCGACATCATTCGCCGCCTGATGGATGGCCTGGACTATGTGATGTTCGAGTTTCTCGATTGGGCGGGCCTGACGCAGTTGGCCAATCAGGCGCGTCGCTGGCCCTGTCCGGTGGTGCTGTCGCATACGGACGTGACGGCGCAGTTTCCAAACACATCCATGGACCAGGTTGTGCGTACGCTGGCCAACGCGCGGATTATCTTCGAGCTGAGCACAAAACACATTCCGTTGCGCAATCACGACCGTTGGTTCCGCATCGTGCCCAATCACCGCGTCCAGGTGGCAATCGGGACCGATACGCACGATGAGTTGAGCGTAATCAACGAGCTGCCGCGGCTCCATGAGTATGCATTGGAGTGCGGGCTGGGTGAGAAGTTGTTCGTGCCGAAGATCCGCAGTGAAGAGGCGGTGGCTGCCAAGTAGCGTCAAGCCGCGGCAGAGGGAGCAGGGCTATTCACGCCCGTAATGCCTGACTTTCCAGGCCCGGCGCGCGGCCTTCTGCTGCTGCTTGCGGGCGGTGGCCGCTGCAAGCGGCTGCCACACCGCCCGCCAGGCGTTGGGCGAAACACCATATCCGCTGAAGTATGCCTTGAGAAAACGAGCGCGGTCAGTGCGCGTCAGGCCGGGCACGGTGAGCAGACTGACGTGTAAACGGACCAGCGGGCGTAGCGTGTCGTTCCCGCTCGCGTGGGCGGCAATGCGAATCCCATCCATGTCAATCCATAGCAGCTTGAGCCCGGGGTCTGACAATACGAGCAGGTTGCTCGCCTTGCAGTCGCGATGCCGGAAACCGCGCTCCTGCAACTGACGTAACTGCCGCGCCAGCAACCCGGCAAGCTCACCCTTCAAATGGTGCCACTCGGCGGAGTTGCATCGGCGGTACCGGGATTTGAGGAAACTCTCCAGGTCGACCGCACCGGGAATTGCCTCAGTAACGAGAATGCTGTCGCGGACAAGTGGCCCCTGGCGACGCTCGAGCACGGCCAGCGGACGGGCGGTGGCTATATCACGGTGTAGCAGCGCGTGGCCCGTGCGCCAACCGCGCATGCTGCGCGAGGGGGGCAGCATCTGCACAAGTCGCCGCCAGTCGTTCCGTGCGCGCGGGCGCTTCAGGATGACAGAAACACTCTCGCCGCCGTGTTCCAGCTTCCCGCGCGCGACGGTTGCGGAGTGAGATTGCTTGCAGGTGGCGGCGCGTCCGGACTTGAACCAGTCTGCGGGCCTTCCGAGCGCCGCTTGCCACCAGTCGCGAACGAATTCCATCTCGGACGCGCGCGATTCGGGTAGCGCGTGCTTGCAGCGCTTCACAGCGAAGCCACGCCAGCCGCCGGGCAGTCGCAGCCGGGTGAAGTAGCGGCCGTCGCGCAAGCTGCGGCGATCACGCTGCTTCCAGAGTCGATCGGCGTGCCGGTGCGCCGCCGCCGCGAGGGCCGCGACGAGGTCGGGGAAGTCATGTTCCAGGGCTCGCCCGTGCTCGAAGGCGTGCTCGTACTCATTTCGCCAGCGGAGATAGGCACGCAAGAAGCGCAGCCGATCACCGGCCGTGCTGTGGCGGCGGAACCACTGGTTGAGCTGCGCCAGATTGCGGACGACGGCACGATCGCTGATGGGCACACCCCGCCGGGCGCTTTGCAGGTCGACGAAAACCGTCCGATACTGCCGCGGCCCGATTGTCTGCACGAGAATGTTATTGGCATGCATGTCGAGGTGTTCAAAGCCGGCTTGGTGCGCGCGAGCGATCATCTCCGCCAATTGCTCGGTGAGCTGGGCGGCGTCACGGCGTCGGCGGGCCACATTCGCGTCAGACGTCATCTGCGTCCAGAAGCCGGCCAGGGGTTGCACCGGTTCGATGGCCTCCGTGATCAGTAACGCACAGGGGCGCTGATGGCATGTCATGTCCGCAGTGCGGGCTACGGGGCGTACCGCGGGGATGCCGGTTCGCAATGCGAACAGACCGCCGGACCATTCGGCCTCGTCCTCGGCCGGTTTGACCAGCCGACGCAGGCGACGTCCCCACGAGTCGCGGAAGTAGTACTTGAGGTAATAGGGTTTACCGAGCAGTTCGGCCCGCCAGACTTCCCGGCGTGTATTGTGCTTGACACGTTCCCAGCCCTGCTCTTCGGGGCTTGACCAGGCGCTGCGCGGGGTGGCCATCAGCAGAGCGTGGGCTATGGGGCGGTAGGTCCAGGATGTGCCGCCGAAGTCACGGACGACGGGCTCGTCCGCATTTAACGCGGCGGGCGTAGGGGTAACGCGTGCAGAGGGCGTCGCGGTCGGCGTCGGAGACGTCACGTGAATGGTGCCCATAGGGTCGTCAGGGGTCCTGTGAAATCCGACTGGCCGCCCGGACACTACATCCTATCCCCACGGGCAACCACCCAGGTGGCCAACAGCATATGCGAGCCTTGAATCGCTGAAAAGACGTTGGCGGGACCATCATTCACTCTCGAGTTCGTCGAGTTCGACGTCCTCGTGGCGATAGGCTTCGTCGGGACCGATTCGATAGATCTCAATCGCTTGATCGTCATCGAAGGCGACTAGCGTGCCGACGGGCCAGTAGTCCTTTTGCAGAAGCACGCGCGGGAAAGAGCTTCCATCGGCGCTTTGCCGCAGCAGCACGCTGTGCGTTCCCGGTCCGAGGCGCGACGACATGACGACGAACGCCGTTTCGGGTTCCCCGCGGGCTACCCAGCCCAACGCGATTGACTCGACGGGTGGTGGAACAAAAGCGGGGCCGGGTTCGAAGCGGGTTGTCTCCTGCCGGCGGGTACCGCCGGTTTCGATGCCGACGACGCGTCGAATCACGCTGCTGTCCACCCCATGCTGCTCACGTATCTCGACATCCAGGTTGTCACGCACGAACGCCTGTTGCCAGCGATAGGAGTCGAGATGCCCGTCCAGCTCCCAGCTCTCCCGACAGATTCGGGCGCCCCGGTTACGGCGGCCGCGCAACTCCCAGGTAATCTCACCCTGATAGCGGGACGGTGGCCGCCCCCCCAGTGCCGTTCGGTTCATGCGTCGAATCGCGTTGCGGAAACTCTGTCCATCCTGCTGGCCGATCAACCGGCGCCCGATGTAACGCGCATCGACATCCTCGAAGCCCCAGCGCACCACGGGACCGCGGCGGTGTAGATCGCGTACCAGGGCGACGCCAGCTTGTCGAGCGGCACGATCCGGCGGGAAGCCGGGGAGTGGGTCCAGGCGGACTGCACGCGCAATCCGTCCGGCCGCCTGATCAGCAGTGGCTGCTTCGTTGGGGCCGGCATAGACCAGCAGAAGCAGTACCTGGTTGTCGGACTCAGTAACCGACCAGACGGCTTGCAGCGCCTGCGATGTACGGCCAAAAACGGGGTGGCGCATCGTCAGTAATTCGGTTTCCGACCCGGTCCTTGTCTCCTCAATCAATCCACCAGCATCCCAGAGCGGCTTGCCGGCAGCACCGAGCCATTGTTCAGCGGCGATATCCGTTAACAGGGCTCGTGCCGTGCGCTGGTCCGCCAACCACGTTCGATACGCGTATATCGACCAAGCTGGCACGCCCGCCGTTTTGCCACCGATGACGACGCCGGGAGTACGCGGAAGATGGGGCCCCACGATGGTCCAATCCGGCGGGGGATCGAAGTCTAGGCCGGCTGCTTGGAGGTAGTCCGTGGCGTTTCGGGTGAGCGTGGGGTCGTCCAAGCGCAGCGTACGACAGACGTCTTCCATAATGGCTCGATCAGCCGGGCGAAGCTCGATGAGTGGCTCATACTCTGCAACGATGAGGTGTCCGCGGGGCAGGTATGCGAAGCGGAGCAGCTTCTCGAACAGGAGGATGCGGCGGCCGTGCTGTTGTCGGTGGATCGTCTGGAGCTCGATTGCTTCGAATGGCCCCAGCTTTGCGGGCCGCGGCTGGCCGTGCTGGCGAGGGTCAGTGAGGCCCAGATAGATGAGCAGTTGCTCGCGGGACTGGAACCCCGGCCGTAGTTCGTAGCCGAAGCGAATCGCGCGCTCAAACGTGAACAACCGGCCGCGCGGCCCCGTCTCGCCAACGGGCAGAATGAAACGAGCGGGGTCTTCGGGGTCCACCTGCCACCCTTCCGGCGGCTGGACATAGAGTGGCGTGTCGCCCACCTGCTGCTCTGGCCCCAGGGCGCGAACATTGGCGCTTTGCAGCCAGGCGAAGGCGATGGCGACGGCGAGCACTGCGGCGCTGAGCACCGCCAGCAGGGCTGGCCGGCCGGGTCTGGAACCACTAAGGACTTCGAAGGTCATGGAGAAGCATCATACGCCGGAGCGGGCAACGGGCAAATCCGCGGACGGCGCGCTATGCGAAGTGGTTATCGTTTGCGGGTCCATGCGCGGCTGGCATACTTGAATTGTCGCTCGGCCACGTCGGCGAGTTGCTCTTCGCTCCACTTGGCACCCGTTGGGGTGAGCTCAAGCTCTGCTGCGAGACGCTGAGTGAAAGCGCTAATCCAGCGCTCGACGATTGCCTGGTTCTGCTGCTGGATATCAGCCCCCGGGTGGCTGGCGAAGCGCCGGCCTAGCAGCAGCGAGCCATGCTGAAGTACCCGATCGGGCAGACGACGCTGTGCGCTGCCAAGCAGCTTCTGACCGTTCACGATCAGATCCGTGCAGCCGGGCTTCTGGAAACAGAAGAAGGGGCCGGTGCGCGGCGTTGGCATGGGGAAGCTCTCGGGAGCGAGATCGGAAACCAGGCCATCTTCGGCCAGGGCGGCTCGCCAGCAATCGTGCACCGTGCGATAGAGTGCGATGGGTGATTTCCGCGCAATCGGTACGCTGTCCCGCAGTACCAGGCAGTATGTGATTTCGCGATCGTGGAGGATGGCGCCGCCGCCGGTGATGCGGCGGACGACGGCCAGGTTGCGGACGTCGTCGGGCAGGTTCGTGATCTCGCTGTAGCGCTGAAAGTAGCCGAGGCTGATTGTGGGTGGGTCCCAAGCGTAGATCCGCAGGCTGCCCGGCACCAGCGTATCGGAGTGCAGGAGGTGCTCGTCACGGGCCATATTCGTTGGTCCGTCGAGTGCGTCGTCCTGCAAGACGTGCAATACCTGCGTCAAATGCATCTGCTCCGAAAGCGGGCGGTCAACTGGGGGGCATCGGTCATGCGGTGCGGGTTGCCGAGTTCAGCGCCTGGATAGGGTCGAGGCGAGCCGCGGCGCGGGCTGGGTACAGACCGAAGACGATACCCACGAGCGCGGATACGCCGAAACTGAGGAGCACGCCCCACAACGGGATGATTGTCTGCCACTGCACGACGACGGTGACGAGGCGTGCGAGCAGGATGCCCAGCACGATGCCGATCAGCCCACCCAGGATACTGAGGATGAGCGTTTGAACCAGAAACTGGGCCGTAATGTGGTGGCGCTTGGCACCGAGTGCCCGCCGGATTCCGATTTCACGTGTGCGCTCGGTGACGGATGCGAGCATGATGTTCATGATGCCGATACCACCGACCAGCAGCGAGATGCCCGCGATGCTACCGAGCACAATTTGCGAGTTGCGTTTGACCGCCTCGGCCTGCTGTAGCAACTCGAGCGGGACGGTCATCGCGAAGTCCTGCTGCTGACGCTTGAACACGATAGCGCGATTTACGAGACGCGAGACGGGCAACACCTGTTCCTGCGGCTGTACGTGCACGAAAATATCACTGTATTCGACGTTGATCAGGTCGCCCCAGGCGGTAGCGCCGACTTCTCGGATATTGCCGTAGCGCAGGTCGGCCGTGCGGATCGGGATGTACACGTCGCGGTTGATGTCACGGGCGGCGATGCCCTTGGATGGATTGCCGGCCGTCAGGACGTTGGCGAGGATGCCGACGATCGTGTAGGGCACGGGGCCCGAAGCGCGGCTGCGTACCGTGATGGTCTTACCGAGCGGGTCGGATTCGGGGAAAAGCTCACGTGCGACCCGCGAGCCGATCACGCAGACCTTGGTGTGCAATTCGTTATCAAGGGGCCGCAGGCGCCGCCCGCGAGCCACTTCGATGTTGATGACGTCGAACAGATTGACCGTTGTGCCAAGAACGTGGCCATCAAACAGGCGCGCCCCGTGCACGATTTCGTCGGCGACTTCGCGCATCAAGACCAGCTCGCTGACGTATGGCAGGTCTTCGATGCGGGCCACGTCCGCGCTTGTGAGGCCGTAGGTCAGCATGATGTCCTCGCCCTCGCTGATCTCGACGGACTTGGGTGGCTCGACACTGCGCAGAATGATGTTCTCGCTGCCGAGCAGGCGAATCTGTTCCAGTTGCTCCGCCGACGCCGCCTCGCCAATGCTGAGCATGCAGATGACGGCAGCAACGCCGAAGATGACACCCAGTGCGGTGAGCAGTGAGCGCAACTTATGCGCGCGCAGGTCGCGGAGTCCGAGGAGGAACAGTTCGCGAGACAAGAGAGTTCGGATCAACATCCTGAATATACCGGCAGGTTTGCAGCCAGCGTTACGTTACCGTGGCGAGGTCAGGGGTTCTGGCCGCCAGGGCGCTGCTGCGGCGGCAGCTCGATCGGCCCGAAGCGATCCTCGTGTGCCTTGACGGATTGCTGGAGCGCGAGCATCAGGCGTTTCGCATTGGCTGGCAGCAGCATGAGCCGATGCGAGATGCGGATCGTGGGTTGCTGCACGTTGGGCAAGGGCGAATTGGCGCCGAGATACACGACGAGCTCGTCGCGCGTGCCCGCGACAGCGAAGAAGTTTGAATAGACGGTCTCCATGGAGCCCGGGTCGAGTTGAATCTGCTTGGGTTGTTGCGGGTTCGGGTCCATGGGGGTTGATTCCTCCTCACCGAATATCATGCTACTACTCCCTGATGAAAGGTCTGTCCCAACCCGTAGTCTAGACGCGCCCGACCGCATCAACAAGGCTGTGTCTACGGCGGGACCATGATGAGCGGTCACCGTCTGACGGCGTATACGCCCAGAACGTCGAATAGGATGGCGGGCAGCAGTGTGCGTTGCGAAGCTCTTGCCCCGGGCAAATGTCGGAAGATGTCAGCCAGGTGCCCGAGCATGCCGCCTCCCTTACGCAGCCGTTCGAGCACGTATGCGACGGGCACCCAGTTGACCTCGCGCGTGATCTTCACGATGCGGCAATTCGCCGAGCTGAGAAGCCGTTCCAACGCAGGAATGGAGAAGTAGAAGAGATGTTCCGGGATGTTGAATAGGTGCCAACGAGGTCCTGACACGCGCGCGCAAAGTGAGGCGACGTCACCAGTGGAGAGGGCCAGTATGCCGCCGGGCCGCAAGCGAGTCGCGGCCGCCTGAAGCACCTGTTGTGGTGCGCGCAGGTGTTCCAAGACGTCCCACAGTGCGACGCACTCGAACGGGCCGCGGGGGAGGGGGGCGCATTCGGCGGAGCCCTGCTCCACGTTCAGGCCACGTGCACGGGCCTGGTCGACAGCGTATGCACTAAGCTCGTTACCGGTGCATGCCCATCCCTGCTGCCGGGCTTCGTCAAGGAAGAGCCCGGTGCCGCAGCCAATTTCGAGCAGCGACTTCGGCGGCGTTGGGGTCGCGGTCTTCTGTGCCATGATCGCGCTTATGCGATGCAGACGAGCACTCGCCGTGCGTCTCACACCGTCCTCAAGCGCCGCATAGTTGTCGTAGCCCTTCGTGTCGCTCGTGGATTGAAAATAGGCGCGATCGTAGAACGCAGTCGGATCGAACGATTCCCAGTCCCACCAGGCGAGCAGGCAGCGTGGGCACTGGACGATTGCTGTCTCGCCAACGTGCCATCTGTTCTGCGGCGTTCCACCACAGGCGATGCAGCAGGTGGGCGGGCGCAGCGTGCTGGTCACGGCGTTGGTGTGCTGCTGCTCGCGCCGCGCATCGGATACGCATGTTCTGGACCGGGATACCGGCCGCTGATGATGGCTTCGACGTAATGTCGCATCGCGTCGGCGGTCAGGGGGCCGACTTGCGCGAGCACCGGCACGAATCGGGGCGGGCGCATCAGGCCCAGGCCCAGCATGTCTTGTGTAACGAGTACGTGGCCGTCGCATGCCGGCCCGGCTCCACAGCCGATCACCGGCACGTCGACTGCTGCGACTACCGCCTCGGAAGCCTCCGCCGGCACAGCTTCGAGCAGGAGCATCGCAGCGCCGGCGTTGACGGAGCGCCGGGCGAGGTCCACGAGTTCAGCAATACCCGCCGTATCGCGGGCCTGTGCCCGATAACCCTCCGGCCCGGAGACTTGTTGCGGCCGCAGACCGAGATGGGCGATTGCCGGTATGTTCGCCGCCACCACACGCTCCAGCAGCGTGAAGTCATCCGCGCCCAGTTCCAGCTTTACGGCGTCGCAGTTGGCTTCGTCGAGGAAGCGACGGCTGGCGGCGACCGTTGCTTCGGGGCCGACGGAAAGTGCTTCATAGGGCAGGTCGCCCACCAAGCATGTATTCGGACCACCCCGTCGAACGGCTTCAGCGAGAGTCACCATTAGGTCGAGGGGGACGTCGCGGGTGCTGCAATGTCCGAGCAATACCGGGCCCATCGAGTCGCCGACGAGCAGTGCCTGTACGCCGGCCTGCTGGGCCAGCGCGGCGGTTGGGAAGTCGTACGCCGTCAGCATCGCGAACTTCTGCCGTGCGGATTTCATTTGCCGCAGGGTGTCGAGGTCGATGCGCTGGGTAGTTGAGAGGGGTATGGTCATAGGCAGCTTCCGTCTCTGGGTCTTTCGGAAATCATTATCCGACGAAGTCGGGTGCGCCAAGCCGGAGCCCGCACACGGCTGGGATTATATCGCCGCCGAAGTCCCATAAACCGGTGCTGGTGGGGCTGAGATTTCTTGCCCATGGGGGTTGGATGTTTCGCATGCTTCCCTATGTACGTGCGCGTGGCCGGCGCTGCGCGCTGCGACAACGGCACTTTGTGGACGAGGTAGTTATGGGAATTGACGGCGTAATGGCGTCACAAATGGCGCTGACACAGGCGCAAGTGAAGACAGAGATCTCCACACGTCTGCTGAAGATGGCCCAGGAGATGGGCAGTCCCCAGCAGATGCTGGAGCTTGTGCAGGACACGGCAGAAGCGGCGACGCGGAACATGCAGGCTGCCGGCGGCGTCGACGTGTACGCCTGACCAGTCGCGTGTCTTCACAGCATGTGCCTGAAGATGATCTCAAGGCACCGTCCGGGTGGGTGAGACGGAGGGGTCTCGACCCTGCCGGGCACAGCAACGGGTGTACGAAGCATGCGCGGCAATCCGGCCGACATTTGCATCATCGAAGATGATGTTGACGAGCGCGCCCTGCTCTTTCGGCGCATGGTCGACGAGCATTTCAGCGTGGTCGAGGCAGGGGACGGCGAGTCCGGTCTGGACCGGGTGCGGCGTCACCGGCCGCGCGTGGTCGTGTGTGACCTCCTGCTGCCGGGCATGTCAGGCATTGACGTGTGCCGGCAAATCCGCAGTGATCGCGCGCTTGATGGCACCTACATCATCGTCGTGACGGTTTGTCGCGACCGTGATGCCAAGCATGAGGCGCTGAACTCGGGGGCCGATGACTACCTTCTCAAGCCATACGACACGGATGAACTGACCGCTCGTGTGCGCAACGGCCTGCGGATCAACAGACTCCAGGAGAATCTTCGCAAGGCCGCGTTGACGGACTCCCTGACCGGCCTGTGGAATCACGCTCACTTCCGTGAGCTGGCCGACCGCGAGTTTGCGCGCACGCGTCGCTATGGGGGCGTGTCGTCGTTGCTCATGCTGGATCTGGACCATTTCAAAGCCGTGAATGACACCTACGGCCATGAAGTCGGCAATCAAGTGCTCTGCGGCATGGCGGTACACCTGGCGAACATGGTGCGTGATACGGATATCGTCGCGCGATACGGTGGGGAGGAGTTTGCGGTGATTTGCCCGGAGACGGATCCGGACGATGCCGCTGCACTTGCAGAGCGAATTCGGGCGACGATTCCAGAACGCGTGACGGTGGCTGACTGTCCCCAGGTGCGGGTTACGGCATCCATCGGCGTGGCCAGTACTGCTGACGCCCGGGCAGTCTCGGTGACCGAGTGGATCAACCAGGCTGACCAGGCGTTGTATCTCGGCAAGCGGCGCGGGCGCGATCGTGTCGTACGTTCGGACCGCATCGGCGCAGACGCCGCACAAAACGACGTGGCCCACGTTGAAGTCGATCGCCTGCAAAAACAGGTCTACTCGCTCAGCGTGCAGTCAAAGGAACTATGCCTCCAGAGCATCTGGGCACTCGTCCAGGCGCTGGAAGCCCGTGATCGGTTTACGGCGTGGCACTCGCGCAACACGACCTTCTACGCCACGTGTCTGGCCGAGGCGGCGGGTTTCTCCCAGAACCTGATCGATGCGATTGGCAAGGCCGCCATGCTGCACGACTTGGGCAAGATCGGCGTGCCGGACGAAATTCTGCAAAGCACGACGCCGCTGACGGAGGAGCAGTCGGCCGTGCTCCGCCAGGTTCCGTTGATGACGTGCAAGATCCTCGAGCCACTACGCATCTTCGAAACCGAAACGCTGATCATCCGCCATCTGCGTGAGCGCTTTGACGGGACTGGGTACCCGTTCGGTCTGGTGGGCACGACGATTCCGATCGGATCGCGGCTGCTTGCCGTGGCCGAGACCTTCGACGCTCTCACCAGTGAGCGCGTGCATCGTTCCAGTATGAGTATCAAGAAGGCGGTGCGGATCGTGCAGTCCGAGGCTGGCAAGCAGTTTGATCCGCAGTTCACGGCGCTGCTGTCGCGCGTAGTCCACGACCAGAAGTCGCGTTGGGAGGGACGCATCCAGCGCGCCCGCGAAGAGCTGCAACAGGCACCCATCGGAGCACCGGCGCCGCCGAACTCCTGACGCTCTGACGTCTCTTGATGTGATCGGTGGGCTACACGCGCCAGCCCGAGCGATATTCCTTGGACACGTACTTATTTGCCGCCGGCACGTTCGTGAACCGCATGCTGGCGCCGTCCCATTCCAGCCGGCGCCCAACACGCAGGGCGACATTGCCCAGCAGAATCGCCTCAGTCATTGGCCCGGCATATGCGAAGTTGGACTTGGGATAATCCAACGGTTGCTCACCGACACACGCCATCAACCATTCGATTACGTGTCCGGGTGATCGTTCCAGCAGCTTCGGCGGCTTGCCGATCTCACGCATCTTTGCTTCGGGGATGATGCGCGGACTCTGACCGTAGTCGCCCGAGACCATCAGCGTGGCCTTCGTACCGACGAACAGATTGCCCGTCGTAGGCAGTTCGCGCCCCAGCTCAAGCGCCGCGGGTGTTGTCGGTTTCAGCCCACCGTCGTACCAGTAGGCGTCAAATGCCGGCATGTCGCCCCGCGCAGGAAACTCCCACTTGATGACCGCCGCGTTTGGAAACGCCTCGGGCGTGACAGGCGTGTACGCCAGCGGCTCGATGGCGGTCGGATGACCGGGCGCGAGGGCCCAGAAGATCCCATCCATCGTATGGCAGGCCATGTCGCCGAGCGCTCCGGCACCGAAGTCCCACCAACCCCGCCAGTTGAACGGATGGTACGCGCCCTTTTTGAACGGCCGCTCTGGCGCCGGACCGACCCACGCATCCCAGTTCAGCTCCGGTGGTACCACGTCAGTCTCTTGCGGGCGATTCATTCCCTGTGGCCAGACCGGGCGGTTTGTCCAGGTGTGCGTCTCAGTGACTTCGCCAATGGCGCCGCTGCGAATGAACTCGTAGGTCACGCGCCACCCTTCGCCCGCGTGTCCCTGGTTACCCATCTGCGTCGCCACCCTGTACTTCCGCGAGGCCTCCAGTAGTTGCCGCGCCTCCCACGGCGTATGCGTCAGCGGCTTCTGCGTGTAAACGTGCTTGCCAAGCTGCATCGCGATCATCGTGGCCGGATAGTGATGATGGTCCGGGGTTCCGACCATGACCGCGTCGATGTTCTTATGCTCCTTGTCGAGCATCTCCCGGTAGTCCTGGTACATCTTCGCCTTCGGAAAACGCTTCGCATAACGTTCCATCCGGCGACGGTCCACGTCACAGAAGCAGGGACACTGCACATCGTGCCGGGCCGTGTTCTCCAGGTGATAGCCGCCGATGCCTCCCGTACCGATGTACGCAATCCGCAAGTCACGGAAGTACGGCTCGACGAGCTCAAATTCCGGCGGCAATTGCTCCTCCGGCTTTGCGCCCGGGGGTGGTGGGGGGGGAGCGGGCTCCGACTTCGCCGCGACTTTCGGCCCCGGTTTGGCGCAGCCGAAGCCGGACGAGGCCGCCAGCGTTGCCCCGGTCAGCAGGGCGCTCTTAAGGAACGTTCGACGCGAAGAACTGTCGGAATCGCTCATGACGTACTCGCTTTCTCGTGCGGTCCAGTGCTTCTGGGATGTCAGCAGCGACGATGCGGCGTCGCTGCGGGTGCATTCTGGCAACAGATGGTGACGCCGGCAACCTCGTGGCGGATCAGGGTGTTCCGGCGAGGGCGATCCTCGCCAATGGGTGATACTGGGCGCCACCGGGCAGCAATCGACTCTCGAACACCGTAACCTCTTTCACCAGCATTTCTTCCGTGGCGGGAAGCGTGACATCGTCGAGCACCTGTTGCATTACGCGCCCGCCCCCGGTCGAACGGCTGCGGCCCAGTGTGATGTGAGGCGTGTATGCGCGCGTTTCGGGCTTGAAACCGAGGTTGCTAATCAGCGGGTCGATCAACTCGACCCAGCGGGGTGTGCTGGTGGTAGCGTCTTCGATGCCGCACCAGAGCACCCGCGGGTTTCGCCGACCGGGAAAGCAGCCCAGGCCGGTGACGCTGAGCGGAAAAGGTGCGACTTCGCGACACACCTGTTCGGCAGCATCGCAGACCTGTGGAAGCTGGGTGTCGCTGACCTCACCGAGGAACTTGAGCGTCAGATGCAATTGCCACTCATTGACCCATTTGACGTCACGACTCTGTGGCAAGTCGCGCAGCAGCTTCAAGAGTGGTCGCTTGACCGCAGGTGAGAGCTCGACAGCGATGAACGTGCGCATGGCAGGGCTCCTATCGATGCACCACCATGCTAAACGCCCGCCGGCCGAGCGTCATGGCCCAGTCGCGGCGGGCGGCCGGATCGTCAGTAGATAGCCACTATGAGCGTGTTTTTGCTGCCGGATGCTCCTCGTAATATCGCCGAATCGTCGGGACGAGATACTCGTCGAATGCCCGGTGGAAGTCGTAATCCGGCGACCAGCCCCAGTCCTTGCGCGCCGGGCCGTCGTTCACGTCGCCGGGCCAGGTGTCGACGATCTTCGCGCGCGGCGGATCCGGATCGAATGTGATGTCGGCACCGGGGAAGGCCTTGAGCGTGTAGTCACGTATTTCGAGCGCCGTCGGACTGAAGCCACCGATGTTGTACACGCGCTGCGTCAGGTTTTCCGCGGGAGCTTCGGCCAGGTGTATCAGGGCCTTGACGCCGTCCGGCATGGCCATGAAGGGAATGCGGGCCTCGGGTGCAACGAAGCAGGCGTATGGCTGGCCCTTGGCGGCTGCGTGGAGCATCTCCGGGGCGAAGTCGCTCGTACCGCCGGTGGGCATCGTGACGGCGCTGATCAGGCCGGGGAAGCGGATGGCGCGGAAATCGATCCGGGCGCCGTTGCGCTTGCCTTCGGAGGCGAGCTGCTTGTAGTGGAACGTGTAGTAGCGGCCGAGGTGTTCGCAGGCGAGCTTGTTGATGCCGTACATGGTGATGGGGTTGTTCCACTGATGCTCTTTGACCGGGCCGAACTTGGCTTTGGTTTCGAGGTCGGGCAGGCCGTAGGCGGCGATGGAGCTGGGGAACAGGAAGGTGACATTGTCGCCGTGCCACTGGGCCTGATCGTGGGCGAGTTTGATGAGCTTCAGGGTGCCCTCGACGTTGACGCCGTGGGCCGTCTCGGGGGTGTATTCCGAACGGGTGGAGAGCAGCGCGGCGAGGTGGAAGATGGCCCGGATTTCATATTCGGAGACGAGGCGATCGATGAGGTTGTCGTCGAGGATGTTGCCGGTGATCCAGTTGTGGCAAAGGGGACGGAGTTCCTTGTCGAGCGCATTGAGGTCGAGCGCGATCACGTCGGTATCGCCCTTGTTGGCGAAGTATTCGAGCAGGCCGTGTCCGATTTCGCCGTTGGCGCCGGTAATGAGAGTGACGGGTTTACGCATGCGTGTGCTCTCCGGGGTGTGCGGTCCGCGGTACTGAGGTTAGATAAACTGTTTCAGTATATCTGTTCCTTTTAGTAAGCTATTTGTTTTTAGTAGTTTATGTATCCAATAGGTGTCATCTTGCCTGGAGTGCCTACCGCTTTTTGGAGCCAATGAGGCGGGTCAAGTGGACACAAGAAGACCCCTAACATTAATCCTAACGGTACGCCATATAGTCACCACGATACCCGATTAGCCGTCAACAAAAAAGGGCCCAGCACTGCCTGTGCTGGGTCCCGGAGTACGACAAAACGACACGTTAACGTGCTGCGGCTTTCGCGGTGATCCGGATTGACTGGGCATTCGGGTCGCCGCCCGTGAGTTTTTGTCGCAACCGAAACCGGTCGGTTTCATGCTTATTACGCCCGCGTAATCTCCGCTGGATCGTGCACAAGCCCTTGGCGTGCTTTCCAACGTACGCTTCGTATTTCGCGTGCAACTCGGTGGCGTTCAGGTCAGGGTTCCTGCGGCGAACGAAGGCTGGATCAGTTCCGAATGCCGAATCAGAGATCCGGACGGGCCCTGACTTTCGTTTCCCGCTTCGGTTTTGCTACACTACGTGTTTTGCTGGGGGTAATTCGCCCTGATGAACACTACCCGTGCGAGTTTACTTCTGCGTCTGAAGGCGCGCGATAACTCCCTGGCGTGGCAGGAGTTTACGGCGATTTACCGCCCGATCCTGCTGCGATACGCCCGGGCGTGCGGTCTGGATGCGCACGATGCCGAGGACATTGCCCAGGAGTGCCTCGCTCAGGTCAATCTGTCCATTGGGCGATTCGAGTACGACAAACGCCGGGGCGGCTTCAAACGCTGGCTGCGAGTGATGGTCAAGCGGCGGGTCATCAACCGTCTCCGCAAGCGGCGCGAGTGCCTGGCTGAGAGCGGTGTGTTCCGCAGCCCGCAGGTGCGGGAGGAGTTGCCAGAAGACGAGTTCGAGAAGATCTGGCTCGACGAACATCTCCGCTTTTGCCTGACGAAGCTGCGTGACGAAGTCGAACCGCGAACCTGCGAGGCATATCAGCGGTTGGCGCTGGATGGTTGGACGGTCGACAAGGTCTGCGAGACGTTCGGTATCACGGCCAACAACGCGTACGTGATCAAGTCGCGTTTGACCGCACGCTTGCGGGACTTGATGGCCGAGATTATCGGCGACCCTGATTAGGTCCATGCCAGCGGCGACCGCCTCCGAACGCACGGCTCGCGGTATCGGCTGACGGTTCGATCCGCGCGTGGCTTCCAGGTGCGACCGACATACCGCGGCTGGTCGGACATGGTACAAGTGTTGACAATGTGGCGTTTCTTCCCGATCAGCGGTTCTTGTTGTCCGCAGAGGTCGGCCCCGGACTGATTCTCTGGGATGCTCATCTGGGGATCCCCGTGACGACGCGATACGTCAGGCCCGCGGAGCGCATCTCAGACCTGACGTGTTGGCGCAAGAACGGGGCCACGCTGGTCGCCTTGACAACGGACGTCCGTTGGCGGTCGTTTGAAAAGGGTGCGTGCGGACGCGTATGCGTGTGGACATTGACCAATTCAGACCACCCCACGTTCGAAGCGTGGCCCTGCCTCGACTTCACCGCTGAACCAGATCCAGATCAACAACGATACCTCGCCGAGCGTGGAGACCTGACGGTCGGCTTCGGCAGCCTCGCGGTCAGTAGCGACGGTCGCAGGTTGGCCGCTTGCGATACGCTCGGCACGATTCGAGTCTGGCAGGCAGGTCAGGATGCAGACGAGTTCCAACTGACTACAACCATCGCTGCCGCCGGTGCTCCCACCGGGCGTCCTACGAGCCTTGCATTCCTCGACGAACCTGGTGCAGTGTTGGCTGGCACGCACGTTGATCCTGCGGCGTCACATGACCACAACGCTGCCGTACGAGTGTGGGATATTGAGCAGCAGAACGAACTACTCGGCTCACCTTACATACAACATGGAAGCACAGTTTATGATCTGGCCGTGGACTACCGCCGAAGACTCCTGGCCTCCGCGTCGGCCGACGGGACCATTGGGCTATGGCGTATCAATGGAGAGGGGGACCGTACGCGACTTGTGCGGTTCGGTACGCTGCGTGGCCACACCGATGAAGTGAGGGCCGTCGCGTTTCACCCGGAGGTCGCAGTGGACCGGCTAGCTTCCGGGTCTACTGATCGAACAATTCGGCTGTGGGACCTTGCATCACATACTGAGGTGGCCGTGCTGCACGACCATGCCGGGCCGGTGGCTGATCTCGCCTTTGATCCACGTGGCCAGCAACTCGCGTCCGCCTCTGGCGGTGCGCTGGGCAGCGACAATGTTGTGCGCCTGTGGAATGCAACGCGTGAGGTAGGCTCTGAATTTCAGCGCAATCGGGCATTGTACACCGAGGCCCGGCGCCGTGTTTTGAACGTAGTTCGCGATTCCGGACTTCGGCTGGCCACCGCGCATGAGCGGCTGGACAACTGGGCGCCCCGTTCGGAGTGGGGCAGGCAAGTCCACCAGCTAGCCCTCACACAATTCAACGACTTCATTACCAGACCGGGCTACTTCTGGGAGAACGCGTGGCGCGTTATCTCGCAGACGGGACTTTCCGCCGAAGAATACAACCTAGCTTTGCACTGGGCCAACCGCGCCGCCCATATAGCCCCGGAGACCGCACAGGCCATCGGAGCTCGCGGCGCGGCCGAGTACCGCTGTGGGCACCTGCATGAGGCGTTGCAATCGTTGGCAATGGCAAAGGCGATTGATGGGTCATTCATTCCACCCCGCGCGTTCCTCGCCATGGCGCACGTCGCCTGTCGCAACCCGGCGAAAGCCGAGCGCGAATTGGCTGAGATACGGATGCTGCAGGAAGATACGGACGGCAGTGTATCCGTCGACTCCGAGGCGCTGCGTCTGATTGAAGACGCCAACAGCCTGCTTCGGACGCGCGAGTCTGACGCCCGGCGATAGCCCGGACACGCCGCGGGAGTCTGCCCAAGCCCACGCGCGCAAGTGCGGTTTGTGCTCGGCGGCCGTGTCTGCGATCGTAAGTACTTCCGTCAGCGGGCGGCCGAGTCGCGAAAGCACGCCGCACAGAAACGCACGCTGTCTAGTCACGTAGCATGCCAATCTGATGCGTTCCCGCAACCGCCGGCACAACTGTCGGCTGTTCCGGGCTTGGGCGAGGCCCTGAATGGGCTGGTCGGCGGGCCCGAAGCAGCTGCCTGGTTGCCGCTGATACTTCACGGTTTCGATCTCAAGCGTTATCCAACGCATTCGCAGCTGCATATCGGGCCGGTCGAAGTGTGCATTGATGACCTGCCCTCCATTGACAGCACCGTGCGTATGGACCGGGTTTGGCAGTTTCTGGTGTCAGCGCTGTCTATTGAGGGTTACCCGGAGATTCGATCCTCCCCGCCTCCCTGGTTCTGTGTCCACCCGGACGCAGATTTACACTTCCTGCTACGTTCGGTTGTATAATGCGCCAGCGGGCCGGGGATTGGCCTGGCACCATCCGGCGCACCATTCAATGGCCACAAGACGGCAACGCCGGCTGCCAGCGGCAGATGGCGAACCGTACCGGCTACGGCGGCAATGCTCGTCGACGACGGTCCGGGTCTGATCAAGCCTGCGGAACACCCTGACTTTGGTTGGCGATGGGGCTTCCGGCAACCTCTTCAGGCAATTTCAGGATCGTGGCCGTCTTTGGGCTTGCGTCGATCTGATCCGTGCTTTCGGCGAGCCACAGGATATACTCGATACATGGCTTCTGAGTTCCATGCCCGAGTTCCGGACGCATCCGCGCCGGTCGACAATCGACGGCTATATATCCATGGCATCGCCACGGCAGTGCCCCGGCATGCGCTGACACAGGATCAGGCTTTGGCCAGGATGCAGATCGCGTGTCGTGACTCGCGCACCCACCGCGTGATCAGACGCATCGCACGCCAATCGACCATTTTGAAGCGACACTGCGCCGTGCTCGAGTGGCAGGATGTCACGGATGGCGCGCCGCTTTACGGACCCGCGTCTGAGCAGCCGCTCGGCCCCGGGATGGGCGTGCGCAACGCCCTCTTCGAGCCCGCTGCCCGGGATCTGGTTCGCCGAGCGTTCGATTCCCTGCCCGTCGAGAGTATCGAGGACATCGGAACGCTGGTGACGGCTTCCTGCACGCACGCATCGTCGCCGGGCCTGGAACGCCCCCTGTTCGAACAGACAGGCCTGTCGCCTGCCATCCAGCGCTGGAATCTCGGCTTCATGGGCTGCTCGGCCGGCCTCGCTGCCCTACGCCTGGTTCACGCACTGGTTCCTGCGGAGCAACGCGCCCTGATCTGCACCTGCGAGTTGTCTTCGCTGCACTTTCAGTACAGCGACGCTATCGATCAGATCACGGCGAACTTGCTGTTCGCGGATGGCGCGGCAGTGATTCTGCTCGCCCCGCAGCGGTCGGCCGTGGCGGTTCTGGACTGCCGTTGCGTGCACTTGCCGGCTGCTGCCGATCAGATGCTGTGGTTTGCCGACGATCAGGGCCTGCGTCTCAAGTTGTCTCGGGAGCTTCCCCGCACACTCGCGGAGCATCTCCCCGTCGCCGTTGACGAAGTGCTTGCGCGTCATGGGTGCGCCAGGCAAGGGGTCGACCACTGGCTGGTGCACCCCGGGGGACCGCAGATTCTCGACGCCGTCGAGTCCACTTTGGAGCTGGGTCCTGACGCCTTGGCCGACTCGCGCGGCGTGCTGCACGATTACGGCAACATGTCCTCTTCGACGATCTTCTTCATATTGCAGCGGCTGATCGAGAAGCGTGAGGAGGGGCTTTGCGTGGCGCTCGCGTTCGGCCCGGGCCTGACCATCGAACTCGCGGTGCTCCACATCAACCGCGACTGACTCAAACACGATTGACCGTCCGCAGATAGGGCACGGCGAGACCGGGGTAGGCATGCAGCAGCCGCACGCCCAGCCCGGTCAAGCGTTGGTGGCGCAGGATGCTTGCCAGCCAGCGGCAATGCCGTTTCCGCCTGCCCAAAAGCCTGTCAATGCGCCGAAGCCACGCAGCCGGTGCGGCGGGCCCTGCTCCGTTCAAAGCCGCCATCACAAAGTTGACGATAGCGGTGCCGCTCTCCAGCGCCCAGGCCATGCCCTCGCCGGTAAACGGCTCGATATACTCGGCTGCATCGCCCACGAGATACAGGCGTCCGTGCGGCGGAGGTCGATGTCTGCGGGTCAGCGGGGGCGTACCCTGCCAGCGCGCTGCCCCCAGCGTTTCGACGGCCGGCGATCCGCTCTCCTTCAGGACGCAGTTGGCGGCGTTGGCAAGCCCCCCCGTTGCACGCACAAAGTCAACGTCAAAGGCTGCGGCTACGTTGAGCCGGCCGTCCTCGATATGCACCAGGCCCACGTAGCCGCCCGAGCCGACGGCCATGTGAATCGCGTTGCGGGCGTGCACCTGCGGGACGGGATCGACGGTAGTGCCCGCCCCGATTCGCGCCCGCCGCCAAGCGATACTCTGCATACCAGGAACTTTGCGTGTAAAGCTCGCCGCCAGGCCATCTGCCGCGATCACGACGCGCGTCCGCACGGTCGAAATCTGACCTTGCGCCTTCAACAAAACATGGACGTGTTCGGCCGTTTCTTCGAGCCATTCGGCGGAGGTTTCACTGCGAGCGCTGACCCCGTCCGCAACCGCCTGACCGATCAAAGCCTCATCGAAGCGCCGGCGGGACAACGCCACGCCATCCGGCAGCGCGATCTCCGCCATATGCCCGCACGCGCTGATCCGCACGTGCGTGAGCTGCTGCGCTGCGAGTCGGGCGGGCAACCGACCAAGTCCGATGGTTTCCAGGGTGCGTAACGCCGCGCCATTCAGACAACAGCCGCAGACCTTCCAGCGTGGGAATCGTGCCCGGTCGACCAGCAACACGCGCACACCTTCCCGTGCCAGCCCGCGTGCCGCGACTGCACCCGCAGGACCGGCCCCGACGACCAGGACGTCGGTCTCTTCGGCGCGACGCGCAGCGCTTACGGGTGGCATGAACTCACGGATACCTGTTGTCATATGCGTTGCCACGCCAGCAAATGCCGCTCCGGCCAGTGCGGTACGATCTCCACGCCTGAGAGCCCGGCCTGCGCCGCCAGGCGGCCCAATTCATCGCTTGTAAACGCGGCCCGTACCGACCGCGGTCCATCCACGTGTACGATATGCGATCGGCTTAGCACGCGCGTGGCCAATCGGGCCAGCCAGAGCCCGCGTTGGGAACGACGCAAGTCATCCACAATCACGGCCCTGCCAGCCGCCTCGGCCATGTTGCGAAGCAACCACACAGCGTCCTCGTCAGACAGATGATGCAGGAACAGCCCCGCGGTAATCACGTGATAGCCAGTGGGTAGCGCCTGCGTACCTGTGTCGAGGATGAAGAAACGGGCGTCTGTTCCGGATCGATGCGCCCGCCGTCTGGCAAACGCAATGGCCCTCGGGCTTCGGTCACACCCGGCAACCTCGACCGCCAGTCCCTCGCGCCGTGCTCGCCGCGCCAAGTCGATTGGCAGGTCTCCACCCCCGGTTGCAAGATCCAGCACGCGCAGGGGTACTGCCGACACCTTTGCCTCACGACGAACCCAGGGCCAAACGGCCGCCCCGGTTCGGCTGAGACAATAAATACGCGCCAGACCACGCAGCGCATTGACATGCGCAACCGGGTCGAGCTGCGGCTCATCCATCAATTCGGCCAGGCGAACACGCGCTGCAACGTTGTCTCGTCCGATGACCACTTTGTAATCTTAGCAGCATGGATTGCCGGCGTCTCGATTTGGGTCCTGCCCGGCCGCCGCGATCGTTCGAAATCGAGTCCGGCGCCATGCCTGCCTCTTGGGCCTCGACTACCCACGGCGCCGACTCGGCGTCGGCGGCCTACTTCATCAATTGGAGCACGCGTCCGGCGGCAGCCATACCACTGAGGAACGCGCCTTCGACCCGCCCGCCCTGACACCAGTCGCCGCAGACGGCGAGGCGGGCTTCTGCGTCCCACAAGGCGCCTACGTCCAGTGGTTCCGGCACCGCCGCATGGCGCCAACGGTGAGCGACCGCGAATGTAGCAGCCGGCGTGTCGCTCGCGACGAGTCGCCCGAGTGCCTCGGTGAGCGCGGCTGTCACCTGCTCGGGGGCGGCGTCGATGTGCGCATCCGACCACTGCGGACTTGCATGCAGGACCCACGCCTCTGATGGCGCGCGGCCGGGCTTGGTCGAGTTGCGGGCGATCCAGGACAGGGGCGATTCATGAATGAAGGCGCCGTCGTATGGCATCGCGAGTGGGCGATCAAACCCGAGCATGACTGCCCAGCATGGAGACATCGGACAACGTCGGGCCGACTCGGCCAGCTCACGCTGACCGACGAGCAGTGCGGCTGCTTGCACGGAAGGAAGGGCCATGACGATAGCGTCGAACGAACCAAGGGCTATACCGGCCTCCCCGAGAACACGCCACCGCGACACATCGCGCGTCAACTGGGTAACACGGACACCCGTCGCTACTTCAAGTCCGGTCGCGAGTTGCTTGGCTATGACATTCATCCCCGGTACACCTACATAGCGCGTTTGTAGCGAGCCATCTCGCCAGGCACCGTCACTCCAGGATCCGATTCGGCCCCGCCAGGGAGCCACGATGCCGGCCTCATGCCATGCGCGTACGTGCGACGCAAACCGTTGATCGCGCGCCGTGAAGTACTGTGCGCCATGATCGAACTCGAACGGCGGTCGCCGGCGGACCGACGTGCGTCCACCAACACCGCGCCCCTTGTCAAACACCTGCACATCATAGCCGTGGTTCTGCAGTGGGCGTGCGGCCGCGAGGCCGGCGATCCCTGCCCCCACCACGGCGACACTTTGTGGCCTGTTCTTCACGCCCGCATTTCCTTCCCGGCATTCATTGGGGACCCGCCTGAAAGAGCATGACAGCCAACCCACCGCGTATGGACCACGCCACCGTGCGAATCCAATTGGTAGCGACCAGCCTGCGGATCACCGCGCGGTCGAAGCCGCGGCGGAGCCGCATATGACACGGGACCTGAAGCAGCGCGGTAGACCCCCAGATCACCAGCAGAAGCAGCATACCGACAACTGCGAGCGTGCGGGGTCCGCCCGGCTCCAACACCACGACCAGCGTGGCGGCCGAGACCGCTTCGAAAAGCATCAGAGGTCCGACCAGCCAGGTGATGCGCTGCGTGTGCCGACGCTCGTAGTCGCGGAACACGACTTCGCCGACGCGCGCAAACAGCGGGTAATGCACGATCTGCACCAGCCAGATCAGGCCGGTCATCATCAAGGTGCTAACGGCGTGGACGGAAAGCAGACTCTGGTACAAGTCGACGTGCATCATATGCCACGCCTCCGCAGGGCTTCCTCGGCAGACCTGCGCTCGCTGATGAGTGCGCTGTTGATCGACGGGCCTTCGATATAGTATCCGCTCACGCTGATCCCGTCATCCAACGCCTGACTCGGTTGCGACAAAGCTTCGGGCGTCAGAGCCGGCAGGGCATGTTCGATACGATAGGCGCGTAACGGGACCCTAGTATCGACCTCATTGCCGAACCAACCGCCCCGTTCGTCCACGACGCGTCGGCTCAGTTCGCGGTCGTCCAACTCCGGAATGCCGATGATGCATACGGATACGAGCACTGACCCGCTTGGCGTGTAGCGCTCGGACAGCCCGAACTTCACAGATCGTCCTCCATCGTAATGGACTGGTCGTCCCGGCGTGGCTCTGCGCGGCGTAGCGCCGCGGCCCGCAAACGCGCAATGCGAAGCGCATCGGACAGGCTGGCGACCGGAGCCGGCGGTCCTGCCAGGCCGGCCAATGGCCGCCGCCAGGGATCGGCGCAGCGGTACCGACGCCGACCAAGCTGGATGAGGGCCCCGGGTGGCAGGACCGCAACTGCAACTCGTCGTAGTCGAGGACCTCAGCCGCTTCGGGATACGCCGTGAGAAACACCTGAATCCCGCGATCAAGCCGGAAGCCGTCAACACAGTCGGTACGTACCCGTCCTCTCACCGCGTCCCCGGCTTCCAGCACCGCAACGGGCACACCCGCGTGTGTCAGATGGTGGGCGCAGGCCAGACCGGCAAGTCCGGCCCCCACGATGACGATCGGTTGCGCCCTCGCGCCCATCGCTTGTCCATCCTGTACGGCATGTCCAGCAGGACGCTGCGCCACCGGGGGCACCGGTGAGTCGTCAGAGTTCTGCTGTCCCATGTGCCTTATCTTTCGGCTGAGCGCCAGCGTGACGGCGGCAACCACCCCACCTCACGGCTGCACGGGCGCGCGGAACAGCCTTAGGTGGTGTCGTGCGTGAATCGCGTGAAACCGCCGCCATTGACGTCCGCTCATCTTACCCAGCAGCGGATGGTCCACCCAACGTGCCGCGGGCCGCGCCAACTTATCCTCGAACGCTTCGATCGCAAGCTCCAGGCGCTGCAACATGGTGGCGAGATCGGGCGCGTCAGAGGGCACGACCTCCTGCGGGGCCGGTGCGCCACGCGGGAACCACCCCGTCAACAGCAGGGCGTGCCTCGCAAACGTCCGCCGCCACCGCGCTCCGAGCCCCAATGCGCGCCACGCCCGTGGTGAGACGTCCGATTCTGGATCGCGGACCGTCCCCTCGACCGCCAGCGCCAAGTGCTCACAGGTCTGGGCCAGTGACCAGGAGCGCGCCCGAACAGCACCGGCCGCCTCGAACTGGCGGATAGCTGAAGGAATCCAGCGCAACGATCCGCGCCGCTCTCCTGCTACGGAAACGCGCCCCTGCCACGCTCGGCCGAGGATCAGCCCGAACGGCACCCACCAGATCAGGTCGTTCGTCAGGATCGTCCAGCCAACTGCCCAGGGCAGCGTGCCACGCACCGCCGCGTCCAGGAATCCAAGCGGTCCCAGGACCTTGCCCAGCAACCCTACGAAGACAATCGGCCAGTGTCGCATCGGATCCAGCGCCGCGATGGCGTAACCGACGCCGTACACACCCACGATCATGCCGACGCACTGCCAGATCTGTGGATAGCGCGGCGGTGTCAGACCAGCGAGTTCGAACCCCATCGAGGGGAACAGCACCACCCATCCGCCCCAGATCAGGTTGTACCCGGCGGCGGCAAACAGCACCCACTTCATCCAGCGCGGTTCCATGTGCGACATGCGAGATTCTAGGCCGTTACCCGCGTCTTGACGTGACCGATCGCGCTGGGCGAGCCCGTTGCCGGTTGCGCGCCTACCATTGGACATCATGAGTCCGAACCGTATTGAGCCCGGGCCCGGTCAGGAGTCGGTCTGGGATTACCCGCGGCCAGCGCGCCTGGAAGCGGTCCCCGATCGCATCCGCGTGGTCTTCAACGGCGTCACGATCGCTGATACGACGCGCGCGCTGCGGGTACTCGAAACGAGCCACCCACCCACGTACTACATCCCGCCGTCGGACATTCAAATCGAGGCACTGGTGCCGACGCGGAAGCGCTCGCTCTGCGAGTGGAAGGGCCAGGCGCGGTACTTCGACGTTTTCGTCGGCGGAAAGCGCGTGGCGGAGGCCGCTTGGAGTTACCCCGCGCCTGTACCCACGTTCGCCGGACTTCGCGACTGCGTAGCGTTCTTCGCGCATGCGATGGATGCCTGCTATGTGGGCGATGAGCGCGTCCAGCCGCAGCCCGGTGATTTCTACGGCGGCTGGATCACCAGCCGCGTCGTCGGCCCCTTCAAGGGCGCCGCAGGCACTTGGGGCTGGTGAGGCGTACCCGCAATCATGGCTGTACGACCATCGACGAACTGGCCGCCGGGGTCGATGAGTAGCTGGAGGACCGCGACCGAACCCGCTCACGCCGCAGAACCAGAGCTGTCGCGTGAGGATGAATAGTGGTCCGGACGTCTCAAGCACCGGATCGACGTCTGATAAAGGCCGCCCCCGGCGCGGGATTCCACGGAGAGCCGGCGCGGGCCCCCGTCAGCGTGGATGGGGGCTGCGGGCTTGCGTTGTGTGAGAAGGACCACGCAGGGAAGTGGGTTATCTCGTGCCCGACGAACAGGCTATAATCGCTCGAGGAGCGTCGTGGCGAAACGAGCCGAGAACCGGCGGTACGATGCTGATCTCGCCGCATCAGGGTACCGGTGCTGAAATGTAGATGCCCGTGAGAACCGCCGGCGGAGGCAGATGATCGGCTTTCCCGGCCTTCAGAGGACAGATATCATGACCCGCTGTCCCCACGTTCTCGTCAGCGCTGCTTTGTTCATCGCGCTTGCATGCATCGCACCAGTCCGTGCGCAGTTCGACAACGACGTACAGTGGCTCGGCGTGTCGCATGCGGGCGCGCACGATCGTTCGCCGCGCGTCCCCATAGACGGCGAGTCGTTCACGGTCCGGTTTCAGACGTTCTACATGGATGTCAGCACAGCGCGGGTGTGGGTTGATGATGGCGCAGTGTCCTGGGTGGACGCGAGCGTTGTTGACAGCCGGGGGCCGTACGAGCTGTGGGAAGCGGTGGTCCCCGCGACGGCCGCGGACGGGCTGACGTACCTGTTTGAGCTGACGGACGGCACCGACACCGACTACTACAGCGCCGCGGGCATGAGCGAGACGCTCGATCCCGTTGACGCGTTCGAAATCGACTACCTCACCCTCGCGCACGCCCCGCTTGGGGCGACGCCGGTTGTGGGCGGTACGGTCTTCAAGGTCTGGTCGCCGACCCGGACGTTCTGCCATGTACGTGGGGAGTTCAACGACTGGTCCACGGCAGACTCGCTGACAAAAGTCGGCGAGCACTTCATCGGGTTTGTCCCCGGCGCGGTGGCGGGTGACATGTACAAGTACTTCTTTAATCACAGCGTCTGGGCCTCCGATCCGCGCTCGGCAGCACTTGTGCCCACCGATAATTACAATTCGGTGATCGTCGACCAGGACAACTTCGCGTGGCAGCAGCCGGCGTTCAGCCCCCGGCCGATGGAGGAGCTGGTGATCTACCAGTTGCACGTCGGCACATTCTCGGGGCGCAACGACCCATTCGGCTGGGCACCGTATCCCGCGCGTTACGTTGACGTCGCCGCGCGTGCCTCGCACCTCGCGGAATTGGGCGTCAACGCGGTGATGGTCAACCCCATTCACGAGTTCCCGGGCGACTTCTCTGGCGGCTATATGACGATCTCCCCCTTCGCGATCGAGAGTAAGCTGGGCTCGCCGGACGACTTCAAGGCGATGGTCGATGCCCTGCACGCCGTTGACATCGCCGTGCTGCTCGACATCGTCCCCAATCATGCTTCGATCAGTGACAACATCCTGTGGAATTACGACGGCACGCAACTGTATTTTGACACGCCGCACGTCGACACGCCCTGGGGTGCCCAGTGCGATTATGACAATCCCGGCGTATTCGACTACTACTTCGACTCGTGGGAGCAGATGCTGACCGAGTACCGTCTGGACGGATTCCGCGTCGACGCGGTCATGTACATGACCGACTCCGGCCTCACGCCGCAGTGGGCGTCAGGGCAGTCGTTGATCCGCGCCATGCACGACCGCATCAGCAACCGCCACGTGGACAAGCACACGATCGCCGAAATGTACATCGACAGCCAATGGGTGACGGATCCGACCAGCTCTGGACTCGGCTTCACGGCCCAGTACCAGAACGAGTTCAAGGAGGCCGTGCGGGCCGCTGTCTTCGACGCCGCTTTCGGCGATCCGGACATGCAGCGCGTGGCCAATGTGTTGGACGGCCAGGGCTTCGGCGTGAGCGGGCAGTCGGTGTTCAACTACTTCGAGTTACACGACGATGCGTGGCCGCTCAACGGGCACGAGCGGGCCGTCCGTCAGATCGACACCACCTTCCCGCACGACGACGATTACGCGCGCGGGCGGACGATCATCGGGAATACGTTGGCCCTGCTCAGCCGCGGCGTGCCGGCGATCCTTCAGGGCACCGAGTGGCTCGAGGACGAGGGCTGGGAGTCCAACAAGATCGACTGGAGCCACAAGACAACCTACGCCGGCATCTTCCGCTACTACCAAGACCTGATCGCGCTGCGGACGAGCAAGCCGGCGCTGTTCGCCAACAGTCCGCTGAGTGCCTTCCATGTCAACGACGGGATCAACGTCATGGCCTTCGAGCGCTACCTGGTCGATGGCGGTTCGTTCGTGGCCGTGGTCAACCTCTCCAACAGTGACCACAATGGCTACCGCATCGGGATCCCGCGCGACGGCCGGTGGGATGTCGTCATCAATTCGAATGCTCCGCTCTACGACGGGCTCGGCGGCGGTCCCCACACAGGCCCAGTTACGGTCGAGCCGGTCCCCAGTGGTCCACATCCACGATCGGCGGTGTTCGACCTGCCGCCCCGGAGCGTACTCCTGCTTCAGCACGTGCAGTGCCCAGACCACCCGGGACCGGACGATCTGTTGCGATTGGGGGATTGTCTGCTCCGTCCCGGCGGTAACCTAGGCATCGATTGTCACTGCTTCGATTTCGACTTGGACGGCGACAACGATCTGGCGGACTTCGCCGTGTTCCAGGTGGGCTTTTCTCGGGCCAACCGGTAAGCTTGCCCGGGGGGTGCGGTTCGAGCGCTTGGTTCCGCGTCCACTGCCGGCGAGTTGCCAAGTTACGCATCCCACGCTGCTCCCTGTCGACAACATCGAACCCGTCTGGGCACAGCAGCGTTTGTGCGCTCTGCACCGGGTACCGAGCACACGAGGACCACTCCGTAGCTGCAGCGGGGAGGAAGTTACAACTTATCCCAAGACCTCTTTGGGCAATAGCATCGTGCCACCGAGATGAAGAACACCCGGGAACAAGGTGCTCGACCTCTCCCAACAAATGCACAGCCGGCGGAAGTGTTGGATCCAGCCCATCGTGCGTTCGACCGTCCAGCGCCGCTGGTACCGTCGCATGGGTCGGCCATCCTGCGTCACGTGCTCCGGCTTGCGATTCGAGCGGTGAGGCGCGATCATCTCGATGCCTTTTTCCGCCAGTTCCTCGTCGAGTTTGTCACGGTCACAGGTGACGCATCACGAGGTGTTGCCGCAGCCGGGGCAGTTCCGACGGCTGCGGCTGGTTTTGCAGCGGGTGTGGCAGGCGATTCGTCAGGGTTGCGTCTATCCGGTCGCCACGCCGCAGAACTGCTACGGGTGTACCTACCAACAAGCCTGTCAGGGCTGGGAGGGCTGAAGCATGTCACGTCACAAGGATGAAGCGTTCCAGATCTGGCTGCGGTTGTTCCACGACGGCCTGTCGCGTCCCGTTGTGGAGGGGGCCCGGCGGCTCAGTCGGCTGCACCGTCACCGGCGAGGACCGCGGTCCCGCTGTCAGTCACGTCGCCGTCGGAGGCGCCCGTGAAGAATCCCGCCCTGCTCGTGGTCGGCGTGCTGTTATCGCTGGCCTTCACCTACCGTGTCGCCCCGGAATACCACTCTCAGCCGCGCAAGTGACCGGCGCTGCGGAATCTGTGTCGCGATGTCGCACGCGTGCGCGAGGATCAGAAACGGGTAGAACGCTACCGCGAGCAGGAGCGCGCAGACCGGCACTTCAATTGGGCCACTTCCGCCGGCGGTCAAAAAGGCCGCTGCCAGCAATCCCGTGATGACCAGGCCGCTGGCTCGTGCCATCTTCCGCACGCCGCGCCCTTCGCGGCGGTGCCGATAGTGGGGTGAACGCGTCGTCAGCAAAGCCGCACCTGCCGCGTACGTCAGGATTGAGACGCCGCCAACCACGATCGAAATACGCTCCGCAAGGTAATTGCGCTGCCATGTGCCGTCGGGCCAGGTCGCGCCCGCTGCGATTGCCCAAATGGCTCCGGGGATGAGCAGCGCGTGGCTGGCGGCGATCAGGATGGCTCCGGCCCGAAGCTTCTGAAGATAGGCGGCAGGGCCTGCCCGAAGCCAGTGGTACGCCAGCGACGGGGCCACGCCTGGGCCGCATTCCGGACACCTGCCACCGTGGTGCAGCGTCCGCAGGTTGTACCGGCAGTTGTCACAGGGAACGTCCGACTTGATCTTGCCATCCTCGTCGAGCAAGTAGGGGTCAACGTCGGGCGGAATGTCTGGCAGCGCCGATTCGCGGCTGGTGGCGGATTCTGGCAACGGATTGGCGTCTTGGGATCCCACGTTGCCCGGGATTGTCAGGGGACATTCGGGGCCTTGCAAGCGGCAACATCTGCCGGGTGGGTGCAGGTCACGTGCCTCAGGTGGCGATGAGATGAGTGGCGGGTGCCGCTGGCGTGGGCGCATGCGCTGCGCGATCGGACCGTTCGGAGCACTGCTCGAGAGCAGTGATACACGTTGGCGTTTCGGATGGTGGGCGCGACGCCCGCCCCACCCGGGTCGCGGTGGTTGGCGTGGCCGAGGCCCCACGTCCGACGGAGACGTCGGCCGCTACTTCGCCAGATTAACCTAATTGAGGATCATCGGATGGGCTACCACAGCGACATCGATAAAGCAGATCGGAACTCGGGCTCACCGGGCTTTCCGGAAGTTGTGCTGATCGACAACACCAGCGCTTGCAACCTGCGCTGCTCCATGTGCGACCACGTCAACATCCGGAAGCACCGCAAGATTGAAAAGATGCCGTGGGACCTCTACACCCAGATCATCGACGAGATCGCCCAAGAGCGGCCCTCCGCCCGCATCTGGCAGATCTTCTACGGCGATCCGTTCCTGCTGCTCGATATGCCGCAACGCATCCAGTATTCCAAGGACAAGGGCTGCACCGACGTCGTGCTCAACACCAATGGCGTGCTGATGTCACGGGAGAAGTCGCTGCCGCTGATCCGGGCGGGGCTCGATGCGATCTATGTCGGCGTTGATGCCGCCAGCGCCGCGACCTACGACCAGATCCGCGTCGGGGGAGACTACGAGCGCACCGTGCAGAATGTGCTGGGTTACCGCGATCTGCTCCGTGAGTACGGTCAGCCGCACCAGCAGATCTTTGTGCAGTATGTAGTATCCGACATCAATGAGCACGAGACGGAGACATTCCGCCAGTTCTGGACCGAGCACGGCGTGAACGTGAAGATCCGTCCGCGGGTGAGTTGGGCGGGTCTCATCGAGGCGAAGAACCTGCGGCCAAACGAGGACGTGGAACGCCGGCCGTGCTACTGGCTGATGCGGACGATCAATATCTGTACTGACGGGCGGGTGGCGTTCTGCTCGGCAGACCCGCACTGTCGCGTACCCTGCGGCAATGTGCGTGATAGCAGCATCCGTGAGATCTGGAACGGCCAGCTCAAGGTCTACCGCGACATGCATACAGAGGGCCGCTACGACGAGCTGCCGGACATGTGCGCGCGGTGTCAGGACTGGCAGTCTGCCTATGCCGAATTCTTCCCGCCGGAGGAAGCCTGCGGCGAGAAGTGTGCCGCGGCCGGCGCGGGGCAGTCGTGATGGGCACAGGGCGCGAGGTATACGTTGTGACGGGGGCGGCGGGCTGCTTGGGACGGGCGCTCGTGCGGACGTTGCATGCCCGTCATCCGAACGCACACATCGCCGCATGCGTGCGGGCCGAGCCGCCGGCGTGGCTCCGCGTGCTGCCCGGCGTTGAGGTTGTCAGTGGCGATCTGTGCAACGAAGCAACCTGGCGGCGGCTTCCACATGACGTCGGTACCCTGTTTCACCTCGCCGCCCGCATCCCACGAGGGGATGTCCCACCAGCGCCAAACGACCGCTGGGCGAACGAGCAGCCCGTGCGGCATATGGTGGTACAGGTACCGACATGGAAGCGCCTGCGCCAAGTCGTGTATGCGTCCAGCGTGGCGGTCTATGGCGATCAGCCGGGCCCCCTGGCGGAGGATGCGCTGACGGCGCCCGCAAATGCGTATGCCCAAGCCAAGCTGACAAGCGAGAAGCTGTTGGGAGAACTGCGGGAAAGCGGCGTGCGGGTCGCATGCCTGCGGTACTCATCAATCTATGGTCAGGGGATGTTCAGCGGGACGGTGGTGCCGGTCATGTTGCACGCGGCTGCCGAACGGGGCGTGATCAGCGTCTACGGGAGGGGGCAGCGTCAGCAGGATTTCGTGCACGCCGAGGATGCGGCCCTGGCGGCGGTGCTGGCAGCCGAGCGGGCAGCCGACGGCATCTTCAATGTTGGTTCCGGGCAAGTCACTACGATGGCAGCGTTGGCGGAGGCCATCCGCGAGAGTGTCAGCGACGGATCGGCCAAAGTCGCGTTTGAAGAGCAGAAAAGTGAAGGTCCTGCGGGCTACACGGTCGATATCAGCAAAGCGCAGAACTTGCTTGGATACGCGCCACGGTTTTCTCTGCGCACCGGGCTGGCACGGTTGTGTGCACTCGGCAAAGGATAGTGCATGGATGAAACGACGGTCCTGGTAACGTCCGTTGGCGGCAACGTCGGCCAGGGCGTGGTGAAAGCGCTGCGGGCCGCCCGGCGGAGATTCCGCATCGTCGGTGTGGATATGGAGCCCCGCTCGGCGGGCTTTTCGTTCGTCGATGTGCCGGCGGTCGTGCCGCGCTCTGGCGAGCCAGGCTTTGTCGAACGGATGGCCCGGATCTGCGAAGACCATGACGTGCAGGCCGTCTACGTTTGTTCCGACGTGGAGGTGGGCTACTTCAGCAGCGAGCAGGACCTGCTCGAATCGGAGCTTTGCTGCCCCATCTTCGTCAATCCGCCGGAAGTTGTCGAAGTGGGCACGGACAAGCTGCGGACGGCGCGGTTTCTGGCCGAGTTCGAATTGCCGTACGCGGAGACGGTGTTGGCTTCGGATCAGGCGGGTGTCGATCGACTCCTCGACGAGCACGGTCTGCCGGTCATTGTGAAGCCGCGAGACGGGGCGTCTTCGAAGAACGTATTCCTGATCGAGTCGCACATGCAGTTGGCGGCCGTCCGCACTCTCGTGCCCGACCTCGTCGTGCAGCAATATCTGCCCGGCGACGAGGCCGAGTACACTGCCGGCACCGTGTCGAGCGCCAAAGGGCACGTCCAGGCGGTCATCGTCCTTCGGCGGGATCTGTTGCAGGGCACGACGTATCGGACCGAACTGATACGCGACGCAGCACTTGAAGAGCAGATCGTCCGTATCGTGAATACGTTGCACGCGGTCGGGCCGTGCAATGTGCAGTTTCGCGTAGTTGATGGTGTCGCGGTGCCGTTCGAAATCAACCCGCGGTTTTCCGGCACCACAGGCGTCCGCTATCTGTACGGCTTCAATGACGCGGAGTTGGTTTATGATGTCCTGGTCGAGTGCATGACGGCTGTGCAGCCCGACCTCACGCCGGGCGTGATGCTGCGCTACTGGGACGAAGTGTTCATTCCCGGAGCAACCTTTGACGGAATGCGTGCTGACACGCGAAGCGCAGTCGGCGGTCAAGCCATCCAGCCCGTCCAAGCCAACGCCGCCACCCCGGCCTCAGCGTGAGCCAGGGCTGCGTGAGTTGTTACGGGCTGACTTGGACCGGTTTGCGGAGACATTCCGTCTGCGCGGGCAGCGCTACTCGGCCCGCCGCACTCTGTTCGAAAGCCTGCTCTTCAAGCCCGGCTTCCAGGCGGTCGTGCTGTACCGTCTGAGTCACTGGCTGCATCGCCGGCGGTGGAACTACGCTGCGTGGGGACTCGCCCGGCTGAACCAGTTTCTGACCGGTGCGGAGATCGAATTCAACGCGCGGATTGGGCCCGGGCTCTTCATCGCACATTCGAGCGGTATTGTCGTCGGACGCGGCACACGGCTGGGGGCGCACACGACGTTGTTTCAGAGCGTGACATTCGGCGCCAAGAGCTGGCATCCTGACGAGATACGGCGATTCCCTGACGTGGGTGATAATTGCTTCTTCTGCGCCAACGCAGTGGTTGTGGGTGGCATTCGCGTCGGTGACGACTGCGTCATCGCGGCCGGCAGTGTGGTACAAACTGACCTGCCGGCGGGGAGTCTGGCGCGCGGCGTGCCAGCGAACGTCATTGGCGACAAAGGACGCGAGCTCCTAGCTTCGTGGGGGTTGATTTAGTCGGCCGAACTCTTCCTTGTGGCGGCGTGCAGGTGATTGGCCCGACACTCAGGCAGGACTATGAGTAGGGCCCGGTACGTCAGGATCAACGAAACCAACGCGATCAGCGCCGAGAGAAACGCCGTACATCCTCCGAGTGAGAGAATCGACGTCAGCACACTGATCGCCGTGAACATGACAGGCGACGGGCTCGGGCTGACGATGAAGGCCGCGGTGGTTGTTGCAGACGTAGCCGGTGCCGTGCTGGATGCCGTCAGCGGCTGGCTGAGATTCTGTGTCGTGATTGCAAAGGTGATGACCAGCGTAATCTGGGCGGCCACCACTAACGCGGCCGCAATGAGCACCACGATGAATGTGGCGTGGTTCATCCGGGCGAGCGTGCGATTCGGCACGCGGCGCAGCAATAGCGTCACGTAGCGAATCAATGCCACCGGCACGATCGTGTAGATCAACGCCGATAGCGCCATGATGGCCAGACTCGTCACCGCAAACGCCGCTCCGTACCGGCCCAGCAAGTCCACCCACTGCGGGGCGAAGATCTCCGCGAGTTGTCCCAGCAGCAGCAACACCGGCGGGACCGGCAGCAGTGGAATGCACGCCCGCGTAAGTTGCCGCGCCGTGAGGCGACTTGCGGCCAATACAGCATTCGGTTCCGGTGTCGTGATACGCAGCAACGCCCGCATCGTCAGGGCCAGTACCACCGCACCGAACACAGTAACGACCAGCAACTGCAACGCCGCTCCTACCCCGAAACCCAGTTCGAAGTAGTCCCGCATCCACGTCGCGAAGTCCAGGATCGGGACCATGAGAATCAGCCCAACAATGGTCGCGGCGAGCGCGTAGAGCAGACGCCGGAACCCAACGGTTACCGTCTCCAGCCAATCCGGGTCCGCGAATGGCAGCCGGTGCAGGTGGCTTGTGAGCGTTGTCGCGATCGGCTGTCCACATTCTGTGCAGGCGCCCGCGATCGGTAGCGTACGCAGGTTATAGCCGCAGCCCGTGCAAAGCACGTCCCGCTCCAGGTGGCCGTCGGACGAAGCGAGGCCGAATGCAATGGCACGGGTCACATCAGTCATGCGTTGGGTGGCTCACCGGAGTTCTCCGGCTCAGTCCCTGCCGACTCCGCAGCGCTCGACACGGCCCTGAGCCGCGCGGCCTCCTTGGCGATGCTGAAGAACTGCGTGCAGGCCATGATCACGACGATCAGGCCGACCAGCGTGGCGAGTAGCCCCGCGCAACCGCCTACCCCGCCTCCGATGCCGCCGACGGCGAACCCGGTCATGGCACCGACCGGCAGTGGCGGTGCGGCTCCGGCAGCCGGTGCCGTGGCAGGAAGCGTGGTGGTTACACCCGGACCCAGCGCAGTGGGTTGCAAAGTCACCGTAACCGGCGATGGCTGCGTCGTGGGCGACGTAGCGGCAGCCGTCGTAACTGCGGGTGCGGTGGCCGGCATTGTCGCCGGCGCCGTGGTCGCCATGGTAGTCACGGAAGTCATGAACGGGCCAAACGAGAAAGCCATCACACCGTAGCCGACTGCCGTGAGGAGCGATCCGGCCAGCACGACCCAGGCGCAGATTCGGATGATCGTCGCCTGCGTTGCTTTTGGAATGCGGCGTAATAGGTTGGCAACGTGTCCGAAGAACGCCGCTATCGCCACGCCATAAATCGCAATGCTCAGGACGCCTGCCAGAAACGAGAACAGGATGTAATCGAGGAAGTCCTGGGTAAAGATGTTGGCTGGGTTCGGGGGCGGGCCACCCGGCGTAAACTGTGGCATCTGCGGCGTATAGATGGCTTGGGCCAGTCCAACCAGCAGGGGAAATGGCAGCAGGTAACACATGAAGCGCGTCGTTCGGCGGGCCGACGCCGTCTTCTCCTGCGACGGGTCAAAGTCAGCATCCGGGCGGGTTGCCAGCATGAGGCCGTGAATCGCGAAGCCAGTAATGACGCTGTTGACGATGAACTGCGCCACTCCCGATGCCAGGATCACTTCACGAGAGGGCGCCGCGAATGCGTTTGGGTCGAAGGCCAACGCGATCACGAACACCATCATTGAGATGAGTGGGCCGATCGTGAAGACGCTGCCCACGGCGATCAGCACATAGAGCAAACCGCGCGCCAGCCCGCGCACCCACTGTGGATCGCCAAATCGCAGGAATGCCCCACGAATCGAGTTGGCAACCGGGTGGGCACACTCCGGGCAGACCGCTTCCGCGGGTAACGTGCGCAGGTTGTACCCGCAGCTCACGCAGTGCGCGTCGATAGCAACGCAACCCTTGAAGTCGAGGGCGTGGGATGCGACATTGGGCTCTGCTGGTTGCGTCACGGACCTTCCTCAAGCCGACCGAATACGAGATCGTGAATCATAACCGCCTTGTCGTCGGACGCGGAGTGCTCACGTTTGACGTTGCTCGCGGACTACTCCGCCGTGGCTGGCAACGCGCTGCGCGCCCGGGCCGCCTGAATACACCGGTTGAGCTCGCTGCGCGCGAGGAACAACAGAATCAAGCCGGCAACGCAGAATCCCATCCAGATGCACGAGCCACACCCGCCGAGAACCTGCACTCCAATCAAGCCGAAACTCAGACGCGGCCCCGTGGCCGATGGTGGCACCGGCACGGTCGTCGTCGTCGGTGTTGGGCTTGCACCGCCCGTCGGTCCATAGGTCTGCGGTACCATGCGGATCGCGCCGTCGTCAGCGACCTGCATTTGCTGAGAGTTGGTGACGGCCGTTGAGACCTGACCGAGTGCCACCGGGATGCCGGCCAACAGCGTACCCCAGAAGACGATGCGGCCGAACTTGCGCAGGCCGTCATTGCGCGCCCGGGCCATCAGGTGCGCCAGGTAGTGGAAAAACAACGCAATGAGTGCGATGGCCACGGCTGTCGACGCCGGCTGTATGAGCACCAGCAGCGTGATCAGGAGATTCGCCGGTAGAACATCGAGCGTCGCGACCACGAACAGATTGAAGCAGGTTGTGACGACGATGAAGACCACCCACAGGCGCAGCCACTGGCGTGTGGTGGCGCCGCGGGCGTACGGCGGATCGTCCGGACTTGGCGTCGTGAAATACAGGATCGCGAGGATTTGCAAGATGTTGATGGGCAGAAACACAAGGGTGGCAACGCGCATGGACCGCCCCATATCCATACCTTCGGTCATGAAGGCGCCGCTGCGCATCGCCGGAACCACCATGAGCAGCGCCGTCGCGAGTCCGCCCACCACGCTCAGCAGAATACACAGCAGGAGCAGACTGAGTCCGCGGCGCACGCGCGCCAGCCACTCCAGCGGGTTGTTCTCGAGATAGAAGCCGGTCAGCGAGTACGCAATCGGGTCACCGCATTCGGGACAGTTGCCGCTTGGGTCAAGCGCATGCAGATTGTAGCCGCACGACTTGCAATGCGACTCTGTGGATGGCGTATCTGTTGGCGGTGGCGCAGCCGGATCGGACATGGATTGCATCCCAGTCAGTTGGACGGCCCACAAGTCACTGCGAAGATGATACGATTTCGCCGCGATGCTGACGATACCACGCGATTGTCTTGCGCAGCCCCTCAGCAAATGGCGTCCGGGCTTCAAAGCCGAATTCCCGGCGGGCGCGGGACACGTCCAGGCAGCGCCGCGGCTGACCGTTGGGCTTGCTGGTGTCCCACGCAATTCGACCCCTGAAGCCGATTTCGCGCGCCATCAACTCCGCCAATTCATGAATCCGAATTTCTTGTCCGCTGCCCAGATTCACGGGTTCCGGACCGTCGTAGCGTTGCGCGGCGGTAACGATGCCCTCGGCCGCATCCTCCACATAGAGAAACTCGCGTGAGGGCGAGCCATCGCCCCACAGTGTCACGACTTCGTCGCCTCGCTCATGTGCCGCATCGAACTTGCGGATCATTGCGGGAATGACGTGTGATGACTCCAGGTCGAAGTTGTCACGCGGGCCGTATAAGTTGACGGGCAGCAAGTAGATCGCATTCAGCTCGTACTGTTCGCGATAGGCCTGGCACATCACCAGTAGGGCCTTCTTCGCCACGCCGTAGGGCGCGTTCGTCTCCTCCGGATAGCCGTTCCAGAGCTGATCTTCGCGAAAAGGTACCGGTGTGAATTTCGGGTAGGCGCAGATGGTGCCGACCTGGACGAACTTCTCCACGTTGTGGTGCCGGGCCTGCTCGATCAGGTGCAGGCCCATGGCCATGTTGGCGTAGAAGAAACGTCCCGGGTTTTCGCGGTTCGCTCCGATCCCGCCCACTTCCGCCGCCAGGTGGATCACGATGTGCGGCCGGGACTGTTCATAGAGGCGCACAACGTCCGACGCGCGCGTCAGGTCGTATTCCCGGCTGCGTGGAATGGTGATCCGGTCTGGCCGGACCCCTGCCGCAATCAGCCGCTCGCATACAAATGAACCGAGAAACCCGGCGCCGCCGGTGAGGCAAATGCGACGATCGGTCCACGCGGACTGCGGCATAGCAGTGATTCCGAATACGGACGGTCAGGAGGACGACGTGTCCTGCTCTCGGTCTGGTTGTTCTCCCTCGTTCGCGGCGGGCTCTTCAGCGGCGTTTTCCTGTGTATCTGCTTCCTCACGGGCCTTTTGCTCGAAGTGCTCCCTGACCTCGTTGCGGAACCCCTTGGCCTCGCAGATCGCGGCGACAATCTCGTCGAACCTCAGGATCTTCTCGTTATCGATGCGCAGACGCTTCTCCTTCCCGTCGCGCTGATAGTACAAATCGATCCAGCCCTTCGGGTTGTAATCCCGCAGCGAGACCATCTTGTCGAACGGGATCCGCCGACTGCCATAGGTCATGCCCGCGTCATCGACCACGGCGTGCAGTGTCGCGGCCTTGTAGATGCGCCAGAGAAAGTACACGCCCGGAATGAAGGCGACGATGGCGCAGACGAACTGAATGAAGATCTCTTCCTTGCTCTTGTACCACTTGGTCCAGGTCATCGTGGCGTGATCAACCTGACCTCGTACGACTTTCACCGTTGCGTAGCCATACTGGCTGATATAGAACTCGGTTACGGCTCCCGGACCCTCCTCCCGAACAAACTCGGGCTCGCCCAGGGCCTTCACCACCTGCTCCCGGTTCGTAGGGGTCTGCTTGACGAGCTGGTCGAACTGATCCTTGGTTGGCGCAGGCTCCAGTTCCTCGTAGGTGATTTCACCCTTGAATAGCGCCGGTGACTGAAGCTTCTCACGTGCCTTCTCCACGTTGGCCTGCGGGTAGCCGTGCAGCCCGTCGTAAAGGAAATAGGCTCCGACGCCCACGAACAACGCGGCGCGAATGATCTGCCAGATCATGTCCGTCTTGGCGGGTCCGCTCTCCACTCGCATGCACGCTCCCTCTCTATGCCTGCGTAGACTCCCGGGCCAGACACGCGAAATCCCGGATTCGTCTCGAAATATCCGCTCGGCAAGTACGAAGGCCATATTATGGCGGAGTTCTCAACGCTTGTCTGCGGGCCGCCGGCGGAATTTAGGGAGACTGGGAGGCCTGGGAAATGCTCGTGCTCTCACTGAAAGACCTCGCCTCAATCTACCTGGCCAGCGTGGTGCTCAGCCTGGCCGGAGGCGACGTGGACAGAACTGACACCCGCCTGGAAGCCGCCGTCGACCCGCGCGTCGAACTGCTCAGCACCGTCTTTCGCCTCGCCGGTCACCCGGAGTACAACCAGCCCAACTCGGCGTCGCCGTACGCGGAGGAGGTCGAAACCCACTTCGGCTCGCATCGTGAACACGCGGTGATCAAGATGGCGCAGAAACTGCGCGCCGAGCACGGCGTCAGCTACGACGCGGTCATGAGCATGGCCGTGCACCTGACCGATCCGCCTGCGCTGCGGGAGCAGATTCCATTTGACCAGTCCCCGCCCCGGCTGGATCAGCGCTGGAAGGCGGAGGAAGCGCGACTTTTCGTCGACAGACTGCGAGATTTCGTCGCCGAGACGCGGTTCATGGACTTCTACGCCCGACACCGGAAGCTCTACGCAACGGCGGCCGATCGAATGGAACGTCGCCTGACTGATCAGGCGTACGTCAAGTGGTTCGACGGCTTCTTCGGACAACGCCGCGGTGCAGACTTCAAGGTCCTGATTGGGATGCTCAACGGCGGGTGTTGCTACGGCGTTGGCGTGCGCTATCCCGATGGTCGTGAGGAAATCCGTCCGGTCATCGGCGTATGGGAGTTTGACGACGACGGTATCCCCGAGTTTGGCGCGGGGATCACGGGAACGGTCGTGCACGAACTGTGTCACAGCTATACGAATCCACTCGTCGACCAGCACGAGGAAGCCTTGGAGGCGTCTGGCAAGCGCATCTACAGCACCTGCGCCGCGACCATGCAGAGCCAAGCGTACGGTAACTGGAAGACGGTCGTTTATGAATCAATGGTGCGGGCGTGCGTGGTGCGCTTCATGCATGATACGGCCGGCGCCACCGCCGCGCAGCAGCAGGCTGCCCGGGAACACGGGCGCGGCTTCAAGTGGGTCGGCAAGTTGGCGGAAGAACTCGGCCGCTACCAGCACAACCGGCAGCGTTACGAGACAATCGACCACTTCATGCCGGAAGTCGTGGCTTTTTTCGAGACGTACGCCGAAGAGCTTCCGAAAGCAACAGATGTGCCGACGGTCGTCAGCATGACACCCGCCAACGGCGCACAGGAAGTCGATCCCGGTCTGGTCGAGATCCGCGTGACGTTTGATCGGCCCATGATGGACGGTGGCTGGTCAGTTGTCGGCGGCGGCCCGCATTTTCCGGAGATCAACGGTTCCGTGGGATACGACGATGCGTGTCAGGTATTCACCATTCCGGTGAAGCTCAAGCCCAACTGGTCGTATACATTCTGGCTCAATCGTGGCCAGTTCGACTCGTTTCGGAGTGCGTCGGGGGCTCCGCTGCCTCCAGTGGAGGTGAAATTTCGGACACGGGGGCGGTAACCGTTCCGCGGATCACTACCTCAGCGGAGACGGCTTTGTGATCTGAACCCGGCACATTGAGCGTACGCGACGTGGCCGCGGTCAGTTCCTCCGACAGATAGACGTGATCCAATCGCCAGCCGGGCAGGTAGCGGAGCGGTTGCAACTGGCACCACGTGCGGCCACGTCCGTAGCCGGCAAGATCGTGCACGTCCCTGAAGCTCTTGGCTTTGAGACGATCCGCGAACGTCGACGCCGACGTGAAGTTGAAGTCCCCCGCCAGAACAACTGGCAAAGGTTCGTTCTCCAGCAGGTCGAGCAGGTCCGCGAACTCGCGTACCTGCTCCGCGAAGTAAGTGGGCTTGGGCGGCAACAGGTGAATGTTATAGAGCGCGATTTCGCGCCCGTCGTGCCTTATCATCGCCCGGAATTGTGGCGTATACGCCTCTCCAAGTGAGAGTGATTTTTCGACCTCATCGATGAATGGCTGGCGGGAGTACAGCGCCATGCCGAAGGAGTCGGAACGTGGCGCGGTGGCCCGATGAGGCCAGTCCTCGGCGAGATGGTCGCTGAGCGCGAGGTTCCATTCATACGTATATTCCTGCAAGAGGATGATGTCCGGCGCTGCTGACCGGATCACTTCGCATACGGCCCGGGTCCGTGAATTGGCATGCAGTAGGTTGATCGAGAGGATTGACAGTCGTTCGCCGCCCGGCGGATGTGGACGGCGCGGCACGTACGTCACCATTTCAGGCAGCAGGGAAAACGCGAGCAGCGGCAGCGTCGCCAGCAGGATCCTCCAGCGCTTGAGCACGAGCGCCAAAGCCGCGACGAGCAACACGAACAGACCGATATGAAACGTCAGTGTACGCGCCACAAACGCCGTCCAAGCGACGACCCTCGGCAGTCCGGAGCCCTCTTCGAGTGGCACGGGAATGGCCTGTGACACCACAATTGCGCAGTAGGCAACCGCAAGCACTGCCCACGCCTGCGGGACGAAGAGTTGCTTGCGACGCTGCCAACTTGGGAACAGGACGTCTTTCCAGGTGCGATTTGAGCTCTGACGCGACTCGGACATGGGTACTCCCCGAGGTGCATTCGATGAGCATGCGCGCAGTATAGCGTATTGGCACGCGACTTCGGACGGGCAACGTCCCGGCGTGGCTGTTTTTGATTCGCCGCAGATCGCTTGCGGGCGTATACTGATTAGCCATGCCGTCATCTTGGATGCGGTATGTGGGTCTCGGCCAACCTGGCCTCATGTGCGAATACTCTCGGAGGATGCCGACATGCAACGAACTGTGTTTCTGACCGGAACGACCCTGCTGATCTGCGGCCTGCTGATGGGCTGTACCGCGAATATGACGCAGTTTGGCGAGCCGCCGCGTGAGGCCGCCAAGACCATTTCCGTGTCCCAACTGCTCGAGAACCTCGATGACTATGCAGGCGAGTATGTGCGTGTCCGCGGCGTAGTCACCGAGATGTGCACGCACAGCGGTTGCTGGATGGAAGTCGCTGACCGGCAAGGCGCCGACGGCGTCTTCGTGAAGTTCACCTATGACACATCGAAAGGTCGCGTGCCGGCGGAGGCCATTGGCCAGAAGGCCGTCGTTGAGGGTAAGGTGGTCGTGATGGAAGTGTCGGAAGAGCGCCGCCGACATTACGCCGAGGATCAGGGTGCCAGCGAGGCGGAGCTGGCGAAGATCATCGGTCCGGAAAAGGTAGCCCAACTCGAGTGCCCGTCGGCGCGCATCGCAAACGTCGACGTCGCTCAGCCGAAGGCGTGTGAGCATGAGGCGAGCTGACGTGCGTTGGCGATAAACGCCTGACAAGGGTCTGGAATCAGTGGGGCACGCACTCCGCGTGCCCCGCGTTCACGCGCTGGCCGCTCGCTCCTCAGGGCATCTTCGCCCCAGGCGGCACCAGCACCAGTCCCGCCAAGCCAGCAGAGAGCAGGGCATACCACACCAGTTGCCGCCGCAGCGTTACGTTCGCGTAGGGGGTAAACAGGTCGAGCAACACGAAGATCGGCATGTAATACCGCGGATCGACCAGATAATGAGGTCCGAGAAACAGGGCCGAGAAGATCCAGATGATGAGCAGCGTGCGCCAGTTCTGCGTTTGCCTGGTCGCATACGCATACGTCGCGGCAAAGGCCACGATGATCATCGCGACAACCACGTGCAGCGCGGGGCTTTCTGCGATCGCGACCAGCACGTAGTTGCGGAGAAAGTATAGCTCACGGTTATACGAATGGGGGTTGGTGTAAGCGAGCGCCAGCAATGCAACCAGCGCGACAGCCAGACCTGAGCCGGCTGGCGACATCAGCCAGCCGCGTACGCTTCGCCGCCAGAAGGTGTGCACGTGCGGCAACCAGTAGGGTACCCAGAGCACCGCCGCCACGAGCAGGAACATATATACCTGTGCCCGATTGAACGCCGGCCCATTGACTGGGTGTGGCAGGACCCGCAACCAACTCGTCTGGATCAGTCCCAGTAGGACAATACCGACAGCAACATACGGCCAGAGTACTTGCCTAATCAACGGTACCAGGCGGCGAGGAGCGCGCCACAATACGTGCGCATCCGTGCCATGGTGCAACACACAGCGATGAACGGCGAGAACCGCGAAACCCACCACCCAAACCAGATTGGACTGCCGCATCACACACGCCAGCAGCAATCCAACGGCCGCCACGATGTGCCAGCCACGGAGCATTGCCGCCAAGGCGATCAGCAATCCCGCGAGCGCCGGAACGTCCGAGTAGCCAATCGTCCAGAATACGAGCGGGATCGGATTCAACAACACGAGGAACAGTCGTTGCGCTTGCTGCTGTGGCCACAGGGCCGCTGCCGCACTGAGTGCCGCCCCAGCCGCCACGATACCGAATGCCAGCGTGACGCCGCGCACCACCCACAAACTGGGTCCGAGCACTTTCGCGACGGCGGCCACCATCAGCAGATAGGTTGGCGTGATGGAGTGCGTATACAGCGTGCTCCGGTCGCCGCGGGTCAACTCGATGATCGTCGGCAGGTACACCCGCTCGTCGCCCAGCCGGTGATCGTGCCGCAGATTCAGAAGCAGGAACCAACCCACCAGCCAGATGACCGCCAACAGCAACCAGCACCATTGGATGTGCCCCGGCGTCGGTTGAAGTGAACCGGCTGCATCTGTCGCAGCCGGGCCAGGCGCCTTGCCATGCTCATCGCCACACCCGACCCCCGCCGGTTGCGAGTCCCGCTGCGTCACGACGCCAGGTATTGGTACAGTCGCGCAACGGCCTCGGCCCCCCGATCCAAATCGGCGATGCTGATATTCTCATTGGGGCCGTGAGCGTTGCAGTTGGGGCCGGCGAATCCCATCAGCAGGCAATCCGACTGCAGGACCTGCTTGAACATCGCCAGAATGGGCAATGAGCCTCCCTCACGTACCAGCGCCGGTTCCTGCTCAAACGCTTCCCGCAGAGCTTGCTGTCCGGCGTCCATCGCCCGACCGTCCAGCGGCGCCATGTAGGCGTCCGCCCGGCCGTGATCGATGATCTCCAGTCGTACCGATTCCGGACACCGGGCCCGAATGGCCTCGTCAAACGCCACGCTCAGCTTATCGCCGCTCTGATTCGGCACGAGCCGCATGCTGACCTTGGCACCCGCCATCTTCGGCACAATCGTGTTCGCCCCCTCGCCCATGAAGCCGCCGTAGATCCCGTTGGCGTCGAGCGTCGGCCGGGCCCACCGGCGTTCGTTCGTGCTGAAGCCCTTCTCTCCGCTGAGTGCCGGGGCTCCCGTATCGCTGAGATACAGCTCTTCATCGAACGGTAGCGACTGAAATTGCTTCCGCTCCGCGCCGCTGATTTCGAGCACGTCTTCATAGAAGCCCGGGATGGTCACACGCCCGTCGGCGTCGTGCAACGACGCGACAATCTGCGTGAGAATGTTGACCGGGTTGGCGATCGTGCCGCCGAACGACCCGCTGTGCAGGTCGTGCTTGGGCCCGTGCAGTCGGATCTCCTTATACAGCAGCCCGCGCGTGCCGTAGGTGATTGTCGGATATCCCTCGGCGAACATGCCGGTATCAGAGATCAGGATGTGGTCATTGCGCAACAGGTCAGTATTCTCACGCAGGAAATCGCCCAAATTTGGCGACGAGATTTCCTCTTCGCCTTCGAGCAGTAATTTGAGGTTGATCGGGAGCCGCTTTTCCGTCGCCAGCCATGCCGCCGCGGCCCGGATATAGAGCAGCAACTGGCCCTTGTCGTCGGCCGACCCACGGCAGATGAGGCGGCCATCCTTTACAACCGGGTCGAACGGGTCTGCGTCCCACAGGCTCAGATCCCCCTCGGGCTGCACGTCGAAATGCCCGTAGACGAGAAACGTCGGGGCGCCGGCCGCCTGACAGTGCTCGGCATAAACCAGCGGATGGCCGCCGGTTTCGTGTACGCTGGCGGTCAAACCGCTCTGCTCACAGATGTTACGCACCCAGTCCGCGGCCTTGCGCAGGTCGTCGCGATGCTCAGCCTTGGTGCTGATACTTGGGATGCGGCACAAATCGCGGACCCATTCCAGGTGCGTTTCCCGATGATCTCGCAGGTACTTGATTACGCTATCCACGTTTCATACTCCCATCGCACTGACTGCCCAGGCGTACGGTGCGGCCGTTTCGACTTGGCCGCCACCGGTCACCTGAATTGTACGCACAAGCTGCTATCATACGCCCAGAGCAAGGAGACTGCGCAGCGATGGGACAGATTCAACGCCTTTCCCCCCAGCTCGTCAGTCGCATCGCCGCCGGCGAATGCATCGAACGGCCGGCGAGCGTTGTGAAGGAGCTGGTTGAGAACGCCCTGGATGCGGGAGCGTCGCGGGTGGATATCGCGATCGAGGATGGCGGGCGGGCGGAGATCCGCGTTGCCGACGATGGCCGCGGCATGGAGCCGGACGACCTGGCCCTCAGCGTTCAGCAGCACGCCACGAGCAAGATCCAGGCTGACGACGATCTGTTCAACATTCACACGATGGGGTTTCGGGGTGAGGCGCTGGCCAGCATCGGATCAGTCTCGCGGCTAACGATCACGTCCCGACGACCGGAAACGGACGTGGCGCATGAGATGCGCGTCGAGGGTGGGGCGCTCAGCGGACCCAAGCCGTGCGGCGCACCGCCGGGGACGACCGTGTCCGTGCGCGATCTGTTCTATGCCGTCCCGGCCCGGCGGAAGTTCCTGCGCACCAATCAGACCGAGATGGGGCATATCACCGAGCAGCTCGCGCGCATTGCGCTACCCCATCCAGGTGTGGCATTCACGCTCAAGCACCAGAACCGTGTCACGCACCGCCTGCCGACTACTGGAAATCGCCGGCAGCGAATCGCCGATTTCTACGGCGGTGAGCTGGCCGACTGCCTGCTGCCGGTGCGGCGCGAAGGCAACGGGTTGCGGATCGAGGGGCTGGTGGCGCCACCGGCAGAAAGCCGCGGCTCGAGCAAGTGGGAATATGTGTTCGTAAACGGTCGCTATGTGCGTGATCGATTCGTGTCGCATGCGGTGAAGGAGGCGTATCGCAGTCTGATTGATCCGAATCGTTACCCGGTCGTGTTCCTCTTTGTCACAATCGAGCCCGAGCGCATTGATGTGAATGTGCACCCAACCAAGGTGGAGGTGCGGTGGCAGGACTCGAATTACGTCCACGGGCAGGTGCTGGCAGCGCTCCGCGAGCGTTTCCTGGCCAGCAATCTCGATCACTCTTTTCGCACGCAGCAGCGCGAAAACGATGCCTACAAGGAGCGCGTGCGCGCGGCCATGGTGGACTTCTTCACGAAGAGCCCACCGCCCGCAACAACGCCCACGCAGAATCGGGCCGCACGGACGGCGATTGCGGCACGGCCCGCCAGTGCGGGAACCGGCGCCCGGCGGTTCGAGGAATCTGAGCCGGAGCAAAGCGCTGCCCCAGAACGTCGAGTCACAGGTGAAGGCTGGTCTGGCGACGATTCGCCGGTAGAGGGCGGAGCCATTGGTGTCTCGCATGGCGAGGCCGAAGCTGCTCACCGTGAGGCGCATGCCGAGGTGGGGGTAGACGACCGGACCGGCACGCCCGCTGATGCGGAAGCGGATTCAGGCTTCGTGGGCCGGGCTATTCAGGTCCACAACGCGTTCCTCATTGTCGAAACGCAACAGGGCGTGATGATCATCGATCAACATGCGCTGCATGAGCGCATCTTGTACGAGGAGCTGCGCCGCCGAATTGCCGAGCAACAGCTTGAAGCCCAGCGACTGTTGATACCGCAAGTGGTGAACGTCCCGGCCGACCGGATGGAAGCGCTGGACACGCATGCGGATACGCTGCTGAACCTCGGGATTGAGCTCACGCCAGCCGGTCCGCACAGTGTGGCGCTACAGTCGTTCCCGTCGCTGCTGCTCCAACGTGTGGACCATGAACGTTTTGTACGGGACCTGCTGGACCGCCTGAGCGAGCAGGGCACGCAGCCGCATACCGAAACGCTGATTCACGACATCCTCGACGTCATGGCCTGCAAAGCCGCGGTGAAGGCTGGTGACCCGCTGACAGATGGAGAAATCGCGGCGCTCCTGCAACGTCGCCAGGATGCCGAACGCAGCAGCCATTGTCCCCACGGTCGCCCCACCACGCTGCATCTGACGCTGCAGGACCTGGAGCGGCAATTCCACCGGCGCTAGTCTGGATCATCCAAATGCTGCTCCCTGCGCGGATTCTGGTAAAGAAATCGCCCCGCCCAATAGCCGGGCCGGGCGATTTGATTTGGTGACCAATTGCGTCGCGATCGCAGAGACGTGCGCGGTATTAGAAATCCAGCGCGTCGATCTGTTCTGCCGTCAGCGGTTCTCCAAATAGCATCTGCGTGCCGTCGGGGGTCGCTTCCAGGAACTCCCACAACGTGGGATCCGTGTCCGCAATCGGTGTGGTCGGATCGCCGGTCCAATCCAGGAAGTCGAACAACAGCGCGGTCTGCCAATCGGGCGGTACTGGAATCACACCGGTCGGGCCCGTAAGTGTGCCGTCCGAAAAACTCGTTACGGTGATCTCGCCGGACGTGACGTACTCGTCGAGCGCCGTACTCGCGTGGCAATCGTCGCAGTCAACTTCACTGGTAATGCTGTGAGCGTAATATGGCGCGATCGCGTAGAAGCTGTTGCCCTCGTACACGAGCGACTGGAACGTCGCGGGATATACCTTGTCGTTGAAGTTAATCAGGAGCTTGAAGCCGGTCCGCGGCGGCGTGAAGAAGCGCTTGCCCGTGCCGGCGACTTCGGTCTCAAAATGGCAATTGTAGCACGAAATCACCGACTCTACGTGACATGCCGAGCAGTGCACGGTCTCCATATGGGTTGTATGCGCATTGTTGCTGGGTGGCGCGCCAGGTGTATTGCCCTCGCTGTGGCAGTCATCACATTCGGGACCGGGGGACTCGAGCAGCGATGTGTAGGTGTTGCCATCGCCATGCATCTCAGCCGCGGTGTGGCAATCCATGCACGTCATGCCGGCCGTGCGGTGTACGTCGGTGAGCGCTCCTCGCTCGGCATTCTGACGCCCGTGACAGCCCAGGCAAACGCTCTCAGCGATGGTGCCGGTAGGATTGTCCGGATCAGCATGACAGTCGGCACAACTCGGCTCGTACGTCGTGGCGTCGACTTCGGTACCATCGGCCAGCGTGGACGCATGGCAGTTCTGGCAGGCGAGTTGGGAATACGGAACGTTCGTCAGAGTCTCGAAGCCGCCGTTGGCGGCGCTGTAAAACGTCTCTTTTCCGGTGCGCAAGTTGTGGAGACTGGTCTCGAAGTTGGCAGTGGCCGTTGCAATCGCGTCATCGCCATCCCCATCGCCATCCCCGTCGGTCGGCGCACCTCCCATCGGACAGCCACCGAGTGAGGCGACCAGTGGAATTAACAATAACATGACCAAGTAACGCACGGGCAACCTCTCCATTGTGCACCTCCGCATTCGATGTACTCCGAGCCGGGCGATCGACCGAGCAACGCCAATTTCGCGCGTGTGCGACGGCCACAAACAGCGATTCAAATCTGTAACTCGCACAGTACCTGTATCGGACCTGCAGGTCAATATATTTGAGTGCTGATTCGCAGTTTTCGGTTCGCGTACCGGTGTGATTCATCATCGCCACACGATGTCTCGGGAATACACTTATATGGAGCGCGTGGAACCCGAATCACTCGGATGTGGATTAAAGATGCCTATTCGATCGCTTGTGTTTCGATACTGGATCTTTTCCTTCGCAGGACTTGTGCCCACTGTTACGGTTTACGGAGAAACGGTCAATCTGGTCATTGTGGCGGGGCAGTCCAATGCCCTGGGTTACGGGGCGGCGGCTGACGAGCTTCCGCCAGAACTCTATACGCCACAGGCAGATATCCGCTTCTGGTTCGAGGAGGGATCGAACATCGCGATCCTCGACCCGGCCCTGCGCATTTCGTCCGGGGACGCGTGGATCCCGCTCCAATTCCAGGTAGACGCGAGTGGGTCGACGTTCCTCGATGACAGTGGTGGTTTTGGGCCGGAGGTCTCGCTGGGACGCCATCTGGCCGACGTGTTGCCTAATGATATTGCCTTGCTCAAGTTCGCGTTCAACGGCGCCAGTCTGGTGGGTCCGTGGAATCCTGATGGTGGGGCCACATCGTTGTATGTGCAGATGCTGAATCGACTTAACTCTGCGATCACAGATCTGGTTAACGAGGGCCACACCGTCGAGGTCGTGGGATTCTTCTGGATGCAGGGTGAGTCGGACGCGCTCAATGAAGACGCGGCCAATGCGTACCAGGAGAACCTGACGAATTTCATTGCCCGGTTGCGGGCCGACGTGGATGTCGCAGACTTGCCGTTCGTTTTCGGCCGGATCCAGCCATTCCTGCCGTCGCCTGGCGTTGAAGCCGTGAGGCTCGCCCAATTGGCAGTTGATTTAGGCGTTCCAGACACCTGGATGATCAATACGGATGACCTGCCGGTTGCTGAAGATCTGTTACATTTCTCTGCGGCGGGGGAGTTGATTTTTGGCGATCGGATGGCGGAGGCTTATCTGACCGACCGCTGCGACGGCGATATCGCCTGCGTCGCGGAGTGTCTGCGGGGTCCCAGCGGCGAGGGAATTGCGGTGCCCGTCATGTGCATAACGCTATTCGATGCCGATGGCGATAACGACGTTGACCTGATCGATTATGCCAGCCTTCAGCCGAGGGCGGAGTAAGTGCTGCACTCTCGGGGTTTGTCGTGAAGTGTTGATTCCTGTCGGACTTGTGTGCGATGCGCCGCACGCCCAAGTGCGGGTAGCGCTGGCCGCGGAGCGGCGCGTTATAGTGACGCGTACACGTATCGGGCTGCGATCGCGTTTCAGTGTCGCGGCTGCGATCGGGCAGAATGGCCGTCGACGTGTGCGGGGCGCGGCGGTCGCGCGTGCGGCATCCCGCGAGAGGACGTTTACATCATGCAACGCATCGGTCTTTCATTTCGGTTCATTGTCGGATTGCTGATTGGTATTGTCGGCGTGTTGCCCGCGCTGGGGCAGGACAGTGGCAAGCTGCCGGAGCGCAGTGAGATTGACGAGGCCTACAAGTGGGATCTGACCACGATGTACACCGACCTGAAAGCCTGGGAGGGTGATTTTCAGAAATGCGAGCAGATGATGGAACGACTCGCCGGAATGAGAGGGGAGGTGAGCAAGTCACCGGAGAATCTGCACCGGTTCCTGAAGTTGCAGGAGGACTTCTCGACCACGCTCGAGAAGGTCTTTGCGTACGCGATGCTCTACAAGGACCAGGACACGCGAGCGTCGGAACCGCAGGCGATGTTCGATCGGTCCTATTCACTGGCGGTGAAGTCGGGTGAGGCCGTTTCGTGGTTCGACCCCGAGATTCTGTCACTGCCGGATGGCCAGCTCATGACTTGGTGCCGGACGCACCCCGATCTGCGCATTTATGAACATGCGTTTGACGACCTGCTCCGTCAGCAGGAGTACGTGCTGAGCGAGCGCGAGGAGGAACTGCTGGCGATGACCGGCAAGTTGGCGAGCGCGCCACGGCAGGCGTTCGAGATGCTCACCAACGCGGATATGGAGTTTCCGGCGATCGAGGGGCCTGATGGCGACGAAGTGGAACTGAGCGAAGGTCGCTACTCGCTGTATATGCAATCGCCTGACCGCGTCTTGCGTGAGCGCGCCTTCAAGGGCACCCTGGGCGCGTACCTCAAGTACAAGAACACGATTGCGGCTACGCTGGCGGGGTCGGTCCAGGGCGATGTCTTCCGCGCGCGGGCCCGTGGTTATGACAGCGCTCTGCACGCGGCGCTGAATCCGGACAATGTGCCTGTTGACGTTTACAAGAACCTGATCGCGACGATGCACGAGCATCTGCCGAAGCTCCATCGCTACATGGAGATTCGCCGCAAGGCCCTCGGGATCGACAAGGTCCATTTGTATGACACGTTTGTGCCGATGGTACCCGGCGAGCCGCCGCAGATTGGCTATGACAACGCGGTCGAGACGATCATGGTCGGGCTGGAGCCGCTCGGGCCCGAGTATCTCAAGCCGATGAAGAAGGCCTTCACGAGCCGCTGGATCGACGTGTACGAAACGCAGGGTAAGCGCAGCGGCGCATACAGCATGGGCACTTACGCGACGCACCCCTTTATCCTGCTGAACTACAATGACACGTATAACGAGATGTTCACGGTGGCGCACGAGATGGGCCACTCCATGCACACCTGGTTCACCCAGCACAATCAGCCGCCAGTCTATGGGGACTATCCGATCTTCCTGGCCGAGGTGGCCTCGACGTGCAACGAGATCATCCTGGGTGAGTACCTGCGCGAGCAGGCCCGCGTAGCGGGTGACCGTGAGCGGCAACTCTTCCTGGTCAACCTGGCGCTCGAATCGATCCGCGGCACGGTCATGACGCAGACGATGTGGGCCGAGTACGAGATGATCCTGCACGAACAGGCCGAGCAGGGTGCACCGCTCACATACGACACGATGAGCGGCATCTACCGCGACATCGTCACGCAGTACTACGGGCCGGCTTATGAGCACGACGAAGAGGTCAGCGGCTATTGGCTGCGCATTCCGCACTTCTACCGCGGCTTTTACGTCTACAAATACGCCACCAGCTACTGTGCGTCCGTTGCCCTCGCCGAGCGCGTGCTCAGTGGTGATCCGGAGAAGCTGGACGCCTACCTGGGTTTCCTCAAGGCCGGCAGCAGCGACTATCCGATTGACATTCTGGAAGAGGCCGGCGTGGACATGAGCACCCCGGCTCCCATCCACGCGACGATGAACCTCTTCGGTGAGTTGTGCGAGGAACTGGAGGTGCTGCTGGAGGAGACGGATCTCGCGCAGGCCGCGGCCCATTAGGCGACGGACAATCCGGGTTACGTAGCAGGGCGGGTTCTGGTCGCCGGCTGGCGCGCCTGAACCCGCCTGCTACGTACTCGAATCGCGGCTTTGCGGGGTATAGCGGACGAGCGGGTCCATTGCGGAGATCGCGCGGTTGTCCATATAATTTCTGTGGCGGGTTGGCTGACCCTGACCGCATCGGCGACCGGGGGCGTGTGTAACGCATAGACGAGTAGACCTCTTGAATCCGATCAAGCTCACAACCCACTCGAAGGACGATATTGACCCGGCCGCCCTCGATCCGGAATTGACCGAGTGGGATCAGCGTGCATATGAACGCATCACCGCAACGGAGCTCACGCCTGAGCAGGTGGAACGCGTGGTGGAGGCGCCCACCAGCTACCCGCGCCAAAAGCACGTTCTGGGAATCCACTGGCACCCGGAGTTCATTCCGCTCAACCTGATTATGCGGCGCGTGGACGCCATGTTCCCGCGGCGCGACAGCGAGCTGATCATTCCCACCCAGCACAACGTGCTCATCGAGTTGAACGGCTACGTGGGCGTCGAGGTGGATTGCTATTCGCAGCCGTTTAACCGCAAGGTGCAATTGCTGATCCACTTTGCCGCGCCGCGGCTTGAGAAGGCGGACGTGTTCAAGGCCATGCTGGCCCACACGTACAAGTATCGCGCCAGCCAGCTTTTCGAATTTCTCGATACGCTGATCGAGCCTGACTTTGACGAACGTATGCAGCGGGCTGCGGCCAAGACCGGCGCCTCAGAGGACCTTGTGCGGTTTGTTCGCGTGCACGCCCTCAAGTTGCGCAAGCTCATCGAACGCAATGAGCCGGATACGCCGCCGGACATGCTCAAGAACAAGCTACTGCGCTTCTACTTCGATCAATTGCGCGACCATCACGATGAGCGGGTAATCAACCATGCCCAGATCTTCCTCAACGCCGTCAAGAAGATTGTCAAAGCGAATTTCTCGCTGACGTATTTCTACCGCACGGTTGAGATCATCGAGGAAGTGCGGTCGTTGCAGGGCGGTATTGTCATTCCGCACCCCGAGCAGTTCTGGCCGGTGCTGTTGGCTGACTACGACGTCGACGGCATCGAAGTCTGGAACCCGCAATCGCGCGAATACACCGAGTTCCTCGTCAACTGCGTGCATCGCCAGAATACGACCCAGCGCAAGGGCCAGCCGCCGCTGCTGATCTTCATGGGCGACGATACACATTTCGGCGAGAAGGTCATCGAGCCGGCCCGACAGGATCCGTCCAAGGCCAGCCGCGAGCTGGGTTTGCAGCCGGCGTGGGATGATCTGTCCATCCGCAAGAGCCTCATCGTTGCCGGCGCCAGTCGGAAGTCTATGATCGAGGATTACAAGACCCGGCTGGGTTAACGCCGGACCGAGGGCGTACACGCGCATGTCAAGGTCAGACACATTCAGTCACGAATCACTCCAGGATCAAGAATCGATCGTGGCGTACCTGCGGGCGGTCGCCGATGGCCTCGCGGCCGGGCGCCTGGTACTGCGGGCCGATGACGAAGAGGTAATCCTCCGGCCGCATGATCTGTTGCGTCTGAAAGTGGAGGGGCGCTCGGGCAAGCATCGCTCGGGGGTCCGCGTGCAGGTCAGTTGGCGGGAGGATCCGCCCACCGAGACGCTTGATGAGGGTGAGCTGCACATCGACGCCGGAAAGGGATAGCCGCTGGATATGCTCACCAATGAGGCTGTGGCCCGCAATTTCCGCCTGATGATCGTTCAGGTGCGTAAGCAGCTTGAGTTGACCGGCGCGCTGCTTGACCGACCCAGCCCGGACCTGATCAAGCGCATTCGCGACAGCGATGACTACATCGACGTGCAGAAGAGCATGATCGAAAACGAGTGTTTCAAGATCCTCTCGCGGGAGCGGATCGAGGAGGGTCGCAAGGTCGACATGCTGCGGGCCCTCAACATCATCACCAGCAACCTGGAGCGCATCGCCGACTTCTCCGCGAATATCGCCCGCCAGACGCAGCACCTGGAGGATCACACCCGCCTGCAGCGGTTCAACTATCGCTTCTACTTCGATCGCATGCTCGAGGGGCTTGACTCGGTCGGTAAGGCCTTGTTCGACCGCGATGCCTCACTCGCGTTGCGCATCGGGTATATCGAGGATGAGCTCGACCATCTTTATCAGCGGCAGCTCAATGATATCCTGGTCGCACTGCGCAACACATCGGAAATCGGTGACCTCATCACCACGCTCTTCGTGCTGCACTACTTGGAGCGCATGGGGGACGCGCTGAAGAACATCGGCGAGGCGATCATCCTCGCGGCGCTGGGAGAGCGGCTGAAGATACACCAATACCGCGTGCTTGACGAAGCGCTCGAAGCCGCACCGGAGTTGCGCGAGTCCATTCAGGATGTCGGCCTGGCCTCCATCTGGGGCACCCGCTCCGGCGCCCGCATCGGTACGATGGAGCACGGCGCGTCCGCCGATCGCCGGGAACGGGTGATCTTCAAGGAAGGCCGGCCGGACAAGCTTCAGAAGGAACGCGAGAGCCTCAAACGCTGGAGCGAAGTTGCGCCGGGGCTCGCGCCGCAGGTCGTCGAATACCAGGAGAAGGAGCGGGGCGCAGCTCTGCTGCTCCAGTACCTCGACGGCGTCACGTTGCAGGACGTCATTCTCAACGGTGACGCCGAGGTGATCGACCGCGCCCTCGACCTGCTCGAGCAGACCCAGCGCCGTATTTGGACAGACACGCTGCAGCCCGGCCCGGTACAGGTTAACTATATGCAGCAGCTCCACGACCGGCTCGACGATGTCTATCGCTTGCACCCGACGCTCGACGGACGCAGCGTGCAGGTCGGCGGCCTCCTTACCCGCCCCTTTGGCGAGTTGATCGAGCATGCCCGCTCCCTCGATGTCACCTTGCGCGCCCCATTCAGCGTCTTTATCCACGGCGACTTCAACATCGACAATATCATCTACAATCAGCGCGAGGATCGGCTGCATTATGTCGATACGCATCGTTCACGCGATTTCGACTATGTGCAGGACATCTCCGTGTTCCTGGTGTCCAATTTCCGGTTGCCGATTTTCTCGCCGCGCAAACGCGTCTTGCTCGAGGCGGTCACGCTGCGCTGCCTGCAGTTTGCCCGCGACTTCGCCGCTGCGCACCAGGACGAGACGTTCGAAGCCCGCCTGGCGCTGGGGCTCACACGCTCGTTCGTGACGTCGACCCGTTTCGAGCTGAACCGCCGCTTCGCACGCAATATGCACCAGCGCGCCGTGTACCTGCTGCGACGCCTGCTCAATAATCCAGGGACCTGGTCGGAGTTTGTGGTCCCCAGCGGCATTCTGCTTTACTGACCTTCAAGCCCCGGGGAGCCCAGGCACACTCGCCATGGCCAAGCATCAACCTCGAATCGGTGTTGTCGGTGTTTCGGACGGATGGTCGTCCAACCGCCTCGCCGACGTGGTCGCGGAACGCACCGGACGCCGACATCTCATCAACCTTGCACATGTCAACCTCGATCTGGCTCACGAACGGGTGACACATGGCGAAGATGATCTGACCGCCTTCGACGCTTTGATTGTCAAGAAGTTGGGCCGAAAGTACTCCCCCCGGCTGCTCGATCGACTCGAGGTCCTGCACTTCCTGAATGACCGCGGCGTGCGGGTTTTCTCACGACCCTTGTCGATCATGCGATTGCTCGATCGGCTGGCGTGCACGGTGTCCCTGCGCCTGGCCGACATCCCGATGCCGGACACCGTCGTGACCGAGGGCCTGGATGCCGCAGTGGCGGCAGTCGCGGAGTTTGGCGCAGCCGTATTGAAGCCGCTGTTCACCTCGAAGGCGCGCGGCATGTGTATCGTGAAAGCGGGGGACGATGTCCGTGAGCAGATAGCCGGCTTTCAGGCTGCCGGAAATCCGGTGCTGTACATTCAGCGCAAGCTCGCGTTGCCCGGCCACGACCTGGGGCTTGCGTTTCTGGGCGGTGAGTACCTGGCCTGCTACGCCCGCGTGGCCGGTGGTGATTCGTGGAACACGACGACGCACAGCGGCGGCAAGTACCGCCCGCACGAACCGTCTCGGGAGATCATTGCTCTCGCCGGTCGGGCCCAGGCCGTGTTCGACTTGGACTTCACCTCGGTGGACATTGCGGAGACGGCCGACGGGCCGGTGGTTTTCGAGGTGTCGGCGTTTGGCGGGTTTCGGGGCCTGCGGGAGGCGAATGGGATTGATGCAGCCAGTCTTTACACGGATTACGTCCTTGGGAAACTGCGTGATGCATAGTGTGACCGGAGAATCACTGGCCGAGCGCCGCGCCGCGCTGCTGCAGCGCTACCCATCACGTTGCGCGCTGACAGTGAAGGTGGCTGGCGTGCCGATTCGCGTGACGGCCAACGACGACACCATTCTTGACGCACTGCGCAGCTATCACCGCGTGTTCGTAACAGGCGAGCAGTCCGCTGACCTGCACGTGCACGTGATCGAAGCGCCGGTGCAACCGGCGGACCTGCCCTATACGCCTCTACGGCCGCGTGCCGGTAAGACACGTATCAAGGATGAATACTTCGACTTCGCGGATGGCCGCGTCCTGCGCAAGCGCGTTACCGGTATGCAGTTTCTGTTCGGACACCGCGATGGTGTGGCCATCGGTCCGTCGCTGGCCAATCTCAACCAGGTGATCAACTTCATCAACAATCGCTTCATGCAGCAGAAGATCGATGCCGGCTACATCCTCGCCCATGCGTCGTGCGTCGCGCGCGCCGGCCGCGGGCTTGCCATCGCTGGTATTCCTGGCGCGGGCAAGTCGACGCTGGCACTGCACTTGCTCGGCCGGGGCTTTGACTTCGTGACCAATGACGGCCTGCTGATCCGCCGGCCGGCGGACACGACCGAGATGCTCGGGCTGGCCAAGCACCCGCGCGTCAACCCGGGAACCCTCATGCACGACGAGCGGCTCCGTGCGCTGCTTCCCGAATCAGAGCAACAGCGCCTCCGTCAGCTTCCGCCGGACGATCTCTGGCAACTCGAACAGAAGTACGATGTGCATGTCGAGGAGGTTTACGAGCCGGGGCGCATGCAACTGGAAGGTTGTTTGGCCGGCGTGCTGATCCTGAACTGGAAACGGGGGCATGGCCCCGCCCGCATCGCGTCCGCAGATCTCGGTTCACGTCCCGATCTGGTCGAAGCCCTCCAGAAGCCGCTCACCGTGAACTACTTCCCGCAACCCGGTCAGCCCCGGCCGGATTTCTCGGCGGGAGCGTACCTGGAGAGATTGCGCGGCTGTCCAGTGTTCGAAGCGGCTGGTGGCGTCGATTTCGCGGCAGCCACGGACTGGGGGGCGTCCTGGCTTGATGAGAAGGACCCGGCGCGTTGAGAAGGTGCGCAGTCGGCTCTATCCTTGAAGTAGAGCAGTTATCCGTTACCCGCCTCGTCCGGCTGCAGTGGCGCGAGTTTTCGTAGCCCGTCGCGATCCCGCAACGCCGCCCCGGGCGGGAGCGCGGCGAACCGACATAGTAAGAGAGGAGGCAGTGCCATGGAGAAGAACGAAATTCGCGTCGAGGCCATGATGGAACGCGACCGGGCCGTCAGCTATCTACAGGACCTCGTTAACAGTCTGAAATCAGGTGAGATCAGCATTCAGCATGGCGAGGAGTCCCTGAACTTCACGCCGGACCCGAGCGTCAAGGTCTCCGTCAAAGGGAAGAAGAAAGAGGACAAGGAGTCGTTGAGCTTCAAGCTCTCGTGGACCCGTACGCCGAACCTCGAAGAGACTGGTGCGGAGTTGAAGATTACTGGTGGCGCCGAACAAGACGCTTGACGTGCCTGATGAGTATTGGACGGGAATGGCAGCAAGAAACGGGCCATCGATCCGAATAGTGGATCGATGGCCCGTGTTAGTTGACTTACTTGCCGTGGTGGAAAGTCCTACGACAAGCGCCGGCGTACTGCACCGATCATTGTCATGCCGATGGCGCCCAAGGCCACTGCACCGGGTACCGGGACCGGATTCGGCGTCGGCAGTCCGCCATCGACCTGTGTTGCGATGCCGCCGTCCATAATACTGGCGTAGGCGAAGGTCGGGGCTTGTGGACTGCTGAACATGACGAAGACACTGTCCTGCTCAACACCCAACTGGGGCGCGACGAACCAGTATGCCAGGTAGCTCTCGCTCACGACGTCCGGAAAGGTGGCGTTCACGGTACCGCTCAGATTGTTGTACCCTACGCCGCTGATGACGCTCCCCTCCAACAGATCGAGCGTCATGTTGCTCATTGGCACCGTTGAGCTCGACAGATTCTGAAACTGAAACGCGTACACATACTCGTTGGCGTCGATGCCGTCGAAGCCGGCGTATGCGCCGGATGCCGAACCGCCACCCGTGTAGTCATCCGGTCCGAACACGGCGAAATCAACGTCGACGTCGAGATAGCTGTCGGTCGATTCATAGTACGCCCGAAACTCACGCGTGCCGTAGAAGCCATCGAGTGGCGTTCCCAAGCTGAGCACGTCCATATCGGCAGTCGCGCCAGCGGCAAGTGACGCAGTCAGTGCGATTGCCAGAGCATGCGGATTCATAGTCACAAACCTCCTCGCGCCCCGGTGGGCACGAAATCTTCACAACTTCTCATCGCCGGCGAACACCCGCCAGTACTCCCATAACCAACAACAAGGAAGCTGCCGTCGTCGGTTCCGGAATGGGCGTGGGGACGGTCTGCGTGTCCACAAGTGAGCCGTACTGCACCGACCCCGGCCCCAACGCGGGCGGGTATGGGCTCGTGAACAGCACAACGCTCGAGTACTCATCCGCCACCAACTCCGGACTCGTGAAGCGATAGATCATGCTGGTGGAAAGCGGAATAACCATCGACGGCTCGAGCCCGCCGATCACGCCACTCAACGGATCCGCCAGCGCGTTACCTGCGTCATGTCCCTCGTTCGGCAGACCGATCGAGAGCGCCGTCAGCGCCTGGTCTGCCGAGACGTTGAATGCCTGATACGCATAGACATACTCCGTCCCGTCCGACGGATCGTCGCCATTGATTCCATCATCCGGATATACGCCGGGCTCATAGACCGCGTAATCGAGGTCCACGAGCAACAGGTCGTCCGCATTGAACGACACAGAACCGGTGTAGTCCGGCAATCCCGCCGGATCGTTCCCAATCGGTCCGGCCAAGACCAGGGCTGGCATAGCCAGCACGAGCGCAATAGCGCCGCTGTATCCCGCAGCACGCATCACTACTTCCTCCTCCTGCGGGACCGGTTTCGAATCGGCCCGGTTACCCCGCTGATTGACTTCTAACTCCTCACGGAGATTGTACCGATACCGGTTCCGGCCATCAACGACAATCTTCGTAAGATCATAAAAAACAAATATTTGGGACTGTTCTGTCCTCTTCATCGCCCCAAACGGACGCCCCTTGAGAACTGACCGATAACTCGCAGCGGCGATATCTTCATCGCATGCGTCTACCGGCCGCATTTCTTATGGGGACCGCGGAGTCTGCGCCCGCGTAGTCGATGGCGCCGATTCAGGATCGTCGGCCGTTTTTCGGTGCGCTGCAATATTGGGAAAAAACGTCCCCCCGACGTATGTCCGCTAAGTTGCCATGATCATAACGACGTTACTGGAACATCCACCACCCCAGCAAATCGACCGCAACGTCACGAACCAAGTTCAAGGAACCGTACTCCAGGTTGTCGAGATAGGCTTCAAACTCGGACTCAAACTCCAGCACGCCGGGCTCGAGCGCGGCACTCGTAACGACGACCTCCTCAACAGGCACATCCGAGAGCCCGTCAACTGTTGCGGTTTCGAGTGCGGCGATCTCATCCGCCACGCTCATACCTTCCACTACGATGCCGAAGACTGCGTATCCGAAGCGGTCCAAGGTTGCGTCTAAGGCGCGATTGTCGGCGACGTTGATGAAGAACTGCGACGTTGCAGAATCCGGCTGACCAGTGAGATAGGCCATCGCTACTGTGCCACGGACGTTGGGAACGCCGTTGAGCGACTCGTTACCGATTGGCGCACGTCCGGGCGTGAGTTCAGTCAATCCACTGGTATAGCCACCAGCCTGAATGACGAAGCCCGGCACGACACGATGGAAGATCGTGCCATCGTAGAAGCTCTCCTCCACGTAGGCCCTGAAGTTCGCCACAGTCGCGGGTGAGGCTTCCGGGAACAACTCGATCACGATGACGCCCTTCGTCGTGGTCAGCCGCACGCGCTCATTGCCTTCTACAATTGGCGATATACCCCACGGGCAGCCGCCGACGACCAACACGGCGAGTGTGGACAACAGACATGCGCGGCTCTTCGTCTTCAAGACGGTTACTCCTTCCGGACAGTTCTGATCCGGCGGGCGGCCGCCGGCACCCACGAACCGACGACCGCCCAGGCCTGCCCACCAGGCTGAACGTCACTACTGTGGTGGCTGTACCGTTGGCACGAGCAGATTCGGGATGCTGGTGCTGAGTGAACTGCGTATCGCGTCCGACAGGTTGCTGCCGGTGTTGTCTGCTTCCAGAGCCCGCTCGGTGTTGTACTGCTGCAGCGGGTCGTACCGCAGTTGCACGCTGAACGGTCCCACCAGGATGTTGTTCAGCACCCACTCCTGAACCAGGGTGTCTGCGGTATGCGGTACTTGGAGGATATCGCCAGGACGCAACGCGAGGTCGGGGGTAACGCCGGCGAGCATTTCGCCCAATTCGAGCCGTACGTGCACCTGCTCTCCGGAAGGCAGTTCCCGCACAAGCGAGGCCTCCTTGATGTCCAGATAGGGCCGCGTACCGCCGGCAGCCGCGATGGCGCGTAGGACTGAAAGCTCACTTCCCGGGGGTACGGGGATGGGACCTGGCTGGGTTACCAGACCGCTGACATAGATGGCGCTCTGGGCGGCACCCTCGACCACCAGTACGTCGCCGGACTCGAGCGGCGGTCCCAGCATCGCCCGACGCACATCGTTGATGTCGTTAAGGTTGTACACGACTTCCTCGCGCTCCGGGCGGATCGGTTTGACGCGCACCCGACCGGAAGCGCCCTCGTTGAATCCGGAAGCCAGCGCCAGGGCGTACAGCACGTTGCGTTCGTTTGCCTCCAGCGCGACCAGTCCGGGTTGCCGGGCTGCCCCCATGACCATGACGGTCGTGTTCTCTGGGGCGGCGAGTTCTGCATATACGGCCAGGTCCTTAACCACCGACGGTACGTGAGCATCGATGATCTTCTCCTCAACTTCAGCGAGGGTCAGGCCGGCCACATCGATTGCGCCGACGACCGGCAGTCGAATGCTCCCATCCCCGTGCACCCGCAGTTGAAGGTCGGTGGGGCGATATCTTTCGGCTTCGAGTCCGGTCAGGCGGACTTCCAGGATGTCGCCGGGTTGCACGCGGTAGGGCTTCAACTCCGTCAGGGCGAGGGCCTCGTGCTGGACGGCGACCGGCTCAACTTCGGCCAGCGCGCGTTCCTTCTCCCGAAGCTCGACGAGTGTAATGCGGCCGTCCTGGCGACAAGCACCGCCAACGAGCAACAGGACGACCGGCACGACCCGCAAAACGCGATTTCCGATCGGCCACGAGCTACGTGCGCACAGCGGGCCGAGCGACACGGGCGAAAGGCCGTTACACGCCTGGCGTGCAGGCTGAACATGAATCTTGCTACGAGTCATCCGCCTCTCCTGACCATCGTTGCGTCGCCGGTCCGAACGCCGGTTGTGCTAGCGTTATCGGCCACTTCGCTCCAAGTCCTACAGGGCAGATATTCGTACCAGTCGACTGCACGCCGAAAGCGCAAAGCCTGCCTGCTGCACGCGTTGGAGTGGTCGGATCTTGTTACGACTCCTGTGCGGCTTTGGCGAGCAACCGGCTGAGCGTGTCGCGCTCTTCCTGAGCGAAATAGCCATGTTCTTCGTCCAGTTGCTTGGCCTTTCGCAGTTGCTGCGAGGCCGAAACCAGGTCGCCGAGCTCGACCGCGACCTGCCCGAGGTGGAGCAACAGCTTGGCATGTAGTCGGGAGCCAGATTCGGCGGAGTCCATACCGGTCAGGAAGGCCTCCTGTGCTGCCATCAGTTCGCCTGACTTCCATAAGGCCATTCCCAGGGTGTCGCGATAGTTCGGATTCATGGGCTGGAGCGCGACGGCTTCGCGGGCGTGCATGATCGCCTCCTGCAAGGCCGAACCGCTTTCGACGAGGATCCAGGCGAGATTATTCCGTGCGTCGGCGTGCATGGGATATTGCTTGATGAGTTCGCGGTAGAGACGGGTGGCCTCGGCGACATCGCCTTCCTGGTAGCGCAGCAATGCCAAGCTGGCTTTCGCCTGGGGATGTGCCGGTTCCAGCGAAAGAGCTTGTTGGAATAACTGCGCAGCGCGGTCGCGGTGAGGCGGAACCGACTGGAGAATCCAGGCGGCCAGCACATACCCATCTGCCTGGGCCGTCTCCGGAGACGCGGCCTCGATTGTCTTGAGCACTTCGCCAAACTCTTGCCGCGCGGCCAGCGAAAGCAGTTTGGCACGCAGCACGCCCGGGTCATTCGGCGCGATACGCCGCGCCCGTTCCAGTGCCTCGAGTGCGCCGGGCATGTCACCGGTAGTTCGACTGAGCTCCTCGAGACGCAGCAAAGCGGGCAGACTCTCGCGGCCGGCGTCAGTCTGGCAGAATTTGGCGAGCACACGCAGTGCCTCGCGCTGCTGCCCCAGTGCGACATGCAGCCGGGCGGCGACGAGCTGCATGGACTCGTCTTCCGGTGCCTTGGCAGCACGCTCTGTGATTTCCGGCAACAGCGCGAGCAGCGTGTCACGATTGTCCTCGCGCAGTGCGATATCCGCCAAGATGCCCATCGCGGCCAGTTGCTGGGCGTCACTGGCTTCGGCTGCCGACCGAACTTGTCCCGCTAACCGTCTCGCCTGCGTATAGTCGTTGCGTTTCAGGGCGGCTTCCGCAGCGAGGACTCTCAACTCGGTATCGTCCGGGTGAACTTGCAGTGCCTTGCGGCTCAGCGCAGCGGCCGTGTCGAACATCTCCAGATTGAGGGCGATACCCACGAGTCCGCGGAATGTCGTTCTGGAAGCGCGCTCGACGTGTGCGGCCCGCCGCATGAGTTCGCGCGCTGCGTCGCGGGCTTCCGCGGTTGCCTGACGGATCAGCAGCGCAGCTTGCATATGGAGCGCGTCGGCATCGTCGGGCAACTGCTGCCCAAGATCGCCGAGTAGCGCCTGGGCCCGCTCCTCATCGCCCGGCTGATTGCGATTGAGCAGGGCTCCTGCCAAACCGCGTCTGAGCAGCTGCGCCTCGGGGTACTCCCGAAGCCCAGCCTCGGCCGCGGTGATCGCGGTGTCCAGGTCGCCGCGCTGGACGTAGAAATCGGCCAGCGCCGCATACCCCTGTGGACCATCCGCCGCTGCGGCCAGCCGCACGAAATCCGCTTCGGCCTTCTCGTAGTTTCCGGCAGTGAGGTGATATGAGCCACGCAGTAGCAGCGCCTCGGGCTCGTTTCCCTGTGCGACCAGGGCGTTCAGCGCGGCTTCGGCTTCCGCTGCCCGACCTTCGTGGTGAAGTATGAAAGCACGCACGCGTTCGGCTGACACGGGTGTGGCGCCAACTTGCAAAGCTTCGTCGACGAGGTCCAGAGCCTGCTCCGCGTCGCTTGTTTGCTCATAACGCAGGCGTGCCAGCAGGAGCAGATCTTCTGCATTGCGCTGTGAGCCCGATGAACGTAGTTCCAGTTCCTTGATGGCGTCGTCGATACGCTGCTCCCCCAACGCCTGTTGGATGCGCAGGCTGGCGCGGCTGCGCTCGTCCAGGCGCCGACTCAGACGTTCGTAGACTTCGCGGAATTCGGTAAACTTGCGCTGCTGTTGCAAAAGCGCTAACCAGCGCGTCGCCAGCGTGGTTGACCCGCCTGCTTCGAATCCGTTGCGGTATACGGCCTCGGCCTGATCAAACTGTCCGGTTCGTTCGTAGAACGTGCCGAGGAGCGCGGCGGGTCCCGTCCACGATGGATCCGCGTCGACGCAGAATCGGAGCAGCTCTTCGATGTGCTCACGCTGACTACGCCAGTCTGCTCCGGTCATTCGATAGCGGGCCAGGTGGTTTCGCCACAGCAGCCCCGTTGCTCCCGTAATCTCCTTGATCTCACCATCAACGACATCGACCGTTTCTGCACCCTCAAGTTCGGCCAATTCGCCGATCAGTGTGGCGGCTTCATTACGATCGTCGCCGCTCAGGTCGAGTGCATCGAGCAGTAGCGACCGCACCTCGATATCGTCGGAGTAGCTGGAGACCAGTTCGCGCAACTGCCTTACGCCGGCCTCGTGTGCCCCATGCGCGATTTCCAGTGCTGCCTGACGCAAACGCAGGCGCTTGCGATGGTCCTGCGACTTCACGTGCTCTTGGCCTTCGCCCAGCACAGCGCGCGCCGCATCAATCTCATCTTGTGCCACGAGTAGATCGGTGAGTGCCAGCCACGGTGCTGCCACGTCGCCGTGCTCGGTACACGCCGTCCGGAGCAGATTGATCGCGCTTGGCGCAGCACCACCCAGCACCTTGAGGCGTGCGAGTGTTACGATGGCCTGGAGGGGTTGCTCGCAAGTGTCGACCGCCTCCTCCAGGATTCCTTCAGCGGCTGCTCGGCCCCGGCGAGCCTCCGCGATCGACGCCAGCAGCAGCCACACATCAACGTGGTTTGGGTGTGCGTCGCGCAGGGCTTCCAACTCGTCCACCAGCGCGGTCAACCGCTCCTCAGCCTGTTCACGGGGCAGGCCCAGCGCTTCACCCAGATCGGCTGAGTACTGTAATAAGCGCAGGTCGATTCGCCCCGGCTGTGCCGCCAGCTGGGGACGGACTGCTGCCCGGGCCTGGTCCCAGTTGCCCCGCGATAAATGCAAACGCGCGAGCATGATTGCCGCTTCGTTCCCCAGTCCCGTGTCGACTGTCGTTTCGGATAGCAACCGAGCCGCACGGGCCGATTGCCCCGTTCGCATGTACGCACGGGCAAGGAGCGTCTGTGCGCGCGGCTCTGCCGTTGGCCGATTGGCGATCGGTTCGAGCAGGCGGATCACTTCATAGGGCCGTTCCTCGGCCCAGGCCACGAGCGCTTCCAGGAAAATTAGCGTATCACTACGCTGCGATGAGCCACCGGCCAGCTCAATCGTCGCAACGTGTTCGTCCAGCCACTTGCGGGCAGTCTCGACGCGGTGGCCGGCGATCAGTAGCTCGACCGCCGATGGGATCACCTGCTGGAGTTGCGGTCGATCTTCCAACTCGCCGAGCATCTCCTCGGCCAGCGCGACGCCCCGATCGACATTGCCCGCGCGCAGTGCCAGCCGGGCGGCCTGTGCGAACAGTGCGACACGCCATGTGTCAGGGTCCACCACAAAGCGCCTCAGCTCCTCGGACTGGGCCGTGCGGGCCAGTTCGAGTTGCGCTCGGGCGCGGTCAACCTCCCCATGCTTGATCCACTCATCACACAACAACAGGCGGACACGCGGGCCGGATGACGCCAGCTCCTGCACGCGTTCCAAGTCGCTGCGCGCTTCTGCCAGCAACTCCTCGCGCGCCGGGCCTTGTTCGTCCATGGCCAGCTCGCGCTTCAACGCTGCCCGTTGTAACAGCGCGAACCCCGACTGCGGATCGAACGTGATGGCCCGCGCGACCCACTCCTGCGCCCACGCATACGCCAACTCCTCCGTCTCATTCTCGGGCAGGGCACTCAGCAGGATACAGGGTTCGACGAGATCCGGGTGTCGTGTCGGATCGTCCGCGTGATACGCCACCAAATTGCTGAGCAAGGCCCGTGCTTCGTCGTTAGCCTTGCGAAACACCAGCGCCTTCGCCAGTTCCAACGTGGCGTCCGGATCATGCGGCACTGCTTCTAGCCGACGCCGCGCGACGTGTTCAAGTTCAGTGTAATCCCCGACCGTCTCATAAAGCAGCACGAGCTGCTTGAACGCTTCCTCGTTGGTTGGCTCGGCGCGCAACAGTCGACGATACACCATGATCGCCTGCGCCATGTGCGCCGGCGGCAGGGGCCGTGTCGCGAGCAATGCGTGCGCGCATTGCTTGTTCGCCTCGATATCGTCCGGATAGCGCGCCAGGTACCGTCGGAACATCTTCGACGCCGTTGCCCAGTCCTCGTCCGCATACGCGGTTTGGGCTTGCCGTAACGCGTCGTGGGCGATCATCTCTCTGCGGACCTTGCGCGCGTAGAGCGCACCGGCCACGAGGAGGACGCCGACGATCCCGATGATGATCAGCAGTTTGAGGTTCAGCGCTGCGCGGCGCGAATTACTGTTGGACATTGCGTCAATCCACTTTTTCTGGTTGGGCGACCTAAGCCTGATATTGCGATCCGATTCGCTCCCCGCCCCCTCGACGCTGCCAGTCGCGATCGAGGTCGCGGTCTGCATCGATTATCGAACACTCGGCGCGGCAAACCGAAGCCGGTCCTGATAACGGTAACCATCGGAAGTGTTTCCAATTCGCGACCCTTTTGCCCAGTTTCACAGAGAATTGCATCCTTATGGTATACGGGGGTATTTGTGGCTCCAGCGGGAGGACACGCCGTGCTCCAACACGCCATCCGCGCCGCTATCATCCTGCCCGTGTTCGTCACCGCGTTCGTCCTTTCGGGCGGCTGTGGGGCGGACCCGGCGGGCGCAATATCGGACGTACCCGTTGGCTCGTTGCAGGACGACGGCGTCGAACCAGTCGTCGCCTCTGAAACGGAAGAGGTTCCGATCGGGCAGCCCTCGGCGGTGATCCAGGCCAATCCGAGCGTGGGCGTGGCACCGCTATCGGTCGGGCTCACCACGGCGGGCAGTAGCGGCGGGGCGGGGCCTATCGATACGTACAGTTGGCAGTTCGATGACGGAAGCTTCGGGAGCGGTCCCATCCTGTATCACACGTTTGCCGAGCCCGGCGTCCGCACCGTCGCACTGACCGTTACCGACACGTACGGCGCCACCGCGACCGCAGTGAAGGAAGTCTATGTCCTGCCGACGTTTGTGATCGATACCGACCCGCAGGACGCGGCCGGTGCGGCGCCGATGACCGTCGCTTTCTCCGCCAATACTCTCGCCCCCATCCCCGACCTGCCGATCGACTATGCATTGCAATGGCAGTTTGGCGACGGGGAGTCGGCCGAAGGCTGGGACGTGATGCACACTTATCAACAAGCAGGGTCATACGTCGCGACGCTCACGCTTGTGCTGGCCACGATGAGCATCGATTGCGCCGAGCAGGAGGTGCGCGTTGTGCAGGGTGACCAGACTGCGGCAGTCGTCGCCAACGCCGGCGGAGATCAGACCGTATCGCCCGGCACAGTCGTCACGCTCGATGGCTCCGGCAGCCGATCGGGCGGCGACCTCGGCCTGATGTACACGTGGGCCCAGACGTTGGGGCCGGCGGTCACGCTATCGGACCCGCATGCCGTCGCGCCCACGTTCGAGGCGCCCGCCGTGGACGAACCCACCACGCTGGTCTTCCTGCTCACCGTGACGGATGGGCAGAATCCGGCTGACGATAGTGTCACGATCACGATCGTGCCGAGCGCGCCCTTGCTGCCGCCCGTTGCGAACGCTGGTGATGACCTGGTGTTGCCCGATGGCGATCGGAGCGGGAATGAGAATGTCACGCTCGATGGCAGCAACAGCTACGACGCCGATGGCGAGATCGTCCAATATCTCTGGATGTCGGGCGACACGGTGCTGGCAGATGGTGGCAACCCGCAGGCGGAGGTTGCGTTGCCCGTTGGCGAGCACGTGCTCACGCTGATTGTGCGCGATAATGATGACCTGACGGATAGTGATAATGTCACGATCACGATCACGGATGGGGCCGCGCTGGCCGTGACGCCGCCGAGCGACTTCATCAGCAGCGGGACGGTGGGCGGACCGTTTGTGCCCGCGTACAAGTCGTATGCGGTGCACAACACGGGCGACGAGCCATTGGCGTGGTCGGCGGCGAAGACGCAGCCCTGGGTGTCGCTTTCGCAGACGTCCGGCGTGCTGGGGGCGGGCGAAAGTGTGACGGTGGTGGTAACGCCGAATGATGCGGCGACCGAGCTCCCCGCGGGCGAGTACAGCGACCCGCACATCACGTTCACGAACGAGACCAACGGTGACGGCAATACCGAGCGTAGCGCAGCGCTGACGGTGGTTGAAGCGACGATGACCACGGCCAGCCGCACCACCGGCGTTGCTCCGCTGGCGGTGTTCTTCGATGCGGTCGATACGGCGACGCCGGCGTGGGACAGCGGTGTCGTCCAGCCGGGCGACGGGGACTTCGGCGCGTATTACTACGAATGGAACTTCGGAGACGATCCGTCCGCCGTGTGGAACACCACCGGTCTCAGCAAGAACGAAGCGACGGGCTTCGTGGCGGCGCACGTCTACGAGCAGCCCGGAACGTATTCTGTGGTGCTGAGGGTCACGGACACGACCGGCGACGTACACGAGTACGTGCAGGAGATTGAAGTGCTGCCGTTCTCCGGCACGACGTACTACGTCTCGAGTTCCGAGGGCGATGATGACAACGACGGTTTGTCGGAAGAAGAGCCCTTCGAGACGCTCACGCAGGCCTTCGCAGTCATGGGCTCCAACTGCCGCATACTGCTGAAGCGTGGTGATGAGTGGATATGTAATGCACCGCTAATCGCCGCGTGCGAAGGACCTGTGAGCGTTGCTGATTACGGCCATGGCGACAAACCTGTCGTTCGTGCGTCGACGGACTTGGGCAGTGCGATCTTCGCAACGGCGCGTGACGATTGGCGATTCATGAATTTGCATCTGATTCACAACTATGATGTTGAGGGTGGCGAGGGATCAGATGCGATCAAGACGGAGGCAGGGGCCACGAACACGTTGATGCTGCGCATTAACGCGAGAAAAACTGGGGCCGGCGCGCTCGGGCCCTCGTTCGCGACGAACACGTTCTTGCAAGAGTGCGACATTTCAGATTGCCGTAGAGCGGGCGTGTACATACAGCAAACGCGCTGTGCTGCATTGATGGGGTGCAGTATTCATCAGACGCAGAACTACCACAACATCTACAGTAACAGTATTCAAAAGGTCGTATATTCGAACAATTGCCTTGCAGACGCAGGGGGCGGACGCCACAACCTGCGAGTTTGTGCTGAGTTCACCTCGAATGGCTGGCCGTCCAGATACGTGACTATCGTTGACAATCTGATTGACTCGGGCACCTGGTTATCTGTGCACATCGGACCAAACCGTGGCAGCGTGCACCAGGAGATCAGCGATGTATTGGTGGAGCGCAACTCGATTTGGAATTGCAGCCAGAACGGGATCTCGATCGAGGCGGCCACGCAGCGCATTCGCGTGATCAACAATGTGGTCGAGGCCAAGATTGAGTTGGAGAGCGGGTCCGCCTTTGGCGATCCGGGGCCGCGCGACGTGCTGATCGCACACAATACGATCATTAATCCTAATGATGACGCGGCCCTGAAGGTCACCGGTGATGACTTCGGCAATGTGCAGATTGTGAACAATATTCTGCACAGCGTCACGACGTCCGGCTGGAGTGTCGGGTTGTGGGTTGTCGATCCTGCCGCACTCACGGGTGTCGTGTCGGATCACAATCTGTTCTATGCGGCAGGGCTCGATCGCGTTGCGCGCACTGGCCTACACGGTTCCTGGGTGAATTACACGCTCGGTGACTGGCAGGCGCTGGGGGAAGACGGCAGCAGCACGGATACTGACACCAGCCCGTACGTCGATGAGGCGGGTGGAGATTGGCGCCCGGCAGGCGGCGGTGCCGCGCATGATACGGCCGACACGACCAGCGTCGTGCGTGAAGATTACGCACGCAACGACCGTCCGCAGGGTGATGCGGCTGACATCGGGGCGTACGAACGCGTGGAGTAGCAGAGGGGAAATGACGGGTTAGCGACGGCGCGCGGCGAGGACGTCTGCGTAGATGTTCAGGACTTCGTGCGCCCGCGCCGGCCACGTGTGGCGGGCTAACAGGTGCTCGCGCGCGGCGGTGGCCATGCGGGCACGGCGCGGTTCGTCGTGAGCCAGTGAGTGGATTGCGTTCGCCAATCCTCTCACGATCTCATCCGTGCCGCCGGGCGGAATCAGTATGCCGCAAGCCGGAGTGACGAGCTCGGCCGGCCCGCCGTGATCGACGGCAATTACGGGCAATTCCGACGCGAGAGCTTCATACACGACATTGCCGCCCGACTCGCGCAGGCTTGGAAAGACCATCACGTCCGATTGCCGGTAGCGCTTCTTGACCTCGTCTCGGGGGAGGGGACCGGTGAACGTCACCATGTGTGCAAGTTGCAGCCGTCCAGACAGAGACTCCAACTGCGCGCGCTGCGGCCCCGCGCCGACGACGGTGAGATGCATATCCAAGTCGGTACAAGCCGCAACCGCTCGCAGTAGCAGGTCGACGCCCTTTAGCGGGATCAGACGGCCGACGAACAGGAGTCGCAGCGGCCCAGATCGCGGCACGCGTGGCGGCAGGTGCGGCGCATCGTCAAACGCTGTCTCCATGACCACCGCCGACTGCGAGCGCAGCTTGCCAGGGAGCGTGAATTGACAGACCCGATTGCCAATGAGCAGGCGCCGCCAGGGGCTGAGCCGCGCTACAGCAATCGAGTACGCCGCCCGGCGCGCACGATTCACCCACGGATCCAATCTCGATCCGTAAGCGGTGTGCAGAGCCGGAGGCCAATCCATGCCACTGTTGAGCGGACCGATGACGTACGGCATTTCCGGCGGCACTGAGAAACTCGGCCACCAGAGGCACTTAGGCGAGACGCGGTGCACAAGGTCGAAGTCGCGCCGGATGTGGTTCGGTCCCATCAGCCTGCCAGCCAGATACTCGTAGGCGAGGTAGTCCAGCGACCCCAGCAGCATCTTGGGCTGCACGTGAGTGGCGCCGAACAGCTTTTCGTTGACCCGCCAGATGGGGCGCGAGAGGCGTTCGGCCGGCACGTACACGACGCGACACTTCAATTCCCCGTTCGTAGTGATCGCGCTCGCGTTGCGCTCATGCGTCAGCACCGTCAGATCGACGAGATGTTGAAGGTGCCGGGCCCATTCGAAGCCGACCCGCGGCTCCGATGTGTTGTGTGGGTTGCATTGATACGCGAGCAACAGCACGCGAAGCCGACCAAGTGTGGCTGCGGTCGGTGCAACGATCTGGTCTTGGGATGACTCCAGCATGGTGCCCAATTCAGTCATCTCGCGTCTTACCAATGCAGTCCAGCACGCGCGTTGCCACCAGTGGCCAGGTATAGCGCGACTGAACAAACTCCCGGCCTCGTTCTCCCATGCGCTGGCTGCGCGCTGGGTCACGGAGAATGCTGATGAGCGCTTCCGCCACCGCGTTTGGATTGTGCTTTTGGACAATGAGGCCCGTTTCGCCGTCGCACAGGGCCTCGTTACGACTCTGGCCCGCCAGCGCCACGACCGGGGTGCGCGTGAGCTGGGCCTCCAAAAACACGATTCCAAATGGTTCAAAAACAGAGAGCATGGCGAACACTTGCGCGCGCTGATAAGCCTCGCGCAGGCGTTGGAACTCGGAGGGTACGCCACGTCTGAGCGGACCTACTACATTGATGCCCGATCCGTATACATCGGGTGTCACGCCGATGATTGTCAAGGTGGCTTGGGGCAGCACCTTGCGCACCTTGCGAAAGGCCTCCACGAGCAATGGACCTCCTTTGCGCGTCCAGTCGCGTCCGACGAAGAGGATGTTCTGACTCTCATACTTGTCTATCGCTGGTTCGATCGGATCGATGCTGGCCCCGAGACCGATGGTATGCACCTTTGCCGCCGGCTGGCCATAGTCTTCGACAATACTACGGCGGGCCCATTCAGAGACTGTCAGGATGCCGTCGCAGCGTGCGAACATCTCCTGTTGCAGTGGGATGGCCTTGGCGAACTCTGCTGCGGTCATCCCACCGAGAAACTGGCCGGCTTCCAGAGCCTGGGCGATCGTCATGTCCGTCATGCAGTAGTGGCGTAGATGATTACAGGCCGGAAGTATGTGTGTTGCAACCTGAATAAGATCGGTGGCATCCGGAAAGCGTTGAAGGCACTCTTCGAAACGCCTCGAGAGCAGTTCGATGCCGCGAGGACTCCACAACCATCGTTGCGAAACCCGCGTGCGCCACCAGCGCAAGCGGCGTGACGGTATAAGCGCGCCACGGAAGACGTCGTGCCAACGCAGTTGACGGGCGCTCACAACACCTGCCAGCGCGTCCATCTCATCGAGCGACATGAACAGGTTGCGCGATACGCCCGAGAACGTCATCGGTGCGAGCGGATCGCCGAACGCCGTGCCGACAATGCGAGGCCGTGTGACTGGCTGTGCAACTGCCTGGGCGGTACCCGTTGAATACGCCGTGCTCAATTCGTTGCCTCCATTGCAGCGATAGACGGCGCTGGTTGCGGTTTGCTCCAAAGTCGCAAGCGCGCGAGCTGCCAACGCCGCAGATACCGCCGAAACTCCACATCTTCATAGCGTCGCTGCCGCAGCAAGTAGCCGCGAAAGTAGCCGGCCAGGATCATCAGTCCGCCGACAAGCCAGGGACGCTCCAACATGCGGTAGCCGGCGATAGCGAGCGCATACAGCGGATGCGTCCCCATGAAGTATTGGCCATAGCCCCAGCGCAGCCGGCCGTGATAGATACTGCGAAACGACGAGCCCATCCGCCGCAGGTGCTTGATGAGCAGCGCGTCGTCATGAAAACTGCGGACGTCCCAGCCCAGCATACGGCAGCGGTGGCAATCGATACCGTCCCACATCACTTCACTGACAAAGCCGCCGATCTCACGAAAGCACGCCGTCCGATAGCACTTGGCGGCCCCGAGCGAGAACTGATCGTTCGTGCGCTCGAGTTGCAGTCCGTGGTCCGTCACGAGCCAGCACTTGCCGCTGGCACTGCCCAGGCGTGGATTACTCGCAAACTTCTCGAAGAGCTGCTCGAAATACGTGGGGCCCAGCTCGAGGTCACCGTCGAGCTTGCAGACGAAGTCGAAGTCGTCGAGCTTGAATTGAGCAAGCCCCTCGTTGAACGCGTCGACGACGCCGCCGCCGACCTTGCGCACACCGCGATCCGTCCGCTGATACAGCCGAATCCACTCGTGCTGTTCCGCCGCCCGTCGGACGATCTCAGGCGTCGCGTCGGTTGAGCCATCGTCGACAATCAGCCAGATCGTCGGTCGCGTGGTTTGGTTGACCATCGAGTCGATGGTGTGCTGGAGAAATTCGGCTTCATCACGCACCGGTGAGATCACAAGATAGCGGGGTGGGTCGGTCACGGTCGATTACTCCATATCACGCCTGTTGCGGCTCCGGCCGTGCGCTGTTGCGCTCTGGCACGGGCGCCGCGCCTGCAAGGGCTGCCAGCAGACGCTCGACGTTAGCAGTGCGCGAGAATTCCTGGGTTACCCACGCTCTTCCTGCAGCGGCCAATTGCTCACGTAGTGCTGCGTCCTGTATGAGATCGCGCAAAGCCGCAACCAGTCCGTCGACTTCGCCCGGCGGCACCATCACGCCGGTGTCGCCGTCATGGACCAGCTCGCGAATCGTGACGAGGTCTCCGCTGACGACACACACGCCGGCGGCCATCGCTTCCATGAGCACGACGGGGATCCCGTCGCGATCGCCGGAGTTTGCTACGCGACAGGGAAGTACAAACAGGTCGGTTTGCTGCACCGCGGCTCGCACTTCGGCGTTGGAGCGAGGCCCGGCGAGCTCGACGCAGTCGCCGAGTTGCAGCGCGTTGACCAGCTCATGAAGCTCGTCGGCCTGTGGTCCACCGCCGATGATTGTGCACGAAACGCGCAGTCCGTCCTCGCGCAGGCGTGCCAGCGCTCGCAGCAAGACGTCAAAGCCCTTCTTCGGGATCAGGCGGCCGACTGAGAGGATGTGCGGGGCCGCGCGGGAAGCGGGCGTCGTCGCCGGTGGGATCGCGACCCCGCAGCGCACGATCGGTAACCGCTCATCCGGCACGTTGGCAATGTCCTGATAGAACCGGCGATGCCAAGCGCTGATGCATGCGACGAAGGCAGCCCGGTTCAATTTCTCCGATAGCAGGGCGCGTTGCGGGAACAGGTCGTTGGCGTGCCCGGTGAAGCTGAAGGGCACGCCCAGTTGTCGCGCGGCGTACATGGCGATGGTGGTCGGCACATGCGCCATATGGGCGTGGATATGACCAATGCCCCGCGGCCGCACCCGCCGCGCGAGCGCGAGACCTGCCAGCAATTGCCAACAGACCTTGAGTCGGCGCAGCCCGCGGACGTCGCCAGAGCATGCCGCGTCGCGTAGCGCGAGTGCCGCCGTCGCGACAGACGTCGTCGGCCGGGCAATCAGTTCGCTGAGTGCGTCCCAAAGCATGTGGACGGCTCCGCCGCCGTAGACCGGTATGGCGTCATCGGCCAGCGCGTCCAGCTCAGCGTCGCCGAGGCCCCGCTCCGGCGGTCGTACGGACGCAGCATGCACAGTCACGCCCGCTGCGCGCAATGCGAGTAGCTCGTTGTAGACAAAGGTCTCCGACAGCGTCGGCAACTGGCTTGCAACGTAGAGGACCCTACGCGTCATTTCAGGTTCTCCACATTGCCGGTCTCGTGTACCTTCTCCTCGTCATCGCGTCGGCGAATGACGCGGGCCGGGACGCCGCCCACGATCGTCATGGCGGGCACGTCCTTGGTAACGACGCTGTTGGCCGCCACGACAGCCCCGTCACCGACAGTGACGCCGCCCAGGATGATGGCACCGCGGGCGACCCAGACGTCGTTGCCGATTACGATGGGGCGGGCGGTGTGTGGTTGCAGGCGCATGGGTTGTCCCACCGCGGTGCCGTGATTGGCGTCGCGGATGCTGACGTATTCGCCGATCAGGCAATCGTCGCCGATCCTGATGCGGTCATAGGCGACCAGCACGGTGCCCATGTTGAGCCGGACGTGGGTGCCGATCTCGATGCGTCCCGTGCCGGCGGTTTCGAGGAACGTATCGCGGCCGAGGCGGCAATGTGCGCCGAGTGTCAGGCGCGTCGGCCCGGCCGTATGGACGGGGCCATCGAACTGGGTGTTCACTGGAACGGTGCCACGCGTCACGGCCCGCAGTTGTGCGAGCCGGACCAGGCGCATGATGGTGTGCCCGACCTGATTGGCAAGCTGCACGACGGGCGCGAGCACATCCGCGAGCACGGAGGCCGTGCTCAGCAGGACATCGTGGCTGCTGTGGTTGTGTTCAGGCAGTGACACTATCCTCATCCACGAATTGGCGTGCGCGTTGTCTGGGCAAAGTGGAGACATTATCGCGAGGCACGCAGACGCCGTCTCCATCTGTCACCTGTACACGGGCCCTTCCCTTCATCTCAGCTTTCTGCCGTGGCTGACTTGTACTCCATCAGTTTCGGCTGTGTGCCAAGAGTTCGCTGCCAGATGAACTTCAGCATGCCGATGACACCGGCGAGTTTGTGCATAACAAGCGTTAGACTGTACAGCAAGGCAAACGACCAGTGGTCACCCCTCTGGAGGCGACGATATGTCATTCGTCCTATCAGCTGAATGTAGAGCACCAGTACGATAAACGCGGCTGGCCACCACAAGATCAGGCTCATCGCCAAAGACACAGGGAAGACTCCCCCGTAGAGCGAACTGCTGACCAGTTGACGCACCCAACGTGGCGAAGCCTTTCCATGAAGATGACAGAGCTGTGCGTAAACGAACCCCGAGCGGATCGACCGCCTCCAAAGTTCCGTCCAGGACTGGATTCCGATGTCGTGCAGCGTCATTCCTTCCGGTAGGCGCTCGAGACGCCAGCCAGTGCCGATTATCCGTATGCCGAGGTCTAGGTCCTCACCTGCGATCAAGTCGATGCGCCAGCCGTTGACTTGCTGCAGGGCCGCCACGCGGACCATTGCGATCCCGCCGATGGCGTCCGTCGGACCGGTGGGCAGTTCCCAGTCGGCGTTGACGAGTCGCACCAGCGTGGACTGCTCCGCGTGCCGCTCGCGCAAGGCACCGACCACGACACCCACGTCGGCATGCTCGTCCAGAAAGCCGACCGCGCGCTCCAGCCAGCCCGGCAGCAGCACGCAGTCACCATCGATGAACTGCACGTATTTCAGTTGCGGGAAGCGCTGCGCCAGTGCCCGCCAGCCGACTTCCCGGCCACGCGCCGCGGTATACGGACCCTGTTGGAGCCGGATCGTCGTGACACCCGCCCGTTCGGCGATGTCGGCACTCCCGTCCACGGAGCCCGAGTCGACATAGACCGTGGTCTTGAGATGATCGCGCACCGAGGCCAGGCACGCCGGCAGGCGCGGCGCCTCGTTGCGGCCGATCACCACAATCCCGACCTGGCTCGCGGGCGTCATGAAAGCGGCATCTCCTGGTAGTACATGGCTAGCTCGTCCCACGCCTGTTCTTCGTTCCATTCGAGCGCGGCAGCGTCGACGGGATCCGTATTGATACGCAGCTTGGGTTCCGGGAACTCCGTTTGCTCACAGAGCGCGAGTTCGCACAGTAGCCCCAGCCGGGGCCTCATCGCCCGCGCAAAGCGCTCGGCGAAGGCCCCCTGAGATTCGACGTACTGGCTCGGGTTGATCTGCTCGTAGCCCGCATCAGTTGCAAGTTGATCCACGAACGCCCCATATGCGCGCGCCAGCAACGAAACGTGGACATTGTCTCGCACATACGCCGGCGTGCGCACGCTGGCCGCCTGACCGTTGCGCCAGGTCCGCGCCAGATACGTCGTGAACCGCGGCTCCTCGTACGGCCCGAACGGGTTGGCAATGACGAAGCGTCCCAGACGCAGCCCGGACTCACGCACATAATGCCGGAACACCTGCGACGTCAGTCCCTTTGACAGCCCGTAGGGCGAAACGGCGCGCAACTCGTCCGAACCCGCCCCCTCACCCGGCTCGAACACGCTGCCCGTCAGCACGACCCGTGTGCAACCGCTTTCAGCGAGCGCCTCCAGCACTGTCCGCAGGTTGCGCGTGTTGCTGGCCACGGCCGCGACCGGATCAAAGTCAGGGCTCTTGTAGTCGGTGACGTCCGCAGCGTGATGGCAGAGCACATCCCACGGACCGCCGTCGCGCACCAGTTTCAGAAAGCGTTCATCGCCGAATGAACATTCGTGCACCGGCTGGCACCGCTCGCTGGCGAGCTCGACGCGCTGGGCGCGCTGTGCAGTGTACGCACGTCGCGGGCGACGGAAGATCGCCGTGACCTCATGGCGGCGCGCGGCCAGTTCGCGAACGAACCAGCAGCCCGTGAGCGAGCTTGCGCCTGTGAAGAGGATCTTCATACGAGCTTCCTACGCTTGCAGATGGTGTTCGGGATCGAAATTCGGATGCTGCTGATCGCGCTCCGAGATCAGGTGTGGCGCCGTCGGCCACTCGATGCCGAAGCGCGGATCATCCCACCGTACGCCACGTTCGAGCTGGGGAGCGTAGAACGCGTCGACGAAGTAGAGCACCTCGCTGTTCTCAGTCACCGTGATGAACCCATGCGCGCAGCCCTTTGGCACGTACATCATCTTCCGGTTGTCGGCGGTCAGCTCCGCGCCGTACCACTTGCCAAACGTCCCGCTGTCAGGCCGCAGATCGAGCACGACATCCCACAGCGCCCCGCGAATGCAGCGCACCAGTTTGGTCTCGGCGCTCGGCGCGAGCTGATAGTGCATGCCGCGCAGCGTGCCCTTGACGGCGCTCAGCGAGTTGTTCACCTGGACGAAGTTGGTGCTGAGGCCTTGCTCCGTGAACTCCCGCTCACAATACACGCGCGCGAAGAACCCCCGCTCGTCGCCGCGCGGCTCGAGCTCAATGACATACGCGCCCGGAATCGAGGTCTCCGTGAAGATCATGCCTGCGGTACTCGTGCACCTGCGACCGGCTGGCCGGCTTGTGCCTCCTCATCAAGAAAGCGCACGTACCAATCAACGGTTTCCTCCAGCCCGGCACGGAAGTCGTACTGCGGCTGCCAGGCGAGGACGCGCTGCGCCTTCTCCGACGAAAGATATTGATCGCGAATCTCCCCCTTTGCCTGGTCCAGAATCACGGGCGGCAGATCGCGCCGCTCCATCACGTCGACAATTTGCTCAACGACTTCGAGCACCGTCAGCGGCCGCCCCGGCCCGAAGTTGAACGCCTGACCCGCGACGTCTTCCCGCCCGCTCTGTTCCGCCATCGTCAGATACGCACCGACCGCATCGCGCACGTATACATAGTCGCGCAGGAACTTGCCATCGCTGCGAATGATGGGCTGCTCACCTCGATACAAGCTGCGAATCGTGCCGGGCACGATCCGGCTCCAGTTCAAGTCGCCGGGGCCATAGATGTTTCCGCAACGGGCCACTACGACCGGCAGCTCGTACGTGTGATAGTACGCCTGCGCGATCAGATCAGTGCACGACTTGGACACGTCGTATGGATGTCGACCCAGCGGCGGGGCGTCTTCCGTATAGGGCAGTGTGTCGCACGTGCCGTATGCCTTGTCGCTGGAGGCCACGACCACGCTCTTCACGAGTCCCGCGTGCAGCCGACACACTTCCAGCAGGTTGTACGTGCCGCGGATGTTGCTCTCGAACGTGCCCAGCGGGTTGCGCAGGCCCACGCCAACGATCGTCTGTGCCCCCAGATGGAACACGACTTCGATTTCGTGCATGTTGATCGCGCGTTCGACCGTGGCAAAGTCCTCGAGCGCGCCGCTGACCACGCTCGTCCGGTGAATCAGGCCACTGCGAATGAGCTCGCTCTGCGGATCCCAGTCGCGCACCAGCGTGACAACCTGCGCGCCGCGCCCCAGTAACGTCTCGACCAGGCAGCTCCCGACCAGGCCGGTCGCCCCCGTCACGAATACGCGTTTTCCCTGCCAGTTCTCGCTCACGCCCCACTCTCCTGCATTTGCGGTGCGGTGGCCCAGGGCGCTTTGCCGGACTCCCACAGCCCGGTCAGATACTCCCGGTCACGCTGCGTATCCATGCACGCCCAGAAGCCCTTCAGCTTGTACATGCTAAGCTGGTCATCGTCGGCGAGCTGCACCAGCGGCTTCCGTTCGAGCACACAGCTCTGTTCCGTCGACAAGTAGTCGAGAAACTCACGTCGAAACAGGAAATACCCGCCGTTGATCCACTTCTCCGTGAACTCCGGCTTCTCGTCGAACTTCAGAACACTGTTGCCATTGAGTTTCAACTCGCCAAAACGCGACGGCGGATTCACCCCCAGCACCGTTCCGATCTTGCCGTGTCCCATGTGGTACTCGAACTCGTCCCGCAGGTTCGCGTCCGTCAGACCATCGCCATACGTGACGGCAAAGTGCTCCTCGTCGTTGAAGTACCGTTCGGCGGCGCGGGCCACGCGGGCCCCGGTCATGGTCTCATCGCCGGTGTCGGCCAGCGTGACCTCCCAATCCTGATCATGATCGATTGAATGCACGGTGAGGTTATTGGTCTTCAGCTCGACGGTGAAATCGCTGTTCATCGAGGCATAGTTCAGGAAGTACGACTTGATCACTTCCTTCTTGTAGCCCAGGCACAGAATGAACCGCCGAAAGCCGTGGCGCGCGTAGAGTTGCATGATGTGCCAGAGGATGGGATGGTCGCCGATCGGCACCATAGGCTTCGGGCGTATCTCGGTCTCTTCCCGCAGACGCGTTCCAAGACCGCCACACAGCACGAAGACGGGCGTCTGGGCAGGTTCGATACTCACGGCGTTTCTCCTTAGTTGACACGTGCGCAGGTGGCTGCCGACCGGGACGTCACATAATTGACGCGCAGAATCGGCGCTTTCGGACCGGTCACACACGCGGGTTGCCCGACCAGAGTTAACGTCGGGCGATGCGGCCGCCGACCTGAGTCGCGTTGCGCGCACGCCACCCACCGAGTCGTCCCTGCATGGAGCGGTCGATGGATCTGTTGGTTGTCATCGTCAATTACCGCGTCGCCCATCTGACCATCGATTGCCTGCACTCGCTCACGAGCGAGATCAACACCGGTCCCAGCGTGCGCGTTGCGATCTGCGAGAACGGTACCGGCGACGACTCCGCCGACAGGATCCAGCAGGCCATCGATGACAACGGCTGGCGTGACTGGGCGGAGTTGACGGCGATTCATCCCAATCGCGGCTTCACAGGGGGCAATAATGTGATCCTGCGGGCGGCGCTCGACACCCCGAACCCGCCGCGGTACTTCCTGCTGCTCAATGCCGACACGATCGTGCATCCCGGGGCCCTGCGGACGCTGGTCGAATTCATGGACGCACATCCGCGCGCGGGAATGGCCGGCAGTCGGCTCGAGTTTCCGGACGGCCGCCCGCAGTGCTCTGCATTCCGGTTCTTCACGGTCTTGAATCAGTTTGAAAGCGCGTTGCGGTTTGGACCGGTGAGTCGGCGATTGGTGCATGGCAGCGTCGCACGGCCGATTCCGGATGCGATCTGCCAGACGGACTGGGTCTCCGGCGCCGCACTGATTGTGCGGCGCGCGGTGCTCGAGCAGATTGGCCTGCTCGACGAGGAGCTGTTCACCTATTTCGATGACGTGGATCTGTGTCTGCGCGCTGCCCGCGCCGGCTGGCAGACGTGGTATGTACCCACTGCGCGCATCGTGCACCTGGAGGGGCAAACCACCGGCGTGCGCTCTGCGGATGCGCGTCCGAAACGCCGGCCGAAATACTGGCTCCAGGCTCGCCGCCAGTTCACACTCAAACGCTACGGCCCGACGAAGGCGGTGCTGATGGATGCGGCCCGCATTATCGGTCTGTGTCTGCGGCACGTGATTCGGCTGCTTCGCGGTCAGCCGGACGTTGATCCGCCGCATCTGTTGTCGGACACCATCCGTCACAGTGTATTCCTTACGGGGTTTGGCTCGCGGCCGGTCGAGAACCCAGCGCTGCTGGAAGCAGCCAAGCCGGTCTCGAAGCTGGTCACCTCACCGCGGTGAGGCGTGTACGGCGTGCGGCATGGCGCGCATGCGCGTGACGGGTTGTCGCAGACGTACGCGCACCAGCGTGGCCGTCAGCCCACCGGCAACCAGCATGTAGATGGGGTTCACCATCGCGTTCATGAGGTTGTCGATCGCGTAGAGTGCCAGCAGCAGCGCCAGGACCGGAGCCGCGGCGACCATCGGTTGGCTCCACAGTCGGGCTGGGATCCGACGCAGGAGCAGGACGATTGGCATCAATTGTGCGCCGGTCAGTGCCGCGAGCCCGACCACGCCATTGACGCCCAGGGCGAGGACCCACAGCCCGTCCGTGATCGTGATATCCACACCCGAGCGCGTGTCGTATACGCGGTTACGGCCCCAGCCGCCCCAGCCGAAGACGGGCTGCCGCAGAGCTTTTTCGGTGAGGCGGTCTTCCATCGTCAGGCGTGTTTCCAGCGAAGCCGCACGGTCTTCGCTGATCATCGCTGCGGCATTCACGAGTTCATCCGCGGACCACTCGCCCGCCGTGCGCGCCGTCATGTAGAGCACAGGTATGACGAGCAGACCGGCGACCCAGATCCGCGACCGGGTCCACTTCGTGGCGACGAGCGCACCGATGCCGACGCACAACAGCGCCAGGGCTCCCAGCGATTTACACAGCACGGTTGTGATGAGCAGTGCCGCGACGAGCCACAATGTCGGGATGCCGTTCACGCGGCGCGGCAGCGTGCGGCTCCACCACAGCCAGAAGCCGGTCAAACTGGCCGCTACCATCCACATCGAGACCATCAGGCCGGTGTACATGAAGACCAGTGGCCGCCAGCCGCCGAAGCGATACGTCTCGTGAAACCCGCCGACGCGGAAGCCGTAGAGCTGGTAGTGGAGTTGCGGGCTCATGCGGATTTCCCACAGGCAGAGCGGAACGTACACCAGCCCACCGATGAAGATGCCGATGGCCAGTTCTTTCAGCCCGTTCCAGTCCGAGAAATACAGCCGGCCGATGAAATATGGGAAGCCCCATTTGACTGTTTGACCGAGGGTGGCGGAGAAGCCGTCGTACGGCCCCAGCCCGTTGGAGAGCGAAGACATCATCGGCACGCAACACCAGGCGAGCACCGGCAGGTCAGCCCAGTGCAGCCGAAACGAGAGGAAGCGCGCCGGATCGAAGAGGACGGTGGCCATGAGCACCCCCGCACACGTCGCGCTCATCTTTGTATAGTCCGGCAAACCGCCGATCGAATAGCTCGCCAGGGGCAGAAACAGCCAGGCAATCAGAAACGATGCAATAACGGCCCGTCGCGGCGGCAGCGTCGCGAAGATGAACAGGACCACCGGGATCCAGCCGAACATCGTTGCTGGTACGAGAAACGTCATCGTCTAAGCACTGCGCGCCTGCCCGGCGATTTCCCCACGCTGACTCCGGTCAATTGCCCGATACAACTCGGCCTCAAACAGGTCGGTCGCGTCGTCCCACGTATAGGACTGAGTGGCCGCGTGTGCCTTGTCCGACATATCACGCCAGTCTGCGTCCGGCATCCGGGCAATGCGCTCTATGGCTTCAGCCATCGCCTTCGGATCTTCGGGGGGAACCAGAATGCCGCGCCCATCGCGCAACAGCTCCGGCGCGGCCCCGGCCGGCGTGCCAATCACCGGCGTACGACAGGCCATCGCTTCGAGAATCGGCAACCCAAATCCCTCCTGCCGGCTGCCAAACAGCCACGCATCGCATGCGGCATAGAGCTCTCGCAATTGGTCCTGCGGCGGAGCCTGAACGTACCGGGCAAGGCTTGGCAGCGGCAACTCTGGCGATACCGGCTGCGCGCCAAAGCTGACCAGACGCACGTTGGGGACACGGCGTGAAGCCATTTCAAATGCGCGCAGACTGATATCACAACCCTTGAATGTTGCCGTGGCGTACAGGAGACCGATGGTCGGTTGCGGCTGTTTACCTCGTGGTGGCGCGTTGAACTGGTCATGGTCCACGGCATTGGGCACCAATCCCGCGTTTGGGTCGCCGAACTTGCTCGCCGCAAGACCTACCAGCCATTGCGACACCGCGATCTTGTGCACCGGCAGCCGCCAGGCGCCGCCGATCAGACCGGCCAGCTTTGGAGTCCAGGCTTCGTAACCCTGCAGAAAGAGAGCTCGGACACCTTTTCGGCCGGAGAATTCACTTATCCAGTAGGCCGTTTCCCACCATGTGGCGATGACGACGTCTGCGTCGGGGACATCCTTGTCCATGACCGGACGCGAGCGTTCAATGACATGATGTGGCACGGACGTGTTCTCAAAGTGCGAAGGCCCCTGTGGAACCCGCGGCCAACGCCCGCGCACCAGGTGCCCGGCGCGCTGACGCAGCGTGTAGGGGCGTTTCGGGACCGATACGGCGAAGACGTCGTGGCCGCGTTCCTGCAACCGCTGCGCATAGATTGACGCTACCCGTATGCCACCCGACATGTCGGCATAGGGCAGTACGAACGTGATTCGTAACGGTCGACCCGCCCTACGCCCCACAATGCACCTCCGCGGCTCGTACATCACGGCCCGACTTGCGTTCCAGCAACCTCCGACCGGCCGGCCACAACGCCGGCAGCCAGAGCAGTGTGACCAACACGCCGACCACGGCTGCGGTGAGGAGCACATGCGCCCCGGCCCGGCTCTCAAGAATCTGCCCGGCGACCCAGCCAACCACCGCAGTCGCCGCCACGCCGAGGACGATTCCGAGGTCGCGGGTGAGTACATCCAGACCCGAGCGCCGCACAAGTAGTGCGGACAGGCAATACTTCGCCGCTTCTGCGCCGATCAGCGCGACGAGGGCCCCCTGTAACCCAGCCAGCCACCAGCCAACCGGCACCAGTACAGCCATGCCTACCAGCTTGACCGCGCTCCCGGCCGCCACTTCCGCGGCCTTACCCGCCGCCAGCAGCGCCGCGCCGTTCGTGCTTTCGAATACGCGCAACAGGATGCTGGCGGCGATGAGTTGGAGCATCCACCCGGCGCCCGCGTAACGCTCGTCATACAGAAACTCGATGACCCAGCGACCGTCTGCGATCAGCACCGCCGTAAGCACGGCACCCAGAATAACCAGTGGGTGGCGTGCCTGATGAAACGCGCTGGTTAGTCCACGACCGGACCGCACCACATCGCTGTAGGCCGGAAACACGACCATCCCCGTCAGCCGCTGCACAATCTGTATCGGGAACATACTGATCATGACTGCGATGCTGTAGATGCCGAGCTGCTCCATCGTGAGCAGCTTGCCGAAGATCAGCCGGTCGCCTTGCGTAACAAGGAAGGTCAGTACCGTGCTGACGAAAATCCAGCGCCCGAACGTGAACAAAGCGCGCGCTGCCTCGCCGTTCCATTGCAGACGACAGCGCTCGCCGGGCAGCAGCAAGTGACTGAGCAACATCTTCGTGACAGCGGATACAACGCCGCCTGCGACCAGGGCCCACACGCTCGGCCACATGAGCGCCCAGACGATCATCACCGCAATGCCGGCCACCTGGGTGCCGAGTTCGAGCAGTGTCAGCCAATGCAGATGCAGGCGACGATTGGCGACGAAGATCGCCGGCGAGTTCAGTCCCGCGATCGCCGCGGTGAGCCCGGAAACCGGCAGAATCCAGAGCAACGTCGCTTCGCCGTAGAATTGGGCGAGCGGCCACGCCAGTCCAACACAGATCATCCACAACCCAATCCCGCGAATGATCTGAATTGTCCACGCCGTGTTCAGATACGAAGGTTCGTCACCACGTTTGTGCTGAATGATGCTCGGGGCCAGCCCAATGTCGGAGAACATCTGTAGCCCTTGCAGCACAACGTTCACCAGGGCCATCAGCCCGAAGACTTCCGGGAACAGCAGCCGCGTCAGGACCAGGTTGCTGCCCAGGCGTAGCACCTGGCCGAAGCCGTAGCCGCCAACCGTCCAGACGGCACCTTTCAACGCCCGACCACGTAACGAGCCGCCCGACTCCGGGGCGGCCTGGGCGGCGGCGGCCTCACTCGCTGCGCTGGTCGCCTCCGGCATCGCCTACGATTGCCTCTTCGCGTCGCGCGCTGCACACGCCGCGCCCCGCCGCCGCTTGGCTGCCCTCAGGTCCGATATCGCCAGCAGCGGCAGCCGCACCGCGCAATTGAAATATCGTTTCCACAGCCGCTTCGGCTCCATACACAAGCGATGCAGCCATTCCAGGCCGAGCCGCTGCAACCAACGCGGCGCCCGCTTCACGTGGCCGGCGACAAAGCTGAAGCTGATCCCCACGCCGATGCCGACGGCTGAACCACACTGGCCCTTATGATCGCGAATCCACCGTTCCTGCTTCGGTGAGCCGAGCCCGACAAAGAGAATATCGGGTGTTGCCGCGCGCACCGCCGCGAGCGTCTTCGCAAGCTCGCCTTCGTCGCGATCGAATCCCATCGGCGGACAGTACGTGCCGCACACGTCGAGGTTCGGGTGGCGTTGTTGTAACACCTTCCGCGCGGCCTCCGCCGCGCCCGGGTCACCCCCGAGGAAGAACACGCGCAAGCCCAGATGCGCCGCGCGTCCGCACAAGCGCGGGAACAGATCCGAGCCAGCCACCCGCTCACACAACGGTGTCCCCACCAGGCGCGACAGCCAGACAATCGGCTGTCCGTCTGCCAGCACGAGATCCGCCTGCTCGACGAGCGCGGCATATTCAGGATCCCGCCGCGCGCGAAGCACATGGTCAAGGTTGGGCGTGACAACCAGCCCGGGCTGTCCCCGTTGCGCCAGGTGCACGATCGCGTCGATGGCCTCGTCCATCGTCACGTTATCGAACCAGGTTCCGCTCACGCAGACGCGCGCCGGACGAGGCCTGGTCAGATCACGGTCGGTGGAGTTGTAGATGGAATCGGCAGCCATGGTGTTTGGTACTACTCCCAATATGGCATCATCGCCCGGATCTCTTCGGCTGCGAGACCTGCCAGCGCTTGCATCGCCTGTACGTCAGCTTGTTCGTCGGGTGTTGCCGTTACGGAGAGCTGAATGCGGGTAACATACGCCGGCCGCTCGCGGAATACTCCTCGCGTCACGAACTGCTGCGCGTCCCCGGGGTCTTCGACGTATTGTCCGTTCACGATGTAGGTGGCCAGGACGCGCAACGTGCCGCCGAGGCCGTTGTCCGGACGAAACTCGTAAAGTGTGGCGGGGACTATGTGACCGGCGTGCTCGATGTCCGCGCGACGCTGTCCGATCTGAACCCAGCCGTGTGATGGATAGCATTGATCCGGGCGATGGCCAAAGCGCGCTCGGGGCCGGCCCTGGTATCCGACGAATATATACACGTCGCGACGGCCATCAGCGTGACGGTAGGCCCGGCTCACGTGGTCGTCGTCGAAGTGCCCCACGCGCTGCACACGCTCATCGATGGGCACATCCCAGCCGCGCCACGCCCCGAGCCGCAATGGCAGGTTCCGCAAGGGCTGCTGCGGCTCGATCAAGGTGCCGAGCGTCGCGTCGATGCGGGCCTCGAGCGCACGTTGTCCCCAGCCGGTCGCCAACAGCAGCGCCATCGCGGCGATGCCGGCGGTCCAGGCGTTTCGAACGGATGGACTGATTGCATTCGTCATGCGGATGTCCGGGAGTTGGTTCGGGATTGCGTTAACGCGGCGAGCAGGTGCAACTCGCCAAGGAGGATGGCGATGGCCAGCGGCATCATCAACACGCCCGCCAGATCGTGGAAGCCCTGTTCCAGCGACTCATCCTGTGCCGCGTCGATGAACATTGCGGTGGCCATGATGCGCACCCCGTTGGCCAGCACGGCAATGGGCACACTCGAAGTCAGTAGCACCACGCGCTGCCAGACGGGGCGTTTCACCAGGAACGTCAGCACCGCCGCGGTGAAAACGAATGCAGTCAGCATGCGCAGACCGCTGCATGCCTCGGCGACCATGACGGTGGTGTGCTCGCCAAGGCGCAGGACGTTGCCTTCGCGCGTGACAAAATAGCCCAGCAGTTCGAGACCGAAGAGCCCCAAACTGGTGGCCCAATCCTGCAATGGTAGTGAAATCGCGTTGTGTACGCGGTACGGCAGCGGCACCATCAACACCAGGAATGCCTGCACCCAGACGAGTTGCCGAAATACGCCCCAGCCGGCCACCAGCAGCAATCCGCCACTGAATGTCCCCAGGATCGAAAGCCGCTCCAGCGAGCCATATGCGTAGTAGATGCCGGCAAAGCGTACGCCTTGCGCAACAGCGATCAACAACAGGCCCCACCAGCAGGGCTTCAGCCCGACCTTGCGCAAGGCGGTGCGGCGTTGCCAGATCAGGAACGCTGCTACGAGCGGTACAAGCTGTCCGACCGAGTAATCCTCGCTCGTCTGCCAGAACGCATTCAGCGCTACGAGCGTTGGCCAATAGCTCCAGAGCAGACACAGCAGCAGGGCCAGCAGCAGCATCCACGGCGATACAGCCACCCGGCTACGGGCCTCACCGATTGATGTTGCTGGCTTCGTGCCCACTTGTGTGATTACTCCCGATTGGCCGTACCGGCGTCGTTGCTGTGTCGCATGGTTCTCAGGAAACCGCTGCCGTCGAGTGTTCTGTTGCCGGCGCGAGTGAATGCGTTGCGGATTGCTCCGGGTGCCGCGAGGGCGGCGAGATCTGCCAGGACCACGATTTCCTGGGTGGAATCATCCAGGTGAGCGGTACGCTGGTGCGGCCGCCCAGTGTGAACGCGGTTCCGAGTAGAATCCGCAGATCCAGCCACCACGAGACGTGCCGCACATAGAGAATGTCGAAGAAGATCCACTGGTGGAAATCGCCTGCGGCGCGCTCGTGTCGGCAAATCTGCCACAGTCCCGTGATGCCCGGACGTACTGACAGCCGTGCCTCACGCCAGGGAACGCAGATCTGGTTTTCGCGGAAAGGTGAGGGGCGCGGACCGATGAGGCTCATGTCGCCGCGCACGACGTTCCAAAGCTGTGGCAATTCGTCGATGTTTGTCTTGCGCAGCCAATTCCCCACCAAGGTAATGCGCGGATCGCGATCCATCTTGAACTGAGGGCCGTCCACCTGATTTTGTTTGTATAGCTTGCGCTGCTGATGGTGGGCGTCGGCGACCATCGTGCGGAACTTCCAGCAGCGAAACGCGCGTCCACCACGACCCTCCCGATCGTGGCCGAAGAAGACGGGCCCCGCCGAGGTCAGCTTGATGAGTAGCGCGACCACCAGCATCAGTGGAGTCAGCAGGAGCAGACCGGCCAGCGCCGCCGTGAAATCGAGTGCGCGTTTGACGTATTCATAGGCTTGTGGCGTTGGGTGCCGGGGGCGAAGCCATGCGCGGAGCGACGGTCGCTCCGGCTGCCGCATCCGTGGGAGCGTGGCCGCCAGGCCCGGGACTTCACCTTGCCGCGAGACGGTATTGACGTGAATGGTGCCGTTCAGACGCAACGCGTGGCCGACGCTGTCGCCTTCCGCCACCTCAGTACCGGCTCCGAGCACGCTCTGTGCCACGACGGCGTTCCTGCCGATGCGCGTACCGCAGCCGAGGACGCACGGGCCGACTACCGTCGCGCCGGCCTCGATTACGACGTCATCGTGCATGATGAGGGGCCCGTACAGTCGCGCCGTTTGAGCAACGTTGCAGTGGCGCCCCCGCCAGACGCGGGCGCCGGTCTGGTAAAATCCGGCCGACTGATGACCGTCGAAGAGGCCAGTGACAAAGTGCTCGTTGAGTGCGAGTAGTCCTGCGGCTTCAGAGAGATCGATGGCGGGTCCTGTTGCCGTAATATCGCGCGTGGGCACGCCCTGCGCCGCGAGGTGCGCGCGCAAGTCGCGGAGACAGAACAAGTCCGGCTGGCCGATATGACGGGCCACCGCAACACTGACCACCGACGCACTGACGCCGCGGGTGTCAAGCTGTGTGAGACCGTCATACAGGCGTTGAATTCCGCGCACGCGCATCTCGTCATCGCAAACCACGCGCTCGCGTGTGCCGCCATCGCTGTGATCGAGTTGAATCAGGTGCTTCGTCAGGCGACAGTTGGCTGCATCACGCAACAGCACTCGAAATTCGAATCCGGCCGCTGGCACGTGCCGTGCGTCTACGATCAGCAGCAGGTCAGCGGGTTCGTGTGATTCGAGGAAGTCACCGAAGCTGGTCCGCGACGCGGTGCCGACATCCGGTGCAAGCTCACGGATGGCATCGCGATACGCCTCGTCCCACGTGAAATTCGGAATGATGGTCAACGTGTGCACGTCCGCCGCGTGTATCTGCTCGCGAATATGCTCGAGCAGCGTACCCGTACCCAACGGCGCGAGCAGCAGCGACGTCGCTTCCTGCTGGCACGCCAGGTACTCCGGTCGCCAGTCCAGGAGGATAGCCGTGATCACGATTGCGCCTCCCTCTCCCGCGTTCCAGCTCCCCGGGCTGGGTCAACATCTCGTACCGAAAGCGACGGAACGTCGTACTGGTGGCCATAGCCGTAGCCATACCCGTAACCGCCGTTCGTGCCCGCACCCACAAAAACGGTGCCCAGGAGCTTCCCGCCGGTGACGCTCAACACCGAGAGCGCCTCCAGTAGTGCTTCTCGTCGACAATGTTGTTGTCGTACTACGACGACCGTGCCGTCCGCATGCCGCGCCAAAATGGCGGCGTCGGCCGTCCCCAGTAGCGGTGCACTATCCAGCAGGATCAGGTCATACTCACGCCGCCAGCGATCAATCTGTCCCGCGAACACCCCGTTGGCCAGCAACTCAAAATCGCCGTGCTGCGCCGCCTTACCGGCCGGCACGACGTTCAAGCCCGGCACGCCCGTCGGGTGGATGTAGGCCTCACCGCCGCCGCCCTGCGCCAACAGGTTGATCAAGCCCGGCGTGCGGGCAATTGCGAAGCGATCCGCCAGCGATGGGCGCCGCACATCCGTATCTACCAGCAAGACGCGTTTGCCGAGCTGCGCCAGGCTGCGCGCCAGCAGGGTGGAAAGCGTGCTCTTGCCGGAACCCACGGTCGCGCTGGTGACCTGCACAACAGGCGTGCCCTGACCATTCAGTCGCGAGAGCAACGCCGTCCGAATCATACGAATCTGCTCGGCGTGAACGGGGCATTGCTCAATGGCACGCGTGTCTTTCCCACGCTGCAGGGGCAGGTGCCCGAGAAACGCACTCTGCGCGTCTCGGGCGACTTCACCGGCGTCCTGCACCTGCGGGCTGTACGCCACACGCAAGTACGCCAGCCCAGCACCGGCGAGCAGGGCGCCGGCCAGGACCGCGAGACTGAACTTGATACGCCGGTCACGGAATGGTTCGCTGGGCGCCCCGGCCTCCGCGATCGGGTAGATGGACGCCGGCAGTTGCCGCTTCTCGTCCAGCTCGTTCAAACGCCGCTCGACGAGCGCCAGTCGCCCTTTGGTCTCATCCAGTTTCTCGGCATCCGTTTGCAGCGCTTCGGCTGCGACGAACTCGCCTTCGAACGTGTTGCGTAGCTGTTTGACGTACTGTTCGAGGTGACCCTTGCGCACATTCAGTAGCCGCAGTTTCCGTTGCAGGGCTAGTGGACTCGTGCTGGCGTCGACATTGTCGTTTGAGTGTGCTACAGGCGTGAATCCCATGGCCAGGAATTTGTCGAGCTGCGTTTCGCGTTCACGTAGCTTCTTGCGCGCCAGCTCGACGCTTGCCTGTGCATTGACAATGACGTCCGACCGAGGACCGAACCGCTGTGCGAGCTGCTTGTGCTCATGCTCGGCGGTGCGCAGCTCGTCCCGCAGCCGGCGCCACTGGTCATCCTCTTCGTACTGCATGTCCCCCGTAACGGCACCTTCGCTGGGCTGCGAGGCCGCGGCGTTTTCCTGCAGTGCCACTTGTTCCTCCAGCACCGCGATATCGAGGTTGAGTTGCGCGAGTTCTGATTCGAGCTCATCGAGTCGCAAGCGCCGCTGCGCCATGAGCTGCCCCGGTGAGGCGGTCCGCAGGTCAGAGCGGGCATCGGACAGCTTGCGCGACAGAAACGACTTCTCAGCCATTAGGCTCTGGCGTTCCTGATTGAGTGCATCAATGCGCTGTTTGTCCTCCCTGGAAAACCGCTGGTTCACGAAACTCAGGTATTCACTGAGCACCGCGTTGGCTAGAGTCTGCGCATCGCGCGGTCCGCCAGCCACCACGCCGACCTCGATCAGTTCCGTGCCGGGTATAGCGCGCGCTTCCAGGGCGTCGCGCAGTCGCATCAGTGGAGTGCGTACCCGACTCAGTGCCTGATCGAGTGGTGAAGGCGGCCGACGGTACCACCAGGTCTGCTGCACGTCACTGCGATCAAGGACGCGCTCCAGCACTCGGGTATTCTCAATAATGGCGACCTGACTTTGCAGGTACTGCTGGTATTGCGGAATGGGGCCGGTTTCCTCGGTCCTGGAAATCAACCGTGGAATCTGCGAACGTACCTGAAGTACGGCTTCAGCCCGGTACTGGGGTTCCAGTAATGTCCAGACCGCTGCCAGTCCACCGCCCGATAACACCAGAAATACCAGCACTACCGTCCACCGGGCACGTAGGATCATGCCCAGTGACAACGCACGCCGGAAACTGTCACCGCCCCCGGACGCTCCGTCGAATGCCAACTCCGGAGGGCCCGCCGCGACGGGCCCCGCGGACCGGGAGGGAGACGCAAGTGTAGTGCCGACAATCTCTTGTTCAGAATGACCCTGTACGCTCATGGCGTCAGCCTTCCCATATCAGTCGCCGCTGACCCTGGTGCCGGGATCAGCGGCGGCCCGTGTGGCCAAAGTCAGCAACCTTTTATGAGGCATCGACGACAGACACGGCCCATGTCAATGCGCGTCGGAGCAGTCGGGTGGTTTCTGTGTACCCCTGCATTATAGAGTTCTATTCAACAGGTCCTGTTGCGCGACCTCTGCGTAAGCAAGTCAGGATGATGGGTGCGTCGTGTGCGATGACGTGTCGCTCCCGATAATAATGGGCAAGACCCGGCGCGGTGACGAGGTATCGAACCTATAGCGCTGCGGCACGTGTAGCCGGTTGCAGGCGCTGGGACCGCCGTATGATCTGTGCCAAACCGCGCGAACCCGCAGGCACGTGGGCATTCTTGCTCACCAAACACTGGGTTATCGCCGCGTTGTCATCGAGGCGCCCCCCATCCCATAGCACCGATCGAACGACGACTGTACCGGGGCCGAGCACGCAGCCACGACCGATGACTGTTGGTCCGGTAACGACGGCCGAGCCGTCGATGCAACTCTGGGGCCCGACGAGAACTGGGCCAATCAGGCGTGCGTCCGGATGGACGCGCGCCGCCACATGAACCCACGCCGTTCCGCTGCGCACGTAGTTGTCGAGTTGGGGCTCGCCCGGCTGCAGGCGTCCGAGCAGATATTCTTGAACGCCGAGGTAGGAGCTGAGACTGTTGATACGCAACACGGGGTCGGTTGTGCAGTGCGCGTGGACCGGTTGACCCGTGCGATGCAGCAGCGGCAGCAACATCTCCTTGAGGTCCTGAAAGCCCGTAGTCGGGATGCGTGCGAGGGCAGCCCGCGCTAGAACATACACGCCAGTCGGTTGGTACTCAGCCGAGGCGTTGCTACGCACAGCGCTTACCAGCACCGTGGCAATGGCTTCGGATGTGTCGTGCGCGAGTAGCAAGGCAGGTAGGTCGGCCCGGATCACCTGTGAGGCGTCAATCACCAGGTAGTGGCAGGCATCGAAAAGGCCTGCGGCGTCACGGACGCAACCGGCCGGCCCGCGCGGCACGCGGTCTTCATAGTAGTACAACTGTTGGCCGCCAGGAGTCTCGGCGCCCAGTTCTTGTCGTAGCAATTCGGCGGCATCATTGGCACAGATCACGACGCGCGAGAGGTTGGCCGCTGCAAGCGTGCGTAGCAGGTGGCGAATCAGGGGTATATTCAAGACAGGAACGAGCGGACGGGGACACAGCGATTCAAAAGTATCGTGCCGCCAGAGATGCGCGCCTGCCAACAGAATGACCGGTATGTCCGCCACACTGCCGAGCGCCTCTCCGCCGTTCTGTCCATTCAGGCTAGTTGGGTACATTGCGCTCCGACCGAGATACCGAACTGTAGCGGTGACGCATACGTTGCACGAGGTGCGTCACGAGCGCTCCCAACACGAGAACCAGTGATAGCCCCAGGACCGCACGCTGCTTCCAGCCGAAGCCCGGGGAGCGTGAGAGGCCGAACCAGTCCGCAGAGAGCGCGCCCACAAATATGAACATCCCGGCAATGACAATCAGGTCAACGCGGAGCAACACGCCCACAAGGCCCAATAACGTGCCGAGGATCAGCCCGGTCCGCTGGTGCATCCCGAACCCGGGTGCCGCATCTGGAATCAGCAAATCAGTCAGTAGCGCCGTCAGTCCCAGTCCCAGACCGATTAACACCGGCAGCACCCATACCCTAACCCGTGGTCGCGCCGCAGTGCGGGCATCTTTGGCCGGGTGGACCTGCTCCACACATTGCATGCAGAACGAGCGAATTACCGGTTGTGCATCGGAGTAGCCTTCGAGTATGCGCACGCGCACTGGCTCTCCGCATCGCTCGCAGATGTTTTCCGCGGACGAGGTAACTGCTTGCGGCGGGCCGGTTGGTACGCCATTACCGCCCGACGGCTCACCCAGAATACTCGATTCCTTGTTCATTGTTCATTGCGCCCTGAAGCGCGGTCAGCGCGGACTCCGTCCCCGTCGAGCGCGGGGCTCGCTCAGCGAACGATCCAATTGCAGCCGATAAATGCCCGACGGTTCTAGTCGAGCAACTCAACCCATGACGTATCGACCTCAATCACCGCCGACTGTCCTAGGAATGTCGCCGCCAGGTGAACGCGACTCACGTTGCAGCGCTGCACCACGACTCCTTCCACTCCGCTCAGGCCGCCCGTAGTGATGCGGCAGCGGGACCCCTCTTGAAGTCCGGGATGCAGGTCCACCGGCGTACCGCTTTCCACGACCCGATAAATCTGGCGCAGCTCATGTTCGAACTGCGGCTGGTCCGGCACGGACAGGACATTCGCGACGCGGTTTGTTCGCAGGGCGTACGCGCGGGCCTGCTCGCATCCGTATAGAAACACATAGCCGGGGAACAGCGGCAGCGTCGTTGGTTGCGGACGCCGGGAACGAGGGCGGCGGACTTGGAACAGGGGCAGATAATGTTCGATGTGGGCCCGTGTCAGATCGCGGGCGACGGCTTTCTCATTACGCGCGCGGGTGTGGAGTACCCACCAGCATGATGTCGTGCATCCGGTTACAGTCGGAATGGACTTCGCGTCGGACAATACTGCCGGCACCAGCGAAGATGGCTCGTTCGCCGGGTATTGCGCTGCTGAGATGACCTGTGTCGCGTCAGACACGCGTTCGCCCTCCGCTCGCCGATTCCAATGAGATATCGGCCAGAGTCGGGCAAATCTCGATCAATAACGGCTGCAGAGCTCTCCACGTCCGAAAACTCGGACGCGCAAAAAAGGCGGCACCGTCGCACACTCGAGCGCGCGACGGTGCCGCAAAACTGCTTCGCTACGCGGTTGGTTCAGGCAACCGCTTTCACTACGCGTACCGGCGACGGATCCAGGCCAGTGCGCCAAGCCCCAGGCTGCCTAGCAGCGCGGCGCCCGGCACGGGCACGACCTGTCCTTCGAGGACCATGTTCGTCTGCCAGAAGTAGTCCGATGTCGAGTTGCCCTGCAAATCTGTCATGTATCCGCCGAACCAGAACGTGATCGTGGCGCCGTTGGCGTCGGCATAATTGGGGGCCGCGATCTGACCATCGCCCTGGGTGTCATTGCCGTAGAACGCGTAGTCCGTATCCAGCACGACCTGGAAGGTGAAGACGCGGTCGGCAAGGTCGGCATCGTTCCAGTTGATGCCGTCGTCCCAGCTCTCAGTGGACCACCCACGGAGTTGGTCACAAGCGGAGTCGCCGGGAGGGTCGCCCCACGGGTACGTGGTAGTCCAGCCCTGCCAGCCCATCGGGTTCACGCCGGCGACGCCGTTGTAGCTCTGCGGACGGAAATCGTCGCCCCAGGAGCTACCCTGGCCCGGCTGCGGGTTGTCGAAACCCCACATATTGAAGTCCATCAGCCGCAAGTCGGTCCGCTGCGTCGCCGCCGCGAGGTCGGCGTGGTCGTCGGCATGGTAGCTGCGCAGGATGTCGGCGTGGCCAAACGCCGACGCGCCATTGTACAAGTCGTTATCAGCGGCCGACGTGCCGTCCGCGCCGTTTGCGGTGTTGTAGCCCATCAACTCGGCGGCGGTGAACGAGAATTCGTAGGTGACCATCTCGGCCTGGGCGGTCGTCGTGGCGACCAACAGAATACCGGCAACTGCAAGTGTGTATTGGGTCAGCTTCATGGATATGTCCTGCCCTCTTCGGGTTTATTGAGGCCTTACTCTTGTTTCGTTCCGCGAGCGGAACACGTAGTCGTTAAACGCGCGTCCTTGCGGGGAGTCGGGCGCTGGAACGACAACAGCCGGTCGTCGGAGAACCAGTCGGCCGCGGCGCGGGTGTTCCCGCACACGCACGCCGCAGCGACTGATCTCAGCGCCCGAGAAGGGCAAACGCGGGATCTGCACGGGGCAGATCCCACGATCTAATCGAGTCGAATCTACGCCACGCGGCGTTTCATCCAACCGACGAGACCCAGCCCCAACGCGCCCAGCAGGGCAGCTCCGGGAACCGGTACCGCCTGGATCGTCGTGATGCCGCCGGTGGTACCGGCCGTGAAGTCACCCGCAGTGAACCAGGGGGCGTTGGTGGTCAGGTTGATGATGTACCCGAAGTACGGATTCGGGTTGTAGGGGGGGCTGAAGACGGTGCTGACCGACGCGCCGTCGGTGCCGTCGAAGGTGAGCCCGCTGAAATACACGTCGCTGGCACTGGCGATCAGATTGGTCGCACCGCCATTGCGGATGAAAGTCCCGCTGAGGTCGCCACTGATCGTGTCCCCATCGGTATCGGTGAACACGAACGTGCCGACGGCGTCAGCAGAACTGGCGCCGACGTTACTCACGGTGATATCGAACATTACGCTTGCCAGACCGACGTTGCCGGCGCCGAAGTCGATGTTGGTATTCCCTTCCGGGGTCACCAGACGCTGAGCGTCACCACTCGAGGAGAGGTCCTCGAAGATCGTAAACTGTTGGCTGGCCGACACGTACTCGTGTGCCAGATCGACGTAACCGACGCTGAAAATGTCCTCGATGCCCGCAAACGCCGGGCTCGACAACGCGACGGTCACGACGGCAATCAAAGCAATCTTGAGTCGCATGATCAGTCCTTTCTATCTTGTCGGACCGGAGTGCATGCCGTGCGCTCGGTCCGCCGAAGTATCGCGACACGCGGCATCAAACGGCTGATGCCGCTGATTCTCCTGGCGATCGCCCGACCTCCGTGTCGGTTTCTCGCCGATTGACGAAGAGATTCGTGAAAGTCCCCACCTGGATCGCAGGTCCGAGGCGTTTCATGAAATCCTCTCCGTATGTCCTAACTGAGCAGGTGTTTTTCTGAGTCATCCGGTACGGATGCGTACCAGTTGTTGCTCATCGCAACGCACGACGAGCCACGAATCACATGATGTTGCTCAGTTGGCAGGGGGCCCGCGCGGGGCGTCTACGGAAAGGACACGTTGCGGCCCGCAAACCGGTTGCACGGGCGCAGATATGAAACACAGCCATTTCCCCGCCCCGTCCGTTGGTGAGGCGAACGGACACAGGGGTAGGCCGGTCGTGTTCAGGTCGTACACGTGACTGTGTCCAACCTGGATTGGGCCATCAGTATGGTACCACTCCGGTATTGGTGTGACGCTAATACGCTTCGCATTGCGGAGGACGTGCACCGCGGCCGCGCTAAGCAGGCCGGAAATGGCCAGTGTCGTGCTGTTTGGTAATGGCGGGATGCGCAACGCGGCCGGATGTTCGTCCGCGGGGTCCGCGGATTGCTGTGCGCTGTGTAGGTTCGGCGGTACCCGCGATCCACTTCGAAGCGACTCAAGGGTGCGCGCCAGTCGAGCTTCTGTTGCGGCGTATCCCCGATCCTGATTACACTGGACGACCGCGACCGAGACTGGAGCGCAACCTGCGCGGGTCAGGTCAGCAGACGCCTGCTGCACCATTGCCAGACAGGTAAGCCCGGCAATGATCACTGGCACGAATCGTCTACTTGACCTTGTGCTGATCAAATGAAACGCCTCTTTCCACGTCACCGGAATGCTGTGCCCGTCCTACTCGGTCCGGCGTTCCGGTAACGCCGGCCGGCGGCGGAGTCCTGACTTCGATGCACAGCATCCCCGTCGGCACGATTTACCGAAGCTTAGCCGGGAGCGGTTGCGCAGTCAAGCAGGAATCGCATAACATGAGTTGAAAACGTCAGTTATAGGCCCTCATTCCGGACGCGTTCATCGAGTTGTGTTAGCTCCGTTGGCGTGTACCTGAACGCGTCGAACGTGCTATTTGTGGCCCGGTGTCGCTGCCGCATTGTTCTCATGAGCGTACGTTTTGCTTTGCCGAACCGACGCGTTATGATCGTGTGCAAAACACGGACTGCCAATTGACGCGACTGTGTGATCAGCGCGTTTTTCGCGGACGGTAGGCTGGCTTGGCAGGTCGACGACCTCGGGGGCTCGACTGGGATGGATTCTTAACGACGGAGACGCATTCATGAGCAGACTTCACACATTCGTTGTCACTCTGGCTGCCGGTTGGGTCGTGTCGGCCGCCTCGGCCGAATGGGACCCCGCCAACGGGCAGTGGGGCAAAGAGGACCCGTCCGATATCCGCGTGATGACCTGGAACGTCGAAGATGGGATCTGTCGTACGGCGGACAAATCAGAGAGCTTCAACGCCTGGAACGCTCTGGCGCGTATTGTTGCAGCTATGCAACCTGATGTGCTGATCCTTCAGGAGGCCGGCGACAATTCCGGCAACGGCACGGGCAGTGGCGTTGACACCGTCGGACAACTCGAAGTCACGATCGATCTGTTTTTCCACGGGGGCTCGGACCCGTTCGAGGGTGGTACCGTCGGCGCGTTCGTGCAGAACTACGCTCCCGACTACGACCTGCCCTATGTCTTCGTCAGCTCCATCGACGATTCCTACAATCGAAATGTCATTATCAGTCGCTTTCCGTTCATGGATCTCAACGGCGACACCGTCGCGCAGCGGCCCGATATTGGCTTCGTGATCCCCGATGAGTACAGCGAAGGAGGCAATGGGGGCATCCGCGGCTTCATGTTCGCCGAGTTCGATCTCCCTGATGACGAGTATGCCGGTGATCTGGTCGTCGGTAACGCCCACCTGAAGGCCTACTCGGATGAGTGGGAGGCGCGCCGCCGGGCGGCACAGAATGTCGCCTACTACATCGACTTCCTGCTGAACGGAGCCGGAACCGGCATCCCGGATCCCCACGACAAGATCACCGACCAGCCCCCGGCCCAGACGATTCTGCCCGACCTGACGCCGGTGATTATTGGTGGCGACTGGAATGAGGACGAGTTGACCAACGGCCGCAAGGGGCCCGCCGAGTGGCTTACCATGGCCGAACATGCGGGCCCGGATGACGGCACCGACCGGGATCGCTCGGACATGGTCTACGACACCTCCGTTGAGCCGTACAGTGGCAACCGGGCCACTCAGGCGTCGAGCAAGCTCGATTACCTCGCGTGGCAGGACAGCATTGTCGAGCTTCGCCGCTCGTTTGTGTTCAATTCGAACGCCCTGGCCTCGGTCCCAAGCTGGATGCCGCCGGAATTGATCGGATACCCCATCCAGCCGTACTTTGCGAGTGGGATGGCGTCGGACCACCGGCCGGTGATTGCGGACTTCGTGCTGCCCGTGCAGGAGGGCCTCCCCGGAGATCTGAACTGCGACGGCGCAGTGGATTTTGATGATATTTCGCCGTTCGTGTTGGCGTTGAGTGGGGAGGCAGCGTACGAGAACGTCTATCCGGAGTGTCACTGGCTGAACGGTGACGCGAACGGGGACGGGACGGTGGATTTTGACGACATCACACCATTTGTCGGATTGCTATCTGGCGTGTAATGTGTTGGCGTTCGCCCAGCCGATTGGGCGGCGAACGCCTTGAGCGAGGCGCGGCGCGAGATATCGTACCTGATCGCGTCAGATTCTTAACGATTTGCAAACACAGTGTTCGCAAATTGGAAACGTGCAGTGTTCACACTTTGCGGGAACTGGTCGGGTATTGCTCTGCATGCAATGGGCTTGCATGACGGAGTGGTGCAGGTCTGTAAACCCAACGTGTGACAATCTGGTCACGGGCAGGAGTGGCATATCAGGATGGCTGGTGTGCTTGATTCGAATCAGCGCAAAGCAGTTTTGGTAGTGATCCTGCTCGTTGTGGCGGCTGGGATTGCGTACTGGCAGTGGCCGTTTGGCCGGTCGCTGCCCGAGCAAGTGAACTTCGTTTGCGTGGCGACAGGTGCTACGTTCAGTCTGAGCCGTGACAACGTCCGGCGAATTCCCGCTGAAAACCCCGAGACGGGCGAGTATACCTTACTGCCGTGCGTGGATGAGGGGGGCGTCCTCCGTGTTGATGGGCATTACTACGAGGCCGTGCTGGGCCTCGCAGATCAGAACAGGTATGTGGACCCCAACACGCTGGTCGTGGAGCCACAGGGACCCGATGTGCAATAGGAAGGAACGCATGCGTAGCCGCGCTGGTTTCACACTAATCGAGTTACTGGTCGTTGTCGCGATCATTGCCGTCCTGATGTCCATTCTGCTGCCGAGCCTGCAGAGTGCTCGCGAGCACGCCCGCACGGTGGTTTGCGGGCAGCAACTGCGCCAGTTCGGCAATGGCCTGTTGATCTACACGAGCGAGAACAATGACTGGCTGCCCGGCCTGAATACGACCGGGTATGCTGTTACGAAACACCGATTTTTCATCGGCGGCAACCCGACGGCGCTGTACCAGTCTGATACGCCCGTTCAGAACTATGACTGGATGACGCCGGTAATCTCCGCGATGCACGAATTGCCATCGGTCCGGGCGGAACGCTTCAAGTACCTGCTCGACAAGTACCGTTGTCCATCGCAGATGTACGAGTCGATTCCGTACGGCAACAGCCCGGACGAGGATGACATCGATGAGTATGGACCGTATCCGGCCGTCAGCTACCTGATGCCGGTACACTTTCAGTTCGTCGGACAGCGCGATGTGAAGCCGCTCGGGACGTATGAAGACCTGCAGCTTTCGGTATATTCGCGAGCTGCCCCGGACGATTGGGAAGTGCGTGTCGACCAATATAGGCCGAAGATCGACCGCGTTGGCTCCACGTCGCGCAAGGTGTTCGTTGCGGAAGGTACGCGGTACCTGCCCCAGTCTCTCCTGCTCGATCACGACATGACACCGATTCCGGGCAATTTTGGTTCATTTACCTCCGCCGGAGCGTGGTGGGCCGGTTCGACCGCGTATGGTGTTGCGTCCGGTACGACCAACTGGGATGATCAAGCTGTATCCGCGAGCTCTCCGTCACAAGGGAAGAACCTCGCGCTCTCGTACCGTCATGGGGGGCAGAATGGCGTCACGTCGGGCAATTGCCACGACAACAACGGCCGCATGAACGCCGTGTTCTTTGACGGACACGTCGAAACGATGACAGATCAGCAGTCGCGAGAGATTTACCTGTGGTACCCGACCGGTGCCGAAGTGCAGAGTGCGAGTCAGGGCATGACGTCAGTGTCGAATAACTTCGTCATTCCCTAGGAGGTTGTACGCGAATTGGCGGACCTCCCTCCGGGAACGCAAGGAGGGGCCACGCCAGTTCCGGATCGCCCATTGGCTACCAGCTTCCTCGTGCCGATTGTGGCGCTATTAATCCGACTCTTGCGTTTCGCTGATGGACGATCGCTAGGGTAGCCAGTGACGGTCGTCGGCGGGATCAGCCCAATGAGGGTCGTCTCGCTTGTGTGACTCAGCCAAATAGCACAACCGCTAGCACGGGGTCGTGAAACGTACTCGGCCGGCGTGCCGGGATGAAAGAAGCAACTTCAGCAAAGACAGTCTGATCTACACGGAAGCAGTTTGCGATTCACGTTGACACGTTTCGAAGGAGGAACGCATGAGAAGCTTGTGGCAGGTTCTGCTGGTCTCCACGTTGTTGGTGGTGCCGGCATTGGGCCAGGATAGTGTTTCGAGTAACTTGGGGGGGTTGCCGGGCGATGCGCTCTCGCCGTGGGCTGCCGACCAGCAGTGTGCGCCGTACGTCGTCGATCTGGCTCCTTTCCAGACGTCCTGGGGCACTGAGTTTGCGATTGCTCCGCTCGTCAAGTCGGGCAAGGTCGACGCTGGGTACTTCAACAACCTGGCGTCGGCCCAGTCGATGAGTCGGCTTCAGGCCCTGAGCGTGCCTTATCCGACCATGTCGTATTATGAGTGGGTGGGGCAGCCGGGCTACGGCGTGCATCCGACCGAGAACCTCGTGCCGGAAATGGTCACGCCCGGTGGCGTGAGCAACCAGTTTGCCGTCGCGTTTGCCGATTTCGGAACCACCGCCAATGACGAGGATTACAATGGTATCAACGGGGCGCTGGTGAACTATGATCCGGCGGCTCCCAATCGCCTGTATGTGACGCGCGTCACCGCGGCGACCAATGGACTGGGGCCCGCCGAAAATCGTTCGCAATTTGGCATGGGCGCGGTCGACGAGTTCGGCAACGTGATGTTCCGAGCCGACGGCTTTGGTACGAGCGGCCCGAATGCCCTCAACGGGAACAACATCCAGCGCGTCGATATGGCTGCGCGTGACTGTGACGTCGTCAATTATTTCGACAATGACGGCTTTGCCGATGTGGCTGCGGGTAGCTGGATCGTGCAGCGTTCCAGCACGACGTATAACGTCCCAAACGTCGGCCCCGCCAGCCAGTTCGGCGGCACGGCCTACATGTTGGGCGGCAACTTCAATTCGCAGTACGTCTACGGGCCGACGAATCCGCCGACCCAGACTGGTGCGCACCTGGCGACCGGCTCCAGCGACCACCGTGGAGCCGTGGCGTACATGAGCAAGGTTCATCCGTGCACCGGTGGCGAAGCCGGCACCGGCGCCATCCTGGTCAAGTACAACAGCGCCGAAACGAACGGGATCAATCTCTGGGGCATTGCAGCCGATGGTGCTCCCGTCAACCCGATCGGATTCGGCCTGCCGGCCACGCTGCAGGATTACGTCACCGGCGTGACCAATATCCCCGGTGCCAATCAGTTTGACCATTACCACAGCCAGGTCGCTTACCGCGGCGGCACGAGCCAGGTGGCACTCAACGTCGATCCGTTCGGGAATCTCCTGGCGGCGGCGGTGGCTTATCATCCGACCCAGTTCAGTGACAATCCGCTGAACTACATCGCCGTGTTGCGCCTTGGCCCGAACTGTGAGGAGCAGTGGTCGATCGCCGCCTACTCTACGGATAATACGGTTCAGGATCGTACCGGCAAGCCCATTCTGGATGGCCCCGGCGGCAACGTGATTGGTAACCTAACGACTCTCGCTGACGTCACCGGCGGCAGCCCGCTCGGGCCCTCCATGTCTGCACCGATGATCGACGCGGCCGGCAACATCTGGTTCATCGCCGCGGCGGCCCTTTACAAGGAAGACCAGCAGGGCGAACCCTTCACCGATACGGACTCCGTGTTGCTCCGCGGTGTCTACACCGCCGACTGGATGGGCACCGGCAACCCGGGATGGGAACTCGAACTGGTATTCGAGATCGGCAACGTATTCGACGGCGTGAACTCCGGCTTGCCGTGGCAGGTGGGCTTCCTGAACATCGCTGATAGCAACTCGGTGACGTCGGGCACCGCCTGGTCGCAGAACATCAGCGAGACCGGTCATCTCGGCATGCTGCCGGGGCCGGATGTTCCTGCCGTCAGCAACACGACACTCGGTGGTCTGGTCCTGACCGCGGACATCATTTACGACGTCGACGGCGACGGCAACTACAACGATCCGACCTCATCCTTCTACGATCCAGAGCTCCCCGCTGATGAGGCTTATCAGACGTTGCTCTACATTGCTGCCAACGATCCTGGTCAGCAGCAGGGTTGCCCCGGCGACATGGATTGCGACGGCGATATCGACTTCGACGATATCAGCCCGTTCGTGGCCGCCATCGGCGCCGATCCCGACACCTGGGAAGCGCAGTACAACTGCATCTGGCTGAACGGCGACATCGACAATGACGGCGATGTGGACTTTGATGACATTTCGCCCTTCGTGGCGCTGATTGGCACGCAGTGCAACTAAGTGCCGGCAGTTGCTGATCATCAGTAGATGAACTGCGCAGGCCGACGATTTTGATCGTCGGCCTGCATTTTTCTGAACCAGAAATGAAATTCCGCTCGACCCGCTGGCAAAACGTGTCGTAAGAGACTAGGAATCAGGTGCCGCTGGTGCGGTCTGTCGGGGGTGAGATGTGCTCACGGAGTGTCATGAAGCCCTGGAAGACGGTAATCCACGTTCACACCGATTTTTCCCTCGACTCGAATGCATCGCCTGCCAGTGTGCTCGAAACGGCGCACACTGAGCGTGTGGACTGTGTGACTATCACCGACCACGACGAAATCGACGGTGCCCTCGAAGCTGAACGACTCGCTGAAGGCTCCGACGTTCACGTGGTGGTAGGCGAAGAGGTATCGTCGCGAGATGGGCATATTATCGGTCTATTTATCCGTGAGCGTATCCCCGGTGGACTGTCAGCCGAGGAAACCGTTCTCCGCATCCGAGCTCAGGGCGGCGTGGTGTTGGCGCCGCATCCGTTTACGCCGCTATGTCAGCATTCCCTCCGCCGCGCAACGGCCCGCATTCTGCCCTGGCTCGACGGCATAGAGATTCAAAACGCGCAGGATCCGCTCGTCTGGAGTGTGCCGCGCTCCCGCCGCTTTGCTCGACGTTACGGCATTGTTCCGTATGTGGGCGCCGACGCCCATGTGCGCGGCTACCTCGCCGGCTGTTACCAAATGATGCAGCCCTTCGACAACGCGAATTCGTTCCGGCGGTCGCTGAGGTCTGCCAAGCTGTTCCCCGGGATGTTCCCGGCAGGCTATTTCGTCGCGATGGGTGGTCGGCACGCGTGGAATCGCGTTATTGGGACGCATTGGCGAGATTATGGGCTCAACGTGCGTCAGCGGGCTGCCATTACGGCGGACGTGGGGTAAAGGTCCTTCGGTTTTCCGTCCGAACACATGGGAGAGCCGCCTTGAGCGGACTGGGGAAGGTGTGTACCTTCCCCGAATTGGAATATCCGGCAGGGAGGTTGGGCGCGGCGCGGTGCATGGACGGTAGCGACCGCACATCCCGTCAAGCCGCCTGATCGATGTGATCGCGCGCGGCATTTATTTATCACGCGGAAGAACGAGAGTACTTATTGGACCATTGCAGGGGCTCGCGCATGAACACCAACGGCGGTGCCAGGAAGCACGCGGAGACATTCGGCTATCTCACGTTCAGTGGCGAGGTATTGCAGCGTTACTTGCCGGATGACGTGTATGAGAAGCTGCAACAGACAATGCGACGGGGCTTGCCACCCGATCCGGCCATTGCTGATACGGTTGCGATGGCGATGAAGGCGTGGGCGCTTGAGCATGACGCGACGCACTATACCCACTGGTTCCAGCCGCTGACGGGCTCCACGGCCGAGAAGCACGATGCGTTCCTGAGCCCGAATGGCGAAGGGGGGGCGCTGCAACGCTTTTCCGGCGAGCAACTGACACAGGGCGAGCCAGATGCGAGTTCGTTCCCGTCTGGCGGCATTCGTGAGACCTTCGAGGCCCGCGGCTACACCGCATGGGACGCCACGAGCCCGGCGTTCATCTTCAAGACGCCGGACACAGCGACGCTTTGCATTCCGACGGCGTTCGTGTCTTGGACGGGAGAGGCACTGGACAAGAAGACGCCCTTGCTGCGTTCGATCCAGGCGGTCAGTAAGCAGGCTCTGCGGATTCTCAAGGTCTTCGGGACGGATGAGGACGTATCGCAGGTAATCACGACGCTGGGCTGCGAGCAGGAGTACTTCCTGATCGATCGCGAGATGTTTGGACAGCGGGAGGACTTGCAGCTCTGCGGGCGGACCTTGTTGGGGGCGCCGGCACCGAAGGGGCATCAGCTCGACGATCACTATTTCGGAGCGATTCCCGAGCGCGTCATGGCCTTCATGAGCGAGGTGGAGAGCCGGCTGTATGAACTGGGGGTCCCGGTGAAGACCCGTCACAATGAGGTTGCTCCGGGGCAGTACGAGATTGCCCCCGTGTTCGAGAATGCCAATGTTGCGGCCGACCATCAGATGCTGACGATGCAGATGTTGAGGACCGTCGCCGAGCATCATGGCTTCGTCTGCCTGTTGCATGAGAAGCCGTTCGCCGGCGTGAACGGATCGGGCAAGCATAACAACTGGTCGATATCGACGGACACCGGCGTGAATCTGCTCGACCCGCGTGACGATGCACACACGAACATGCAGTTTCTGGTGTTTCTGCTCGCGGTGATCCGGGCCATTGATCTCCACGCCGATCTGTTGCGGGCGGCGATCGCCAGTGCCGCGAATGACCATCGTCTGGGTGCGAACGAGGCGCCGCCGGCGATTATCTCGGTGTACCTCGGCGAGATGCTCAGTGACATTCTGGATCAACTCGAGACCGGACGTATGCGGTCGACCAAGCGTGGTGGCAAGCTGCATCTGGGTGCGATGACGCTGCCGCAAATCCCGCGACACAGCGGTGACCGTAACCGAACCAGTCCGTTCGCGTTCACCGGCAACAAGTTCGAGTTTCGCGCGGTCGGCTCCAGTGCGTCGATCGCCTGGCCGAACACGGTCCTCAACGCGATCGTCGCGGAGTCGCTCGACTACATGGCCACCCAGCTTGAGCGACGCGCCGGAAAGAACCCGACCAAGGCCAAGCTCGAGACCGCGGTTCGCGCCTTGCTCAAGACGGTTGTGAAGCAGCATCGGCACGTCGTGTTCGATGGGGACAACTACAGCGAGGCTTGGCATGAGGAAGCCGAGCGGCGTGGCTTGCCGCACCTCCGTACAGGCGCGGATGCCCTGCCCGCGCTCAAGAGCAAGGCGGCTCAGGCCCTGTTTGCCAAGTACGAGATACTGAACAAACGGGAGCTGGGGGCTCGCGTCGAGGTGCTCATTGAGCAGTACAACACGATCATCGGCATCGAGGCCCGCACGCTCGTTTCCATGATCAAACGGCACATTCTCCCCGCGGCGATACGCTTCCAGTCCGAGCTGGCCGCCGCCGCCGCAACGACCGAAGCCGCTGGTGTGGACGCGACCGACACCAAGGGCAAGCTCGAGTACGTCCTGGAGTTGATCGAGCAGCTCACGCAGGCAGCCCACGCCGTGGAGCAGGCCGAGAGCGCCGATTTGGGCGACGGGGAGAAGCAGGCTCGGCACGCGCGCGACAAGATTCTGCCGGCCATGGTCCGCGCGCGCGACCTGGCGGACGCTTTGGAACAAATCGTCCCGGATGACCTCTGGCCACTGCCACGCTACTCGGAAATGCTGTTCCAGCGTTGATGCGTGCCGTCGGCGTGTACGACGGCGCCGCGGGACCGGTAACGGGCCTTGACAGGCGGCCTTTCCCAACCGAACCTATTCGATTCTGCGGTCGGGTGACCGGCGCGCACCGACTTACAAGACGAGACCACAGTCAAGGAGCTGCGATATGGCGATTCGCGTAGGGATCAACGGCTTCGGGCGCATCGGGCGGCTTGTTGTGCGCGCCGGCATGAAGAACAAGGACATCGAGTTCGTCGGGATCAATGACCTGGTGCCGCCGGACAATCTGGCCTACCTGTTCAAGTACGACACAGTTCACGGCCGCTATGACGGAGACGTAAGCAACACTGAGTCCGCGCTTAAGGTCGACGGTCAGGAGATCCGCTGCTTTTCCGAGAAGGACCCCGCGGCTCTGCCGTGGAAAGACCTGAAGGTCGACTACGTGATCGAATCAACCGGCCTCTTCCGCGATAAACCCACTGCGGGCAAGCACCTGGAAGCCGGCGCCAAGCGCGTCGTCATCTCTGCCCCTGCGAAGGGCGAGGACGTGCCGACGTTTGTGCTCGGCGTCAACGAAGAGAAGTACAACCCGGACACTGATACCGTCCTCTCCAATGCCAGTTGCACCACCAACTGCCTCGCCCCGGTCGCGAAGATCGTCAACGACCACTTCGGGATCGAAGAAGGTCTCATGACCACCGTCCACGCGGTCACCGCCAGCCAGCCCACCGTTGATGGCCCGTCCAAGAAGGACTTCCGCGGCGGCCGGGCCGCACCGTACAACATCATTCCGGCCAGTACCGGAGCAGCGAAAGCCGTCACGCTTTGCATCCCGGAACTCAAAGGCAAATTGACGGGTATGGCGTTCCGTATTCCGACCGCCGACGTTTCGGTCGTGGACCTCACCGTGCGTACTCAGAAGGAGACGTCGCTGAAGGACATTTCGGCCGCCGTGAAGGCCGCCTCAGAGGGCCCCATGAAGGGTATTATGGGCTATACCGAGGAAGACGTGGTCAGTTCCGATTTCGCAACGTGCCCGCTCTCCAGTATTTATGATGCAGGCGCCTGCATCGAGCTCAATTCACGCTTCTTCAAGCTTGTGTCCTGGTACGACAATGAGTACGGGTATTCATGTCGAATCGTGGACCTCGCGGTGCTTATGGGACGCAAGGACGGTTTGATTTAGCACCCGAACGATCTAACATATTGGCTTACGCACAACGCGGCCCGTCCTGGATGGATGGGCCGTGGCCGTAAGAACGGAGCAGGTGAGCACATGGCAAAGAAATCGATCCGAGACGTGGAGGTGCGCGGCAAGCGCGTGCTCATGCGGGCCGACCTGAACGTGCCGCTCGACAAGAGCCAGAACGTGACGGACGATCGGCGGATCCGGATGTTCCTGCCGACGCTGAAGGACGTGATCGAGCGGGGTGGCCGGGCGATCGTGATGAGCCACCTGGGCCGGCCGAAGGGCGATCCAGAGCAGGACAAGGCTTTCTCGCTGGCCCCGGTCGCGAAGAGGATGGAGAAACTGTTGGGGAAGCCGGTGCAGTTCGTTTCGGCAACGGTGGGCCCCAAGGCTGACGAAGCGGTCGCTGAACTGGATGATGGTGACGTGCTGTTGCTGGAAAACGTCCGTTTCCACCAGGCGGAGACCATTATCGATCAGGCGAAAAAGAACCCCGAAGGAAAGCTGACTGGGCAGCAGGATGCGTTGCGCAAGGAATTCGCGGCGGGTCTCGCCAAGCACGGCGAGGTGTATGTAAACGACGCCTTCGGTACCTGTCACCGCAAGCATGTCAGTATGTACGACGTGCCCCGCCAACTCCCCGCCGGCACACGGACACTAGGGTTCCTGGTGGAGAAGGAGTTGAAGTATCTGGGTGAGGCGGTCGAAGCGCCCCAGCGGCCGTTTGTGGCCGTGCTGGGGGGGGCAAAGGTCAGCGACAAGATCGGCGTGATCGAGAACCTGCTCAACAAGGTCGACACGATCCTGGTCGGTGGGGCAATGATGTTCACGTTTTGGGCGGCTCAGGGCAAGTCGGTCGGGAAAAGCCTGTGTGAGCACGATCAACTCGATTTGGCCCGCGACTTGATGTCGAATGCCGGTGACAAACTCCAGTTGCCCGACGACACTGTAGCTGCCAGGGAATTGAGCGCGGGCGTTGAGACCCAGACGGTGTCCGGAGAGGTGCCGGGTGAGTTGATGGGCCTTGACGTGGGCCCGCAGTCGCTCGAACGCTTCCGGAAGTACGTTTTGGAGGCCAAGACGATTGTCTGGAACGGGCCGTTGGGTGCGTTTGAGACCAAGCCGTTCGAGAAGGGCACTTTCGAGTTGGCCGAGGCGATCGCCGAGGCGACGGATCGGGGTGCGGTTTCGGTGATTGGCGGTGGCGATAGCGCCGCGGCCGTTGAGCAAGCCGGCCTCGGCGAGCGTGTCACCCACATCAGTACGGGCGGCGGCGCCTCGCTCAAGTTCCTCGAAGGCAAGAAGTTCGACCCGATCGAGGTGCTCGACGACGCGTAGGATGCACATGCTAATGGCAACCACTCGCCCAATCCGTGTCGCACCTTCGCTACTTTCGGCGGACTTCGGTCATCTCGCCGCGCAGATCGGTGCCGTTGAGGTTGCCGGCGCAGAGGTGCTGCACCTGGATGTGATGGACGGACATTTCGTGCCCAACCTGTCGATTGGCGTACCGGTCGTCAAGAGTGTCCGTCAGCACAGCCGGGCGTTCCTCGACACGCACCTCATGATCGCGAACCCGGGCCAATACGCGCCGGCATTTGTGGACGCTGGGGCCGATAGCATCACGTTTCACATCGAAGTGGCGGATCAGCCAATCGACCTCGTGCGGCAGATTCGGAAACTCGGTGCGAAGGTTGGTGTTTCCTTGAATCCCGGCACGCCGGTCGACAGCGTGCTCGGCGTACTGGACGAGGTGGACATCGTGCTGGTGATGACGGTCTGGCCCGGTTTCGGTGGCCAGTCGTTTATCGCGGATTGCCTGACGAAGATTGAGGCGCTGGCGCCGCGGATGCGAGCAGACCAGTGGCTGGAGGTGGATGGCGGCTTGAATCGGGATACGGTGCCGCGTGTCGTTGCGGCTGGTGCGGACACGCTGGTCGCGGGCTCGGCGGTTTTCGGCGCGAAAGACGCCGGTACGGCCTACGCTGAGTTGATTGCGGTCGCCGAGCAAGCTCGATCTCAACTGGAGCAAACGGCATGAAAGTGGCGTTGATTCCATGTGCGTCGACGGAGTGGCAGGGCGCGGGACGGCTGCTTGGACGGACCGAGCTTCCGTTGACGGAGGCCGGCCAGGAGCAGTGCAGCAATTGGGCGGCGCGTCTGGCTCCCGAGGGTATCGGGAGGATTCTGCACGCTCCCGATGAACTCGCGACGCAGACCGCAGCCATGGTTGCCCGGCCGCTGTCCGTGCCGACGAAACCGCTGGAAGACCTGATGGAGGTTGATGTCGGCTTATGGGCCGGCTTGACCGAATCACAACTCAAGTCGCGCTACGCCACGGCGCATCGGGAGCTACGGGAATCGCCACTGAACGTGAATCCACCGGGGGGTGAGAGTCTGGGTGAGGCTGCGGAACGTCTGGTGGCGTGCATTCGCAAGCAGCTCAGACGCAATGGGAAGACGGCGATCGGGGTCGTCGTGCGTCCGTTTTCCTTCGCGATGGCGAAGTGTGCGTTGGAGGGGGCGGACTATTCCGATGTTTGGGATATCGTGCGACGGACCAACGAACCGATCATCATTGAGCTGGAACCGCAGGCGGCGGGGGCAAAGAGCGAAGTATGAGCACACAACCAGAGAGCGGGCGGCGGGGTACGGAAGCCACCCGGCCTGCACGTCGAAATGTCAATGTCCCGGAAGGACTGTGGATCCGCTGCGTGGCATGTGGGGCCATGGTTTACCGGCGCATGCTCGAAGAAGAACTGCATGTCTGCCCTGAGTGTGATCACCATCATCGTGTCGATGCCCGCACACGCATCAAACAACTAAATGACCCCGGGACCTTCGAGGAATTCCTGTCCGACCTCGAGTCGACGGATCCCCTGAACTTCACCGATCGTGTGACCTATCAGGAGCGTCTCGCCGAGGTCAAGAAGAAAACGGGGGAGTCCGAGGCCATCATCGTTGGTAAGGGCTTCATCAAGGGCCGGCCGCTCATCATGGGCGTCATGAATCCGGACTTCATCATGGGTTCGATGGGGGCTGTGGTTGGCGAGAAGGTGGCTGCCGCTGCCGAGCGGGCCGCAAACGAAGGCCTGCCGCTGCTCATGGTGACGTGCAGCGGCGGGGCCCGGATGATGGAGGGCATGGTCTCGTTGGCCCAGATGGCCAAGACGTCGGCGGCGATCGGCAGGCTTGATGATGCCGGCGGTCTCTACATTGTCGTGATGACCGACCCAACCACCGCTGGTGTGGCCGCGAGCTTCGCCTTTCTGGGTGATGTCACGCTGGCCGAGCCGGGAGCGCTGATCGGCTTTGCCGGCCCGCGCGTGATCGCGAACACGATCAAAGCCACGTTACCCGAGGGCTTTCAGCGGGCCGAGTTTATGCTGGAGCATGGCTTTGTCGATCGCATTGTGCACCGGCGCGATTTGCGCAGCGAAATCGCGCGGATCATTGACTACTGCAACCGCTAAGCGGCGGAGAGGACGAGCGTCGTGGGCGAGTGGCTCAGCGAGTTCATGCAGAAGCTGGTGCACCCGCTCGTGCTGTTCGGATTCGCCGGGCAGTTTGTGTTCATGTTGCGATTCGTCGTGCAGTGGCTGGCTTCCGAACGCCGTGGAAAGAGCTACGTCCCCGTCGTTTTCTGGTGGATCAGTCTCTGCGGGGGTTTGATGTTGTGCACGTACGGTCTGCTGGACCAGGATCCGGTCATCATGCTCGGCCAGGGGCTCGGCATCGCGATCTATGTGCGCAACCTGGTTCTGATCTACGGGCGCCGGGCACGTGTGCGCAATCGGAGCATACAGCGCGCAGCAACGCAGGCCGCACCGGCTGAGGATTTCACGGATACATCGCCGGTACCACCTGCCGCCGATGCGGAGCGACCGCTGGCTACGGCGGACACCGAATAGAATCAAGGGGGAGCATGAGTATGGGAGAGTGCGGTGGGTTGGCAGGACCGCGATTACGCTCAGGCCGATTATGACGACGGCTACGGCGCCGGTCGGCTTGGCATCCAGAAGCCGCCGCCGACTACGCTCGCGCTGATGATCATCCACGGCGCCGCTGCCGTGCTCATGTTGATGTTGTGGCGGGGCGAGGGGGCGTTCATCGTGCGGGCCATCACGCTGGGGACCATCGAATCGCGGGCCGGGGATTCGTTTGGCATCCACCCGCTCGGTATCGTCTTGCATCCATTTGCCACGATCAATCTACTTAGCGCGGTCTTCGCAGTGTTGGTGCTTTGGTCGCTGGGCGGCCGCGTGGAGCGAGCGCTGGGAGGCGGACGCTATCTCGTAGTCTACTGCCTCGGTAATCTGGCGGCGGGGCTGGCGTATTTCGCGATCGGCTGGGCGGCCGCTGCGCTGGCACGGAACCCGCTGGACTATCCGGTGGGTGCACTGGCCGGCCTCTTGCTCCTGGTCTACCATCAGATGCGACACGAGCCGGTCAACGTATTCGGTCGAATGACGACTGGTGGCAGGGTCTACCTGATCTGTACGGCGATCGTAGTTGGCTTTGCGCTGCTCAGTCATGGGCTGGGATCAGTGGCCTGGCTCGCGGGCGTGGCGGCTGGTGCCGGCGTTGGCGAGTTGATGCGTCGTGGCCCCATTCCGACCCTGCCGACACTCCGGCGGCGAAGTCGTGTCGTGCAACCCTCGATCTCGCGCGGCCGCCCGCGTTCCGAGCCCGACGACTCCGGCATTGACGAGATTCTCGCGAAGATCAGTCGGCACGGCATGGCGCAGCTCAGTGACGCCGAACGCAGGAAGCTCGAAGAAGCGCGCGAGGCGAAGCTCCGTGAGTCGCGCTAGCTTTCGCGGTCTCGCCCCGCGGAGCGACGTAGACGCGTGGGCGAGCCTCGCGGCTGGGAAAGGGGCGGCTCACGCGCTGAACAATGTGAACGAGCTTAGCGCGTTCGCGATCGCGACCGCTGGTGTGAGCAAGCCGGGGATGCCCCACAAGGTCTAGCGATTCTGTTGGCACCATTCTCTGCGGTAGCGAAAGAACACGATGAGCGTGAGCACCAACAGGGCGGTCAGCCCCAGCGTGAATGCCAGATCAACGCCGTGTGCGTCAAGACTCGCGCCGCCCCAGGCTGCCCAGGCGATGGTCACGCTGCGCAGAAGCTGGAAGACCAGCAGTCCGGCCAGCGTCGTGTAGCAGGGAAGGATTCTGTCACGAAGACCCCTCGGATTTCTCTTCAGGAGGCGCTTGCCCCTCCGCCTCAACCTGCTGCCGCAACGCCTCAAGTTGTTCTGGCGTCAGTTCTTCATCCTCAATCAGCCGCAGCACCAGCGCTTCGGCCGAGCCGCCGAAGAAACGCTTGATCATAGACTGGAGGGCATTGCGCTCGGCACTCGCTTTCTGAATGATGGGTTCATATACATATGCCTTGCCGCGCCGGGTGTGCCGGACAGCTTTCTTCTGCTCCAGAACGCGCAGCAGGGTGCGCACCGTCGAATCATGTGGATCGTCGGGAAGCGCCGCGCGGATCTCCTCAGCAGTGCACTCGCCGCGTGCCCACAGAATACGCATGATCTGCGCTTCTCGCTCGGTAAGTGTCTGTGAGCCACGTCGCGCCATGCGTCCTCCTTCCGTTACTGCTTTAACATATATGCGGCGGCGAATGGGGGCAAGCAAAATGTTAAGAAAATAACAAAATCGCCGCCAGGATAAGCTGGCAGCTGTTCCACCGGGGAAACGCCGCAGCGGCGGGGGGCGAATTGCGATAATTAACTCTTTTTCACCTTGCGAAACAGCTATCATGGAGTCGCACGCGCCGGTCAGAGCACACACTTCTGGAGCCGGATATGCAGGAGAGGGAACATGTCGCAGCGAACGCTCTGGTTGATTCCACTGATTACCGGTCTCTTCGTCGGAGGTGCGACCGCCGACATCGTCTACGTCGACGACGACGCGCCGCCCGACGGTGACGGCACGACTTGGCAGACGGCGTACGACGAGCTGATGTCTGCTCTCACCGCGGCGGGGGGGCGGGGCGACGTGGAGGTCCGCGTCGCGGGCGGCGAATACCAGCCGCACCCCTCCAATCGCAACGCCTACTTCCCGCTCCAGAACGGCGTGATAATACGCGGCGGCTATCGCGGGCTTGAGCCCGGCGGTGATCCGAATGAACGCGATCTCGTCGCTTTCGAGACCATCCTGAGTGGCGAATTGGGCGACCCGGGGACAATCGGTGATAACACTTACGTCATTCTTGTCGCCAACGGCGTTGACGAAACCGCCGGCATCGACGGCGTCACGGTATGGCGCGGGAATGATCTCACGGGCGCAGGCTGTGGCGGACTGCTCGTGCAGAACGGGAACCCCACAGTGCGCCACGTCCGCTTCGTGGAGAACCGCGCCACCAACTACGCCGGCGCCGGTTTGCGGGCCGACAACGCCACCGGCATGAAACTCGACCACTGCACGTTCATTGCCAATAGCGCCCCCCAATCCTGCGGCGGCCTGCGCGTGGGTGGCCAGGTGGATCTGTTCAACTGCACCTTCCTCGACAACTTTGGTAATGCGAATGGCGCCGCGGTCTTCTTCCTGAGCGACACGGTTGCGCGGGTGCAGAGCTGCTTCTTCGCCGGCAACAACTCCGGGCGCGAGGGCGGCGCCATGCACGTCAGTGCGGATTGCGAGATCCTGTTGATCAATAGCGTCCTCGTCCACAACGTGGCTGATCGTGACGGCGGCGGCATCATCAACAAAGGCGGGCTGACCATCATCAACAGCACCATCGCCTACAACCAGGCCGACGACGATGACGACGGCTACGAGGGCGGCGGAATCAAGACGACGAGCACCGATCTCGTAGTAGCCAATTCGATTCTCTGGCGCAATCGCGATTCCGACGGCGACACCGGCCTGTCTTCCCAGATCGACGGCAGCACCGCCGGCGTCACTTATTCGCTCGTCAGCGGCATTCCACAACAGAATGGCAACATCGACGCCGATCCGCTGTTCGTCGATCCCGACGGTGACGACGACATCCCCGGTAATGCCGACGACAATGTGCGCTTGTCGCCCGGCTCGCCGGCCATCGACGCGGGGAACAATACGGCGCTGCCGGCCGAAATCGGCTCCGACCTCGACGACAAGCCGCGTTTCATCGATGACCCCGACACGCCGGACACCGGCTTTGGCGATCCGCCGCTCGTCGACATGGGCCCCTACGAGTTTGGCACGCCGTTCCTGGCGGGTGATCTGAACTGTGACGGGGAAGTGACCTTCGACGATATCAACCCCTTTGTGATCGCACTGTCTGGAGAGGCGGCGTATCAAGCCGCGTTTCCGGACTGCAACTGGCTGAATGGCGACCTCGATGGGAACGATCAGGTGGATTTCGACGATATCAACCCGTTTGTAGCGCTGCTCTCACGTTGAGGACAGCGCTCGACTCTGCGGTATCGGCCGCGGGACACATGAGATGGGAGGTTGAGAGACATGGGCGTGAGAGAACTGACTCGGATGCTCTGTTGCCTGATGTTGCTCCTGATGGGCGGTTCACAGGTGCTGGCGGATCGTGGCGGCATCGAGTGTCCACCCGAGGGCATCCCGGAAGGCGAGCCGGAGTGTTACGAAGACTACGAAGACCAGTACAACGGCGGCTGCGGCTCGGATCCGACGGTTTACTCGCCGATCGGTTGTGACTGGACCGTGTGCGGCGAGACCGGCACGTTTCTTTGGTGGGGCAGCAATATGCGTGACACGGACTGGTACGAACTGCTGGTTGAGCCGCAGACTAATTTCACGATGCGCATCGTGGCCGAGTGTCCGATCGCCATCGCGATCATCGACCCGGTCTCGGGTGACTGCTCAGACTTCGAGGTGTTGCATTTCGCAAGTGGCGAGGCGTACGAGCAAGTCGTGCTGGACCACTGTGCCCTCAATTCGCCGCTCTGGTGGCTTTGGGTCGGGACTGGCGTGTTCGAGGGCGTGCCGTGTGGATCCGAGTACGTGCTGTCGGTCGAATGCGAACCCTGCGATCCGGCGCGCGGCGCATGCTGTCTTCCGGACGGCTCCTGCGTTGACGAGTTGCTGGAACCGGAATGCGAGGCCATGGATGGACTGGCCTGGTTCGCCAATCAGCATTGCGACACGGCGCCGTGCGACACGCTGCCGCCGATCAACGATGACTGTGAGAATGCGATCCAGGTTTATCCGGGTGCGATTGAGTTTGATACGACCTACGCAACGACGGATGGACCTGCCCACCCTGAGTGTCAGTTCGATGGTCAGACGTATCACGACATCTGGTACAAGATCTTCTACTGGCAGCACGAGCCGGGCACGCTGACCGTGAGCACCTGCGGGACGGCCGAGTACGACACCGACCTGGTTGTGTATGAAGGCTACTCCTGTGGTGAACTGCTCATGCTGGGCTGCAACGACGATACGGCAGGCTGTGCCGGGTATACCTCCGAGGTCGAGGTGCCGACGCAGCCGCACACGAACTACTACATCCGCGTTGGGGGCTACAGCGAAGGCAACTTTGGTGCCGGAACGCTCTGGTTGAGCACGGGCTATCCGCCCGTCGGTGACCTGAATTGCGACAATGTCGTGACCTTCGACGACATCAATCCGTTCGTGCTCGCGCTTTCGGGAGAGGAAGCCTATTACGCCGAGTTCCCGGATTGCCACTGGTGGCTGGCCGACTGCAACTATGACCAGCAGGTCAACTTCGATGACATCCCGGCGTTCGTGGAGTTGATGTACGAACCCTGACGATCTTGCGCGCCCAACACGCAGACCTGGGGTGACCTGCTCTCCGCTCGAAACACCGAGCGTGGGGGGGGGCATGTTGCTGGATGCGCCATATTGACGCTGACGAGGCGAACGGGTACGAAGCGCGTTGAAGGGAATCACATCCGCGATCACGAGTGCCACCCGGTGCTCAACCAGCCACAAAGGAGCTCGCCATGCCGGACAGCGTCTACAAGGTCATCGAACTGATTGGAACCAGCGAGGATTCGTGGGAAAAGGCGGCCAGGAACGCCGTGGAACGTGCGGGAGAATCCCTAAAGGACCTGCGCATTGCGGAAGTGAAGGAACTCGACATGCGCGTCGAGGATGGCAAGGTCACGGCTTACCGCGCGAAGGTCGCCCTGTCGTTCAAGTACCAGTCGTAAGATAGCGCCCGGCGCTGGTGCCGGATTTGCCAGCCGGCGCCAGCGTTGCGGTCGAGATGCTCAGCTCCCGATCAACTGCACGAAGCCGTTGATGTCATCGAAATCGACGTCGCCGTCGCCGTCCGTGTCACCGTTTAGCCAATAGCAATTCGGGTGTGCGGCTTCGTACGCGACCTGTCCAGACAAGGCCAGGACGAACGGGTCGATATCGTCGAAGTCGACGTCTCCATCACAATCCAGATCGCCCGGTGTCAAGACCTGTTCGCATTCGTCCGGGATGCCGTTGTCGTTCGCGTCCTGGCTGGTACCGTTCGCGATGTCATCCAGATCGAGCACGCCATTGCCGTTGCAGTCGGTCGCCTGGATCCACTCGCCGAGATATACCAGGGCTTCCAGGAACTCCTCGCAGATCTCCGGCATGTCATCATTCACGACCTCCACGGCGAAGGCCCAGCGGTCGAGCACGCCGTACGTGTAGTTGCTGGAGCATCCGGAAACCGGATACGCGACGTTGTAGATCGTGCCGATGTCGTAGTAGCCGCCGCCCGCATCCGCAACGCGGTCGCGCATCTCCGCACCGACGGCGTAGTACATATCATGCTCGGGTGTTTCCGACGGAGTATGCGCCCAGGGCCACATGATCCAAGGCACGTAGCCGTGCAGATCCAGGTGCAGCCGCACGTGTTCATTGTCCAGGAAGAAGTCGCGCATGGCCTGCGTCTCAGGCTCCGAAAAGGGATAAGGTCCGCCCCACGGATCCTCGCCGGCGCCGGGCCCGTCCCAATTGCGGTTCAAGTCCACGCCGTTGGCATTCCACCGATCGTAGGCGACGTACCCATCGGGATTCATGATGGGCAGAATGTACCAATCGACACCGTCAACGAGTGCCGTCACCTCTGGGTCGGTGCCATAGTTTTCCAGCAGGTGCTGTGCGATGTACAGCATGATGGATGCGCCCGCGGCTTCGTTGCCGTGCTCGGCCCCATGAAACATCACGCCGACTTTCGTCTCGCCCGGACCGGTGATGCGGATGCCGCGCAGCGGACGGAACTGGACGCTCATCCCGACGGTGAATAGACTGGCAATGTCCGGGTTCGCCGCAGCCAGCCCACCCATATACATGAGCACCTCGTTATAGCTGCGCAGCGAGTCGAAGAAGTCCCGTGCCTCGTCGCCGGCGAAGATCTCCTCCAGATGAACCTGCAGGTCCGCGACCGTCACTTCATAGTGCAGGCCGGATGCTTCGAGTGCCGCCCGGCCCTCCGGCGAGACGCGCACCTCGATCAGGCCGGGACGAACGACCTCCGACCAAACTTGAAAATCGGCGCCGAGTTGCTGCAAGTCGTGGACGATATCAGCTTCGACCTCGTTCGTCGCCGTAATCTCGACCACCTGGTACCCGTCATAGCCGCTTGGGTGTGCTGCAACGTGGGCCGCCATCAGTAGTAGCGCCAGGATGCAGCCCGCTTTAAGTGAATACCGGATCAGGGATGACATGCTGTGCCTCCGAACTGCCTGCTCAGGACTGGAACGCCCACCACCAGCACGGACGCTTCACGGCAACATACAAGCGTACCGCTTTGCCACACGGAACCCAAGCGTGACTTCAGCCGTTTTCAGCCGCCGATCAGTCCAACGAACCCGATGATGTCGTCGAAATCGACGTCCCCGTCGCCATCCGTATCGCCATTGAGCCACTGGCAATCCGGGTATGCGGCCTCGTAGCCCGCCTCACCAGAAAGCGCCAGGACGAACGGGTTGATATCGTCGAAATCCACGTCTCCGTCGCAGTCCATGTCTCCGGTGATCGGCCCCAACGCGAGGAACAGCTCGAGATTCCCGCCGTCGTTCGGTTGTCCGGGATCCAGAGGATGCTCATTGCGAATTGAGAACGCCGGGACGTCTGCCGCGATAGCGGCGTAGTTGATTTCAGCGCGGTCCGAAAGCTGCGGAATGGACACGCCCCCGGTCGTCACCGTGAGCTGCGTCAGAATGTCGGTGGCGATGTCGTAGTGGAAGATCTCGCGATTCTGGTCGGGATTCTCACCGGTGGGATTACGTTGCGATTCGAAAATCAGAAACGTCCCGTCCGGGCTGACCACGGGCTCCAGATGCAGTAGCGATGCCGGCACGGTGACTTGGGCGAACGTGGCATTCAGCACGTCCGCCACGTAGATCTCCTGGGTCCCAGTCGGATTCTCACCCGTGAAGTCGTACCGCGACCGAAACGCCACGTAGCGCCCGATCCCATCCACCGATGGCGCATCGCTGTACTGCGGAATTGGCGTCGCCGTAACCGCGAACACGCCGAGCATCTCGTCCCACATCCAGATTTCAATATTGCCGTTGGGGTTCGAACCGTCGAAATCCGTCCGCGATGTGAAGACGATCCGCGAGCCATCGTGATTCACACTCGGCTCCTCGTTCGTCAGCGACGGCGTGATCGTGACCTGCTCGACCGCCAGCGTCAGGCGATTGACCCGGAAGATCTCGAAGTTGTTCTCCGGATTCGTCCCGAGCGGATCGCCGAACATGCGGTACGCAACCCAGGTACCGTCACCACTCATCGCCGGCTCAAACACCGATACGCCCGCCGGGTTATCCGTGATCTGTCGCACGATCCCGGTCGCGACCTCGGCCTCGAAGAGCTCGAACAGCCCGTCGGGGTTCTCGCCCGTGTAGTCGTACGCCGCCCGAAACACCACGTACTGCCCGTCCGGCGTGATCATCGGCAGGAAATTGCCGTACCCCCACGGTGTGTCCGTGAGTTGCAGGAACGTACCATCCAGTACGTCGTAGATGTAGATCTCGAAGTTATTCTCCGAATTGCCGCCGGTGAAATCATACGTGGCCGAGAAGGCCACGCGTGTACCATCGCTCGAAATCGACGGTTCAAACATCCCATACCCGAACGGCGTTTCCGTGAGTTGCACGAAATCGAAACTCGCCGCGACTGCGGGCGTCATTACGGCGCCCATGCAGACGCATGCCAAGAGCTGTGTACGTGTCATGATGCTCCCTTCCCGTAGCTGTGTCCCTGGATCGGAGCCCAATCTCCGACCGCGGTCCAGTATAGCATATCGCCTTTCTGATCCGAAAACGCCGTTCGACACCGGCATCCGGCCGCGCATAAAGCAAGGGGACACGATCCAATGGACCGGGTCCCCTGTGTGTGATGGTCTGGCTGCTGTCGTCGGCGACTACGAACCCAGCAGATTTACAAACGGATTGATGTCGTCAAAGTCGACCATCCCGTTGCCGTCGATGTCCGCATTGAACCAATTGCAGTCCGGGTACTCGGCATAGTAATTCGCCTCGCCGGTCAGCGCCAGCACGAACGGGTTGATATCGTCGAAATCAACGGCGCCATCGCAATTCAGGTCGCCGGGCAGTGTGCACGAGCCGAGACCGGTCAGGTTCGATTCAAGATAATCCGGGCTCAGGCCCTCACCTTCCGACAGGCCGACGATGGCATCCTGCGCCGAGACCGCGAGGTAGCTGACGCGAATCACGCCGTCGAAGAACAACTCGGCCTGGAACGTATTCGCACCGGTGTTCGAGTACTCCGGCACATCCTGATACGTGATGGCCAATCGGTCGGTGAGCTGCTTGTAGCTGACGGTGCCACCGTTGCTCGGATTCAGGTCGTCGAACAGCATCGACACGCGCGGCGTGTCGAAGTGATCCGCCAGCGACTCGGTGTAGTCCGTGTCAGTGCCCGTGAACGTGAGGTAGCCGTTGCTGCCGACGTAGACCGAGGAATACGCCACGCCGTACAGCAGAACCTGATTCCCGCCGCCAGCCGAGACCGCCTCTGAGTCGTCGTCACTGAGTGGAATCGACGTGCCGCCGGCCGGATCGGTCGGCAGGGCGGTGATCTCTTCAACGCAGCCGCGGTAAAAGTCGCCGCTGCCGTCCGGCGTAAAGGTCATGCTGTAGTTGGTGAGATTGAACGGGTCGCCGCTGTCAGGGAACTCCTCCGTGAAGAAGTCCGGCACGTCCGGCGTCTCGAAGTCGTAGCACACGCCGCCGTTGTCATCACTGGCCACGTTACCGGCCAGATCGATCGCGTCGACCGCGAAGTAGTACACGGTGTTCGTGTCGAGGCCGCCGACGAGAATCGCGTGCTCGGTCAGACCGTTGCCACCGGTCGTGGTGAAGTTCAGATTGCCGCACGAAGTGCCATAGTGCACGACACCCTGCGCAGCCTCGTTCGTGCTGAACGTGATCGTCGCGTCGCGGGCCTCGACATTGGTCGCAAGCACGTCCGAAATCATCGGAGCGGTACAATCGACGACCGCCTCGGCGGTGACGTTCACCTGCTGACCCTCGCCGTTGTCTTCATCCACATACGTAACCGTGACGGTGTCCCCTTCAGCCACGAGCAACACGCCGGTGCCGTCGGTCTCGCTCAGCGTGAGCGTACCTTCAAAGACACTCGTCATCGCGCCCGTCTCGGTCAGCGTGACGGTCTCACCGGCGGGTTCGCTGGTGGACGCGACGTTGACATCCACATAGTCCGGCTGCTCGGGGTCCACATTCAGCCCGGCATCGATGACCTGCGCCGCCAGCGTGCTTTCGCAGGCGTATGCGTCGCTGTCGAGCCGCACGATGCCGGCATTCGGCGTCGCCGGATCGCCGATGCGGAGGTAATACACATCCTGCTCGCCGTTATACGTCGCGGCATAGGCCAGGTGGGCGCCGAAGTTGTCCGAAATCATGTGGAAGTAATCGCCCATCTTGTTCTGCTGCGGATAGCCCAGGTTGTGATTGAACTCCGGACCGAGCTGCTCATTCGCCGACCAGGTGATACCACCGTCCTCGGAGTACGAGTAGTACAGGGCGGAGTAGCTGCCCGATGCGTTGTGCAGCCAGACTACGTCGATGCGGCCATTCGGTGCGACCGACATCGTGCCAAACCACTGATAGCCCGTCTGGACATCGTTAACGCGCACCGGCGTACTCCAGTTCTGGCCGCCGTCAGTGCTGCGGGCGAAGTGGACATCAAGGGGGTCCGACCCGCTGGGATTGACCGAGCACAGCGCGTACACATCGCCACGACTCGGACCGTCAGCGTGATTGACCCCGATCCAGAGTTGACCAAGCAGACCGGCGGGGTTCGGACCGCCCGAGAAGCCCATGCTGCCGCCCAGGCTGAAGTTGGTGGTCATGGGCCACGAGACGTCCGAGCCCGGATCCTGCGCGTTGTCCGAACGCGAGATGGTGAAGCCGTCACCGCCGACGTAGAGTTCGCCGTCGGGACCGATCGCCAGCGTGCCCCACTGCGGGGAGTTGGGGATCGAGGTACACGACTGGAAGCTGTTGCCGCCGTCAATCGAACGGACAAAGAAGTCCGGGTAGCAGATGCTCCAATACTGCGTCCAGTACGAGTATTGGTTGCCGTGGCCGATGCCATCCGTCTGGTCGATCACGTACCACTGCTTGTCGCCGCCGTAGGCGTACACGCCGTTGTCCCACGTCGCCCCGCCGTCGACGGACTTGTAGACCTTGCATTCAAAGTTGTTGAACTCGTCCGCGGTGAGGCTGTTGTAGAAAATGTTGCCCTCAGCATCGGCCGCCAGCACCGGGTCAGAGCGAAACACACCCGGATTGATGATCGACGCCGACCACGTCAGGCCGCCGTCAGTCGTCCAGCCGTAACCTGCCTGCCGGAAGTCGCTGTTGACGTTGCTGAACTGCCGCCAGCCGATCACGATCCGGCTTGGATTCGTCGGATCCACGGCGATCGACGGCTCATTGCCTGCATCGCCGACAACGTTGTTGCCGAACTGATCCACATTCGCCTGTACACTCACATAATCGCCAAAGATCACCTCGGCCGCCGAACTGCGGAACGGGGGCGCTTCAGGCAGCCCGTCGCGCAGCCCCGGATTCAGCTCGGCATGCCCGAACTCCTGCTCCGGCTTGACGGCCCCCTCATCGACCTTCTGGGCCTGCGCGACGCAACATAGCGCGCAGACCACACCGATCACCAGCAAATTGGAAAGCCCAAACTTCATCTGCTTCTCCTTACTGAGCATGCGTCCGGGGTGTGACCATTATCGGACGCCTTCGCGTTCCCTCCCCCGGCGCACGCCATCCCGGCGCGTCTCGTAACAACTCCACTTATACCATAACAGAAATGAACTGCGCACTTCTGTGTTCTTCCGACAACACGGAGGTGTCCCGGCGATACCGGGTCCATCGGACCGATCGGCAATGATGGTTGCTAACGGTCTTCCGCCGCCGGCGTGCCCGTCGTAAACGTCTGCTGCGAGCGGATCTTGCCGCTGCTCTTCCAGGTCGTCCACGTACCGCAGGGCAACCCGTGGCGGAAGTGCTCCTCCTTCGTCTTGGCCCCGTCGGCGTTCCAGATATACCGCGGGCCGTGCTTCTTTCCGTTTTCGTAGTTCGCTTCGGTCCAGAGTTGCCCGTTCTCGTGCCACTCGCGGACGGTGCCGTCGAGCTGGCCGCGCACGTAGGTGCCTTCCCAGCGCTTTCGCCCGGTCATGTACCACTCAGTCCATTTGCCGTGGGGAATCTGTTCGCCGTCCGTCGCGAGCACGTGTTTTCGGACCTTGAGCTGACCATTGGGCCAGTGTACTTCAATGACCTTCGTCTCGGGATCCGAGTCCGCGTACTTCGCCGGTGCGTCGGCCGTGGGGCTTGAGGCACTTCGCTGTGCGCAGCCAACAAGCAGGATGAGAAGCGCCCAAGCGCCGCGCTTCACGAGGTGGCGCAGCCAGTTGGTTGGGGCAATGCAGTTTCGATACAACAGATTCTCCGGTCTGGCGCCCTGTAAGCGCCTTGCAGCCAGCGTGAAACGTCGTACAGCCCCGTTCAATCACCGCTCAACAGGGCGACGAACGGGTTGATATCGTCGAAGTCTACCACACCGTTGCCGTCGATGTCGCCGTTGAGCCAGTAACAATCGGGAAAAGCCGCGTAATAGGCGTCGTAGCCGCCGATGGCCTGCACAAACGGATTGATGTCGTCAAAATCGACCAAGCCATCGCAATTGAGATCGCCAAGGTGCGGATGCCGCAGCCACGTCGCCTTGATGCCCTGATTCTGGCCGCTGACTTCCCCCTCGTACACCAGCAGCACTTCGCCGCGGTCGTTGGTCAGGTCGGCGTAGAACGCGTCTTGCTGGCCGGGGATGTCCACCACCTCGTCAATCCACGCCGCACCGGTGTGCAGCATCGACGTGATCTGCCGCCCGGTGTCTTGAACGCCCAACATCGTCGCGACGGCGCGTTCACCCTGATAGAACGCCACGCGGACCCGCGTGCCGAAATTCGTCGGGAACAGGAACGGCAACTGCGCCTCCTGCCACCCGTCACCCATCACGTACGGAAACGCGACGAACCGGCTCTGTCCCGACTCGAACCGGCTGCACACGCCATACACCTTCCCGGACGGGCTGACGGCCGCGCCAGCGAAGTTCTCAATGTCGACCACGTCCTGCGCCAACAACGGCGTTGCCGACTGCCAGACTCCATTCTCGGTCCGACTGGCATAAGGGAAGACGTCCGCATCGCCCCAGAACACTGTCGCGTTGCCCCATGCATCGACCACGCCCGGGAAGCGCGACACCGGGCCGGCGCCGGAGTACGCCGCGCTCTCAGTTCCCGGAAGCGTCTCGGCCGGTCCCCATGTGAGCGTGTCGGCCTGCCACTTGTGTGCATAAAGACCCCGTGAGCCGGACGTCGTCACCAGATAAACGAGGTACATGTTGCTGCCAGTGTCGTTGCGAATGATAGTCGGCAATGACACACGCAAACCTGACGGCGAGACCTGCGCTGCTGAGCCCCAGGTACCCGTTTGCGCGTTATACGCAATGCTCCACGCCCGCGGACTGTTCGACACATTGCGATCGAAGACAACGACGAAATTACCCTGATCGTCGGCGCCGATCTCAATCGCCTGGAAGAAATTCGAGGAGCTGTAAACCTGCTGAAGCGTGCCCCAGCCGGTGTTAGGCTCATAGCGCTTGGTATACAGCTTGTAGCCGCCGGAAATGTCGCGGAAGGCCGTCACGATGTTGTCGTCAATATCGATCGTCGTCTCCGGGCCGGCGACATAGTTGGTCGTGTCCGACACCGTCACTACTGGCTGCCACGTTCCGTCTTGCCCGTTCGACGTGCGGGCCAGCAGCGAGTAATCCCCGGATTCAATGTGCGTGATGAACACCCACGCGTTGCCGGCGCCGTCAAAAAAGGGCGGGTGATGGGCGTCGGACTGAGCCGGCGGGGGCATAATCTCTGCCAGCGGGTCCCAGTTCGGTGCCCGCCCCAGGTCGCCCAATAGGGGGGCAGCAGGCGCGGCGATATCGCGTCCGACAATTCGGCCGCATCGATCGATGAGTGTCCCATCGCTGACGCGGATCAGTCCGTCCTCAAGTACTGTAATGTGCCTTCCACCATCGCCGGGCAGATCAACACGCCACAGCGTGTTGCCATCCGGCAGTTCGGCCCGAACGGCATTGCCTTCGACTGACACAGTGAACTCACTGGCGGGAGCGTGTGCGGCCAGCGCCAGCATGAGACCGATAACAAGTGAAGCTCGCATGGATATGCCTCCGTTCCTCCAGATTTCCCTCAAAGGACCCACAGTATACCATGAACACGCACATATTCGCACGGCAAAAGCGCAGCTCGCGCACGCTTGACAATTCTCGACCGCACGCCGGCTTGCCAAGCGTGTCAGAATGAGACTAAATAGCGCTTTGCGCGCCCTTGGGCGCCAGCCGGAGTACACGAGCCGCATGGACGACACGCCACAAGCTTCAACGAACAATGCAAAACGCCGCCCGGGGGGCCTCGGGACGCTGGTCTCCATCGTGCTGGTAGTGATCGCCGTCGGGCTGGTGGCCGCGATTGCGATGTTTCCGTCGGCGTCGGAGGAGGTCGCGGAGTCCACGCCAACCCCCGTAAACGTCGAAGTCTGGCCGATCGAGCCGGTCGAAAGACTCGAAGACGGGTTTCAACTCACCGGCGTTGTAGAGCCTGAGGCCGTCGTTCAGGTCGCGGCGGAGGTTTCGGGACGCATCGAGCGCATTGCGCGTCGCAAGAATGAAACACGCTGGCGCGGCCAGATGCTGCGCGCTGATATACCACTGGAGGAAGGCCAGCCGGTGGAGGCAGGGAACCCGCTTGTCTATCTGAATGATGAGTTGCTGCGGGCCCGTTACGAGCGCGCCAAGGCACAGTTCGAGTACGACCAGAGCGAATATGAACGCATCCTGCGCTTGTACGAAAGTGGCACGACCTCTCAGACCGAATTGGACGATGCGCGTACCAGACGTGACGTCAGCAAGGCGCTGCTGGATGAGGCCGAGCGCGAACTCGAGCGCACCACGATCGTCGCGCCGATCAGTGGCATTCTGAATGAACTCCCGATGGAAATAGGTGAATACGCCACGCCAGGACAGCCCGTAGCGGAGATTGTCAATATTGATCGCGTCAAGGTAACCGTCGACGTTCCCGAGCGTGACGTCTACTACATCAACCTCGGCGACTCGGCACAGATTTTCACGCCCGCTCCCGACGAGCCCCATCTCGTTGGTGAAATCACCTATATCAGCGAACTGGCCGACGAACGCAGCCGCACGAGCCGGGTTGAGATCGTGGTCGGCAACCCGCAGCATCGGCTGCGCAGCGGACAGATTGTCCGCGCCCGGCTGACTCGCCGTGTGCTCGAGAACGTAATTATGATTCCGCTTGGCAGCGTGATCCCATTGGAAGAGGGACGGGTGGTCTATGTGGTCAGCGACGAATCAACCGCCGAGCGACGCGAGGTCACGCTCGGCCTGCTCAAGGGCCGCAGTGTCCAGGTATTGTCGGGATTGGTGGTGGGCGAGCGACTCATCGTGGTAGGACACCGCTATGTCGGCCCGGGTCAGCTTGTAAAAGTCGTTGAGACGCACGCCTCGCGGCCATTTGAGAGACCCTAGGATCGGCAGCAAGCAAACGTGGTGAGTGATGGCCGGCTCGGCGGTTTCCGGGGCCCGCGACGGTCGCGGCCACACTCACGAAGATATCGAGGGTACACGTGATTCTCTCTGACGCCGCCATTCGGAATCGTACCACCGTCGGTGTGCTCATCGTCGTCATGGTGGTGTTTGGCACATACAGCTACATCACCCTGCCGCGCGAAGCCGCGCCGGATATTCCCGTGCCGTACATCTTCGTGACGACGGTGTACGAGGGCGTATCGCCGGAGGACATCGAGTCGTCCGTCACCATCAAGATCGAGAAAGAGCTGGCCGGTCTGAAAGGGATGAAGGAGATTCGCTCCAGCAGTGCTGAAGGCGTTTCGCTGATCACGGTCGAGTTTCTGCCGGACGTGGACACGGAAGATGCGCTCCAACGCGTCCGCGATAAGGTAGAACTGGCCAAGGGTGAAATCCCGGAGGAGACTGAAGAGCCCGTCATTACCGAGATCAGCTTCGCCGACTTCCCCATCGTGATCGCCGCGATCTCCGGCAACATCTCGCCCGTGCGCCTCAAGGTCATCGCCGACGATCTCGAGGACGTCATCGAGTCCATCCCCGGTGTGCTCGATTGCGATGTTCAGGGCGCCCTCGAGCGCGAGATCCGTATCGAGGTCGACCAGGACAAGCTCGCGGTCTACAACCTGACCATCCCCGAGATTCTCGGGTTGATTCCGGCCGAGAACGTCAATATCTCTGCCGGCGGCCTCGAGACCCCCGGCACCAAGTTCAATGTCCGCGTGCCGGCCGAGTTCGTCGAGCCGGAGGAAGTGGATGAGCTCGTCATCGCCATTCGCAACGGGCGGCCCATTTATCTCACCGAAGTCGCTGAAGTCCGCGACACGTTCAAGGATCGTTCCGACTACGCCCGCCTCGACGGCAAGCCCAGCATCACCCTCGCGATCCAAAAGCGCACCGGCGAGAACATCGTGCGCGTCGCCGAGGCAGTGAAGATGGTCCTGGCCGAGGCGCGGCAGCGCGTGCCGCAGGGTGTGGATATCGACATTACGCTCGACCAGTCCAAGGACATTCGCATGATGGTCAAGGACCTGGAGAACAACATGCTCTCCGGCCTGATTCTCGTCACGGTTGTCCTGCTGATCTTCCTCGGCTGGCGCGTCAGCCTGGTTGTCGGGCTGGCCATCCCCCTGAGCATGCTGCTCAGCGTCACGATCCTGCAATTGCTCGGCTACACCCTCAACATGGTGGTGCTCTTCGCGCTGATCATGGCTTTGGGCATGCTCGTCGATAATGCCATCGTCATCGTCGAGAACATCTATCGCCACTATGAAATGACCGGCAAACGCATGCAGGCCGCCATGGTCGGCACGGGCGAAGTCGCCTGGCCCGTGATCACGTCGACGGCCACGACGGTCGCCGCGTTCTTCCCGCTGGTGTTCTGGCCGGGGATCATGGGCGGCTTCATGAAGTACCTGCCCATCACGCTGATCATCACGTTGCTCAGCTCGCTATTCGTTGCATTGGTTGTGAATCCGACGATCAGCTCCATCTTCGTCCGCGCACAGCAACGGCGCGAAGGCGAGAGCATCGTCGTACGCACATACCGGCGCTTCCTGGCCGCGACACTGCAACACCGGCTGGCCACGACGACCGTTGTACTGTGCCTGCTGGCAGGTTTGGGCACCCTGTACTACAAGATCGGCCAAGGTGTCGAGCTCTTCCCCGACTTCGATCCCAAGAACGGCATGGTCAGCATCCGCTTCCCGCAGGGCACCAACATCCGCACAACCAACGACCTGGCCCGCTGGATCGAATACGTGCTCGCACCGTATCGTGATCAGGGCCTGATCGAGCACGTCATCACTAACGTCGGCAGCGGGGGAGGCGATCCCATCTCGGGCGGTGGCAATGGCCCGCACCTGGCAACCCTGACCATGACGTTCCCGGACTACGAGGAGCGGAAACGGTCGTCGGCGGAGGTGATTGCCGAGGTCCGCGAGAAGCTCAGCGGCATTGCCGGCGCCGAGATCAAGGTCGAGAAGCAGGAGGAAGGTCCGCCGACGGGCGATGCCGTCAGCGTGCGCATCGCGGGTGAGGACTTCAATGTGCTCGAGGAGGTCAGCGCGCAGGCCCGCCGACTGATCGTGGACGTGCCCGGTCTGGTGAATCTGCGCAGCGACCATGAAGCGGCCCGGCCCGAACTCGCCTTTCAGGTGGACCGTACGCGCGCGATGCTACTCGGCGTGAATACCGCGATTGTGGGGAATTTTCTGAAGACCGCCGTATTCGGCTCGAAAGTCGGCATCTACCGGCAGTTCAACGACGAGTATGACATCACGGTTCGGCTGCCCGAGGCGCAGCGCGCGAGCGTGGACGATCTCTTTCGGCTGCGCGTGCCCAATGCGGCCGGCGAGGCGATTCCCCTCAGTTCGCTGGGCGAATTTGAATACACGGGTGGGTTCGGCACGATTCGCCGGGTCGATCAGAAACGCGTCGTGACGCTCTCGGCCGATGCGGAGGGACGGTTGGATACAGCGGTTCTGAACGACGTGAAGGGCCGCCTCAGCAAGCTTGATTTGCCGCCGGGCTACCCCGCACCGGAGTTCGCGGGCAAGGATGAGGAGCAGGAGAAGGCGCAGAAATTTCTGAGCGAAGCGTTTGTCATCGCACTCTTCCTGATCGTGCTGATCCTCGTGGCCCAATTCAACACACTGACGGTGCCGTTCATCATCATGACGACGGTGATTCTGTCGCTCATCGGCGTCTTTGCCGGTCTGCTGATCTGCCAAATGCCGTTCGGCATCATCATGACCGGCGTCGGCGTGATCAGCCTGGCTGGCGTCGTCGTGAACAACGCGATCGTGCTGCTGGACTATACGCGACTGCTCGAAAGCCGCGGGATGGACCTGATCGATGCCGCCGTTCAAGCCGGCGCGACGCGGTTGCGTCCGGTGCTGCTGACGGCCACGACCACGATTCTCGGCCTGATTCCCATGGCGGTCGGTGTCAGCTTCGACTTCCACGAGATGTCGTGGAACACGCGCAGCGAGTCCAGCCAGTGGTGGGCGAGTATGGCGATTGCGGTCATCTTCGGCCTGGGCTTCGCAACCATCCTCACATTGGTCGTCGTCCCGACACTCTATGTGTCGTTCCGCCGCCTGACCGCCTTGCTGGGATTCCGCTCGACAATCGCCGCCGCGGAGTAGTTCCCCGCATGCGGCCCCATCGCGCAAGAAAACACCGCCGACAAAGCTGTCGAGCCTCGTCGGCGGTGCGTGAAACTCACGTAATCAGTTCTACAGCCGCTCGGTAATGCTCTTGCCCTGCAGGAACAGCATTAGGTAATCACGTCCGCCGGCCTTGCTGTCCGTGCCGGACATGTTGAAACCGCCGAACGGCTGCACATCAACGAGGGCGCCGGTGCACTTGCGATTGAAGTACAGGTTGCCGACGTGGAACTCGTGCCGCGCCCGCTCCAGGCGGAAGCGATCGTTCGAGAACAGCGCGCCCGTCAAGCCGTAGATCGTGCCGTTCGCAATGTCGAGCGCATCGTCGAAGTCCTTGGCCTTGATGACCGCCAGCACCGGTCCGAAGATCTCTTCCTGCGCGATGCGGGCATTGCGGTCAATATCGGCGATGATCGTCGGCGGCACGAAGTAGCCGCCCTCGGGCACCTTCGTATCCACCAGCACACCGCGGCCTTCCTTCTTGCCGATCTCGATGTAGTCCTTGATCGACTTATGCGCCTTCTCGTCGATCACGGCGCCCATGAAGTAATTCTCTTCCGTCGTCGTGTCCCCCACCGTCAAATTCGTCGCCCGCTGGACGACCTTGTCGAGCAGCGCGTCGTAGATGTCCTGATGTGCGATCAGGCGGCTGCACGCGGAGCATTTCTGTCCCTGGAAACCGAACGCCGAGTACACGATGCCGTCAGCCGCGGCATCCAGGTCCGCGGTCTCGTCGACCACGATGCAGTCCTTGCCACCCATCTCGAGGATCGACCGCTTGAGCCAGATCTGATCCTTGGCGACCTTGCCGCACTTCTCGTAAATGCCCAGACCAACCTCCATCGAGCCCGTAAATGCCACGAACCGCGTCTTGGGGTGCTCGACCAGGTAGTCGCCGATCTCGCCACCTGACCCGGGGCAGAAGTTCAGCACACCCGGCGGCAGACCGGCTTCTTCGAAGATCTCAACCATCTTCGCTGCAATAACAGGTGCCGTGCTCGCCGGTTTCAGGATGCACGTGTTGCCCGTCACGATCGTCGCGCTGGTCATGCCGCACGTGATTGCGAGTGGGAAGTTCCAAGGTGGGATGACAACGCCGACGCCGAGCGGGATGTACCGTACCTCATTGTCTTCACCCGGGAACGGCGTGACTTCCTGTGGACCGCCGAGTCGGATCATCTCGCGGGCGTAAAAGTCGAGGAAGTCGATGGCCTCGCACGTGTCAGCGTACGCCTCGATCCAGCCCTTGCTCTCCTCGAAGCACATCCAGGCCGATAGCTCGTAGATCCGCCGACGCATGATCGCAGCCGCTTTGAACAGGATTTTGGCCCGTACGTCCGGCGCCACCCGACTCCAGGTCTTGAATGCCTCTGTTGCCGAACGAATGGCCTGTTCGGCCTGGTCCCGGTTGGCCTTGCCGACGTAGCCTACGACGGTCTTGTAGTCGGCCGGCATGACCGACTCGATCTTCTTGTCGGTCTCGATCTTCTGCTCGCCGATGCAGAGGGGATACGTGCGTCCCAGCCTTCCGCGCACGTCCTTGAGGGCCGCAAGCATCTTCTCGCGGGGCTCGGTTTCGGCAAAGTTCACATACGGTTCAGGACGATACGGCATCAACATGGGACTCACCTCCGCTCGTGCCGGTACGCTTGGGTTGCTCAAAGTGCAGCGGCGACGGCGCCGCTCGCCGTGGAACCCGTCATTATACCACGCCGACGGAAGCTGAAAACGCCGCGGCGCCGCGGTCCGCTCCGATTCACGCCGGCCCCGGCGTCCGCTACGATCGCCCCCATGACCAGTCAGCGATCAAGACCCGAGCCGCGTACCGACCCGTGCCGGTCCCAGGCGCCAGACTCCTCAGGTGCCCCCTCGCGTTTGCCCCGGCGACGCTGGCCGCTGATCGTGGCGGGTCTCTGCCTCGTTGCCGCCCTCTTTGCACTGGACGCACCGACCGGCGCGTGGTTGACCGCCGATCCGACCCGCCGCGTTGTTCAGCAGATCGCGAAGATCCCGGTCAGTGCCGAATTCTACATTGTCATCGCCGCGATTCTGGCGTGCTATGCGAATCGCGTCCGGCTGTGGGTCGGCTTCTTCCTGCCCGTGCTGCTGACGACCGCCATTCTGCACCTGCTGAAGTGGGCTGTGGGACGGGCCCGTCCCTTGCTCGAGTTGGGCGCCTACACGTTCCAGCCCTTCTCCGGCGAGAAGGGCTTCGACGCTTTCCCCTCTGGCCACGCGGCAGGGGCTGCGACGCTCGCGCTGCTGCTGGGCATCTACTTCCCCCGGGCGCGCTGGGCATTCTACGTGCTGGCACTGTGCGTTGGCCTGTTACGCATTGTCGAGCACTGGCACTGGCCGTCAGACGTCGTCGCCGGATTCACGCTTGCAGTCGTGTCGGTACATCTCAGCACGCGGCTGCTGGGCCCACGGTACTACCAGAAGAAGAGTAGCGATGCTTTGGCTGAAGTCGAGCCGCCAGCCAGCACCACCAACTGACGCCGCGGAGCGCCGACGATGGAACAGCGGCCCCGACGAGGTCGCCGTCGAGGCCGCTGCCTGCAGCTCGGTGGCCGCCCCTCCCGTCAGGCGGCCCCGCTCGGATTCATGCTAGAACGTTGGCGTCGTCGGGAAGTCGCCCGGCCAGGCAAACCAGCTCGAGTCCGGCGGCTCCTCCAACTCCAGATCACTGACGTCAACGCTGTCGGCGTCGGCCGCGGTCGCGGAACCGAGGCTTACAAAGAACGCATAGTTGGCCGAGGGCGGCGAGGCGACGGCATCGACCCACGGCCCATCAAATGACATGTAGGCGGCTGCGGGGGTGCCCTCGTACCAGCGGGCAGCCACGTAGCTTTCATTGATGGTCGAGCAAACCGTCTTTTCCATATCGCTGCCGACCTGCTCGTGTTCGACCACGAACGACGAATAACCCCACGACGAGCCCTCGGGGTGCTCGTCCCAGGTCATCAAGGACTGATCCGTGGGATCATCTTCGTCCCACTCGATGATCGCGATGTCACCATCGGTATTGCGGGCATAGCTCAGCGTGATCATCTCGCCGGCGCCGGCATGCGTACTCGTCGGCAGTACGTTGATCACGCCACAAGCTGCCGGCTGATAGGTACCACTGGCATCCGTCACCCAGACGCGCAGAGCGACGGGCGCGGTCGTCGGTGTGCCAGAACCCTCATCGACGCCGTCGCCATCAAAATCGAAGGCCGAGAAGTCGACCTTGATATCGCGCGTACTGCCAGAGCCCGAGCCCGGATTCGCGACCCGCGATCCGGTCGAGGTGGGGACCGAGCCGGGTACGGCCGTGTTCCACACGATCGTATTGGTGATCTGGATGTCGCTGGCGCTGGTTACCAGCGTATTGATGTATGAGAATCGCGTCATAATCTCATCGAGCTGGGCCATCGTCTGCTGTCCGGCCACCTGCGCCGTTTCCAGGGGGTGACTTGGCGGCACGATTTGCGCACTCTCACCGCCCACTTCATCAAGCTCATCGATATCCAGGCTTACCGATTCCGGGATGATCATTGTCGTGGTTTCTGAGTCGTCGCCAGTTTGGCCAGACGGCGTCGTGCTACCCTCCACGGGAATCATCGAGATGCCATCACAACCCCAGCTCACAATCAGCATTACGCCCAAAATCAGCAGTACGTGTTTCATTTGATAGTTCTCCGATTTGGCAGAGCGGTGCGTCGTCCTCAACGCACCCAGTTTGGCGGCGGACTTGCGCGATCCCGTCAAACTCGTCGACATCGCGCCGGCTTGTTCTTGCCCGATGAACTGATGGGGGCCCTGTTCGTTATCGGCATCACCGCGCGTTTGTCTTGATTCCGGACCTTATATCTCCGCTTGTGTCCCGCGCATGGGCTCGGTTGTGTAATGCCCGTTCGATCCGTGGTAGCATGCACGGGATACGTGCCTGGTGCGGCGTAACCGAACGGACCCGATACAGCGGAGTAAGCGGAGTAACGCATGTCCGGCGAAGACACTCACCGACAGCAACCGCCGCCTCATCTTTCTGATCCTCCCTACGCTGTTCCCCAAGCGGACCCGCCGCCCGTCGAGCCCCACGCCGCCCAGCCAGGCGAGAGTGCTCGCACCATGGGCATGGCGTGCCATCTGCTCGGCTTGGTCGGCTTTCTCGGACCGCTGATCATCTGGCTGGTGAAGAGGAACGACCACCCCTTCGTGGACGACCAGGGCAAGGAAGCACTGAACTTCCAGCTCAGCATCCTCATCTACAGTGTCGTCTCCATGTTTCTGATCTTCGTGTTCATCGGCATCCCGCTGATTATCGCGCTGCCAATCTTCAATCTCGTGATGGTGATCGTCGCCGCCGTGGCGGCCAATAATGGCCAGGCTTACCGCTACCCGCTCTGCATCCGGATGATCCGTTAACGCACCACTTGGTTATGAGTTGCGACCACGGTTCAGCAGTCGCCAGCAGCCGGTAATTTGCCGGCAAGACGCGATTCTCTTCTACAGTTCTTACCCACCCGCCGCGAACAATTCGTACGCTTACCTCCGGGCGGATCGTCCGTCCAGGCCGCGCGGCGCGTGAGCCCAGGCCCTATAACCGAGTCGCCGGAGTAACGTCATGCAGCGCACAACACGCCGAATCCTGATCGTCACCGCCGCCGCGACTGCCTTCTTCACAGTGGGGCGCAGCACAGCGGATGTGATCTGGTTTGATGCCACCGATGCCGACAGCTTCACCCACCTCACGCAGCGCTATCAGACTTTTCTAGGCAGCGACGTCGAGACGATCGACTTCACCGGCTGGCGGCCTGGCACGGTCGCACGGGATCAGTATGCCACCGACTTCGGGGTACGCTTTGAGAACGCCGCCGGCGGCCCGCACAGCGCGTTCAGCGGCGTCCGGGTTGAGGGTGGGGCGATCGCCGAGCACATCACCGGTTACGACGGCAGTTATCGCCCTCACGGTGATCCAGTCTATGTCCGGTTCGACAATCGTCATGCGGCTTCGCCTTTCACGATCCACTTTGAGCAGCCGGTTGCGACGGTGGGGGCCTTCGTCGGCATGGGTGTGCAAGGCGACGTCCACAGTCTGACCGTCTCGGCGTATGACGCGGCAGATGACCTCATCGGGCAACAGACTGTGGAATCCTGGCTGTGGGAGAGTAGTTCCCGCAAGCAGAATTACGAGTCTTTCTTCGGCGTACAGGCCGATGATGCGGTGATCAGCCGGGTGGAACTGCTGAACGACTCGACGGTAGCCTACGCGCACTCCCTGATCGTCGACGACATCTCCTTCGGCACCGCCGGCATTCCCGAGCCCAGCACGCTTCTCCTCCTGACTGCCGGTGCCGTCCTCATGACCCGCCGCCGAGGATAGGTCGGGCGGACAGGGACAAGTGTAAAGTGGCCCCCGAGGTGCCATCCCTCGGGGTCCGACGGGGCGGTAGGGGGTCCGGGTAATCTTCTGCGGCTTGGCACGCGGCGTGCATCGGATATTGCTATCCAGTAAGATCCATTGCAGGACGTGGGGGTGCTGTGAGGAGTCTTCGCCGTGTTCGCATCTGTCGCAGAAGCACTTAAACACATTCGTAACAACGAGATCGCGATGGTCGATCTCAAGGTCGTCGGACTCGCCGGCCAGTGGCTGCATCTCACCATCCCGGCGCGCCAATTTACGCAGGGCTACTTCGAGGAGGGCGTCGGATACGACGGCTCCTCCGGCTCCGGCTTCGGCCGGGTCGAGAGCGGCGACGTCAGCGCGTTGCCGCGCTTCGAGACCGCTTTCATCGACCCGTTCTGGGAGCGGCCGACCATCAGTTTCCTGTGCGACACCGTCACGGCCGACACCAAGGAGCCTTTTCCGCTCGATCCGCGGACGATCGCCCGCCGAGCCGAAACGTACCTCCAGTCGACCGGCATCGCCGACGAGGCCTTCATGGGGCCGGAGTTCGAGTTTCACCTGCTTGATGGCATCGACGTCACGAACGAGGCGTACTACATGGGGGTGCAGATCCGCAGTTCGGAGGTCGACCCCGACGGGCTGACTCCGCCCATCCCCCACAAAATGGGCTACATGCGTGTGCCGCCCAGCGAGCACTTCCACAATCTCCGCTCGGAGATCGCGATCACGCTCGAAAGCATGGGCATACCGCTGCGCTACCACCACCATGAGGTCGGTGCCCCCGGTCAGTGCGAAATCGAGGTCAACCTTCAGCCCCTCGTCCGTGCCGCCGATCAGGCCCTCATCATCAAATACGTCATCAAAAACATCGCTCGCCGCCATGGCAAGCTTGCCACGTTCATGCCGAAGCCGATCTTCGGCGAAGCCGGCAATGGGATGCACGTGCATCAGAAGCTGCTCAAGGCCGGTCGGAATGTGTTCTTCGACGAGAATCGCCGCAACTACGCGAATCTGAGCGACGCGGCCCTGCACTATGTTGCGGGTCTGTTACACCATGGTCGCGGATTGACCGGTCTGACCAATCCATCAACGAACTCCTTCAAGCGGCTCGTCGAGGGATATGAAGCGCCGGTGAATCTGTTCTTCTCGCTCGCCAATCGTTCGGCGGCGATCCGCGTGCCACGCTACGCCGATGCGCCCGAGTACAAGCGCATCGAATACCGCCCACCCGATTTCACCGGCAATATCTATCTTTCGCTGGCGGCGATGTTGATGGCGGGGCTTGACGGCGTACAGCAGAAGCTCGACCCGGAAGCGTGCAACTTCGGCCCGTACGACGTCGACATCGCCAAACAGGGCCGCGACTTCCGCGACAAGATCGCTGCCCTGCCGATCACGCTGACCGAGGCGCTCGCGGCTTTGCGCGAAGATTGCGAGTATCTGACGCAGGGTGACGTGTTCAGTCGCGCACTGCTCGACACCTGGGTCGAGGCCAAGCTCGACTACGAGGCGCGGGCCGTTCGCATGCGCCCGCATCCGTACGAGTACCAACTCTACCTGGACACGTAAGCAGGTGCGCTACGTCTGCGCAGGGCAGCAGCCAACCGGGTGCCTTGGTATCATGGAAGAGTTCATCAGCGAACCCATCCAGCCCGAGCGTGGAACTTTCGATACCGCCGCAATGGGCCGTGGTCTGCCGGGCTTGCCGCGCGGTTTCATCTGGCGCGGCACATCTTGCGGCGCAGCCGAGCTGGTTGACCAATGGAAGCAGTCCGCGACGGAAGGGGGGCGTGTGGGTGGCGAGCGTTACCTACGCCGCCATTATTACCGGATCCGGATGGGTGATGGGTCGATTTGGACGGTGTACTTCACGCGTCAGCCTGGTCCGGGAACCTCGCCACGCTTGCGGTGGTTTCTCTATAGCCGCGTTGCGCCGTAAGCTGGTATACGCCGACGCGAGAGAGTATGATGGTCCACGGTACGCGACACGGAAGTGTTTCCGTAGCATCGACTTGTGTGTGTCACGTGCCCGCACTGCGGAAGTCGGAGCAGAGGTCTCATGGTCAAGAACAATCGCCGAATGAAACGTGTCACCATTCGTGACGTGGCACGCGAGGCGGGAGTATCGGTCGGGGCGGCATCGACGGCTTTGAGCAAGTCAAAGAGCAACGTCGCGCTTAGCAAGGACACCCGCGAACGTGTCCTGCGTGTCGCGCGCGAGTTACGCTATCGACCTCTGGCTGCGGCTCGCGCAATGGCCGGTATGCATCATTCCACCGTCGGCGTCCTGGCGACCGAGTTCTGCATGGTGGGCAGTTTCTATTCGAACGTGCTGCGTGGCATTGCGAACCAGATCGAGGAGATCGGCTACAACCTCCTGCTCAAGACCGTTCGCACCAAGCTGGAAATGCAGGCCAGCAACATCTTCTCCGAGCAGCATGTCGACGGCGTGATCATCCCCGCTGACGCCGAACAGCGTACGAACGCAGCGCTGGTTCACTATGACATTCCATACGTGTGGATGAACACCGAGTTTCACCAGCCGCAGAATTGCGTGCACGTCGACGACACCCAGGGCAGCAGCCTGTCGGTCGATCATCTGGTGGAGCTCGGCCACCGCCACATCGGGTTCGTGCACCACTTCAGCGGTGAGCGGCATCACATCACGATCAAGCGCGAGCGGGGCTACGTGGAAGGTTTGCGAAGGCACGGCCTGTCGCCGATGTCCACGTACGACCGCTACATGGATATCGACGAGCACGTGCAGCTCTACGTCGACATGAATCCGCGCCCGACCGGACTGGTCGTGTTCTCGGACGCGATGGCGATTCTTGTCTGTAACGCGCTGGTCAAACGCGGTTTCCGTATTCCTCAGGACATGAGCGTCGTCGGTCACGAAGGCGTCATTCTGCACGAGTACGGCTTCAAGCGCCTGACAACCATCAAGGCGCCCGCCTTCGAGCTCGGCTGCACCGCTGTGCGGATGTTGCAGCATCAGATTGAGCGCGACGAACCGGCGGCGTCGGTCCTGCTGCCGGAGACACTGGACGTGGGCGAGTCCACCGGCCCACCCCCGACCGGGAACGTGTAGTACCGCGGGGAGAAGCGGACCCGACGCGACGTGGATCATCAGCGGGGGATAGCGAACGGCGATTCGCATTGTGCGGGGAAGATTCGGTTTTTGTTCAGTTAGCGATCGCCTTTGCCGGTTGGCAGGCGGCGGGTCAGTTCCTACACTGCTCGTCTTTGCTGCGGAGTATCAGTAATGAGTGTGCGTCATCTGGATTCACTGTTCCACCCTCGCTCAGTCGCCGTGATTGGTGCCTCCAACGCGCCTCAGAGCATCGGTGGCTACGTTTTGCGCAATCTGCTGCGCTCGGGCTTCGAAGGGCCAATCATGCCCGTGAATCCGAAGTACGACGCGGTCGGTGGCGTACTGACCTACCCGGATGTCGCCAGCCTGCCGATCACCCCCGATCTGGCGGTCGTTTGCACGCCGCCCAAGACCGTGCCGCCGCTGCTTTCGCAACTCGGCGAGCGTGGCACACGCGGGGCGGCGGTGATCACGGCGGGATTGGCCAGCATTGAACTCGATGATGGCCGCACTGTGCAGCAGGCGATGCTGGACGCCGCCCGGCCACACACTCTGCGCATCCTGGGCCCGAACTGCGTAGGGTTGCTCGTTCCTGAACTGGGCCTGAATGCGTCTTTCGCACATACGTCGCTCGACGCCGGCTCGCTTGCTTTTGTCTCGCAGTCTGGCGGGTTTTGCACGGCGACGCTGGACTGGGCGAAAGAACGAGGGATCGGTTTCTCGCACTTTATCTCACTGGGTGACAGCGCGGATATTGACTTCGGCGATGTGCTGGACTACCTCGGCAGCGCCCCGGAAACCACGGCAATCCTGCTGTACATGGAGTCGATCGGCGCCAACGAAGCCCGCAAGTTCATGTCGGCCGCGCGTGCGGCCGCGCGCAACAAGCCGGTGCTGGCGATCAAGGCCGGCCGCATGGCTGAGGGGGCGAAGGCGGCCGCTTCGCACACGGGCGCCCTGGCCGGTGCCGACAACGTCTACGACGCCGCCCTCCGCCGAGCGGGTATCTTGCGTGTCTACACGCTCGACGAACTGTTCGATGCAGTTGAGACGCTGGCCCGCGCGAAGAACCTGTCGGGGGAGCGGCTGGCGATTCTGACCAACGGAGGCGGTCCAGGCGTCATCGCGACCGACTACTTCGTCGAACTGGGCGGCACGCTTGCAGAATTCTCTGATGAGACCATGCGGAAGTTGCACGAGTTGCTGCCGGCCAATTGGTCGAAGGGCAACCCGGTTGACATGATTGGCGACACGGACGCCGAGCGCTACGTGAAGACATTCGAGATTCTCGAAGACGACCCCGGCGTTGACGCGATACTCGTGATGAACGCGCCCAGCGCCGTCGCCCCGCCAGTGATCACCGCCCATGGCATCGTCGACGCGATCAAACGCTCGTCCATGCCCATCCTGACGAGCTGGCTTGGTGGCGAGGAGGCCAATCGCGCGCGGCGCGTGTTCTCCGAAAACAGCATTCCGACCTACGAAACGCCGGAAAGTGCCGTGCGGGCGTTCATGCACATGGTCAACTACCGACGTAATCAGGAAATCCTGACGCAGGTACCGCCATCGGCCCCGACGGATTTCACGATCTCGCCGGGTGCGGCACGGGCGGTGATCGAGCCGACGCTGGCGAACCGGGAATTGCTGACCGAGCCGGAGGCCAAGCAGGTGCTCGCCGCGTATGGTGTGCCCGTGGTCGAAACCCGCATCGCGACATCGGCAGACGAGGCGGCCGACGTGGCCGAGGGAATCGGCCTGCCGGTCGCCTTGAAGATCCTGTCGCCGGACATCACGCACAAGTCCGATGTGGGCGGCGTCCTGCTTGGAATCAAGACCGTTGAGGACGTACGGTCGGCAACACGGACGATGCTGGAGCGGGTCCGGAAGAGCTGCCCGGAAGCCTCCATTACGGGCGTGACGGTGCAGAAGATGGCACGCCGGCCCCAGGCGCACGAGCTGATCATCGGCATGACGACCGATCCGATATTTGGCCCCGTACTGCTGTTCGGACGCGGTGGAACGGCCGTCGAAGTCATTGGCGACCGGGTGGTCGCGTTGCCGCCATTGAATATGAGCCTTGCCCGGCACCTGATTTCACGTACCCAGATCTTCAAGCTTCTCAAAGGCTACCGGGATCGGCCGGCGGCAGACCTTGACGCTATTTGCCTTACGCTGATTCAGATTTCGCAGCTTATCATCGATCGGCCCGAGATCGTGGAGCTCGACATCAACCCCCTCTTCGCCGACGAGCACGGGGTCTTGGCGCTCGACGCGCGGATCCGCGTGCAACCGGCCGGTCTCAGCACCACCGGCGCGAAGCGCCTGGCCATTCGTCCGTATCCGCGCGGCCTGGAAGAGACTATGCAGTTGCTGGACGGTCGTGAGGTCTTCGTGCGCCCCATTCGGCCCGAGGACGCCCCCGCCCACCAGCGCTTCGTCGAGAAGATCACGCCGGATGACATGCGATTCCGCTTGCTGGGCGTGACACGTGACATCCCGCCGTCGGAGATGGCCCGGCTGACCCAGATCGACTACGACCGCGAGATGGCCTTCATCGCGACCGTGCCCGACGGCAATGGCCAGGACGAGACGCTGGCGGTTGTTCGGATCGTCACCGATGCGGACAACGTGAAGGCGGATTTTGCGGTCATGGTTCGCTCTGACCAGAAACGGGCCGGCCTTGGCAGCGCGCTGCTCAAGAAGATGATCCGCTACTGCAGGAGCCGGGGAACCAGGGAACTGGTCGGCCAGGTGTTGCGCGATAATGTGGCGATGCTGGAGCTCACGCAGAAACTGGGTTTCGAGGCGCAAGAGCTGCCCGACCTGGGTCGGTACGAGGTGCGGCTCAGACTTGCCTGAGCATCGTGCGCTCCCGGAGTTGCCACCTGCCCGGTTGGGCACGCGGGGCCGCAATCCCCGCGGACAAGTGGTGGCATCCGGCCGGTGTCGCCGCTATGTTGTCTCTGGCGGCACGATGACCTCTGGCGGGATCTGGCGAACGCATGACGGCCGGTTACGACATTGCATTTCTGCTGGGCTTCCCTGAGATTTCAGGCGGCACGAACGTCATCCTCGAGCACGCACTCGGGTTGACGCAGCGCGGTCACCGCGTGTCGATCGTGACCGAATTGCCGTTTGATCCGCAGCGCCTCGCCTGGAAGCCCGCTGCCCTGAATCTCCCGCTCCTTTGCCACGCCGACTGCCGCCAACGCGAGTTCGACCTCGCCATTGCGACCTGGTGGCGCTCCGTATACGACCTTCCGCACGTGCCGGCCCGGGGTTACGCCTACTTCTGCCAGTCGATTGAGTCACGCTTCTTCAGTCCGCAGCAGCCGGACATGAAGGCCCTGGTCGACTACACGTACCGCCAGCCATTGCCCATTGTCACCGAAGCCACCTGGATCGCCCGACACCTGCGCGACCTCTACGGCCGCGAGACCACGCTCGTGCTCAATGGTATCGACAAACAGATCTTCACGCCGGACGGGCCCGCCCTGGAGCCACGTCCGGAGTGTGGCTTGCGGGTGCTGATTGAGGGGCCGCTCGGCGTGCCGTTCAAACGCGTCGAGTCAACGCTCGAGCTTTGCCGTCAGGCGGGCATCGACGACCTTTGGCTATTGACCGCGACCGACTGTGTATCTCTGCCTGGGGTGGATCGCGTGTGCAGCAAAGTGCGGATGCCGGAGGTGGGGCAGGTATATCGGTCTTGTGACGTCCTCGTGAAACTGTCGACGGTTGAGGGAATGTTCGGCCCGCCGCTCGAGATGATGCACTGTGGCGGCACCGCCATTACGAGTGACGTCACGGGACACGAGGAATACATGCGGCACGGCGAGAACGGCTTCGTGGTGCGCCGCGGTGAAGAAGCCGAAGTGATTCGCCATTTGCGAGCGCTGCGGCAGGATCCGGAATTGCTTGCGCGGCTCAAAGCTGCCGGTCTGGAGACCGCCGCCCACTGGCCCGATTGGTCGCATTCCGTCTCCCAGATGGACGCATTCGTGCGCGACGTTTGTGAGCGGGACTGGACGCAGGCCGTGGCTCAGCAGCACATGCGTGTGCATCTCGACGCCGCATTGCGGTTGGCCGCACCGTTGCACGAATCTGTTCAGCCCCAGTTGACGGGCCGGCAGCATCTGCGTTGCGCTTTCGACAAGCTACGGACAAAACTGCGCAGTACACTCGGCAGGAACAGTTGCGAAAAGCCGGACGTCAGCAGGGCAGTTCGGGTCGATGTGGTATCACAGCACGCATCGACGGCGGCGCCCCGCACGCCGCAGGAACATTACCGACTCTGCTTCGTGGCGGACCTGAGTCGGTATGCGGCTCACATTCCTGCATCAGCCGAACGCGCGACGGTGCTTTCCGTTGATATTCCCGACGGCTTCACCGCTGCAACGTTGGAGCGCATCGCCGCGTTTGGTCCCGACTATACGCTGATCTTCGAACCGGAACACGCGCCGGAGGAGTGGCTGCAACGCGTCGCGGGGTATCGCGTGGGCTACTCGCTGGATGCCCCCACGGCGAGTGGTCTCCGTACCTTGCGCTCGACCTTTTCCAGGACGCAATCCAACACAGCCGGCCTCCTGCACGCGGATACCGGTGTCGTGACGCAACTGCTCGCGGCTGATCTATCTGTGTTGGGCGCATGCCTGCCACCGATCGACCTGGCCACCTGCGGAGTAGCGCCAGACGTGGCCGAGTGGCAACAGCGCGAAATCGACGTTCTGCTCTTCGGCGAACCACCGCAGGATGCGCAGCATTTCATCGAGAGCCTGCGTCCTCTAACGGGCTTCCTGCATGTACCGCACAAGCCCGCGGACCAAGTTGCCTGTGGCCTGCTGCGACGCACGAAGATGGCTTTGCATATCGCGTCTCCCGCAGACGCCCCTCTGGATGCCGCCAAGGTGCTGCGCGACATCGCAGGCGGTAGCATTGTGCTGACGCAAACGCTCGCACTCGACTACGACCTGATGCCCGGCGAGCATTACCTGTATTTCGAAACCCCCGCGCAGTTGCGGAGTGTGGTGCGTCAGCAGTTGCGGCAGCCGGATCAACAGGACATCATGCGGCGACGTGCCCTGCAACGCATCACGCGCTATGACGCGCAAGTGGCGTACATTACTGCGCTCGAGCGTTACCTGCACGAACGTGTCAGGAACAGTGTCACAGGGCAGGAGTTGTCGAGCAGAGGGCGCGACCCGGCGGCGCGACGATCATGAGTGCATCGGACTTGCGGCACAGTGCAGGGAAGGGCCCGCTGCGGCGTGAGCGTCTGCTACCACTCCTATGGCGCCACGTCAGCTTGGCATACTATCGGCGGAGCGCGCGCCACGCGCGTCACGTGCAGCGCATCGGCTCTGAACAGTCCCTGCCCGTCGCCCCCCTGACCGATCTGCTGGCGGTCTATCTTACCGATCGTCTGCCGGCACGCCTCGTGGCGCGATTGGGCACGCACGGGATCTTTCGGTTGGCCAAGGTGCTGCGGGCGCTGCTGAGCGTCTGCGGCGCCCTCGGCCAAGTGGGCTTCGTGGTGCTGCGCAGCCTGTTTCGCGCTGCTCGTGCGCTCTATCGGGTCTTCGGAAGGGGGGGGGCGGTCTCCCCGCGCAGTTCGCCGCGGTTCCTGAAGCGCAGCCCGGCCGGCAACCTGAATCTGTCGTTTGGTCATGGCGTCACGCTGTGCGGCTACCGATGCGAGGCGGATGTGCTGCACTGTTACTTCCAGCGTGTCGCGAATGACGTGCCGCCGTGCGAGGTTTTTGTGCACGCGTACCCGGAGCGTTCGTCCGATGCGCCGGTTGCCGCTGATGGCCAGGGCCGGTTCTTGCACCTGGATCACCGCCCGGACCCGGATGTTCCGGTCTGGCCCCGTGGCTGGGTCTATCACGACGAGGTGCGCCTCGCCGCCTTGCCAGCCGGGGATTATCGGATCGAAATCGGCCTCTATGATCTGCACCGCCGCGAGCGATTGATCATCGACGAGAACGGCTGCTCATCGCATGATCTCGGTTGGTTACGTGTGCGCGGCAGTCGCCGAATGACGCCCGAACGCGCGGCGCACGCGGGGGTGACCTGTGGTACGTAAACGCGTTGCGTCAGCGACATTCAAGGACCTTGGGCAGTGCATTCATGCCGCATCTCACAGCAAGCGTGTCCTGGGATTCGACGTATTTGACACACTCCTCCGTCGCCGGGTCGAACCGGAGACCGTGAAAGACCTGGTAGCACGCTGGCTGGCCGGCCGCCTGACCCACGAGGGCTTGTCTCCATCTTGTTCACTGGTTCGGCACAAGCGACGCCTGCTGGAGCAGGCGCTGGGATGGCAAGCGGAACAGCGCGGCGACGATCATGAATTCCGGTTGCGGGAGTTGGCACCGCGGTGGCTCGCGGACTGCGGCGGAGATGCGAGCCATGAAGCGCTCGCAGCGGAGGTTATCGCACACGAGCTGCTGCTCGAATCGCGCGCGACACTGCCCACCCCAGGCATCGCGGACACCCTCGAACAGGTCGCGCGCTGGTTCTCCCGAATCGTCTTCGTCACCGACAACTACCTTGATATCGAGGACATCTGGCAGTTGCTGCGTCAGCACGGCCTCGACGGCTACTTCGCTGCCGGATACTGCTCATCGCAGGTACTCCGCACCAAGCGCAGCGGCCGGCTGTTCGAGCACGTCTTGCGCGCAGAGCGCCTCGCGGCTGCCGAGTTTCTCTTCGTCGGCGACAACCCACATAGCGATGTCGACGCCGCGCGCCGCAGCGGGATCGAGGCCATCCATGTCCACGATCCCGACGAGCAGAAGCGCCGCACACGTCTCAGCGTGTTGACGCGCCTGAGCGCGAAGAACCGTTTCTGGCGTGGTCAATCAGCGTGTGAAACCATCGAGCGCCTGCCGACACGCCTCCGTCAGTCATCGAGCGCTGAATACAACCTTGGATTGCTGCTTGCGCCGGCTTTCATCGGATTCACGCGCTACGTGATCGAACAGGCTCGGACACGGCGCTTGCGGCGGTTGCTCTTCCTTTCGCGCGAAGGGCTGACCTTCATGCGCATGTACCGGCGGATGGTGCGTCACGCGGGCCTGCGTAGCGAGTTGCCGCCTGCGACCTACCTCGGCGTGAGCCGGGCGGCGACTTTCTTGCCCGCGCTGAACGAACTGTCCATCGAGCAACTACACCGCCTCTTGCGCCAATACCGCGAGCAGTCACTCAATCGCCTGCTGCGCAATCTGAGCCTCCCAGCCGGTGAATTCGTGCCCCTGGCCGCCCGGCACGGCCTCACGGACCCCGACGAACCCATCAGCGACCTGGAGCAGGACGAGCGTTTCAGGTCGTTCATCGCAGACCTCGAGGTGCATCGCCGATTCCGCGTCCATCGCGACCGCGCGCGGGCTCACTTGTGCGCCTATCTCGGCGACCAGGGCTTCTTCGATGGCGGGCCGATGGGATTGGTCGACATCGGCTGGAAAGGCACGATCCAGGACAACCTGATCCGCGCCGTACGTCACCGACCGGACTGCCCCGACTTGTACGGTCTTTACTTCGGCCTCGTGCACATCGCCGAGGATGACATGCCGAACGCGCACAAATACGGTTACCTGGCGGACACACGTCGCGGGGACTTCATCGAAGAGACCATCTTCCGTAATGGGCCGGTGTTCGAGATGTTCGCCAGTGCGGCCCATGGCGGCGTTGTCGGCTACGGAACTGGTCGTGGCCGCCCCGAGCGCATTCGTCCCATCCTGCGTAGTGAGGATGTCGAAAAGCGGAACTTCCACAAGTACGCTGCCAGCGTCTTTGAGGGCATAAACGACTACTTCCACGATTACCTGGCAGTGGCCCCGCTGATTGCGGCCACTGCCGAAGAATGGCGACCTTACCTTATCGATCAACTCCGCCGGTACATTCTCTATCCGACCGCGGCCGAGGCCCGCAGTTTCCTGAAGTACTCACACGTCGAGAGCTTCGGCGTGTTTCATCAGACGACATACGAGTTCAGAGGTTCGTGGCGCCAAATCCTGCTTGGCGGATCACCGCTGAGAATCCCGCAGCGGCTGATCCAGACGCTAGAGCGGCAATTCTGGCCCGAGGGTTACCTGCGTCGGCTGCGCCTCCCCCTGGCCAATGTGGTATACGATCTGTTGGAGACACGTTACGGCTGCCGCCGGATGGAATTCTAGCTCGGCACGGCAAGGCGGCCCGTAGCAGCGGAGTAGCATTCGACATGGTAACACCGCAGCAAACCGCGGTTACTATCGTAGTTCCCTGCTATAACCAGGGTGCCTTCGTACGCGAAGCGGTTGCCAGCGCGCAACGGCAAACATATCCACACGTAGGTTGCATCGTTGTGGACGACGGGTCGACCGACGCACTGACTGTGCAGACGCTCGCTCAACTCGCGTATGAGGGCGTGCATGTATTGCGCCAGGAGAATCGCGGTTTGTCCGCCGCGCGAAACGCGGGTATTCGGGCCAGCGATACGCCCTTCTTCGTTCCATTGGACGCCGACGACCGGCTGCGCACGACGTTCGTGGAGCGTCTGATGCCGCTGCTGCAACGCGACGCCCGTTTGGGCTACGCGTATTCCCATGCCCATCTGTTTGGTGCGCGGCGACGTGTCTGGCGATGCCCCGCCTATGAGCCGCGTCGCCTTCTCCTGCACAGTCTCAGTACCGCTACGGCCGTCGTTCGGCGCAGTGCATTCGACGACGTCGGTGGCTATGCCGAAGATCTGCGGCTCGGCTATGAAGACTGGGATTTCTGGCTCGCCCTGCTGGAGGCCGGTTACCACGGTCGCTGTTTGCCACGGATTCTATTCGAGTATCGGCAGCACGCGCCCGGACAATCGATGTTGGGGCGACTTGCCGCTCACCGTGCCGAACTGGTCCAACGCATGATCGCCCACCATGCGGACCTGTACCGTCAACTTCTGCCGGCGCCAGGTATGGATGATGACAGGCTTTTTGCAGAGTGGCAGGCGGCGGTCGAACTGGACCTGATCGAACGGGCTATGTCCTGGCGGCTGCTGCGACTGTTTGCACCGCGGGTGTATCGTGACCGGGTGCCGAGCGCCCAATTGCGTCAGGTCAAGCGATCCGCAGCATTTCGCTGCATCGCCCGGGTGAAAGCGACGTCCGTCCATCGGTCTTATGCACGTCTTCGGTATCCGGAGCTACGCCGCGGCTCCGACCTGACGACCTGAACGACGATGTCGAAAGCAGGGAAACTCAGGCCCCCGCGTGAATGCCCTGATACACGCCGAGCGTTTGCTCAACCATCTGGTCGGCTGTGCTCACCGGCTGCGCAGGGAGGGGGATACGCGGTTTCTGGACCCACGCCTTGAGGGTCTTCGCAAGACTGGCGGGTGAGTTCACGTCGAACAACATGCCGGGATCGGCGATGGCCTCCGTGACGCCATCGATGCGACTGGCCAGAACCGGCACGCCGATGGCTTGCGCCTCAAGCATGACGATTGGCAGATTCTCGGGCCAGATGCTCGGCAGCACAAGCAGATCGAGTTCACGCATGAAGTCGGGCATGCGCTCGGATGACACGCAACCGACAAAGTCGACGTTCAGCCCGCGCGCCAGGTTGCGAACCTGATGTTCGTAAAACTCATTATCGCACGCCCCGGCGACGAGCACCTTCGTCGATCGCCAGTCAAGTTGCCGCAGAGCTTCGAGCACCAGGTGAAGGCCCTTGTGATGGGCGACGGCTCCCGCGAAACCCAGCTTCAACTCGTCTGGCTCGCGCGGGTGTCCGTTCGGCCGCGATTCGCGCCGCGCCTCGAACCAGCGCGATTCCAACCCATACGCTACTGGATATGCACGTATGCCATTCACGTGTGGTCGGAAGTTCGTATGCGTGCCACGAGATGGAAAGACGACTGCATCGGCCTCGTTCAGCACCGCCCGCAGAATCTCCTGCCGCCGGACCCAGTTTCGAATCTCGTGCGGTGGCACGCCCCGCATCAGATTCCGGCCGAAGTACAGTGTTGGCAGGGCGACATCACGCAGACCAGAGACCTCGGCCAGACCCCGCAGCCAGCGTCGCTCGTCATCCGCGGCGATGCAGCGGAGACACTCTTGCCAAGTCACTCGCCCATCGCAGCAGCCCTTCCTGTGGTGCAGCAGAGTGTGCTTCGGGCACAGCCACCAGTAATCCATAACAGTGACGGCGACCGGAATGCCCGCCCGTCGCGCCGCCGTCGCAAGCCCCACCCCGACGTGGGCCGGGTTTACCAGATGAACCAGGTCGGGACGCTCCTGCTCGAGCAGCGGTGCCCATTCTTCGGCTGGCAGGCCTACCACACTCATCCAGCCTCGGGTCGGGCAATAAAGGGTGCGGGGATCCTCCTGAATGAGGTCTCCCAGTGCCATTTGGGGGCCGCGACGCGAGGGATCGCCCGCGACGACCACGGCTTCATGACCGCGCTGGCGTAAGCCCTCAGTCAGCATCGCGACATAGCGCTCGGTGCCCTGAGAGTAACCCCGGCCAAATTGCATCGTAGCATAAAGGGTCTTCATGCGCTTTTCGCGTCCCGCGCCAACGGACTGTTATGCAAAAACCGCTGGCTGCCAGTATAGCGTGTTCGTTGCAGAATGCGCGTTTCTAACGCGCCAAACACCTGTTTTTCTGAAGTCGCAGTGGGAAATTCTGCTACGGTTCGTCTCGGGAATGTTGCAACAGCAAAACATCGTTGCTCGAACGAGACGTTGACCACCCCTGCTCCGCTGCGCGTGAGACCGGGTCGTAAGGCTAGGTCATCTCCGTCAGCAGCCCCGCGCGGCAGTCCCATGTAACGACCTCGTCCTTGATGCCGGCCGCCGTGCTCTCACACCGCTGCCATCAGCCCGCGTCCGCCGCGCCATCTAGTCCATTAGTACTTCCGCCGACACGACGATGAAGCGCGGAATTATGTTGGACATCTGCATCTCGATCAAGGGAGCGCGCCCGAAACCCGACGCTTGGATCGCCACTTGACGTTGATACGCGTTCCATCAACTGCCAGCCGCCAAGTGGCGGGACCGATTTCAGTCGCCCGCCAACGCAGCGGCGTAGCAGGCGATGGTTTCTCGGGCGCAACGCGACCAAGCAAACTCCCTGGCACGGCCCGGCCCGGCCACCTGCCAGCGTTGGCGCCATGCGTCATCCCCGCGCATGCGGCGCATCGCCTCCGTCCAGGATGCCGTGTCTTGCGGATCCAGGAGCACGCCCGCCTCGCCGACAACTTCCGGCAGCGACGCCACTGCCGACGTGACGACCGGGCAGCCGCAACTGAGGGCCTCCAATGGCGGAAGCCCGAAGCCCTCATAGAAGCTCGGCCATACCAACGCCGTAGCGCTAGTATACAAGGCGGCCAAGTCCGCATCGCTCACATACCCCAGCAGGCGTGCGTCGTTGGCGAGCCCGTGGGCGGTAACACGCTGGCGAAGGTGTTCCAGTTTCCAGCCCCAGCCGCCCGCGAGTACCAGCGGGCATCGTCTCCGCTCAGCGCTTGGCAGTGCTGAGAAGGCCTCCAGCAGTCCGGTCACGTTCTTGCGCGGCTCGAGTGTGCCTACGTACAAGAAGAACTGTGCCGGCAAATCGTACGCTGCCCGTACGCGTGCTGACTCGGTTGCGTCCACTCGCCCGAACCCGGGCCGCGGTGCCTGATAGGTCACGTCAATCCGCGCAGCGGGAATCCCCAATTGGCGGACCATTTCCTGCTTGGTGAAGCGCGATGCGGCGATGAAGCGCGTCGTTCGCCGGCGACCCTGCTCAAACTCGCGCTCATACCAGCGCACGCGATCGTCGGGGTGCCACTCCGGATGCATGAGTACCGACAGGTCATGAATGGTCGTGACCACCGGGCCGTTGCACGCAATCGGAATGTGATTGGGCTCATGATACACGTCATAGGCACGGCGCGCGAGTGAGAATCCCAGTGCATATGCCCCCTGCAAACTACGGCGGATCGGCCAGGCCAGTCGACTGGCAACTCGGGTCTTCTGCGGCGGGATCCTCTGATGCTGCTGTTGGCCGGACGACCGTCCGAGCCGGAGCGTGCCCGTAGTAAACGGACGCACCAGCGGCGCATCCTCGAGTTGCTCGAACGCCCCCAGCAATTGACGTACGTAGTTGCCCACGCCCGTCAAGGGCTGCAGCAAGACACGGTCGTTCAGGATGACACGGAAGTTTGTTGACAAAGCGGCCGCCTGCGAATCAGCCGGCGCTACGCCGTGACGTGCAGGCCAGTGGCGGACGCACCACTCGCCCATTCAGAGCAGGCTCTGCTCCGGCTCGGACTACTTCGAGTGGATGGGCAACGCGGCAAACCGCGTTCGAAACGGAAAATCCTAGAATCGGGGCGGGGGGCCGTCAAGAACCACGTGTGCCTTCAGATTTCCGGAAAACTGCGCGCGGGCACCGTCTTCAAGCCTTCGGTTCGCACGCAGTCTTCGCCATCAACTGCTGTAGCGTGGTTTGCTGCAGGATCATCCGCGTGCTGGCCGCAATATCGTTGCAAAGCCCTTCAATATTGCGCATCAGGGCATCGGCGCCCACTATGCTGCCACTGACGGCCAAGTGACCATTGAGCGGCCCATCAACCGCTTCGACAATGTGCAAGAGCGTCGTCTCGTCTGCCGGGTGGTGCAGTGCGAAACCCCCGCGGCGCCCCGGCGCGCTGGTCAGCACGCCCGAACGCACGAGCTGCTGGAGAATCTTCAGCAGATATTCCACAGGAAGGTCGTATGCCTGAGCAATCGTGCGACCCTGAACCGGCCCGTCACCCTCGTGCCGCGCGATATGAACCACGGCAAAGACTGCGTACGCTGAGGCCTTACTTAATCGCATCGATCGAACCACTCACGCGAGGTGCCGGCAAGAACGTGAGAGCAGATTCTAGTGTCGGTGCGGGTCGCCGGTCAATCCAGGCTCAGCCCCTGCACCTGTGAAGCGCGTAGCAGAACGTTGGACCACATGCCATCCGCAATGCCCCCCTCGACCTCAGCGGCATCCAACATCAGGAGCATCAGTGCCGCGCGCTGGTTGAATGTCATCCGCCGGACCATCGTGCGGTACTCTGATAACACACCATCACGGCGAAACAACGTGACCCACCCCGCAGGCGCGTCGCCATCAACCGCCCGTCGGACGCGTTGCAGAAGAGCTTGATCGACCGCCCTCAGCGGGCGCTCCAGTTCCGGTGCTGATACAGTCTCGATTGCCCGTCGCCCTTCGCCGGTTGCGACCAGCAATTGTCCGTCATCCTCCGCCACACAGGCTAGTGGTATGCCACTCCAGACCGGTTGATGATCAAGCTCCGAGCGGGCGGCCGCCAGCTCCTGTTCCAGGCGGCTCACCTCGCGCAGGAGCTCGCGCTGGTCCAGGACCCGCTGGACATGCAGGCCCAGCTCAGTCAGCTCAAACGGCTTCTCCAGGTAAGCAAACGCCCCCAACGCGTGGCTCCGACGCTGATATTCTGGCGACGAATAGCCCGTGATGACAATCACGGCCAGGTTGGCGTCCTTCTCTCGTGCCCATTGTGCCAGGTCGAGGCCATCCACCTGATCCGCGAGGCGAATATCAGCAATCAGCAGGTCAATGTCGCCTACCGCCAGACGCTTGCGCGCTTCGTTCGGGTTCGCCACGACATGCGTGCGAAAACCCTTGCGTTGCAGAAAATGCTCGATGTGCTCGCGGTAACGCGGCTCATCGTCAATCACGAGTGTGTTCATTGCCTGACCCTGTTGCTGATTGTCCTGATTCAAGTGCTTCATGCTCCAGTTGGCGCCGGATGCCAATCATAGCCATCCTGGCCCCCGGCCGCCAAAGCTGCGGCGTATCGATTCCACGATCCTGTTCACAGTGGCGATGGCTGGGCAAGACGTACATTGCGCTGAATTTCCGGGGCGTTGTCGATGTCCAGCACCGCCCGGTAACGGCAACCGCAATTCGCACAAACCCAGCTCTGCACTGCCTCGCTCCCCCGCGGCCGCCTTAAAGGCAGCGGCAGTTCGCAGAACGAGCATTTCCCGATGCGGTCCAGCACAAGGTCAACCAGATCAGTGATTGTCCAGGGCTTCGCCAGGAAACCGTCGATACCCATGCTCCGAAACTGATCCTCTCGATCGAAGCCGCTGGTGCCGATAATGCGCGCGTCCGGCAGAAGCGCCCGGAACTCCGCCACGCGGTCTGCGATAACCTCGCCGGGCAGATCGTGGTCGAGCACGATGAGCTCGATCCCAGAGTCCCGCCGGCACGTTTCCAGGGCCGCCTCGAGCGTATTCGCCGTATGACAAATGCCACCACTGTGCTCGATCTGCGTCGCCACAACATGCCGGACCCACTGATCATCGTCCACGATCAGCGTACGCCCCGCAAAGGGCCAACGTTCCTGACAACCTGCGTCCAGATCCAACAGCATCCGCACAACCGGATGATACTGGTGATGCCGTTGTGCATCGGGCACAATGATCACCAGGCTGGTGCGGCCTTCGTCTCCCGGTTTGCAACGGATATGCCACTTTGTGGGCGGATCCGTCCGCGCCGGAAGCTCCGTCCACCGCCGACAGGCCTCTTCGAACCAGTCTGCGGCTGCGCCCGGCGCCAGCACATCCGCGAGCGATGTCAGAGCGTGTCCGACCGTCGAAGTGGCAAAGAGCTGCCGGGCACGCTCGTTGGCGAACCGCACGGCCAAGTGCGGATCAACTTCGACGATGGCAATCGGAGAGTGGTCCAGGGGACCGGATGTGGCCGACTCGGCTGCCCGGACGGCATCGTGCAATCGACTCAGCTCAAAGGGTTTCTCAATGAACTCCGAAACCCGGATACTGCGCGCATCCTCGCGCAAGTCCATTGATGGAAACCCCGTAATCAGAATCGTCTTCAGATCAGGCACGACGGCTCGCAGGGCTTCACTGACGTGCAGGCCGTGCATCTCACACTTCAGCATCCAGTCCGCGATCAGCACATCGGGCCGAAAGCGACTGCCGTCGGTAATCGCCTGCCGCGCATCACCAGCGGTCCGCACGTCATACCCGTGCCGCATGAGCATGCGACTGATATGCTCGCGATAACGTGGCTCATCATCGACAACGAGGACTCTTGACATGCGCGGCCCTCCCGCATTCTCGGTTCATGACGCATTGAGCGGCAATACAATGCTGAAGGTCGTTCCGTGGGCAGGTGCGCTCTGAACGTCGATATGCCCACCGTGGGCTTCGACAATGCCATGCACCACACTCAGTCCCAGACCTGTTCCACCCGACTGGCCCCGCGTCGTGTAGAACGGGTCGTATATGCGTTCGAGCTCCTGCGGCGACATACCCCGGCCGTCGTCATGCACGCGAATCCGCACACCTGCGTCCAGCCACTCCGTCTGAATGCCAATGCGAACGCCGTCCGGGCCCGTCTGCAGCGCGTTTTGTATGAGGTTGACCAGTACCTGTTCAAACTCGGTGGGATTCAGCAGCACCTCCGGAAGATCTGTAGCGAGATCCAACGTCAGCTGACCACCATGACGTGTTACCGCTTCCTGTGTCAGGTGGCTGACCCTGCGTACCACACCGTTGACGTCGTGCGACCACTTTTCTGTAGGCTGTTGGCGCGCGAAACGCAGCACGCTCTGCACAATCCGACCGCAGCGCTTGGCATCGTCGATCACCTCTTGCAGGCACGTCTGCACGAACCGCACATCCTGAGCGGCTTCCAGTTCGGCCGACGCGCTTTGCGCGGAGAGCAGAATGCCACCAATCGGATTGTTAATCTCGTGAGCAATCCCAGCGGCCAGTGTGCCCACCGACGCCAAGCGCTCGGCCCGTCGCAGTTTCTCTTCCGCCTCGCGCAGTGGCGTAATGTCGTGCAGCGTACCGATCACGCCCACCATTTCACCGTCCGGACCGCGGCGGGGCGACTTGACGAGCAAATAAACTCGTTGTTCGCCGGATTCGTTCACGCGATGTTCGGCTGTGTAGGAGTCTCCGCCAGCGAGCACAGCTTCGTCACCATCACGAAACACAGCCGCCAGTTCGGGTGCGAAGAGCTCGTCATCGTGCCGGCCGACATAGTCCACGGCCAACCCGGCCAGCTCTCGGCCAGCACGATTGATCAGGACGTAACGCGCGGAGCAGTCCTTGACGAAAATCACGTCGCTGGTGCTCTCGATGATTGTGTGAAGCAGCCTCTCTCCCGGACCCGCTCGCTCGCATCCCTTCCCATCGACCGACTCGAGCAGTGTAACCGTCCCGGTCGCCCGCCCACTTCCGTCATACGTGATCTCGCGTGTCGCCCGTACGGAAATCGTGCGCCCGTCTGCCGTCCGTCGCGTCTCCCATAGATAACCGACGGATGCCCCCGAATATAGCGAGAATTCACGCTCACGGCCGACCGTTCTCTGTTCCGCGGTAAGCGAGGGATCGGGGCCCCCGATTACGGCGTCGGCAGTCCAGCCCAGCAAACGCGTGGCCGCCCGGTTCCACGCCCCCACGATCCCCGCTGTATCGGTGCAGATGACCGGGTGCGGCACAATGTTCAGCGCCGCGACGATCATGGCCGATTCGGACGAATCAACTGTGGGATTCTGTTCCGGGCGCCCCGTTCCCCGAAACGGTGCAACTTCTGCACGTAATGGGCGACCGGCTTCATGCCGTGCCCCGGGTGCCGTCGAGTGCTGGCTTATTCTGCCATCGGAGACCAAAGGGAGATCCCGCTGCAATGACCGTTTCTGACCGGTGAGGATTGTACACCAGACACGGCGGACCATCCGCGCCTTCGGGCCCTCCCCGCACGGTGACGCGACCGACCTCTCATCCTCTTATCCCTTCCGGAAAGCAGATCTGGCTCTGCTTACGTGTTGCGTGAAATAAACAAGTGTTCCCGTGTCCACATTAGCATGGTATACGCTATCGGAACCCATGCAAGCCCAACTGTGGTGCGGCGCAATGACTGCGCTGGGTTTTCCTGCCGAGGGTAGCCTGCGAGAGTGCCCGTTTGAGTTCCCCGGCTGCGATGCGCGCAAACCATACTTGCATCTGGTTGAACCTGCGCCTTAGAATCGCCGCGTCGGCCCGGCTGGCATATCTCGGTGTAGGGTCTTCCTACCTCATCTCCGTGCGTAACCGGGTTCTGTTGCCTATCAGGCCAATTCTGCCCGTCAGCACAGACTGCGCGGTCCTGGTGGCTCGGGAGAGTGATTGGTGAAACTGAGTCGCGCGTCCGGCTACGCCTTGCTCGCGGTACTTGCCATCGCCCGCCGTCAGCGGCGCGATCCCGGTGGCACGATCCAGATCCGGGAAATCGCCGCAGAATTCGAGTTGCCGCACGAGTATATCGCGAAGCTGCTGACCGTACTCGTCAAGGCTCGTATCCTCAAATCGGACCGGGGGCGGGACGGTGGGTTTTCCTTGCGTCGTCGGGCCTCAGAATT
>CAYXTR010000002.1:0-237621 GCA_964468185.1 uncultured Planctomycetales bacterium | reverse complement strand
CCCACAACGTCTCAATCACTACCCCCCGCAAGTGCCGTGCCGGACAGTATTGGTTGAGAACCGGTGCCACAGGTGCTGCGGGTCGGACGCCCGTGGTACCCCTAAACCGGTGGCGCCGCGCCCGTCAGTTGTTGATACGCCTCGATGTACTTCTCGCGCGTGCGGATTGTGATCTCCTCTGGCAACGCCGGCGGCGGGGGTTGTTTGTTCCAGCTTACTGAGCTGAGGTAGTCGCGGAGGAACTGCTTGTCGTAGCTCGGCGGGTCGCTGCCGACTTCATACTGGTCACGCGGCCAGAAGCGGGATGAGTCCGGCGTCAGCACTTCGTCCGCCAGCAGCAACTCGCCGTCGCGCAATCCAAACTCGAATTTCGTATCCGCCAATATGATGCCGCGCTCGGCCGCGAACGCCGCCGCCGTGTTATAGATCGTCAGCGAGCGCTCGCGGACACGCTCCATCAACTCGCGCGCGTCGTGATCGCTGTTCTGCCGTGAAAGGTGCTTTGCCAGAATCTCGCACGCGCCGTCGAACGACACCGGCTCGTCATGCCCCACCGTCGCCTTGGTGGACGGCGTGAAGATCGGCTCGGGAAGCTGCTGCGCCTTCTTCAGCCCCGGCGGCAGCTCGATGCCCGAGACAACGCCGGTGGCCTGATAGTCCTTCCAGCCGCTGCCGATGATGTAGCCGCGGACGACGCACTCGACGGGGAGGATGTCGACCTTCCTGACGACGGTGGCGCGGCCGCGGAGCTGATCAACGTGCTGCTCATAGGCGGCCGGCACGCGCTCATCAGACACGACGTATTCCATGTGGTTCGGTTTACAGATGTCGAGCGTCTCCATCCAGAAACGGGACATCTGCGACAGGATGATGCCCTTGCCGGGGATCGGCTCGTTCATCACGACGTCGAAGGCGGAAATGCGATCGGACGCGACGATCATCATCTCGTCGCCGAGCGCGTACATGTCGCGCACCTTGCCGCGGTTGACGAGGTTGGGCAGGTCGGTCTTGTAAACGGCGTGGGGGGTCGTCATGGACGGTGGTCTCCCGTGGTTGGTTGGGTTGTGGTTGACGCTGAAGCTGCGGCCGGCTGCGAGGCCGCGGCGTGTTCCTGTGCGAGTTGGTGGGCGACGCGTTCGGCGGGATCGAGTACGCCGTCGTCGCGCTGAGGGGCGGTATAGCCGGGCATGGATGACACGTCGGCGGCGAGGCGGGTGAGGTCGGCCTGGAGTTGGAGCAGCGACCGGCGGGCCGCGGGGTTGTCGTTGAGACGCGGGTCGAGACGGAGGCGGGTGCGGATGAGGGCGGCAGCGCGGGCGGCGTCGGCGACGAGGTCGCGGGCGTCGGGTTGGAGCTCTTCATAGGCCTCGCGGTCAGCGGCCCAGTCGGCAACGGTGCGGCCGTCACGGATCGCCGTCAGGCGGGCATTCTGGCGCTTCTCGAGTAGCCGGGCGAGCACGGGGCGCTCGATTTCGGTGGCAAAGTCGAGGTCGAAGGTACGGCCGTCGCCCCGCTCATTGGCGAGACGGAGGCGCGCGTCGGCGAGGACGTAGGCCAGGCCGGTGTCTCGCCAGCGGCGGGCGACCTGATCGAGTTCCGGGATGCGCTCGTCGGGCGCCCGAATGACAGCGCGTTGCATGGCGCGGACTGCGGCGGGCAGATCACCGTCGTCGAGCAGCTCGAACCCCTCACGGAGCATCTGCTCGTAATCTTCGTCGCCGATGGGTCCGTTGGCGTCGGCAGGCGATTGGGCGGTGGTTTTTGTAATTTCGACGCGGAGAATGTCGCTGGCTGGCACTTTCTGGATGGGGCCGAAGTTACCGCCGGCGGTGAGCGCACGAAAGACCACGGCATCGGCGGAGCGGGAGATGACCTTGCCCTGCTGGCGGGAACCGTCGCGCAAGTGCAAAATATCGGCCTGACCCGATGAACTGAGTAGCAGGATAAGGACGGTCAGCATTCGTCGCATCGGTACCTTCCCGGCCAGACCGCGCGTGTTAACCTGAGTATAGCCCAATGACGACACCTCACAACAATACGCATACGCAAGGTCCGGTACGCGTGGCGCTTATTGCGGATGCCCGACAGGCGGAACGGCTGGCGCCGCTGATTGAGGCGTGCATGCTGCTGCAGCCACTGGGCCGGGCGGGGATGCCGCAGACGGTGATGTCGCTCGACGTGCCGTGGTATGACGATGTTCGCGTGCTGCTGGCGCAGCCGGAGCTGGAGGGAGTGCTGCTGGCGGACTCGCCGCGGGCGAATATGGAACACGGGCAACTGGCGCTGGAGCATGGGCTGCATGTGTGGCAGTTGCCGCCACTGGGGCCGAACTTTGCCCAGGCGTGTGAGCTGGTGCGGCGAATTCGGGCCGAGCGACTGGTATATCGGGTGGCATCGTGGTGGGAGCATGTGGTGGAGCTGGCGTGGCAGCAACTTGACTGGCCGGATGACTTTACTGTGCGGTACTCGGAACTGCTGTGCGCGAAGGCGGGACCGCCGCTGGACTCGTGGCGGGCGCGGACGCACCCTTCGGCGGGCGGAGCTCTGGCGAATGCGGGGTATTCGTTCCTGGAGGTGCTGACGGCGTTGCGGGGATTGCCGGATAGCATATCCGCAGCGATTGGGCGGTATCGCAGGGGTGCGGGGGGTAGTGCGGGGCGTGAGACGGAGGACGTGGCGGTGGCGACTTGGCGGTATGACGGGGGTGGACTGGGGATGGTGCGCGCGGTGTGGGATCACTTTCCGGCCGAGGAGGTGTTGCGGTTGTATTCGGGGGAAGCGGCACTGACGCTGACGGAGACCGAGGCGCAGTTGCATGATGTTCATGGGGCATCGATCGATCAGCAGCCGCTGGGGACGGGGTTCATTGCAAGGGAGTTGCAGCAGTTTGGGGAGGCCGTGCGCGGGCATGCCCGGGATCGGGCGCTGGCCCCGCTGGAGAATCATCTGGCGGTGAGTGCGGTGCTGGAGACGACTTATCTGTCGGCGCGAACGAATCATCCGGAGACGCCGGCGAAGTTCTACCAGGTGCAAGGCTGGCCGTTGCCACGCTCATGATATTGGGTCGACGCATTTCACGGTACGGGGCGGTCTGGGCCTGTGGTTGCGTTGTGCTGGGGTTGCTGGTGGGGTGTGGTAAGCCGCTGGCGGCGCGCGAGGTGTCGATCTGGTTTGCGGATGGGGGCACTGAACTGGATCGCGCGTCGGAGCCGGTGCTGGAGAGTGATGTGTACTCGGCGGCGCGGGGGACCCTGCAACTGACGGCGGCGCTCAATGAGACGGTCGGTGTGCAGCTTGCGTTGCGCACCACCGTGCCACCAGCGGGGCCGTTTGACATTGTCGTCTCGGATCTGGCGGGGCCGCAGGACACCCTGACGGCGGCGGAGCACGTGACGCTGTATCGCGTGCGGGACGTGGAGGTGCGGGAATTCGGGAGTTGGTATCCGCGACACACGGGTCGGCCGGCAGTGGCGATGGAGGTGCCGGACGTGCTCGTCCCATGGGATGCGCCGCAGGGTGGGGCCCCCCTACTGCTGTCCGACATGCGAAATGCGCTTGTTTGGATGGATGTGCACGTCCCGCCGACGGTGGGGCCGGGGACGTATCGTGGCACGGTGGAGGTGCGCGGCGGCGGGCAGGTGGCGTTTTCGTGCGGGATCTCGGTTGAGGTGTTGCCCGTGGCGCTGCCGGGCGAGCGGAGTCTGCCGGTAGTATGTCGCGTGGATCCGCGGGGTTTGTTGCGGGCACATTTGAACTGGCCACGGGGGCCGGTGGAGACGACCGCGCTGTTACGTGGTGAGTCGAGCCATGCCGCGGCGGTCGGACTGGTTGATGAGACGATACGGCTGCTGCATGGGCATCGGACGAATCCGGTGTTGTGGGCGGCGTTTCCGAAGTTTCGGCCGGTCGGGCAGCGCGAGGTGGAGGTCGACTGGTCGGCTTATGATGCGCTCGTCGGTGGCTGGCTGGATGGGACCGCGTTCGCGGATCGGGTCGGGCTGGCACGCTGGGTAGTACCGGCGTCGGTAGATTATCCGCGGGCGGGGAGAAATGGCGGGTTGAACTCGGCGCGGTATGCGCGGCTGCTGGCGGCTTACCTGCGCGCCTGCGAGGCGCACTTTGCTGAGCGGGGGTGGCTGGCGCGAACAGTCTGGCGGCCGATACCGCCGCAGGGGCTCAACGAGACGACCGTCGCGCAGGTGCAGCGGTTGGCGCGCATCGGGCAACAGAGTGAGGCGGGCTGGCCATTGGTGGCACATCTGCCGGCGCGCTCCTTACGGGGACTGGGTTGGCAGGAGGCACCGGCGATTGAACTGCCCGAGGTGGATATCTGGTGTCCGCCGGCGATGTGGTATGAGCCGGAGGCCATGGCGCGTGAGCGGCAGCTCTTGCGTCAGACGTGGCTGATGCCGGATGAGCCGCCCTACAGTGCGTCTTTGCGACCAGGGGCCCCCGCGGTGGATCCGCGGGCACTGGCGTGGCAGGCGTATCGCTATGACGTGGAGGGAATCTGGATTGAGGATGCGGTCGGCGGGTCGAACGAGCCGTTGGGTGAGCGGGCAGGGCCGCAAACGGGTTTGATCTATGCGGGTACGCCGTACGGGCTGAATGACCGGCCGGTGCCGTCACTACGGCTGAAGCGTTTGCGGCGGGGGTTGCAGGATTATGAGCTGTTGAAGCTGCTTGATGAGACGGGGCATCCGCTGCTGGCGCGGCGGCTGGCGCGACAAATTGTGCGCTGGGCGTGCACTGACGCAAGTGACGAAAACCTGCTCAGCACGAAGGGGAGTGGTTGGCCGGTGTCAGCGGGCGCGTATCGGTTAGCGCGGCGGGTCATGCTGCTGGAACTGGCGGATCGGGCGGAGTCGATGCGACGGGCATCGCAGGCCGCCTGGGCTCGGTTGATGTCGCGGGAACGGCAGGTCGCGGCGTCGTTCGAGGGGGTTCGGTTGTCGCCGACACGCACGGGACTGCGGGCGCACGTGGTAACGCGGGTGCTGAACCTCTCGGAGCGGGGGCTGCGCGGTACGTGGTCGCTGCCCGCACCGCCGCCGGGCTGGGAAGGCCTTGAGCAGCAGACGGTCGAGATTGCGGCGGATACGCGGCGGTTGGTGCCGCTGGAGTTTGATCTGCTGGGGTTGAACTACAACGTCGCGGGCGTGTATCCGTTCGAGCTCGTGCTGGATACGCCGGAGTTGGGGGCGCAGCGCATCGCGGCGCGGCTGGCGGTAGCGACCACGGCGCCGTTTGCAGAGCCGCCGCGGATTGACGGCCAGTTGGACGACTGGCCGCTGGCGGCCAACAACACGGCGGGTGATTTTCGCCTGCACTACGCGGCGGACTTGGGTAATGAGGCGCCACGGCCGGCGTTTGCCACGCAGGCCTTCTTTGCAGCGGATGCGGAGCGGCTCTATTTCGCGGTGCGGTGTCGGCGAGCGCCGCAGGAGCCGCTGGTGTGGGATGCGAGCAATGTAATCGGGGTGGATGGGGCGCTGCCGTGGGGACAGGATGTGGTCGAAATTCTACTGGATCCGCGGAACGCGGTGCGCGGGACGATGGCGGACATCCATTGCCTGCAAATCAAGCCGAGCGGTGTATTGCTGGCGTCGCGCGGGTGTCGGACAGACCCGCCAATGGGCGCCGTGCGGCCTTGGGATTGTGAGGCGCGGGTCGCGGTGCAGGTTGAGCCGGAGGCATGGGTGATCGAACTGGCACTGCCACGCTCAGCGTTTCCGGAGGAGAGTCGTCGGAACGTCGTCTGGGGGTGCAACGTGACGCGCCTGGATGCCCGACGCGGCGAATACTCGTCATGGTCGGGAGCACGCGGGACCTGCTACTCACCGACGAGCCTGGGCAACCTGATTGTCCACACCCCGTGAGGACGTGGCAGGATCAAATCGCAAGGCCGCCGGAGATGTGCTGTTCGTCGGCGGGCAAGGCGGTCGAGGGCGTGGGGCCGGCACGGAACAGCAGCGCGGCGACGACGGCCGTGAACGGGGCGACCGTAACGAGACCGAAGCTGCCGACGAGGGTGTTCAGGACTTCAGCGGCGACGTAGTTGAAGTTGAACAGGTTGACCAGTGGGACACCCTGCCCCATGAACAGCATGAGCATGGCGATATAGCTGCCGGAGTAGGCCAGCAGCAAGGTGGTCGTCATGGTGCCAATGACTGAGCGACCGACCGACATGCCGGACGCGATATGTTCAGTGAATCCGATGTCGGGACGTTTGAGCTTGATCTCGTCCATGGCGGAGGAGATGTCCATGGCGAGGTCCATGACGGCGCCCGATGAAGCGGTGAAAATACCGGCGATAAAAATGCGGGAGAGGTTGAGGTCGTAGAAGCCGGAATAGAGCAGCGTCTCGGCGAAGGGACGGACGGCGCCGTGAACCTGGAAACCGCGCGCGAAGAGTTGGGCGAGGACGCAAGTTAGCACAAGACCGAGGAACGCGCCGAGGAACGTTGAGAGACCGCGACGATTCACGCCACCGACCAGGAACGCGATGGAGGCAGTCAGGGCCGCGACGACGAAGAGCGCGACGATGATGGGGTCATAGCCCTTCAAGAAGAGCGGGACCATGACTTTCCAGATCATCAGGGCAGCGAAGCCGAAGGACAGCAGGGCTTTGAGGCCGGTCCAGCCGGCGACGATGACAAGCAGGAGGCCGAACAACCCGGCCAAGGTCAGTTCCCACCCGAGGCGGTAGCGGCCGCGTGTGTACGCGGTGCGGATGGAACCGTCGTCCGCGACGGAGAACTCGACGAGGATGTCGTTGCCGGCGCGATAGACCTCGTCGAGCTCCATCTTGCCGGTAAGCTGATTTTCGACCGTGGCGGTCTTGCCGGCGTGGGGCCCGCCAAGGACTTCGACTTTCAGCAATTGCCGCCCGGTCATGACGATCAGGTTGCGGCGCATCTCGCTATTGTCGACCTCGAGCACACGCGCCCGGGCACGGAAGGAATCCTGTGGTGCAAGGTGTTCGAACCCCGTCGGAATAAGGAGCAGCACCGCGCACAGCGCGGCGAAGAACACGACGAATAGCAAATTGGCATTGCGAAGACCGCGTAACACGCTCATTCCCACTCACTCGCACCACCCGTGGTTCATGGCTTCAAAAAGAGCACGACCCCCGCAAAGCGAGGGCCATGCTCGACATTGTCTTGTGGCCTGACAACGGCGTCTAGTTCGGCAGCGTGATCCGCATGGCCTGGGCAATCTTCAGGGCCACGTCGGTGTTGTCGTAGAAGCCGTCAAACAGGTAGGAACTACGGCCGATGGCGAGGACCTGCACGGGGACACCCGTGTGAGAATACGAAGTCCAGGCCAGACCCGCACGGCGGTTCAGAATGTGCGTCAGGGTCACGGTGAGCGGCTCGTAATAGCCATAAAGCAGGTAATCTTCTTCCGGCGTCTCGATCGGGTCGCCGCCCATGGTGCGGTCGAACGCGGCCTCGAGCAGCTGCTGCTCGTATTCGGTGGCCGTGTCATAGTCGATGCCGAAGGCGCTGAGCATGAGGGCCTTCATGTCGGCGTCGATATCCTCGACACCCTCGTGCGTGGCGATGTACTCGGCCAGCGGGATGCTGAAGGCCTCGTAGGACATGGTCTGGTTGTCGAGCAGTTCGAAGGCATTCTCGTAGCCGGTGCCGGCAAAACCGATCGTCAGACCACCGCACTCGTGGTCGCCGGTGACGACGATGAGGGTCTCCTGCGGGTGCTGCTGATAGAAGGCCATGGCCTCGTCGATGGCGGCGTCGAAAGCAAAGGTGTCTTCGATGGAGGAGCGGGCGTCGTTGGCGTGACAGGCCCAGTCGATCTTGCCGCCTTCGACCATCATGAAGAAGCCATCCTCGTTGTCGAGGAGGCGGATGCCTTCAGCAGTGAACTCGGCCAGCGACATATGCTCTTCCGGACGGTCGAGCTCGTAATACAGCGCCTGGCCACCGGCGAGGGTGTGATTGATGGCCACGCACTTGGTACCCGGCTGCACGGCGGCGAGGTCTTCACGCGTGTAAACAACGTCGTAGCCGTTGGTGTTGAGCTGGTCCCAGACGCTGGGCGTACCACCCTCGGGGTTCTTGAAGCCACCGCCGCCAAAGTAGTCAAAGCCACTGTTGGCCAGGTCGAGGCCGATCTCGTAGTACATGCTACGCGAAGGCTGATGGGCGTAGAAGACGGCCGGGGTGGCATGGTCGATCGAGACGCTGGAGACAATACCAACCTTCATGCCGGAGTCGCGGGCGACCTCGGCCAGGCTGGTGTACGGCGTGGCATCATCCGGGGCCATCGAGATATTGCCGATCGAGGTCTTCATACCACAGGCGAGGGCGGTGCCGGCGGCAGCCGAACCGGTGATGAAGCGGTTGTCGGCGAAGGTGCTGGCCATACCCTGGACGGGGAACTGGCTCATGGTGAGCAACTGGGCCTTCGGGGCACCAGGGACGTAGTGGTTTTCGGCTTCGAGGTAGGCCTCGGCGGCATGGATCTGGACGTTGGCCATGCCATCACCGATGAAGAAGAAGACGTATTTGGCGCCGAGCCAGGGGCGGTCCGGGCGGTCAAGATTGACCTCATCGGTCGGCACGCCCTGGGCGGCGGAGGGTGCGATGTTCGAGAGCTCCGGGCTGTCCGCGTCGACGGGAATCGCCACGGCAGCGACGAGGCTGACGAAACCAAACGCGGCGAGACCAAGCACGATACCCATGTTCTTGTAAACCCACGACATGTTGTAATCTCCTCTGTGAGGTATTTGCCAGAATTCGCTGTTCGAAAGCAGACGCTTCCGGTGATCAGACAATCAAGGTCAGGTGAACAGTTTGAGACCTAGCGACGGCGACGCAGCAGCGCCACGCCGGCGATCAGGACCAGCAGACCGGTCGGCTCCGGCACGGCAACCGTATCGATGACGACCTGGTCGATGTACGCGGGCGAGCCGATGCCGGCACCCGGGAAATCCAGCGTGATGAGTTCGCTGGCGGGGCTCGGCGCGATAACAAACGAATAGGCTTCCGTGATCCAGCCGTTCGTGTGCTCGACAACGCCGTTGAAATAGGGACCGTTGATGTCGGGTGTGTAGGGGTCGGTGTCGACGAAGAAGTCGACGCCGTTGGACTCGGGTGCCCAGTACGTCACCTGGAGCCAGAGCTCGGACAGGTCGTCCACAAAGTTGTGGGCGAGGAAGTCGAGCTGCCAGGGGCCGTCGACCGCAACCACATCGGAGCGACCTTCGTATTCAGTGAGATAGGTGGCGGTGTCATAGGCCTGGGCATCGGGGGCGGAGACAGCGTCCGCCGGGATGCTGTACCAGCTATCCGGGGCGATCGGGGCGGGGTCGGTGTTGAAGCCGGCCCAGGTGTCCCACTCGGCATGGACGGTGTTCTGGTCGCCGAGCCAGATCGGCGGCAGGACATCGTCTGCCAGCGCGGCGCCCGTCAGGACGAGCGCGCATACCAATACTGTCGAAGCCTTTGTCATAGCTTCTCTCCTTCGCGTAATTCGCAGTAACTGCCAACAGGATGTAACGAGGCGATACCAGCGTTGGAGCTGACGCTCCTGCGTGTGAGCTTACTTCTCCCCAGAGCACCTCCTTTCGCTCTCCACAAGTTTCTGAATCGCACCCCCCCCCCAGGGAGGGTCAAGCACTACGATGGACCGTTGCGGCGCATCGCCGTAGTGGGCGGTGACGATTGCGGGCAGTGACTGCTCACGCGGGCCATCCCCCGGCGTCAAATACGTCCCTGCCATAGTTTGCCCCCCAAGCTCGGGCGCTGCGCTGTTTGCATATCCAGTACTCACTTGTAACCGAGCATGCCAACACCGCGTGCATGGTGCACCGTGCATGACCGCCCTTTCTTAACAGCTCAAAACATAAACAAACCCGATGAGCGTTTGACCGCGCTTGCGCAAAATCGTGGCTAGGATTCCGTGAAGAGTTGCCGGCACGCAAGGTTATGTGCGAATCTGATGATCAGTGCCGCCCGCGACGGATGATGGTCAGCAGCATGCCAAAACCCATGAGACCCGCGGCGACATAGCCGATCAGGCCAATCACCGGAATGTCGTGCCAGGTTGGTGGCAGGCCGGCGTGGACGATGAGGGATGAACCGACAATCAGTGCGCCAACGATGATGGCGAACGAGACGCGACTGGCGACGCGCTCGAGCGTGTCCAGCAGTTCCTCCAGTCCGCGGTGTTCGAGGCCGATGCGGAGGCTGCCGTGCTTGGAGAGGCGCAGGATGTCGCGAATACCGCCGGGGATTTCACGAGCGAGGCGGAACAACTCGCCGGTGGAGGAGAAGAGCTCGCCGAAGAGGCGCTTGGGCCGCAGCCGATCGAGCTTGAGCTTGCGGACGTACGGTTTCGCGGCGGCGATGACATTCAGTTCGGAATCGAGACGGGTGACGAGCTGCTCCGCGGTGGCGGCGGCTTTCATCATCATGACAAAGTCCGCCGGGATGGTCAGTTGGTGCTGGCGTACGAGACCCATCAGGTCGTACATCAGCTTGCTGAAGTCGAGGTCGGCAAGGGAGGTGGAGATGTTGAGGTCGATGAGCTCGGCGACCTGGCTTTCGATGCGGCGCACGTCTGGATCTACGTCGTCCGGATGAGTCGTGATCCGCAGGAGAGCGGCGGTGGCGGCACGTTCGTCGTGCTCACCGACGGCATAGATAAGGTCGGCGAAGAGTTCACGACCTTCGCGGTCCAGGCGGCCCATCATGCCGAAATCGAGAAAGCAGACGACGTTGCCAGGCAGGGCGAAGACATTCCCGGGGTGCGGGTCGGCATGGAAGAAGCCGTGGACGAAGATCTGCTTGAGCACGATTTCGGTGCCGCGCGCGGCGATCACCCGCGGGTCGTAGCCTCGTTGACGCAGCTTGGCCACATCGGAGACGGACTGCACGTCGACGTATTCGAGCGTCAGCACGCGGCGCGTGGTGTACTGCCGAAACACCTTGGGCACGTAGACGGTCTTGTCATCCAAGAATTGGCTGGCGAAGCGTTCGATGTGGTTGGCTTCGGACTTGTAGTCCTGTTCGCGCTCGACCACGCGGGCGAAGTGCTCGATGATCTCGCGCGGCCGGTACACCCGCAGGTCCTCAATGTGTTCTTCGGCCAGCGTGGCAAGGTGGAGCGCGATTTCGAGGTCGACCTCGATGAGCTCCTCGATATTGGGGCGACGTACTTTCACCACCACGTCTTCGCCGTCGCGCAGTCGGGCGCGGTGCACCTGTCCGATCGAGGCAGCGGCGATGGGCTCGCGGTCAAATGCCTCGAAACGCTGCTCCATCGGCTGGCCAAGGTCCTCTTCGACGATCTGCTGGACGTCCTCGAAGGGGAATGGCGGCACATGCTGCTGGAGCTTGGCCAGTTCGGCGAGGAACTCCGCGGGCACGAGGTCGGGACGGGTGGAGAGGACCTGGCCAAGCTTGACAAAGGTGGGACCCAGCTCTTCGAGGATCAGGCGCACCCGCTCAGCGGTGCTGAGCTTCTCCACATGTTCACGCTTCTTGCGCGTGATCATCTGGAGGCCGATTTCGACGTATTGGTTGACGTTCAGCTTGTCAACCAACTCGTCGAAGCCGTAGCGGAAGAGTACGGTCAGGATCTGCCGGTAGCGATTGACGTGGCGATAGGTGCGCGAGGCGATCCCGATTTTGCGGATGGCCATTGCTATGCGGCGCGCTCCTCGAGTTTGCGCTCGAGCTCAGCGATGCGGGCCTCGAGGGCAGTAACTTGTTCGTGTGTGGCGGCGCCGGACTTGCTCAGTGTGTCCTCGGTAATGCGGCGGACTTCCTGTTCAAAATCGGCACGGCCACGCTCGGCACGGGCCACGGCCTCATCGACGAACTGCTGGCCTTTTTCGGCGGAGAGGTTGGCCGAGCTGGCGATGTCGCGGGCCACTTCCTCGACCTTGTCTTTGGTCATCAGCGTCATGCCAATGCCGGCGAGCATGGTTTTCTTGAGCAGATCAAACATCAGCGTGGCTCCTTGACGAAGAAACTGTCGGACCCTCGCAGGAGATTCTAGCCGGGGTTGCGCCGGCGCACCAGCGATGACGGGGGGGCGATGAGCCCATGCCCGCCAACCCTCCCCCCCTACCGCAACGCGTCAGTCTCTGCGCCCGGTCAACGAGCCAATTGGAGGCGACGGGCCACTTCAGCGTGGGATGGGATGTGCAACTCGACCTCGACCGGCTCATCGGGGCCAACGAGGAAGTTCTTCACGCGGTAGCGCAAGCTCGGCGTATCCTGCCAGGCCATGCCGCAGAAGCGTGCCACCGTGCTGGTGCCCGCCGGAATGCTGATGCGGGCGGGGTCACCCTCGTGGACGCGCTGCAGCTCGAGGTCGACTTCACAGCGGTTCTCGATGCGGACCCACTTCTGGTTGCCGGCGGAATGATGCGGGGCGTGCACTTTGACGCAGGCCTGGAAGAGCGCGGCAAGTTCCGGGGCGCGGCCGATGAGTTGATTGTCGTACCAGACAACCGTGCGACGGGCTTCGAGGGCTTCCTGCACCGCTTCGACGGTCCGGCGCTTCGCAAAGACGAGGGTCAGCGTACGGTGACCGGTGCCAAAGGCACGCAGGCCGCGAGACGGCCCATGAATGTCGGAGGTGCCAATCATGGTCAGGTTGTGCTCGAGTGAAAAGCGGTGTGCATCCCGGTAGTACGTGTCGCCGTTGCATACTTCGATGCCGTGCAATTGTCGCTTGTCGTGTAGTTTCTGCTGCCACTCCCCCCACTGTCCCTTTTCCCGCCCTTTCCACGTCGGGTGGTTCCAGAAGACGAAGGCGTTCTGTGCCGCCGCCGCGTCGAAGACGTCGTAGAAGTTCGGCGTGTCGAGTGGGTTGATATCGTCCAGAAAGACTGCGTTGTAATGACCGGGTGGCGTGTCGCGGGTGATTTCGGCGCCGCGGATCAGGACGATGCCAAGCTCGGCCGCCTTGTTGCGGGCGAGTTCGTACGGGCGATTGTGGTTGGTCGGCAGGTCGGCCTTATGCGGCTGATATTCGATATGGTCCGTAATCGAGATGACATCGAGGCCCTCACGCCAGGCCTCGTCGACACGCACCGTCGGCCACACGGCACCGTCTGAGAACACCGTGTGCATGTGCAGGTCCGCTTTCAGCGTGTGATAGCCGGGGACATCCGGGAAGCGAATCTCGCGACGTTCTTCGGCCTGACAGGCCACAGCGCTCAGAAGCAGACTGAACCCGATCAGTACACGTATCGTCCAACTACGCATCATGCTGGCACCTCACGCCCATCAAACCCTGCTGGAACCACTCCATAGCGGCTTGTATGGCCGGCGTGTGTGGATTTGATTAGCAGCCGACGACGTGGATCCCGTCAGATTCCAGGTAGATCTGCCGCAGACGCGGGGGGATCGCGGCGAAGCTGCGAGAGGATGATACCGCCGAGCACCAGGGCGCAGCCAACCAACTCGCGCGGCGCCAGCGCTTCGTCCAGGATCAGCGCACCGCCCAGCGCGGCGAAGACGGCTTCGCCGCTGAGCAGCAGCGCCGCGTGGGCAGGCGGTGCGTGGCGCTGCCCAACAACCTGCAAGGTGTACGCAATGCCAACGGAGCAGACGCCCCCGTAGAAAATAGCGCCCGCGGCCGCGCGGATGGCGGGGAGTGTGGCGGACTCAAACCAGATCGCGGCCAGAGCGCTCAGCGCGGCGGTCAAGGTGAATTGCACGCAGGCAAGTTGAATGGGATCGGAACGTGGTGCCAGGTGCGCGATGACGAGCACATGGATGGCCCAACCGACGGCGCAAGCGAGGACCAGTGCATCGCCGATGTTGATGCGGAATCCGGACTGCACGCTGAGAAAGTAAAAGCCCGCAACGGCACACGCTGCCCCGAGCCAGGTCAGCAAACGGGTGCGATAGCCGATGAATAGGCCGAGTATTGGTACGAGCACGACGTAGAGGCCGGTGATGAAGCCGGCTTTACCGGCGGTGGTGTAGACGATGCCCATCTGTTGCAGGCTGGCGGCGATGAACAGAATGGAGCCGGCGATAAGGCCGGGACGGAGTGTTGTTTTGAATGTCAATCGCAACCGCTCGCTCTGTGTGGCGTGCTGGCAGGTTCTGGCGGTTGCCCTGATTTGCCACCAGATCAGGGGGATGAGCACGGCGGCACCGAGGGCGAAGCGGATGGCGTTATAGGTCAGCGGGCCGAGGTGCTGCATGCCCAGTCGCTGCGCGACGAAGCCGCCCCCCCAGATCACGGCGGCGATCAGGAGGATAGCGTCGGCTCGGTAGACTGCTTGCGGCATATGGTGAGCGAGGATAGCGGGGGCGCCTGACCACGTCGAATGACCGGGCGCGGCAACGGCGAGAGTCTACCCGCGCGCCACTGGGTGTCGGCCCCGCATGGCGGTGGGTAGCGATGCTAACGAACGAGAGTGGGTAGCGCGGGCGGCCGCTGGGCTGCCCGCGCGGTGCTGTGGGGCTGGCTCAATCGAGGAATGTGACGCGCCCCGACTTCAGGTCGTAGACCGCACCCACGATCTTCAGCTTGCCTTGCTCAACAAGTTCACGAAGAACGGCGCTGCGCTCTGTCAGGTTGGCGACATTCAGCTCGACGTTCTTCCGTACCACGCGGTCGACGAATGCCTTGTTCTGCGATGAGCGCGGGCCGTCAACGTCGTCGACGGCGTAGACAGCCGGCATGAGATTACTCAAGGTGTGCGTGAGATTGCCGAGTTCCACCCCATCACAGGCACCCTTGACGGCGCCACATTGAGTGTGACCCAGCACCACGATGACCTTCGACCCGGCGACCTTGGTGGCGAATTCCAGGCTGCCGAGGATATCGGTCTCGATGTAGTTTCCAGCGACCCGGGCTACGAAGAGGTCGCCAATCCCCATGTCGAAGACGAGCTCCGGCGGTACACGAGAATCGATGCAGCCCACGATGGACGCCAGCGGATACTGGCCCGTCGCGGTTTGCTGCACCTGAGCGCGCAGGTCGCGATTGAGCATCTGACCCTGAACGAAGCGCTCGTTACCTTCCTTGAGGGCCGTAATGATCTCGTCGGGTGTGGCTGCCGCCTGAGTCTGGCGTGTTTGTGTTACGGTCTGGGCAACCACGAGGGCGCCGAATGCGAGAGCAATGGCTCCTAAGGCGGCAGCACGCCACCAAGTCTTCACGATAGGTCTGCTGTGCATGTCAAAATCTCCTCGTTACGTGCAGGGTAACGGCCCGCCAATGCTCCCTGCCGACATTGCGCTGCGCGTTCGGTTCCGCCCGCCGCATGCGCAACCCCAGTGACATACTGGTAGCGCTGGTAGCGGCCCGGCGTCGGCCCACATGGCGCCGCCCATTTGAAAGATTCTATATTCGGTCAACATCTGCACGAGGCGGCGCACTGTATGTCTATATTTTTCAAGTGTTTAGCAACGAACCAGCTGGCGGCGCCCGGCATAGGCGGCTTGCCGGGTCAGGCGGTCCAGGAGGTAGCCAGCGGTGCCTGCGGCGAGGACGGCAGTGAGCGGATAGAAGAAGCTGGTAAGGCGATAGAGGGCCCAGCCGCGACCCATGAGGTATACCATGGCGGTGCACACCGGAGGAAAGAACAGCACCACGCAGGTCGCGCCGAAAACGAGGATTGTCAGACGCGGTTCGCGACGGCGCGTGGTCGCGAGGATCGCGGTGGCGCCCAGCAACGCCATCGCCAAACCGACTGGCTGCCAAGCGGCCAGCATGTTGTCGGGCTTGACCATCGACCAGGGCAGTTCGCTGTCCGGCACTGTGCCGAGAAAGTAATACCGACCAGAGGACTGCCGAAGTGGCTTGACCGGTCCCTCCACGGGGATTGGCATTTCTTCGTCCTGCACGCCGGCGATGACCAGGGCGCGAGCGAAAGAGGAGTCACGTGCCCACCCGATCAGCGGCACGGGGACGGCCGCTGCAAGTGCCAGACCGGCGCAGGTCACAAGCGCCAGCGGACGGCGCCGATTGACGAGACGCCAGAGCAGCAGCAGCAGCAGGGTCGGTGCGAGGATCAGGACCAGCAGCGCGGCGTACAGGATGTGAGTTTGACTGAGGACGATCATGACAGTGGCCAGACGAAGGGGCGTGGCCCAGCCGGCGCGCCGGTGGCGTGCCAAGTCGAGCGTGAAGCTCAGTGCCAGGGGCATCAGGGCGTAATTCGCCAGATGGTTGGGGTACAGGATCACGGTCTTGGGAGCGACGGTACCCAGCAGGAACAGGCCGGTTGCCCACGCGGCCCAGCGTGAGCGAAACGCGCTCCAGCCGAGATAGTAGCCGCTACACGCGATGAAGAGCTTGGCGCAGGGCAGCGCCGCATACCAGACGGTGCGGGGCGTGCTATCCAGGAAGGAAGCTCCCACTGCGAGCAGGGCATGCATGAGGTTGAATGGGTAAGTCCAAACAGGGCCGCCACTCTCACCACGGGGGTCCAGGTCTGACATGTCGTAGGCAAGCAACATGCGGGCGCGATCGACGTGGAAACCGGCGTCTCCGCCAAAGTACGATTCGGCGCGGGCACTGAGTACGAGTTCCCCCACTACCAGCAGAAACTCAATGGTGAGCACTCCGCCGAGCAGCCAGAACAAATCTCGCCAGCGATGTTGACCACTGACCCAGACCAGCGCTGCCAGGACCAGGAAGACCACGTAGTTGGTGAGCAGGCTCACGGGCAAGTGCAGGTAGTATCCCAGCAATGACATGGGCGTGAGCAGCAGCAGTACGGCAAGATACGAACGAGCGATTACCGCCGGCAGACCGGCGCGCTGGAGATCGGGGTCGGTCGCGCGTGCAAACGCATAGCCGGGAATGAGCAATGCCAGAAAGGACGCCGGTACCAGCACGCTCAGCACGCTGGCGTCTCCACGGACGACGCATGTCGCTGCGGTGCCGGGCGGGCGGTTGCTGCATTGCCGGCCGGAGATTCAGGACGAGTTTCTTCTGCGACGTCATCTGATGTGGGGGGCTGCGCGGACACCGCGCGCGCAGCACTATTGCTCTGTCGCCACTCGGGTAGGGCGTCGTCCAGATAGGCTTCCCAACTGAACCTGCCTGTTGCCGGCGTCAGGTCCAATCCGACGCAGAACGCCGCAATGGCTAGCGCGGGGCGCAACCAGCGCCAGCCCACGTGACGGGTGACCCACTTGATGGGCGGAAGCAGCGAGAGGCCGGCGCCCGCGAGTGCCAGTGCCGCTCCACCGAGGAACGCCGCCGAGAAGAGAGATGCGGCATAGTGCAGTTTGACGGCGACGTGGGGCATGGGGGGCACGGCCAGTTCGACGGACTTTTCGGTTCCTTCAGGACTATACAGGTCGATACGCTGTCGGTTGCCGTTCCAACTTACCTCGACAATGCCGGACCAAGGGTGCGCGACCAGAATGAGTCGCAGCGGACCGGATGCTTTTCCATACCAATGCAACGTAGCCGGTTGATCAACGAAAGAGACGAGTTCGCCATGGCGGATTTGCCATGTGCCTGATTGATCAAAGTCGCGCGGCGCAACCGGCCGAGCGTGTGGATACAACAAGCGCCGCACCCAGACTTCGCTACCCCGGGCGCGGGCGTTTTTTTCGCCCGTGGCCGTAATGCTGAGTTCCTGGTTGGGCTGCCAGACGCTCGCCCGGGGTAGCCATTCAAGGTGCGTAACCAGCAGGAACCCCACAACGAGGGTACCTGCCAGCCAAACGCGCCGGCGCGAGCGAATGACGTGGCGGGCCGGACTGGCATCAAGCAGGCGCTGGGCGCCCCAGGCGATCACGAGTAAAACCGCGATCAGAAGCGGTACGCTTGCCAGCCAAGGCAGCGAGTTCGTGGGGCGCAGTATGAGGCACGTTAAAGCCAGCCAAACGACACTGACGGCGAGTATGGGCGAGGTCCAGGGGAATGAAGAAGCACGGGGGTTGCTTCGGGCCAAGTGCTGTGCGGCGTGCAACGCCAATCCTCCGTGACGTGCGTCTCACTCGGTCGAGGGGGCCACGAGGGTTGATCGTAGAAGAGCACGCCGGCCTGTGCAAGACACCGGCGCTTTGCCGGGTACTTACGTCTGGGACTGGCACACGGCAAGCAGTGATACGTTGGGATTTGCCCCCCAAAAAAATGGTCGGGGCGGGCCTGAGCTCAATACGCCCAGGTCGCCCCGACGCCTCCACCGGTATCGCTTTGTGCTGCGCGGCGGCCGCTTCTTTCAGCGGTCACCTGGCTGTTTGACAGCCAACGAACTCGACCGCGCTTCACACATGACATTGCTCAAAAGCGGTGGCTCCCAGGCCACGCTATCCCCGCGTGGGCACAAATGTTCAGGTTCTGTTTCTGATTGTTAACGAAGTCGGTGGCCTTGTCGATACCTGAAAACCGAAGTACTTATCAAAAAAGGGCTTCCGGGCGGCTGGGAAGCGGCGGACATCTCGTTTCAAGGTGAAACAAAAAGCGGCGGCCGGCCGTCATTGGCCGCATCCGCCGCGTATAACGTGTCCAACCTCCGCGGTTGCCGGTGGAAGATGGTTTGCTGGAACCCTTATGAGCAAAGGGGGTGGCCAGCGCTGCCCCGACCTAACGCTCAGTGGCGCCTCCGACGGGGTTGAGTCGTCCAGGCCTCCCAGGGTTCAGCGTAACGGTCCTCGCAAACGGTATTCTTCCTGTCGCACAACGCAGGGGCTGAACCGCAAAACCCTGATGCACTCCAAGTATACACATCGGACTGGCCGCGGCGATGGCAGAAACGAAATCTTCATGGGAAAGCTACGTGGTTGCCAAGAGAAGCGGCGACGGCGCTGGCAGGCGAACGAAAGGTCCTATAAGATATTCCTTTTGTCCGCTCAAAGTCCATTTCCGCGCCGCCAGCTCTTCCGTATTGCGTGGGACTGGTCTTGCAGCGCACGAATAACGGGGTCGGGTCGCGCGCCTCCTATAATCCTCGCAGCGGGCCGAATGTGAACCGGACGGCGGATAGCGCTGACATCTTGCCACCGTGGCCGACTGCGTGAGTGTCGCCGCGGTGTGGGTGTCTCGACCGCGGTCCGCCCGGTTCGGTGACCAATTCAATTGGAGGTGAACGAACATGCCCGTCACAGCTATAAGCATCCGCCGCCTGCTGGTGCTGACACTGCTCATTTCCGCCCCGTTGGCCTGTACGCGACCGGCTGACGCGACTCCGGATACAACATTGACAACGGTGCGTGTCGCGAGTGGCCTCACGCGCCCACTGTTCGTCACGGCGCCGCCGGGGGACACGGATCGACTGTTCATTGTCGAACAGGGTTCAGCCGGCTCGGCGGCGATCAAGATTTTGGACCTGGCGACGGGGGATGTGCTGGCAACGCCCTTCTTCTCCATCTCCGGGATCACTACGGGCGGCGAGCGGGGTTTGCTGGGTCTGGCGTTTCATCCGAATTACGCGGATAACGGGCTGCTATTCATCAACTACACGGATGGCAGCGGAGACACGCAGGTGGAGCGGCTCAGTGTGTCCGAAGATCCAAACGTGGCGGATCCGGGTAGCGCGGTGACCGTCTTTGCGGTGGACCAGCCCTATTCGAACCACAACGGCGGGTGGATGGCTTTTGGTCCGGACGGCTACCTGTACATTTCGCTGGGTGATGGGGGCAGCGGGGGCGACCCGGGCAATCGAGCGCAGGACATCACGGATCAATTGTTAGGGAAGATGCTGCGGATCGACGTGGATGCCGATGACTGGCCGGGGGATCCAAATCGCAATTACGGTATTCCGGCAGACAACCCGTTCGTGGGTATCACCGGAGACGATGAGATCTGGGCGTACGGATTGCGCAATGCGTGGCGCTGCGCCTTTGACCGCGAGACTGGCGACCTCTACATCGCCGACGTGGGGCAGAGCGCGTGGGAGGAGATCAACTTTCAACCCGCCGGCAGCCCGGGCGGAGATAACTACGGCTGGCGGTGCTACGAGGGCAACAGCGAATACAACACGACGGGCTGCGATTCGCCGGATACGATGGTGTTTCCGATCTACGAGTACAGCCACGACATAGGCTGCTCGATCACGGGCGGCATGGTCTACCGCGGCGGTGAAATCTGCGACGTGCAGGGCACCTATTTCTTTGCGGATTATTGCTCGGATCAGATCTGGTCGTTTCGGTACGACGGAAACGAGATCACCGAGTTCCAAGAGCGGACCGCTGAGCTGACGCCTGATGTCGGGTCGATCGGCAGCATCGTTTCGTTCGGCGAAGACGCGGCGGGCGAGTTGTACATTTGCGACCTCTTTGGCGGCGAGGTGTTCAAGATCGTCCCGGACGGACCGAAGAACGGCGACATGAACAACGACGGCGACGTGGACTTCGACGACATCAGTGCCTTCGTGCTGGGGCTGAGCAACCGAATGGCGTTCATCACGCAGTTCGGCTACGAACCCGAGGGTCCAGGTGATCTGGACTGCAATGGAGCCGTCGATTTCGACGATATCGTGCTGTTTGTCGCGTTGATCGGCACGTAAGACGCGCCGCGACAAGATGCTACACACTTTCGGGCGTCGGTCGAGTCGTTGCGGCCGGCGCCCTTGTCATGCGCCCGTTTTCCCGATTAAAGTCCCCGCATATCCGATAAGCAGCCCTGCGGAAAGGCCTCGGGGCAAATCTGAATCGCGATCTCGACTGGCGCGGTCTGAGGTCGCTTTCCGAAACCAGGGAATACGCCGGGAGGACGGGAAACATGCTTCTTGTCAGGCACCTTGTCGTTATTGCTGTGTCGCTGGTCATCTTGCCGGGCGTTTGGGCGCATCCCACACCGGACGTCGAGACTGAATCGGCGGATGTGGAGCGCATTGATCAGCTCGAGGCGCTCTTGGCACGCCAGCAGGAGCGGCTCGAAGCGTTACAGCAGCAGGCAGGGGCGATGCAGAGCGACGACGCGGATCGGGCGCAGCTGATGCGGGCGCAGATCCGCGACGTGTTGAGTGAGGAGGAGTTCCGCAGCGAGTTGATGCCGAGCACCTTGCAGGCGGGCTATGACAAGGGCTTCTTCATTCGCAGCCACGACGACAAGTTCTCCATGAAGCTCCAATGGCACTTGCAGGCGCGCTATACGTACTACAGCACGCGCAGCGAGAATCACTACCTGCTGCCGGGTGAGCGGCGGAGCGACCGTTCGGGTTTCGATTTCGCCCGCGCCCGTTTCCGCATCTTCGGTCACGCCTACAGCAAGGACCTGTCGTATTTCATTTCGCTGACCGCGGCGGAGAACAGTGCTTACGATGCGAGGCTGATGTACGCCTTTGCGGACTACCGCTTTGCGGATGAGTTTCACATCATGGTCGGTCGCATGCGTCTGGCGAGCACGCGGGCGCAGATGCGCACGATCACGACGTATCAGTTCACCGAACTGCCGTTCACGGATGCCGTCTTCGGCGCTGGGGTGGGCACAGGTGTGCGTTTCTGGGGCTGCCTGTTCGATTATCACCTGCACTGGTTCCTGGACATTACGAACTCGTGGAATGGCGCGAACAACCGGGTCATTACGCCGGATCCGGCCGAGTTGGACGGCAGCCCGGGCGTGATCTTCCGCATGCTGTGGCACGCGCTGGCGGAAGATCCCATGAATGACTTCACCTACGAGGCGGATTTTGGCTATCACGAAATGCCGGTGCTCGACCTGGGCTTCCATTATGGCTTCAATAATGATGATGGGGATCTGGGAACATCGCGGGTCATCTACCACTTGCAGGATCGCGTCTATCGCGAGGGGGCCTTCGGGCTGGTCAACACTAACGGGATGCACATTCACCAGTTCGGCGCGGAAGCGGCGTTCAAGTGGCGTGGTTTCTCGGCGACGACCGAGTTTCATGTACGCATGCTGGACATCAAGGACGCGGCCAGCCCGCCGTATACGCCCTACTTCCTCTTGACGGGTGATGGCTCGACCACGGCTTATTACGGTGGGTATCTCCAGCTTGGCTACCTGCTGCCGATCCCGGGTTGGGAGAACAAATTTGAGGTGGTGGCCCGGCTGGAGGGGCTGGGCGGCGTCAGTCCGGGCAACGAGGGCACGTGGATCTACACGGGCGGCTTCAACTACTACATCGACAAGCAGCTCAAGCTGCAAACGGACGTCAGCAAGATCACGGAGGTCCCGATCAGCAGTTCGACGTACAGCCTGGCCAATGTGAATGATGACGCGTTGATCTGGCGGGTACAGCTTGTGTTTGCGTTCTAGCGGATGCTGGCGGGAATCGGCGGCGACGTGACCGACTGTTCGGCCAGGAAGGGTCCTGCTCCGGGGCCGCGCTGAGTCGGCAGATCGAATTGCGGGAATCTCTAGGCAGCCGCGATTTCAGCGGTTATACTAATACATTGGTTGTTGGGGTGTTTCGGCACCTCAGCCGCGGCCGTTCGGGTATGCCGTGCCAGGCCGCGGACGGACATCGTCGAATCCGGTCCCGATGGACCTCGACGGGTCGCAGTAGCGGCCCGTTTTTGTTGGGTAGATTTTCGGTCTCATTGCTGAAACGCGGACCTCAGGTGGCGCGTTGCCGGTCGGCACAGCCGCTCACGTCTGCAAGGATGCCAAGCCATGAATCCGGACCTGATCCGCATCATCGACAGCATTTGCCGTGACAAGAACATCGAGCGCGAGTCGCTGATCAACGACATCGAGTCGGCGATGGCCGGCGCGCTGCGGAAGCACTATGGCGAAGAGACCGAGCCGATTGTGAAGCTCGATCTGCTGAGCGGGCAGTTTCAGGCGACGGTCGATGAGAAGCCGGTCGATGTGAAGCTGCTGGGGCGCATCGCCGCGCAAACGGCCAAGCAGATGATCATCCAGAAGACGCGCGAGCGTGAGCGCAACAGCATCTTTGACGAGTTTACCGAGCGTCGCGGGCAGATCGTGACCGGAACGGTCGTACGAGCCGAGGGCGGCAATCTGATCGTCAACATCGGGCGGGCCGAAGGCTTCCTGCCACGGAGTGAGCAGATCCCGGGCGAGACGCACCAGCCGGGCGAGCGTATCCGCGTGCTGATTCTGGAGGTCCGTGAGCAGCCCAATCAGGTAAAGATCATCCTCTCACGCTCGCATCCGGAGTTCATCGAGCGGCTTTTCGAGCTTGAGGTACCCGAGGTCGCCGAGCAGATTATTGAAATCAAGGCGAAGGCCCGCGAATCGGGCTATCGCACGAAGGTAGCAGTCAGCTCGATCGACTCGAAGGTAGATGCCGTTGGCGCGTGCGTGGGTGTGCGCGGCAGCCGGATCAAGAACATCGTTGACGAGCTGGGTGGTGAAAAGATCGACATCGTGCGGTGGAACGAGTCGAGCCAGATTCTGATTCAGAACGCCCTGAAGCCGGCTGAGGTGCAGGAGATCGCGCTGTGCTTCGAACTGGGCAAGGCGACGGTTGTGGTCGCGGAAGATCAGCTTTCGCTGGCGATTGGCAAGCGGGGGCAGAATGTGCGGCTGGCCGCCCGCCTGACGGGGTGGGATATCGATATTCTCACGCCAACCGAGTACACGAAGCACCTCGAGCAGATGGAGGATGTGCTCAAGAAGGTGCCGGGTGTCGATGACGTGCTCATCGACAAGCTGGTGGCGTTTGGCTGTGTGTCAGTTGCGGATCTTGATGAGATTGGACCGGAGCCGCTGGTTAACGAACTGGAAGTCGAGGCGGAACTCGCCGACCGGGTGGTCGAGGAGGCGGGCGAAGAGGTGATCCGGCAGGAAGAGGAGCGCGAGGCGCAGGAGAAAGCGCTGGCAGCTCAGCCGGCCGGCCCGCCAAGCGCACCGGGTGAAGCGGCGGAAGCGTCGTCTGCGGCGAGTGCTTTTGTGGCTGGCGACGTCGAAGCCGCGACGCCGCCGCCCCCATCGGAAGCGCCTCACGCCGAAGGAAGTCCGCCGGACGTTGCCGAGGTCGAGGGCGTGACCGAAACCGGAGCGGACGCGGCGGGCGTGGAAGCTGTGGCAGGTTTGTCCGGGGCAGAATCCGTCGAGACGGAGCACGCCGAGCGTGATGCGGGATCCGAAACGGAGCCCAGCCCGTCGGCCGAACCACAGGCCGCGGATACTTCGCCGTCCGAGGGTACCCCCCCACCGCCGATGAGTGCCGAGCCGCCACTGGCACCGGAGGATATGGCGGGGCCCAACCCGCTGGACGCGACAGCCGCGAATGACACCCCGGTGCCAACTCCGCTGGAGGCGGAAGCAACAGAAGAGAATAGTGAGGATGCGGCCTCGCCGGCGGAGGACGGCGAGACGCGGGAGAGCTGATCGGCCGGTCAACCGGCTAAGTCGCGGGGGCGTGCCGCGGGTGTGCCGCTCAGGATTCGAGGGCCGATGAGGTCGGCGGCTCCGGCATAACGGCTGGATCCGGCGTGGTGTCCGTAGCCTCGTTAACGCTGGCAGTCGGCTCGCCTGGGGGTGGCTCCGGTGGCAATGGCTCTGCGGACTCCGCGGCCGTATCGGATTCTGACGTCCCGGCGGCGCGGAGGAGGGCATCGACGCCGGTACCGGGGGGTTCGTCGGGCTGCGTATCGAGGCTGGTGCCACCAGGCGCCGGTGGCGCTGCCGGCGGCTGATCATCGGTTTGCTCATCCGGCGGCGGAGCACCGTACTCCCCTACCAAGCGGTTCAATTGGCGCACTTCGACGCGGTCATTCTGTTGCCGCTCGGCGACGGTATAGGCATCGGTGACGACCGGTTCGTTCGTCCCCGCGGCGACGATCACGATGCGGTCGCGTTCAACACCGTGCTGCACCAGGACGTCTGCAACGGCGCGGGCACGCTCGAACGCGAGCGCATAATGGTCCGCGAACCCACTGCCGTCGACGGGGAAGCGGCTGCAATGGCCGCGCACTTCGATCTGGTTGTGCAAGCCGCGCAGCTTCTCCTCGGCGTACCTGATCGCGAGCTGCTTGTTCCGGTCTGACATCTCCGCCGAAAGCTGGTCGAACATGAACTTCCCGGCCATGTCGTAGTATTCGCGGGGCCGCAGTGCAGTGACGGCGGTGTGTTTGCCATCGACGCTTTCGTCGGGTGATTTGGCCCATTCCTCAGGATTCACAGGCACGATCAGTAACTCGGCCAGCGGGACGTTCTTGGGGTCGAAAACCTGTTCGTAGGGCACGGCCCGCAAGCCGCCGATGTAGCCGAACGCTTCACGGATCGCCTGCATGAATTCAATGAAGTTGCGGTCTTTCTTGACCTCGCTCATCGACAGTAGCAGGACGAAGAAGACGAGCATGTTGGTGACCATGTCGCCATAGGTTGCCAGCCAGAGCGGGCAGGACGGCTCGGATTTCTTCTTCTTGGCAATGGCCATGAATCACGCATTCCGTCCGGCGACTAGTCCTTGGTCTCGGCTTTAGTCCGCTGCTTGTTGTCGAGGAATGCCATGAGCTTCTGCTGCACAATGCGGGGGTTGTCGCCGCTCTGAATGCTCATCACACCCCGGATGATCAGCATTTTGGAGGCAACCTCTTCCTCGCTTCGCACACCCAGCTTGTCGGCGATGGGCAGGAAGAACACGTTGGCGAACAACGAGCCGTAGAACGTCGTGATCAGCGCGAGAGCCATACCAGGGCCGAGGGCCTCGGGATCGTCCATGCTTTGCAGCATGATGATCAGACCCATGATCGTCCCCAACATGCCGAACGCGGGGGCGTACTTACCGAGTGTTTCGAATAGGCCCTTGCCGGTGGCGTGGCGCTCCATGAGCGTCTCCACTTCCTGCTCCATGGCGTTCTGGATGACGGCGGGATCCTGACCGTCAATAGCCATCCGCAGGCCGCGGACCATGAAATCATCGTAGTCACCGTCGGCCAGGTGGTTCTCCAGGCTGAGAATGCCGTCGCGGCGCGCGACCTCGGCGAGACGGACAAGGGTCTCGACGTTATCGACGGGATCGGGCGTCTTGGCGAAAATCACCTTCTTCGCCACGGCCATCAGCTTGAGGAACTTCTGGAGCGGGAAGCAGAGGAGCGTAGCCGCGATGGAGCCACCCAGAACGAGACCAAGCGAGGCCGGGTCGACGAACGTGCCGAAGCCGGTCTTCGAGAGAATCGAGACCACGACGAGCAGCACGCAGGCCATGATGCCGACAATTGTCGCGATATCCATGTTTGCTCGCGTCCGTAAGCGCTGTGTCCGCGTAAAGCCCGGGCGCGCACGAAAGCCCGGGATTAGTTGCATCTGTGGTATCGACCCCCCACCCCGGTACATTCAGTAGGCGCTGCGTCAGGTCGAAGCGCCGGTGCCGCCTGTCGCGTCAGGTCTGGTAATCTGCGCCTCGGCTTGCCGCAATTCTTCTTCGGCCAGCTTGCGCTGCGACTCGACTTGCAGCCCTTCCAGCGCCTTCCGCAGGTGCGCGACGGCGCGCTGTGGGTCGGCCAGATAGCGGCCGTAGATCATACCCACGAAGAGCAATACCTGCGGCGCGTCGCCCGAGCCGGGATAAGTCGAGAGATAGGCCTCGTAGGCCCGGGCGGCGAGCCGATAACGTCGCGACTGGGCGAGGTAGTTGGCGAGTTCGAGTTGTTGCGGGCGGCTGAGCACTTGGTTGGGATCGAGCGCGAGCAGCCGCTCATAGCGCTCCACCGCCTCCTCCAGCTCGCGCTCGGCCATATGAAGGTTGATCTCTTCGCGCAACTGCTCGACCGGGGTGCGGGCGACGCGCTGGAGGGGTTTGGAGCCAAGATCCTCGACTTCGATCGGTCGGCCGCGTATCGGACGTGCAACGGGGCGGCTCGGGCCGATGCCGGTTCGGCGACGCCAGCGGTCCCATAAGGCGAGCATGTCGAATTGATTGCGTGGTACGGCCCGCGTGGCGAGCAGCACCATCGCCGCGGCGAATCCGAAGGCGTAACCGCCGAGGTGGGCGGAGTAGGCCACATTGCTCGAGGGACCCGTGTTAATGCCCGGTGCGATGATGTTGTCCCACAGGATGATCTTGAAGATGATCACGATCATCGCAGGAACTTGAAACGTGAAAATGAACACCATCCATACGAGCATGGTCACATGCACGCGCGGGAACAACGCCAGAAACGCGGTCGTCACGGCCGCAATCGCGCCAGATGCGCCGACGATCGGGTTCTGTGCCACCGACGTAAACGCAATGCCGGCGCATACGCCGCCCGCGAGGTAGAAGAACACATACCCAACCGGCCCCATGCGGTCACACACACCGTTCCCGAAAATCCACAGGAAGAGCATGTTTCCGAGCAGGTGCCAGATATCGCCGTGGAGGAACTGGTAGGTGAGGTACTGGTGCAGCGCCGGCCAGGCGGCGTCGAGTTCGAAGTATGTCTTCAACTCGGCCCCGAATGCTCCGCCAAGAAGGTCGGTGAACAAGTAAATGACAACGTTCAAAGCAATCAACACCCAGTTGGCGACGGGCGGACGTTGCGTGCGGAACTCGGTGCCGATGGGGATGATCATGCGGTCAGGTCGTCCTCTGCATTACGGTCTCAGATGACCGGCCCGCTCGACCCAGGCCGTGCGGGCCGCTTCGATGAGTTGCTCCCGAGCCTGGTCGGCGAGTCGTGGTGTCGCGGAATTCTCGAGACAGGCGATCGCGTTCCGTCCGCCCGCCGCAATCGCCCGACCGAAATGTACCCAACCGGGCCGGCCTGTGTCGAGCAGGGCTTCATTGTCAAACTCGAGGTCGGCTGGCCACGTGCGCGGCGTGCGCCCGCGCTGCAGGTCGAGCGCTGCCAGACTCGTAGCGGCGAGGGAGCGCACCCACGCGGGCTGTTCGCGCGCTTCGCGCCACAAGTCCAGCTCCGGCCGCAACTCGTGTGCGTGAAGCTCGGCGGCGAGCACGAGACCTGCGGCGAGGGCGGCGTAGTTCGGATTGCGTTGTGTGGGATCAACCAGCTCACGCAATCGTGGGGTGACGCCCAGGTCCGCCGCCAGCCAGTAATCCGCCGCGACCAGGCCCAGGGACCAATCGGCGCGCAGGTCGGCGAGCAGATCCTGCTCCAACAGCCGGTCGGACGTGACGGCGCGGTACGTCAACCGTGGTGGGGTGGGATAGCGGTCTTTCAAGACCGCGGGCATCGTGGGCGTCCCCCAGCGCTGGGCGGCGGCGATTTCGTCGCGGGTAACATCCAGCGGATGCACACGCGGCTCCACACCGAAGAGCTTCTCACGCAAGCGGGCAATCGACCAGGTGAGGCGCTGCTGGTCGGCGGCGTCGCAGTTGGCGAGCAGGTCGGCGAGGATGTCAGCGATCTCCTCGCGGCGCGTGCGATATTGCGGGGCCCGCTGCGTCAGAATGACGCCGGCGGCGGCGCGGGCTGCGGGGTCAGCGTGCTGAGCCACTGCCTTCATTGTCTCCCGTGGCTGGCGGACATCTTCAGGCTGGAACTCGAGGGCGCGCTCGGTCGGACGAGCGAGGTTGAAGACTTCTTCAGCGAAGCGCTCGCCGCGGGCCTGCCCGACCCATTGCCAACTTTCCCAGAAGGCGGCAGTAAGCGGCGCGAAGACCACAAGGCGATCCTGTTCGGCGAGCGCTTGCAAACCCTCGCCAACAGCCCGCAGCTTGTCACGAGCCTTGCGCAACGCCTGGCGCGCCGCGGCCTCGTCATCCATTTGCGCCACGCGAACGATCTGCTCGAGAGCCAGGAGTTCACGCAGGTGCGTCAGCCAGAGCTCGACCAGCGGCGTGGCAATCGTCTGATCACCGAGCATGCCGCGGGCGCGGAGTGCAGCCGCGCGCAGTTCGGGGATTTCCTGCGCCCGCGCCAGGATACCGAGCCAGGCCTCTGTCTTGTCGGGATGCGCGTGAGCATTGCGGGCGAGCAGGCGGATGGCGGCGCGCTGATTACGGTGCTGCTCAGCGTGCGCGGGTGGTTCGGCAAGCGATTCGGCGAGTGCGGCGGCCACGGCGGGCATCGCGCGTAATTCGAAGGGCCGCAGCGCATCCAGCGCCGCCAGTCGCGCTGCGCGCGTCGCGGCATCGAGCAGGGCCGCGGCCACTGCGTCGGCGGGGATATCGTGCGGAGCGGCGGGCGTGAATGAATCGGTCGGTGGTTGCGTGCGAATTTGATAAAGCTGAACGCCCGCAAAGACCGCGATGATCAGGATGACCACCGTGACGCCGCTGATGGTCCAGAAGCGCCACGACAACAGCGCGATGCGACGTTTCCACGGCAGACGTTTTCCGGTGGCGAGATCCGTGGCGCAGCCCCGGCAAATGGTCGCCGTCGGGCCGACTTCCTCACCGCAGCGCGGGCACAGGCGACCCGGACGGGAGGTCGGCTCGCGCTCGCCTAAGGCGATCTTCGGCAGCGGCACGTTGAAGAACTCGCCGCAGGCGGGACACTTCTTGGTTTCGCCGGCGACATCATCGTCGGCGACGAGCGTGCGCATGCAGTGGGGACAGCGGATCTTGAGTGGCATGCCGGGTGCGTGCTCCTGCGAGGTCACGCGAACCTGTTCCGTCAGGTGCGCCAGGCGCTTTGTAGGCGGCCAAGAGGATTGTAGCAAGCATCACAACTCGCCCGGGCCTGCAAGCCCCGCTAGAATCACGAAAAACCGTCCCTTAGCCATGTGAGGTGCCTTGTGACGCCGGATATCGCACAGCCCGATTTCATGAACCTGGCAAGCCTGCTGACCGAGGATGAGCGGCAGGTGCAGGACGCCGTGGCGCGCTTCGTCGACGACCAGGTGCTGCCGATCATTGCCGACTGTTTCGAGCATGAGCGGTTTCCAGATGAGTTGATCCCGACGATGGCGGAACTGGGCTTGTTCGGCCCGACCTTCGAGGACTACGGGTGTGCGGGCCTGTCGAACGTCGCATATGGGCTGATCATGCAGGAGCTCGAGCGCGGCGACAGCGGCCTGCGGAGCTTCGCATCGGTGCAATCGGGCCTTGTGATGTACCCGATTGACCGCTACGGATCGGACGCGCAGAAGCAGCGGTGGCTGCCGGCGATGGCGCGGGCGGAGCAGATCGGGTGCTTCGGTCTCACCGAGCCCGATGGCGGGTCCGACCCAGGCACCATGAAGACGCACGCACAGAAAGAGGGCGATGCGTGGGTGCTCAACGGCGCCAAGATGTGGATCACGAATGGCACCGTCGCGGACGTGGCCGTCGTGTGGGCGATGACGGATGACGGCGTGCAGGGGTTCCTGGTGGAGCGCGGCACCCGGGGCTATGAGGCGCGGGATATCGAGCACAAATTCTCCTTGCGGGCATCGGTGACGAGCGAGCTGTTCTTCGACAACTGCCGCGTGCCGGAGCACAATCGGCTGCCCGCGGCCCGCGGGCTGGGCGCACCGCTGAGTTGCCTGACGCAGGCTCGCTACGGTATCGCATGGGGCGCAGTCGGGGCGGCACAGGCGTGTTATCGCGAAGCACTGCAATTTGCCCGCGATCGCAAGTTGTTCGGTGAGACGCTCATTCACAAGCAGACCATGCAGCAGCGGCTCGCGGATATGGCGCGCCGGATCGCCACAGGACAATTGCTCGTCTGGCAGTTGGGGCGGCTGAAGGACCGCGGCGAGCTGCATCACACGCAGGTCTCGCTGGCGAAGTGGAACAACGTGCGCATGGCGCTCGATGTGGCGCGGGATGCGCGGGACATGCTCGGAGCCGGCGGAATTACCGTCGAGCATTGCCCGATTCGACACATGCTGAACATGGAAAGCGTAATCACGTACGAGGGGACCGAGACGATTCACGAGCTGATCGTGGGCCGGCAGATCACGGGTGTGGAGGCTTTTTGAGGTATTGCTCGCAATGAGCCGTTCCGCCGAGCCGCGCGCCGCTTCGCCCCTGCCGCCACCGCGGCGACTTCAGACCCTGAAACGCGCGGGCTTACGTGTCGCAATTGCACTGTTGGTCTTGCAGGTGACCGCGTGTGTGTTCTACGTCTGGGTCGATTTCGGGCCGTTTTCCGTAGGCCTCGGGCGCGGATGCGTCTTCCTGGTGCAGCATGTTCAGCCCATCGAAGAGGGCCTCGCCGGCGGGCTGCTGGTGAGTCGGCCGCGTATGTTGCCGAATGCATTTCCGACGCTGACGCGCACTGGCACGTATTGGCGGGGATGGTTGCCGATCTGGATTCCGCTGGTCGTGATCATGGCGGGGACCGTCATCTTCTGGCTGGTCGACCGACGCCCGTACGGAGCGGGTCGTTGCCAGCATTGCGGCTATGACCTGACGGGGAATATGACGGGCCGGTGCTCCGAGTGTGGCGCGGCGGTGGAATGAGAAGATCGTTGGTTGGTAGTCCAGGCACGACCGACCGGAGGTCAGTCTTCCAATCGCGGTTCTGGCTCCGTTCAACCGGTGCCGCTGCCCGCGAAGAGCACCATCAGTACGTTGTAGGTCGCATGGCTACCGCTGGCGATGCCAAGGCCGCGCCCCACAAATACCGCGGAAAGATACACCCCCCCTACCAGCAGGAACCAAAAGGCGTGCCAGCCGAACGTGTCCCAGCCAATGGGCTCGAAATGACACAGCGCAAACAGGATGGCGGCGAGCACAGCAGCGGCCGGGACGGCTGCCGTCTGCCAGACGTGCGCAACCTGCACCAACAGCCACGTGAGCGCGCCAATGGCAAGCAGGCGAAAGACGAGCTCCTCATAGATGCCGGCTCCAAGGGCGATGATCAGACGTGAATGCGTGTCGACCGCGACGGCGGACGCACGGGGGGAGAAAAAACCGGCCAGCACGACCAGCGGGATGCTGACCAGTGCGCTCTCAACGAGCATGAGCAGTGGTACCCACCAGCGGGCCTTGAACTTCTCCTCCCGCTTTACGTGCAGGATGACCAGCGCCACGACCAGCACCACGCCGGGGACCCAGAAGCCGGCGATACCAAACCAGCCCAGCACCCCCTGAATCATGCTGTGGGCCAGCAATTCGCGGCCACCGCCGCCGGTGGCGACGATGCGCCAGGCGAGCAGCTCGTAGAGGATGACCCACGGGCCGAGGAACATGAGGCAGTGGAGGGGGCGTTTGGCCTCGCGGGCGTAGCGGCGCCAGAAGCGGGGCGAGCTGAGGCGGGCGGGAGATGCGGCGGGGCGGACATGCACGTCGGGCGACATGGCGACATTATGGGGCGTTGGTAGTGATTTGGATAGCGTAGCAGGATGGGACGCGGGCGAGCCCTAGCCGTCCGCGGTCGGAGGCTGTGTTGTCGGATGCGTCGTTGGCTGAGATGCGGTTGCCATGCCCACGCTGGCGAGCACTGCGTGGGCCCAGTCGTCGTCGAAGGGGCCGAGGAGACGTTCGAGCAGACGTCGCCGGAGATGCTCGTCATCCGGCAAGCCACCGGCTTCCGCGATATGTTGCAACAGGCGGCCGAGTGCCCGCGGCCTGTCAGCGTACAGATGGTGGCAGATCGCCCAGGCGAGCGCATAGTCGGATCCTTCGCGCCAGCACTCCTTTTCGAGGATCAGACGGCGCAGGCGTGCCGGCAGGTCGGGGTCGTCGCCGTGGAGCTTGATCAGTTCGTGGCGACGCAAAGTGTTGATCGGTTGCGGGGCGTGGTGGGCGGGAAATTCCAGCGTTTCGAAGAGCGTGGCGAGACCCTCGACCAGCCAGCGCGGCATGTCGTCGAAAGAAGGAAAGATGCCCAGCTCGGCTTGCAGCAGGTGGGCGGTTTCGTGGCGAATGATGCTGCGCTGAAGGAGGATTTCGCGTGCTTGCAGACGGCTCTGCAGCGCATGATACTCGTCCGGCCTCTCGGCGTCGGCCAGGGCGCGACGCAGCTCCACAAGCTCCGGGTGGGTGGCAATCGCGTAGAGAACGATGTGCCCATCACTGGGATCAAAATGTCCGAGTCCGCCGTGCTTCGTCAGTTGCGCCCCCTGGACCAACTGCTGGTAGGCTTGCCAAGTCGGGAGATAGCGGACGTGCAAGCGGTCGCTGAGCCTCGAGTTCGGCAAGCCCAACTCCCGGACAAAGCGCCGGTGAGCGGCGAGCACATCCTCAAGCTGCACGGCGAGCAAAGCGGCCTGTCTGGTATCGCCCCAGTGCTCGATCCGGAAATGCGGAACACTGAGAACCTCGTTTGCTGAGGCGGGCGGAACGGGAGGAGTTTGCGGCGGATCGCTGGAGCGCGGCGTCGCTGCCCGCGGCGTCGCGCTCACGGTCGCCAGGCTGATACCGCAGACCGCGATCATGGGTATTGCCGCACACAGCCTGTGGCGCCGAAAGACGCTGGCGTGGGCCGGCGGTGCCGAACGCTCACGCTGCCCAACAAAAAAGCGGACGCCCCGGCGATCGTGCAGATCCCGTGGCGTCCGATTGTATGCCCTGGAAATGATCAACGCTTACGCTTCGTTTCAACGTCCCCGCCCACGGCCCGGCGGTCGACGGTCCGAGTCCGGCTTGGAGAAGCCGCCACGCAGGCTGCGGTCGCGGTGGCGGGCGATATTCTGCTGCCGTGCCGAGTCTTCGCTATCGGGTTCCACCAGTGAGGGGCGCAGGACCAGGTCGTTCATGAAGTCGTAATAGTCTTCGAACCACTCCTCGTCGAGTTCGCCAAAGCAGTCAACCAAGTCTGCTTCGACCTCAGAGATCGTCATCTCGGTATCGCGGCCGAACACGCGGCGGCAGAACGCACCCAATTCCTCGCGACGTTCCTTGTACAGGTAGTACACCAGTGACCAGCCGAGGCAATAGGACTGGCCGACCCCCCACCCGCCACCGCCGTACCAAAGGGCATTGTTCATCATGAACATCTTCAGCGTATCGGGGTTGAGGGGCTCATTACCGAAAATCTGCCGCAACTGAAAGAGGCGGTTGTGGTTCATCAGGCCGAGGCTGCCACCCATTTCCGATGGTGGCACCTCGAACATCATCGTCGTGCCCTCGACCAGCCAGACCGGTACCGTGTGGCCGCCAAAGGCGTCACGCGAGAAGAGGCCGACGTTGAAGTGGATATGGTGGCCGATCTCGTGCTGAATCACCTCGATGTTGTAAAACTCGACTTTTCGTTTCAACTCGTTCTTTGTGCGCTGACGCTCGCGCCAGGGCGTGTTGGGGTCTTCCAGTTTACGTACATCGCCCTGGAAACCGGCAAACGTCCACATGTCGAAAAAGTGCGACCGGTTCCAGCTTGGACTGTAATAGCCCAGAACACCGGGGGAGGTCTGGCTGCCCTGGCTCAGCGAATACTTCATCAACTCGTCCTGCGTGGCGAAGTAGAAGAGCTCGAGCTTGTGGTCTGGGCGAACTGCCGGCAGATCAAGCATCTCCAGGTACTTGACGTTCCACGCCCACACACGCTCGAGTCGACTGCCCAGGGCGCGGGCCGACTCCGGATCCGCGGTGCAGACCATCACGAAGTGCGGCCGGATCAGAACGTTGTCCTGCTCCTCCGGCGGCACCCCCTCCTCCCACGTCATGCTGGCTTTCCGCAGCATGTCCTTGAGGCTGTCCACATCGAGCGGTAGCTCGCCCATCATGTCTTCTTCGGAAGCACCGGTGAACTCGGGATCGAGATCGACCGTGATGCCGGAGACGAACTCCTGGATCTCTTCCTCAGAGATCTCACGCCGCAGGGGCGACAAGGGCGCCTGGACGCTGTGCGGGCCGAACGAGATCTTCCAGTCCTCGACCTCCTCAAGCGGGACGAGCTCCTTCACCTGGTTCTTGCGGACCGTGATGATGAAGCCGCGTTTGGTCTTGACCTCATAGGTGCCATTGGGCTTCTCGGTGACGTGACCCTCGTAGTGCGTGCCATCGTACTGGTACACACGATACTGGCCGTCGATGCGATCCTGACTCTCGGCGAAGCCAGTCGTCGCGACGAGCGTGCAGGCCAGCCCGGCGGCGATCAGAGCAACGATGTGAACGTGACGCATGGGCATCCACTCCCGTTAACATGAGGCTGATAACTTGCGCAAATAGACCTGTCGGGTCGCTAGGGACCTTGACGCAGCGATTGTAGTCGCGCCGCCCCGGCCCCCGCAAGAAAAAGTCGCTGACGGGTCCGCTGGCGACCGTGCCGCGACAATTCCATACAATATCGACGTGATGAGCCCGGCCAAACCCACTCCGCCTGATCGATCCCGCGGCGAGCTCGCGCTGCTGCGTCGGCTGCGCACCCTGTTGAACCAGGGGGGTGAGGAACACCGCGCGCTCGACGTGAACGATGATATGTGCCTGATCACCCAAGATTTTCCGACACTGCTGTGGTCGGTAGATATGCTGATGGACGGCACGGATTTCGACTCCGGGCAGCACGGATGGGAGCAGATCGGGCGCAAGGCACTCGCAGTGAATCTGAGCGATTGTGCGGCGATGGCTGCCCGACCCGTCGCTGCGCTATGCGCCGTTGCGCTCCAAGACTCGTTGAGCATGGACGACGCCGAAGCGCTCATCGCGGGGGCACATGCCTGCGGGCGTCAGTTCGGCTGCCCCGTCGTCGGCGGCGACACCAACAGTTGGCCGCAGCCGACGGCGATCAGTGTCAGCGTGGCCGCCGTGTGTGAACTGCCGAGCGGTCCGGTGCGGCGCAACGGAGCGCAGGTCGGCGATCGGGTGTGGTTATCGGGCCCGGTGGGTGGCTCTATACTGGGCCGGCACCTGACCTTTGAACCGCGGGTCCAATTGGCGCAGCAGGTCGCGGACCGGCTTCGCCCGCATGCGATGATTGATGTCAGCGACGGACTGGCCCTGGATCTCTGGCGGATTCTCGATGCGTCGGGGGTGGGGGCTGTGCTGGATCCGGCGGCGCTGGATCAAGCCACGCACGCGGATGCGTTGCGACTTGCGACGCAGGACGGCCGACCGGCCCGTGAGCACGCACTATATGATGGCGAGGATTTCGAGCTGTTGATCGTCGTGCCCGCTCAGACGGCGGACGAAGATTGTCGGGCCTTTGGACTTTTCCCGCTGGGGACGATCATCGCTGGTGGTGATCTCTCCTTCGGGTTGCCCGATGGACGTCGGGAGCCGATACCGATTCGCGGCTGGGAGCATTTTCAATGAGGACGAATCCGCTACGGGCGACGAGCCCCGCACAGACGTTTGCTGTGGGGCGGGGGCTGGGCGGTCTGTTACGCGGCGGCGAGTTCATCGCACTGTCCGGACCGCTGGGCGCGGGCAAGACGCAGTTTGTGAAGGGGTTGGCGGCCGGGCTGGGCGTACCGGAGGACGAGCCGGTCGTAAGCCCGACGTTCGTGCTGGTGCGCGAGTACGCCGGAGAAGCCCTAACTCTTTTCCACATAGATGCTTATCGACTGTCGTCGGCCGAAGAGCTTCTGGCACTCGGCATGGAAGAGATGCGGTCACCGGATTCAGTCGTCGCTGTTGAGTGGGCGGATCGTACCCCGGACGCAATTCCGCCGGATGCATGCCGCATTGAGTTGGCGCACGCGGGTGCGACCGAGCGGACGATCGAGATTGCGTGGGACGGCGCGGGCGACCGCCTCGACCAGATCGAGAGCATGGTGGGCCGCTGACTCGGCGGGCACTGGTTGAATGCCGGTTGACAGTCAGCTGCAAACTCCGGACACTACCGTCGCTGGTTGAGTGAGTTTTGGCCTCAATAGGTGTAGTCGAATGCGCAAACTGCTGATGATCGCCGTATTTGCGAGTCTGGCTCTGGCGAGCGGCTGTGCGACCGTTTCCAAGACTCCCCAAGAGACGCTGGCGACGTACGAGTCGGTGATTGAGTTGGATCTGCGCCAACTCAGCGACGACTGGAACTCTTGGTGGCTGCTCGACCGTCAATGCCGCCTGACCAAGTGGCACGTACGGTAGCCACCCGCGTGTCAACGCAACTCCTTTCCTGAACCAACCGCCCTTGCGGCCGCGGCCTCAGCTTTCCTTGCTGAGGGCGGCCTCGCCGGGTCCCTGCCGCTGCACCAGTCGGCTCCCCATCAGTTCGCTCACCGTCGTGGTACCCACGCGGGCCTTCTCGAGGCCGTCCGCGAGCAGTGACTTGTGCCCGCGCCCCTGGAGCAGCTCGCGCAGGGCCCGCTCCGGCGTGTCGGCCACGATGGCATCAAGCTCCTCTTCTCGCAGGCGCCAGACCTCGAATACGCCGATGCGACCCTGAAACCCGATACCGCGGCATTCGTCACAGCCAACGGCGTGCCAGATACGGTCCGGGACCTGCTCGCCGACAGCTTCGAGCCAGCGGCGTTCGCGCGGGGTGGGCGCTTCTTCCTTCCGGCAAGCCCGGCAAACACGGCGCACCAGCCTCTGCGACACGACGACCTGTAACGCGGCCGTGATTTCGTGACCGGCGAGTCCCCAATTGCGGAGCGTGGTGACGGCACTGACCGGGTCGTGGCTGTGCAAGGTGGTCAACAACACATGCCCACTCGAAGCAGCGGCCGCGGCGGCCCGGGCCGACTGGGCGTCGCGGACCTCGCCGAGCAGCAGGAAATCCGGGTCGAGCCGCAGCATGGATTTGAGCCCGTTCTCGAACGTGAGATCGTGCTCGTAATCAACCTGGAGCTGCGTAATCCCGTCCACCTGGTACTCGACCGGCTCCTCGAGCGTGACAATGCTGCGGTCGTGCAGCCGGAGTTCGTTCAGCAGCGCGTACAACGTGGTTGTCTTACCCGCCCCGGTCGGACCAGCGACCAGGAACATGCCGCTCACATTGTTCAGCCACTGCTCGATGTCGTCACGCATGGCATCCGCCAAGCCCAATTCGTTCATGCGATGCGGCAGTTGACGCGGGTCGAGTAGCCGCAAGGTCATCTTCTCGCCCGTGACGCTCGGAGCGAAGACGGCGCGCAGGTTGATCTGCTTGTCACCAACGCGATACGTGAAACGCGACTCCTCGGGCGCGAACAGGCTGATCGGATCCACGCTGGTGAGTGTCTTGAGTTGGTTCAGGACGCGTGCGCCAGAGTCTGGATCCAGACTGGCGACATCCATGATGGCACCGTCGATCCGGAAGCGCAAATGCACGTCGTCGGTCTGCGGATCAAGATGAATATCGGACACATTCTCGCGCACGGCGTCGGCCAGCAAGGCGTCCACAAGCTCGGCGGCGTTGCTCTCTGGCTCGCTGAACTGTCCCGTGCCGCCCTCAAGCGTGTCCAGAAACACCCGCGCGAGTCCGCGGTGTTCCGTCTTCAATACCGGTTGTTCAGGCATGCAGCGTTGTCCTTTCGATGGCGAGAAACAGTGATATTTCGGAGCCGCTGGATCCGGAATAGATCCTAGCACCGCTGGCGGCGCGTCGCGCGCAACGCACACCACCGGACCTTACCCATACGCGAAAGAGATGAACAAAAAGTAATGCGTGCAAAGGGTTCGCGGCGGATTGCGACGCTCTAGCTGCTGCGTCCGCGATTCATCCGCGGCTGGCCAACTCCTGATAGAACGCTTCCCATTGTCGCCAAACGGCGTGCTGTTCGAAGTTCGCACTGACCCATGCACAGCCCGCAGCACCCATGCGTTCGCGTTCCGCGGCATCCACTACCAGTCGCTCGAGTGCTGTTTGCAGCGCCTGCGCATCGCCCACGGGAACGCACAAACCCGTATCGCCCTCACGCACGACATCGCGGCAGCCGGTCGCATCCGTCGTTACGATGGGAAGACCCACAGCGCCTGCTTCGAGCAGCACGCCGGGCAGACCCTCGCGATGACTCGGCAATACGACGACGTCCATCGCGCCTATGAATGGCACGGGATCGCGCTGCCACCCGACGTGGCGCACCTGATCGTGCGTGCGGATAAGATCGACAACTTCGGCGGGCGGACGGTCGGCGTGCTCATAATCGCCGACGATCAAGAGCACCGCCTGAGGGTGCCGCGTAGCAAGCGCCTGAAACGCCTGGGCAAGCTCGCCCATGCCTTTATCACGCGTCAGTCGGCCAACGAAGCCGAGCACGACGGCATCCGCCGGGATGTCGTGCGCGGCCCGCACACGGTCGCGCTGCTGTCGACATGCTGGCGAAAATCGCTCGAGGTCGACGCCGTTGCAGCTCCCATGCCCGATCACCTGGACACGGTCGGTGTTGCAGATGCCATCCCGCGCCGCTTCCTCACGCACGGACGGCGATACGCTGATTGTCACGTCCGCAAGTCGACCGGGCACGCTGGTGGACAATCGGACCAGCCGGCCGGCGAGGCCACTGCGTCCCTGGTAAGCCAGACCGTGCAGGATATGAATCAGTGTTCGAACACCGGCCCAGCGCGCCGCAATCGAGCCGATGAGCGCGGCCTTGGGGGTGCCGACCTCGACCAGATCGAATTGCTCGCGCCGCAGGAACTGCCGGAGGTTCCACAGGGCCCGCAGATCTTCCACAGGCGTGATCGCACGGGTCAGCGGTGCGGTGTGCAGCCGCACGCCCCGGGCGCGGATGTCGTCATCAAGCTCGGACGAGGCGCATACCACCGTGACCTCAAACCCCCGTCGCTGAAGCCGTTCGAGCCGGCCGCGATACAAGACTTGAATCGAGCTGCCAACGGTCGTCATGACGCACAAGCGGATCGGCGCCGCCGGCGCGGTGCGGTCGGCATCCGATGGCTGCGCAGTGTCGGTTGGCTGGTCGGCAGGCATTGAGGCGATAGACTAGCAGGACCTGCGTCGAGTTGAAACGCCCCGCGCCCCGGAGCCTGCCCATGAATGTCGTCGTCGCTCTCGAAGCCCGCTTCGACCGCACGCCGGACGGGCACATCTGGGCTGACGCGTCGTTTGAGTATTCTTTTTGGCAGCGCTACCTCGACGTATTCGAGCAGGTCCGTATCGCAGCACGCGTGCGGAACGTGACCAGGCCGCCGACACATGGCTTGCAGGCGGACGGACCGGGCGTGTCCTTCGCGCCCGTCCCCCACTTTGTAGGACCTTGGCAATACTTGCGGCAGGCGCGGGCCGTGCGGCGCGCGCTGCGGGCGACCCTTGAGCCGATGGACGCCATCATGCTGCGGGTGCCAGGCACGTTGGGTACCCTCCTGGCCCACGACTTGCAGCGTGGCGGACGCCCCTACGGCGTCGAGGTGGTGGGCGATCCGCACGATGTCTTCGCACGGGGCGCGGGCGTACGCTCGCTGACCCGGCCATTCTTCCGTTGGTGGTATGCAAGGCATCTGCGCAAGCAATGCCGGCACGCCTGCGCGGCGGCGTATGTCACGGCAGGGATTCTGCAGCACCGCTACCCGGCCGCTCCCGGCGCGTTTACGACACATTATTCGAGTATCGAACTGCGAGACGAGGCCTTCGTAGCAACGCGGCCGGACACAAGGCCGGCGGGCAGTTCATTCAACGTCGTTCTGATCGGCTCGCTGGATCAGCTATACAAGGGTCCGGATATACTGATCCAGGCCGTCGCACGGCTGGTCACACAGGACCTTGATGTCGTGGCGACGATCGTCGGCGACGGTCAATACCGCGGGCAATTGGAGGAGCTGGCCCGCTCGCACGGAGTGACGGAGCGCGTGCGTTTCACTGGTAGACTGCCGGCGGGCGAGGCAGTGCGCGCCGAGTTGGATCGGGCGGATGTGTTTGTGATGCCATCGCGAACCGAGGGCTTGCCCAAGGCGCTAATCGAGGCTCAGGCCCGTGGGTTGCCGTGCATCGGTAGTCGCGTGGGCGGGATTCCCGAGTTACTGCCGGACGAAGACCTCGTGCCGCCGGGTGATGTGGACGCATTGGCTAAGAAACTGCGAGCGGTGCTGAGCGACCCTGGTCACCGTCAGCACATGGCGCAGCGCAACCTGGAAACAGCCCGCGAATATCACGTGGATGTCTTGCGGCAGCGTCGGCGTGCGATGTACGCCGCCCTGCGCGGCGCAACCGCCACCTGGACAACCTAACGCAGCTTCGCGTGACTCAGCGGCCCAGGCTGGCGGTTCATGCCTTCAGCCGATTGACGTGCCCAGATCTTCGCCGTGTGCGCGGCTCCTTCCCATCCCTCGTCGTAGCGCACGATCTCCCAATCCGAGAAGAGCTCGCGCAGTTCGTCGGGCTCGAGGACATGGTCGGCTGACGTCGGCCGACCGTGCCGTTCGCGATGCAGGGTCGTGAATGTCTCCCACACGACGCTGCCCCCGAGCCGCAGCCAGTGCCAGAGTAGTGTAAGCAAGGGCCGGTGCAGGAACCGCACGCCGAGGATGAGATCGAACGGTCTGTCAAAGGTCTGCGCGTCCGCCCGGGTGAGGTCACACACGCGCCAGTCGATTGGCGCAGAATCCCGCAGATAGTGCGCTTCCAACGCCCGGGCCCGCTCGATCGCATCCGGCAACCAGTCGACGGCCGTCATTTCCCAGCCGGCGGCCGCCAGGAATACGGCGTCGCGTCCTGTTCCACAGGCCAGATCGAGGCCCCGACCACAGGGCAGACCACTCGCGACCTCCGCCACCCACATGCTTGGTCGCCACAGTCGCCAGTGCGGGGCGGGATCGACAACTTCCGACGCATGCTCACACGCGGTTTCCAGGCGCGCCTTGCGGCCGTGCATTGCGAGCCACCGGACGGCTTCGGTCGCTTCAGGCCCGGTGTCGGCCACACGGATCACCTCGTCACGTGGCGGCAACTCGTGCGTGCGTTGCGAGAGTTCGGCGAGTGGGATGTGGGCCGCCCGCGCAAGTGGGATGCCGGCGTCTGCAACCGCATTCCGCACATCCAGATATTCAGCCTGCTTCAGCATGGGCGCCCAGTCCGTGTCCGCGCGTTTGACCCGCATCGGCCGCACCGATACGCTGTTTCGCTCGTATCAAACTCATGGCAATCATCAGGATGAGGAAGCGCGTGTCCAGCGCGAAACAGAAAGCCAGGTCTGCCAAAGGCGGCCATGCCGTCGCCAGTCAGAAGGAGCCGTGGACCGAGCAGGCCTCGTCGTTCATCGGCTTCTTCATCTACCTGCTGATCCTGAAGACGTTCTTCCTGCCGCTGTTCATTATTCCGACGGGCTCCATGGCCGAGACCCTGTACGGCGAGCACACGATCCATACGTGCACAAATTGTGGCGTGGAGTATCCGGTCGGGCCTGTGCCGCGGTCTGCAGATCCGCGGCACAATATCGGTCCCATGTATTTCCAGTGCCCGAACTGCCGGTGGCAAGCCGAGACGGATGAGCCCGAAGTGCGGCAGCGACGGGGGATGGCCGGCGACCGAATCTTCGTGCACGGCTGGGCCTCAGATTGGCCGCTGAACAAACTCGATCCCATTCAGCGCTGGGACGTCGTGGTGTTCAAGGTCCCGACTGATGGACTGACGAACTACATCAAGCGGCTGGTCGGGCTACCGGGCGAAAAACTGGAGATCATTGACGGGGATCTTTTCGTCAACGATCGCATGGCCCGCAAGACACCCGAGGCGCAGGAAGCGCTGTGGTTTGCATACTATGACCAGAATTATCCGCCGCTTGAGCCAAGTCGGCTGGTGGGAGAGCGCGGGCCCTATCACCCGCACTGGTTGCCGCAGAAGCCCGATTCGCCGTGGTCCGGTCTGGATGAGCGAACGATTCGCTTTGCAGGAGAAGACGTGGAGCGTGCCACGATTCAATTCGGCACCAGTCCGGTCGAGCCGGATCGGCCGGGTCGCATCGAGGATGTCTACGCTTACAACGTGCCGGCACATCTGTTCGAGTACAACGTTGTGCGGGACGTGCGGCTCGCGGCTGTAGTGGGGTTTGAAGGCGCACCCGTTTCGGAGGGGTACGTCGAGTTGAGCATCACGCGCGGTGCGGAGGAGTTCCGCTCCCGCTTGCAGGCGGACGGGATGCTGACGCTCGTTACGGATGGCCGGACACTCGGACCTGTCCATGTCGACGCAAGCCAACCGGTTCGCCTTGCGTTGGCCTACGTAGATGGCACGGCCCGCGTCGAGTTGGATGGTCACGCCGTTCCGCCGCTGATGCTCGATCGCGAAATCACAGCCGACATGGCACGGCGAACCGCACCTCAACGGTCGCCGCACATACGCATTGCCGCCGGGCGGGCCAACCTGCGACTGAACCATGTGCGGATCGATCGCGACGTGTATTACACGCAGCCGAAGCACGCTGCGGACCGTCCGACCTTCGCGACCGAAGGGAATCCGCTGACGCTCGGCCCGGACGAGTACTTCGTGCTGGGCGACAACAGCCCGAACAGCCTGGATGCGCGCGTCGCGTTCGCCCGGCCGGATATGGATCCGGTGGGGCCGCACTTGAAGGCAGCCTATGCCCGCGGCGAGTATCAGCTTGGCACGGTGCCAGCGGATCAGATGATTGGGCGCGCGTTCTTCGTGTACTGGCCGGGGTTCCTGCCACTGTCGTCCAACGGTCCGAATATCCTGCTCGACGCCGGGCGGGCCCGCTGGATACGATGACGCTCATGGCCCCATGACTGTCGCGTGCGCCTGGCGGTCGGCGTGCGTGGCGTCAGCCTCGGGATTAGACGACATTGCGTGAACCTCCCGCCAAACCCGAATGGCCTCCGTCGCGCCCCGTCTCTGAGGTGACCGCCATTCCGACCGAGCTCCCAGCCGGCGCCGTATTGCCGTCGGGCGCCGGACGCGTCGTCGAGACGGTATTGACGGTGCTCACGGGGCTCATTCTTGCATTCATCTTCCGGGCGTTCTTTGTGGAGCCGTTCATCATCCCGACCGGATCGATGGCACCGACACTCTACGGGGCGCACGCCACACGCACCTGTCCAGCCTGCGGGTGGATGTACGACTTTGCGCCGCGGCGGACCGCGCGTGCGGCGGGCGAGCGTTTCGTCGTGCCATCCGAGATCATCTGCCCCAACTGTCAGTTGCGCCTCCAGCCCACCCCGGAAGAGACGTACCCGAAGGCCGGCGATCGGATCCTCGTGCACAAGTGGGCGTACGCGCTGGGCAACCTGCTGCCGCCCCGCCGCTGGGATGTAGTCGTGTTTCGTGATCCGGCTGATCCGGAGCAACACTACATCAAGCGGGTCGTCGGGCTTCCGAACGAGTCCGTCGAGATCATCGATGGCGACGTGTTCATAGACGGACACATCGCCCGCAAACCAGCACACGTGCAGGACGCCCTCTGGTTCGTCGTTTTCGACCAGTCGTATTCACCGCATCCAGATGCAGCCTCGGCGCGCTTCCCACGGTGGCGCACGTTCGAACCAGCACGGCCCGGCGCGGGCTGGCAAGGTCTGTCGACCCGCGTGATTCGCTATGCCGGGCTCGACAACCAGCCGCGCCGGCTGAACTTCAACCCGGACGCCGGCCGGGAATATCTGCTGGACTTGTACGCCTACAACCGTGGCGACGACGGCAACTTCGTGAACGATCTGCGATTGCAGACTGAGATCACGCCTCAAGACGGCGAAGGCAGCGTGCGACTCGAACTCAACCGGCAACCGTGTTCGTTCGCCGCCGAATTGGATGCCGACGGCCGTGTGCGCCTGTCGATGCGCTTGCACCTCACCACGGGTCAACACCGAAACATGCTCGTAGCGGAACGGCGGATCGCACCGTGGAGATTCGGGCAGCCGATCGCGATTGAGTTTGGGCATGTTGATTATCGGGCGTACCTCCGCATCGACCAGGGTCTGGTTGTGCAAACCGACCCCAACACGTACGACCTCTGCGTGCAACAGAATGGCGACCGGCGAACGACCATGCTGACCGTGCCGGGCGGAGAGCTGCCCGCCGTCGACACGCAAACCCAAGAACTGTCACCAGCATCGACTGAGGAGCTCGCGTTGCGTTCGCTACCTCGGCGTGAGCCCGTGGGACTGGCCATTGTGGCGACGAATCTGCGGCTCCAAATGCGACATACGCGGGTGCAGCGCGATGTGTATTATGTGTCCCGCTCCGAACGCGTGCGTCGCGCGTCTCCCGGCCAACCCTTCCAACTTCACGGTGCTCAGTATTTCGTGCTGGGCGACAACAGCCCTGACAGCCACGACAGTCGAGAATGGGCGCGCGGCGGGATTCACATGTCGGAGGGTTATCGGCCCGGAACGGTTCCGGCCGACCAGATTGTCGGCCAGGCTGCTTTTGTGTATCTTCCCAGCCTGCTGCCGCGCGGTCGCCAGGGCGGATGGCGTGTTCCGGATATGGGAAGGGTTCGGTTTGTACGGTAGTCCTCGGTCAAGCGACCGAGCGCCAAATGCGGAGTTGTCAACAAGGTGCCCAGCAGTGCTTGCGCGTTGGAAACAGCAGTTCGCAGTGTTCGGAAACGGTTGTGTTTCCGCTAAGAGGCGATTCGCCGAAATCTCGTCTGTTTTTCTCGTAAACCCTTGCAATGATTCACCGTGCGCGAGCCCGAACGGACCATCCAAGGCATCGGGCTTTCAGTGTCGTTATCGGGCATCGTCGTTGGGAAAATTCGGCGCGCTACCAGTCTGAAACGCCGGTTCTGCACAAGTTATCCACAATGACCCCTGACGGGGCAAAATCAGGCCACTATGCTGCTTGAAGCCAAACACCTGGTAAAGTCCTACGGCGGCCGAACTGTCGTCGACCGCGTCAGCTACGAGGTAAATGAACGCGAAATTGTGGGTTTGCTCGGTCCGAACGGGGCGGGTAAGACCACGAGTTTTCGCATGACCGTGGGCATGATCACGCCCGAGGATGGCACGGTCCACTTCAACGGTCACGATGTAACGCACTTGCCGATGTACAAACGCGCTCGGCGCGGCATGGGGTACTTGTCGCAGGAACCCAGTGTCTTTCAGAGACTTACGGTCCAGCAAAATCTGTCGGCCATCTGCGAGACGATGCGCTACACGTCGAAACAGCGACGGGAAATCGTCGACGAGTTGCTCGAGCAGTTCGGACTGACCAAAGTAAGACGCAACCCGGCGAAACGCATTTCGGGCGGTGAGCGGCGTAAACTGGAAATTGCGAGGGCATTGATCACCAAGCCACGCTTGATCCTGTTGGATGAACCCTTCAGTGGCGTCGATCCGATCGCTGTTGAGGGCCTGCGGCAAGAAATCGTGCGACTTCGGGAATCCGGTATCGCGATTCTGTTGACCGACCACAACGTCCACGAAACCCTGAAGGTCACGGACCGCAGCTACGTCATTCATGAAGGGCAGGTGATCTGCTCGGGTCGTCCGGCAGACCTGATCAACGACCCACGCGTGCGCGAGACTTACCTGGGGAACACGTTCCGCGGCGACGAGTTCTCATGATCCGCTGGCAGGTCCGGCCCCCGCGTGTCGCCGGAACAGGTTAGGTATTGCCGAAGTACCCTGTCACAGCAATCAATCGGCGGTACCGATATCGGCTCGCCTGGCATGGCGGGCATCGAGCACCTGGCGGACTCGACGAAGCAGATCGACCGGCTTGAACGGCTTTTGCAGGAACTGCGTATCCGGCCCGAGTGCTCCATCCAGACCAATCACACTCGCGGCATAACCGGAGATGTACAAGACCGCTAGGCCGGGTGACGCGCTAGTCAGCGTCTCCGCAAGCTGTCGGCCGTTCATGCCAGGCATGATCACGTCGGTCACAAGCAAGTCGATCGTTCCGGCGTGGTCACGCGCGATGGTAAGCGACTCCTCCGGGCGGCTGGCGACCAGAATTTCGTATCCACTGCGCGCGAGTGCCTGGGCAGCAAGTTGCCGAACGGCGGCGTCGTCCTCACAGAGCAACACAGTCTCATTACCGCCCGCCGGCGGGTGGACCACATCTACTGGTCGGACAGAACGCCGCGCCGCGATCGCCGGCAGGTATATCCGGAAACACGTGCCCTGTCCGGTTTCGCTCTCCACGGTGATGTGGCCACGCAGTTGCCGCACGGCGCCGTGGACGGTGGCCAGTCCCAGGCCCGTCCCTTCCCCCACTGCTTTCGTAGTGAAGAAGGGTTCGAAGATGTGCTGTCGGATGCCCGCGTCCATGCCGCAACCCGTGTCGCGCACCGTGAGCACCGCGTGCGGCCCCGGACCGGCGTCGACGTGCTCCGCACAGTGCCCCTCGTCCAGCGTGACATTCGCTAATGCAAGCTCGATCTCGCCGCCCTCGGGCATGGCGTCGCGAGCATTCAGGACCAGATTGAGCACGATTTGTTCGATTTGACCTGGATCAGCTTCAACTTGCCATAGATCCTCGGGGCAGGTCAGGCGTAGCGCGATGTCTTCGCGAATAATGCGCTGAAGCATCTTCTCCATATCGCGAAGGGTCTGCGCAAGGTCGACCGGCACGGGCTTGAGCAACTGCTTGCGCGAGAACGCCAGCAACTGCCGCGTCAACACGGCTGCCCGTTGGCCGGCCTGCTCGATCTGGTTCAGATTATCGAATGCCGGGTCTTCCGACGGCATCTGCCCCCGCAAGCTGGAACGCAGCAGCTCGACGTTACCGAGAATCGCCGTCAGCACATTATTGAAGTCATGCGCAACGCCGCCGGCGAGCTGCCCAACCGCTTCCATCTTCTGGGACTGGCGCAGTTGTGATTCGAGATTCTTGCGTTGGGTAATGTCAGTATCGGTCCCGATCATGCGGAGTGCGCGTCCGGCGTCATCTCGTTCGACTACCCGCCCACGCCCGAGGATCCACCGCCACTCACCCGACTGGTGCCGAATCCGGAACTCCGCGCGATACCGTTCAGACTCTCCGGCGAGGTGACGTTTCACCTGTGCGTGAATCTTGTCGTAGTCATCCGGGTGGATGATCGAGCCCTGCTGTTCTTCCCAGGACGCCAGCTCTTCCGGCGTATAGCCCGTCAGCGCATACCACTCCTCGCTACGCTGGAACGTCCCGGCCTGCACGTCCCAGTCCCAGACACCATCCGAAACGGCGTTGAGCGCAAGTTCAAGCCGCTCTTCGCTGGTGCGCAGCGCATCTTCGGCCCGGCGCCGAGCGGTGATATCGGCGCCCATCTCTACGGCGCCCAGCACACGTTGCTCTTCGTCGCGGACGAGGTAGGCGTGCAACTCGAATGTGCGATTATCGGGAGTGGTGATTTCCGCGTGTTGATCGCAGCCCAGCTTGTACGCCGCCACGATCGGACAGCCCTCACAGGGCTCCGTTCGCCTGTGCCAGATCTCGTAGCAATGGCGGCCGATCAGCTCGGGCACCGTCTGTCCGACGGATTCCGCCGCCGCCCGATTGGCCCAGAGTACGCGCAGCTCCTGATCCTGCAAGGCCAGCAGTTCCGAGATGGAATCGAGGACGAGGGAGATTTCGCGGTTGGTCCGGCTCAACTCCCGGATCAACTCGTCGCGGGTCTGGAGGGTGGAGTCCTTACCAGCAGACATGCTCGCGCAACTCGGGCAGAGGTGGTTGCGGGGGCACAACCCCGCGCGCGACCGTCAATCACTCTACCGCACAGAACAAGATACTGAAAGTCTGCTTTCGCCGTGCGGCTCGCGTGAGGCAGCACCGGGAAGCCGGTCGCACGTCAGAGATGACTTACCTGTACGATGGTCCGATTTATCTCGCCCCCCGGCGCCGGGGCCACAGTTGGGGCGATCTGGCCGAAGTTGGCCGACATTTTCGTTTCATGACCGGCCGAGAGATGGTAAGCTGAATGTCCTGATAATGGGTGGTCTCCGCACAGCGGAGGATGAGGCCGGGGGCCGCCACGCCTCATGTCAGTTGCAATGTCGCTGGGAGAGCCACATTAGGAGGAACATCGCCGATGCGTTCATTTGCTCCCCTACTTCAATCGAGCTGTGCGCTATGCGCTGTGCTACTGCTGGGAACGACCACATTGCTCGCCTCCACGTGGGTCGAGGTAACGCCGGACGGGGCTCTGTTTGTCTCCGACCCGGCCAGCGCCCGGGCTCCGCAGGTGCAGCTACTGGAGCGCGACGATACCGGACTCAGCCTCGCCGTCAGGCTGCACGGAGTTGAGATTGGGCAGGAGCTGTCGCCGCACGGCGACTTCCTGCGTGTGACGTGTCCGCGAACGCCTTTGGCCGGTGACGTGGGTGCGCCGGCGTTGCCGGTAATCCGCAGGTTGTTCTGTGTTCCGCCGGGTGCGGAGCCGCGTGTACAGATCGAGCCGTCGACCGCGGTCCGCGCATCGCTGGACGAACTCGGTCTTGCGGCTCCGGTGGCCCCCATGCAGGGTCCGCTCAGTATGGACTGGGCGGCCAGTCGCGCCGCCGCTGGCAAGGCGCCTTTGTTTGATCCGGGGATTCCCCCGCTGACGGCCAGTTCGGCTGACTTCCACTTTTCGGAAGAGGTCTACGCAGCGGATGTCGTGAAACCGCAAGCACCGGTGCGGATCGTTCCCGCCGGTATAGCCCGCGGGATACCGTTGTACGCGCTGGAGGTTCATCCGGTCGGGCTGGTCCCTGCCACGGGGGAATTGCTGCTTACGCCGAGCATGACGGTGCGAATCGACTTTGTCGGAGGACAGGGCTTCGCGGGTGAGCGCGATCTGTCGTACCTGGGCAGTGCGATTCTGAATCCGCCGCCGGCGGCACGTACTGACGCGGGTCACATATTGATCGTAACCGCACCGCTTTACACCAATAGCGCGCCGCTCACCCAGTTTGTCGATTTCAAGACATCACAGGGTTTCACGGTGGAGGTCTACGAGCCTCCACTCGGAATCTGGAACTATGAGCTTCACGACGAGCTGCGGGCGCTTTGGGGAACTGAGGACGAACCTGACTACCTGGTGTTTATCGGCGATGCCCTGCGCGGCACGGGCACCGTGACCACAGAAGCGGTTCCAACGCGCGTGGGCAGCGGCCTGAAGAACTCCGTCGGTGACGTCCCCTACGCATGCATGGACGGGGAAAATGACTGGTTCCCCGACATTCCGCACGGGCGCATTGCGGTACGTACAGTCGCTGAACTCCAAAACGTGATGAACAAGATCCTCTACGTGGAAACCGGTGAATACGCGGATCCCACTCATACGGAACGGGCCGTGTTCATTGCCGGAGAAGACAGCTACAGCGACGGTGAGGCAATTCATAACGAAGTGATCGCCGACTACTTCCTTCCGCTCGGCCTCGACGTAAACCGTGTCTATGCCTACTCCTACGGCGCCACCACGCAGGACGTGACCGACGCCTTCCATGCGGGCTGCTTTCTGGCTTCTTACTTCGGCCACGCTTATGGCTTCCAGGGTTGGGCCTCCCCGATGTTCCTCCGCGCTGATCTGGAGGCGCTGTCGAACGAAAACCTCTATCCTCTGGTGCTGAGCTTCTCATGCAGCCCGGCACGCTTCGACTATCTGGAGCCCGAGCGTTCCCCCGGCTGGCTCGAACAATGGCTCAAGGAGCCCACCAAGGGCGCCGCCGCGGGCTACGGCTGCGCGACAAACCAGACACCATACGGCTGGGAAGAGTGGCACAACCTGTATCGCTTCCTCTTCCAATCCATGTATGGCGACGATGTGCGTACGCTCGGCCCCGCGGTAATCGCCACGGCCGCACATTTCACAGCATTCTACGGACCCGAAGATCCCGCTTCCCATGATTTCACGGAGGGGTGGTATCTGCTTGGCGATCCGACCATGCATTTGCCAGATGATTCCAACGACAACTACCTGATCGTCACGGCCGACGAATACATGTTCAGTACGCCGCTGAATCAGTTCGTCACACACAAGGAGAATCTCGGTTTCAACGTGGAAACCTATGTCGCCACGCCCGGGATGACAAACACCGACATTCGCGACTATATCCGCTCAAAGTGGGATACGCCCGATGCGTACGATTACGTGCTGCTGATCGGCGATACCGACGGCTTCAGTGCCACGACCGACTGCGTGCCACACTTCGAGGGTGGCGGCAGCAAGCATGCGGCGACGGATTGGCCGTATGGCTGCATGGACGATGGGGATGATTGGTATCCGGACATACCGGTCGGCCGATTCAGCGTGCGGGACGTGGCCACGTTGCAGGCGGTTGTGGACAAGACCATCTTCGTCGAGTCGGGCGACTTTCCCGATCCGGACTACGTGAAGCGCGGTGCGTTCCTGGCCAACCCGAGCACCTACGGCCAGGCTGAGCCGACGCACGACTGGGTCATCGAGAACTACTTCGCACCGAACAACTACGACGGGATCAAGCTCTATGCCGCCGAAGGGGCCGACACCTCGGATGTCACCGCTGCCGTGAACAACGGGGCGCTGTTCACCCTGTACTTCGGGCACAGCAGCTCGAGTGGGTGGTGGGATCCCGGCTTCAACGCCAGCAATGTCTACAACCTGAGCAACACGGGCCTGTACGGCATCGCCTTCGGCTGGTCCTGCAACACGGCCCGCTACACCGAGGGCGAGTGCTTCGGCGAGGCCTGGCTGCGAGCCGAGGACAAAGGCGCGGCAGCCTATATTTCAGCGTCCAACTACATCTATTGGGGTAGCGTCGAGGCCTGGGAGCCGTCCGTCGTGCACGAGAAGGCGTTCTTTGCCGCGTTCTTCGAGGACCAGATCTGGAACCTGGGACCGGCGTGGATGTCAGGCCTGTACCGCTTCCTCACCGAATACGGCGAGTGGGACGGCAACCCCAATAATCCACCGAGCGCCCATGCAGACGAGTGCCGCAACTTCTTTGAGGAATTCGTGATTTTGGGCGACCCGTCGCTGCGCTTGCCGCAGAATAGCGGGTTCACCTTGCAGGGCACGCCGGAAGAACTCGAGGTGTGTGCGCCGGACACCGGGCAGTACATCATCAACGTGGATCGCACGGGCGACTTCGCGGAAACGGTGAGTCTGAGCGTGAATGGACTGCCGGAAGGAGCAACTGCGAGCTTCACCGTCAATGCCGCACCACCGCCATACACATCGGTCCTGACGATCGATAACACGGACGCCGTAACGCCTGGCGTGTACGAGATACAAGTGCTGGGTGACGCGTCGTCGTTAAGCCGCGTGCAGCCCTTGACGCTGGCCGTGTCGGATAATGACCCTGGCAATTTCGCCCTGTTGTCGCCGCCCGACGGCGCCGCCGACGTAGGTCGCTCCCCGACTCTGATCTGGGACGCGTCGTCACAAGCCAGCACGTACCTGCTCGAGGTTGCTGATGATCCGCAGTTCCTGAATCTCGTCTACACGGCGACGACAACCGAAGCGACTCATCAAGTCGGGAGCATGCTTAGCGGCGGCACCACCTACTACTGGCGGGTGCGGGCGGACAACGGCTGCGGCACCACCGGCTTCACCCCGGGGTTCAGCTTCACGACCGTCGACCAGATGGAGTACTACACCGAGCAATACGAGGGTGCGGATGCATTCGACCTCGATGGGTATACCGTGCTCTATCAGGTCGATGGCTCAGCCAGCCACTATCAGGGTTGCCTGATGACGGCGACGGAGTTGCCAACGGATCCGACCGGCGGCACGGCCATCAACTTGGGGGATGATGACCATGAGGAGCTCTATCCGTCCCTCGCGGTCCCCTTCTACGGCACGGCCTACACTTCGTTCTACGTCAACTCGAACGGCAATATTACGTTCGACGCATCGGACCACACGTACAACGAATCGCTCGAGATTCACTTTGCACATGAGCGTATCTCCGCCCTGTTCGACGACCTGAATCCGGCCAACGGCGGCACAGTCAGTTGGAAGGAGACCGGCGAACTTGTAGCCATCACTTTCGAAGAAGTACCGGAATACCCGTCCGACGGGGCCAATACGTTCCAGATCGAGCTGTTCTTCAGTGGCGATATTCGGATCACCTGGCTCGGTATCGACTCGGCAGATTCCATCGTCGGTCTCTCGCAAGGCGACGGCATCCCGGATGATTACATCGAGATCGACAATTCGCAGTTGCAGGAATGCGGTCTGGGTGTCGGTGCCTGCTGTATCGGTGAAATCTGTGGGATCTTCAGCGAAGACAACTGCATCGCCGTGGGCGGCATCTACCAGGGTGACGGCACGGACTGCGAGCCGAATCCGTGCCTCGAAGTCGACGCGACGTGCCTGATCATCAGTGAGGTGGTGCAGGGCTACGAAAGCGGCGACTGTCCGCGCTGGATGGAAATCACCAACACCGGCAGCGAGGACTTCACGTTCACACAGGGTGGCCTGATCGTCCAGACCGATGACAGTACAGACGTGCAGGTGGACGTCGATCTGACAGGCGTCACGATCCCGGCCGGCGCGTCGTTCGTCCTGGTCTCCAACTTCGACGGCGCTTGCACCGGCGCATTCGACGCCGTCTATCAGGTTTCCGCCGACTTCTACACCAACATCGCCTTCGGCTATGGCAACGAGCGGCTGATCCTCTCAGACAAGGCCGACGGGTCACATCTGATCGACATCTACGGCGAATTCGGCGTCGATGGCACCGGCCAGCCGTGGGAGTTTACGCGCGGCTACGCCTACCGTGTGCGCGACTCCGTCTCAGGCACTGGCGGCGCGTTTGTGCCGGGGCTGTGGTTCTTCGGCGGCGTGGGCAGCCTCGAAGGCGATAACCCGACGCAACTGCTGCTCGACTTCACGACGCCCGGCACGCACCTGTACAGCGGCCAGTGCAACGGTTTGCTGCTGGGTGACATGGATTGTGACGGCGATGTCGACTTTGACGACATCAGCCCGTTCGTTGTGGCCCTGAGCGGTGCCGACGCGTACTATGCGCAGTACATCGGCTGCAATTGGTACAACGCCGACTGCAACGAAGACGCTACGGTCAACTTCGACGACATTGCGGCATTCGTCGATCTGCTGAGCAGCGGGTTCTAGCGGTCTCTGTCAGAGATTTGGCGCCTGGTGTCGACACCAGGCGCCAGCCTGCGACGCCGCCGCATCTCGCCGCACCAGCCAACGCGTCCAACGTGCGATTCGCGGGCAGTTGCCCATCGCCTGCAAGGTGTCCTCGGTTGCGAAGTGCCTCGATCTTATTCGCTGCGTTGCTGACTGCCGTGGCACCCGGCTACGGGGAACTGCTCAAAGCCGCATATGACCAGTCCGGTCCGGCATTCGGCTATGATCGCTACATGGCTTTGGAGCCGGGCGCCACCTACACGGGCGGGCTATGGCTGGGCGGCACCTACAATCGCATCACCGCCACTTTTGAGCAACACGAAGAAGATGTGTGCATTGCAGGCAATGGTGCGATTCTGGATCTGCAAGGGCAGCAGCTCTGCATCGCCTACTGCAACAGCCGACTCGATATCGAAGACTGCATCATCGTCAACGGTGGGGTGACGTTTCGCGGGTTCGCTGGACATGTCCACCTGGTTCCGGCCGGATCCGTTCGCTATGTCACGTTCTACCGGCCCCCGGACTACGGGATTCGGCTATTCGGGGCCGGTGCGGATGTGCTTCTCGAGCGCAATATCGTCGTTGACCCTATTGATACCGGGCCCGATTTCATGTTCTTGACGGGGATACCGAGTGCGTGGCTGCCTACCGGCGCCGGCATCGCGTTGAGCTTGCAGGCCAGTCGAATTCAGATTTACGACAATTGGACGTGGCTGTCCGACCCGGACCACAACGCCGATCCGCTGCGGCACTTCGCGGTATTGTGCGACTATGGGTGAGTCGAGCCCTTTGCCTGGGCAGGTGCCGGTTCGGCGCCCTTCAACAACATCATCGGAGTCGACCCACTGCTGCGCGACCCGGAACATGGTGATTATCGTCCGTCACCCGGCTCGCCCGCGCAGGACTATGGGTGCCAGACGTTTGTCGCTGCAGAGCTACATGCCGACAACCCGCCCGTACACGCAGGGGAACGCCCCCAGCCGCGCGGCGACGTGCTCGAAGTCGCCGGCGAGATCGCGGCCGACACGTTATGGCATGCCGATTTGGTACGCGTCATCGGCGATGTACGCATCCGTGACGAGGTCACATTGACGATCTACGCGGGTGCGCGCGTCGAGTTTCAGGATTTCTATCACGTGGCGGTGCAGGGCACCCTGGTCGCGGAGGGCACTGCTCACCAGCCCATCGTCTTCACGACCGACGAGCCGGAACTGTTCTCGGTCGATGGTTCGACAGCCGGCTGCTGGAACGGCATACGTTTCGAAGGTACCGCCGCAACCAACGCTCATTCCCGCCTGACCTACTGCGTGCTCGAATACAGCAAGGCTGTGAGTGAGGGCTACGGCAACTACCCGTACGGGGGTGGTGCGATCTCGGTAATAGACTGCTCAGGGCTGACGGTCGACAATTGCATCTTGCGCCACAACGTGGCCGATTTCGGCGGGGCGATCTTCCTGTACCGGAACGCCAGCCCGACGATCGCAAGCAACCTGATCACGCAGAATCACGCCCTGCGAAACGCAAGTGCGTTGTACTCGGCATACTCCTGCCCGCGCCTGATCAACAACACAATTGTGCACAATACGATTCACAACATGGAGCAGCCATACGTCGAGACGGCCGCGGGCCTGAGTTTCCTGGGCAAGCCGGCCTGGACCAACAACATCATTCGTGACAACGAGCCCGTGATTGAATACATCCACACGCAGTTGCTGCACAACAAGCTCTATTATACCGACCACAACAACATCGCCGGCCATGTTCAGGAGAACGGCAACATCGATACAGATCCGATGTTCATGGACCCGGATGGCCTGGACGATGTGCTTGGCACCGGCGACGACAACTTCCGCCTCCAACCAGGCTCACCGTGCATTGACGTGGGTCGCAATGACGCGCTCCCGTCCTGCCTGCTCACAGATCTGGACGGTCTGTCACGCGCGTTCGACGGCGACGTGAACGGCGACGCCGTGGTTGACTTGGGCGCGTACGAAAGCGGCGACTGCAACGCCAACGACATCGCCGACATTCAGGAGATCCTCGACGGCGATCTGGCGGACTGCAATGAGAACCTCCTGCCCGACACGTGCGAGCTCGATCTCTTTGGAGCGGCCCGCGACTGCAATGCCAACGCCATTTTGGACGAGTGCGAGATCATCGCCGCCGGCGACTACAACAACGACGGCATCATCGATGCTGTCGACTTTGCCGTGCTGACCGGTTTGCTGGCCGGCCCCGGCTATCCACCGGCCGCCAGCGACGAGCAGTGCACCGCATTCGCCCTTCAGGTACTGGACTTCGATGGGGACGGTGACGTCGATTTGCTCGATTTCGCCGCCTTCAGCCAACTGCCCGGACCCTGATCAGAGTCCGACCGACATCGGTCCGCCGGACTTGCCCCCCTGGCGGCGTCGTGGTCTACTGTCGCCGAAGTGATCGATTCGTGCCCCCCGCACGCCGCAGGCACTGGCCGTGAGCGGTTGCGGGCGACCCGCGCACTCGGAGGAAGTAATGCGCGTACTATCCGGTATTCAGCCGTCCGGGACACTCCATCTGGGCAACTACTTCGGCGCGATGAAGCAGCATATCGAGCTTCAGGAGGAGCACGACTGCTTCTTCTTCATCGCCAACTACCATTCGCTCACCACGATCAACGACGCCGATCGCCTGCGCGCGCTGACGCAGGGTGTCGCGCTGGATTACCTCGCGATGGGCCTCGACCCACAGAAGGTCACGTTCTTCCGCCAGAGCGATGTGCCACAGGTAACTGAGCTGGCGTGGATCCTCTCGACGGTGACCGGCAAAGGACTCATCGAGCGGGCGCATTCTTTCAAGGACAAGGTCGCCAAAGGTCTGACCGTCAACATGGGGCTGTTCAGCTATCCCCTGCTGATGGCGGCGGACATCCTGATCTACCGCAGCAATCTGGTGCCCGTCGGCAAGGACCAGGTCCAGCACATCGAAATGACACAGGACATGGCGGGCTACTTCAACCAGACCTACCGCGAGGTGTTCATCCGCCCCGAGCCGCGGCTCAACGAGACCGCGATCGTGCCCGGCATCGACGGGCAGAAAATGAGTAAGAGCTACGGCAACGCGATCGACCTGTTCGGCCCGGCCAAGGCGACGCGCAAGCGTATCATGTCCATCAAGACAGATAGCACGCCGGTCGAAGATCCCAAGGACCCTGAGACGTGCAACGTGTTCGCGCTGCTGAAGCTGCTGGCCACACCGGAAGAACTTCCCGAGTGGGAACAGCGCTATCGCACTGGCGGCATGGGTTACGGCGAGGCGAAGAAACGCCTGGCGGAGCTATATGAGGAGCGCTTCGGTTCCCGGCGCGAACAGCGCGAACAGTGGGCGCAGCGACCGGACGATGTCGAGGACGTCCTGCGCGCAGGCGGTCGCAAGGCGCGCGCGGTTGCCGAAGATTTGATGACCGCAGTACGTGACGCGTGCGGGATCGTGAAGAGTCACGTACCGACACCCTGAGTAGTCGCTATATCGAAAAGCGCACCAGAGCGCACCACCAACCGGTTGGATGAAGCTTGTCGGAATACCGCGTACAACTCGACGTCTTCACCGGACCGCTCGATCTGCTGCTCTATCTGATCAAGCGGGACGAGGTCGATGTGCTCGATATCCCGATCGCGCGCATTACCGACCAGTACCTCGAGCACGTGCATCTGCTTGAGCAACTCGACCCGAACGCGGTCGGCGATTTCCTGGTGCTGGCATCGACCCTGGTCGAGATCAAATCGCGTTCGCTACTGCCGTCACCACCACTGGAAGACCTTGATGACAGCGACGACCCGCGCGCCCCGCTCGTCAAGCAGCTACTCGAATACAAACGCTTCAAGGACGCTGCCAAGACCCTCGGCAGCGCCGCCGAAGAACGTGCCCGCCGGTACGTCCGCAAACCGGTCGACCTGCCGCCGGACCTGCAGGGCGTGGAGCTCGAAGAGGCCCAGGTCTGGGACCTGCTGAAGGCCTTCGGCGACGTCATGGAGTCGATCGGCCGCGGACCGGCGGTGCATGCGGTCGATTACGATGATACGCCCATCGAACTGCACGCGGCCGAGGTGCTGTCGATTCTCGAACGTGAGGGGCCGATGACCTTTGCGGAGTTGTTCGACGGACCCACAGATCGCATGCAGATCGTCGGCCGCTTCCTGGCCCTGCTGGAGCTGATCCGGTCGCGCCGCCTGCGGGCCGAGCAGGAGAGCGTGTTCGGCAAGATCTACCTCTTCCTGCTGGAGGAAGTACCGGAAGAGGCGGGCGAGTCGTCACCCGCAACCAACTCTCCTACCCATGAATCTGATTCACAAAGTGAAGAGCCTACGGAGACCGAGAATGAGCAAGCCGAGTGAGCGCTTGAAGGAAATGAACCTGACGCTGCCCGCAGTCGCCAAGCCGGTCGGGGCCTACGTCCCCGCCCTTTGGCACGGAGACACTGTGTTCCTTTCCGGGCAGATCCCGCTCGAAAACGGACAACTGAAGTACACGGGCAAGGTGGGCGGCGACGGCGGCCGCTCCATCGCCGATGCCCAGGCCGCCGCCCGCTTGTGCGCCATCAATGCCATCGCGGCCGGGGCCGAAGCGGCTGGCGGCGTGGATAATCTGACGCGCGTGCTCAAGGTCGTCGTCTACGTCGCCGCGGCGCCCGGCTTCACGGAGCCGCACAAGGTTGCCAATGGCGCCAGCGATCTGCTGGCCGAGGTGTTCGGTCAGGCGGGACAGCACGCCCGGGCCGCGGTCGGCGTGGCCGAACTGCCGCTGAATGCCAGCGTGGAGGTCGACGTCACCTTCGGACAGCGCACCTGAATGGCCGCGCCGCAGACCACAGCGATTCTGGGCGTCGACATCGGCGGTACGCGTATCCGTGTCGGAATCGTGACGCCAGACGGTCAAATCCTCGCAAGAACGTCGGAGCTGATCCCGCCGGAAGGTGAACCGGAGCCGCTACGCGAATTGGTGACCCGTGAGGCGACCGACGTCGTCAACGAGGCGGGCGTCAGGCCGGTCCGCGCCGGCGTTGCGATGCCGGGGGTGTGGGATCCGGACACGACCATCATGAAGAAGGCGGTCAATCTGCCGCGGCTCGAAGGCACCAACCTGACCGACTTCTTCTCTGCCGCGCTGCACCTGCCCGTCCGGCTCGAAGCAGACGTGAACGCCGCCGTGTGGGGGCAGTGGCGAAGGATGAAGCCTCAGCCGCAACGGCTGGTGTACATCTCGCTCGGGACCGGCGTGGGTGGCAGCGTCATCCTCGACGGACAAATCGTGCGGCACACGCGCGGCGGGGCGGGTCATTTCGGTTTCCTGATTGTCGACACGTCGCCCGCCGCCCCAGCCGGCCGCAACGGCGTGCCGGGATGTCTGTCGGCGCTCGCGGCGGGTCCGGCGTTGCACCTGGCCGCGACGGGACAGACCGATAACGAGGCCATCGGTGAGGAGCCCTACTCGGACGAGGTCATTGATCGGGCCGCCCGCGGGCTGGCGGTCGCCTGCATGAACCTCGTTCATATGTACAACCCGAACGTGATCGCACTGGGTGGCGGCGTGGTCGACAATCACCCGGAAATCGTCGAACACGCGCGCGACGCGTTCTCCTCGTATTCCAGTCCGTTGATCGCTCCGGATCTTCAGATCCGCCGGGCACCCCTGACGACACACGAGGCCGGCGTTATCGGCAGCGCCCTGCTGGCCAGTTCTGAATCCTGGCCCGGTTTCTCCCCGTAGCGTCCCGCCTGGCTGAGGTTACAATCCGATCATGCCGCGTAAGTCCGTGGAGCAGTGTCTGGAAGTGTTGGGTCTCCCCCCTTCCGCAAGGCCTGCGCAGATCCAGGCCCGCTTTCGACGCCTCGTCAAGGACTATCACCCCGACCACTCGCGCGACCCGAAAACGGTCAGCCGCTACATCGCTATCGTACAAGCTTATCGCACATTGCAGACGGCGTTTCGGCTGCGAGCGGCAGGCGTTGAGCTGCGCACGTGTCCACGCTGTGGGCAGGCGGCCGAGTTGCTGGACGCCCTCGATGGCCGAGCATCCTGCGCAGACTGCCTGCTGGGCGCGACGGCGATGCAACGGTTTCTGCCACTACCGATCACGGTGACGGTCCTGCACACGAGCGTCATCGCGTGCTATGCCGTGTCCATCTGGCTGGCCATGCGTTTCTGCGAGACAAAGAGCTTGGGCTGGGCCCTGGCAAGCATCACCGCCGCCGTGGCGGGCGTCGTCGTACTGGCGGCTACCTGCCTTCAGATTAAGCAGACACGCTGAACCGCAGTTGTCAGCGCAGGGTCGGCATGCGACCATCCCGATATGCCCGGGCAAACGCTCCGTGAGATTCGCCAATTGCTGGAGGCCGCCGACCTGGCGCCGCAGCACCGCTTCGGCCAGAACTTCCTCATTGACCTGAATCTGATGCGCAAACTGGTCGAAGCGGCGGAGGTGTCCGAGCGCGACAGCGTCCTTGAAGTCGGGCCCGGAACGGGTTCGCTCACCGAGTTGCTCCTGGACACCGGTGCGCGGGTGGTGGCCGTTGAGATCGACCGCGGCCTGCAGAGCATCCTGCGCGAGCGGCTAACCGGGCATCCGCACTTCACGTTGATCCAGGGAGATGCGCTGGCAGGCAAGCACCGTATCAACCCGCTCGCCTTGCGACTCCTGCAACAGAACGCCGCGACCCCCGACGGACCGTTCAAGCTGGTCGCGAATCTGCCGTACCAGATCGCCACCCCCCTGCTCATGGATCTGCTGCAAGTGTCGCCGCCCTTCGAACGACTCACCTGCACAATTCAGAAGGAAGTCGGTCAGCGTCTCACGGCCGAGCCGAGCACACCCGCGTACGGACCGGTTTCGGTGATTTGTCAGACATTGGCAGACTTGACGCCCATCGCGATTCTGCCACCCACCGTATTCTGGCCGCGCCCAAAGGTGGAATCGATCATGCTCACGCTGCGACCGCGTCCGGCATCGGAAGTTGATGTCGACGACGTGCCGGCTTTCGTCTCACTCGTGCAACGCGGGTTCCAACAGCGGCGCAAGAAGATCCGCCGCCTCTTCCGCGAATGGGAAGAGACGGCGGTGTTGAGAGTATTCCACCTCGCGGCGATCAGCGACGACGCGCGTCCCGACCAACTCGCGCCATCTGCATGGTGCCGTTTGGCCCGGGCCATGCGTATGACCCCCGGTCCATGATCTGCGGCGCAATATAGTGGCGGACAAACTCCGGACTCGTACCGTCGGTGTGCCCACCGTGATAGCCATAGTTCGAGAATTCCGGCCGCCAGCGAATGTTCGCCACCTTGCCCTCGGTGCCGGGCGGCGGATGGAAGCCAACCTCGCCGGCCCCCTGCTCGAGAAACTTGCCATCAATCGTGCCGAACACCTTCATCGGGCCGGAGAGCACCGCGTCCTTGGGCGAGTAGTAATTGTAGATCTTGCCGTCGACACGCCGCACGGCCTCGCGCAGGTCATACTTGTAGTGCAGGCTCGAAGCGAGCAGCACGACGTCATCGACCTTGTAGCCGGGCTTCAGATCCTCCAGCGCCCAGACGGCCACACCCGTGCCGGCCGAAAGCCCGATGATGTTCACTTCGCGGTTGGGATGCTCATCAATGTACTCTTCAATCGCACGTGCCAACCGCGACGCGCCAAGCTTGGCGTTGATCCGCACCGTCTGATCAATGGCCGGGTTAAACGAGACCGTCCACGTCACGCGGGCCACGTCGCCGGAGTAACCCGCCGCCTCGAGCCCCTTGCGAATGCCGGAGTCGCCCATATCGACGTTTCCGGCCCCCGGGCAGTAGAAGGTCACGCCGTTTACCGCCCGTTCACTGAACGAGATCGTGCACCCTGTCAGCAGCCCGCACAGCGCTAGCAGCGCGGTCATCTTGATTAGCCGATTCATTGCCGTTCCACCTCACGAGTACGACGACCGGCGACGCGCCCTCAGGACGCATTCGTCTCTGCTTCGTTTCCCGTCTCCAGTCAATCGGACCCGGGTCCAGGGTCACACGTTGGTCGATTTTTCTACTCGCGTCCGTCCGCAGCACCTGCCCGGAAGCCTGGAATGCGAATATTCTCCTCCGGCTTCTCTTCCGGATGTACTGCGAAGACCTCGACGCGGGCGATGTCCTCGAACGGGACCACGATCACGTAAGCCCCGACCTGGTAGCTCTCGTCGACCGGCACACACTCGAAAGCAAGTGCACTGCTCATGCCGATGTCCGCAATCTCCTTCATCTCATAGCTCAAGCCATCCTTGAGATAGAGGATGATGCGGGTCTCGAGTTCCTGCTTGTACTGGTCGTATTCGTCGGTCCCGTTGCCGTTCTTACGGCAGGCAGCGTCCGGAAACTTCTGGCCGGCGCAACGCGACTTGGCTTCGTCGATCTGCCGTTGCAACCCGGGGCCGTGGAACCAGTCATAGTTGAACATGGCTGCACTCCTCACCCGCGCGCATCACGAGGCTGAAAGGCCTCTCCGGTGGATGCGTCGCGGGCATCCGCGGTATCATCGACTGAAATGACGCCAGCGGAAAAAAGTCACTTCATCAAGATTCACGGGCGTGCCCTGGGGTTTGACCTCATTGGAATAACCTCACCCAGCCCGAGCACGCGGGGGGCTTATTATAGGGATTGGCTGAAAAAGGGCTACGCCGGAACGATGCGTTACCTGCATCGCAACGTCCGCATTCGCGCAAATCCGGCCGATATCGTTCCCGACGCCCGCTCGATCATCTGTGTCGCGGTGAACTATCGCCGCCCGGATGGCCACCTGTCGCCACAAGATCTTAACAATGCGCCTGAACACCAGCTCGGCCAGCCGGCCACCGGACATGTCGCTCAATACGCGCGCGGACGGGATTATCACACCGTGCTGCGGCGCATGCTCGCCCGCTTGGCGGAAGACCTCCAGACACGCTTCAGCGCCCCGTTTACCCGTCGCGCATTCGTCGATACCGGACCGCTACTCGAGCGCGATCTGGCAGCGGCGGCGGGCCTGGGCTGGATCGGGAAGAACACCTGCCTGCTCAACGCGGAGCGAGGCTCTTATCTGTTTCTGGGTGAAATCTTCACGAGTCTGGAATTGGTGCCGGACGAGCCCGTCACGGAGCGCTGTGCCAGGTGTACGCGGTGCCTGGATGCCTGTCCGACCGGGGCGCTCGTCGGGCCACACGAGCTGGATGCCCGCCGCTGTATCTCCTACCTGACGATCGAGCACCGCCAGGCGATTGCACCGGACCTGCGCGCACAGATGGGCGCTTGGGTATTCGGCTGTGACATCTGCCAGCAGGTCTGCCCCTACAACGCCAAAGCGCCACTGGGGACTCATCCGGAACTGCAAGTCCAGCAACTGCCCCACCGCCTCGCGTTGGCCCCGTTGATCAATCTGCGTAGCGGCGACTATCGCCGTCTGACACGTGACTCCGCCACGCGACGTGCGCGGCGGAACATGTGGCGGCGGAATGCCCTGCTCGTCTCCGGAAACTACCCGGGCCTTGACGAAGCCACCGCCGCCGCTCGACAGGCCGCCACCACGGACGACGATCCACTGGTGCGTGACGCCGCTCGCAACGGGTGAGCCCGCGCGCCAGCCTCACTCACTTCTTGATCAATCCCAGTTCACCGAGCGCGTCGCTGAGCTGGCTCCAACGCTGTTCGAGTGAACCCGTGTAGCCCATCGACATGCGGACATACCCCGGCGAGATTCCGGCACGCTTCTGGTCATCGTCCGATAGCTCGCTCGACGTCGACGAGCCGGAGCAGGACATCAGCGTGTCAAAGTAGCCCAGGCTGACCGCCATGTAGCCGAACCGGTCCTTGTTCTGAAGGAGCTCCATGAACTGGTTGGCACGCGCAACCGACCCGAGATCAATGCCGAGCAGACCACCGAAGCCAAACTCCTCCGTGTTGCCGATCTGCTTGACCAGCTCGTGCTGTGGATGGCTGGGCAGACCAGGATAGGTCACCGGCACGGACAATTCATGCATGCGCTCAGCGAACGTGAGCGCGCGTCGACTATGCTCCCGCATCCGAATCCCCAGGTGAGGCAGGCGCAGACTGATATTGAACGCCGTCTGTGGGTCCATGGTTGGGCCGAGCAACATCAGCGCCCCATGGTGCAGGTCCATGAGCTGCGTAATGAACTCCTGACTGCCACAGATGGCCCCGGCGATGTAATCGGACGTGCCGTTGATGAACTTGGTCAAACTGTAGACCACGACGTCGGCACCCAGTTGGGCCGGCGACACGATCAACGGGCAAAACGTGTTGTCGACTACCAGTTTCGCCCCGTGGCGATGAGCGAGTTCGGCAAGCTGGGGGATGTTCGCGACGACCAGCGTCGGGTTCGACATCGTCTCCACATAGAGCACCCGCGTCTTGTCTGTGAACGCTGCTTCGACCGCATCCAGGTCGTTCACGTTCACGAAGGACGTGTTCAGGCCCATACGCTCCGGCAAGAACTCCTTGAAAATCGCAAATGTCCCGCCATAGAGAGTATCACCGGCGACCAGATGCTCTCCTTTGCCACAAAGCTGAATCACGCTGCACGCGATGGCACTCATGCCGCTGGCGCTGCAGTAGGCGGCCTCCATGCCCTCCAGAGCCGCCAGCTCACGCCCGAGCACGTACACGGTGGGATTGAAATGCCGCCCATACAGGTAGCAGCCGCCCGTGTCCGGCCCGAGCCGTCCACGGAAAATATCGGGCATCGTATCGGCGTGCATCACCGTAAAGGTCGTGCTGGCCTCGATGGACATGTTCACGCCGCCATGCTCGCCAAACTCGTGGCGCATGCTGGCCAGCGACTCGATGGGGTTGAAACGGGTCATCGCTGCGTTCCTCAATCAGAGAGCTACCGGGGGCCGCCGGGCTGACACCTGCGGCAGCGGCCGCGAAGGTCGATTGTACCGCCCGGGCGCGTCGCCGGCACCCCAGCGGCGGGCGTGACGGAAACGCGGGTTTCGGATAGAATTCGGTGCTGGCCGGGGCCCGCGCTGAGGCGGCCCCGGCATTGACAAAAGCTACAACGCCCGCACCGAAGGATGCCCGCATGGCACGACGCCGCAAGAAGTTAGGCGAGATCCTCGTCGGCTGGAACATCATTACGCCTGAGGCGCTGAAGGACGCGATCACCTATGCGTCCGAGCACGGGCAGCGCGTCGGCGAAGCCCTGGTTGAGCTCGAACTGGCCAGTGAGGACGACGTCACCAAGGCGCTCGCGACGCAGTTTGATCTGGAGTTCGTCGATCTGGACAAGAATGTGCAGGTTCCCGCGATCCTGGACACCTTGCCCGACAAGATGGACAAGATCATCAAGGACGAGAAGGTCCTGCCGCTCAAGGAAGAGGGCAACAAGCTCAAAATCATCATCTCCGATCCGTTGGACCTCGAACTGCAGGACAAGCTGCGCTTCCTGCTGAATAAAGAGCTCGAATGCGCGCTGGCACCCAAGAGCAAGATCCAGCGCTTCATCGATCACTTCATCGACCGCGCCGTGAGCCGCGACACGGTCGACGAAGCGGTCAAGGAGATGGGGGGCGACACCGACGTCCGCGACAAAGGAAAGATCGCCGTCGAAGAGGATGAGGACGCGCCGGTCATCAAGCTCGTCAGCCTTCTGATCGACGAGGCCGTACGCATGCGCGCTTCGGATATTCACGTCGAACCGATGTCGGACCGGGTCCGCGTGCGCTATCGCGTGGACGGCGTCTGCATCGAACGCGACAACATTCCCAAGAGCATGCAGGGCGCAGTCATCGCCCGCCTGAAGATCCTCTCCGGCATCGACATCGCCGAAAAACGCCTGCCCCAGGACGGCCGTATCAAGAAAAATATCGGCAAGCAGCAGATCGACTTCCGTGTCAGCTCGCTACCCGCCTACCACGGCGAGAGCGTGGTGCTGCGTATCCTGCGGCCGGACTCGGTCAAGGTCGGTGTCACGGGCCTCGGTTTTGAAGAAGACAACTACGAACTGTTTCAGCGGATTATCCGCCAGCCGAACGGCATCTTCCTGGTCACCGGCCCGACGGGTTCGGGTAAGACGACGACGCTATACGCCGCCTTGCAGGAACTGAACCGCCCCGACCGCAAGATCATCACCGCCGAGGACCCCGTCGAGTACAATTTCACCGGCATGAATCAATGCCAGGTCCGCGAGGATATCGGGCTGACGTTCGCCCGCATTCTGCGCTCCATGCTGCGTCAGGCACCGAACATCATCCTGGTGGGTGAAATTCGTGACCGCGAGGTCGGCGAAGTAGCGGTGCAGGCCGCCCTGACGGGCCACCTGGTCTTCAGCACGCTGCACACCAACGACGCCCCCAGCGCCGTCACGCGTCTGGTGGACATGGGAATCAAGCCGTTCCTGGTCGCGTCGTCGATTCAGGCGATCATGGCGCAGCGCCTCATTCGTACGATCTGCAAAGAATGCAAAGAGGTCGACCCGACGCCCGACCGCATCACGCTGCGCATGCTGAACCTGACGGACAAGGACCTGGAAGGTCGCCAGCTTTATCGTGGCGCCGGATGCAGCCGCTGCCAGAACACGGGCTACCGTGGTCGACAGGGCATCTTTGAGATGCTCGAGATGAACAACGAGATTCGGGAGCTCGCGTTCAACCGATCGCCAACCAACGAGCTGCGTCGGGCGGCGCGTGCCTCGGGCATGCGCAACCTGCTCGAAGACGGCAAACTGAAAATCATGCGCGGTATTACCACCGCGCAGGAGATCGCGCGCATTACACAGGCTGAGGGCATCCTGACCGACGAGGAGTAGGCCTCCTCGCCGCACTGCCGACTTGTGATAGATGAGTAGTTGATGAGGATACGCCGTGGCAACCGTTCACATTGACCGCCTGCTGGAAACCTGCATTCGTGCCGGTTCATCGGACATTCACCTGCACGTAGGACGCCCGCCCGTCTTGCGACTCGACGGCCGCCTGCGCTCCCTCGAGACCAAGTCCCTCGAGCCGGACGACACGGTCGCACTGATGAAGTCCGTCACGCCCGAGCGCAACCAGCAGGAGCTCCAGGAAGAAGGTGGCACCGACTACGGCTTCGCCTTCGGAGACAAGGGCCGCTTTCGTGTGTCCGTCTTTCGCCAGAAGGGCAACATCTCCATGGTGCTCCGTCTGATCCCGTCGAAGATCCTGTCCTTCGACGAAATCGGCCTGCCCAAGATCGTCAAGGCCCTCTGCCGCCGCCCGCGTGGCATCTTTCTCGTCACCGGCCCGACCGGTTCCGGCAAAACGACGACGCTGGCCACCATGCTCGACCACATCAATCGCCAGGTCGGTGACCGCCACGTCATTACCATCGAAGACCCCATCGAATACTACCACCAGCATCAGAAGTGCTGTTTCACCCAGCGTGAGGTGGGTGTCGACGTGCCGAGTTTTGCCGAGGCCCTGCGCCGCTCGTTGCGCATGGACCCGGATGTCATTCTGGTCGGTGAGATGCGTGACCTCGAAACGATGGAAGCCGCCATCCGTGCGGCCGAGACCGGCCACTTGGTCTTTGCCACGTTGCACACGACCGGTGCCCAGGGCACGATCAACCGTATCATCGACGCCTTCCCCGTCGCCCAGCAGGAGCAGGTCCGCGTCCAGCTTTCGACCAACCTGCTGGCCGTCCTGTCGCAGACGCTTCTACCCAAGAAGGGCGGCGGCCGTATCGCCGCGTACGAGTTCCTGGTCATTACGCCGGCCATCTCCAACCTTATCCGTGAGAACAAGACGTATCGCATCGACTCGGCCATCCAAACCGGTAAAAAATACGGCATGCAGCTGCTCGATGATCACCTCTGGCGGATTTACGACGCTGACCAGGTCGACGGTGACGAATGCCTGGAGCGCGCCCGCAATCCAACGGAATTCCAGTCCAAGATCGAGGCCAAGCTTCGCGGCCAGTCCGCTGCCGCCGCCCTCGGCAAGAAGAGCTACGACGAGCAGATGCTGGAAAAGGAAGCCGAAGGCTAGGCCGGGTCACCTCGACCTTGGTGCTGCTGGCATCCTTGTACCGCCCCGTCCGCAAGTTCGGGCGTTATGACTACAATCGACACGTAACCAGCCACCCCAACCGTGTGAAGGAGGACGCATGGCCACGGAGAAAGTCGTCATCATCGGATCGGGGCCCGCCGGCCTGACCGCCTGCATCTATGCCGCCCGCGCCAACCTCGAGCCCCTCTGTTTCGAGGGGTTCAATGCCGGCGGGCTAATCCCCGGCGGTCAGCTCATGTTTACCACGGACGTCGAGAATTATCCCGGCTTCCCCGACGGCATCATGGGCCCCCAGATGATGAAGGCCTTCCGCGACCAATCCGAGCGCTTCGGCACCCGCTTCATCCGCGACGATGTGCAAGCGGTCAACCTCAAGGAGCGTCCCTTCACCATCAAGAGCCGCGACAAGGAAGTCCAGTCCCACGCCGTGATCATCGCCACCGGCGCCCGCGCCAACTGGCTCAATCTCGAGAACGAGCAACGCCTCGCCAAGAGCGGCGGCGGCGTTTCCGCGTGTGCCGTCTGTGATGGCGCCATGCCCATGTACCGCGATCAGGACCTGGTCGTGATCGGCGGCGGTGACTCGGCCATCGAAGAGGGCACCTATCTGACCAAGTTTGCGAAGAAAGTCTACCTCGTCCACCGCCGCGATGAACTGCGTGCGTCGAAGGCCATGCAGGACCGCTTCTTCAAGCACGTCGAAAGCGGCAAGATGGAGCCCGTCTGGGACAGCATTGTCACCGATGTCCTCGGCGACAAAGCCATCACCGCTGTCCAGCTCAAGAATGTCAAGACCGGCGCGGAGCGCGAGCTGCCGTGCAAGGGCCTCTTCCTGGCCATCGGACACACGCCGAATACAGAGTTGTTCAAGGACGTACTGGAGACGAACGACAAGGGCTATCTGGTCTGGACTCAGCCCGGCCGGTCGAACACCAATGTCGAGGGGGTTTTCGCCGCAGGTGATGTCGCGGACTACACCTACCGGCAAGCCGTCACCGCCGCCGGCACCGGCTGCATGGCCGCCCTCGACGCCGAACGCTGGCTGGCTGCACAGGGCATAGACTGACCTCACAGGGAGGCTATCCGAAAACTCCTCTGGCTCGGGTCTTCAGCATTGGAGCAGTGACACCGGCGTCCCGCCTGCCTAGCCGTGGGCGCCCCTCCTCAATTCCTGTGTCTGTGGCACCGGTTTTCAACCGGTGCATATTGGCTACCGCACAGTGAACCTACAATCAAAGCACGTGCGCATGATTAACCGCTCCAGTCGTGCCTATTGATGCCTCCCTGCTTCAACACCAGCCTATAACTACACCTTCGATAACGCACACGGATGAATTGTACTTGCAGGCGATCACCCCTACGCGTAATCGTACTTTTGTATTGCAATATCGGTCGTTGCGGGGGTATACTATGCGCAGCATCAATCGGCGGGACCAGCAACGGGCGGGTCACCGTGTCACACGCCCGGTGTCGTGACGTGTGCTGCCGCGCGTCGCGGGGAGCATGGGCCTCCGGCCCGTACTTGGGGGACCGACCTCTGGTCGGTCAGCAACGGAGCGGCAGGCCTCCAAGCCGGGGTGGCATCGGCGTCCCGCCGGTGTAGCGTCAGGCCTCCGAGGCTGACGTCTTGTGGGGGGCCGACCTCTGGTCGGCCGGTACTGTAGCGCCGGGCTTCGGGGCCTGACGCTTGGGGCCGTGCCGCCGAATGCCGCAGCAGAAGGAGGAGAATGTCGTGAAATCACGTCTATTACAACTGCTCGTCGCCATCTGTATCAGTGCGCCAGCGGTCGCGGAGCCGTACTGGATCGCGTGGGAAGGCGACGACTTCCCGGAGAATCAGGGCTGGGAGCGCGTCTGGGGCAACTGGGACGGCCCGTACGAAGGCGATGGCGCGATTCGCACCCTCAACGACGGCGTCATGACGATCGACTCGCTCTACGACGACGGCGTGTACGACGCCGCGCGCATCGAGCGCCCCGGCCAGATGGACCCCGATCCCAACGAGACGTTCGTCGTGGAGTGGCGGCTCAAGATCGACGAGGCACACGTGACTGACCCGCTCGTCGGATTTAGCAGTGACGATGCATGGAACGTCGTCTTCGTGTATGAACACGACCACCTTCGCAGCCTGTATGAAGGGTCCGCGAGTATCCCCTTCGAGCCAAACATGTTTCATGAGTATCGCCTCGAATCCACGGACATGCGCACGTACCGGCTCTTCATTGACGATGAATGCGCACGTGAGGGGTATCTGATCCACCTACTTCACTGCTCAGATATCGCTTGGGGTGACGGCACACAGGGCGGAGCTGGCCTCCATGAGTGGGACTACTTCCGCTTCGGTGTGATCCCCGAGCCTTCGATGTTTCTACCCGCCGTGCTTCTCGTGGCCGCGTGGCCGCGAAACCGTACGTGGAGTTTTGATTAAGGAGACAGACAAATGAGTCGAACCATGTTGATCGCAGTAGTCTGCACGGCGGCGTTGAGTGGACCAGCCGTGGCCGCCAACCAGATCACCGTCTGGAGTAATTAGGGACAGCCACCTATTTATCTGACACTTTCATCCTCCCGCTGCCTGGTATTCCCAAGACGATTGCGCATAACTGCGAACCGTGTCCCGCCTGCGCCGCCGGCGGTGAAGACGGCGCCGAGCGTTTGCCGGAGGATCCGTACGCGGCCGCCGAAGTGTTCCTGGCCTACCTGGCGGACGAGCAGTTGGAGACGTTCGTGGCGCTGGTTGAGCAGTTGGTCGAGCACTACGCCGACACACCCCGCGGCGCGTTCTGGTCCGCCGTCCTCGAAGTCCTCCACGCCGCCCAGTAATCCCACCACCTGAAGTCAGCGAGGGGCACCAGGCCGCTTCACACCTCACGCCCCCCGCATTCATTATCGCTCGTGAAGAGTCCGCGCAGAATCGTGGGAACCGAAGAAGGAGCCCCGAAACCGGGTACCCCAGGGTGGGAAAGTAATGAGAGCACCGTCTCGCCGGCGGCTCATGACCGCCCGGACGCCGGCCCCTCATGAGTTCCGAGTAACGTCGTATCTCCCAGCATACCGGGACGCTGACAGGCCGTTGATCGTCGGCCTCCGAGACCCTCCCCCACGCTCGTCAATTCGTCGCGCCCGTCTCCCCCACCTGCTCCGTCGTCACCGCAATCAGTACAATCAACGTCAACTCGCTGTCAATCGACGGCACCAGCAGGGCGCTCGCCTGCCCGGACGCAATACTGGCCTTGCCGCTGGTGAGCCACGCCCGCGGCGAACCGTCCGTCGCGTACCCGCCCACACACTGAAAACGGTAGCGGAAGTCCACCTGCTTCGAGCCGACATTCAACGGATCGAACATGATCGACGTCGTGCCGTGGGTCGGGATGGTGGCATCCTCGCCGGCGCCGCTAATCCCCTCACGCCCAACCCGCACGGTCGCGTACTGCAACGGCTGCGCGACCACATCGGGCGCCACGATCAGCGTCGTCTCCGGCTTGGCGGACAGGATCTCGATGATCTGCCGCACGTGCCGCCGCTCAATGCCCGTCCATTTATCTTCCCGCAAGTCGAGCAGCTCCTTCAACTCCGCCAACGTGCTCGAATACGACGGGCACGTCAGCAACCGCGTCTGAAACCGCGCCACCGGGCCAGTGTACGTCGGCCCGTCAGCTTCGGCTTGCGCCATCAGGTCAGCCGCCTGGACGGGACGATCCACCGCGTCATTGGAATTCGTGGCGTCAGCCTGCATGTCACCGGTCGGCTGACTGCACCCCACGAGTGAAACGAGGACGAATCCGGCGAGTATGGGCAGCGTTCTCATGGTCTGGCTCCTGTGAGGCCTCGATGCGCACCGCTGGCACCGGCTGCGCCCAACCGGCAGCCCTTGCGCCCTGATCATCTCATCGTCCAATCTGGCAAGCTGACCTGAGCAGTACTTCATGCCACAAGCCGGATCGGGCATTCCTCCTCCAGTCGCCGGACTATCGCTGACGCGCGCAATCGCAGCCCACCTCTGGACGCCAACCGCCCAATCGCCTATCAATCGTGCCATGTTTACCACACCAACCCTCGCCAGTACGCCAACCACCGCCGCCACCCAGGATGTCGTCGTGCACTCGGAGGCCGGCATCCTCGCCCTCCTGCTGGCCGTCCTCGCGCTCATCTTCTGGCTCACCCAGCAACCCTGGGCCAAGCCCGTGTTCAAGGTCATCCCCGCGCTCGTCTTCTGCTACTTTGTGCCCACCACGCTGACGACCATCGGCGTCATCCCCGACGCCAGCCCGCTCTACTCCTGGATCAAGTCCTACGTCCTCCCCGCGGCACTCTTCCTGCTGATCCTCTCACTTGATCTGCCAGGGATCATCAGGCTCGGGCCGAAGGCCGTCATCATGCTGCTGGCGGGGACCTTGGGCGTAGTCATCGGCGGCCCGATCGCCTTTGCCCTCGGGCGAACTTTCCTGCATGGCGAGGTCTGGGGGCTGCCCGACGACGCCTGGCAGGGGCTCGCGGCACTTTCCGGTAGCTGGATCGGCGGCGGCGCCAATTTCGTGGCCCTGGGCGACATTTTCGGCACCACCCCCTCAACGCTGGCCATGATGGTCATCCCGGACGTGTTCGTCGCCAGCATCTGGATGGGCGTCCTGCTCTACTGCTCCGGCCACCAGCACACCATCGACCGTAAGACCGGGGCGGATGCCTCCATGATCCGCGACCTCGAGCGGCGACTGACAGACTTCCAGGAGCGGGTCATGCGGGTCGCGACGCTGGCCGACCTCATGATCATCGTCGCCATGGGATTCGTCGCGAGTTGGCTCAGCTACCGCGTCGGCATGTGGCTGCCCGAAATCGGAACTGCCATCTCTCACAGCACCTGGAAGTACATCCTGGTCACATCGCTGGGCGTGCTCCTTTCGTTCACGCCGGCACGAAGAATGGAAGGCGCCGGCGCGTCCAAAGTCGGCTCCGTGATGCTCTACCTGCTCGTCGCCTGCATCGGAGCCTCCGCCGATTTTCGCCAGATCGTTAACGCTCCCGGCTATATGGTCGTCGGCTTCATGTGGATGGCCATCCATGTCGGCGTCCTGCTGACCGTCGCCTGGCTGATCAAGGCTCCCATCTTCTTCGTCGCCGTCGGGTCGCAGGCCAACATCGGCGGCGCCGCGAGCGCCCCCATTGTCGCATCTGCCTATCACCCCTCGCTCGCCCCCGTCGGCGTGCTCCTCGCCGTCGCCGGTTACGTGCTGGGCACCTATGCGGGTGTGCTGTGCGGGCATATGCTCAAGTATGTGGGGAGCGGATGAAGCGGGCGTCTGACCGCGCGTCCATCGCGAACACGCTTCGCGGTACCCGCCAACGCCTCACGACCGGCAAGGAGAATGTCGCCATGAAAGTCATCGTCGACCTGTGCGTGATCCCACTCGGTGTTGGGACATCAGTATCAACATACGTCACGGCATGTGAGAAGGTCATCCGCAACGCGGGTCTCAAGAGTCAGCTCCACGCTTATGGGACCAACATCGAAGGACACTGGGACGAGGTCTTCGCCGTCGTAAAACGGTGCCACGAAGTCGTCCACGAGATGGGGGCCCCACGCGTATCCACGACAATCCGCGTTGGCACGCGCACGGACCGTGATCAGACCATGCAGGACAAGCTGGATAGCGTCGAGCACAAACTCGCCCAGAGCTGACAACCAACCGCGCTGCGCTGCCCCTCGGTCAGCAGACACGGTCTCACAAAGGCAACCCCGTGTTTGGCCGATGCTATGCAGGGTCCAATTGCGCGTTGCGGTAACGCGCGAGCAACGCCCAGGGGCAGTGATATGCCAAGCGTCGAAATTCCCCAGCCCGTGCTGGAAAGCCCATTAGGGACGCTTACAGCAGTAGCGTTCTCCAATGACACCGTGCTGTTCGTACGCGAGGACGACTGGGGTCTGAAAAAATACCCCCTCCGCGATTGTCCAGTCGATTTGCGCATGGGAACCTGGGACATGGATGGCGTGCTCCTCGTGGCTCTCGTCGTCCGCTTCGCGCGCAACGATGTGACGACCGCTGACTGCTGCCTGAATGTCGCGCACGCCCCGGCGGTGCGGGTGCTGCAATGCCTCGCCGCACAAACGCAGATCGACATCCACCTCGTCATCGAGAACGTCGCGCGCAGCTTCCGTATCGCCAACCCGCTCCGGATGGACGCCGGCTTCCTGGTAAACGACATCCGCACCATCGTCGGATGGCCACCCGAGCAGTTCAACCGGGCCGCCACCCGCCTCAACAAGCTCTTCCCCACGCCCCCCGCCCTGTGGCGCGCTTGCGAGCAGCAGAGCCTCTGCTGAACATCCGCCGCGGCAGCCCCCCTCACCGCTTTCGATCGCTTGATCCGCCGTCGCTCCGTGGACAGAATGGGGTTTGCGATCGAACCTCAACGCCGTCCAACCTGCGGGAACCGATCCCGGCTTTCTTGAGATCGGGCAGACCACCGCAGGACCGACGCTGTGCAGCAGCAGGAGAATTCTCATGGTCACACCGCCATCGCGGCGCCTTGCCGCAATCGTCCTGGCGCTACCGCTGCTTTTCGGCTGTGCCCTGCGACCGGGCTTTGATTTTGAGGTCGTGTCCGGCCCGCGTGACTACACACCGCCCGAACATCCCGGGATGCAGTACTTCGCTGGCGTGTGCGAAGCCATCAAATCACGCGGCGCGGGTGAGTTCCTGGTCGCGCTCGGAGACCTCGATCCGCCGGAACGCGTACGGGCCACACTCGACGCCGTCATCAGCCCGGACTACACGTGGTATCCCGTAGTCGGATACCACGACGCCGTCGATGAGCAAGCCCGCGCCTACCTCCGCCGCGCCAACGCCGGCGGGACAACGTTGCCCGGCGTAGTGCAGTCCGGCCCCCCAGCCGCCCGTGAGACGTGCTATTCCTTTGACCGCGGCAATGCGCATTTCATCGTCCTGAATCACTTCTACGCCACCGACGATGAGGTTGCTCAGGAGGCCCGCATCAGCGATGCGCTCTATCAGTGGCTGGCCGATGATCTGGATTACAACAACCGCCCGTTCGTCTTCGTGTTCGGATACGCCCCCTCCGTACCGGCGCCCGACCTGACGACCGGCCAGCTCGCCCCGGTCGAGACGACACTCAGCGACGACCAAGCCCGCAATCAGCGCTTCTGGTCCCTGCTGCGCGAATACGGCGTCGTCGCATACTTCTGTAGCGGAAAAGGGCCGGAGGCATCCGTCACGCGCATCAACGGCGTGTGGCAAATCGATGTCGGACATGCGGCCGGCCGCGGCGTTTCCACCGCGCCCAGCACATACGTGCAGGTGCGCGTGACCCCCGGACATGTCACCTGTCGGCTTTACCGCATGGACGGTGGCAGCGGCCAGTATTATCTCGCACTTGAGGAGACGCTGCGCTGAGCCGACCGGCGAGGGGCGCGCTCATGCAACAAAACCGGCAAGACGCGGGCTGTGACGCATGTCGCAGCCCCGGCCGTCTTGCCTACGGTGCGTATCTTCAGCAAGTGACGCCAACCAGCGGCGGCCACTCGCATCTATTGCAGGTCAATCCAATCCGCCAGCAACCACACTACGGCAGCATCTTCTTGCAATCTTTCCGGTTCTGGTGGTCCTTCTTCGTCGCAGACTGGGTGCCCTTCTTGTGATAACCGCCCCCCCCCTTCTTGCCCGACATATGCGTCTTCTGGCTGTTGTGCGAGCACCCTATGCTGCTGGCCAGGCCTAGCGCGAGACCCGTCGCAAGGCTCGCGATCATTATGGTCTTCAGCCCGCGGCTGGCAAATCCTCTGAACGTCATCGTGACTCCTATCCTATTCGGTCGGTCGTCTCGAAGTGCCAACCCCCCGGCGCTTCGGCAACCTGTCATCGGCGAACGCCGGGGGACCGCAGTGACGCCTGACGCGTCACTTCCCTGAAGATTGTTCCCCAAACCACGGCGTAGTCAAGCAGTTACGAGAATTATCCGGACGTCCGTGATTCCCACGCGCGTCGTACGGACGCACGTCCCGCAACAGGTACGCACCTTTTGCGCGACCCGCCCCCCGGGGTGGTCAAGGCGCTGCGCATACCCCACCGATAAAAAGAACCGACGTTGGACCCGCCGGTCGCACGCGCAGGCCGGGGCAATGCAGGACGCGGACCTCCGCAGGGTCTTGCCTGACGCATAACGTAAGGAACGGACAGGCATGGAAAAGAGCAATTCACGCACCCGTCGTACTGGAAATGGCTCGCAGAAGGCCTCGACCAAGGCGGCCGAGACCGGCACCCCGCCCTCACCCGACGAATTTCAGGAAGGCCTGCCGACCGGGAAGGTCACGCAGCGACCTAACGAACGCGGGTCGGATACGGCAACGCTCGAGCGCCCCACTACGCCGCGCGGCCTTCAGGATACGTTCCTCGATGAGCGCAACGACGTCCTGGCCGTGATTAACGAGCTCGAGGATCAGCTTGACCGTCACCAGGAGATCCGCGAGAAGCTCGAGCGCGAGCTCAACAGCACCTCCGGACAGCTCCAGGCTTCCAATCAGAAATGCCAGGAACTCGAGTGGCAGGTCGTCACGCTGCAAACCCGCGTCGACGCACTCGAACAACTGCGCCAGGACGTCGCTACTCTCGAGGAAGAACTCGGCGACGCCAGCGCGCGCGCCCAGCGCCTCGGCGACCAGGCCGCGGAGCTCGAGAAGGAGCGAAACCGGCTCAAGACTGAGCTGAAGACGTCCAACAAGCAGCTCGACGAGTTGTGGCCGGTTCGCAAGGAATGCGAAGGCCTCCGCTCTGAGAATCGCAACCTCACCGTAAAGATCGAGGACCTGGAGCGCACCCAGCGCGACATGATCGAAGCACGCGCCGAGGTCCAGTCTCAGCTCCAGGAAGCGCAGATCTCGCTCGAAGAAGTCACTGGCGAGCGTAATCAGCTCCAGGGAGAACTCCGCGAGGCGCACGACACCAACCGCGAACTCAAGCAGGTCCAGGAAGCACTTGAGGACAAGCTCGATCAACTGCGGGCCGAGAAGAAGAACCTCCAGGTCCAGATGACCCACCTCGAACGCGAAAACGCCCGCCTCGTCGAACAGCGGCAGTATTACGAGACCGAGGTCACCTCACTCCGCAACCAGAGCCGGGCCAGCGACGCCGCCCTCACCAGCGTCAAGAAGGCCTTCAGCGAGGTTCGCGTCGCCTTGTCCGAAACCAAGGCCCGCGCCCGGCGCCGCGCCATCAACAACTGGCCGCAGGTCGGCGCCACCATGCATGGACTGGATCCGGCCAACGCCGAAGACACGCTTGACACGACCGCGGATGAAACCGCTGCCATCGCAGCCGACACGGTCAACCCGCCCACCGACCCTGACGTCGATACGACCGACGACGAGAACACGACCGCGGAATAGACGCCAAACTTCGAACGAAGTGCCAGTCTCCCAGGCCCCTGTCCGGCACCCCCGGCAGGGGCCACTCATATGCGCGCAAGTACAGGGCTAGTCACCGTCCGGCGGCAGGACACCCGATAATTCACGTTTTCCAGCCTCCGTTGACATTCCGTGCGCGATTCCGCAAAATGAAAAGCAGGTTTGGGGACATTCATGTCCTTATTTGTTATTCCCATTTGAGGAAGGGAGAGACATCATGCCCGCTCGCACACTCCGCCAACAAATGACCGCCACGCTTTGCGTCTGGATGTTGCTGGTGCTGCCTACAATGGTCGGCTGCACACCATCGTATTACCCTTCGTACTTACCAGGGTTGTCGGGGGGCTCTGGCGGCGGTAGCTACGACGACTCCTACGAAGATCACGAGGATGAAATCGATCCGCCGACCCAAGAGGAGGACAATGAACCTGACTTCGGATTCGACGACGACGAGGGGCCCGATCCTGGCGCAATCGACGGCGGCACACTCTCCGTCGGCGGGTACGACGCCAATGGCGGAACAACGTCGCTCAGCTCCGACGGCACGGGCACGATCAACTCCGAAGAGCTCAGCCGTACGCTTTCCGTCGAAGTCGTAAACCAACAAGGCCAGCCGGTGCCGGGACTGCGCGCCGACTGGATTGCACATGACGGTAACGTCGCCGTCATCGTGTACGATCCGGCAGGCGAGTATGCGGCGGCGATGTACGTGGGGAACCCCGTCCGCGATGCCGCCGCTGGCAATGCGATGCTCCGCAGCGCGCCGCACGATTCCAAAATCGCTGTGACCGCCATCGTAGGCGGAGTTCTCCTCGCCATTACGGTGATCCAAATCGGCATGGCGGAGGTGGACTACATCCTCGACACCTACCGCATGGCCGAGTTCAGCATCACAAACATCGCGGCCGTCCACGACGACTACGGCGTGTTTCGGTGCACAGTCGAAGAGGCCGCAGCCTATCTGGCCGCGAATTACGGCACAAAAAAGGCAACACTCTCCATCGCAACGTCACTGACAACGTCCATCGCAGGCGGGCTCAGCAGTTCACTGGGCTGGAACATCTTCACGACGGCCATCGGCCAGACGACGACCGCCCAAACTGATTTGCTTCTGGACTTGTTGAACGACGTCGAGAACTACAGCTTGTACGGGCACGCCACGCCGGACACGGAGATATACGTAGCAATCTACAACTGGGAATCCGTCGGCGAGTTCTTCCACGACGTCCACGTGCAAGTCCTGCCGATTGGCTGGGACGACGGCTACGAACACAATGATTCGTTCTCAACCGCCGCTACCCTGAACGGTGAAACCGAGAACCTGCTCGTCTGCCACGATAACGACCCCGATTACTACAAGGTGTATCTCAACCCTGGTGACAGCTTCGACGCCACCGCCAGCTTCCTGAACGCGCGCGGCGATATCAACCTCTTCCTCTACGACCCCAACGAAAACGAGATTGACAGCTCAGAATCTGCGTCGGCATTCGAAGAGTCCGTCTCAGTATCCGATGTCTCCACACCGGGCTGGTACTACGTGGTGGTCGAAAATGACGGCGGCGAGTGGTCGTCCAACGTCTACAATCTCGAACTCTCCTCGGTAGGCGGAGAGGTACCGCAAGGGCAGGGGGAATTGCGCTTCGTGCTAACCTGGGGCGCGTTGCCCACGGATTTGGACTCCCATTTGTGGACGCCCGACGTCAACGGCGACGAGTACCACATTTACTACGCCAACCGCATGTCACCCGACTCCACCCCCTATGCGGGGCTGGACGTGGACGACGTAACCAGTTATGGCCCAGAGACGATCACAATTTCTGAGCTGTACCCAGGCACCTACTACTACTCAGTTTACAACTACTCCGGCAGCCCCGCGCTAACCACCTCGGATGCACAAATCACCGCGTATGATGAGTTCGGTCTGATCGGCACCTATGACATCCCTACAAGCGGATCGGGCCGTTGGTGGCACGTCTTTCAGATCGACGGAACCAGTGGACAGATCACGTTCGTCAACGAAATCAACTCAACACCCGCCAAGGCATTCACAATGCCCAAGAGCAAGTAGCCCGCCCAGTGCGGCAATTGAAAGGCACCATTCACGACACGCCCCGCCGACCTGCAACCGGGTGGCGGGGCGTTCGTTGTTGTGCCCATGCCGACGGCGCCCCCATATTGTAGAATGTCGCCATGCCACCAACTGACGCGTCACCGCTGGGGCTCATCGCGGGCGAGGGAGAGTTCCCCAAGCTCGTGGCCCGTGGTGCACGCCGTGCGGGTCGCACCGTGGCCGTCGTCGCACTCCGCGGATCGGCCGATCCCGATCTGCAGGAACTCGCGGACAGGTTCTGCTGGCGGGGCGTCGTACAACTCGGCCGCTGGATCCGGGCCTTCCGCCGGGCCGGCTGCCGGGAAGTCATCATGGCCGGCCGCGTTCGCAAGAGCGATATGTTCGCCGGCCCGCGCTGGCTCCAGTACTTGCGTTACCTCCCCGACCTGACGAGTATGCGCGTCTGGTACGTCCACGCCCGCGACAAGCGCAATGACTCGCTCCTGGGCGCCGTAGCCGACGAACTGCAACGCCGAGGCCTGACCTTGATCGACTCCACCCGCTACTGCCCCGAAGCACTCGCCCCCGCAGGCGCCCTGACCCCCTTCGACCCGCCCGCTCTCGTCCAGGCGGATATCGACTTCGGCTGGCCGCTCATCAAGGAAATCGCCCGCCTCGACATCGGCCAATCCATCGCCGTCAAGGAACGCGAGGTCATCGCCGTCGAAGCCATTGAAGGCACCGATCGCCTCATCGAGCGCGCCGGCCAATTGTGCCCGCAAGGCGGCTGGACCCTCATCAAAGTCGCCAAACCCCAGCAGGACATGCGCTTCGACGTGCCCACCATCGGCCCCAACACGATCGAACACCTGAAGCAGCACCGCGCGGGCGCTCTCGTCGTCGAAGCCGGCAAGACCATCGTGCTCGAGCAGGACCGACTCATCGAACTGGCCACCAAGCATCGCATTGCCGTCATCGGCCGCACGGATGAACCAACCCCCGCCGCCAATCCGTCCTGATGGCACGCATCCTCTTCAACAATCACGCGCAGCGACAACTCACTCTGAAGCACCCCGCGCGCGCTCCGCTGGAGTTCTACCAGCGCCTGCCCGGCTACCGCCCTACACCCCTCAGATCGCTCCCAGAACTCGCAGGACAACTCGGCGTCGGCGAGCTCCTGGTCAAAGACGAATCCAGCCGCCTCGGCCTCCCCGCCTTCAAGATCCTCGGCGCATCATGGGCCACCTATCAGGCCTGTGCCGAACGGCTCGGCGAAAATCTGCAGCATTGGTCAACGCTGCGCGAGTTACGCCAACAAATGGACTGGCTCCAGCCCCTCCAACTCGTCACCGCTACCGACGGCAATCACGGCCGTGGCGTCGCCCGCGTCGCGCTGCTCTTCGGCTTCCACGCACACGTCTTCGTCCCCGAGGACACCGCCCAAGCCCGCATCGCCGGCATCGAATCCGAGCACGCCGAAGTCACGATCATCGCCGGCTCATACGACGAGACAGTCCGCCAGGCCGCAGCCTACGCCCATGGCCCGAACCGCCTGCTCATCCAGGATACGGCTTGGCCCGGCTACGAGCAGATTCCCGCCTGGGTGATCGAAGGCTATTCCACCCTGTTTCATGAAATCGACGACCAACTCGCGGCAATGTCTGCCCAAGCACCGGCCCATGAGTCCGAAGAGTCTGCTGCACAGCAAAACAACCCGGATGCCGTGGTCGTGCCCATCGGCGTAGGCAGCCTGGCCGCCGCCGCCATCGCACACTACAAGCACACCGACGCCACACACCCACCGAGGATCATCGGCATCGAACCGAGCGCAGCGGCATGCGCCCTGGAAACCGCCGTCGCCGATGAGCTGGTAACGGTTCCTGGACCGCACCGCTCCATGATGGCCGGCCTGAATTGTGGCACACTGGCGTCCCTCGCGTGGCCGTTGCTGCGTACCGGCATCGATTGCTACCTGGCCATCAACGACGAGTTGGTGCCGACGGCCATGCGCTTGCTCGCCGCGGCCGGCATCACGGCGGGAGAAAGCGGGGCGGCCACGCTGGCCGCAACGCTGGACGTACTTGGCAGCGACCACGCGGCACGCTTCCGCGATGAACTGGGTCTCAACGTCGATAGCCGCGTGTTGCTGCTCATGACCGAAGGGGCCACCGACCCGGTCCACTACGCCCGAATCGTCGGGAATGCCGACCACTCAGGTGATTCACGCCGTACGACACCCTGACCCCACCCTACACGTAGCCCTCCGCTTCCGTTAGGCTTTGAGCCGGGACCCGCGACGATGGTCGCCCTGCGTCCCGGTTTCAGCATCCTGAGAGAGGAGAGGCCGAATGCTCCGCCACTGCGTCTGCTTACTCATAATCACGCTCGTCCTCGGCTCCGCCGCTTACACGCAAGCCCAGCGCGCCGGCGACCCGGTCGCCCTGCTGGCCCAGGACGGCGAGGATGTAATTCAGGTCCAGCTCGGCCTGACGCCCCCGACACAACTCGGCGAGCGCACCGGCAGCAGCTATGCCACCGGCAGCGGACCCATGCAGATCGTCATGCAGATGATCGGACGCGATCAACTCCGCGTGCAAATCACCACAAGACCCGGACCGTGGGCCGACCGCATCGGCATTGCCCTGCACGCGGTCGCCGGCGAGCAATTCGTCGGCCTGACCGAACGCGTCGTCGACGGACCCGATAGCGCATCCTGGGCGCCGAACACTTCCGCCGCACTTGATCTGCGCGGACAACGTTTCGAAATGCTGGTGCGCGGCACGCTGGGTCTCTACAGCCCGTTTTACCTCTCGACCGAACACTACGGCGTCTACGTTGAGGGGACCTGGCCGGGCAGCTTCGACATGTGCCTGACCAAACCCGATCAGGTCTGGATCCTCTTCGACACACCCGAACTTACGCTCCATATCTTCCGCGGCACGCCCATCCAGATCATGCGGGCCCATCGCAAACAAACCAGCATGCCGTACCGTCCGCCCCGCTGGGCATTCAAACCCTGGCGCTGGCGCGACGAGCACACCCAGCGCAACAGACTCTACGACGGCACGCCTTACCAAGGCCCCTACAACGCTGAAGTCGTCGAAGACATCCTGATGATGGAAGCTCTCGGCATCCCGTGCGGCGTCTACTGGATCGATCGGCCCTGGGCTGACGGTAAGATGGGGTATGAGAGCCTGACGTGGGATCAGAAGCGCTTCCCGCACGCACAGAAGATGATCGCGTGGCTGGAAGACCGTGACACACGCTGTTTGCTGTGGCTGGCACCATGGATCGTCGGGGACCGCGCGGCACAGGGCGCCAAGCCAAGCTACTTCCTGCCAACCACCGTACCAGACGACGACCCGCGCCGCCTGCTCGACTTCTCCAATCCAGACGCCGTCGCCTGGTGGCGCCAGCACCTCGAACGACTGATCAGCCAGGGGATCGCCGGCTTCAAGCTCGACCGCGCTGATGAGATCGTCCCGAGCACCACCGATGCGCGCGCTCACTCCGGCCAGATGCTGCGCGAGCTGCACAACGACTACCCCCGCCTCTATCTCGCCGCGGCAAACGCGACTTTCGTGCCACATCGCCCGAACGATTTCATCTGCATGGCCCGCGCCGGCTACACCGGCAGCTGGAACCTCGGAGCAGCCTGGGGCGGCGACACAGCCGGCACCGAATGGGGCCTGCGCTCCGCGATCATCGCCGTGCAGCGTGCCGCCGTCATGGGCTACAGCCTGTGGGGTTCAGACACCGGCGGCTACCACCAGGGCTATAACCGTGAGACCATGGCCCGCTGGCTCGCCTTCAGCGCCTTCTGCCCCATCATGGAAGTCGGACCGACGGCCAACAAGTCACTTTGGAACGCCCCGTGGGAACCCAGCTACGACGCCGAGTTGCTGGCCATCTGGAGCCTCTACGCCCAGGTCCACGAAGCGCTCGGCGACTATCTGTTCTCCTGGTCGGCCCAGGGCGCGTTCTACGGCGAGCCACTGGTGCGACCGCTGTGGGTTCAGTTCCGCGACGATGTCGACGCCCGTCAGCATTGGGACCAGTACATGCTCGGCCCCTACATCCTGGTTTGTCCCATCTGGAAGTCCGATCAGCGGCAACATTCGGTTTACCTGCCGGAGGGCCGCTGGCGTGATCTCTGGGACCATGAGACCATCCACGAAGGCCCCCTTGTGCTGACGGTCGACACGCCCCTGCACAAGATCCCGCTCTACGTTTCGGCCGACATCGACCTCGCACTTCCCGCGCTTAACGAACTGTACAACCAGGCCAAACAGCGTACCGCACAGCCGCCGGACCTGAAGAAACTGCTTCAAGAAGCTGGATTCGAGTAGCTTCAGCGCGACGTGTCGGCAACCGCATCAAGCGTCAGACCCTTAGGTACTCGACGTCTCCTGGACCGACGGTCCACTCGGCGCCACCGGCTGCCACGCATGCCGATAGCTGTGGGTGTGAATGCCCGCCGCGGCGAAGCGACGGATCAACTCGCTGCGAATGTCGTGCATCAGTTGCCACGCCGCAGAGGGTGAGTCGGCCCACGCCGCTACCCAGCAGCGGATCCCCTCCTTGCCCATCTCCATGACCCACAAACGCGGGTCCTCGTACGGAGCGTGCGCCATACTGGACTTGGCAGAGTTGATGGCAATCTCGCGCACCTGCTGCATATCCACGTCGGGCGCCACCCAGAACTCCACGTGCGCCCACTGGTACCGATCCGTAATCGTGAAGTTGATGAAGTCCTTCTCGATCATGCGATGATTCGGCACCATGTACCGCCGCCAGTCCCAGATCTTGATAGTCACATGCGTGATCGAGATGTCCTCGATCGTCCCGTAGTGCCCGTCCACCAGCACCGTATCGCCAATCCGCACCGGCTGCGAAAACGAAATCACGACCCCGGCAAACATATTCTCCAGCAGCGGCTTGGCCGCGATACCTACGACGACACCGACCACCGCCACCATCAGCGATACATACGTCGCCGGCACATCCTCCAACAACGGAATCGCCAGCGACACGATCACAAACACGATAACGATCGGAATCAGCACCCGCCGCAGAAACGTGAAGCGCGTCGCCACACTCGCCAGCCCGCGGTCACGCGCCTCCTCAATCTGGTTCTCAACCGGAGATTCCGTGCGGATCGCGTCGAAGCGTTTCAGCCGCTCCAGCCGCTCAGCCCGTCGACGCTCCGCCCGCCGAATGGTAAGGAACAGCCACGCCAGTAGGATGATTCCGACAAGCGTCACACAGAGTGCGTAGGCAGCGTAAAACGACATACGCCGTACTCCAGCGGCTCAATAACGTCGCAGCCCAATAACCGGCACAGGCGCGTCAGCACGCGGGCCACACGCTGAGTCGGAACAGATCCTATCCGGCCCGTCCCGCCTCACCTGCCGACTCGAACAGACGCGGTTGTGCAGCCAGCGCCAGCCGGCGGTAATAATTCAGCAGGTGGCCCGTAAGCTCGAACGCAACGATCCGGCCCTCATGCACGTACGCCGAGAGCCGCTCCCGTGCAATACGGCGCGCCATTTCACCCAACACAGCCACATGCAGGTCCGCCACGTCCCGCGCGCTCGCCTTCAAAACGCCCAACTCAGCAGCCAGTTCTTTCAATACTGTGGTAGCGTTCCCTTCCTGCTGCTGAAACACCTCAGCCAACGCTTCCGCGTATCGGTGCTTGAAATCCGCAAACCGCTCCGGATGGGTCTCGCGCAATGGACCCGCGGCGTAAGCCGCAGCCGTCACCGGCAGTGTGCCAGACGAACGGGCACGCTCGAAGTCATGCAACTCATCAGCCAACATCTGAAGCTGCCGGCGGGCAGCCTCATGACGCGCCAACGCGAACTGCAGCGCCCGCCACAGGTCACGGCTTGTCAAACCGTCTTTGCCAAGATAGTCCTGCGCACCCGCCCGCACGGCTTCCGGCCCCTGCGCCTCGTCGGCCATTCCGGTCAGCACGACCACCGGAATGTCACCGTCGGCTGCCCGCAACCGGCGATAGGTCTCGAGCCCGTCACTTTGCGGCAACTTGAGATCCAGCAACACGATATCAAAGCCGCCCGTCTGGAGCGCCGCTACGGCCTGATCAAGCTTCGCCGCATGCGTCAATTCAAACGCATCCGCTTCGACCTCCTTCAGGAGTGTCTCCACCATGACCGCATCGCCGGGGTTGTCTTCAACCAACAATACCTGCGTCGCACGTGAACTCATAGAAATGGCCCCATGGGTACGATCAGACGAGCCAGCACGAACTGCCGCCATACCTTAGCCGCCTGCAACCATTCCCTGCAAGCGGTCGGATCTTGCTCGTCCTCCCCCCAACTGCGTCAGCCATGCAAACCACACGATCCGATTGCCTGCCGCCCGCCAGCGCGGTACAGTTTCTCATGGTGGACGGAGCATCGTACATGTAGCGCTTGCACGGGAGACACGCCATGGCTTATCGAATCCGGAAGGAACACGTCTGGGTTGGCGCCGTGGAGGATCGGCCGGGGGCCTTGGCCGAGAAACTCGATGCACTCAGCAGGGGTGGCCTCAACCTCGAGATGATCATCGCCCGCGTCGAATGGAGCGGCCGTGGCATGATGTTCGTCTCGCCGCTGCGCACCATGGAGGAGATCGAGGTCGCCGAGCTGGCCGGTCTCCAGCGGGCCGACAGCGAGTTGACGCTCCGCATCGAAGGTCCTAACGCCAAGGGCCTCGGCGCCAAGATCACGAAGATCCTCTCCGATGCGAAACTCAGCGTCATCGGCTACTCCGCCGTCGCCCTCGGCCCCGACTCCGTTACCAACGTCGCCTTCGAACGCGACGAAGACGTCGAGCGTGCGCGCGAAATCCTCGAAACGGCTCTCAACGGGTAGCTGCACACCTCGTCCCGGCGGTCAGCGCCCGTCAGCGCAATTCGCGTTGGTACGCTCGAGTACGGTGCTCGCACCGAATTAACATTCCGATTCCGCCGGGTAACCTGATATAGTGCCGGCAATGTAAATCCTTGCTGCGACGAACGAAGATCGCAACGTCGCGAGAGACGGCCGTCGCGCATCTTGCGGGAGGTCTTGTACCATGTCTCACTCCGGTCACAAGGACACAACTCGCGCAAGTCGCCGAATACGCGTGCGCTCGAGGCGCGCAACGTCTCAGATCGAAGTGCTCATCATCGGGGGCTTGCTACTGCTGACGTTGGGGGTAACCCTGCCCACGCTCTCCAGCGCCCGCCGGGCCGCGCGCTCGATCACGTGCCAGCAAATCCTCGGCAATTTCGGGGCGGCGACGCAGATCTACGTAAACGACAATCAGGACTGGATCCCGGGCGTCAATACGTCTGGAGTCGCGATCCGCGCCAAGAAGTTCGCGGCCGATGCCGATCCGAACATCCTGCACCATCCCGATTTACCCGTGCAGAGCTGGGACTGGATGTCGCCGCTCGCACAAATCCTCGGCCACGAACTCCCCGCCAACCGCGCCGCACGCTGGCACTACCTGTGGACTACCTTCCGCTGCCCCCAAAACGACGCAACCGCCATCCCGTACGGCGTATCCGGCGCGCCAGACGGCGAAGACTTCCTCGACTATGAATGGCCGGCGTGTAGCTATCTCATGCCCAGCTACTTCTCGTGCTGGGGCAGCGATTTCGAAGGCTACGACCTCGCGCCCTACGAAGGCGTTCCACAATTCTGGGTCGAAGCCAAAACCGTGCCTCCCTCGTGGGAAGTCCAGCCCCCGGCCACATTTCAGTCCCGTGACTCCGCCATTCAGTCGTCCCCCGCCGACAAGCTGCTGATTGCCGATGGTACGCGCTATCTCCCCGGCATCCAGATCCTCGATTTTGATATCGGTCTGGACCCGCCCTACTTCGGCGCCTTCACCACCTCGGGCGGCTGGATGGCACTCTCCACCGCCTACGGCGTGCTGGATGGCTCGACCAACTGGGATGGCGACACGGTGTGCGCCGGCAGTCCGTCCGACGGCGGCAACCTGCCACTCACCTACCGTCACGATTCACCCGTCCCCGTAGTCTCACAGCCGCGCTACGATGGCCAGGCTCAGACACATCACGGCGTCATCAACGCCGTCATGTTCGACGGCCACGTCGAGTGGCTGAACGACCAGGCCTCGCGCGAGGTTTCGCTCTGGTACCCCGGCGGGTCGACCGTCACGACCGACTACTGCGGCGGCATGTCCACCTTGCCGGGCGGCTACGAAATCCCCTAACGGAGATTCAGACCGGCTCCGATCTACTTGTCCGGCTGGGGCGGACGTCTCGTCCGCCAAAATGGAATGAGCAGCCTTGTCGGGCAAGATGCCCGACCCAGCCGTTGAAAAGACGCCGGGCGGCCAACGCGGATTTCCGCGTTGCCGCCCGGGGGGCACAAACCTCCTCCTCCGGGAATCCGGCGCCTACCCCCGTGTGTCCAGCAACCCCCCGACCAACCCCGCGCTCCCCCCGACCGCCACCGATGGCAGCCCATAGGCATACACCAACCTCCCCGTCGGACCGTGGGACACCCCCGCATCCAGCGGCCGCGGATCATTCCGATCCGGGTCACGGTCGTTGTCATCATCCCAGTCACATGCGTCGCCCATCCCATCCAGATCATGGTCATCCTGCCGCGGGTTGAAGCAGTCGGGGCAATTGTCAATGTGGTCCGGCACGCCGTCGCGATCGTAATCCGCGCTCGCAGCCGCGCTCTCCCACGCGATCTCGCGGCGGCGCAGACGTTCGAGTTCCATTTGCCGCAAGACCTCGCGCCACAGAAAGACTGTGCGCCAGTCGCGCGCCGGATGTGTCACATGCTCGATCACTTCTTTCCGCTCCTGGGCGGTTGTGCCATGACGTTGACGCGGGCGTTTCACCCGCCTCGTTGCGGTGTCATGTCCCGCTAAAGCGTATGGCTTGGTGTGCCCAGTCCGTCAACACAACCGCCGCTTGACCCACCGCAGCCCGCAAAAACACGATGGCCGCCCGGTAACGTGCGCTTGCGTTCGCAGCGCGATCCCCCCATCATCCGCCCGTCAGAGAGGTCCGATATGACAGCTCGTATTCTCGACGGCGCCGCCTACGCCGCCGAAATCCGCACCGAAGTCTCCCGCCAGGTGGCGTGGCACAACGCCCACCACGGCCCGATCAAGCTCTGCGCGATTCTCGTGGGCAGTGACGCCGGGGGACAGCTCTACGCGGAAAACCAGCGCAAGTTGAGCGTCAAGGTCGGCGTTCAGTACGAGTTGATCAAACTCCCCGAAAACACGCCACAACAGGAATTGCTCGCCACCATCGACACGCTGAACGCCGACCCGCGTGTCACCGGCATTATTTTGCAATTGCCGTTGCCCGACCACATCGACACCGCCACCGCCCAGCTCCGCATCGATCTCTACAAGGACGTCGAAGGCGTGAATCCGGCGAATATCGGCCTGCTCTTCTACGGCGACCCGCTCATCGCCCCCTGCACGGCCCTGGCAGCAGCCGAGGTCATCAAACGCAGTGGCATCGTGGTGCGCGGGGCCGAAGCGGTCGTGGTCGGCCAAAGCCGTATCGCCGGCCGGCCGATCTCGATGTTCCTGCTCACGGAAATGGCCACGGTCACCGGCTGTCACGTCGCCACGCGTGACCTGGCCGCCCATACGCGTAAGGCGGAGATCCTCGTCGTCGCCGTCGGCAAGCCCAAGCTCATCACCGCGGAGCATGTGAAGCCCGGTGCCGTCGTCATTGACGTGGGCATCAACCGCGTCACCACCGAAGACGAGCACGGCAACGTCGTGAAGCGCACCGTCGGCGATGTCGATTTCGACGCCGTCAAGGACATCGCCGGCGCCATCACCCCCGTGCCCGGCGGCGTGGGTCCGGTGACCGTCGCGATGCTGCTCCGCAACACCATGGAAGCCGCCCGCAAGCAGCTCTCCCGTGCCCGATAGCGGTGGAGGCTCACAGCCGCCGCCTCACTCCGCCGCACGTCAGTCCTTCACCGCCTCCCAGCCGTACGTCACGTAGTCGTGGCCAAATGTGCCGTCTGAATAGAGATCCACCAGCCCATAGCCGCACTCGCACTCCTGATACGGCCCACCCCACCAGCCGCCGCTCACGGCCCCGTTGCACAGATACGTGACGCCAAGGTAATCCACGCGGTCCACCAGGTGAATGTGGCCACTGATGCATAGCTTCACATGTGGATGCTGCTTGAACAGGTCCTTGATCTTGCGGGCGTCGGTATGCATCCACGCACCCGGTACCACCCAATTGCCGGACTTCTCATTATCGCCATCAAAGTACGCACACGCTGCGAGGATCGGAATATGTGACAGCACCAGAACAGGCAGCTTCGTACCCGCCAGATCGGCCGCGAGCCACTCGAATTGCTCATCATCCAGCTTCGCCGTATACCCATCACCGTGCGGAAATGTGCTGTCCAGCACGACAAAGTGCCAGCCGGCCCGGTCGAAACTCCGGTACGGTTGGTCCACACCAAACATCTCCATCGCCCACTGCTTGCCCCACCGCGCCTCGCGTCCGGTCGTCTTGCTCTTCTTCTTGTTCCAGCCCCACACATCGTGATTGCCAATGCAGGACTCGACCGGGAGCTCGCACTCCGCTTGCAATACACGCTTCCACACCGCCCATTGCGCTCTCGTACGGGCCTCGTCATGACTCATACAGTCCATGATCGTGTCACCGCCCGTAAGCACCAGGTCGGGCCGCTCCTTGTGGCGCTGCACGTGGTGCAGGCACTTGGCGAGTCCCTCCCCGGCCTTGCGCTCCGGCTGCACATGCATGTCGGTCAAATGGGCGATACGCAGAACACGTTCACGCTTCTGCGCCGCTGGACGTGCTGACACCGTCTCGGGATTGGTCCCCAAACTGATGCCCGCCAGGGCCGCAGTCGCCCCCCCCAGCTTCATCAACTCGCGACGCGTGAGGTTGCCCGACAACCCGTGCTCGTCGTTCATAGTCCGCTCCTCAATGCAAAGCCCGCTCGACGTATCGTCATCACATGTTCCTCCGTCACTGCGGCGGAATTGTGAGCAGCAGCTTCAGGCTGCGCTAATTCCGCGCAGCTCAGTGCCCGCGCTGTTTCAAACCCAAGCCGATTCGCCTAGGTATTTCCCAAAGCGCTTATTGCGAATACGCGCAATACCAGAGCCGGACTGCCCCCATGAGATGTGCAACTCGAGCCATCGTCCTCTCCCTCCCACTGTTGTACCTCCTGATAGGCTGTTCCGGCCGGGCGCAACCCGAGATCGTGCCACTCCACCACGCTCACGCCCACAATGACTACGCGCACGATCGTCCACTACTCGACGCCCTCGATCATGGTTTCATGAGCATCGAGGCTGATATTCACCTCGTGGATGGCGAGCTGCTCGTCGCCCACGACCTCGAAGAGGTTAACGCCGCGCGCACCTTGCGCGCGCTCTACCTGGAACCGCTGCACAAGCGCATTGCGTCCAATGGTGGCAGCGTGTATCCCGGCTGCCGACGCCCCCTGCTACTGATGATCGATATCAAGTCGGACGCCGAACCGACCTACCGCGCCCTGCACGACGTGCTGGGCGAGTATGTCGATATCCTGACAATCGTCTGTGACACTCAGATTATTCACGGCCCGATTCTGGTCGTGGTCTCCGGCAATCGGGCCGTCGAGTACATCACCGGGCAACCGATCCGCTACGCCGCCATCGATGGCCGGCTCGACGACTTGCGTGATCACGCCCCAGCACACCTCATCCCGCTCATCAGCGCCTCGGCTCGCGACACATTCACTTGGCGCGGCGATGGCCCCATTCCGGACCAGGATCGCGCCAAGCTCCAGGACATCATTCGTCTGGCACACGCCGCCGGCCGCCGCGTGCGCTTCTGGGCTACGCCGGATTCTGAACGCGTGTGGGATGTGCTGCTCAATGCTGGAGTCGACCTGATCAACGCCGACGATCTGCCAGCCCTCCGACGCTATCTTCTGCAACGTGCGCCGGAGCATAACGCCTGCCCTTGTGCGAGCATTGATTGAGCAGACCGTTAAGAATCGAACAGCATTTCTGAACCATCCTGCCACCGGGGGCCGCGCATGTTAACATCCTGCCACGTTAGCCGGCCCGGCTGCGAACCCGCCGGTCGCCTCCGCCACACGGCGCCCCCCGCAGTTCCGTAGCGCGTTGACCACATGTTCGCTGAGAGAGATTGAGGGAAAAGATGAAACACATCCTGATGCCAGCCCTGTTCGCATGTGCCATGGCCGCGTCGGCCGATCAATGGACTTGGGATTTCGATGGAAATCTGAACGCTCGCGGCGAAGCAGCATCACCCCTCGAACCCTTCGGTACGTTTGCGTTCGAGAATAGCGACATCAACGGGGATGACGCCGCAGTTGTACGCTTCGACGGCGGATCCGGTCCCGATACAGACGCGCGTTTTCGCGTGCTCAACCCGGCCGGTCCCAACGGCGGCGGCGACTTCACCAACCAGTTCACGCTGATCATGGATGTGCTGTTGCCCGCCGAGACCTGGACCAGCCTCCTGCAGACCAACACCGGCAATGGCAACGATGGCGATTGGTTCGTCAATCCGGATGGTGGCCTCGGAATCAGCGGCGATTACGCCGACGACGACAACCCGCTGAGACTGGCGTTCAACCAATGGCACCGTCTCGTCCTCGTGATAGATACGAGTACGCCACCGGGCGACGACATCACCTATCGCAGTTATGTCGACGGCGCTTTGCAGAATGTCGTGCAGAATCCTTCCGGCTGGGGCCCCGATGGCCGCTTCACGCTCGAAGGAGTGTTCCATCTGTTCGCTGACAACAACGGCGAAACGCAGCCAGAGGCATGGATCAACTCGTTTCAGATTCGTGATTACGCGATGAGCGCTGCCGAAGTCGCCGACCTGGGCGGACCGTCCGCCACCGGTATCCCCGGCGATCCGCCCGGCCCCGAGCTGCACCTCGGCCCCTACGTGCAGAATGTCGCTACGACCAGCGCGTGGATCTGCTGGGAAACCACGCACGGCGATGAAAGCCGCGTCGAGTACGGTACCACCCCTGACCTCGACCAGACCGCGACCGGCTTCGCCATCGAGACACAGCCCCCCGCCCGCGTCCATCACGTCCGGCTCGGCGAGTTGTCGCCCGATACCACCTATTACTATCGCACCATCACCGCAGAGGTCATCAGCGAAGTACGGCACTTCCGCACACAACCGCTGGCCAGCACGGAATCGTCGTTCCGCTTTGCGGTGATCTCCGATACCCAGCGCGATGACGCGAACACGGATAAGTTCGAGGAAATCGTCAACGCGGGCATCATCAGCTTCGTACACGACAACTATGGCGCAGATCTCGCCGAACAACTCGCCTTCATCCTCCTCGCCGGCGATCTCGTCAGCACCGGATCGATCTACAACGAATGGAAGCACGACTTCTTCGATGAGGCCCAGAATCTGTTCCAGCACGTTCCGCTCTATCCGGTGTACGGCAACCATGAGCAGGACACTGACTTCTTCCTGAAGTACATGAACCTGCCCGACAACGGCAGCCCCGGCTTCCACGAGCACTGGTACTACTTCGATTACGGCAACGTCCGCATCATCGGCCTCGACACCAACGGCGCCTACCGCATTCAGGAGCAGCTCGACTGGCTCGACAATACCCTGGCAGCCGCGGCGGCCAATCCCTACATCGATTTCGTGTTTGCACAGTTCCACCATCCCGCCTTGTCGGAGCTGTGGACGCCGGGCGAGCTCGATTACTCGCGCCAGATCGTCGAGCGCCTCGAGCAGTTCACCGGTGAGAGCGGCAAACCCTCGGCCCATTTCTTCGGCCACACGCACGGGTACTCGCGCGGCCAGTCCCTCTACCATCAGCACCTGTGGGTGAACGTCGCCTCGGGCGAAGGGAATATCGACTACTGGGGCGAATTCTCCAATGCCGATTACCCGCAGTTCCAACGCACGTTTCCAGACTGGGGCTTCGTCGTTGTTGAAGTGGAGGCCGGAGACAACCCGGCGTTCACCCTCCGTCGCATCTCCCGCGGCAACGAAATCGCGCCGACCGACAACGTCGAGAACGACACCGTCACGATCCGCACCAACAACCAGCCCCCGGCGACGCCGATCATCGCGTTTCCCAGTTCCAACACGCCCCCGCTCAACCCCGATGGCTTCACCGCTGCGTTCAACAGCTACAACGATCCCGACAATGACCCACACCTCGAAACACACTTCCAGGTATCCGCCACCCCCGGCGAATACGACGACCCGGCCGGCGAAGTCTGGCTGCGCGGCGAAAACCTCTACAGCCCGCCTGACGCCTCGGGCCCCAACAATGGCTACTACAGCGTCGACACTGCGGCTGACGTCGACCTGACCCGCGCCTCGGTCACGACACTGGAACCGGAAACAACGTACTACTGCCGCGTCCGCTATCGTGATGACGGGCTCGTCTGGAGCGCGTGGTCGCCCGAGGTCACCTTCACCACCGGCGTCTCCGCCTTCGGCCCCAACCTCCTCCTCAACCCTGGCGCCGAGGAGGGTACCGCTCACTGGACCATCACGGACCCACCGCTCGAAGCGGTCACGAGCGGCCAATGCTCAATCGACTTTCCGGCCCACGGAGGTGACTACCTCTTCTGCGCAGGTGGGGTTTGCGAGAATGAGGACGCCTACGCCGAGGCACACCAGCTTGTCGACGTCAGCGAGTTCGGCAATGCAATCGATGCCGGTCAATTGCAGACCCGCTACGGCGGCTACCTCCGCGACTGGAGTGGCTCGGATCGGCCAGAGGTCTGGGTGACATTCCTCGACGGCGATGGGGAGAGCATTGCCGAAGCGGAGCAGATCGGGTCCAACACGCCGGTCTGGACCCGTGTCGCGAACGTCGTCGCGATCCCCCCGCAGACCAGGTCGATTCGATTCCATCTCAGCGGCAGCCGCAATGCCGGCACCGACAATGACTCGTATCTCGACGACCTCTTTCTGCGCGTCGGCACCGTCTTCACGCCAGGCGATACCAACTGCGACGGCAACATCAATTTCGACGACATCGCCTACTTCGTCGCCGCACTGAGCGGCGAACAGGCTTGGGCGGCGTACTACGCGGACCAGCACGGGGGGGCCGCACCGCCCTGCGCGTGGTTGAATGCCGACTGCAATGGCGATGGTGGCGTCGATTTCGACGACGTGGCGGCGTTCATAGGTCTCCTGAGCGGTGCTTGATATCGCCGCATGAAAGTGATCCAGAACACTCAACTCCAATCCGCGACGGACAACAGTCCGGCATGACCGCTTGCCCGGTTTGAGCGGTTTCGATTAGAATCTGGTTAGACCGGCCTCGCGGGCGTGAAGCGTCCCGCCTGCCGAGGGGGCGCCTGGGCAGGTGTGCGAGCCGGGGGATCATCACAACATCTTTTGAGCGCCCGTCCTCCCTCGGCGGATCGAACGGGTAGCCGTACCTGATGCAAGGTGCCTGCATGGATGCTGACCGCCGGCCTCGGCCACACGACGTTACGTTTTCGAAACGCTCGGCAAACACTGGCCCTGAACCCGTCTTCAACGCCGGAAGGGGCTGCTGGTAATGTCCGATCGCGACAATCGCGCCATGCCGACGGACGAATTGGCTGCGGTGGGTGAGCACATCGCCGAGCTCCAACAACTGCTTGCCCAGCAGCGCGAGGAAACCGCGGCACTGCGCATCTTCAAGACCATTGTCGAAGCCTCCAACGAGGCCATCGCCATCAGTGACCCCGCGGGCCGGCTTCTCTATATCAACCCCGCTCACGCCCGGCTGTTCGGCAAGACACTGGAACAGGCCCGACAAGCCAACTACCGCGACTACTACCCTGACGAGTCCATCGAGATCCTCAACCGCGAAGTCGCCCCCGCCCTGGAACGCGGCGAAAGCTGGGAAGGCGAACTCGTGGCTTTCGACGCCGCGGGGCGCCGCTTCCCCCTCTGGGAGCGTGCCGACGCCGTGCGGGACGAACACGGGCAGCTACAGTTTGCCTTCGGCGTCATGCACGACATTAGCGACCGCAAACGCTACGAAGCCGAGCGCAACGAGCTCGAAGCCCAACTCCGCCACGCACAGAAACTCGAAGCCGTCGGACAGCTCGCCAGCGGCATCGCCCATGACTTCGGCAACCTCCTCACGACCATCTTCGGCTACGTCGACCTCGCCCGCCGTACCCTGCCCGAGGACCACGCCGCCATCCGCTCGCTCGACAAGCTCACCGACGCGGCCGAACACGCCGTCGGCGTGACGCGCGCGCTACTCACGTTCAGCCGCAAGACCCCTGCGGAGAAAACGCCCGTCGACCTCACGACCGTCGTCGACAAGGCTGTGCAGTTACTGCGGCGACTGCTGCCGGACTCCATCGAGCTGGAGGTGACGACACCGCAGCACGCGCACGCCCCCGTGGTCAACGCTGACGCCGCGCAGCTTCAGCAAGTCATCATGAACCTCGCCATCAACGCGCGCGACGCCATGCCCGCAGGCGGTCGCCTGCGTATGGAGACTCGCGCCTATGTCTCGCCCGAAGATCACGCGGAAGGCCAGCGGCCGCCCCTGCCGCCACCGTGCGTGCAGGTGATCGTCCAGGACACCGGTACCGGCATCGAGCCAGGTCTGCACGAGCGCATCTTCGAGCCTTTCTTCACCGCCAAACCCCATAGCGACGGGACCGGCCTCGGCCTGTCCGTCGCACACGGGATCGTCACCGAGCATGGTGGCACGATCACCGTCAAGTCACAGCCCACTGCCGGGGCTACCTTCACCGTCACGCTCCCGCGCATCAGCGCCAAAGTCACCAAGCAAACCAGCGCGCCAACCCGTGACATTCAACCCGGCCAGGGTGAGCTGATTCTGCTGGCCGAAGATGATGAGCACGTGCGTCGCCTGCTCGTGTCCGCCCTCCGTAGCATGAAATACGAGATCGTCGCGGTGGCCGACGGCGAGCAGCTCCAGACTGCGGTCAGCCAGCAGCGCGACCGCATTCGCCTGCTACTGACCGATCATGAAATGCCGCGCCGGCGCGGACTGGACTGCCTGCGCGAGTTCCGCGCCGCCGGCATGGACACGCCCGCCATCCTCATCACCGCCACGCCGGCGCCTGCGCTCGAAGACGAAGTGGACGAGCACACCGTCCTACTGAAGAAGCCGTTCCAGATCAGCGCGTTGGGAGAGCTCGTTGCTCGGCTCTTGGGGCCCGACGCGCCGCCTGGGGGACCGAGGCTTGATGAACAATGACCGCCCCGATTCGTCTCTTGCTCGCCGACGACCATCACCTCGTGCGTGACGTACTCGCGCAGCGGCTGGCGACGGAGCCCGGCTACGAACTCGTCGCCAGCGCACACAGCGGCGACGAGGCCGTACGTCAGGCCATCCAGCAGCACCCCGACATCGTCTTGCTCGATATCGACATGCCGGGCCTCGACAGTTTCGAGGCCGCCCGCGCCATAAAGGGCCGTTGCCCAAAGGCCGCCATCATCTTCCTCAGCGCACACACCCACGACCACTATATCGAGCAGGCGCTCGCAGTCCGCGCCGCCGGCTACCTCACCAAGGCCGACCCCCTCGCGACCGTCATTGCCGCCATCGATGCGGTCGCTGCCGGCGGCAGCTACTACTCGGAAACCGTCCGGGGACGCATCGTCGTCGACAGCGATGGCACGCATCTCGCCACACGCCCCCAATCCCGCGCAGCCACCCTCACTCCGCGCGAGATCGAAGTACTGCGTTACATCGCCCAGGGGCTCGCGCAGAAGGAAATCGCAAACACCATGCACATCAGCGCCAAAACCGTCCACCGCCACTCCTGCAATTTCATGGACAAACTGGACATCCACGACCGCGTAGAGTTGACCCGCTTCGCCATCCGCGAAGGCCTGGTCAAGGCCTGAGAAGACGCGGTTCCCGGCCGCCGCATTACCGAACGCGTCACGGCGCAGTGCTCATACCAGCCCGGCGCGCTTGCGCACCGCCCACTCCACGCCCATTACACCTACCAACGCGCCCAGCCACAGCCACGGCAACCGATCCACCACCTCAAACCGGCTGCGCACAGGCACGCGTCGTCGACGATCCTCACGATTCAGCCGCTCCAGTAGCACATCTAGCGCCTCGACCGACCGGTACATACCGCCCACCGACGCCGTCCGCCCGGCAATCTGCTCCAGCAAGGCCAGGTTCGCCGTCGGCGGCCGCCGCTCCAGGTCTTCCGCTAACACCTCAAAACGAGTGCGCCCACGTAACGAGCCATCACCCAGACCAGCCTCACCAACCTCTTGCCGGTTCGCTGCGGGCACATCCACGTAAAACTCCAGCTCGTACGCCCCGGTCGCCAGGCGCGCCTGGTCAATGTCGTCCGGCAACCGCGCCACCCAGCCACCATCCGCCGTCACGCGCAGCGGCACATCCAGTTCACCTCCCGCACCGCCGTCACCCTCAGCAGCTCGCAACATCAACTTCGTGTGCACCTGCGCACGAGCGTCCAGCTCGTCGAAAACCGGCAATCCCGTGACACCGGCCCGTACCGTGACCGATTGACCCGCATCATCAAGCGCCGCCTTGGCGTAGCTCGTCTGGTCCGTGATCACCCATGCCTCTGGTCGACGATTCGCCAGCCAGCGGACGATCTGCCGCCACAAGTGCCGATGCACCCGCTCACCCACGTCAGACCCCAACGCCCAAGGCCACGTCGCCTCCCAACCCGCCGCCAGACAGCGCCCCCGCCCAACTTCCTGCGCCACCAGTAACGCCCGCCCGCTCGCATCCACCGCCAACACGGACGCATTCGGATCCGCCTCACCCAGTGGCACCGCCCGCCCCAATGCCGGCAGGTCCTCCCACGAAACCTGTGCCTCCCGCGGGCGCTCCTCATCCGTCATCGCACCCTCCGTCGGCCATGTGGCCGGCAACATGAGCACCGGATGACGACGCCCATACGCGGTCGGCAGAAACACCGCCTCTTCGACCAGCGGCGCCTCGCTGCGCGGCAGACGCACCGGACTGATTACATTCATCCGGCTGCCCCCATACCGCCCCTGGCCGAACAGCCGCGGCCCCCCGGCCAGTAGTACACCCACCCCGCGCTGCAACACCGCTTCCGCGAGGCGATCTACCACCGGCCCCGGCAATGCGTCGCGCATTTGCCCGATCACGACAACATCCTGTCCGGCCAGTAATGACGCTACCTCGTCACCATCGCGCACCAGCGTCTCATCAAAGAAGTAATGCGGCGTGACCTCAATCCCCGGCATACCGGCCAACGCACGCAGCGCGAACGCCGACTCCACCCGCGGCACCTGATCCAGGTACAGCACACGCACCTTGTCACTTTCAACCTCCACGATCATCGTCCGCATGAACACGCCACCACCCAGGCTCTCCGGCAGCACAACTCGCGCCGTAAGCCGATGCGCACCCAGCGCCGGCGGCGTCGTCTCGAAGGAGGTCGCGAGCCCCTCATCATCCACTCCAAACGAAACCGCCCGCGTCGCCACCAAGTCGTCATTCCAATACAGTTGCACCGTCAGGTCATGTCCCGTGCACGCCTGCGTGCGCCCCCGCACATCAACCCGCAGCAGATCACGCAGGCCGACGCGAGGCGGCACGCCCAGCGGCTCCAGCTCGACCAAAGGCGTCTCACCCGGCCGCGGTCCAACGCCCGCCGCCAGTAGCGCCACGTCCGCGTCGGCCAACTCGCGCGCCGCCGCCCGCACCGCGGCTGCGTCACGAATCGTCTCAGCCCCATCCGAAACCACCAACACCGCCGCCGGCGGACGACCGCGGGCTGACCGCAACGCCTGCGCACCGCGCAAGCCCGCGGCCAGCCCCGTCAATGGCGCCTCCGGTACGACGCGCCAGTCATCCGCCGGCGCCAATGTCGCGCCCACCGTCCGCAAGCGAATGTCGTACAACGTGTTGGTCCGCTTCAGCAAACGCGCCGCATCACGCAACGCGCGGTTCGCACGTGCCGCCCGCGACCCCAGCGGCCCGCCCTCGGCAGTGACGTCCTCAATCGCCATCGAAGACGACGCATCCAGCAAGACCGCCAGCACCGGCCGCTCCCACACCGTCTCACGCCGGTCAAATGCCGGCCGCGAGAGCAGAATGAGCACGATCACCCACGCCAGCAACCGCAGCATCACCAGCACCATGACACGCCACATGCGCAAACGCGCCACGTCCCGTCGATACAGATCGCTGATCCACCACCCCCCGGCTGCCACGGCGCTGATTAGCAACGCTCCATGCAGCCCGGGCGCCCCATACCGCCCCAAAAAATACGCCACCCCAATCAGTGCCGCACTGATCACGCCATCGCGCAGCAGCAGCTCACGTCGCCCACCGCCCATCACCATCAGCCGCGCACTGAGAACAGCGGCAACCGCCACCGCCAGCCAGCCCGGCTGCTCGAGCACAAACGTCGCCATCACCACACGACTCGCGACCGAGTAGCCCCCGCGATCCCCACCCACGCGGCCTCTACATCGCCACAGCCCACCATCACGGCAACACGAAATCTCGCTCAGGATTCTTGATCACCAGCACCGGACACGGCGCATGCTGCACAACCCGCTCAGTCGTACTGCCAATCAACACGTGTCGCAATCCCGTCCGTCCGTGCGTACAAACCACAACCAGCTCGATTTCGTGTTCGTCCGCATAACGGCAGATTCCACGCGCCGGCTCACCAAAGAACACGTCCGCAACCACCCGGTCCACGTCGGACAGCTCGTCCTCCAGTACGTGATTCAGTTCCGCGCGGGCCGCATCCAGCAGCTCCTCCTCACCATACGTGCTCGGCAAATCCACCGGCATCGTCACCGAGACATCCGGCGCTATCGGCGGCGCCGCGACGTGCACCACGTGCAGTTCAGCATTGAATTGTCGCGCCAACTCGCGCGCATACCGTCCGCCGTGCAAGGAAAGCTCCGAGAAATCCGTCGGCCATAGCACCCGCTGCAATTGGATCATCGCTACGCACCTCCCTGTCGCAACTTGGAACCAGTTGCAAGTATACCGGCGTAATCGACACTTGTTGATGGGTCTGGCCGCGCGTTGTGAGACGCCTGGCGATGCCGGCCGCCAATGGCACCGACTCAGTTATCTGGCTCCACCACCGTCCCACTCTGGCCCTGCAACGCTTCCCCCATGTGCTCAATATCACAGATGATCACGCGTGCGTCCTTCTTCTCGCAATCCCGCAGAAACTCGATCGCCGCCTCGATCTTCGGCCCCATCGACCCCGGCGGAAACTCCCCCGCCATCAGGTGCATCTGGGCCTCGGAGACCGTCATCCGCTCGAGTTGCCGCTCTTTCGGCGTTCCATACCCCAGCGCCACCCGCTCCACACTCGTCACGATGAGAAAGACCGGCGCATCCAGCACCCGTCCCACCAACGCTCCGGTGCGATCCTTGTCGATAACCGCCTCGACACCCTCCCAGCCACCGTCCGGCGTCCGCGCCACCGGAATGCCGCCGCCGCCCCCCACCACCAATAGCTCACCCGCTTCAATCAGTCGGCGGATCAGCTCAATCTCGACGATCGCCTGCGGCGCGGGAGACGGCACCACGCGTCGCCAACCCTGATTCGGCACCTGAACCATCTCCCACCCGTGCTCGGCCATCAGCGCCTCGGCCTTGTCCTTGCGATAGAAGCTGCCAATCGGCTTGGTCGGATTCTCAAACGCCTTGTCTTTGGGATCAACCTCCACACTCGTCACGATCGCCGATGCCCGTCGCTCGATCTGCCGTGCCCGCAGCGCGTTGTTGATGCACTGCGCAATCATGAAGCCCATGCCGCCTTGCGTATGGGCACCACAAATATGCAACGGCAAGCGGTACAGCTCACGTGCCGCCAGTTCCACCCGTCGCAACACGTTCCCCACCTGTGGACCGTTGCCATGTGTGACGACGAGTTGATACCCGTCCGCGATCAACCCGGCGAGGTAGTCCGCTGTATAGCGCGTGTTCTCGAACTGCTGCGGAACGTTGCCCTCCTGGTTGGCGCGCGAGATCGCGTTACCCCCCAGCGCCACCACGATAAGCTTCTCGCGATAAGTCGGCATCCGTCCAGTATATGCTCCGGCCCAAAATCTTCCTATCGGACACCGGCCACTCCACGCGTGAAGAACGCGCAAAGACCATCCCCTGCCCGCTAACCACGAAACCGCTGTGCTACCAGGTCGTTGAACCGCCGCGCTAGGCGCTCTTCGTCGATCCCAACCAGTCGCCCATCACGCACGACCTCACGCCCCGCCACAAACACGCGCGACGCCCGCGGCGGCTCACAAAACACCAGTGCCGCCAGCGGATCCCGCACGCCCGCCCCCGCCAGTGCCACATCATCCAGCGCAAACATCGCCACATCCGCCGCCGCCCCCACATTCAGATGCCCCAGTTCCTCCCGTCCCAAACACGCCGCCCCTCCCGTCGTCGCCAACTCAAAAACGGCCCGCGCCGGCATCAACGACCCTGTTGGTACCGCTTCGTCATCCTCCCTGACTCGATTCCCCACCACCGGCAACACCCGCGCCAGATACAAAGCCATCCGCGCCGCCGACAAAATGTTGCCCCCGTCGTTACTCGCCGAGCCATCCACCCCAATCCCCACCCGAACACCCGCATCCAACATCCGTTGCAACGGTGCAACGCCACTCCCCAGCCGCAGATTCGATACCGGATTGTGACTCACCGCCGTCCCCGTCCGCGCCAACAACTCGATCTCCTCCTGATTCAGCCACACGCAATGCGCCAGGTAGACGTCCCGTCCCAACCAGTCCAACTCCTCCAGATAGCGCATCGGCCGACACCCGAACCGTTCCAGACAATACGCCTCCTCTTCCAGCGTCTCCCCCAGATGCGTATGCAGCAGTACCCCTCGTTCCCGCGCCAGCACCTGCGTATCGCGCAGCAACTCGCGCGTGACGTTGAACGGCGAGCAAGGTGCCAGGTCCACGCGTCGCAGGCTGTACGCCCCAGGATCATGCCAGGCATCCAGCACACGCTCGCAATCGCGCAGCACCTCCATGTCCTGCTCAACACAGTTATCGGGCGGTAACCCGCCACCGGACTGCCCCAACGTCATGCTACCCCGACACGCATGAATTCTGATGCCCAGCGCCTCCGCCGCCTCGAACACCGCCTCCAACGCCACATTCTGCTCCACCGGGAACATGTAATGGTGATCGCTCGTGGTCGTGCAGCCATGCAGCAACAACTCCGCGATGCTCACTTGTGCCGCGAGAAACAACGCCTCCCGGTCCAGCGCTCGCCACAGCGGATACTGCGTTAACAGCCAGTCAAACAGCCGGACATCTTGCGCACCCGCAACACACCGCGTCAGCGACTGGTACAAATGATGATGCGTATTCACCAGCCCCGGCACCGTAATCTGCCGGCGGCCGTCCACGACCTCATCGAACGCCCCCCCCGCCACCCGCGACGCCAACTCCGCAGCCGGCGCAAACGCCGCCACCCGCCCTCCGTCCAGTACCAGAGACTGGTGCTCCAATGTCTCAATCACGTCGCCACGTTGCGTAACGACCGTGGTATCATGAATATGGGTGGCCATGGCGGCCTCCTGCTGCGCGGCGTGTATATGCGGCACCGCTGCGTCGCCGTGTTACACCGTCTGGACTGTATTGAACCAACCTGCCAGGGAGCTAGAATAGTCATCGTGGGTCGGGACACGCAAACGCGCCCGACGCGGTCAACCAGACCGGACGAACTCCCGATAGCACAAGCAGAATCTCGAATTAGCGCGATAATCCCGTTTCAATAAGGGACTTGATGATACGAAACCACGCCTCCCAAGTCGCTCGCCTCGCGTTCGCCAGGTCGCCTGGGCTTCTGCTCGCCGGTCTGCTACTGGCTACGCTCAGCGGCTGCGCCGTTCCGCAGCCCCGCGGCGAAGGCCGTCTCGACCGCCTCCGCGAACCCACCACCAGGCGCTCGTACTACCTCTACCTGCCGAAGGAGTACGTCAACGCCTCCGAAGCTGAACGCCAGAACCGCGCCTGGCCCATCGTTATTACGTTTCACGGAATGAAACCCTTCGATGTCGCCCACTCCCAGGCCCGCGAGTGGCAGCAGGAAGCCGACCGCTACGGCTACATCGTCATCGCACCCATCCTTAACGCCTTCAGCGTCTTCGGCGAATTCCCGCTCAAGCGTGTGAACAGCGCCCTCCGCTCCGATGAGGAAGCCACCCTTGCCATCCTGAACCACGTCTACCAGACCACTGCTGCCAAACGCGAACACGTCCTGTCGACCGGCTTCTCCTCCGGCGGCTACATGGCGCATTACATGCTCAACCGCCACCCGGATGTGTTCACCTGTCTCGCAGTCCGGCAATCGAACTTCTCTCCCGAAGTGCTGGATCCTACGCTGGTGCCGCGCTCCCGATACCATCCCGTGCTCGTCGTCTGGACGCAGAATGATCTCGGCATCTGTAAACGAGAATCGCGCGAAGCGGTGAACTGGTATGACCGCTACAACTACAAGAACTTCGCCTGGGTCAAGATGAATCGCTTGGGCCACGAGCGCACACCCGACACGGCGGCCGACTTCTTCGCCCGCGTCTGCGGCGCCACGCCCAACCGCCGACCCAACGTCCTCGTCTCGCGCCAAGCCATCGACGGCAATCCCACGGGCCTCGCTTTGCTCGCCGGCAAGCTCAAGCCCATGGAACAGCCCCCCGATGACCGCAGCCACTCCGGCTCGGCCCTCATCAAACCCAGTGCCGACGTTCAGCCCACCAGGCCACCGACGCGCGTCGCAAAGAAAAACCCGCCGCGTCAGTCCTCGCCACCTCCAAACCGCCAGCGTCAGAATGCGGCAGCCCAACCCACGCCGGAGCGCGCCGCCCGCGTCGCCTGGGCGCCGCGTCAGGTCCGTCCGGTCAGCATCAGCGTCTCATCGGCTATCGGGTTCGAGCCGCTACTGATCACCTACACAGCGGACTGCCCGGTCGCCTGGCAACACACCGCCAAATTCCACTGGACCTTGGACGGCCAGCCCATCGGGCAGGGCGTCAACGGACAACGCACGATTCCGGCCCCCGGCGATTACAAGCTCGGCTTGCTCGTTGTCACCGATCAGGGTAAGGAACATCGTGTAAGTCGGCGGATCCGGGTGTTGCCCGGTATCGAAGATGCCGCCCATAGCAACTGAACCAGCTGCCCGCACGACAACACCCCCCGTGCGCAGCACGACACGAGCGACCTCATGGATCCGCAGCGCAAAGCACTCTGGGCCCCTTGGCGAATGGAGTACATCGACCAGCTTGGGACCGGCGACGATGAGTGCTTCCTCTGCCGCACACTGGCCCAACCCCAGCATGACGAACGAAACTATGTCCTCTGGCGCGGCACGCACACCCTCACCCTGCTGAATCTCTTCCCCTACAGCAGCGGCCACACCCTCATCGCTCCACACCACCACATCGCCGAGCCCGAGCAACTATCCGACGACGTGCTCCTCGAGTTGATGCAACGCACCCGCGACGCCAAACGCGTCCTCCAGCACGCCCTCAACGCACAGGGCTTCAACATCGGCATCAACCTCGGCAAGTGCGCCGGTGCCGGTCTGCCCGGCCACATGCACGTCCATGTCGTCCCCCGCTGGTCCGGCGACGTGAACTTCATGCCCGTACTGGCTGATGTGAAGGTAATGCCCCAGGCGCTCGGCGAAGTCCGCCGACTCTTCCTGGATAAAGCCGCCGAACTCGGCCTTGCCACCCCTTGATCCCCGGATAACGAACTACGTGATTCGCCCCCGCCAATCACGGCACACCGGCCGCGACCTCCTTCTCGTCCAGCTCATCCTCGTCCGACTCCTCCAACACCTCCGCCGACTCCGCCTCGGACAGCTCCCGATCACTATCCGGCGTGTCAAGGGACTCTGCTACGTCCAATAATTCTCCTGCCGGCGCTTGGTCTACGGCCGCAGCAGCAAGCAGCGCCGCACGCCGCCGTCGACGCCGAAGGTACACATACAACCCGATCGCCAAGACCCCCGCTCCCGCCACTACCAGCATGCCCGACTGCACACCGGCAATGTACGACCGCAAGGTCGGCAGCATGTACGCAAATGCATACCCCAGCACGACGAAGAAGGGGATCGAAAGCACCGCACCGGCACAATCCGCCAGGAAGAACCGCCAGTACGGAAAACGCGTCGCCCCCGCCGTCATGCACATCATCGCCCGAATCCCGACAAAGAAGCGCCCGAAAAAGCAGAACCACGCCCCGTGCTTGCGAAACGACGCCGCCGCCTGCTCATACCGCTTCGGCGACACCATCCAGCGCACAAATCGATGATTGACAACGTCCGGCCCCCACCGTCGCCCCATGGAATACAGGATCAGATCGCCCGTCATGATCCCAACGAGCGCCACCATGAATGTCCCATGCCAGGACGCCGTCTCAGGATGCGTCCGCAAAATCACGCCCGCCGCAATCAGCGGGATATCCTCGGGAATCGGAATCCCCAGACTGGCAATCACGAGAATCCCCAGCAGCGTCGGGTAGAACGCATAGAGCATCAGATCACGCGCTGCGTCGACCTCGCCGGTCGCGAGCACAAAAGTGGCGAGCATCAAAGCAGACCGCATTCCGACTCCCACGGGGCACAAACGGGACCGCGCCAAGATTACAAAGAGCGGTATTGAAACCGCACGCGTCGTTGGGTGCAAGCGACTGCCACCCGGCCCCGCAAACCAGCGCGAGAGCACCCGGACGGTTTATCGGCAACACGCATCGGACACTGAATCCCCCTCAGCAGCCACCGCCGGGCAACGATCCTGCCCCCCTTCGGAAACAGCCGTCGAAACGCGCAAAAAGAGACGGTCCGCCAGGACCCCCCGGGACCTGACGGACCGTTGAAAACAACGCTCACCCCCGGACTCGCCCCAGCGGGCGACCCGTAGCCCCGGTGTAAGCAAGTTCACTATACTTGTGGCCATCACCGTCTTCTATTGGGGTTTCTGGGTATATTTCATGAAGAAATCGCATGTGAATCGGTTCATACGCCCCTTTTTTAGCGCCGTCGGAAAGGAACCAATTCCATCCCCTTTCCAGACTTGCGCACATGATTGCCGCCGAAAACACCGAACTCCTCACCGCACAATACACGCGTACCCTCGTCTGAAGTTGTCAACGATCCCCTCGCCCCTGCCCCCGGATTACGATCGCGATATCATGCGCCCGGACCGAAAACCCGTGGCGCGCGACATCCGTACCGCCCCCCGTCACCAACCGATCCTGGCGCGTCGGGCTGTCCGCCCTGCCTGCAACCAAAAACCATGAGCTCCGTACGAAGCTACTGCACATCTTCCGTAGGTCCTGTAGGGTCCCCCGGCTGTCCGCATCACCCCCGCTTCGATCGCCGGGAGGTTCACATTTGTTCGCAACCAGAAGGAGAAACAAGATGGTCCGACGCATGATCTTGATGACGACCGTCGTCGCCGTTGGCATCTTCGCTACGGCACTGGCCAGTCAGCCACCACAACCAAAACCCCAGCCCGATCCCGAATCCATCGATCTCGCCAACATCGTTCAGATGATGGGCGGCATGCCGCAGCAGGCCCAGCAACAAAACGACTCACCGTTTCCCGACTTCAAGCAGGTCACCAAGGACATGACCTCCAAGTCGGGCATGTTCACCCTCTGGTACTACCCACCTGGCGCCAAAGACAAGGACCAGGAGAAACTGCTCTGCCAGATTCCCAGCGCCTTTCTCGGCCAACAGTTCATGCTCTCCACCAGCTTTGCCGGCGGCGGCTTCTTCACCGGCTTCCCCCTCGACGAGCGCGTCGTCAAGTGGGAGCTGCGCGACCGCCAACTCGTGCTCATCGAGCCGCAGACCATGTACGTTGTCAACAATGACGAAGTCAGCGACGCCGTACGCCGAACCTATCCCGATCGCATCCGCGTCGCCGTCCCCATCCTGACCAAGACGCCCAACGGCGACCCGCTCATCGACCTCGGCCCCCTCCTCAAGAGCAACTTCGCCGACATCGCCTGGACTTCCTTCGCCGGCATGTTTGGCGGCGGCGGCGGTGGCGGAATCAACAGCTCCCTGAGCAAGTGGACCAAGAAGAAAACCTTTGAGCTGAATGTCGAAATCGGCGTTGAGATGGCCATCAGTCGTTCGTCGCCGCCCGGTTCCTACGACAAGAAATACGTCCATTACAGCTTCTGGAAACTGCCGCAAACCGACTACCGGCCACGTATCGCCGATGACCGCATCGGCTACTTCCTGACCGTCAACCAGGACTGGAGCAAGCCGGTCGAGGTCCGCGACTTGTTCAATCGCTACATCGACCGCTGGCACCTCGTCAAACGCGATCCCAGCCTCGAGATGTGCGAACCACGGCAGCCGATCATCTTCTACATCGAAAAAACGGTGCCGGTAAAGTTCCGTCGCGCCGTCCGCGAGGGCATCCTCGAATGGAACAAGGCCTTCGAGCAGATCGGCTTCCTCAACGCCATCGTGGTCCGTCAGCAAACCGAGGACAACGAATGGAAAGACCTCGATCCGGAAGACATGCGCTACAGCTTCTTCCGCTGGGTCGTCAATGGCGCCGGTTTCGCCATGGGCCCCCACCGTGCCAACCCGTTCACCGGCCAGATCTACGACGCTGACATCATCTTCGACGACGGCATGGTGCGCTTCTTCGAAAACGAAGCCGACACCTACCTCCCCGAGGCCATCGTCTCCCGCAAGTTCGACAACCCCGCCATGCAGGAGTTTCTGAACAAGCACCCCAGCTTCCGGCGTCCCGTCCAGGATTGGCACAACATGGTGCTGGGGCGCAGCGACGAACGCGTCCTGCTCAGCCGCATGCAGGAGCGGATGGCTGAGCGCGGCCGCCCAATGTGCACCTACGCCCACGAGCTCAAACATGAGCTCGCCGTCGCCCGCACAATCCTGGCCGACCAGCCGCAGAAGGTGAAGGACAAGTTCCTCTACGAAGTCATTAAGGAAGTCGCCACCCACGAAGTCGGCCATACGCTCGGCCTCCGCCACAACTTCAAGGCCAGCTCCATCTACACACTCGAGGAGATCCAGCAGCGGCGCAAGACCGGCGCGGCCACCTGCGGCTCCGTCATGGACTACAACCCCACCCTGCTCTTCGCCAAGCATGCCACCGACGGCGATTTCGTCCTCACCACCATCGGCCCCTACGATTACTGGGCCATCGAGTACGGCTACCGCCCCTTTGACGGCAACTACAAGAGCGCCCACGCCGATGAGGCGGATAAGAGCGCCGAGCAGGCCGAGGAGGACGACGCCACCAAGACGGCCGATGCCGAGCCGCAACCCGCCCCGAACACCACCCCACCCGAGCTGCAGATCGATATCAGCCAGATCCCGCCGGAAATCCTCGCCCAGATGCCACCGGAAGTGAAGAAAATGCTCGAGTCCGGCAACCTGGAGCAGCTCATGCAGATGGCCCAGTCGGCCGGCATGAACACCGCGGCCATGTCCTCCGACACATCCTCCAGCGGCGCAGCGCAAAAGGCCGCCCAGCCGATTTCCGGCGAGGCAGCCATGCTCAAAGACATCGCCAGTCGCGCCGCAGAGCCCGAACTGGCCTACGCAACCGACGAGGATACGATCCCGCCGATCTCCCCCGATCCGCGCAGCGCGCGCTTCGACATGGGTGCCGACCCCATCGACTGGGCCGAGACTCGCATCGCGCTCGTCGACAAACGCATGGCCGACGTCCTCAAGTGGGCCGTCGCGGAGGGCGAGAGCTGGTACCACCTGCGTCGCACGTTCCTGACGCTGCTGGCCGAGAAGGCCTTCGTCTTCGACTACGTCGGCCGCTACATCGGCGGCGCCTACTTCGTCCGCCACCACCGCGGCGACCCGAACGCGGAGACGCCCTTCACCCTCGTCGAGCCGGAGGTGCAGCGCCGCGCCCTGCGCTTCACCGCCGACCATCTCTACAGCGATCAGTTCTACGACGTCTCGCCCGAGCTACTCAATCACTTGGCGCCGTCGCGGTGGTCGCACGCCGGTAGCCGCGCGTCCATTGCCATGGACTTCCCGGTGCACCAATACGTATCGACGCTCCAGTGGTGGAATCTCTTCGACCGCCTGTTCCCATTCACCCTGCAACGTATCCACGACAACGAATGGAAGACCGACGCGCCGAATCGCCTTACCGCGGCCGAGTACATCCGGACCTTGCAGGACGCCTGCTGGCAGGATGCCGTCGACACCGATCGCCTCGCCGCCGGCAAATGGTCCGACACCCAGCCGTTCCTCTCGAGCGTGCGCCGCTCGTTACAGCGCGAATACCTCGGACTGGTCGAGCCCATGGTCCGTGAGAAGCCGGGTGTAGCCGTCTCGCCCGATCTACACGCCATGCTGCGGCACGCGCTCCACCAGCTCGCCGACCAGTTGGGGCAAGTGCAGCAGCACGCGCAAAAGCTCGACTTCGCCACCGCCGCGCACGTGAGCTCCTGCAAGTCACGTATCGACCGCATGCTCTCAGCCGAGCTCGGCGAAAACCAGCCCATGCTGCTCATGGGCGGCATGTTCTTCCGCCAAAGCGGTCAGCAGGTCGAACCACCCCAACCGCCCCGCGGCGACGATCAGCCACCATGGCCGTGGGAACGCGCGGCGCGCTGATAACTGATCCCGGCCGGCGCATGCCCGCGCCAAGACGCCCAGGCATCCGGCGTGTCACCGCTCGCCGGGTGCCCGGGCGGACCCGCTCGCATGAGCCCAACCCGCGATCACGCTCGTTTGCCCGAAAAAAACCGAACAAACGTGCGACATTACCGGACCCCGACCAAACCCGACATTGACTGATAAACAGCCATCTTGATAGACTTGATTTCGTGTTCGGCAGGAGAACACACTTTCGGGGGAGACGACGCTGCGGATAGGAGCGCAACCATGAAGCGGAACCTCGTGCTGGGATTGACCTTTGGCGTGCTCATCGCACTGCCCGCCTGTAAGACCGATGACAACAACAAAAAGGACATGTCGCTCCGGCCGGCCCCCGACGCCGCCCCGACCGAGCAGATCGCCTCGCCTGGCCACTATCGTGACCTGCTCACCCGTCAGGCCATGCGCGGCCTCACCTACGACACCGGTCGCGTGGTGGTCGACGAGGACTACGCCCGCCAACTGCCCGACTATGGCGACATCGACGCCGCCTGGGCTGCCTACGAAGAAGGCTGGGTGCAACTGCTCGAAAAGAACATGCGCATCGACGCGCTCGGCGCCTTCACCCGCGCCATCCTCATCAAATCAGACCTATCTGAATTCTACGTCGGCCTCGGACAAACCCTGACCTGGAAGTTCAAGTTTGCGGAGGCCGAAGCCGCCCTGCGCACCGGTCTCGACCTCGATCCTGACTCGGTCGACCTCTGGTCACGCCTCGCCGACGTCCTCCAGCGCACCGGCCGCCTTGAAGAGGCCATCGCCGCCTACCGCCAGGTGCTTGATCACGACGCCAATCACCCCGAGGCCCACGGCCGCCTCGCCTCACTGCTCTACTACACCAACGATCTCGGCGGCGCCCGCCACCACGTCGATGCCGCGCAGGCCGCTGGCTATCCCGTACCCAAAACGCTGCCCAAGCTAATCAGCGGCGAGGTCCCCACGGCACCGCGGGCCGCCAAATCGCGTAACGCCCCGACCGTCGGCCCGCAAATCCGCATCGACCTCAACGGCGGCACCGAAGCGGCCAACGAAACCACCGCTGCCAGCACCGACATGTTCCCTATGGAAGTCGTCACCGCCTGGAACGACTGGCGCGAATCCGGCTTCTCCGAAGTCATCCGCATGGGCGTCGGTGTCAGCCTCGACGGCGGCGAAACCTGGGACGACTTCGTTGTACGTCCCCCCACCCCCAACCAGTCCAGCGTCGAAGGTGACCCCATGACCTGCTACGACAATCGCACCGGACACCTCTGGGTCGGCGCCATCTCCTTCGCCGGCAACGGCGGCGTCTACGTCGCGCGCAAGGTCCAGGGCTCCACCAACTTCGAACCGTCCGTCATGGCCTACGCCAGCGGCGGCGCCGACAAGTGCTGGATGGCCGCCGGCGCCGATCCCGATGACCCCGACCAGACCCGCGTCTACGTCGCCTTCAACGCCGGCTGCGTGCGCTCGACCGACCTCGGCGACTCCTGGAGCAGCCCCGTCTCCCTCGGCAGCGGCATTGGCTACCTCCCGCGCGTCGGACCCAACGGCGAACTCTACATCGCCTACTGGGACTTCGGCAGCGGCGTCCTCATGAAGCGCAGCCTCAACGGCGGACTTTCCTTCACCACACACACCATCGCCACACGCATGGACGTCTGGGGTACCCAGGAAGGCTCACGCTTCCCCGGCGATTTCCGCGTCCCGTCCATGAACTACATCGCCGTCGACCCCAACGATGGCACCCTGTACTGCATCTACTTCGACACAACCAGCGTGTTCGGCGGCCAATACAACGTCGACCTCTACTTCACCAAGTCCACGGACCAGGGCACTTCCTGGACCGATCCCGTCGTCATCAACGGCGACATGTTCCCCCCCGGCGATCAGTTCTGGCCCTGGCTCGAAGTTGACAGCGAAGGCCGCATCCACGTCTGCTTCTTCGATACCCGCCGTCAGCCCGTGGGCGACGACAATGAGCACGGCCTGTTCGACGTCTACTACTCTTACAGCACCGACGGCGGCGATTCGTGGACCGAACATCGCCTCACGCCAACCATGTTCGACAGCTTTGATGACGGCCTCGACCGCTTCAATCAATTCCTGGGGGACTACAACGGCCTGGCCGTCGGCCAGAACCGCGTCTACCCGTGCTATCTCTCCAGTCAGAATGGCGATCCGGACATCTACACAAATCTAATCATCTGGCCCGTCGGCACACCCGGCGATATGGACTGCGACGGCGACGTCGACTTCGACGACATCAACGCGTTCGTCCTCGCACTCAGCGGCCAGGCCGCCTACGAGACGCAGTATCCCGATTGCCGCTGGCTCAATGGTGACATCGACGAAAACGGCACCGTCGATTTCGACGACATCAACCCGTTCGTCACCCTGATCGGCGGCTGACCGGGGGGTGCCTCGCCCGCCTTCAACTATGGCACGCGCAGCCCGGCCTCGTCCCCGCAACCCGCGGCGACGAGGCCGGCCGTTTGCGGTCATACCCCTCTCCGTGAAGCACCGTTCTGCGCACATGCTACAATCCCGCGTGCCATGACTACACAACCCATTCTCGTCATCGGAACCGCCGGACACATCGACCACGGCAAGAGCCGCCTGGTCAACGCGCTCACCGGCACCGACCCCGACCGACTTCCCGAGGAGAAGCAACGCGGCCTCACCATCGAGCTCGGCTTCGCCCATTGCGAGATCGATGGCTGCCGCATCTCCTTCGTCGACGTCCCCGGCCACGAACGCTTCATCCGCAACATGGTCGCCGGCGCCACCGGCATCGACGCCGCCCTGCTCGTCGTCGCTGCCGACGATTCCGTCATGCCCCAGACCCGCGAACATGCCGAAGTCCTCAGCCTGCTCGGCGTTCGACGTGTCATCCTCGCCATCTCCAAGACCGACCTTGTCGACGAGGAATGGGCCGAAATCGTCGAAGCCGAAGCCCACGAACTGCTCGCATCCCTCGACCTCGATCTCATTACCAGCGTCCGCACCTCCGCCGAAACCGGCCAGGGCCTCGACCAGCTCCGCACCGTCCTCGCCCGCCTGGCGCACGAAGCCGCCCCACCCACGCTACCCTACCACTGGTTTCGCATGGCCATCGATCGCGCCTTTTCGGTCGCCGGTCGCGGCACGGTCGTCACCGGCACCGCCGCCCACGGCAGCCTCACCCGCGATAGCGAAGTCGACCTCTGGCCCGCCGGCAATCGCGTCCGCGCCCGCGACATTCACCTCGACCGCGATAAGCTCGACAGCTCAACCGGCCGTGCCCGCCTCGGCATCAACCTCGCCGGCGTCACCCTCGACGACGTCGGCCGGGGGCGCGAGATCGCCACCACCGGATACCTCGCCGCCACCCAGCTATGCGACGTGTGGATCGCCTCCCTCCGCATGCCTGGCAAGATCATCCGGCAGCGGATTCGCCTGCGCCTGCATATCGGCACCTCCGACGTCCTCGCCGAACTGCGCCTGATCACCAGGCCCGACGACCGTACGTGCCGCGCCGTGTTCGGCCAGCTCCGCGTCGCCGAACCGATCGTCGCCACCTGGGGCCAGACCTTCATCCTCCGTGACGAAGCAGCCAAGCGCACCCTCGGCGGCGGACGTGTACTGCGCCCCACGGCCCGCCGCTGGACCACCCGCCGACCCGCCGACCCCGACAGCCTGGCCACCTTGCTCGAAGGCAAGCCCCGTGACCGCCTCGCCGAAGTCATCCGCCACCACGTCTGGAACACTTTTCCGTCGCCCCGCCTGTCCGCCGAAGCCGGCCTCGCCGACGCCGACGATGCCGAGCGCACCACCCGCAGCCTGATCGACAAAGCGCTGATCGTCCCCTTCGATGCCGCCTCAAACCGCCTCCTCGTTCACGTCACGAACCTCGAGCGCCTCACCAAACTCCTCAACGAGAAGCTCCGCACATTCGTCGCCGAAAACCCCCGCCTCGCCGGCGTGCCGCGTACTGAATGGCCCAATTGGATGCCCAAGGCCTGCCCGCCACGCTTCCGCCCCCTCCTGGCCGACTGGCTGATCTCCAACGAGCACGTCCTCCTCCACATCGACCACGTCGTCCCAATTGGTTTCGCCGGCGCCCTGCCACCCAGTGATCAACAACTCTACGACGCACTGCTCGCCGAGCTGCATGCCGGCGCCTTCCAGCCGCCCGGCATCGATGCGCTCAACTGCCACACCCCCGCCAACGACGCCCGCCTGCGCGAACTGGTCGATCTCGCCACCAACCGCGGCGACCTGATCCGCATCACCGACGGCATCTGGCTGCACAGTCAACGCTGGACCGAATTGACCGAGCGCGTCTCCGCCGCCCTGCGCGAACGCGGGCAGATCACCGTCAGTGAAATCCGCACACTCCTCGACTCGTCCCGCAAGTACGTCGTCCCCATCGCCGAATGCCTCGACGCCGCCGGCATCACCAAACGCCTCGGCGACTACCGCACCACAGGCCCCAACGCCCCTTGACAACCCAGCGTCCACCAACCCCCCTCTCTTTCCAAGGGAGGGGATGGGGAGGGATTACCACAAGCTCCCTTCCCAACTGTGGCACCGGTCCCAACTGTAGCACCGGTTTGTAACCGGTGCTCCGACACCCGCTCTTTAGCACCGGTTGTCAGCCAGTGCTCTTGCTGACACGAGCATCTCTTCTCCCACGTCTACCGAAAATACCCCACCCCCCGCCGAAACAGCGCCAGTCCATCCCCTTCCGCCCGCTCCGGTAACGACGTCCAGCACGGATGCTGCGCCCACCGCACAAACCGTTCCGGATGCGGCATCAACCCCAACACACGCCCCGTCTCATCACACAACCCCGCCACATCCCCCGCACTCCCATTCGGATTGCACGGCTCCCCATGCAAATTCCGCTCCCCGTCCGCCGGCGACGCATACAGCAACGCATCATGCCCCCCCACCACCGCCGCTTTGAACTCATCCTCACTCGCAAATGCCACCCGCCCCTCCCCATGCGCAATCGGCATCTCGTACGTCCGCCCCGCCTCCAGAAACACACACCGCTCCCCCCGCGCCCGCAAATACACCCACCGATCCTGAAACCCCGGCGGCTCATTCACCGCGATTGTACACCTCCGCGTCTGCCCCGCCTTCAGCCGCTTCGGCAGCAGCCCCGCCTGCACCAACACCTGAAATCCATTGCAGATCCCCAGCACCAGCCGCCCGGAGTCAATAAACTGCCGCACCGCCTCGATCGCGTGCCGTTGCACCTGCGCCGCCAGAATCCGACCCGCCGCGATGTCATCCCCATAACTGAATCCGCCCGGCAGCGTCAGAATCTGATACGCATCCAGCAGTGTCGGCCGCTCGATCAGTCGGCGAATGTGCACCCGCTCCGCCCGCGCCCCCGCCAGTTCCCAGGCATACTGCGTCTCCAGATCACAATTCGTCCCCGCCGCCCGCAAAATCAACACCCGTACGTCAGCCACCGCGCCTCAACTCCAATTCAAGCCCCCAAAACACCGGGTAGCACCGGCGTCTCGCCGGTGTAGCGTCAGGCCTCCAGGGCAGCATGGGCCTCTGGCCCGTGATTCCTCTGCCGCCCGACGTCCCCGTCGGCCGTGAACCACCAACAAACGCCACACCGCGCCAGCGACCAACAGCCACTCCACACCAACTTTCTCTCAGTCCCAATCTTTCTCAATCTCTCGATCTCTCAATCTCTTGATCTCTCGATCTCTCCCCCTAGTGAATCCCATGCAACCGCGGCCGCAACACCCGAATCAAGAGCAACATGATCACCGTCGCAATCACGCCCAGTACGCCAAAGATCATGAAGTATTCGCCCGGCGTCATCGTGCCCCAGTATCCACCAACGTAGTGCGCCAGGTAGTTCGACACCGCCCCGGTCGTGAAGAACCAGAAGCCCATGAACAACCCGACATACTTCGGCGGCGCCGCCTTCGTCACCAGCGACAGCCCCACGGGGCTGAGACAAAGCTCACCAATCGTGATCACCAGATAAAACGCCAACAGCCACAGAATGGAGACCTTCAACACCGAAGATTCGCGATACAACTCGGTCAGCGCATCTCGGAAGCTCCGATTCGCTCCCGCTGCCAGCACCTGCGCCTTCCCCTTCTCCGACAGCTCTGCGCTCACCCGCAACTCGCGCTGATCCGCATCCCAGGCCACTACCGGCTGCTCATCCTCCTGCGGCCAACCCGCAATCGGCACCACCTCGCCCGCCTGTTCCGGGACCTTCACGCTCACCTCCCACGTCGCATCGCGATCCATCGTCCCCGCACGCTTCGCCTCGCGCACCTCGTCCGCCCGCCGCTCAGCCTTCTCGAACAACTCACGCGCCGCCGCCTTGTAGCGCGGCGCACTGGACGCCCCCAGCGCCCGCATCCAATCCAGGTCCGTCAGCACGCCCCGCATGGACAGCCTGCCATCTTCCCATTTCAAACGCGTCGCACCGTAGTAGATCCGCTCCTCCTCCTGACCGGCCCCCGGGTCCGCCTCCGTGGCCACGTCGTAAACCCGGTGTTCCTCATCAGTCAGTAGCCCCTGCGGCAGCGTGACCAGCTCCGTTTCCGTCTTCTGCCCCTCCGCCTGCGCCGCCATCAACATCACCCCATACGCACACGACAGGAAAAACACCCCCAGCATCATCTTCACCGGCGTCGACGGTTGCCGCCCCCGCTTCTCCAGAAACTGCCAGAACCACGCAAACACCGCCGCAAACACAATGATGAAGAACGGGTTGATCGACTGCGACATCTCCGCCGTCATCTGGAAGCCGGACAGGCCGCCCCCACCGGTCGGCGTCGCATCACCACCCGTCACCGGTGCCGGCTTCGCGTCGCCCACCAGCACTTCAGGCGCCTCGCCTTGGAACACGAACAAATTCGTATGCTTGTCCGCCCACAGATTCATCACATTCGCGGCCTGCTCAAAACCCACCCAGAACAGAATCGCGAAAATGCAGATCACAATCAGCACCATGCTGCGGTCGAAGTACACCTTCGACATGCTCGGGCCACCACCCGGCGTCTGAATCGCCGGCTTCGGCTCTTCCTGTGACACCGGCGCCGCGGGCGTCGCGCTCTTCTCCTCCTCATCCGACTCAGCCGCCTCCTCCGCCGCGATCGCTTTCTCCCGCCGCACGACCGAGCTCATCCCGAGGATGTACACGATCAGCCCCAGCACCATGCCCACGCCGGCAGCCGCGAAGCCCCAGTGATAGCCATAGTGCAGCCGCAGCCACCCACAAACCAGCGGCCCGATAAACGCCCCCAGATTGATCCCCATATAGAAGATCGTAAACGCACTATCCCGCCGCTCGTCCTTCGATCGATACAACGCCCCCACCTGCGTCGAAATATTCGGCTTCAAAAAACCCGTACCAACGACCAGACACGCCAGCCCTGAATAGAAAAACGGCAACGGCTCAAACGCCAGCAGAAAGTGCCCGATCGCGATGATCACCCCGCCAATCACCACCGCCCACCGCGCCCCCGTGATCTTGTCCGCCACGATCCCGCCCAGCACCGGCGTCGCATAGACCAGGCCCGCATACCACGCCATCACGTGCGACGCCTCATCCTGCCGCCAGAACAGATAATTCACCATATAGAGAATCAGCAGCGCCTTCATGCCATAGAAGCTGAAGCGCTCCCACATCTCCGCAAAGAACAGGGTGAACAAGCAGGTCGGGTGACCAAACAGCTCCCCACCACGCTTTCCATTACCGACAGTCGCTACGGCGGTTGCGGGCGAATCAGACACGACGTGCTCTCCCTCAGCTCGCTTCCATCAGAACCGTCGCATGCCCAGGCGCTACGCAACGCACTCCCCCGCCGCCACCGGTGCACACCCGCACCGCCGACTCGGGCACACGCTCGGCGTACCATAGCGGAAACCACCCCGCCGGTGTAGCCGTTGCGACTGCCGTCCCCGTCCCCGTCCGCCGTCCCCCGCCCGGCGTCAAGTCCCCGAGCTTCACGTCCCCCCGGTGCCCCACCCCTTCCGCTCGAGGATTGGCACCGAATACGTCGCCCGACCGCATGCCGATCCCCCCGAATCGCCGCGATCATGCTCAAATGACCGAAGTCCCACGCCGCCCCAAAACGACCAACCGGCTCAGCGCCCACAACGCGCGGCGTTATTGCCCCGACTCATACAACGCACGCTCGCGAAGCTCGACAGCGCGCCGAACTACCGCTTCGGCCGAGGGTACCTCCCGTGGTTGCAACGTAAACGTAGGGAGGACATGCTCGTCTCGAATCGTCGCCGGGACCATGGCCTCAGCGACCAGATCGAACGGCGGATACTGGTACCAGGGCGCATCGATGCGATAGTGCGTCTTCAACGTCTCGTAGCCCGCCTTGCGCAGCACAATGTCATAGTCGCCATACCACAAAAAGTGAAACGTCACGGGACTGACGCCGACTTCCTCGTCATTGACAATCACGACGGCCCCCGGGGGGTCCGTCTGCACCCGCGCCTTGCGCTCAACGCACCCGGCCAAGGTGCTCAGCATCACCAGCCATATCGGAAGTACCCCAGCCGTCATCGCACGTGTCATGGAGAGATCTCCAGCCATTCAACCTCGTTGCTTTCCAGATCAAGTATCGCGGCCGACGGCTGCCCCGACACCCAGCCACAGCATTCGCCCGGATTCAGCAGCAGCCGACCATCACGCTGCGCGCACATGCGCTCATGAGTATGCCCCGTCACGACCACGTCGGCTCGCGCAATCTGGTCCTCACGACACCACTCGAGCGCGTGGTGCAGAAGAACACGACGCCCCGCCAGCTCGAGAAAAAGCGGACCATCCTGGATCTGCGGCAGCACACCCCGCAGCCCCTTGCGCTCGCCATCATTATTCCCGTACGTAATATGAAGCGTACCGGGATACGCAGCCAGCAGCTTCGCAGCGAAGGGCGCGACGACGTCCCCGGGATGCAGCAGCGTCTCGAGCTGCTCCGCTCGAAAACGCTGTAGTGCAGCGCGGAGCGTCGGCAGACGATCGTGGGTGTCGGAGAGAATGCCGATTCGCATGCGATATTCCATAACGGGACGCTGTCGCCCTTGCGGTGCCGATCCCGGCGTCCAAGGCTCACTGGCGCAGATCTTATCGAACCGAACGCCGGGCGTCACGCTTCGACTCATGCGACCACATGGTCGCCCGCCCCGAGTTGGCCACATCACACAGACTCGCAATCGCAGCCCGCTCACCCCACGTTATCCGGGCGTGCCGAAACGGCGTCGGCCATCGCGCAAAATTATCCAAAAACTCTGCTGGGGGTGATAAGCACGCAGGTCGACCCACTTGGTCAGGATCCACCCACCCTGTTCCGCAGCACGTTATGGGCGCCCGATCTTGCGCGGACTGCGCAAAGCTTGCCCGTCGGGTGTGAGCAGTATTCTTTCAGGACCGGAACACCCGCACGTCCAAAACAGCGGCCCCGCCTCATCAAACGCCACACACGCAAGACCTCCTGAGTAAGCAAGGTCCGGCTTTCCGCGTACACCCGCCCCATCAAGTCCCGCCCGCTCATCGTCGAAACAACTCCGGCCACGCGCTAACGCGTCTGGAGGTCTTGATGGCCCTGGTTTCCGTAACACGTCCGCATGAGCAATCCGACCTGCTGCAAGGTGCGTGCGCGGCACGTCGCCGCGCCCGCCTGGTTGCGGCCCGCGGTATGAACCAGGAGACAATCTACAGCCGGTTCATCGCCGTGCATGCCAACCACGTACTGGTTGAGCTGCCATCGCGTGGGACCGGAAACATCGCGCCGCGCGGTGCCTTGCTCAACGTCCAGTTTGAGCACGACAACGAGCGGTATGTGTTCCGCACGGAGACGCAGGGCCGCGTCGACTGGATCAACCCCCGCGGCCGCAGCACCCCGGCCTGGCGGCTCACCCGTCCAGTGCAGATTCTGTTACGCCGTGAACGTCAGCACATTCGCGTCGGCCTCGCGGACATCGCGCCGGCCAGCGGGCATTTTACGAGCACGCGCGATCCCGAGACACTGTTCCGCGTGCAGATCCAGAACCTGTCAACGGGCGGCATGAACGTGACAACCGACACGCAGCCGCCCCCCCCAATCCTCCCGGGCGAGACCTACTGGGCCGACTTCGAGTTGCCAGGGGTGACGGGCGCACTCGAGGTCGTAATTCGAATCGTACACGTCCACCGTAACGTGGCACACGGCCTCATCAAGTGCGGCTGCACCTTCTGCCCCACTGATGATCCCGCCCATCACGCCGAGCAACTGAAGCGGATCGAAGAGTTCATTCTGTCGCGTGAGCGGCTCGCGACAGCCGACGCGCTGAACACGCTCCAACGAGGAGAGTAGTACATGCTGGTAGCCCTTGATTTGACAGCGCGACAGGCCGCCCGCGTGCTGACCCAGGCGGTGCAGTCTCACGCCAAACTCGAACTGGAGCCGCGCCCCGGCGCCGTGAGCACCCTCTTGTGGACGACCATCGCCGACCGCGATGAGGACATGCTGATCCTCCATCTCCATGATGCCGGAGAGGAGACCTCGCTCACCGGCCTGATCGGCGCAATGTGCGATTGCCGCATGATCCTCAGTTCACAGCTCTGCATGTTCTCCTCATTCATCGTCGATGTGCTGGGCGAAGGCGTGCCCCGCCAGGTCGTGCTCGCCGTCCCCCAGACCATCCAGGTGGCAAACCGTCGGCGCTTCGCCCGCCGCGCGCCCACACAGCCGGTGCCGATTCGCCTCTCGCTATGCGACGTCGAAACCCCCTTCGTGGCGATCCTCTCCAATATCGGCGCCAAAGGACTCGGCTGCCGCGTCGTGAGCCGCGAACTCGAAGACGCACTCTTCATCGGCGATGAGGTGCGCGTCGAGTTCGTGCTCCCCTGGCACACGCAGGCCTTCGCGCTGCCCGCCTCGGTTTGCAGCAAGACCTCGTGCGGCGAAGAAGGGCACATGATCATTGGACTGGAATTCGTAAACGGTGAGGACACCAGCTTGCTCGACGAGCTTCGGGCCGCCTTGAACGCCGAGACCGCCCGCCTGACCGGATTGGACGGTGAACTATGAAACCAAGACGCGTATTGGCACCACGCGACACCAGCGAAATCTTCTCCCGCGCCGTCCAGGAGCGGGCCCTCGCAGTCCTCACCTTGCAGGAAGACGACCAGTGGATCACCTTCAAGTCGCGCTTCCTCGAACGCGACCCCGGCGGCCGCTTCTTCGTGCTGGAACACCAGTCCAACCATGACGACCCCCTTCCCGATCTCTCGCCAGGACAGTACATCGGCGTCACCTTTCGCCAACGCAGCCGCAAGCTGCTCTTCGCCACCGTCGTCGAGGCCCGCGGCCAGTTCGTCCTCGACGATCGCACCAGCGTCCCCGCGATCCGCTACCGCTGGCCCGAAACCATGACTGAACTCCAACGCCGCGCCTACTACCGCACGCCCGTCCCGGACGGCACCTCCCTCACCGTGAACGTCTGGTCAGGCGGTGTCGCGGCCCGCGCCAAGGCCCAGCAGGAATCCCTGGCCATCCTGACCGGCGATTTGGCCGACCTCTCCTGCGGCGGTGCTCTCATTCGGCTCCAGAACGCGGCAACGCCGCCGTGGGTCGACGAGGAGACCCTGGGCCTCGAGATGCACCTCCCGGACGGGCGGGCTCCGGTCATGGTGGACGCGCGTTATCGCGGCGTGCGGCACGACGACTCCGGCACACTCGGAGCGGCTGTGCAGTTCGTCGGCCTGGAGCTCAATGTCGACGGCCGAGTACTGCTCCAGCGGCTCGCCAACTCGGTCCAACGCCTGCACCGGATGGGATTGGCGTCCGGAAAGCGAGACTGGGATAGCAAATTCAAGGCTTGACCCCTCCGCCAGCAGAGCCCCGCAAACCGATTCTGGCGGGCCGAGAAAAAAACGCATATTCTGCGACACCTTCCCGCCGGCCGGTTGTTAGAACATACGGAACGCTTCAAAAGCCCATCCCAGCGCATGGGTCGCCGAGTGGAAGCCAAAGCCATTCGCGGCCCTTTTTTTTGCGCGCCCACCGCCACATCAATCGCTAACTCCCCATCCCAAAGAGCGTTACCATCCAGCCTCGCCACCTCAGTCAGCGAAGCAGCCCCCGCGCCCGCAGGTACGACAACACCAGCGTGTCAAATGGCACCCGCGTACTCGTGAACAGATAGCTGATACCCCGCCGCGTACAGTGATTCTTCAACCCCTGACAAAACGCCTGGAGATTACTCTTGTACTTGTCCAGCAACGGCTTACTGATCGTCACCTCCGCAATATCCTCATCCTCAATATCACGCAGCTTCAGATCCCCTGTGATCTGCGGATCAATCTCTTCCGGCGACAGGAGCTGAATCACATACAGATCGAGGTCGCGACCGAGCAGGTACCGCAGGCCCGCCTCGTACCCACCCTTGTCCATGAAATCACTGAGAACCAGAACTACCCCTTTCCCCGAGTACCGCACCGCAAACCGCTTCGCCACAGCCGTGAAGTCCGAATAGCCGTCGTAGTCGATTCCCTCCAGAAACCCGATGACCTGCGACATCAACCGCCGCCCACGCACACCCCGCATCTCATGCGTAAGCGTGCTGCTATAGCCGTACAAACTCACGCGGTCATAATTGACCAGGCCGATATAGGCGAGCGCGGCGGCAACACGTTTGACGTAGAGCCCCTTGTGCGGATCGCCCCAATCCATGCTCCGCGATACGTCGAAGAGAATCGTGACATTCAGATCCTCCTCCTCCATAAACAGCTTGAGCAGTAGCTGATCAAGACGCGCGTAGATGTTCCAGTCGAGAAAACGCAGGTCGTCCCCGACGACATAATTCCGATAGTCCGCAAACTCAACCGACTCACCCTTCCGCTTCGATCGCCGCTCCCCCTTCATCCGCCCCACAAAAATCTTGCGCGACAGAATCTCAAGCTGCTCGAGCTTGTGCATGAACTCCGGCGTCAGAAGCTCTTCCGGCTCCCGGCGACGCGAACGGGTTGTTGGTGCCGTAGCCACGTTACGATAAGTAGCCGCTGACGCAGTGGCATGCAAGACCGATCCCCCGCCACCCACAAACCACTAAGCCGCCAGCCCCTAATCCAGCTCCGCCCGCAGCTTCTCAATGATCTCCGGCAATTTCTGATCCCGCAATGCACTCAATTCAGGCGGCAACTCATCCGCCCGAATCAGCAGGTGCACCTTCGTACCGTCTTCACCTACCGGAATCTCAATAATCGCCACCACCGGCGACGCCCGCCCAGCCTCTCGCGCCACGCCCTCGTCCGTGCCCGGCCCGCCAATGATCAACCCATTCTCAACCACCTCGTACCACAGCCCCGTCTGCCCGCAAATCAACTCGAGCACTTGCCGCGGCGTTATCCCACGCTGAATCAGATCCACACGCCGCTCAGACGCCGACACCTCCTCCAACACCCCCGGCTCGAAGTGCATCGTCACATCAATCCGCCGCCCCAAATCCAGCAGCAACTTGTCAATCGGAATCCGCCGATAGTTGAAGTCCAGCGGCCGGTCCAGCCGCTGATGCACACTCTCATCACGACTGTAAACGAGAATACCCTTCCCCGAGGGAATCCAAGCCCAACCAAGCCGCAGCGTCGCCGCTTCAAGCTGCGTCAGCGCATTCCCGCCGCCGACGTCCGCAATCGTCTTCTCCAGCAGCTCCCCCGCCGGCACATCCGCCGGCAAACGAAACTCCACCGCAAGCTCCTCACGGCTGATCGCGCCCCAACTCCGCTGCGACAGCTTCTGCAACACACCCACCTCATCAATCGTCAGCCGGCGACCCAGCCGATCCAGCCACGCCGCAGGCTCGATCGCAACCGCATCATCCTCGACACGCATCATCAGCCCCAGACCGTCGAAGATCCGCCGCAACCCCGCCCGCACCGAGATATCATCCAGCACAATCGCAATACGCGTCTCTTCGCCATACGGCATCCATTGCAGCGCCTGCGGCGAAAGCCGAAAACGCAGCCCGGTCCGCGGCTCCAGCTCCACCAGCGCTTCACGAATGCGCTGCTGACCGATCTCAATGCGCTCAGTAATCTTCTCATCCAGCGCAGCCGCCACAAGGTCACGCATATCCTGTGCACGCGCACCCGGCACAAAGCAAAGCACCAGCAACGCCGCCATACACGCGGAAATCGTCAGCATCGGTTTCAACACGGGCTTGCTCATTGCGTCTGCCTCAATAGAACCCGGCCGACTCGTCTCCACGGTCGGCCCAAGGGACAGGATCAACAGAAAAGAAACGCACCACGGCCCCATCCGCATCACCACCCCCAATCTCAAAGTCCGCAACCGATGAAGCGCCCCACATAGCCTCATCCACCGGCGCGCCAACCACCAACTCCACCACCGGATTCGCCTCGACCACCGGTGCCGACGCCGTCAGCTTCGGCAGCAGCGCGATGACCAGCACCGCCGCGGCGGTCAGACCGCTCGCCGCCAGCGCCACAAATGACCAGCGCCGACGTCGCGACCTAGGACCGGTACCGCTTTCGCGATCGACCGCCACACTGATCCGATCCTTCAGCCGATCCCAGTCAACCCGCTCATCCAGACCGCCCAACCCGCGAAGCATACCATCCAGCCCATCATCGACCGATAACTCACCACCCGACCCCCTCACCGCCGCAGCAATCCGCTCCCGCAGCCGGACCCAATCAACATCGTTCGGCAACGCAGTACCTGCCTTGATCAGCGCATCAAGCCGCTCATATCGGTCCAGCAACCCCCGAAAAGCCGGATCCCGCGCCATCGCAGCATCAATCCGCCGGCGAAGATCCTCACCTGGCTCATCCAGCCACGCGGACACAATTTGTTCAAATGCCGTACGTTTCATCAACTGTCTTGACCCATCCAGGAAACTCACGTTTGGTGACAACTACCGGATTCTGACGCAATTGTCTGCCGTCGGTCACCCCTTATACCCCGCGGGACATGAGCTTGGCACCGGACCGAGCACCATACATTCCCGGACCCACCGTATCACGCGCGCTGAACGCCCAACAATATCCCCCTCCACACCCGCCTCAGCCACAAACCGCCACGCCTCCTTTCTCGGACGTAGACCACCTTACACCCTCCCCCCTATCGTGCGATAGGAGGCTGGAAAATGGCCCAGGACTACTTCGGCGTACTCGGTCTCACTCCGGGCAAACACAATCCCCGCAAGATCACCCAGCGCTTTCTCGCCCGCCGCGAGGAGCTGCTCGAGATCCTCGGAGACCCGGCGCGTCACGGCGAGGCCCGCGAAGCACTCGAGGATCTTTACCTCGCCCACGCCGCCCTGACCGATCCGGCTCTCCAGAAGGCCCAACTGAACCTCAGCGATCTCGGCGTCGACCCGATCGAGGAGCTCCGCCATCTCATCGCCGCCTCACTCGAAGGGGGACTGCTGCGCCACAGTCGGCGCGAGATGATCATCGAACGCGCCGCCGCCCTCGGCCTCAGCCCGTTCCATGCCCAACTCCTGATCGCGCAGGTCCAGTTCGGCCACGACGAAGACCGGCTCCCCCTGCGTCCTTTGCCACCCGCAAGGGCCGCCAAACCGCACCAGCCGCGCGTGTGGGCGCGTGCCATGGCGGTGGGCGTCATGTCCCTGGCAATCTTCATGCTTCTACTGCTGTGGCTGGAGGGTTAAAGCGGATTGAACCAAAGTGTAGCGTTAGGCCCCGAGCCTGATGGCTGGCGCGTGCGTCTCGCCCGCCACCCCAACATGGGCGACCAACCTCCGGTCGGTCAGAGCGGCAGTATCAGGGCTGGCTACACCGCCATCGAATCCGCTCGAGCAAGCCACGCCGGTGGGGAGCTTCCACCACCAGATGCCGTCGCCGCGGGCCAGCACCCCCGCGGCGACGGCCGGGGGCTCAACCTCCCTCCCTCCCAGGGAGGGACAAAGGGAGGGTGAACCGCCGTAGCAACGTAAGCGTCCGGTGAAGCCCGTACGACCGGATTGATCACGCGGCACGACGATCGCTGGTGCAGCGCGACGGTATGCTGGGGGTCAGTTCGTGGCGGCGGGTTGCCAGCGGTCGGGCAGGAGTGTGCCGAGTTGGCTGACGGGGATGGCCGCGGCGCGGATCAACACTTTATGGCGGTAGGCCATCGGCTCAGCCCGGTGACACTGGCACGTGGCGATCAGACTGAACAACGTCGCCGCCGTGCAACCGCCGTTGTCCAAGCCAGCGAAGAGCCAGATGGTATGACCTTCTCTACGTAGGATACGGCCTCGGCTCCGCGCGTTGCGGAGCCGTTGGCGCCGAAAGGAGAAGGGCATGGACGAGGTGCGAGCGTACGTGGGAATGGACGTGCACAAGGACACGATCGCGGTCGCGATCGCGGACGGGCCGCGAGACGGAGAGGTACGGTTCTGGGGCAACATCCCCAACCGCAGCGTACATCTGCAACGGCTCATCGGGAAGGTCATGGAACGACATGGATGCGTTGAATTCACCTACGAAGCCGGCCCGTGCGGGTACGATGTGTACCGGCAACTGTCCGCCCGCGGGCTGGCCTGCCGGGTGGTGGCCCCTTCGCACATTCCTCGTCGGCCCGGCGACCGGGTGAAGAACGATCACCGGGACGCCATGACGCTGGCGCGCTTGGCGCGTGCAGGCGAGCTCACCGACGTTTGGGTTCCGGATCCAATCCACGAAGCCATGCGCGATTTGGTGCGCGCTCGCCACGCCGCCAACCGGGACTTGAGGCATGCACGTCAGCGCATCCAGAGCTTCTTGCTGAAGTACAGCGTCCGGTATGACAAAAAACCATGGACCCAGCGCCATCGCACCTGGCTCGCCAACCGGACATTCCGTCACGCAGCTCAGCAGATCGCGTTTCAAGGTTACCTCAACGCGATGGAGCAAGCCCAATCAAGAAGAACGCAGCTTGAGGATCAGATTCGTGTGTTGCTGCCAGATTGGTCGCTGGCGGGAGCGGTCAACGCAATCCAGGCGCTCCGCGGCGTGGGCTTGATCATCGCGGTCAGCGTGATGGCGGAAGTAGGAGACATGGCTCGCTTCGAGAATCCCAGGCAACTCATGGCCTTCCTCGGATTAACGCCGGGGGAGCACTCCAGTGGCAAGAAGACTCGACCACGCGGGATCACCAAAGCCGGCAACGCGACGCTCCGCAGCCTGCTCTACGAAGCGGCGTGGTCGTATCGCCAAACACCGAAGGTCGGCGCGTACATGCTGCAACACATGCCAAAGGACATCACGCAGGAAGTCAAAGACATCGCCTGGAAAGCACAGCTTCGGCTCCATCGACGATACCGACTGCTCCTTGGCCGGGGCAAGAAGTCGCAGGTGGCCATTACGGCGGTGGCCCGTGAACTGGTCGGGTTCATCTGGTACATCGCCCGACTGGTGGTCGCGAACTCAGTATCTGACGCCGACATTGCCGCTTGATCTCTCATTTGTTCAAGCAGGTCTCGCTGGTGGGAGGATGGGGCGGCGGTGCGGTTGAGGGAATCCTCGGGCAAGAATTCTGAGTTCCGACCTCAGCAGCCAGATAGAGGCAGCCCTCGCGACGCACCTCATCATGGGGCAACCAACCCCCGAATAAGAGTTTGATCGACCGTCGATATCAGCCGATCGTCCCGCCTCCACCGGCGAACCTCTATTGCCGGACGTCGGATATACAGCCCCCTGGGGCTCTGCCCCAGACCCCGGGATTTTCTAAGGCATGGCTCCGGTGTCCGAAGTGCAGATGAGCAAAAGCCCCGCCTGCGGTTGTGCAAGCGGGGCCGGCGCCTTCGGCGCACCGTCGGCTTGGCTATCCCTTGCCGGGTTGCGTCCCCGCAGAGCCCGACTCCGTTTCGCCAAGCAACTGGAGAATACCCACGAGGGCAGATTGCCTGCAAGGGGACCATTGCACGCAGAGGACGGCGAATGCGCTCCGTGCCCATTTGACAAAGGTCATAAGAGTTCTTGCGGCCGACCGCGACGCGCCGCAGCGCGTTCTCACTGGCGTTGTTGTCGATCGCCAACCGGCCGCTGACCCACCGGCGTGCCACATTCCGGACACCGCGCACCGGCCGCCAGATCATCCACGACGTAGCCACACGCCGCACAAAGGGTGTGCCCCTCCTTCTCCAGTCGCTCCGCCTCGCGAACACGCCGGAATTCGGGCGAGTACGCCCGCTGCACAATCGCCCACACCAGCGCTACCGCAGCCGTGGCGAAGAATGTGCCGTGGACAACCCAGACCACTTGGTCAAGACTCAAGTCGAATGGCATCGAGCCCGCAAGACGGCTGTAGCCGGCCGCCAGCAGACCCACCATTGTGCCACTGATACAGGTAAGTCCACAGATCAACAGCACGCGCCACTGCAATCGCAATTTCAGCAGCCGCCCGACCGATACATCTACGGCCTGCAAGCGCAGCGCGGCTGACGCTGCCCAGCCGAAGAAAAACGCGCTCATCAAACTGAGGTATACGACGATGAGGCACACACTGCGAGGAACGTCTCTCTTGCCCAGCGCAAGAGCGGCGCCACAGCACGCCATCGCACCGACAAACATCGCAAACGCGATCAGCGTTCGGTACTTGCGCTGAACCACTATCATCGCGTCATCTTACCCGCTAGCCGTGCGCCCCGCCGTAGCGTCCGACGTTCCGGTCGGCTCTGTAGCGTCGCCTGACCATAGCAATAGTAACCGCGACCGCGTTGGTCACCAACGGCTGACACGGAAGTGGGCCGCTACCGCGGGAACCTGGCCCCCTCGGCACCTGGACCCCTTCGTGTCACTGCGCCCCCACATACTGCATCGTCCGCAGCATGCTGCTCACCGCCGTCGCATTCTCCGCCGCGATCAAACGGCCACTGATCCGCGAATTGCCCAGCGGATCTCCCATATCGCCCGTATAGCTCTCCAGCCGCAGCCGACCCGACTCCAGCGCCACGTCCAGCCGCCCGTCGCGCCGCGTCTTCGGATACACAAAACCCGTCCCCAGGTACTCCGCCGACCCCGTCTCCGACGCAATCACATAGTGCAGCGTCGCGTCCGTCGTCGTCGTCTCCGCCGGCGTCTTACCGGGGTGCGGCTTCCAGTACACGTGCACGTGCAGATACTCGACAATCTCACCCGCCGCCGCCACCGCCGATCGCGCCTCCCCTGCCACAGCCTCACCCGACCCATTCCGGTACACCGGCTGCGGACCCGCCACAATGTGCAGGTCACCCGTGCTATCCACGCGATACGCACAGTACTCCGGATGCAGCTGTACTCGCTCCGGCGACGAAGGATCTTTGTAAGACGTGATCGTCAACCCGGTCTGTCGGCCGCAACCGCTCGCCGCAACAAGCACCAGCAGCAGCCAGCCGGCACCAATTCCACACCGAATCCGCCAGTCGCCGCTACTCATCATCCGCGAAAATCGCCTGACTGCCATGTTGGACGGGCACCTCATTATGCTGAATCCGCAGCAGTTGCAGCGCATCACGCTCGACGATGCCCCGCAGTTGCCCACGCGGGATCGGCTGAAGATTCGTCCCGTGACTGATCTGGTTGATGCTGTACAACGCCTCGATGCCCGCCGCCGGCGAGCGGAACGGAAACCCGCTGCCAAACAGCAGCTTGTGCGTCACACCCTGCTCATACGCCGCCAGCAACGCCGTATAGCTCTGCCACGGCCGATTCAGCAGTCCCGCCAAGTCGGCGTAGGCGTGCTGATGCTTGCTCAATAGCACCAGCGTCTGCGCGATCCACGGCTCGCCGAGTCGCCCGATCACGATCCGCAAATCCGGGAATTCCTGTGCCACCTCATCCAGCAGCACCGGATTCGCAAACTCCATCTTCCCGCCGGGCACCCGATGGTCATGCTCGAACAGCACCGGCAACTGCCGCTGCTCACACTGCTCGTACAACCGCATCGCCCGCGTGTCCGATGGGTGAAAGTCCTGCAACTCCGGTGAAATCACCACCCCACGCAGGTGCAGCTCATCCTGCGCCAGTCGCAGGTCCTCCAGCCAGTCGCGCTCGTTCGGATCAATGCTCGCGAACCCGATCAGCTTCTCGCCATGCCGCCGGACATACTCACCCACGAACCGATTCGGAATCTCCGCGTCCAGGTGCCGACTCTTGAAAGCGAGCACGAACGCGTAGTCCACCGGCTCAACCGCCTCCAGGTGCCGCGTCTCATCCGCCTGCACCGGCGGCGACACCATCGGCGTGGCCCGACCAAGCTGATCCAGCGAGCCCCAGATCTGCGTGTGACAATCAACGATCATCAGAAGTGCAACCTAATCAAGTACATACGCCGCCGTCGTCGACTCCGCGCCGAATCGCCCGTCCACGGCGTGACATACCGGACGTTTGCCGTCCACTCAGGATCCTAGCGACGCCTGCCCCACGCCGTCAAGCATTCATTGACGGGTTCTCGTCACTCTTTTCGTCCGCTGACGCCCAAGATGTGGCGATGAGATCAACGGCAGCTTCAACATCTTGGGCAACCGCCGGCCGCGGCACGTCGGGCATGGCCTGCACGACCGCATTCACCGTGCTCGCCCAATAGTCGCCCAGCAGCACCACGATCATACCCTTCCGGCGCAACAGCTTCTTGTTCATCATCTCCCACACCAGCGCCAGTTCGAGCAGCGTGCCCGTCCCGCCCGGCAGCACGACGTAAGCCCTCCCAAGCCGCACCAGCGTGTTCAGCCGCGCGAGCAGGTCAAACGTCGGCACCTCCTGCCTGATGTAGTCGTTCGCCCCCCCGCGCGCCAACGCCGTGCACGTCACACCGATCGTGTGCCCGCCGGCCTCCGCAGCCCCCTTGGCCGACGCCTCCATCGTCCCCCCATAGCCGCCATTGCAGACCTTCCACCCGCGCTCCGCAATCAATCGCCCCAGCGCGTGCGCCTGCGCATACGCCGGACTCCCGACCGCCGGCCGGCTACTACCAAACACCGTCACAATCGGCGCGCGCTTCATTGCGGCGGAATCACCACCGGCGGCTCACCGCGGTCCGCCTCATAGGCTTGCTCAAAAGCCTGAATCTCCTGCGAAAACCCGGGCTCCTTGACGAAGTTCACGTGCCCATCCAGATACAAGATACTCGCCCCTTCGTCGTCGTGATGAGCCGGGTCACTATAGGCCACGATCCAGTTCGGCGCATCATCTTCCGTCAGCCCCGTCACGTAGAAGTAATCGCACGCCGGTGGACTGTTCCCTGATAGCGGATTGACAAAGTTCTCCGGCCCGCACAGCCCCTCGTTGAGCAGCACTTGCAAGTCGGGGGGAAACGCCCCGTCGTTGTCGTTGGCATAGATCAGGCACGCCTGCGCAATGCCGCGCATATTCGTCATAGACCTTGTCCGCATTGCCGCCTCACGTCCCTCCGCAACGGACGGAATGATGATCGCCAATACCAACGGCGCGATGAGCACACTGATCCCGCCCGTCACCAGCCCGCCAATCGCCATTGGTGTCCCGCCGTAACGCGTCGGCTCCCGACTCGACCGCACCAGTGCCACAATCGCCAGGATCACGCCCACCAGTCCCAACGGGAACAGGCAAGTCAGCATCCCCAGCAGCCCGCAAACCAGCGCCGCCACAGCCATCCCAATCGCCGGCTTTGGCGGCGGCGACGCATAGTTCAGATTCCCACTCCCATCCGTATACGGGGGCACCTGTGACACAACCGGTCCTCCTCAACCCGAGCCATAGCTCAACGACACCAAACGATAAACCCTCACCTGCCATTATCCGGCGAACGCCGCCAGCAGACAACCGCACCCGGCAACACAACGCAGCATCCTAACGGCTACCCTCCGCGTCGGCCGTGCGTGACCAATGGACGCCCGGTTCGCGCTGCCGTCAACACCCGCCCGGCGTGCGCCGCTCTGGTCACCCACATCGCCGCCCCCCGGTCCCGCAACAACTTATCTTGTGGAGGACCGACCTCTGGTCAGTCACGAATCGCCTTCAAGTTAGCGCCCGGTTCTCCGCAGCCACCCACCACCCGCGCCCACAGCACGTCTACAACAACCCGACGAGAATACAGAGCGTCATCGCCAGCATTTCCACCGCCCCCAGTATCGTCCCAATCGTCGCCACGCGTAACCAGCAGCGCCCCGCAACGAACCTGGACCCCCTGGCCCCTCGGTCCCTATTCCCTCCCCGTTTCCAGGGGTGCGACGCTTGGCGCAGCCGAACCGTTCCCACATTCCCAGGTTCCCACGTTCCCACATTCCCACTCCCTTGCTTCATTCCCCCGACAATCCCATCATGCACGAGCAAATGGCAAACACCTCCAACCATTCCCCGCCCCCCAACGCCCAATCCCCCTGGATCCTCCTGCGCAGCGCCAGCTACCACCCCTTCATCTACCGCAAAATGGTCCGTACCGTCGATCCCGCCGCCCAGCCCGGCGACATCGTCCACGTCTACGACAAATCCGGCACCCTCTTCGGCCGCGGCATGTTCAACCCGCGCTCGCAGATCGTCGTCCGCATGCTCACACACCGCGACACGCCCATCGACGACGCGTTCTGGCGCCACATGCTTAGCGCAGCCGTCGACCTCCGCCGCCAGCACAACCTCGACGCCGTCACCGACGCCTACCGCCTGATCCACAGCGAGGGCGACGGCCTCAGTGGCCTCATCGCCGAACGCTACGCCGACTGCCTCGTCTTCGAGGTCTTCTCCCTCGGCATGTTCCATCAACTCGAAAGACTTCAACCGCTGCTGGCCGACGTGCTCGGACCGCCCACCGCCCTCGACCGCCCCGACCGCGCCCGCTCCACCTGGCGCACCGCCATCCGCGCCGACGGACGCGCCGAGAAACTCGAAGGCTTCCGCCTGTCCCCACCGCACGAACACGACGATCCCGTCCGCCGCGTCACCATCCGCGAACACGACATCCGCTTCCGCGTCGATGTCCAGGGCGGCCACAAGACCGGCTTCTTCTGCGACCAGCGCGAAAATCGCCGCCAACTCGCCAGGTTGTGCCAGGACGCAACACTGCTCGACATCTGCTGCTACACCGGCGGCTTCTCACTCCACGCCGCCATCCACGGCAACGCTCACAGCATCACCGGCGTCGATCTGGACGAGGAGGCAATCGCCGTCGCGAAGGAGAACGCAAACCTGAACCAGACGCGCATCGACTTCGTCCACGCGGATGCGTTCAGCTATATGCGCCAGATGCTCGCCAATAACCGCCAGTACGACGTAGTGGTCGTCGATCCACCGAAGCTCGCGCAGTATCGTTCAGAGGTCGACGACGCTCTCCGCAAGTACCACGACTTCAACCACCTCGCCACGCAGCTCGTCCGTCCCGGCGGCATCCTGCTGACGTGCAGTTGCACGGGTCTGGTTTACGAGCACAAGTTCATGGAAGTCGTGCATCAGGCCGCCAGCCGCGCCGGGCGCGTCCTGCAGCGCTTCGACCGCACCGGCGCCGGCCCCGACCACCCCATCATGACCAACTGCCCCGAATCCGAGTACCTGAAAGCCCTCTGGTTCCGCGTCCCCTGATGCACACCGCTGTAGCGTCCGGCCTCCGTGTCGGACGTACGTGACAATTGACTTCGGGTCCGCGCAGCGGCCAGAGACTCTTCGGCGTGAACCTGGACCCCTTGCCCCCTGGGTCCCGTGGTCCCCAGACCCCTACGACCCAATCAACCCCACAAACGGATTAATATCGTCAAAGTCCACCGCACCATTCCCATCAATATCGCCGTTGAGCCACTCGCAATCAGGGAACGCCGCGTTGTACGCCGCCTCACCACCGAGCGCAATCACGAACGGGTTGATGTCGTCAAAGTCCACGACACCATCACAGTTCAGATCGCCCGGCGTCGTTTGCGGTTCGCCGTAAAACACCATCAGTGAGATATCGCCCGACAGCCCGACTACCAGGTCCGGCCAAGAGTCGCCATTGATATCGCCGAACGCCAGCGCCGTCCCCGATCCCGGTGCGTCATACACCCAGGTTGGCTCCGCATCCAGGCCGCCGTTGTTGTTCAGGTAGATCCGCGTATGGCCGTTGGCGAAGTGAATCTCCGCCAGGTCCGGATCGTTGTCCCGATCAATATCGCAGGTCCGCAGTTCGCTGTGCCCGAAATACGACGCGATCGCCGCCCAGGCCAGCGTCAGCGTACCACCGGTGTTGGTGAACACCTCCGTCGGATCGTGCCCCAGAATGAAGTCCGGCGCGCCGTTCAGATCGATGTCCGCCCACGCACAACCCTTGTCACTATCATCATCACCCGTGGTCCAGACGGGCGAACTCGCCAGCGTGCCTGACACGTTCTTGTATACGCCGCTTTCAAAACTCGACCACTTGCTGACGGCCAGATCTTCCCACCCGTCGCCGTCATAATCCGCGAAATCCAGACAATTCTGAATGCTCCACTCCGCCGATGCCCACGTCGGCACAGTCGACAACGTTCCGGCGTTGTTCATGAACGCATAGATGGGCCGATACGCATCGTCCGGATGGTTGCCCTGATTCGCCGTCACGAGGTCCAGGTCATCGTCGTGGTCAAAGTCGAACAGCTTACTGCCAATCGACCACGCCGACTGCGGCTCCGCACTGTACCAGCCCGGACTCGTGCTCGGGCCGGCGGCGGCGCCGAAGTAGATCACTGAGGGCGACATCGCGAAGCCGCCATTGGCCGCAAAGACATCCGGGTAGCCGTCGAGATTGATGTCTCCGACCTGTATATCAGTCGTCGAGACTTCGTCAGCGGACGTCCACGACGGACTGCTCTCGAGCTCGCCACCCGTGTTGAAGTAAATGTAGTTCTTCCATTCGGGGTAAGGCGGGTAACTCTGCGATTTGTAGCACCCGACGATGACATCATCCCAGCCGTCACCGTTCATGTCGCAGACCTGCAGGCCGCCCACCTGTCGCCGGAAACTGTTCTGCCAATCGGGCGCGTCGCCGTACGGCACGCCCCGATCGCCGACCAGCAGCGACCCATCCGTATCCGCCTTCTTGACGGCGACGCTTACGTGCCCATCTTCAGAGATCTCCGCGCCCTGTGAGAGCCCGACCCCACAAGCGGCCCACGCGAATGTAACAGAAACTGCGATTGAGTTGATGAGTTTCATAGCCGATCTCCCTGCATCTTCTGCTGCCGTTCTCTTCGCGATAGCCCCGCGACCGAATCCGGCGGTCGCAGAGCTGCACTAGACAGTCTAACGCATTCTGCGTCAGAGAAGATGCGGAGATATAACAGCCATGCGGACGGTGCCGGCCAGTTGCGCGCACGTTCCACGGTGCGCACATTATCGGTCGCTGGCCGGCGCCCCCATCGCGTTGCCCCCTGACAATGACGCTAGTCTCCCGTCTGAAGCTCCAGCACGGCCAGTTCACGCCGCAACGTCACCCCGGCAATCTGCACCGTGATTTGCCCGTTCATCGTGGTCTGCGTTGCATTCAGCGTGCCCTGGAACACTGCAACATGACCATTGCCAAACGCGACATTGATCATCACTTCACCCCCGGCTCGACTCGTGCTGCCGACCGGGTCGGCGTCAGTCAGCGCGGCCCCACCGTCGGTTGCATAACGCACACGTGCGGGCTGATCGTCGCTTCCAAACGTCAACGTCAGGCTGTCCAGCGTGCTCGTGTCCGATGACACCGCCGGAACCGCCGGGCGGTACGACCAGGTCCCTTCCAGTACCGGCCGTCCATTCGCCGGCGTTGTCACCCGTGCCAGCACCGCTGGTTGCTCGGATAGCACCACGGTCATGTCGCCGGATTCAATACGCAGCGACACCGTACCGTCAATCACCACACCACTGTCGTCCAGCGACCCATTGAAAACGAGCGAGTTCGCAATCGCACCTGCACCCAGGAACGCGTACTCGAAACGCACCTGATCCCCCGATACTTGCGCGCTCCCTTCCGGAAAGTCGTCCGTCAGCGTCGGGTTACGCCCCAGGCTGAAGCTGATACCGTTCGGCGTTCCGTCACCGTTGACACGCAATGCCATGCGCACCAACTGCGCCGTCTCGTCCAGTCCGTCCAACTCCCACGTCCCCGTCAAGGGCGATTGGCTGTCATCGTCGCTGGGCGACTCGTTCGTCAGTGTTCGCTGGCCCTGGTTGATCCGGACCGTTATGTTACCCGCCCGCAAAGTAAGCGACACGACCGCCGTGACGCGCGACCCGTCCGGGCTCAAGCTGCCATCAAATGCCAGGGTGTTCTGACCAAACAGCACACTCGCGCTCGCCCGATCGTCGACCACCACGCCCTCGCCGGTCACCGAGGCTTCGCTGACGGCGGCCTGATCGGCGAACTTGTAGATGACCTCGCTCACCGCCCCTTCCTCATCAAACGCAACCGCCAGACGCGTAAGTTGCGCGTCGACTTCAGGCGCAAAGAACTCCCACGTGCCTGCCACCTGCGATCCCGATGCGAGCCCCAACAGATTCGTCGGACACCCACCCAGCGCTGAAATTCCCAGTGCGCCAACACTCAGCACGCACCACAGTCCAACTCGCCGCCCAGCCGCACGCTTGCTCCGCACCATATCGTCTTGCCTCCGCCGCCAAGTGGCGTTCGTCGCAGTTACCGGACCTCAACCCCCTCTGCCGACACCGGTCCCGGGCACGCCACGGCAGAGGCAGGGCACTACGGCTGCTATCGGCACCAGGGCGGAGGGGCGTTACCCAATCCATGGCTGCTAGCGACGGCACAGCAGCACGCGCGCAAAAAAGACCCGCGGCCAGGAAACCGCGGGCCCATTACAAAAGTCGGCTGCATGCTGAGTCAGGCATGCAGAGACGAAGCTGGTCTAGCGACGACGCAGCAGCAGGCCACCGAGCGCCAACAGCGCCAGCGAGGCCGGCTCCGGAACACTACCGATACCGAAGTTGATCGGGGTCTGCTCGTTGGCGTCCCACACGACCGCATCAACGCGATATTTGTAGATCATGCCATACAGGCTCGGATCAGCGAACGGCTCGTCAAAGTCGGCGACTGCCTTCGAGAACGTGTGCCACTCAGCGTCATTCGGGACCATGAAGAACGCATTCGCCCAACCGGCATAGCTGTATTCCTCGCCGTCCCAAGTGCCGGCATAGAAGCGAATCCAGTAGCCCGCTTCGGTCATACCCTCGATGTCAGTGTCGAACATCAACTCGATTTCGATCGTGTCGTCGGTGATGTCCATGAAATCACCGCCGGTCATGATGTTCGCATCCACAACGTTGTAACCGCCGTTGATGCCCTGGTAGAACGAGCCAGTCGCGTCACGGCCGGTGTACGTGACACCGTCGCGCGGCGAAAGGGCGGCTTCGTCCGTCAGGTCACGCAGGACGACGGTTTCGGCGTTCACTACGCCGACCATTGCCAACAGGGTCAACAAAACAAGAGCCTTCTTCATAACGACCTCCTCCAGAGATGGGGGCGTGGCCTCCTCAGCCAGCCAATACCTTGAAACCTTTCATTGCTGCTCGCCACAAAGACTTGAAAAGTGCGATCAGCAAGAACTCTCGTCGGCAGGAAGCTGATTCGCAGCCTTCCTCCTCCTGCCATTCCTTCCAACCCAGCCGCACCCTGACACGATTCGTGCCGAACACTAACCGGATCTGTGCGTCAGTCTAATCCACCGGACAATGAGGGTCAATGAAAACCACCCATGAAGACCCGGAATTCAGAAACGTTTCAGTCGCATTCAGCCCGATAAACTCCGACATCCCGTAACAATAGTCCGATAAATCAATCGCCCACCTACGCGTGAACCGCCCTCTCCGAAACCGCCAATGCCGCCTCACGAACCGCTTCCGCCAACGTCGGATGCGCATGACTACTCCGCGCAATATCCTCGCTGCTCGCCCCAAACTCAATAGCCACCGCCGCCTCCGCAATCAGGTCCCCCGCCCGCGGTCCGATGATGTGAACCCCCAGCACGCGGTCCGTCTTCGCATCCGCCAGCATCTTCACCTTCCCATCCACATGCCCCAGCGCCCGCGCCCGCCCGTTGCCCCGAAACTGAAATACACCCGACCGGAATTCCACACCACCTTCCCGTAACTGCTCCTCCGTCTTGCCAACCGACGCCACCTCCGGCTCCGTATAGCAAATCCCCGGAATCGCATCATAATTCACATGTCCGTAACCAGTCCGGATGTACTCCACGCACGCCATCCCCTCATCTTCCGCCTTGTGCGCCAACATCGGCCCGCGAATCACGTCGCCAATCGCATACACCCCCTCCACCGACGTCGCAAAATGCTCATTCACCGGTATACGACCCCGTTCATCCAACGAAATCCCCACCGCCTCCAATCCCAGCTCATCCGTGTTCGGCACCCGCCCCACCGAGAGCAACACGCGATCGCACTCGATCGGCTCCGCCCCCTCCGCCTCCACCACACACTTCTTCCCCTTCACCTTCGCCACCGTCACCTTGCTCTTCAGCTTGAATTCCAATCCCTGCCGTTTGAGCAGCTTCTGCGCCTCTTTCGCCAACTCCGCGTCCATCCCCGGCAGAATGCGGTCCAGGTATTCCAGCACGGTGACCTTCGCCCCCAGCCGACTCCATACCGACCCCAGCTCTAGTCCGATGTACCCCGCGCCAATCACGACCAGATGCTTCGGCACCTCGCTGTACGACAGCGCTTCCGTACTCGTGCCGATGCGGTCATAGTCCAGCTCGACTCCCTTCAACTCCGCCGACTTGCTCCCCGTCGCAATGATGATGTGCGCTGCCTTCAGCTCCGTCTTGCCCTCGTCGCCCGTCACGTCCACGCGGCCGGCACCCACCAGCCGCCCCTGCCCACGATACCGCGTGATCTTGTTCTTCTTGAATAGCGCTTCAATGCCCTTCGTCAGACCATCAACCACCTGGTCCTTCCGCCGCAGCATCGTCGTCAGATCCAGTTCCACCTTCCCCGTCTTGACCCCATGAGCAGTTAGCTCCTTCCCGCTCGCCGCGGCGAAGTGCGCGCTCGACTCCAGCAGCGCCTTACTCGGTATGCACCCCACCCGCAGACATGTGCCCCCTGGCACCGACTCCTTTTCAATGCATGCCACGTCGAATCCCAGTTGCGCCGCACGAATCGCCGCCACATAGCCACCCGGCCCCGCACCGATAACGATCAGGTCATGCTCAGTCACGATCTCTTCTCCCGTCTGGTCAAGAAAACGCTATTAGACCGCAGAACGCCGGCCCTCGCCACCAGTTGCCGTGCACCACCGGTCTCGACAAAATGCACCTCTCCGCAGCCCGCGCGGCCCCCGTACCGATTCATGGCCCATTACAACGACAAGGATGCCATCATGACTTGCCATCAGGCGTTCTCGCTCGTCTTGCTCCTCCTGGCGGCCCGACAACCCGCCGACGCAAACGCCGGTAGCGAACTGCTGCTCCAACCCTCCTTTCACGTCAATCGCTCCGACTACCTGGAGTTTACGCAAGTTTGGCGTCAGGCGTCCCGTCCCGCAGGCGACCATGAGGAGCACCAGCCCGACACCGCCCCGCAGCAACTCGTCCTCGGCTGCGTCCGCACGGTCGACGCCGTCACGCCCGAGCGCGTCCGCCTCACGCTCACCATCGACCGCGTCTCCCTGGATCTGGCCACCGCAGACGGCCGCTTGCTGTTCGATACCGACCGGCACAAGCCCGCCAACCAGCCCCCCGATCCGTTGGTGGCTCGTTGCGCCCTGTCACTTCTGGGCGCGGAACTCAAGCTGGAACTCACCAAAGACGGCACTGTACGGCGCATGCGCGGTCATGAACGTCTGCTGCGCAACCTCCCCCCGGCCTGCCGCGCCTCAGCCGAATTCCAGCCAATTCGAGAACTACTGAGTGTGGACCACCAGAAACGCCTTTGGGGCGAACTGTACAGCGTGTTTCCCAACGCACGGGTCAAGCCCGGCACAGCGTGGGAGCAGCCCTTCCCGCTCCCGGAGCGCACCATTCCCGTCACGTATGCCGTCGCCGAGTTGCATGCACGGGCCGTGCAGCCCACCGCCACCATTCACCTCACCGCCGACTTCAAACCGCAAGCCCAGCCGCAGCAGAAAACCGACCAGCCAGTTGCCGCCAGCACGCCCACACGCATCGAAATCGCCGGTACGGCACAGATCGACTTGTCCATCGCTGACGTCAAGCACTATCAGCGCACCATGACCCTCCATCAGCAAACCCGCCAGCCCACAGCCAACGGCGTCGTTCGTCAATCAAATACGGTGAAGGTGCAGGTGCTGCGCGTAACGCGGCAGGAGCACGGCGTGCGTGAAATGCGAAAGCAGATGCGCCGTCTGCAGGGCGCCGGCAGCCGGGGGGTGTCGCTTACGGCCCTTCTGCCGGCCGAAAGAAGTACCCGTGAAACTCCTGATCGCTGACGCGAATCCCCTCGTAGTCAAAACCCATCCCGCGCAGCGGCTCGATGAACTCCGTCGGCTCCTGCGCGTCAATCAAATGTAGCCCATTGCCCACGGGCACAGCCTTCGCCCGCGTTGTCACCGCGCCAACCATGTCAACCGTAACCTCCCGCAAATCGATCGTCAGGAACTTGTCCTTCTGCTGAATCCAGTCTTTGGCGGCCATCCAATGGCTCCCGGCAGTCCGCACCCGCGCACTGCTCCCGTCAGGCTTCGATCAACATGCGCGTCGGATCCTCGATGCACTCCTTCACCCGCTTGAGAAACGTCACCGACTCGCGCCCGTCTATGATGCGATGGTCATACGTCAACGCTACATACATCATCGGCCGAATCACAACCTGCCCGTCCACCGCGACCGGCCGCTCCTTGATCGCGTGCAACCCGAGTATCGCGCTCTGCGGCGGGTTGATGATCGGTGTGGACAGCAGCGAGCCGAAGATGCCGCCGTTGGTAATCGTGAACGTCCCGCCCTGCAGCTCCTCGATCGTGATCTTCCGCTCCCGCGCCCGCGTCGCCAGGTCGGCGATGCGCGCCTCGATCTCGGCAAAGCTCAGCCGCTCCGCATTACGCACCACCGGCACGACCAGCCCCTGATCCGTGCTCACCGCGATGCCCACATCGTAGTAGTTCTTATAGACAATATTGTGCTCGCGGATCTCCGCGTTCACCGCCGGCACAAACTTCAACGCATCAATCGCCGCCTTCACAAACAGCGACATGAAGCCCAGCTTGATGCCGTAACGCTTCTGAAACTCCTCATTCCGCGCCTTGCGCAACTGCATGACAGCCGCCATGTCGACCTCGTTGAAGGTCGTCAGCATCGCCGCCGTTTGCTGCACCTCAACCAGTCGTTGCGCAATCCGCCTTCGCAGCATGGTCATCGGCACCACCTCTTCCTGCCGATCACCGTTTGACGATGGCCCCCCGGACGCCGACGCGGGTGCGGCCGCCGACCCCGGCTTCCCGGCGCCACCCTCCGCAATATGCCGCTCGACATCCTCCTTCAGCAGCCGGCCACCCGGTCCGCTGGCCTCCACTTCCGACGCTGCCAGCCCGGCCTCGTGCAGCGCCCGCCGGGCCGCCGGCATGACCGTCGGATCGGCCGCCGTCATCACTTCCTGGTCCCGCGCGCCGCCGTCAGCCCGCGCCGCGCCTTTGTCTCGCTTCTTCGCGCCCGCGGCTGTTCCTTCCTTCTTTGCGGGCTTCTTCTCGGTCCGCTGCTGCGTGTCGTCAATCTCCGCGATCACGGCGCCCACCTTCACAATGTCGCCCGGTTCAAAATGCAGCTTGCTGATCACCCCGCTCGTCGGTGCCGGCAGCTCCATCGAGGCCTTGTCCGTCTCGATCTCGACCACCACCTCATCCGCCTCGACGTAGTCACCCTCAAACTTGATCCACTCGCCAATCTGCACCTCGGTGATCGACTCGCCCGCCTGCGGGATCTTCAGCTCCACCGCCATACCTGTCCTTCTCCATTCTTGCCACGCGCTGCCGCCCGCCGCCCATCAGGCTTATGGCGTCATTCGTGAAAGGCCCGCTCCATCAGCCGCTGCTGCTCCAGTTTGTGACTGGCCGCCGAACCCGTGGCCGGACTCGCCGAGGCAGGCCGACTAATGTACGCCAGCGGATGCGACCCGAGCTTCTCGCACAATTGTAACCGCAGGTGCGGCCCGGCGCCCATGTTCGCCGGTTCCTCCTGCACCCAGTACACCGGCACTTCCCCTCCATACGCCGCCAGCGCCGCGAGCATCGTCTCTTCCCGTAACGGATAGAGCTGCTCCAGTCGCACGACCGCCACGTCATCCCGGCCCCGCCCCGCACGTTCCTGCACCAACTCGTAATACACCTTCCCCGAGCACAGCAGAATACGCGTCACCTCGTCCGGAGCCACATGCTTATCCGCCAACACCCGCCGAAAACCACCCGTCGCCATCTCCGCCAAACCTGACGTCGCATCGGCATGCCGTAACAGACTCTTCGGCGTCATCACGATCAGCGGCTTGCGCCACGGCCGGTGCACCTGCCGCCGCAGGGCATGGAAGTACTGCGCCGGCGTCGTCGGCTGGACGATCTGCATATTGTCTTCGGCCGACAGCATCAGAAACCGCTCCAGCCGCGCGCTCGAATGCTCCGGACCCTGCCCCTCCTGCCCATGTGGCAGAAGCAGCACCAGCCCGCTCAGGCTCTGCCACTTGTCCTCCGCACTCGCCAGAAACTGATCAATCAGCACCTGGGCCGCGTTGACGAAGTCGCCGAACTGGGCCTCCCACAGGATCAGCCCGTCCGGATACCCAACACTGTATCCATACTCAAATCCCAACACTCCGGCTTCCGATAGCGGGCTGTTGATGATGTCGAACGGACCCTGCTCCTCCGCGATATGCTTGAGCGGCACGTACGGCTGACCGCTCGCGAAGTCGTAGAAGATCGCGTGCCGCTGGCTGAACGTCCCGCGCGCACTATCCTGCCCGCTCAGCCGCACCCGCGTACCCTCGCTCAGCAGTGTGGCCCAGGCCAGTGACTCACCCGTCGCCCAATCTACCGGCCGCTGGCCGTCGATCATCTGCTGCCGCTGCTGAACGAACCGCTTGAGCTTGCGGTGCAGGTTGAATCCATCCGGCAACGTCGTCAGCCGACTCAGCAACTGCTTGAGCTTCTCTTCCGGTACCCCGGTTTCCACCGGCCGCACTTCGACGTCGCGCCCACCCGTATAATTGCTCCACACCCGCCCCAGAATGCTGGGCCGATTCGGTACGCTCAGCCCCTCCTGCCGCGCCCCCGCCAACTCCTCTTCCAGCGCCTCACGCCGCCGCGCGACAATCTCATCCGCCTCAGCCTCTGTCACCTCACCCAACTCGAGCAGGTGATCCAGGTACCCGTCACGCACACTCTTCCGTCGTTCAATATTGCGATACAGCAGCGGTTGCGTGAACGCTGGCTCATCACCCTCGTTATGCCCATACCGGCGATAGCAGTACATATCAATGACGACGTCACGCTTGAACGTCTTGCGGAAATCCATCGCCAGCCGAATGACCTGTGCCACCGCTTCCGGATTCTCGCCATTCACATGGAAGATCGGACTTTGCAGCATCTTCGCCACATCGGTCGCATAGCGCGCCGACCGACCTTCCTCCGGCGTTGTCGTAAACCCGATTTGATTATTCAGAATCACGTGCAGCGTTCCGCCCGTCCGATACCCGCGCAGTTCACTCAGATTCAGCGTTTCTTGCACCATCCCCTCGCCCGCAAACGCCGCATCGCCGTGAATCAGAAACGCCATGCTGCGTTCGTGATTCACGTCGCCCATCCGATCCTGCTTGGCCCGCACGCGTCCCAGTGCAACTGGGTTCACGAACTCCAGGTGACTGGGATTGAAGCACAACGCGACGTGAATCGACTTGCCCGCCGCTGTCACCCAGTCCCCGTGGTACCCCTTGTGGTACTTCACATCGCCGCGCCCGACGTTCAGTTCCGCATCGAGATCCTCGAACTCGCGGAAGATCTGGCGCGGACTCTTGCCGACGATGTTGGCCAGCACATTCAGCCGCCCCCGATGTGCCATCCCGACCACGAGTTCCTCAATGCCCTGCTCGCCGGCCCGCTCCAGCGCCAGATCAAGCAGTGGAATCAGGCTCTCGCCACCCTCCAGGCTGAATCGCTTCGCCCCCACATACTTCTTCTGAATAAACTCCTCGAAGATGACGGCATCGGTCAGCCGGGTGAGGATGCGAAGCTGCTCATCCCGCGTCAGCTTGATCCGGTTCTCCGTCCCCTCCATCCGCTCCTGCAGCCAGTGCCGCGCCTCGAGCTGGTCAATATGCATGAATTGCACGCCGATCGACCGGCAATACGTATTGCGCAACAGCAGCAGAATCTCGCGTAGCGTCCGCACCGCCGCCCCGTGAATCGTCCGACTCGAAAACGGTCGATCCAGATCGCCGCGCGTGAACCCGTAATACCCCGGCTTCAGTTCCGGTCGATGCGGACGCGGATGGTGCAACGGATCAATCTGGGCCACGATGTGCCCGCGAACCCGATAGGCCCGCACAAGCTGGTCCACCCGATCCTGCCGCGTGTCTACCGCAGCTTGCTCCCGCGTTGCCAGCCCACCATTCCCATCACGCCGCGCCGGCGGATCGAATATGCTGTGCCGTCGAAAACTCGGTCCCAGCCGGGATTTGGCACCAAAGTGGTCCCCCACGTGCGTGCCCCGAAAATACTCGCGCCACGCCTGCGGCACCGACGCCGGGTCCCGCAGGTAGTCCGCGTACAGTTGTTCGACAAAATCAAGATTAACGTGGTTAGGTATCGGATCCGGCTCGGCCATCAGTGCTTACCAGCGATTGAATGGTGTCACGCTCTCACTTCCTCGTCCCCGCCACACGCGCAGGACACAGCCCACGCGGGATTATAGCACCCGGCATGAGCCAGCAACTCTCCCCGTTCCCGGCCCCTCGCCACCCGTCCCCACCCGCTCCGCTAAGCCCCGGGCGACCCAGCCGCCCGCACCCATCCTTCCAGCGTCGCCCGTGCCGCGCCGCTATCGATCGCCTCGCGTGCCTGCGCGCCGCCCTCCCGCCAGTCGTCGGCCAAACCCGCGACCCACAGCGCCGCCGCCGCATTGAACACCACCATCGCACGCGCCAACCCGTCACGCCCGTCCAGCACACCACGGATAATCTCCGCACTATGCTCCGGATCCCGAATCTGAAGCTCCCGGAGATCACCACCCCTTTCATCCACCGCCCGGCAATCCACGTCCTCAAACCACAGCCGCTGACCGTCCCATCGCCCGACATGCGTCGGACCCGCGACACTCAGATCACACAGCCCCTCGCGCCCGCAGACCACCATCGCCCTTTCCGCACCCAGCATCCGCAACGCCTCAATCATCGTTGCCACACGCTCCGGGTCATTCACCCCCAGCAACTGCCGCCGCACCCCCGCCGGATTCGTCAACGGCCCGACCAGATTGAAGATCGTCCGCACACCCAGCGCCTTCCGTACCGGCGCCGCATACTTCATGGCCGGATGCAGCCGAATCGCATACAGAAACGCCACCCGACACTCCCGCAAACACGCCTCCAGCGTCGGCACGTCCGCATCCGTATTCACCCCCAGCGCCCGCAGCACTTCCGCCGACCCGCTCGGCCGCGCATTACTCCGGTTCCCATGCTTGGCCACCGTCGCGCCCGCCGCCGCCGCCACAACCGCCACACACGTCGACACGTTGAAGATCGGCTTGCCATCCCCACCCGTCCCGCACGTGTCGATCGCCGGCACGCCCTCCGGCAACCGCACCGTCTCGACACAACTCCGCATCGCCTGCGCCGCCCCCACAATCTCGTCCACCGTCTCCCCCTTCGTCGCCAAGCCCACCAGCAGCCCGGCCATCACCGCCGGCTCCAGCCGGTTCGTCATCAACGCCTCGAAAACTGCATGCGTCTCCGCGATCGATAGATGCTGACCGGCAGTCAGACGACCAAGTAAGGCGGCAGTGTCCAAGATGAAGGTCCCTCTTATTGAGCTAGCCCCGCACCAGCGCCGGGGCGCGACGTGATCATCTGCGACGGCCCCAAACCGGCCCCGTCGTACTCCCGCTGCAACACATCCGCTATCGCCGGCACCGCGTCCCGCCTGGCAATCGCAACGATGCACCCCCCGAATCCGCCTCCCGTCATGCGTGCCCCCACAACACCGTCCACCTCGCTCACCAGTTCGACCAGCAGATCCAGCTCCCGACACGAGACCTCATAGTCATCGCGCAACGACGCGTGCGATTCCGCCATCAGCCGCCCCAATGCACTGAGGTCCGCGTTGCGAATCGCCACTGCCGCCGCTTCCGTCCGCCGATTCTCGGTCACTACGTGCAAAGCCCGCGCGTAAACCTCCGGCCCCAGCCGCGCCCGCTCCGCCTCCACCCGCGTAATGGTCAGGTCTCGTAGCGCCTGCACGTTCGGATCAATGCCCTGAAAATACCGCACCGCCTCGCGACACTGCTCCTGCCGCTTCGCATACTCCCCCCCCGCCAGCTTATGCCGCACCCCCGAGTTGATCACCGCCACCACATGCGCCGGCATGTCCAGCGGTAAATGCTCCCACGACCGCTTGCGGCAATCCAGCAGGAACGCACAACCCGCCTCCGCCAGCACGCTCACGTACTGATCCATGATCCCGCACGGCACACCCGCATACTCATGCTCAGCCGCCCGACACAAATCCGCCAGCTCCCGCCCGCCGATCGCATACCCCGCCAATTGTGCCAGTGCCAGCGCCGCCGCTACCTCCAACGCCGCCGAGCTCGACAGCCCGCCGCCTACCGGCACGTCGCTGTAAATCAGTACATCCGCCCCCTGCAGCTCCGCACCGTCCTTCCGCAACAGCGCCGCCACACCCGCCACATAGCTCGTCCAGTCCGGCTGTGCCGCCCGCTTCCACTCCGCCAGCGCCCAGGTCGCCTCCTCCTCCATCTCCAGCGCTCGGGCATGCATGTGTTCATCGCTACGCGGTCGCGCCGCGACCCACGTCGCCTGCTCCAGCGCCATCGGCAACACGAACCCGTCGTTATAGTCCGTATGTTCCCCAATCAGATTGACCCGCCCCGGCGCACGCGCCACCACCGCCGGCGGCGAGCCGCACCAGGCTGCGAAGGCCTCAGTTATGCGCTGGAGGGGTGGTTGCGCCGACATCGACTGGGCCGTCATGCTTCATCCGTTCCCGCAGAATCGGCAGCAACTTCGAAATCTCCCGCGCATACCCACTGTTTGGGAACTCGCGTATCAACCGCTCACCCGCCTCGATCGCACTGCCGAACTGCTTGTACGAGACGGCGATGGTGAATTGCGTCTTGATCTGCTCCAACCGGGCCCGGAATACGCCACGGGCCGATTCCTTCAGCGCCTCCGCCTCCTGTGGCACGAGATACTGATCCAGCGCGAACAGCAGCCGATGCGCCCGGTCAATATCCTGATTCCGTACCGCCACATCATAGTCCTTCAACAGCTTCTGTTTCACCTCCTGCCGCCGCAGCTCAATCTCCCGCGGCAACCCCGCAATACTGGGGTTACCCGGGAATAGCGCATTCAGCCGTTCACACTCGGTGACCGCCTGCTCCCACTTGTGCTGCTTGCACAACGAGTCGAAGCGTGCCAACGCGTCCGCGACCCGCTCTTCCGTCGTCGCCCGCCGTGCCCGATCAAGCTGCTCCCGCAAATGCGCGGCCTCATCGTGATACCCGAACTGCCGCTCCATATCACTGATCAAATGTTCGGCGGCCTCCCAATCCTGACGCACGATCGCACTCTGAATCGTATCGCGCAGAAACTCGTAGTCCTTCTCCCGATAGACAATCCGCTTCGCCCATTCCGACAGACTGCTGTTCTCCGAGATCGTGCGCGTATACTCCGTCTGCCGCCGCACCTGATCGACCGTCTCCAGCATCGCATCGTACATGCGATACGAGTAGCTCACGAACTTGGCCAGTAGCGCAATCTGACAATACAGCATGAACGTCAGCAGCAAACTGACCACGCCGAGAATCAGTAACCCATAACCCCACGGACCACCCTGACCGACCACGAGCAACGAAAGCCCATACCCACCGGCAGCCACCGCCACCATCACACCCGCAATCAACCCCGCCGTCGCCAGATAGCGCCACTTCTCCGGACGAGCTGGACCGAGCATAAAGCACCTTTGCCCAAGGCGTCAGATGTGACCTGCGTCCGAACAACCATCGCACAGGCTGTTCTATCGACTGCCGGCCGGGGTGCCGGCCCTAAGACATGTCAGATGACCGGATCGCTGCCGTCGTCATCATCGCCGTCGTCGATGTCTTCAATCCCACCACCCGTGTCGTCACCGTTGCCATCGTCACCGCCGTCGTCGGCATTCCCGTCATCCGTATCGTCATCACTCGGAAACGGAAACAGCGGCCGCAGCGCGTCTTCAAGAATCGTGATGAAGTCGTTCGACTGGAAACCGACCGTCAGGCTCGTGAAGAACGTCTGCAACATCGCATCCGCCCAGCGAATGCGGAAGGGCGTCTCCTGCTCAACCTGCTGAAAACGCTGCTCGGGCTTCGTCAACCGACCTAGCGCACCGCCAAACTGATGACCCGCACTCTCCGTAAACCCATTCGCCGATTCGGCCCCCACGTCATCGCCCAGGCCATTCATGACCTGCCGATTCCCCTCCGCCAGCGCCATCAACGCTTCAAGCTGTGCAAGCTGATCCGGCGTCGGGCTGCTGCCGCTCCCCGAGCCAGACCCGGACGAGCCGGACGTCGTCCCGCCGGATCCACCCGCCATACCACCCAGCAGGCTCTCCACACCGCCACTGAGCCCGAACGTCGAAGCGAACGAGTTCGCCAGACCCAGCAGGCCACCCGCACTGCTCGAGCTCGAGCCACCGCCGTTGAAACGCAACGCCGCCTCTGCCTCGTTGCTTTCGCCGAAGCGCGGCCCCGTAAGCCGCTGCCCCATCAAGTTGCTGTGACGCGTGAGCGCAGCCCGCACCCAGGAACTGGGCGTCGCACCCTCGATCCGCGTCCCGGAGATCGTACCACTCGAATCACTATCGCTCTGCGCCAGCGCCGGAGTAGCAACCAACGCGGTCAGCAGCAAGGCAAGCGCAGCAAACCTGCTCATGACGTACCTCTCTCAGTTGTCAGGTGACTCGTCGCGCGCGACACTCTACCGTATTATAAGGTCATCGGCAAAGGACCGTTGCAAAACCAGACGCACAGGACGGGCGTCCCGATGATCAATCTCTCGCCCCACTTCCGCTGCCCCGGCCGCCTCAGCCGCTTCCAGCCGGCAACGATTTCATATCTCCTTGCCATGCTTATATTTACGGGCTGCGAGCGGCAGGCTGATCCCCGCAACGCACCCGGGCAGAGTTCAGCCAAAATCATCGCCCTTATCGGACCGGAAGCCGGCAACCCACGCTGGCCTGCCATCCGCGGCGGAGCCCAGGCCTACGTTGCCAGCATCGGCACCGTCCGTCTCATTTGTGAAGCACCCGCCGACAGCTCCGCATCCGCCTTGGTCAACTCCGTCGAGCACGTGCTGCGCCAGCACCCCCAGGCCATTGCACTATATGTTTACGATTCGAAACACGCCCAGCCTGCCGTCGAACGCATCGAAGCAGACCAACTGCCGCTCATTACCGTCGGCGCCGTCTTGCCCGACGTCTTGACCGCAGGCCAGGTGCGCCTCGCACCGTCAACCGCCGCCGAACTGCTGGGCGAGAACCTCAGCGAAATCGCCTCAGCCGCCGGCGTAAAAAGCTACCTCATCATCCACGAGGACGGCCGCAGCGAGACCGACACGGATTGCTATCGGCGCTTCACCAGCGCCGCGCAGCGCGAGGTCGGCGTCCACCTGCTGGAGCAGGCCAACGCAGCCGCCACGCCGAACCAGTCCATCGCCGACCACGTCGCGCGCCTCCTGGATCAGTACCGTCATGCCGGCCTCGTCGTCACGCTGGCACCGGACGTCTGGCTGCGACCCGCACCAGGCTGGCTGGCCCGTCTGCGGGCCTCCAATCAGAACTTCCATTTCGCAACCACTTCCGCCGTGCCGCCGCTGTGGCCACAACTCGGTACACCCGACTCACCCGGCCGGGCCGCGGCCCTCGTTGGCGAACTCGACGGCGACCTGGGTCGCTACGCCGTCCGCCTCGCCGTCGAACACCTCATGGGCAGCTCAGGCGGCATGAGCACCACCCGCCGCGTCGAACCCGAACTGGTAACAGCCCACAACCTCCCAGACTTCGCCCGCCGCTATGCCGAAGCCGCCGGCAACCTCGACATCTCCCCCTACCTCCCCAACCCCTAGCCGCATCACCACCCTCCCTGGCAAAGAGGGGCCAGGGGAGGGTGATCCCCATTCCGCGCAGCGGCCAACGACCCCGTGGCCCGAGCCGTTCCCACGTTCCCACCTTCCTAGGCCCCATCCCGCGCAGCGGCCGACCACCCCACAACTCCAACCCGCACCGCAAGCCCCGACCACCAGCCCCATGCCGCAACGATCTGTGTCTGGCCGACTCAGTCATCTCAAGCCGGAGAACAGGGCATGCCTCCCGCTTGAAACGACTGCAATCGCTTTTCTCAATCTCTCTGCAACATTTTGCGCAAAACCACGCCCGCCCGCTTCCCGCAATCACAACTCACCGCATTGTTGCGAGGCCAGCAACGTCTCGTCAAGGCAGCGCCGCCCCGCGCAGACAGGCCAACATCGCCACGCGACCCAACCCCTCGCAACCGCCCAACCGCAACCTCCCCCCCGCCGCGGCAGTAGAGGATTACGACGAAGGAGAGCTGCGCGCTGTGCGTCTGACAAACCAACGGCGAGTCGCCCGCCTGGCATGCCTCACCGGCATCATGTTCTGCGTGATCCCGCGCGGGCACGCGCCCGAAGACCGCGGCTGGCCCTGGCAAGCCGCGCGCGGCGTCGTCTACATCCTCGGCTCCTTCCAGAGTCAGGAGGACTACCAGAACTTCCTCGACTCCGTCGAGCGCGAATGGCAGTCCGGAGAAATCCCCCGCCGAGCGGGCGTCTGGTTCACGTTCCGCTACCGCCACGGCTGCCTGATCGCCGTCAACCCACTCCTCCTCAGCGCCGACTTCGCGGCCGGCGTCGGACTCGTCATCGCCCTCGCAGCCCTCGAAGCGGCATTGCACCGACGCTTCGACCGCCGCGCCTGGCCCGGCCACTGCACCGCGTGCGGCTACAACCTCGCCGGCAACACCAGCGGCACCTGCCCCGAATGCGGCACCCCTACCGCGCAACGCGCTACGACTGAACCGTAAGCAATGTAAAGCAGCACCGAATCACCGCGCAGAACACGCCCCGCGCGCACTCCAGACATCCGGGCCCATTTGGCTCCGAGCCCGAAACGCCGAAGTTCCCTTGTTCTCATGAAGAAGGTCTGCGCATAATGATTTCATGCCAAGCAAAGCCACCACCGTAAAACAGTATCTCAACGAACTCCCCGCCGAACGCCGGGCCGCGCTCGAAGCCGTGCGCGCCGTCTTCCATGAAAACCTCGATCGCGATTACGAAGAGGGCATGCAATACGGCATGATCGGCTACTACGTGCCGCACAGCGTCTACCCGCCCGGCTATCACTGCAACCCCAAAGAGCCACTACCCTTCACCGGCCTCGCGTCGCAGAAGAATCATATGTCAATCTCAATCATGGGCATGTACGGCGACGCCGCGCAAACGGCGTGGTTCACGCAGGCCTGGGCGAAGACCGGTAAAAAGCTCGACATGGGCAAATGCTGCATCCGCTTCAAGCGCGTCGAAGATCTCGCGCTCGATGTGATCGCCGAAGCGCTTCGCCGCATGCCCGCGAAATACTATGTCGCGCGATACGAAGCGACACTGGCGCAAATGGGCCGCAAGCCCGCCAAACCCCGCCAATCCGCCGCAGCCCAGAAGAAAACCACCGCGACCGCCACAAAGAAGTCCCCGGCCGTGAAGAAGAAGGCCGCCACGTCAGCGAAGAAGACAGCCGCCAAGCAGAAGACGCGCCCAGCCGCCAAAAAGAAAACCGCCGGCCGCAAAGTTGCGAAGAAGACAGCCTCCAGAAGCTAGCGTACCGACGCGCAGGTGCGCCGACTTATTAAGGGTAGGGGCGGGCGTCTCGCCCGCCGACAACGCTGATTTACGAAGGGTGGGGCGGGCGTCTCGCCCGCCGACAACGGCGTTTCACGTGAAACGCCGTTGTGCCTCAGCGCCCCTTGAGATTCCGCTTCTCCCTGGCAACCAGGCTCCCCTTGGTGCCTTATATGCACACCCTGTACACATCGCGGCTTTTCGACGACTATCCGCCGCGTGTCCAACCGCTGGAGTGACATCCCGTTCGCACCCCGCCGCTGGCCGTTCTTCTACGGCTGGATGATTCTCGTCGCCAGTACAGTCGGCACCCTCGCCAGCCTGCCCGGCCAGACCATGATCGTGGGCGTCTTCACCGACCACCTGATCGACGCGTTGTCAATCGACCGCATCAAACTCAGCACCGCCTACATGTTCGGCACCATCGGCAGCAGCCTGCTCCTGCCGTTCGCCGGCCGCGTGCTCGACCGCATCGGTGCGCGGCCGATGACGATCACAGCGTCGGTCGGGCTCGGCGTTGCGCTGGTGCTTCTGGCCGTCAGCGACAGGATCGCCGGAGCGCTGCCGCTGGATGTCGCGCTGGCCGGACTCATCGCCGCGTCGGTCACGTTTCTGCTCATGCGCCTCTTCGGCCAAGGCTGCCTGACCATGACCGCGCGCGTGACGCTGAGCAAGTGGTTCAACCATCGCCGCGGCCTGGCGGTCGGCATTGCCGGGGTGTTCATCTCATTCGGCTTCAACAGCGGGCCGGCCATTGTGCACGAGATCGTTGCGTGGCTCGGCTGGCGCGGCGCTGCACTGGCGCTCGCCGGAACCATCGGCGTCGGCATGGCGCTCTTCGGCTGGGTCTTCTATCGCGACAACCCCGAAGACTGCGGCCTGGTGATGGACGGCGTCACCGACCCGCAGTGGCATGCCCGCATGGCAGAGAAGCAGCCGACCATCCACCACGAGTACACCCGTGGCGAGGCGCTGCGCACGCTCGCATTCTGGGCGTTTACCTGCGGACTCGCGACGGAAGCGCTGGTCGTTACGGCGGTCACATTTCACATCGCCTCACTCGGCGCCGAGCTCGGCGTATCAGAGGCGGCGGCGTTCGCGGTGTTCATGCCGATGGCGTTCTTCGGCGTGACGGCCAACTTCTTCGGCAGTTGGGCCAGCGACCGCATTCCCATGAAATGGCTGCTGTTGTTGCTTGGCGCCACACAGGCGATCGGCACGCTGGGCCTGCTCACTTTCTCGGACGTCATCGGTCGCAGTCTCATGATCTTCGGCTACGGTTCGTCACTGGGATTGTTCGGCTGTCTGCTGACCGTGCCGTGGCCGCGGTTTTACGGCCGGCTGCACCTGGGCGCCATCAACGGCGTGGTCACGTCGGCGACGGTATTTGCGAGCGCTATCGGGCCGGTCATTTTTGCCCAGGCCGCGGCACTGGCTGGCAGCTATTTGGTGGTAAAGGCGGCCGCCCTGGTACTGCCGGCGGGCGTCATGCTGTTGGCACTCATCGCCGACAACCCCCAGCACCCGCTGCAACAGGCCGATGAGGTTCGACGAGAAGACCACCAGTAATCGCGACGTGGCTTGTAGCGAGGAGCAGCCGGGCGACGGCGGTGATACATTTGCGGTGAGCTCCATGACGCCCGTTCCGGGCCGGGGGCGTGCTGTGGTTTGTTGGTGTGTGCGAGGGTAGCCGCGCCTTTGCGAGTATGAATGGCGTTTTGGCGTATAGAACCTTGTGCTATTCCTCCGGATCGAGGTGCGCCCTGTCGGGACTCCGCCGGCGGGCCGTGTCTGCCTGAATGGAGCCGATTTGCCATGCAGCAATGACCGGTATCGCAGCGCCACTGACCGGCAGGGCGCATTATCTACGCTGAGATACGCTCATCGATCATCACGCCCACCGTCGTGCCTGCGTGCGCGCTGCTTTGCCCGCAAGAGGCGCGAGGTGTATTCCGCTTCTGACCTTGTCGACGCGGGCTTCCTGTGCAGGGGCTTTGCGATGACGGGCTTGTCTTCGTCAGTTCCGTTGAGTGCTTGGGACAGTGCGTCATCGGGTTTCGGATCGAGCGACGGCTGTGGCGTGGGGGCGGGTGGCATCGCTGGCGTTGTACCGGCTGTGTCCTGTGCGCTCAACTGGGCTCGCTTCCGGGCACCACGCAGTGCGCCGAGCGTTGCGAGGCTGTCTGCGTCAGGTCGCGAGCCGGCCAAATCGCCGATAAACCGACGCACCCGAGTAAACGCTTCAGCCGGGGTTACGGCGATGCGGCGCACAGCCACGTCCAGAAGAAACAGCACCAGCGCGAGGCGCACGAGATCCTCCCAGAACGGTCGCCGGATCTGAACGGGTCGGATACTCCAGGGCTCGAAGACGGCCTCAGGATAGTCGGGGTTTAGAACGCGTCCGCCCGTGCGGCGTGCGAGCTCGGTCAGCGTTGTTTCATTGTGTCGCAGGGTGCGGTACTCCGGCGAGTAACTTTGCACGACGCCGGTACGGAGCACGCCGGACTGGCGCGCCTGTCCGAAGCCGTAGCTGTACGGGAGATTCAGCAGGTAGGTGCCGGGTGCAGCGAGTGGAAAGACAGCTTCGTAGCGACCGGCGGCCGTGCGGTGCAGCGGCAGGGGAGAACTTGAATAGTCCGGGGCTATGATTCTCCCGTTGACCGTCAACGTGTCCTGGGCACGCAGCGGAAGGTGTTCGGCCAAGATGCTCACGTGTGCATTGCCGCCCCTGACCGTGGTTGCGACCTCCAGGTCACCGGGATGGCTTGTCCGGCCGGCGTACTGCACAGCCTGGGTCCAGAACTTGCTGAAGCCGGGCCAGGCTACCCAATCGGGGCCCCACCTCGGCCAGAGCCCACTTGTGAAGGCCACGGTGCGGCCGAGCCCGACCTGCCAATACGCCAGGATGGGGTCGGCGCCATCCTCGGTCGATCGCACGAGTGGTACGTGGGCCATCGGCTTGGCGGCGGTGACGACGTGCCCGCGCAGTGGCGGCAGTTCCGCCACGAAACCGGACATGATTTGATGATCGACGGTTGGCTGCATGTGCGGCGTGAAAGGCTGTTCAAACAGCCCGGAACGGCTGGCGAGGATCGTCTCGCGGGCGAAGATCTGGGGTAGTGGGCGGGCGCTACTGGCAGTGTACATTCGACCGCCGCTGCGCTGCGCGATGCCAGCGAGAAGGGTCCGGTCGGCATCGGGGCCGACGGCGATGGCGGAAATCGTGATCCCGGCATTACCGCAGTCTTTCGCCAAGGCGTCGAACGGACCTGGGGCGGACTGACCGTCGGTCAATACGATGATGTGCTTCAGGTTGGTATTCACGCCGAGCAGTGCTGCCCGCGCTTGCTCCAGCGCGGGATACATGTTGGTACCGCCGCCACCGCCGAGTGTCGCCAAGCGCTGGACGATTGCGGCGCGGTTGGAAGCGGACTGAAGTGGCACCAGCCACTCGGCAGCGCCGTCGAACGCGACGACGCCGACGCGGTCCTGTCGGCTGAGCAGTTCCACGGACCCGATCGCGGCCTTGCGGGCCATGGCGATCTTCTCGCCCGCCATCGATCCTGAGCGGTCAATGACAATGACCATGCTAAGGCTGAGGAACAACAGCTTGTCCCGGCTTGTCTCGACGGGCAGGACCTCCTCGAGTGGCGTGTGGGCGTAGCCTCCGACGCTGAACGCTTCGTCACCACCGATGACGATCAGGCCGCCGCCCTGATCGCGCACGTATGAGGCCAGCAGCGTCTGGCGGGCAGATCCCAGGTCGAACGCCGATATGTTCGACAGGATGATGGCGGCGGTGTCCGCCAGCGCAGCGGGATCGCGGGGCAGGTCATCGAGGGTGATCAGATCGCACTGCACGCCGCCTTCTCGCAACGCGTTCGCCAGCAGCTCGGCTGAGGCGATATGGGTTTCCGCGTCGTGACCCGCAGGGTTCAGCACAATCACTATCCGCCTGGCGGCACCGACAATTGTGAAAGCCTGACCCTCGTTGTTCACGACAATCGAATCGGCGGCCGGATCCTCCGGTTCGATGACGGCGCGGAACCGATGCACACCTGCCGCATGCAGCCCGACTGGTATCGAAAATCGGTTGGGACCAGCGGAGAGTCGGATCGAACTTGTTGTGCCGCCGGTGGTGGGATCGAGGTCGACGAGCCGGTCGTTACGATAGAGCGTCAGGCGAGCAGCCATGGCGACCTGTGAGCGTACCACGAGCTGGAGGTTGATCACTTCGTCGTGTTTGGCCCTGGCCGGCGCGGAAAGTTGATCGACCAGGACCTCGGCGGTGTGTTCGTAGTGCAGGGGGACGACGTCGATCGGCACGCCGAGCGCTGCGTAAGCCTCGGCCTCTTCGGCGGCGAGGCCGCGGTTCTCGTTGCCATCCGAGATCAGGACCAGCCGCTTAGCGGCGTCGCTCGGAAACAGCGCCGTTCCCAGCCGCAGCGCCGCGGCGATACTCGTCCGGTGACGGTCTGCAACGGTGCCGGACCCCGGTGTGACGAGTGTCGCGCGTGGTAGCTGGTCAATTGAGGGTCGTCCGGCGAAGCTCAGCACGGCGACCTGGTCTTTGCCGGCGCGGATTGACAACGCGGCGCGTTCCACGAACGCCATGGCTTCGCGCTGCTGGGATTGCGGAACACTATCGGATTGATCCAGTACGAATACGACCGTCTGGTGATCCGTTGTGCGGACCCAGCCGGGACTGGCGAGTGCGAGCGCCAAGACGGCGATCAGGAGGCAACGCAGCCCGACGGCGATGGATCCGCGCACCTGTCCGAGTCCGGCGAGGGAGCGAAGGCTGAGTACAATAACCACCGGTAACAAGGCCAGCACGGCCAGGTAGCCGGGGTGCGATAGGTCCACGAAGACTGGCAGCTGTTCCAGGAACATCATCTATCATTATTCACGATGCGGGCTGGCCGGGAACCGGGTTCCACCAGGGGATGTGCGAAATTCTGACTCGACCGTCGTCCCGGGCCCGGGCCGTGTTGCCGGAGGGCCTCGCTGCCGCCAACTGTTCAGGTCGCCGGCGACCGTGACGGCAGTTGGCGGCACCGCCGACGGTGACCAGCCGACCACAGCGGATGTCGGTGTGCTCGTCGACGTCCGGCGGCATTTCCGGGTCCTGAACGACCTGAATTCGTGGATCATGGTGAGTGTAGACTGGCTACTGTGGTTCGCCGGGCCCGGTTTACCGACGGAGGCAACTGGCGCGACTGTGCAACGGCTTCCCACTTCCCGGGACGCAGTTCCGGAAGCCGGGCTGCTCGTAGCTGGGTGCATGGTCTGTCGGCCCCGTGCTCGGGAAGTCGGCGCGCGGTCGCGCGTCCTGGTGACCGAGCAATCCGCGTCAACCTGCGTTCAAGCGTCATGCACCAGCAGGCCGCGTGCGGCCGCTGCGGAGGGTGGCTGGTACCTCGCTGACCGACCTGGGGGTCGGACCCCCAAAAGAAAGTGTCCGGAGGTGATGCTTCGGGGTCGGGGTCCCCTGTTTCCCGGAAGTCGCTATTCGTCGCTGGCGATGCGGGCTTTGTATTCGGCGGTGAGGGCTTCGTTGTGGAGGATTTCGTCGCGGCGGGCGAGCCAGGCGTTGGCGTAACTGAGTAGTAATGAGCGCTCGCCCGCGCTGGTTTCGCTGAAGAAGAGGTTCAGCAGTTCATCCTGCGACGGGAGGGCCAGTGGCTGACTACCGACGGTGAGCTTGCCGCGGAAGGCATCGAGCCGGTAGTACTCGATGATGCGCTCATCCAGGAATTCGCGGCGGGCAGCTTCATCAGTCAGTTGCGTGTACGTGCGGGCGTGGTCGATGAAGAACGGCTTGTACGCGCGGAAGAAGTTGTTGCGAAACGACTTCAGATCTTCCGGGCTGGCCGTGTTCCACTCGTAGAGAAACCGGCGCAGAAAGTCGTCATCGCGGCGGAGGCGGCGCATCTGCTCTTTGAGAACCGCGTCGCGTCTGTCCTTGGGCAGATCCACCAGACCATCGTCGCTGACGACAAAGGCGAACACCTGTGACGCCGGCGTGTCCGCGTCCGGCACGCCGGGCTTGAGCAGCACCCCGGTCACCAGCAGCCAGACGCCGGCGAGCAACACAACGGGAGCGAGTAGTGCGGCGATCATTCCGATGCGTCGAGGACGATGCATGCGTTGGCGAACTCCTGCGTCAATCGTACGATGCCAAAGCCGGGCTGCGCAGGGTAGCGAGGCCGACGTGGTGCGTACAGGTGTCAGCGGACATGTTTGTCCTGCTTGAACATAAAACGACATCCGGGGCGGACGCAGCGGACGTTCATTGGGATCTGATCGTGCAGGTGCCGGGTCAGGCGCTGCTGCCGACGTGGCGGCTGGCGGAGAATCCGCTGGCGGCGCCGACGCCGATCACGGCCGAACGGATCGCCGACCATCGGCCGGCGTATCTGGACTACGAAGGCGCCGTGAGCGGGGAACGCGGGACTGTGCGCCGGATAGAGCGCGGCGCAGCAGAGGTGTTGCGATATGGCGAGGCCGTAGTCCGCGTTCGTTTTGATGGCGAGGGATTGTGTGGCGTATACGAGTTGCGTGTGGGGCCGGATGGCGGTTGGACGTTACGCCGGGGGGATCCGGATTAGTGTGCGGCGGGGATAGCCGGCCGGGTCGCCAATCTCGACCGGCGGGACGTTTCCGCGTATAACCCGCGGCTGGGGTGAGCCGCCTGCAAGGTGGCGGTTGAATCTGGGCAGTCAGCGGAGGAGCGGCGGTGCCAAGCCAGACGTATCAGCAGTTTATCGAACAAGTGAAGGGAGTGTACCTGGCCCATTCGATCGAGGGCATTCTCGAATGGGACCAGGAGACGTACATGCCGCCGAAGGCCGCCGAGGGGCGGGCCTCGCAGGTCGCGTTGATCGCGGGCATCGCCCACGAGAAGCTGATTGACGATGCGCTGGGCAAGCTGCTGGCGGATGTCGAGCAGGAGCAGGACGAGGATGTGGTCGTCGCGACGAATGTGCGTGAGATGCGGCGATTGCACGACCGTGCGGTGAAGCTGCCGACGAAGCTGGTGCAGGAGATCGCGCGGGTCTCGTCGCTGGCGAAGGATGCGTGGGTGCAGGCGCGGAAGGAGTCGAAGTTCGCGCATTTCGCGCCGCACCTGGAGAAGTTGCTCGATCTGAAGCGTGAAGTAGCGGAGAAGATCGGGTATGAGACCGAGCCGTACGATGCGTTGATGGATGAGTTCGAGCCGGGCGCGCGAGCGGCGGATGTGCAGCAGACATTTGACGAACTGCGGGACGTGCTGGTGCCGATCGTGCAGGCGATCGCGGACGCTGCGCAGCAGCCGGATACAGCGCTGCTGGAGCTGGAGTGCGGGCAGGCGAAGCAGGCCGAGTTTGGGCGGTTTATCGCGGAGAAGATGGGGTTCGACTTTGAAGCGGGCCGTATCGATACGACGACACACCCCTTTTGCAGCGGTACGCAACCGTACGACGTACGCATCACGACGCGCTATGATGAGCACTACATGCCCATGTCACTGTTCGGCATCATGCACGAAGCGGGACACGGGCTGTATGAGCAGGGGCTGAACCCGGAGCATGCCTACACGCCCATGGGCATGAGCGTTTCGCTCGGCATCCACGAGTCGCAGTCGCGCATGTGGGAGAACCTGGTCGGACGCAGCCGGCCGTTCTGGGGACACTATTACAAGCAGCTTCAGGAGACGTTCCCGGCGCTGGCGAACGTTGCGCTGGATGACTGGTACTTCGCGATCAACACGGTGCGTCCGTCGCTGATTCGTGTCGAGGCTGACGAGGTGACGTACAACCTGCACATCATGCTGCGGTTTGACCTCGAGCGGCAGATGATCCGCAACAAGATCCGTGTCAAGGACATCCCCGCGGCGTGGAACGACATGATGAAGAAGATGCTCGGGATCACGCCGCCGGACGATGCGCAGGGGTGTTTGCAGGATATTCACTGGAGCATGGGGATCTTTGGCTATTTCCCGACGTACGCGTTGGGCAACCTGTATGCGGCGCAGTTCTTCCAGGCGGCGATGCGGGCGTTGCCGGAGCTGGACGTGCAGTTGGCGCGGGGCAATTTGAAGCCGCTGCGGGAGTGGCTGCGGGAGCACATTCATCAGCACGGGCAGCGTTATCGGGCGGAGGAGTTGGTGAAGGTTGTCACGGGCAACGCACTGTCGCACGAGCCGTTCATTGACTATCTGAACACGAAGTACCGGCCGCTGTACGGGTATTAGCGTGTGATCGGTGGCGAGGCCACGCTGTGTCCGGCAGCGCCGTTCCGGTGTGCTGTCTCGCTAACAGGCTGACATGGCGCACGCAGCTCTGGGGCTCATGCCACGGCGGGTGGGACGGCGGCCCCCCTTGATAAGCCAGCGCACTTGCGAGACGGTACGCTAGTATGCCGTCGCCAGCTCGGTGAACATGCTCTCTTCCGCGCTCTCGCCGGCGGCGCCGCGGTTGAGCATGCTGCGGGGCTGACCGGTGGATTCAATGACGCTCTGCCAGAAATTGCCTTGGGGGTCGATGCGCTTGGTGGCATTCACCGCGGCGGCCAGGGGGACATGCGTGAACTGGTCATTCCAATAGCCCACGAAGACGCCCGTCTTACCGGCCATGGCGGTGTGGGTGGCCATCTGCCCGAGCGTGCCGGCGAAGAGTGAATCGCCGGGCATGGCGGGCGCTGAGCGGATCAGGTAGCTCGGGTCGATGTACTTGAGGCTGAACGAAAGGCCATTGAGCCGCAGATATTCGCTGATGCTCTCCTTGAGGAAGACGCCGACGTCCTGGAGCTTGAGGTTCCCCGAGGCGTCGGTGGCCTGCGCGTCGGCGGCCTTCTTCATGAGGTGCTGGGCGGCGCCTTCCGCGACGACGATCACCGCATGCTTGCGGGAGCGCAGGCGGCGGAGCAGATGCGGCAGTAGGCCGTTGGCGCCGGCGAGCTCGAAATCGACCTCAGGAATCAGGACGAAGTTGGCATCGCGATTCGCCAGCACTGCGTGCGCGGCGATGAAGCCGGCATGGCGGCCCATGAGCTTGACGAGGCCGATACCGTTCGGCGTGCCGTTGGCTTCGACGTGGGCACCGCGGATGGCGTTGGCGGCGATGGAATAGGCGGTTTCGAAGCCGAAGGTGCGCGAGGTAAAAGGAATATCGTTATCGATCGTCTTGGGAACGCCGACGATGCTGATCTTGAGCTCGCGGCATCGTACTTCGTCGGCGATTGCCATCGCACCCCGGAAGGTGCCGTCGCCGCCGATGCAGAACAATACCTGGATGTTCATGCGCTCCAGGGCGTCGACCATCTCGCCGGGATCCTGTGGTCCGCGTGAGGAAGCGAGGATCGAGCCCCCCTGCTCATGAATGTGCTGTACGATCTGGGGCGTGAGCATGATGGTCTCGTGGCCGTAGGAAGGGATGAGCCCCTCGAAGCCGTACCGGAAGCCGTGCACCAGGTTGACGCCGTATTGGTAGTGGAGCTGCATCACGATGGCGCGAATCACGTCATTGAGACCGGGGCAGAGACCGCCGCAGGTAACGATGCCGCAACGGGTCTTGGTGGGATCGAAGTAGATCATCTCGCGCGGGCCGGCGAGCTCGAAGGTGGCCTGGGCGGCCTTGCAGTTGGTGCCGCCATCGTCTGATAAGGGGCACGCGCGCGTGTCGAAGACGGTGCGTTCTTCGTCCGAGACGTAGCGGCTGGCCTGATAGGGGGAGCGGACTTTGCGCGGGCCGAGGTGTGCGACCTGTAATTCCTGTGGGTCGATGTTGCGCGAGGTGGATGACATGTACGCTCCCTTGCGTCGGGCCGATAACCGAGCAGCGCTGCCCCGTGCATGCGCACCAGTGTCGGTCGCCAGGTTTGTATTTGCTATTGGGGCATCGGTCACCCGACGGTGGCAGTTGAACCACATGCTGCGGGGGAGGCCTCCAGACGCGTACGACGAGGGTGGTCAGCAACTATCAAGAGAGGCGGGGCGCCGCCGCAGACGGTGGCGCCCCGCGGGTGACATGAAACTGGGACTATCGTCTAGAAGTTGCTGAAGTCGTCGTTATGGCTGCCCGCGGCGTCATCGGCGTGTTGCTGGCCGGCGCCGACGTGCTCCGACTCGTGGCTGGGTGTATGCGTGCCGGCGTGGCTGCTGTATTGGGCGCCTGCTCGCTTGTGCTTACCGACGGCTGGCATCACGCCGTCTTCCGACGCAGCGCGCGCCTTGCCGCCCACCATGGCGGAAAGGTCGTTGACCATGCTCTTGACGGTTTGCGCCTGGGCACTGAGTTCCTCAGCGGCAGAGGCGGACTCTTCGGCGCCGGCGGCGTTCTGCTGCGTCACCTTGTCCATCTGGGATACGGCGGTGTTGACCTGCTCGACGCCCTGGGCCTGTTCATCCGAGGCACGGGCGACACCGTCGAGCAGTTCGGCGATCTTGCCGATGCCGCCGACGATGGAGTCAAGCGCCTCGCTGGCGGTACCGGCGACTTCGGAGCCTTCCTTGGCGCGCGAGACGGAGCCTTCGATAAGGCCGGTCGTTTCACGGGCGGCATCCGCGGCCCGCTGAGCGAGGTTGCGGACCTCCTCGGCCACGACGGCGAAGCCCTTGCCGTGCTCACCGGCCCGCGCGGCTTCGACGGCGGCATTCAACGCCAGCAGATTGGTCTGGAAGGCGATTTCCTCGATGACCTTGATGATCTTGCTGATGTTGGCGGACGACTCGTTGATGGCCTCCATGGCGGCGTTCAATTGCTGCATGGTCTTGCCGCCTTCGTCGGCGCTGGTACGCGCCTGACCGGCCAACTCGTTGGCCTGTTTGGCGTTCTCCGCGTTGGTACGCGTCATTGCGGCCATCTGCTCGAGTGCGCTGGAGGTCTCCTCCAGGGAAGACGCCTGTTCGCTGGCGCCTTCGGCGAGTTGTTGCGAGGTGGCGGACACCTGTCCGGAGGCCTCGCTTACCTGGGCGGCACCGTTGTTCAGGCCGGTGATGATGCGGTTGAGCGGCTTCGTGATGCCGCGGGTGATCGTCCACGCGAGGAGAATGCCGACGATGACCGCGACGGTGAGCCCGATCAGCATGGTCGTAGACGCCATGGAAAGCGAGGACATCGTGGTGGCCGCGATGTTCTCCGTTTCCTCCATACCTTTGAGGGCCGTCTCGCGGGCCTGGGCCAGCACGGCGTCGCCCACCTCGGTGCGCTGTCGATTGAGCTCCTGCGCGGTATTCCAGTTATCGAGAAACTTCGTCATCGCGGTGCTGTAGGCTTCGCCCGCGGCGCGGGTATTGGCGATCTGGTCGAGGTTGGACTGCTGGCGGGTAATCGCCGTGAGCGCGTCATACTTCTGTGTGACGGCGGCGAAATCCTGCTGCGCCTGCCGGAACGCCTCCGGGTCGCGCAGGGCCTGGGCCTTGAAGCATCCGATGCGAACAGCATTGCCCAGGTCGACGATGTCGTTGACCAGCGTGATCTTCCTGTGGCGTTCGCCCATGTCGTTACGCAAGGCGGTGTACTGAGACGCCATGAAGTCTGCGCAGTTCGTCACGTACTGGCCGGCGGCGGCATCCATCGCCTCACGGTGCTGGGCCAGCACGGTTTCGCTGGCATTCTCGCCCTTGTTGAACTCCGCCAGGTAGGCGCGCATGGCCTGCTGGTAGCTGGCGGCCGCGGCTTCGGTCGCTTCGATCTGCTTGAGGTTTGATTCAGCGCGCGTGATCTTGCGCAATGGTGCGACAACCTCCTCGAGCTGGTCCAGCGTGGCGATGGCGCGCTGCATCAATTCTGGATCGCTGGTCGCCTGCGACTTGAAGTTGGCCACGCGGGCCTGCGTGCCGAGGTCCACGATTTGTGCGACCATCTCGATCTTCGACAGGCGCTCCTCGAGGTCGCGCTCGAACGCCGTATTCTGTTCGGCCAGGAAATCGTAGCAGTTCTTCATATACGCGGCGGCGGCCGTGTCCAGATCGGAACGATTGGTCGCGATGCGCTCGAATACAGCTTTGGACTCGTTCATGAGCTGCTCATATTCGGCGGCCTTGGCAGTGGCCTGCTGCGTGGCACCGCGCAGCTTGGTGAGGTGTTGCGCGCGGGCCGCGAGCTGCTCACTCTCGTTGAGCGACTCCTTGACGGCTGTCATCGCCTTGCGTCCTTCCGCGAGGTATTGCTCTTCCTCGGACAAGCCGTAGCCACGCAGGGCGTACATCGTCTCGAGCGCGTTGCGCTCGACATCATTGCAGATGCGCACCTCCGGGACGTATTCGTCAGCGAGCTTGGTCGCCTCACCCTGCACATTCATCATGCTCCAGACGGCGATGCCGCCAAGCACAACCGCCAAAGCAACGAGGGAAGTGAACCCCAACGCGATCTTGGTTCCGAGTTTCATGGCCTGATTCCCTATGAATTAGAGCTACTATGCATCCCGGAGGCTACCCCGCCCCGGACAGGACACGCTGCGCCGACGCTGGTCGGCGGGTGGATGGTCTGCGACATTCCTCACCGAGGATCGACTCCAATGAGCAATTGGCGAACAGGGCACGCACTTCTTCGCGCAAGGCGGCCAAACCGGGCTGTACGCAGCAGGGATTGTGGGAACTGACCGGGCAGGCCCGGCTTTCCAGGGCGTACATGCCCGCGTCCGGATTGAGCGCATCAAGCGCATCCAGCATCGAAATGTCCTGGAGGCGCCTGGCGAGTGCGTAACCGCCGGAACGACCGCGAACCGAGTCAACCAGTCCGGCGGCCGCCAGCGAGGTCAGGATCTTGCGGGCGTGCTCGGGGGGGACACCGACGGCGGCGGCGACGGCCGACGCGGAGACCATTTCGTCCGGTCGCTGGCGGCTCAAGTAGCAGAGCGCGTAGATGCCATGTACGACGGTCTTACCCAGAAACATGTGCCGTGCTCCTATTGGAGACCAAAACCTCAACCGGCTGCGGATCTCATCGACGCCGGGCGAGGTGGACTTCAGCTAAATTGAGAGTTTTACTTTCCCGATTGGAACAGATGGCGAGGATGCCGCCGGCCTGGTGATCGGCTGTCGCAGCAACGAAGCACACCGACCGCTTAGCTGATCAAGGCGTTAATCAGAAGCCGCAGCGACTCATGCCAGTATTGATAAGGTGCTTCACAAATGGCCAAACGCAAAGTGGCAAGACGTGAGAGCCGTGCTCCGACAGCCAAAGGCCCGGCACCCCAAGGCCACGTGCCCCGCAGCGGAAATTTGAGGAACGCCGGGAGACAGTGGCTCCGCGGGCTCATCCTACTTGGCATTGGCGCCCTGGCCGGATGGCTGTTGAACTATCCGTTTGAACGCGCGGACCATCGCAGCAAGCGCGGCGTGCCGGATAACCCGCATACTCCGACCCTGAGGCAGACGGTATCTGACCGCACGGCGTTACGCGACGCGCGTGACCTGGAGGATGTTGACCATCGGTCTTTTCCGTATTCCGATGCGACTTTTGCGCGGCTCGACGCGGTGCGCAAACAGAAGAAAGCCGCGCTGCTGCGGCTGTTTGCGGACGTCGAACACGCTGCCCAACAAGTCGTACGCGATGAGACGATGCTGACGTGTTTTCATCGCATGCACGAGCTGTATGGAACAGCGGGCGGGACTGAAGTTCACATGCCCGAGCGACTGGATGAGGCTGTCAACGAGTACCGCCGGGCCATGAACTACCACTACGCCTTGCATTACAGCCGCTTTTACGATGTGTTGTTTGTCTCGCCGGACAAGTACGTGTTCTATAGCTTCCGTCTGGAAGATGATTATCACACGTATCTCGAAGCGGACTCCAACCTGGCGCAAGGGCTGGATGCCTGCCTGATCGGCGGGCCACACACCGTCCTCATCGACTACCACCTGTACGAGCCATCCGAGCGAACTTCCGCATTCTTCGGACTGCCGGTGATGCGGAACGACGAGCACATCGGGTGGATGGTCGTGCAGTATGCCATCAACGTGCTGGATTCGTTACTCGTCGATCACAGTGAGCTTGGCAGCACGGGTGAGGTGTATCTGCTGAATCGACAACGGCGTATGTTGACGGATTCACGATTCAGCGGCGAGCGGACGCATCTGAAATTCACGGTCGATGCACTCGATGCGACCGCCCTGGAATCTGATGCGCCCGGGCACGGCCTGATGCGAGACTACCGCGGGGTGCCGGTATTCGCGTCGTATGAGCGTCTGGCGGCGCTGGGGCGTGAGTGGGTGCTGGTCGCGCAGATTGATGAATCCGAGGTTATCACTGACTACTATCGGGACCACGAAGCCGAGTGCCGCGCCCTCCTGGTCGGGCAACTGGCACGCGAGGACGTTCGCCAGCGCTGCTGTGGATCACCGTGTGGCGCGCCGCGCCGCGTCGGCATGGACGACTTCGCGAAGACCGCGGACGAGCGCCCGTTGGAAACGCGCGGCGTATCCACGTGTACGGCTGTCGCGGTCACCTGCCCCGGCCGGTTCGGCTACCTCGCGCACATCAGTCCGTACGACAAGATTTATGGCTCGACGCAGCTCACCAACGTGCTCAAGCAGGTAATCACCCGCATCCGGCAGTACGATATTTACCAAAGCGAAGTTTCGAAGCTACAAGTTGTGGTGGTAGCAACGCATACGGAGAGCCTGCCCGGCATTCTCGCGAAATTGCCGCGGTACGGCATCACGCTGGACCAGATACGGTTCCTGCACAAGCCGGAAGCAAGATACGCCGACGTGTTCGTCGGGCCGCGCGGCGATGGGGTCACCGTGGAGTGGGTCGGGAAGAGCGATGCCTCGCAGCACCACGCACAGTGGGCTGCGGATGTTCCAGATCTGGCACAATTGCTACGACGTTGTTACCGTCAGGGGGCACGGTCGGCAGAATCGGCCACGGCCGGCGAGCCGCCGCGCGTACGGCCAGACGCAGGCTGAGGCGCGCGGTTCGTGTGCCCCGCCCGCCTGATTTGCCTCGCGATACGAGCGGGTTGCGATTAGAATGCCGCCCAACTTCCAGATCTCGGCGACCGCAACTACCTACGTGAGACGCTATGGGCGACACCACGACGAGTCAGGCGCCGGGGGACGCAGGTCATATCTCGCGGCTGGAGCACCTGAATGCGGTGCTGCGGGCCGTTCGCGATGTGAACCAGTTGATAACGCGGGAATCATCCCGTGAGAAACTGCTACAGGGCATCTGCGATTGTCTGACCAGCACGCGCGGGTTCTTCAACGCGTGGTGTGCCACCCTGGATGAGGCGGGTGAGTACGCTGTGCGCACGGCATCGTCAGGGTTCGACGGCGGCTTCAAGGAACTGCGCGAGCGATTGGCACGGGGCGAATTCCCGTCATGCATGCGCACCGCGTTGGGCTGCGACGCGACGGTGGTCGTGACGGACCCGCCCAAGCACTGCCCGGATTGCCCGTTGTCGTGTGAGTATGGCAATCGGGCGGGTCTGGTGCATCGTCTGGCGCTGCGGGGACGCGTGCACGGTGTGCTCGCGGTATCGGTTCCAAGACATTATGCCGAAGATAGCGAGGAGCACGAACTGCTCGCCGAAGCGGCGAGTGATTTGGCGTTTGCGCTGGAGAAGCTGGACGCGGATGAATCGCGGGCAGCGGCCGAACGCGAGACGGTGAACATCCTGGAGAGTATCTCGGATGCGTTCTTCGCGCTGGATGAGCACCTGGTCATCACGTACTACAACGGTGCCGCGGCGCGCGTACTGGGCAGGTCGGCAGAGGAGGTCGTGGGAAGTAACCTGCTTGATGCGTTTCCCGAGGCGCGCGGAACGGATTTTGAGAAGAAATACCGGGAGGTGCTTCAGACGCGGCGTGCCGTCAGCTTTGAGACGTTTTTCGAACAGTCCCCCTACCGCAACTGGTATGAGGTTCGCGTCTATCCACGCGAGCGCGGCATATCCGTCTACTTCACGGTAACGACTGAGCGCAAGGAGGCGGAGCTGGCGCTGCGTCGCGCGAATGACATCATCTTGCGCAGCCCAGCGGTGGCGTTCATCTGGCGGAACGAACCTGGCTGGCCGGTCGAGTATGTGTCGGACAACGTAGAGCGTCAGTTCGGCTGGGCAGTGCAGGACTTCGTTTCGGGCCGTGTACCTTTTGCCAGCATCGTACACCCAGAGGACATGACGCGTGTCGCCCAGGAGGTTGTCCAGGCCACCGAAGGCGGCGCCGCGGAGTTTACGCATGCCCCCTACCGCATTGTAACCCGAGACGGAAAAGTCAAGTGGGTGGATGATCGCACGACGATTCGGCGCGATCCGGGTGGTACCGCGCAGACGTATGAGGGCATCCTGCTCGACATTACCGCGCAGCACGAGAGCGACCTGGCCTTGCAGCGCGAACACCAGATGCTGGAGCGGGCCGAGCGGATCGCCCATCTCGGGAGTTGGGAGTGGGACGTTGCGACGGACACGGTGACGTGGTCGGATGAGCTGTTTCGGGTGTTCGGACGCGATCCGGCGGCCGGGGCCCCGTCCTTCGCTGAGCACGAGAAGTTCTATACGCCGGAGAGCATGCAGCGGCTGCGCGACGCTGTGAACCGAGCGATTGCCGAAGGTGTGCCGTACGAAATGGAACTCGATGCGGTGATATCGGATGGGTCGATTCGCCGCTGCGTCGCGCGCGGGTATCCGGAAGTCGGACTGGATGGGCAAGTCGCGCGGCTCTACGGCTCGTTTGAGGACGTTACGGAGCGCAAGCGCGCTGAGCAACTGGCGGCCGAGCAGCACGAATTGATGGCGTATGTCATTCGTCACGATCCGAACGCCATCGCCGTGTATGACACCGGGCTGCGATACGTTTTCGTGAGTGAACGTTATCTAAGAGATTACGGCGTCGAAGAGCAGAACATCATCGGCAAGCATCACTATGAGGTGTTCCCCGAGATGCCGCAGCGCTGGAAGGACGTGCATCAGCGTGTGTTGGCCGGAGCGGTCGAGCGGGCCGAGGATGACCACTTCGTTCGGCCGGATGGCTCGGTGACCTACAACCGCTGGGAGTGTCGGCCGTGGTACCGGGCTGACGGGCGTATCGGGGGGATAATCACGTATACCGAGGTCACGACGGAGAGGAAGCTGGCGGAGCAGGCCCTGCGTGAAAGCGAGCAGCGTTTCCGGTCGTTCGTTGAGAACGCCAGTGACATCGTCTATGCCCTTACCCCGGAAGGAATCTTCACGTACATCTCCCCGAACTGGCAGGACTTGATGGGTGAGCCGGCGGAGGCGGCCATCGGACGCTCGTTTGAGCCGTATGTCCATCCGGAGGATCGGCACCTGTGTCGGGAGTTTCTTGCGCAGGTGTTGGGGTCGGGCAGGCAGCAGATCAGCGTCGAGTATCGCGTGGTGCGACAAGACGGCACGATGAGTTGGCACGTATCCAAGGGCTCGGCTCTACGTGACGCGGCGGGGAATGTCAGCAGCTATGTCGGGATTGCCCGTGACGTGACCGAGCAGAAGGCGGCCGAGGAGCGGCTGCGTGCCAGTGAGGCGCGCTACCGTTCGCTTACGGAGAATTTTCCGAACGGCGGCCTGTTCCTGTACGATCGTGACTTTCGCTACCTGGCGGCCAACGGCAAGGGCTTCGCGGAAGCGGGGCTGGCGGCGGCGGAAGTTGTGGGACACACGGTTGCCGAGATCTTTCCGGAGTTGTGGGAGTTCATGCGGCCCTATCACGAAGCGGCGCAGCGCGGCGAGGAGGGGTATTACGAAGTAGAGTATGGCGGTCGGCTCTATGCGAACCAGGTTGTGCCCGTGATAGATGAGAATGGTCCGACGGGACACGGCATCGTTATCGCCCAGGATATCACCGAGCAGCGCGAAGCGGAGGCGCACCGCGCCAAGCTCGAGCAGCAGCTCCAGCAGGCGCAGCGCATGGAAGCCATCGGACGTCTGGCGGGCGGCGTGGCGCACGACTTCAACAACATTCTCACGGCGATCCTCGGCAACGTGGAGTTGGCTCAGCTCGGGCTGGAACAGGGGGAGCTGGAGACCGAGGAGTTGCAGGACGAATTGCAGCACATCGAGCAGTCCGCGCAGCGGGCCGCGAGTCTCACCAGACAATTGCTGGCATTCAGCCGCCGCCAGGTCACCCAGCCGCAAGTGCTCGACCTGAACCGCACAATCGGGAATATGGAGAAGATGCTGCGACGACTGCTCGCCGAGGACATCAGCTTCGAGTTCGTTCCGGGCCACGACTTGATGTCCGTGCGCATGGATCCTGGTCAGGTCGAGCAGATCATCATGAACCTCGCGGTCAACGCCGGCGACGCGATGCCGAAGGGTGGATCATTGACCATCGAGACCTCGAATGTGCAAATTGATGGCGGCTACGCGCGCGTGCACGCTGACACTCAGCCTGGCGCCTATGTACGAATCGCCGTCGCTGACACGGGCTGTGGCATGGATGCGGAGACTCAGGAGCGCATTTGGGAACCTTTTTTCACGACCAAAGCGGTTGGGCAAGGCACCGGGCTCGGATTGGCGACGGTCTACGGCATCGTGAAGCAGGTCGGCGGGCACGTCATGGTCTACAGCGAACCTGGGCATGGTTCGACGTTCAAGATCTACCTGCCGGCGCATCGTGAAGTGCATGCCGTGGCGTCGTCGGGAGAGCAGCGTACCCCGACCACGAGCCGCGGCACTGAGACGGTGGTTGTCTGCGAGGATGATACGGCGGTGCGGGTGCTGACGGCGCAGGTGCTGGCGAGCGCCGGGTATCACGTTCTCGAAGCCGGAAGCGGGGCCGAGGCAGCGGAACTGATACGCCGGTCAGGACGGCAGGTGGGGCTGCTCATTACGGACGTGGTGATGCCGGATATGAATGGTCGTAAACTGGTCGACAAGCTGGCCGAACTGGGTACGGCACCGCCGACGCTGTTCGTCTCGGGGTACACGTCGAATATCATCGCCCACCATGGCGTGATCGACCGCGGGATTGACTTCCTGGAGAAACCGTTTACCCGGAAGGCCCTGTTGCGGCGCGTGCGGGACATTCTGGACCGCGAGCGGTAGCAGGTGGCGGCTCGGACGCAGGTGGCGCTGCGGGGTCTGTGGGCACCTGGGCGCTACTGCGGGTCAACGGGCGGCGATAGTTCGACCAGCCTGTAGCGCGCGTTGCGGGCCAGGGTGGGGCCAGGATGTGGGGTGTCAGCGTGCAGGACCGCGTAGCGTGCGCCATACTTCTCCACTATCTGGGTGAGACGGCGCGGCGTGATGCTGCGATAGTGCGCGTTCATTTCGGCGATGGCGGTCGTGCCACGTTGCGTCACCGGGCCATAACAGTCCTCGAGCCGCTGTCGCCAGGCACGCATGTTCTCGTCGCCGAAGGGATAGGTCTTGAAGTCGGTGACGATGGCGCGTTCGGCGATCATGCGGAACTCGCCGAACTCGTCCTTGCCGACGGGCGTGAGGATGATGGCATTGGGCGGCGTCACCTGGCGCGCCTGTCGAGCGATGTCGGCAACCGGTCCGGGCACGTCGTCCAGTGTGATGCGGAGACGGAGAGGGTCGAGCACGCGCCAGACGACGGGGAGCTTGTGGACGTGGTGAATCGCGAAGATGACGACGAATGCGGCCAACGCCGCGGTGGGAAGTGCAATCCGCCACCATCGTCGGGGGGTAGCGAAGAGCCACGTGCAGAGGGTCACGCCGATGATGAGCCTGGCAAACTCCGCCGCAGTGGCGCCAATCAACAGCAGTGACGCGGTGAGTGTGCCAGCGAGGGCCAGTCCGGCTAACGCGACGGGTCGACGTCGGGTGTGCAGCACGTGTGCGAGTTGCCCGCTCAAAGCCGCAACTGGTTGCCAGAAGCCGCTGCTGATGAGCATGAGTACGGCCGACGCGCGGCTCGTGGCGGCTCGTGTTGCGAGAGCGCGGGCTGCGTGGTGTGCGAGGAGCAGCAGGCCGAGCCACTTGAGCACATACAGGAAGCGGAACGTCTGGGCCGTGACCCATAGTCGCGATGGCAGGATCTCGACAAAGACATAGCCGCCGATGCAGGCGGCGATGAGCAGGGCGACGACAAGCAGCATGCGGGTCGCGACGGTGTGGTCCCCCCCCCACTGTCGCCATTGCCACCAGCCGAACGCGAAGACCGCGAGGAAGCCGAGCGTACGGGCATACTCGGCGGGCGGGAACGTGCTGGGAATGCAGTGGTGCGGGTTGCGGAGGTAGGCGTACGTGGCGAAGAACTCGGACGTGCTCATCGCCTGATGTTGGGGTCGGACCCAGAGCACATACGTCAGCGCGCCGACGCCGAGGAGGGCGCAGGCGGCCTTGGCTGCGGAAATAACTCCGTCGCGTCGCGCCGTGCCCGCGGCTTGCCAGGCGTTCCAGGCAGACTGCATGATTAGCGCGGAGAGTAGGATGGCGGCGGTGCCGGGGCCCATGAGCGGGTGAATGAACGTGCTGATGGAACTCGTGAGCAGGACGAGCAGCGGGCGCCCCGCGAGGCCGGCCCAGATCATCAGCAGGACGACCGGCATAATGAGCGCCTGCGGCACAAGGACGTTGCGGTGCAGGAACGTCGCGCCGCCGAGGTCGAAGGCTTCGACGCTGGCTACAAGAACAGCGGCGAGGGTGGCCGTGAGATCTCCCGCGCGCAACAGATGGCGAGCGGCAAGGAACGTCGCGCTAACGACGCCGAGCAGGCTCAGCCATGTGAGGCTGAGCACAACCCACGGCAGCGGTATGACACGTGCGGCCGCTGCCAGCAGCCAAGTGTAGTACATGCGCGGGCCGAAGCCGGTGTTGGCGTTTACGTAGAAGTCGTTCGTCAGGTAATTGGCGTCGAGCGCACGGAGGACGAGTGGGAGTTGCTCGATGTGCGTATTACGACCGTAGACGTAGCCATTGGCGATGAGGATGGTGGTGGCGAGCACGACGCACAAGACGCCGGCTTCGCAGAATGTGAGGTGGTGCGATGTCCAGGACTGAATGGCTGTCTGCTCGCCGCCTGCCGTGCTTCTCGATCCCAGCCAGTGTGGCGATCTGTCGAGCGGCAGCGTAGTCACTGCCCGTCCCCGGCCGTGGCGGTGCTTGCGGCATTGGCCGGCGCTGATTCTGGTGTGTCTGCGGATTGCTGTGCAGCGGGAGAGGACGTGAACTGCACGACCGGCTCAGACGGTGCAAAGCGGCTGCGGGGGTCGGCGTTGTGCCCTGCCGCTTCATCCGAACGCGCCAGCCCTGAGCTACGCTCGTGAACGACGTACAGCGGACGGCCGCGGACGTCGTCGTAGATGCGGCCGATATAGGTGGCGACGATGCCGAGGCAGGTGAGTTGGACACCGCCAAGGAAAAACAGTCCGGCGGCGAGCAGACTGAGTGCGGTTGGTGGCGCCTGGTGCCAAATGGCGCCCAGCAGCACGAACAACACACCGAGCGCGGCTAGCGCGGTCGTCACGACGCCGAGACGGGTGATGATGGCGAGGGGGAAGTCCGAGAACGCGAGCAAGCCGTCGGTGGCAAGGCGCATGAGCTTGCGCAGGTTGTACTTTGGCTCGCCGCCGGCACGGGCATCGCGTTCGTAGTGGAAGGCGGTCTGGCGGAAGCCGACCCAGGTGCGCAGGCCGCGAATGAACTGGTTGTGCTCGGGCATGCGGCGAAGCTGGTCGACGACGGCGCGATCCATGAGACAGAAGTCGCCGGTGTCGAGCGGGATGTTCAGATAGGAGACGGAGCGCAGCAGGCGATAGAACGCGGCGTAGGCCCAGCGTTTGAGGAACACTTCCTTGCGTTTGTGGCGGACGCAATAGACGACCTGATTGCCCTGCCGCCACTGGTCGAGGAGTTGCGGGATCAGCTCGGGCGGGTCCTGGAGATCGCCGTCGATGACGACGTAGACGTCGGCGTCGAGCTCGCGCAGGCCGGCGAGGACCGCCGTCTGGTGGCCGAAGTTGCGGCTGAAGCTGAGGTATTGGAGGCGCGCGTCGGCGATGCTGGCGGCCTGGAGGTGGGCACGCGTTTCGTCGCGGCTGCCATCGTCAACGAAGCACGCGACGGCGGGCAGATCGAGCTGGTCGAGCACGTGCTGCACGCGCTGCACGACCTGCGCAATGATCTCCTGCTCGTTGAAGACGGGGATGATCAGTCCGAGTGTGGGCATGCCAGTTCTCGTGCGTCGGCGGACGTGGCCCGTGCGCGGCTGCGGCCGAGGCGCGACCCGTCCGATAGCGGGTGTCCCCCACTGTCATCGGACCTGGATGCGCGGGTCTTGATCGATGGCGCGTGACGAAGGTGTGCGTCCGATATTGCGGCGCGGGCGCGTTTCAGTGCGCTCGGGCGGTCGCCGATAACTCCGGGGAATTGTCGCGCCGCGGCCCGGGTCGCGTGAGCCGGGTTGAACAGGTGCGAAAGACGCCGACGGCCCCGGCATATGCTGTTCAACAGCTACATATTCCCGGTCTTTTTCGTCGTGACGTACGCGGCGTATCTGCTGCTGCGGCGAGATTACCGGACGCAGAACCGCCTGTTGCTGGTGGCGAGCTATGTTTTTTATGGGTATTGGGATTGGCGATTTCTCTCGCTCTTGCTGCTATCCACGCTGATCGACTACCACGTCGGGCGGTGGTTGGCTCAGGCGAGCACGCCGAAGTGGCGGCGGGTGCTGCTGGCGATCTCGGTTGTGGCGAACCTCTCCATTCTGGGGACGTTCAAGTACTTCAACTTCTTTGCGGAGAGCTTCGCTCAGGTTTTGCGGGCGGTCGGGTTCGACGCCGGGTACACAACGCTCAACATCGTGTTGCCGGTGGGGATTTCATTCTACACGTTTCAGACGCTGAGCTACACGATTGACATCTATCGCGGCAAGTTGCAGCCGACGCGGAGCTTGCCGGACTTTGCGTTGTTTGTCGCGTTTTTCCCGCAATTGGTGGCGGGGCCGATCGAGCGGGCGACGAGGCTATTGCCACAGATTTCAGCACCGCGACAGATTACGGCCGGCAAGGTCGATACGGCGCTGTTCCTGATCATCTGGGGGTACTTCAAGAAGGTCGCGATTGCGGACAATCTGGCGCACGTCGCGGACGCCGTGTTCAACAACTATCAGGAGTATCGCGGGCTGGATCTGGTGGTGGGCGCGCTGGCGTTTACGGTGCAGATCTACTGCGATTTTTCGGGGTATAGCGACATTGCGCGCGGTGTGGCGCGGCTGCTGGGCTTCGAGTTGTGCATCAACTTTCGGTTACCGTACCTGGCGACGAGTCCGAGTGATTTCTGGGGGCGGTGGCATATTTCGTTGTCGAGCTGGCTGCGCGATTATCTGTATGTGCCGCTGGGTGGTAATCGGCATGGCGCCGCGAAGACGTATCGCAACCTGATGCTGACGATGCTGCTGGGCGGACTCTGGCACGGCGCTTCGTGGAACTTCGTGTTCTGGGGGCTGTATCACGGGTTCATCCTCGTGATCTACAGATTGGCGGGCGATGGCCGCACAGCCGCGGCCCCCTCGCACGTCACTGCCGGACCAATCCTGCACGTGCGGCGAGCCGGGCAGATTGTGTTGATGTTCACGCTGACGGTCGGCGGGTGGATTCTGTTTCGGTCGCGGTCGGCGGAGCAGATTGGCTATTTCTTCACGCATCTGGGATGGGCGGCGTCAGACGCGACGAGCGAATACGCCTTTGAGTTAGCCTATTTCACTACCCCCCTGCTGCTGATGCAGGCGTGCCAGCATGTGACGCGCGATCTGCTTGTGCCGACGCGCTGGCCGGTGCCGGCGCGGGTGGCGGTTTACAGCGTGTTGCTAACGGGAATCTGCGTGTTCGGCGTGCGTGAGGCGTCCGAGTTCATCTACTTCCAGTTCTGATTGAGGCTTTGCAGCGTGGCCCAGCTCGATCACAACCGCTTGCCCGACGAAGTCATCCGACCCACGACCCGGCGGCGTGTGGCGGGAACGATCGTCGGCACACTCGTGGCAATGTTCCTTGTCAACGCCGGGTTTGGGTGGTACCTGTCGCAATCGCGGTACAACTTCGGGTATTGGCTGCTGAGCTATAAGTGGAAACTGCTGGAGGAGACCGAAGAGTCGGCCGACTGGCTGATAATCGGGGATTCGTCCGGTAACCAGGGCGTTGATACGACGATTGTCGAGGCGACGCTGGGCGGGAGTGCGCTCAATCTGTGCGTGCCGGCGCATTTCATGGTGCTCAACGATGCGTTGATTCTCGAGGAATATCTGAAGGACCACGCGCCGCCGCGGGGGTTGATTGTGGTGCATGTATACGACGTGTGGCGGCGGGAGATGACGCTGCCGTTGTGGGCGCGGATGCCGGCGGCGGTGGCGGATGGGAGTGACATTCAGCCGCAGTGTGCGCGTGGCTGGCGGAATCAGGTGCGTTTGTTCCTGTATCGACACGTGCCGCTGGATTCGCAGACGCGGACGCTGGGAAAGCTGCTGAAGGGTCGGCTGCCCGGGGCGGTGCTGGCGGATGTGGCGTTTCGCAAGGGCTTCATGGCGATGGACGACGCCTGGATCGAAGCGGTGGAGAACGATAGCGCGGGGCACATCGCGCGGGTGCAGGCGGATCCGACGTTTGAGATTTCTGATGAGAATGCGGCGGCGCTGCGGCGGGTGGTGGAGTTGGCGGAAGAGCATGATTTCCCGGTGTTTATCGCACTGAGCCCGCTGTATGAGGCGATCTGGGCGGAGCCGCGGTTTCGGGCGCACCTGAGCGCGGGGCTGGCGCAGTTGCAGCAGATCGCGCCGCCCGATGGGCGGGTGCATTATGTGTTTGATGAGCCCGTGACGTTTCCGGCGGAGCAGATGCAGAATGCGGACCACGTGACGGCGGCGGGTGCGAAGCGGTACACGGAAGAACTGGTGGGACGCCTGCGGGCGACGGCGGCGTGCGAGCCGGTGGAGTCAGAGACGCTGTCGCTTTTCGCGCGGTAGGCGCCAGAGGGCTTCTTCGCGGAGTCGCTTGATGGCGGTTTCGCGTTGGAGTTCGTGGATGCTAGGCATGAGGTGGCGGCGGCGGGCGGGGAGATGGATGGGGATGACGATGAGCATGACTACATAGAAGAGCATGGGCAGCACCGAGAGCGTCGAGTTTGCGGGATATGTACTCGCGATTGATGCTGCCACGAACAGGCCGAGGATCAGCAGCACGCCGATACCACCCATTACGACCTGATAGCGAACGAACAACTGCGCCCAGCCCGCTTGGGCGCCGCATGAAGCGCGAAAGCCCAGCGTCGCTGCGACGAACACGACGAGGCTGATCGTCGTGGGCAGTCCGACGCAGGCGAACACGTCACTCAGCTCTCGTGCAGCGAGGTTTCCGCGTAGCACTTCCCAGCAGTACATTGCGCAGATCAAAGCGAAGGGGACACCGATCATGATGGCGGCGCCGGCGATCGTCAGCGGCGCCTCCATCTTGTCCAGCCGCTTGGCAATGAGCTCTTCGGGGGCGGGGCCGAGGCCGAGGTAGTTTTCGCGACCGCACTCGGGACAGCGAACGGGGTCGCCGGTGAGGCCGCGGAGGTTGTAGCCACGCGGGAGGCAGGGGGTGTCGAAGTCGATGACCGATGGCGCGGAGCCGGTCTGGGCAGCGGGTCTCGACTCAGCCACTAATGTTGCGTCGGTCTCCGGGTCGCGCTGTTGCTCAGTGTTCCCCATGTCCCTGCGGCACTCCGTAGGTCGGATCTATGGCGCGCATCTTAACGCGTCGCGAGCCGGCACGGCAATCGCGGGTAGGCCGTGCATCAATCCCGTCGCCCCTGCGCCGCAAGACGTAGACGGGCCTCCTCGCGGATCCTGGCAATGGCCGTCTCGCGCTGGAGATCGTGAATGCGCATCATCAGTCGGCGGTGGGCGGCCGGGAAGTAGAACACCACACTTGCGATGATGGCCGCGAAGAGTATAGCCGAAGCCAGGAGATCCCACGGCTGCGCGAACTGCCGGCCGGGTGTGCACGCGACGCCGACGGCGATGCCCAGCGCGATGATCGCGCACGCGAGGCCAAGTCCCCAAAAGTGATAGTGCACCAACTGGCGAACCCACCCGCGGGTGCCGCCACAGGAAATGCCGAACCGGTAGGCCGCTGTGCACCAGGCGATGACGGCGCTGAGTGTTGGTAGTCCTGCGCATATCACGGGCGACCACGGAAAGAACGAGAATCCGGTCGGATCACGGAGTGTCTCCCACCAAATCACTGCGAGGAGCGCGGCGGGTGGCGTGCCAAACAGGATTGCCCCCACACAAATGGCCAAGGACGTTTCCGTCTTGCGCAAACGCGCTTCGAGGGCAGCTTTCGGCACGGCAGCGTCGCCGAACGGATTCTCGTAGCCGCACTCCGGGCATTTGATCGGATCGCCGGCCAGACCGCGGAGGTTGTAGCCACACTTGAGGCACGGGAGGTCGAAATCGGGTGGGTGTGCTGCCGGGGACTGCGGTGGCGTGGCGTCAACACGCGGGGGGTGTTGTCTCGGAGACGCATGTGCTGACGGGGATTGCGTGCCCGTTGTCGCGGAGGAATCCGCGGTGCGCGCGTTCGGGGCTGTGATTGGGTTTGGTTGGTTGGTCCCCATCGACGCATCATCTCCCGGCCGCTAAGCGGTCCGCAGCATGGTAGCCACCGCGGTGGCGGAAGTGCAAACGCGTGTTGGATGGAACCGTACGGTCTAGCCGGCCACGAAGGCGCACGGCGGGAAGGCCCCGACGAACGTCGAGGTGGGACGGTGCGCCGAAACTGCCCGCGTCGATTGGCCGAGGCCTGACTGGTGGGCATCGATGTGGATACTGGCCAGGCGGGGGCCATGGCGGTATTGACGGCGAGCGATCGGGCCGGATAATGACCATGCGGAGTTGGCTTGAAGAGGTCATCGCGGGCGTAATTCAGTGGTAGAATGCCAGCTTCCCAAGCTGGACGTCGTGGGTTCGAATCCCATCGCCCGCTATCTTCTGATTTCGCAATAGTTTACATCAATCCGGCCGGAAGCAGTTCCGGTGGTGCGGGATTCCAGAATCGGCGTTCCTGGCTCAGAAACGGCGATTCTTGAAGTCCATACCGGAAGCTGGACTTCGTCTCGCCGCCAAGTCCGACGGCTACATGTAAACCTCGCCAAGTGTTGGCTTTACGTTCGAATTCGACATCGGTCACTGCACCAGTTGGTCATTTCTTGGTCATTCGGTCCAGCATCGGGTAAGAGTTGAAACTCCCATGCCCGACATTCCGTTCGCCGGTAAGCTGGAGTGGTTGCCGTTGTCAATGGCTTCGGCGCGCTGAGCCGGCAACCCGAGATCCTGCGCGCCGCGCGGATCGGTGTAGGATATGTGTGCCAGAAAGGCAAAAGATACGGTGCCAGCGAGCGGTCAAAACGCGCCCGGTGACGATACGGCCGAGTCCACGCCGACGGCGAACGCCGCGCGCCGGTTGCGCAGCGCGTTGGCGAGGCACACCAAGGCCGAGCTGATTGATGTTCTTGCAGACCTCGCCGGAGACGATTGCGGCATTCTTCGGCGACTCGCGGCCCGCTTCGATGTGCAGCCTCCGCCCGACGAACTCGTGCCTATGACACGCCAGGCAATTGCCGACGCCACCGCCTTCGACGAGCGGGACATCAATCGCAACTTCAGTTACGACGATGAAGCCTACCGGTATGTACAACAGAACGTGTACCGTTTGATCGACTTGGGGAAGCTGCGGCTGGCGATGGAGTTGTCGCTGGAGTTGATGGCTACGAGCAGCCGCCAAGTCGAGATGAGTGACGAGGGATTGATGACGGATGACATTGAGGCGTGCATCAAGCCGGTCCTGGAAGCTCTTCAGGGCTGTGACTTGTCAGCAGCCGAGGTGGCCGCTTGGTGCGCTGAGATGATCAAGAGGGACCGCGTCGGGTTCATTTGCGATCAGGAACTTCGGGCACTGCAGCGACGATTCGCGGCGACAGATTAGCCCCGATCAACTGCCGATGCGTCAGCCGAACGCCAACGCCCCTCAGGAATGCGCCGCTTGGGAACATGGCGCGATTACCCGGCAAGTCCGGCGTCGCGTAGCCGGCGCATGAAGCTGGGTTTGCCCGCGTGACAGCCGCAGAGATCGTGGAATCGACGGTCGAACTCCGCGCTCCGATTCGCGAGGGCTGCGGCATCCTTAAGGTCTGCCAGTAACTCGACGGCGCAGTCGTATCCCTTCGGCGTTCGCTTCGCAATCCAAGCCGCGACCTCTTTCCAAACCGCAGGGGCACGCGACGCGATGTTCTCCAATCGCTCCTTCCGGGCCTGGGCATCCGCCTGGGCCCGGCGCTCGCGCTCTTTCGCGGCCTGCTCGGCGGCGCGACGCTGCTGCTCACGGACCCGCTGTTGCCAGGCTCCGGCGATTTCGGCGACGGTTCGGCGCGCGGGGGCGTCTTCGTCGTTGCGCGTCGTGTGACATCCTTGTGTCGCCTTCTTGAAACTCCGCATCAGGCTTCGGCGTGGGTTCGATTCATCACACTGAGCGATTCTCAGTAGCAGCTCGTCTTTCTTGGCAACGGCAAGCGAGCGAATCCACTTCTTCAAGGCGTCGGTGGACGGATCGGTGGCTGCGCGCGGCCCGCTCCGTTCAGCGGCGACCTCGATAAGCTCCGTGTGGATTCCGATGAAATCCACAAACGCCTGGAGCGGCGCCGTCAGCGCTTTCAGACCCGGTGGCACCGGGGGCTCCTTGGCTTTGTCGGGCAGGCTCTTTGTCTCGATTCCAACGAGCCACGCGAGATAGAGGCATCGCCAGTCCCCGTCGAGCAGGTCGTCGCGCAGCCGTGCCAGCGACGCCATCCATGCCGAACCCTCTTCCCAACCATCCCATTCGCCGGGCTCTTCGTCGCGGTGGAGGCCGATCAGGAAACAGCCCTTCTTCTTCAGCAGCGAGACGCCGTATCGATGGCAGTACTGCTTGGCGTGCGCGGCGTCGAGTGCTCCATGCGGCAGACGAACCATGAACCGGCGTGTGCCCCAGTTCGCGACGTACACGAACGCATCGAAGCAGCGTTCCATGAGCTTGATCGGGTCTCCACGGAAATCACCCCAGTGGTAGACATTGGTGAAGCTCGTTGTCGTGATCTGGGCGCGCGTGGACAGCCCACGGAGCCATCGCTGGTCGTCCTCGGACAGTGGCCGGTCGATTGCCTGGAACTCGTAGTACTGATACTCGCTCACGATTCTCCTCTTTCACGCGCCGGCAGCCCAATGGCGATACGCCTCGATCCACTCCGCGCCTGCCGGCGGTGGCGACGGCAGGGGCAAATCGCAGATCGGGATCCGCTGGCGCTCCTTGCCGCGCACACAAACGGCGACGATCTCCTCCTGCCGCGTCAACTCGACACGCGTCACTTCGACATCAACGCCCAGAACAACCGTGGCAAAGGGGACTTCCAGGTGATCCTCGATCATCGTGTAGAAGCCGCAAACCGCTTCCGATTCGTTGTAGCAGTCCACGGTTGCTTCCTCGACGAGCGCGGCAAGCTGCTTTCTACCCATCGAGGCTCGGTTCACCGTCTTTCGTCCTGCGGACATCCGTTTTCACCTCGCTCTGTCCCGGCGGCTTTCCCGACCGGTAACACGCCATGATTGTCTCGCACTCGCACACTACGCTGATGCGCCAATGCCCTCAGAATCGCGTCCAGCACCGCGTCAAGCCGCTTGCCCACATCCTCTGCCAGGAAACGGAGCACGAAATAGCCGTTCTCCTGCAAGAGGAGGTCCTTTCGCCGATCTCGGCGGTAGGCCTCAGCGTCATCCACATGCTGGCCGCCGTCAAGCTCAATCGCGATGCGCAGATCCTCGCAGAGCAGGTCGACTTCCATTCGCCCTCAGCCGTCAAAGGCAACGGGAAGCTCAGCGTTCAGGGTCGCGTGAGCGTTTCGCCCGCGCGATGGAAGACGTCAGCCGCAGCAAAAAACGCGCGACGGCTCATGGGCTGGCCTGAGGTGCAGGCGCAGTGTTCGGGGTTCAAGGGTTCAGTGTGTGCCACTGCTGTCAAGCAGTGCTCTTCGGAGGCCTTTCCACGCCGCACTGCTCAAGAGCAGTGGCACACCGTCAGTGCCACCTGCCCTGCGTGGGCCAGCGGCACCCTTGCCAGCATCATCAGTACCGGCCCACAGAAGGCCATGTTGAGGGCTGAGAACAGGGTTTCGACGCCTCCATAGCGGGCTTATACTGCCCGTTATGCCAGCCGAAGCAGGTGAGTACATCGTCGGGGCTTACCTACAGCACTTCTTCGAGTGCGACGTAGTGCAGTACAACGTTCGCCCGCCGGGGGGTGGGATTCAAGGTCTTTCGGAGCTCGACGTTGTTGGGCTCAACCTCAGGGACAAGCTCGCTTACCTTTGCGAAGTGACAACGCACATCAGCGGCTTACAGTACGGCACCTACGAGAAAACGGTTAAGAAGGTGGCCGACAAGCACAAAGCCCAGAAAAAGTACGCCAAGAAACGGCTGCGCGAGTTTCAACCGAAATTCATGTTCTGGTCGCCGGTCGTGCCGAAAGGGCCTCTTGCCGAGAAACTGCGTCAGATCACGGGGCTAGAGGTCGTGATCAACGAGGACTTCACCGCCAAAGTTGAAGAACTCCGTAAGGTTGCGCGCACCACCAAGCATGCTACAGGTAACCCGTTCATGCGAACGCTTCAGATCCTGGCGCACCTTCGCAGGTAGGCAATCCAACCCAGTCCCGTATGGGCACATTCGGCGCACTTGACCGTCGGTTTCTCGCAGAGGTATCGAGCCCATTCGTGGGCGCAGGCGGACTGATAGCCGGACATACCAGTTCGGCGACTCACGAAGCGACGGGGATAGACGTCATCGCGCCCGCGGAAGAGAGAGCGAAATAGGACGATCTTGTCCTCGGGTGAGGAATGATTGTCGATATGTCCGATCTGGCGATTCATCGGGAATCACCTGTGCAACCGAGCACCGAAAGTCGATCGCATCGTGAGTGCGGCTTTCGCATCGAAGACAAGACACGCAACTCCGGCGTGCTTGGCCTCAGCAACTCGATGACGCCAGCGCGGACATCGTGTGGCGGGCGGTTAACCACAGTTGCTGGCGTTGATCTCACCCTCCAAATGTCGAAGCGTGTCCGTGATCTCGTCAAACGTCGGCACGTCGCCGAAGATCATCATCTCCATGTCACGGTAATCTCGTCGCAGTTCGGCAATGCGCTCCGCCGCCGGAATCAGTTTGAATGTCCCAGGCTTGGCGTCTTCGTACCGCGCCCACCGTGACGGATAGAACCGCCGCTTGAACGCGACTACGTCTTTAAGCAAGGCCGAGTCTGCAAGCGCTGCATCCTTGATGCTGCTACCGGCAAGCTTGTACATATCGTAGTAGTGCCGCGAGTAGCGTGGCGGCATGGGGCTCGCACGATGCGCCTGCTGGTGCAGGATGGTGGCCTTCTCCCAGAATGTCCGTTCCGCGCTGATGGCCACGACAGGGCAGTCGGCGTCGTCAAATACGGCCGGGTAAGCCTGTGCTGCATACGGCTGGATGATGTGGCGATCGGATGGGATCCAGGACGCGAGCGGCCCGATCTCAAGCCGAACCTCAGGGCGCAGGTAGTCTTCGGAGAATGCAGAGGGATAGGCGACGTTGACCGCCTGAGGATCATCGTGGTCAACGACACCCCGGACAACCGGGCATGCGGCGAAGACACGCCCCAGCTCCGGTACGAAGGTGTCGGCAATGTAAGCCGCGGCCTGCTCATTGAACTGCTTGTTGAATCGATCCTGTTGAGTGGCGGATTCGAATTCCGGAAACGGATCCTGCTGACCCGGCCCGTACCCCAACAATCGCCAGTCGAGAATCAGGTCGACGTCTTCAGAGAACCGGTCGATCAGTCCGAACACCTTGGACAACGACGTGCCACCTTTGAAGATGATGCGTTCGCCGAAAGTCGCATCGGCGAACAGGTGCTTCAGCACCCAGCACACCCAGAAGTCCTTCTCGACGATGGCAGGGTTCATCGCCCTTCTGACCGCGGTTTCGCGAAAGAGATCACGCCGCTGGCTGGCGGACAGGTTGGCAACCTTATCCATCACCATCCTCCCGGCAGATCTCGCGGATGGCGTCGTACACCCAACCCGTAACCGTGCTGGTATCGTCCAGGACACGTTTGCGGAGCCTCGGATCGAGCCACTGGCGGACCTTGGCAACGATCCGTGGATTGACGCGGCCTGGACCGAACGCCTTCAACGCCTGCACGATCAGGGCGCTTTCGCGGTATCGAAAGCCGGCTTCCTTGAGCGCCGTGTGCTTGAACTTCAGGGTCGTGCCATTGACGTCGTACGAACGGTCGGGCCCATCGGACAGGTAGACGTACGCGGCAGGAACCTGCGTGGACAGACCGAGGAGGTTCTGCGCCACCGGTCCGCTCGGCTGAATGCGCCAGCCGAACTTCCTCGCCAATGCCGCCGCGACCTGGTCGATATCCGGGCTAACGTCGGAGCCGAGCAATTCGCTATGACGGGGACAGTCGTATATTCCCCGGATGACTCGCCGAATCGTGCCTCCCGCCAGCAGGCGATGAAGGGCGACATCGATCGCGCCACGGCTGGCCAAGCGTGCAAAATCCCGCTGTGAGAAGGCCCAGCCGCGCCCCTTGCCGCGGATCTTTCCCAGCAGTTTCTGCTCGACATTCCGTGCGGCCATGGCCAAGGCTCTCCCTCTGTAAGAAAAAATATCATAGTTTTCTTACGACGCAAGCCCCGACGGTTGGCTCATGAGTTGGTCACAAACTTGGTCAGTCGTCACTTGGTGGTGAGTTGTTATCGAGTTGTCAGTGACTTGCGAACCACCTGTAACCCTCGTTTGTGTCCGAGAAACGCGATGTAAGTGCGTGTCTCACAAGTGCTTGCGCGCCGAGCACCGAATTCCCAAGCTGGACGTCGTGGGTTCGAATCCCATCGCCCGCTTTTGACGTAAACCTCGTCGCCCCGCAGACTTGCGGTGACCTGCCGATGGTCGGCAGCGCGGCCTGGGACGCGAAAACGCGCGCTGTGCCACTTCTTCGCGGCGTAGACGATCGAATGTCTCCTGCCGCGGGTCTTGCAACTCGCGTGGAGTCAGTACCTCATCAGCGATGAGATCCTCGGTGTACGTCTCTGCGATCGCCTGATCCACGGTGTCCATCGACCACCGTGCGAGCTTTGCGGTCGGCTCCTGCCGCATTCGAGCTACGGCCACAGCCGAGGACCAACCAATCCAATCGTCCCGTACCGGTATTTGAACCGCCGGACTCCCCCTGCAACGCGAGCAGAACGAGACCGCCGCATGATTGGTTCACACACAGATTGACATGACCTCCGGCACCCAATGGGTCCGCTACACCCAATGGGGCTGCCGGACGTCAGGCTTGGCGGCCTGGAAGAGTGACAAGGTAACAAGGGGGCGGCGGGGCGGGGCGGGCGGGTTGGGACGCGTTCATGACCAAGTCGGAGAGTTGAGCGACGCGGGCTTGCCAGCTTTCGTTTCTTACCAAGTCCTGGAAGACTGTTGGCGGGTGGTGACTCTTGAGGGTGAGGGCCTCCTCGGCAACGGCAATGAAGGTGTCGGGCGTGGTCGCCGTCTGGACCGCCGGCGCGTAGGGCAGGACGGCTTCCATGGGTGATGAGACAACGGGCAGACCGGCGGCGAGGTACTCGCGGAGCTTGATCGGATTGACCGCACGGACGAGGCGGTTCATGCGGAATGGAATCAGGCCGATATCGAAGCCGCGGCAGTAGGCCGGGAGGTCGGCGTAGGGGCGTGGGCCGAGGAGGTGGATGTTCGCATAACGTGAAACTGCGCGGGTGTCGCAGCGGGCGTCACCCAGCAGCACGAAGGACCAGTCTGATCGCCGATGAGCAACGTCGGCGAGCAGGTCGAGGTCGACGTAGTCGCTGATGAGGCCCATGTAGCCGAGGCGCGGGGCGGGGATGTCGCGGAGGTCAGCGGGGATGGTGGATGCTGGCAGGTGAGGCGCTGCGGCGAAGTGGTCGAAGTCTACGCCGTGGGGAATAAAGTGGCAGTTGGGGTGTTGTCTGCGACGGGTCTCGTGGAGTTCGTCGGAGGTGGCGAGGACGATGTCGGCGGCGGCGAGGGTCTGGCGTTCGAGCTGTTCGACGAGGGTGGGGTTGTAGCCGGCGAAGGCGGCGAAGTCGTCGACGCAGTAGTAGATGACGCGTTCCCACGCGCGGGAGTGGATGAGCTCGGGGATATCGGGCGTGAAGAGCCAGAGCTGGGTTGGGCGGTCGGGGAGGCGGCTGAGGGCGCGGCGGATGTGGCGGGTGAGGAGGGCGCGGTTGACGCGGCGGGCGAGCGATGAGCCCGGCAACGGGATCAGCAATGGTGAGATCGTCTCGATGGCGGGCGCGACGTGTTGGGTGGGTCGGCTGGCCTGGCGCAGGCGGCGGAGGATGGCCCGGGCGTCGCTGCGCGTGAAGGTCGGGCGGCGGGAGGCGTGGAAGTTGACCCATGTGACGTGGTTGCGCTGCGACAGGTGGCGCATGACATGCTGCTTGCTGGTCGGGTGGTCGAACCAGTTACTGGCGATGCAGACGATGTTGCGGTCGGCGATCACACGCGCAGCGCTCCTTCCGCGCAGACCGTGGGGTCGGTTGTGGGCTGGTGGCGGTCGGTGCGCTGGCAGGCGTGGGAGGCGGAGGCGTCGGGGGACTCACCACGGAGCCATTGCTCGATGCGTTGCATCTGGTCCGCGGCGGCGTAATTGCTGTGGGCGACGTCGCGGGCGCGGGTGGCGAGGGCGCGGGCGTGGGCTTCGTCACGAAGGACGCGGATGACGGCGACGGCGAATTCTTCGGCGGAGGCGGCGATGGCGAAGGGGGGCGGGTCGGCGTAGTCGAGACCGGCGGCGGCCTGGGGGGTAACGATGCAGGCGCGGGCGGCGGCCATGGCTTCAATGAGTTTGGTCTGGACGCCGATTTCCTCGCGGGTGGGCACGACGAAGGCACGCATGGAGCGGAGGGCGGGGCGGACGTCCTCGACAAAGCCGGTGACGGTAACACCGGGGAGGCGAGACCATTTGCGTACGCTGCGGGTCGGACGGCTGCCGACGATGAGCCAGCGGGCGGTGGGAATGGCCTGGCGGATGCGGGGCCAGATGGCGTGGCCGAACCAGTTCACGGCGCGGATGTTGGGAGCGTAGGACATCGAGCCGAGGCAGCCGACGATGGGCTGATGCGTGAGATGCGGGCCGCGCTCTGGGGTGTGGAAGCGGTGGTACTGGCCGAGGTCGACGCCGGTGCGGACGACGGCGGTGCGAGGTTGGATTTCGGGCGGGAGTTTGTGGCGTTCGCGTTGGTTGACGAGGAGGCTGATATCGTGGCCGTTGATCCAGTGGGCCTCGGCGCGGCGGAGCTGGTGGGCCTCGAGGGCGTAGAGCCAGCTCAGTGGGGGCGCGCTGCGGCGGGCGTAGCTGGTCCACTTCCCGCTTTCGACGTCGTTCATGTCGAGGACCCGGCGGGCACCGTCGATGAGCATGGCGTAGGGGGACATGGCGGGCGAGAAGGTGAGGACGGCGTCGAAGTGGACGGCGTTGTGCCAGTGTTGGATTTGGACGGCGAGGCGCTGATCCCAGAAATAGCCGTACGTGAGGGTGCGGCCGGCGAGAAGCGAGAGGCCGCCGCGGAAAAGCGCACCGGGTCCGGAGCGGACAAAGACGGCGACGTCGGCGCAGTAGCGGCGGGCGTGGTCGAGATGGGCGGGCCAGGGTTTGGTGCGGTCGGTGCAGGCGAGCCAGATCTGATGATTGCGACTGAGGTGCTGCACTTCGCCCCACGAACGGATGCAGTCGCCGCGGGTGGGCGGGTACGGGAAGCGATGTACGAGCATGAGGATCTTCATGACACCTGCACTGCGTTAGCCGGGGATCGCGCGGGCCAGCCAGGAACCGAGCAGGCGTGACGCCGGCAGGGGTAAATGCGTCCAGGCGCGGCGCGCGAGGGCGAAGCGGGGGTTGGACGGTTTGAGGTCGGGTGGTTGGCGGCCGGGCGGCACGTAGCGCTGGTAACCGAGCGGCTGAGGGGTGAAGCCCTGGTTCTTCTTGAAGCCAATGGCACCGCGGTTGTCGGCGCGGCTGCGACCGTAATCGAAGCGGTGGAGGCCACTGCGGACGGCCCGCTCCATGACCGACCAGTAAAGCAAATTGGCAGCGCCGTCGCAGCGGACACGCTCGTCGGCGCCGAGAATGTACGGCATGATTGTGTCACGGCAGACGAGACTCAGCGTGCCACAGATAGGCCGGTCGTCCTGCCAGGCGACGGTGACCCAGGCGCGTTCGCCGAAGCGGTCCCGCAGTTCGCGGAAGAAACGGAGCGGGTAGTTGATGGAGGCGATGCGGCGCATGCTGCGGCAGTAGAGCTGCCAGACGAGCTTGAGTTGGGTGTTGTCGTGCCGGACGGTGACGCCAAAGCGATCGCGGGCGTGGCGCGCGGCGGCGCGGGGGCGTTTGGGGAAGAAGCCGGGGACGTCGTTGGGATGCAGTGGCAGGTCACGGGCGAAGCCGAGATAGCCGTCGACTGGCTGGTAGTCGTGGTGGGTGATGCTGGCGGTGGCAGAGCGGAGGTCGAGGACGCGGGCTTTGCGCTGGCAGGCCTGATCCGCGGCGGCACTCGCGAGGGCCGCACGGGCCGCGTCGTCATCGGCGAGGATGCCGCCGTACGTGCCGTAGGGGACGCTGACGTGCAGGCGACCGGCGAGGAAGCTGTCGACTTCCATGAGCGGGAGCAGGCCGACGGTCTGACGGCCGCGGGTGGCAAGCAGGTGCAGGGGACGATGTCCGAAGGCGGCGTGGACGGCGGCGCTCCACTCGGGGCGGTGGAAGACGGAGGCGTCGCGGCAACGGTCGACGAAGCTGGCCCAAGCGGTGTTCGCAGTCGGGTCGCTGAGCGGGGTGACGACTACCCCGTCAGTCTCGCGGGCGCTGGGCAGGCGGGCGGTTCTAACGGTAGTAGTACGACGAGTAGTAGTGTTCATAGTACCCCGAGCCGCGTTCGCGGAAGCGCGACAGGATCGAACCGAGCACTTTCACGTTGTTGGCTTGCAGCGTGCGGACCGCCTGTTGGACGGTTGGCTCCGGCGTGCGGCGCATCTGGACAACCATCAGGGCGCCGTCGCATTGCGGTGCGAGAAGACAGACGTCGGAGACGGTGGTAACGGGCGGCGTGTCGAGCAGTACGTAGTCGAAGGACTGCCGCATGGTCTCGATAACATTGGCCGCGCTCTGGCTGCTAAACAGCTCGCCGTAAGCGTTGTCCTGGACGCGGCCGGCGGTGAGGATCTTGAGATTGGGGAACGGCGTGGCGCGGAGCGCGTGCTCGAAGGGGACGTCGCCGCGGAGAACGTCGGCGAAGCCGAGTTCGTCGGGGACGCCGAGCATGCGGGCGAGTGAGGCGCGGCGGAAGTCGGCGTCGGCGACGAGGATGAGGTGTTCACCGCCCTCGGCGAGGACGAGTCCGAGATTGATGGTGGAGACGCTCTTACCCTCTTCGGGGATGGCGCTGGTGACGGTGAGCACCTGAGGCTCGTTGCGGGTATTCATGGTGAGCAGACGGGCACGGACGGAGCGGAACTGCTCGCAGATGGCGGAGTAGCGGTCGTGAAAGGCGACGACGGCGGGGTCGACGCGTTGGGGATCCCAGGCGACGCGATCGGGGTCGTGCGTGTCGGTCGATTGGGTAGCGGTCTCCGAGGGTGTCTCGCTTGGCTCGTCCGGTTGATCATCCGACTGCCCGACGTGGCTTGCGTCTGCGTCACCATCGGTCGCAACGGCCTGCTGCTCAGGGACGAAGCCGGACGCGGGCTGTTCCGACGACTCCGCCTGATCAGTCTGTACGGCATCCGTGGGCGCAGCTGCGTCGACGGCGGCATCGGTTGCCGGATCCGCAGTGGAATTTCCGTCGGTCAGGGTGGGCTGCTCATCGACCGAGGTTTGTTCGGTGGCCTCCTGCTCGGACGCGGCGGCGAGCTCCTCTTCGGTCGGAGAGGGTTTGCCCCGCAGCTTCTCCATGACTTTGGACATCGAACCCATCAGGGGCACCTCATAGCGACGAATCCAGCGCGGACGGAGAAACGACTGCGAGGCCGACGGAATCGAGTACGTGGTTGACCTTGTGCATGGCACGTTTGTGCAGGCTGGGACGGGCCACGCTGGCGTAGGCGAGGGCGCTGCTGGTGAGCAGCGCGCACAGCAGCAAAGCGAGCGTGGGCGTCCAGATCAAGCGACTAAGCAGTTGTTTGCGGCGTTCGCGCGGGGTCTGGATGACACTGATGCACTCGAGGACCGGGATGCCGAGCGAGCGCGTGACCTGCCCGACCGACCGGAATGAGCGGTCGAAGAGCTCGGCGACCGCGACGAGGAGCGCACCGGCGGCGAGGCCGAGCCCGAGGCAGACTACGAAGATCGAGGAAAGCCGCGGCTTGATCAGCGTCGCGATCGCGCGCGGATCCTCGATCAGGGCGAATTGCGTACCACGCTCGCCACTCTCGGCTGCAAGCACACGTTCGAGGCGCTGAAGGTGATTCTGCCAGAGGGCGAGCTCGGCGTGCTGCTCGCTGCGTTGCTCGTGGAGGCGCCGCAGATCGTCGTGCTCGCTGCGGAGGCGTTCGTACAGGCCTTCGACACGCTGCACACGAGCCTCGGAAGCTTCCAGGCGTTCGCTGGCGAGCTCGAATTGGCGTTGCAGGGCTTCGAGCTCCATCTGCACGCGCAGCTTCTGCGTCTGCCACTGGCGATAGCTGTCGCTGACCTGTTCATTGCCTGTGGCGGTGACGATGTCTGACGCGAGCTCGGGGCCATCCTCGGCGGTCGCCAGCGTCATGCGCAGATCTTCCAGCGCTTCGAGACGCCCCTGCAGGTCACGGACCGCGGGATGTTCCATGGTCATCTTGCGGACGGTGACGAGTTCGAGGAGTTGCGCGCGGACCTGCTGGATTGCCTTCTCGAGGGCCGGATCGAAGGGGTTCTGTGGCGGGTGTGCTGATCCCTGCGCAGCCGGCTGTGACGTTGCCGCAGGACCGGCGAGGTTCTCGTAGAGGCGCGGCCCCTGCTCGAGGAATTCGAGACGGGCCCCGATCTGGGCTTCCAGCTCGGCTTTGCGGTCGAAGTCGCCGTCACGGCGCTGACGCAGCATTTCGAGGTGGTTACCCACGCTGACGGTGTCGGTCGGATCTATGCCGGTGAACTCGTCGAAGTCTTGACTGAGGCGCTCCTCGGTCTGCGAGAGTTGTGCGCGAATCTGTCCGATTTCGGTCTGGAAAAACTCCTGCGTTCCGACCAGGATCTCGCGGATTCGTTCGCGGGTCTGCTCGATGTAGTTGTCGCGGAGCGCCACGACGAACTTACTGGGCAGCTCGGGATCGTTGGCGGCGCAACTGAGCTGAAGCGTGTCGAGATTGCTTGAACTGTGCAGGAACGACACGGCGGCGCGAAGTTTGTAGCGGCCCAGAATCTCCTGAAGCGCGTTGCGCTCCTCCGGACTGAGGGGCCCCTCACCTGCAAAGGTACCGTCCGGCAGCAAGCCGCAGCGGACGGCCGCCTGGGCGAGCGCCCGCGAGCCGGTCATGTCCATCTTCATCGTGGATTTCAGATGCGAAAAGCCGTACGGGGAGTTCGAGGCCACCAGGTTCTGGAGCACGACGTCATCGCGCCGTTCGAACACCGTGGCGGAGGAGTATTCGCGGGGCAAATACTGGCTCCACCAGAACGCAACTGAACCAATGGTGCACAGACCGAGCAGCGCGATGCGCCAGCGATGCCGCACGACGCGCGAACATTCGCTGATGGTGTTGCGGAGATCTTCGAATGCCTGGCCTTGCTGGCTTGCCATAGCGGTGCACTCGCTAGCTGACGCTCATCGCAGGAGCAGGGTCCCGCCGGGTACGTCGTCGTCGTCCTCTTCGTCGGCGAAGTGTTGTTCGTACTGGTTGGTGGCCGAGATCGCCGAGGCCGGCGTCGTGTAAGCACTCATGACCGGGCTGACCGGGTAGAGCAGTTCGCGGACGCGCAGCCCGAGCCAGGCCAGTGGTGTCGGGGGCACCTCGATGATGTCGCCGGGCTGGAGGAGGAAGTCCTGCGACATGTCACCGTCCTTCAACATCCGGTTCAGATCCACCACGACCGTTTTGGTTTCGTCGCCGGTAGGTGAGGGGCGGTGGACGCGGATTTGTGATTCCCAGGCCAGGAAGTTGGGCTGGGCTCTCGACAGCGCCTGCACGAGCGTATCGCGTCCCGTGCAGCGCTGCGGCCCCGCCTGGCCCACTTCCCCGAAGATGTAGTAGTACTTGCTGTTCGAGCCGGCGAGGCGGACCATGACGGTGGGGTCAACGTAATAGCGCGAGAGGTCTTTGGCCAGCTTCGCGCCGATCTCCTCCGTCGTCAGCCCGGCCACATCGACGGCGCCGATCAGCCGCAGGACGATCTTCCCGTCGGGGCGGATGCGACAAGTGGAGCCGTCGACTTCCGGAACGTCCGGCGAGTGGATTTCGATGACGTCCGGAGTTTGGACGACATACTTGCCGGCGGCCACCTCGACCTCGTGCGAGCGGAGGAACTCGACGAGCTGATCGTGGTGGGAGGTACACCCGCCGGATCCGAGCATGCAGACAGGCCAGACGAGGGTGGAGAGCAGCCACAGTACCGTGGGGCGCGAGCGCGGGGTTGTGACACAACGGGGCGGCATCGCGGGTCCTCTTGCTTCCTAGAGCCACAGCTTCAGGTGTATCGAGCAGGCCATCCGTGGCCCCAGCCGGCGGATCCGATCCATGCGCAGTTATCGACTGATTTTCGGGCCACATGAAACCGGCTATCGGAAGATCGGGATGATTGGATGGGAGGGGAGATTTTAGCGGTGTTTGCGGGTAGCCGATAAAGCGTGATGGGCAACGCATGTGGAATGGTGTCTGCCATGGAAGCATATCAGTACTTTGGACTATCGTCGCCGCCGTTCGAGACGGCACCCAAGCCGCAGTACTTCTACGCGACGCCGGCGTATGCCGAAGCGTTGGCAACGCTGGAGTATGCGTTGCATGCGGGGAAGGCATGCACGCTGGTGCTGGGTGATTCGGGGTCCGGTAAAACATTGCTCGGGCAGATTCTGGCGCGGAAGATTAACGCACGGACCGGGGTCCTGTGGGTACACGGCATTGGTCAACCGCCTGGCGAAACCGAGGTCACGGTCTACCCGACGGGGTCGTTCGGCACCCGCGGCACGCAGGACAAGCAGGAGATTCGGCGGGTGCGGCTGTCGGACTGGATCCGCGACGAATTGCCGATGTCCCGCGCAACGGCTGCGATTGTGGACGATGCGGATGGGCTGCCACCGCATGCGTGGGAGGATATTGTTTCTCTGGTAACGCGCGAAATTCGCACGCCGCGGCCCATTGGGGTGGTTTTGCTGGGTTTGCCGACACTGCTGGAGCCACTGACCTCGGAGGGTCTGTTGCGGCTGCGGCGGCGTGTTTTTCGGACGTGCCACTTGACGCCACTGACGAGTGCTGACGTAGCGGGGTACATTCGGCACCGCGTGAAGGTGGCGGGCGGGGATGCAAGTCGCATCTTCTCGCCGGCAACGTACGAAGTGTTGCAGCGGTTCTCGATGGGGAATCCGGCGCTGATCAACCAGTTGTGTGACAACGCGCTGATCGACGCGTTTGCCGATGACCGCAAGCGGATTGAAGGGCGGCATATTGTCGGGACGGTGCATGCCATTACCGGCGGCATGCCGGAGCAGTTGACGCCGCCGCGACGGAAGCTGGAGTTGCCCACGCCGGTTGAGAAGCGGCATGCGTTGCCGGCGGTGACGGGTCCGAGCGGAACGCCGGTCGGCGTCCCTGCGAAGGGGCAGAAGACAGGCAGTGGGTTGTTCACACGGCCCGTGGAGCCGGCGGCGCAAAATGCGGCTGGGTTGACGCGGATGGCGGAGCCGGAGCGGGTGCCGGATGGCGTCGACAAAGAACAGGTGGACGCGGTTGATGATGGGGATCCGGCGCCGATGTCGCTGACCGACGGGCTGCTGGAAGAGGCGGAGCGCGAGGCCGATGCCGTGACCGCCGGGAGTGAGGTGACGGCGGTTCTGGACAATCGGCTGCGGGAGCTTGAACTGCGGTTGTCGACAGCACTGAACCGCGTGCGGGAGGCGCGGTACGCACCAACGAAGTCGGCACGTATGCCATTGACCGATGCAGGCGAGACTTCGTTTCACCCGGCGGACGAACTGATTGAAGCGACTGACGACGATGACGTGGCCGACCAACTGGCCGATTCGCCGATCGAGGAGTGAGAAAGTAGGCATGGCCAGTCCGCCCTCGTCACTGCATCCGACGCGTGACATGCTGGTCATCGAGGCGGATCAGCGCGGCACGCTGCTGGAACTGCGCGAGCTGCTGCGCTTCCGCGAACTCCTGCTCTTCCTGGCTTGTCGTGATGTACGGGTGCGGTATCGGCAGACGCTGCTGGGGGCGGCATGGGCACTGATTGAACCCTTCGTGAACGTGATTCTCTTTACCCTGCTTTTCAATCGGCTGGCAGGATTCGAGTCGGGGGAGATCCCCTACCCGCTCTACACCTTCGCAGCCGTTCTACTGTGGACGTTCTTCGCGCGGGCGCTGCGGGCAACGACGGTGAGCCTGACCGCGAACGCGCGGCTCGTGACCAAGGCGTATTTCCCACGGATGGTGCTGCCTTTAGCGGGAATTGGCGCGACTTCGGTGGATTTCTGTTGCGCATTCCTGATGTATGGCCTCATGATGCTGTGGTTCGGCATAACGCCGAACCTGGCCGTGCTGACGGTGCCGGTGTGGGTGCTGCTGGCGGCAATCAATGCGCTGGGCGTGGGGTTGGTGCTGGGGTCGGTGAATGTGCGCTTCCGGGACGTATCGCAGGCCGTGCCGTTTCTGACGCAGGTGTGGATGTTTGCGACGCCGGTGGCGTATCCACTGGGCGAGATTCCGACGGACTGGCTGGGGTTGTACCTGCTGAATCCGATGGTGGGCGTGGTGGAGGGGATGCGCTGGGCGCTCTTGCCGAACCATGAATTCCACCCGATCCTGCTCGTGCCGACGGTGGTGATGGGCGTGCTGGTGCTGGGGACCGGGCTGGTGTACTTCCGGCGCGCACAGCGGCGGTTTGCGGATATTGTGTGAGAAGGGACTGAGGGATTGAGGGACTGAGGGATGGCGGGATTGAGGGGGAAAGATCGAGAGAGCGAGAGATCAAGAGATCAAGATTGAGGGCGCGGTGGCGTGAGCGGCCTTGGTCTCTGGTGGCATGCGCGCTGGGCCAGGGGGTGTGGGCAGGTGCGCTGCTGGACCTGAGCCTGCGGACTTGGCCAGTTGACGGGATGCTGGTGCTGGGTCGACTGGGTGCGGCGTTGAGCTTCGTCGTGAGCGTCGTGGCGGCGTCATTGAGCTAGCTCGTTCTCTCAAGGTTGCGGAGGTTTGCGCGAATCGGCATTTGCTGGCAGTGCAGCTACGACCTGACGTGGAATGCGAGTGGGATCTGCCCGGAGTGCGGGGCGGCAATGGCGGCGGATGCCGGTCGTGTGCGTGAGAACGGAGGTGACCGGGACTGCGCGGGGTTGCTCGCGGGGCTTGAGGAGGACCGCTGCGCGGTCCCGTCAGGCCCGCAGGTCTGACGCTACGCTGCCAAGGTCAACTTGGCGGGTTGACGCTGTATTGGTGAGACGCGGACAGGCAGTGGCGGCGCCGGGGGTCGGGCCCGACGCCGCCTTGGTTTGTCGCCTACCAACTCAGTGGCGGCACCGTCCTACTGCGCCAGATCCTCGAAGCCGTCCATGATGAGCTGGACGGGGTCGCCGACCGGCGGCACGAACCACCAGGCCGGAACCAGCTCGAGCTGCGGCGCGAGTGGGCCGGGGCCGTCGATGTCGATGTAGGCCTCGGTGGTCTGTGTGCTGTCCAGCACCAGGTGGATCATCGCGATGACCTGGAACGGATTGAGCTGCGTCTGCGCCGCCATGCCCTGCGTGCCGTTGAAGAGCTGCGGCGGGCTGAACGCGGAGAGCAGGTTGATCGCCACATTCGGCTTGCCGAAGCGGTAGCCGTTCAGGCGGGTGCGGAAGACGCGGGGGACCAGCGGCGTGCCATCGAGCAACCGGGGCTGATCGGCCATCCAGTCGACGTTCTCGGGATTGATGAAACTGGCACTGTCGGCGGTGCGGTAATAACGCTCGACCCACGTCGACCGCCAGTCATTCGGGTCCCACAACATATGGCGTTCGGCGAAGGTCGGCTCGCCGGTGTCGAACTGGCCGTTGCCGTTGAAATCGTCGTAGTACGGGGCACCCTCGGGGTCGTAGCCGGGATTGGGCACGTCGATGCCATAGACCCAGGTCCACGACTGCATCTGGATATCAAGCCCGACGACGTCGGCGGGGATGACGCGTTCGCGGGAGTCGTAGCCACCCGTCGTGCCGGTGATCGGCTCGCCGCCCTCGGTGACGAGGGTGAAGCGCCCATCGTTCCAGTATTCGTGGTCGGCCAGGAGGTAGTATTCACCCGACGTGTCATAGGTAGCGACGCCGGTGCTCTCGTCATAGCTGACCTGGACGGGATCGGCGTTGAAGGTGTAGTCGGTCATGAGCACGAGACCCTCGAAATCCATGGGGTTGGTTTCGGGATCGGCGGGCTGGCTGGGGTCGAACTCGGGGTTGGAAATGGTGAGCATGGGCGCCAGCGGCCATTCATCCTCCGTCTGGCTGAACGCCTCGTAGAAAGTCTGGCTGCCGACGTTCTGGAAGATGGTGGTGTCGGCCAGGTCAAGCTGCTGCAACTCGCCGTCGAAGGCGTGCAGCGGGCGACCATTGCTGCGGTTGATCAGTTCGACCATGTGGCCGGTCTCGGTCGGCCAGCCGACGGCGACGTAGAACGCGCCCGTGCCGGCGGTGTTGTAGGTGACCGAGGTGACCTCGCCGGCGGAGTTCGTTTCCGCATCGACGGTGATGGCCTGGGCTTCCGAGTCGACCCACGGATCGGCATCTGCGACCACATAGATCTGGCTGGGGCCGCTCAGGCTCCACGGGATGTGGACGCGCTGCTGCCGCAGCATGCGGGCGTACTGCTCCACGCCGGCGATGCGCGGCGTGAGGATGCCGTTCATGACGCGTTCGAAGGACGGCTGGATGGTGCCCTGGAGGAACTGGGCGATCTGGCCGCGCATGTTCTGCTCCTGCTCCTGCCAGCGCTCGGGGTCGGGCGTGCCCAGGCCTTCATTCATGATGGTCTCCATGAAGTCCATCATGTTCAGCTCGGTGCCCTGACCATCGGCCGTCTCGAAGACCTCAACCCACATGGGGAACGGGTCTTCGACGAAGGTGCTGTACAGCAGACGGATGCCGAGGCCCTGGTTGGGGTCGACGAGCAACTGGTGAAGCTGTTCGAGGGTGATGGTCTGGCCCGCCAGGTAGGCGGCGGCCATGCGCTCGAGCTGCCAGTCGCCGATCATGGGACCGTGGTGGCCGTGCATGCCTTCGTCCGCCAGTTCGGGCTCGTTGCGGTTCACCTCGGGCGTCGTGCTGACGTAGATGGTCAGATCAAACTCGGGCATCATCTGGCCGGTCTCGAACGGGTCAGCGGATGTTTCCGGCACCATGCCCTCGAACTGCTGGTTGTAGAATTGCTCGAAATTGAGCGTTTCCACGTTGGGCAGGGTGGCCAGCGCGGAGAAGTCGGGGCCGCCGGGGCCGTCGGCGATGGCCATACCACTCTGCACGAGGATTTGTGCGACTTCCTCGGCGACGGCGGCGGCGTCGGCGGCCTGCGACATGCGCAGGCGGTGGCGGGCCATGTTCATGCCATTGCGGGCACCGGCCGGCAGGAGGGTGTCAAAGAGCTGGGCCCATTCGGCGGGGGTCATGCCCTGGAGGTCTTCGATATCGATCTCCGTGAGGATGCCGTTGGTCTCGAACAGGTTGCTGAATGCGTCCCGGATTTGCTCGATCAGCAGCGCGGGGCTCATATCGAGGTCGGCCGGCGTGATGCCGAGCTCCTCGAGAATGGCGAGCATGCGGGCGGCTCCGAGCGTGCTCAGGGGGTCAACAACGGCGCCGTCGAGCGTGCCGGCGTTGACGTCGCCCTCGTGGGCAGGGATGAAGAAGATGCTCTGGAGGTCGGCCACGCCGTCGCCGTCAAAGTCGATGTGCATCATGAAGTCGACGCCGACGGGCAGGCCATTCATGCTGAAGCTGCCGTCGAGACCGACGGTAATGTTCTCATAGGGCTGGCCATTTGCGTCGACGAGCGGGTTACCGGCGAGGTCGGTCAGCCACGCTGAGCCGCCCGAAGTCTGCATGCGGAGAAAGTAGCCGCGGCCACTCTGGCCGTCGTCGATCGTGCCGTCACTGGAGGTGCTGAGGGCGACGGTACCGTCGAGGTTTCCGCCGAAGCTGAGGGCGTTGTCGGAGACGTCGCCCGATCCGGTCGTGTCGCCGCCGCTGGTGTCGGTGGTGCCGGCGGGGCCGGGGCAGCCGGCGATGATCAGGAGTGCGAGTGCCGTCAGGGTGAAGTAGCACAGTCTTGACATGGTCTGTTCCTCGTCCCAGTTCCTGAAAGTGGTTGGATCGCAAACGGTTTCGGGCGCAGCATGGGCCCGAAGTGCCTCTCAAGACCTGCCTTATCGGCGGTCCTTTTGAGACCGCTTGAAGCCCGATGTGAGCGGTCCGGCGCGGGGTGGTGTTGTGATCCGGCGGTCGCGGCGTCATAATCGCGGCTGTCAACCGAGGGTATGGAGTGGCTCGCGTCGAATGGCGTGAACGGAAGCCGGAATCGGTTGGTGCATATCATGCGGCGGCTCGGCACGATTTGCGCGTGTCGGGGTGGCTTCCGGCCTGGGGCCTGCCCGATCGGGGCACGCCGGGGTCGAACGAGTACGGATGGCCGGTGCGGGACCGGCGACGCACATCACACGTCTTCGGAGCGAGGTAGAGCGGTTATGGCGAAGAAGAAATCCTCGGCCGGTACCACACGTCGGGCCAAATCAGCCAAGAAGAAGACTACCACCAAGAAAGCTACCCGAAAGAAGACTGTGAAGAAGAAGACGCCGGGGCGGAAGAAAGCCACATCAACCGGCAGGAAGAAGACGGCCAGGAAGACGACCAAGGCGGCCGGCAAGAAGACGACGCGCAAGAAGGTGAAGAAGACGACGCGTAAGAAGTCCGTCAAGAAGAAAGGGACGACGAAGACCGCGGCCAAGAAGAAGGCCACAAAGAAAAAAACCACGAAGAAGGTCAGAAAGACCACGCAGAAGAAGACCACCCGCAAGACCACGCAGAAGAATAAGGCGTCCAGGCCCAAGAAGACCACTACGAAGAAGACGGCACGCAAGACCACCAAGAAATCGAGCCGTCCGAAGACCGCGCTGCCGCCCACGCCACCGACCGGAGCCGCCACGCCGCCGAAAAAGCCCAAGCGTCCCCGCCGCACCAAGCAGGCCTTGCCGCCACCGCTGCGGGTTGTCCCGCCGCCGGCGGAGAGCGAAACGAGGATTCCGCCGCCGGTGGCCTCCGCTCCCCTTCCGCCGGAGCCGATCGATCCGGTCGCGATGGCTGAAACGACGGCGCCACGTGTTGCCGATTGGGAAACGCGGCCCGAGGTGGGCGATCCGGCTCCAGACTTTCAGCTGCCGGATGCGGACGGTCAGATGCACGCGCTTTCCAACTATCGCGGGCGACGCGTGGTGTTGTATTTCTACCCGAAAGACGATACGCCCGGCTGCACGACGGAGGCCTGTGGCTTTCGCGATACGCTCGGCGATTTTGAGCAGCAGCATGCAACCGTGCTCGGCGTTTCGCCGGACTCGGTCGAGAGCCATCAGCGCTTCGCGCTGAAGTTCGGCTTGCCGTTTCCATTGCTGGCCGACGAGAATCATGAAGTTGCCGAGCGGTATGGCGTGTGGGTGGAGAAGCAGCGGGATGGCGAGACGCGCATGGGCATCGAACGGACCACGTTCGTCATTGACGAGCAGGGGCGCATTGCCCAGGTGTTTCGCCAGGTGAAAGCGGATGGTCATGCGCACGCGGTCCTGGACCAACTGAGATCGATGTGATGGGAGGAGATGCGGGGGCCGGCGAGGATGCAGGTCGTGCGGGCCGGACGTAGCGCAGCCCGCGGCCTTGCATCCTCGCCTTTTTTGCGCTATGAGCACTGGTCCAATGATCGCCCGTGGCCACATGCAGTGAGGAAGCTATGCCTACGCACTATGCCGACAGGCTTGCCGATGCAATCAGCCGTTGCGGTACCCCCGCCGTGGTCGGAGTCGATCCGGTACTGAACAAACTGCCGGTTGCCTTGCAGCCCGACAGTCGAACGGCGCGCGCCGCGGCGGCTGCATTTGCCGCCTTCGGGCGCGGCGTGATCGACGCAGTCGCGCCGCACGTGCCGGCGGTGAAGATCAACAGTGGCTTTTTCGAGGCGCTGTTTGCTGCCGGTGTTGAGGCATACTACCAGCTGGTGGCGTATGCCCATGAGCGTGGGCTGCTGGTTATCGGTGACATCAAGCGCGGTGATATCGGTTCGACGGCGCAGCAATATGCGGCGGGGCATCTGGCGGTGCCGGCGTTGGAGGATGTGCCGGACGCATGCATACCCGACGCCGTCACGCTGGCCGGCTATCTCGGCGAGAATGCGATACGACCGTTTATCGAGCACGCGGCGACGACCGGGCGCGGTATGTACGTGCTGGTACGACCCTCCGAGCCGAAGGCGGATGAGGTGCACGAGTTCGGTCAGGCCGAGCGGTTCTATCAACATATGGCCCGGCTGGTGGATGCGTGGGGGCGGACACCAGAGTTGCTCGGCGACGCAGGTCTGTCGTGCGTGGGCGCGGTTGTCGCGGCGAAGGATGGCGCCTCAACCGCGGCGCTACGCGCGGCCCTCCCCCATACGCCGCTGCTCGTGCCTGGATATGGTGCACAGGGCGGGACGGCGGAGGACTGCCGGCCGCTGTTTCGCGCGGATGGCAGCGGCGCGGTGATCAACGCCTCACGCAGCGTGATCTACGCGTTCGCCAAGCCGGATTACGCCGATCGCTTCGGCGATGATTGGCAGGCGGCGGTCGCCGCCGCAGGCGAACGATTCGCAGCGGACGTGGCCCCGCTCATGCAGCCACAGTAGCGCGACCGGACGGTCATTCCTCCACGGCGGCGGTCGATCCGTCCGCGGACGCCGCCCTGCTGCTCGTTTGGCAGGATGCCAGTTCGGGCCAGACGGCCGCCGGGTCACTCATCTCGACGGCCTGCCGGAAGACTTCGGCAATGAACGCCCGCGGCGGCTGCGGGACGTCAATGAAACCGAGTACGAGCTGCATTGCGCAGACAAGACCTTCAGGCGTGCGATAGCTGCGCAGGAAGCGGCGGGCAAAGAACTGGCGCAAGACGTCTTCCAGCCCGGCCGTGTCGACGTCGCCCAGTTGACTGACGTGCCCGGCAACGTCAACCGGCGAACAGGCCGACACGGCGTCGTAGAATTCGTCGGCCAGGTCCGGCTGACGGCGCAGGAGATTATGGTCGAGCGCCAACTCGACTCCGGCGTGCACCACGAAGTCCACCAGCGCTGGATGCACGCCGTCGGTCGATATCGCGTCCTTCAATCTGCGCTGCCAGCGCAGGAAGGTGGGCGCCGTGTGAAACGCGCGGTCCACGTCGACATGGTTCAGCAGTCCGGCACGCAGCCGTTGCGCCGCTGGCGCTTGTGGTTCCGCTGCCCGCACCGCACGCCAGCGAATCCGCCGGGAGCGAGAGAACCGCGACCACAGGTCCGGCAACGCCACCCCGAGTACGAAGTAGGGCTGCACAGCCTGACCACACACCTGGTGGTTGTAGACATAATGTGAGAGGTAATTCATCCTGCCCGCCGTGGCCCCGATGCCGATGTCTCATCTTCGGTCGTGCGCGTCATGCTTTCCGCCCAACCAGCCGCGCCGGTAGCAGAACACAACCATCGCGAGGGCAATCCCCGTCATCACAACGAGCAAGGTCGGGTATGCCCAGCGGTAGTGCGTCTCCGGCATGTGTTCGAAGTTCATCCCGTAAATCCCGGCCAGAAACGTCAAGGGGATGAAGATGCTCGCGGTCACGGTGAGCACGCGCATCACTTCGTTCTGGCGATTCGCGATGCTCGACATGTACATGTCCATCAGCCCGCCCGCCAGCTCGCGGCAGGTCTCACAAACGTCGATCAACTGCACGCAATGATCGTAGCAGTCGCGCAGGTGCACCGCGGTCCGTGGTGAGAAAAACGGCACTTCGTCCCGCAGCAGTGTATTGACCACCTCCCGGGAGGCCCACAGCGTCCGCCGAATCATCAGCAGCTCTTCCTTGACATCATGGATCACACGCAATTGTCGGGGCCGCGGTGTCGTCACGATCTCCTGCTCGAGCTGCTCGAGCCGCTCGCCGAAATCCTCCAGAATCGGGTAGTAGGCATCGATCGTCGCATCCAGCAGCGCATAAGCCAGATACTCGGGGCCTGAACTGCGGAAGACCGGGCCCCCCTGCCGAATCCGCCCCCGCACGGCGTCAAACACGTCTCCGTACTGCTCCTGTACCGTCAGCACAAACGCGCCCCCGACAAACATGCTGAGCTGCTCCGCGTGCAGCGCAGCGTCCAACTGACGCGACATGCGTGCGATAATCAGGCAATGCGGCTCGAACGGCTCCACCTTGGGCCGTTGCGGCACATTGACCGCGTCTTCCAATGCCAGCGGGTGCAGCTTGAACAGATCGCCCAGTTGCCGCATGACCCCCTCGTCTCCAAACCCCTGCACATCCACCCAGGTCACCGAGCCCGCGGGCGCGTCCGCCAGCCGCTGCGCCACAACGTGCACATCCACAACATCTTCTTCCCGTAGATTCCCGGGGGCATATTGCATCAGGTGAATCCGCGGCGGCGGAGAGCTTTGGTTGATGACGAGCGTGCCGGGCCGGGCACCCGCCGGGGGGTGATGTTTCCGAAAGCGGCGTCTCTTCAACAGCGCTCGCACCATCGCACTATCCGCCCACATGCACGAGCAGTCGTCGCGACGATCCGCGCCGCCGATGCTCCCACACGTAGACCCCCTGCCACGTTCCCAGCCCCAGCCGGCCCTCCACAATCGGAATCGACAGTGTCGTCGCCGTCAGGGCCGCTTTGATATGCGACGGCATATCATCCGGGCCTTCGGAGGTGTGTGTGAAATGCGGGTCATCCTCCGGCACGAGCCGGTCCAGCCAGCGCTCCAGGTCGTGCCGTGCGGACGGATCGGCGTTCTCCTGAATGGTCAGACTCGCGGACGTGTGTTGAATCAGGATGGTGCACAACCCCTCACGGACGTCCGCTGCGCGAACGACCTTCTCCAACTCGCGGGTGACGTCCAACAGCGCCTTGCCGGTCGTATTGACGGTCAGCCGCCGGATCATTCGACCGCCTCCGGCACCCGTGGCCGCAGATCGACCACGAGCGGCAGGTGGTCGAACCGCTCACCCGCGTCATCGACACATACGTCGAGCACCTGGAGGCCGGTGCGCTCCAGATCCTGCGGTGACATGGTCGTCGTATTCAGGACGAATTTGTTCGCGATCTCCAACATGCTGTCCGACACGATGATGTAATCGAGCCGACCGGGATCCCACTGATCCGTATCATCCCGCCAAGTGTAATCGTCCGGTCCCACGGCATTGTGCAGCGGATGCGTGTCCAGCAAGTCGCTGTCATCCCAGTCCGGCGCGAAATCCTCGCCGTAGGTCGCCTCGTCCACGATGTCGCCCGTCACGAGCGTGGCCACGGGCTCATAGCCCTGAACGATGTTCAGGTCGCCCACCACCGCAAGTGCCGTCCCCGCCGCCAGGTCGATTTCGCCGCCCGGGGTCCGCGCATCGCGCAGCCAGGCCACGATTGCGTCCGACTGCTTCTGCCGGCGCAATTCGTTCTCCGGCTTGTCGCTACAGCACTTGTAGTGGTTGTTCATGATGTAGAAATCGAAGGTAAAGTCATCGTCCGGCAGATCCACCAGCGCCATGGCCTGCGGCCGGTCGCCCCGTGGGGTGGTCTGCGTGGCCTCCATCTTCAGCGGGAATTTGCTGACGATGACGTTGTCGCTGCCCATGTGGCCGTACCAGGTCCCGTCCTCCGGCAAAGGGGCAATCGCATTCATCAAGTGTACGACGTCCTCCTCGTTCCAGTCCCGCGCATCAGGGTTGCGCTCCCGCATCCAGCCCGGCAGGCCAACTTCCTGCAACGCCAGAATGTCCGGGTCCAGCGCCCGTACGACGCGCACAAAACGGTTCGCATTCTGCGCACTCTCCTCGACGAAGATGTTGTTCCACAGGATGTTGTAGCTCACCAGCCGCAAATCGTCCGGGTGTTCGCGATCGATGAACGTGCCAGTGGGCGAACCCAGCGGTCGCTGAAGCGGCTTGCGGGCCGTCGGCGGCGTTGTGGGTGGGACGCCTTTGCCCTGTTCCGGTACGGGGCGCTTGTTCCGCGCTTTCTCGCTGTCGCCGCGCTTCGCCGTGGCCTGCGGCGCCTCGGTCTTGCGGGCGGCTTCCCCGGCCGCGGTCGACTCACCCGTCGGCTGCGGCTTCTGCTCACAGCCAGCCGCCACGGCCAAGATAATTGCCCAAATCGTCACGATCCCCGCAATAATCAACCCACGCACCTGCCAGTTCGACATGATGTTATCCTTCCTTACAGGCCTCGGACGCGATGCGGACCAACCGGCATGATCGCGATTGCTGCCCGGATGACAAGCGCCCGCACGCCATTTCACTTCCGTGCCGGTATCATAGTATGGCTATGCCGGAACTCCCCGAAGTCGAGACCATCGTCCGTACCCTGCGCCCTCGGCTCCTCGGGCGCCGAATCACCGGTTTCACCACCCGCTGGCGGCGCACCTGCCTGCCGAGTCCGGCTCTGATCCGCGCCGGCGTCGTCGATCGCACAATCGACCGCATCAGTCGCCGCGGCAAGTTCATCGTCATCACGCTTGCCGACGGCGGTCACCTCTTGATTCACCTGCGCATGAGCGGGCGGCTCGAGTGGGACGATACGCTCGCAACCGGGCGCACGCACATTCGGGCCACCTGGGACCTCGACGACGAGAGCCGGCTGGTCTTCGTCGACGCCCGCAAGTTCGGTCGCGTGCACTACACGTGTGATCCCGCCGCCGTTCTCGGGGTTCTCGGCCCGGAACCGCTGAGCCGCGCCTTCACGGCCACACGCCTGGCCGCCCTGCTCGCCGGCCGCCGCCGGCAACTCAAACCGCTCCTGCTCGACCAGACCATCATCGCCGGTCTGGGCAATATCTATACGGACGAAGCCCTCTTCGCCGCCGGCCTGCACCCTTTGACGCGTGCGGCTGACCTGGACAGGCGACAAGTCCAACGCCTGCACCAAGCCATCCGCGACGTCTTGCGACTGGCCATCCGCAAGCATGGCACGTCCATCGACTGGATCTACCCTGGTGGGTGGATGCAGCGGCATCTGAAGGTGTACGGCCGGACTGCTCAGCCCTGCCGACATTGTGGCACGCCGATCCGGGCACTTCGCGTCGGCCAGCGTGGCACGCACCTATGTCCCGTGTGTCAGCCGGAACCAGTGCGTCCCCGAACGCAAGTCCGTCGCACCAGCCGCTGTCAACGCCTGGCGTGATCAGCCTCGAGCACCTGCCGGACGCACCGCAGAAGGTCACCCGGGCTGAAGGGCTTTTGCAGGAAGTTCACCGCTTGCCGCACGATGCCCTGCTGGCCAATCACGTCACCGGTATAGCCGGACATGAACAGGATGCGCAGGCTCGGCCGTGTTGCTGCGAGGGCTTCGGCAAGTTGCCGCCCGTTCATGCGCGGCATGATGACATCGCTGATGAGCAGGTGAATGTGACCCGGGTGCTGCCTGGCCTTTTCGAGTGCGTCGAAGGCGTCATTGGCGGTCAGCACGGCGTAGCCCTTTTCGCTCAGGAGACGGGTGGCCAACTCTCGCACATACAAATCGTCTTCGCAAATCAGCACGGTCTCATGACCGCCCGGCTGCAACTCGGCGGTCGCATCGGTCGCGGCGCTGGTCGCCGCCGCGGTGACGGTCGGCACGTACATCCGGAAGGTCGCCCCGCGTCCCGAGGCGCTGTCGACCATGATGTGCCCGCTGCACTGCTTGACAATGCCATGTACGGTGGCGAGCCCGAGGCCCGAGCCGCGCCCCGCGGGCTTGGTCGTGAAGAACGGTTCGAACACATGCGCCAGCGTCTCGGCATCCATGCCACAGCCGGTGTCGCTGACCGCGATGCGGACATAGCGCCCGGGTGTTGCCTCGTGCGGCAGCTCGTGAGACTCGTGCGGCAGCTCGACGTTTTCCAGCGCGAGCAACAGATAACCGCCATCCAACATGGCATCGCGTGCGTTGACCACCAGGTTCATCACCGCCTGCTCGAGCTGCCCGGGGTCCATGCGGATGGACCAGCCGGTTTCCGGCGTGTGGATATCGAAGGAGATACTCTCGGGAATCAGGCGGCGCAGCATTTTTTCCAGGTCGCGTACCACGCGGGCCGGATCGAGCACCTGCGGCTTAATCAGTTGTTTGCGGCTAAACGTCAGCAGTTGGCGGGTCAGGGTGGCGGCGCGCTGCGCGGCACGCTCGATCTGCTCCAGTCCGTCGAACAGGCCGGCTTCTTCCACAGCCAGATCGCCGGTGGCCTCCATGCGCAGTAGCTCGACGTTGCCGAGTATCGAGGTGAGGATATTGTTGAAGTCGTGTGCCACGCCACCGGCGAGCTGTCCGACGGCCTCCATCTTCTGCGACTGACGCAGTTGCTCTTCAAGCTGCTGCCGCTCACTGACATCCAGTACGAGCGACATGACCGAGAGCACTTCACCCGCGTCGTCGGTCAGCGCAGAACTGTGCCACTCGCAGTGCGCGATGGAACCGTTCTTGCGATAGTTGCGATTGCGTGACACGCCGCTACGGCTGCGGCACTCCAGCAATGCACGGGTCACCTCGGCTACCCCCGCCTCATCCTCTTCATGCACGAAGCGCCAGTCGCTCCACGTCTTCCCCTCGATCTCATCCGCCCGCCAGCCGAACATCTCCTCAGCCCGCGTCGACCAGTGTCGAACGCGAAGATCGCGATCCCATTCGATGATGGCCAGTGGTGTGTTTTCCACGTGCAGCGCCAGCCGCTCGTGCGCCGCCCGAAGACTCAGTTCCGCCTCTTTGCGTTCCGTAATGCCCTGAAACGTCCCGTACAGCTCGACGACCGCGCCATCTTCGACCCGCGCGTGGCCTAGCGTCCGGCCCCATTTGCGTCTCCCCTGCGCCGTGATCAGCCGTAATTCCAGGTCGTACGGCTCTCCAGTCGCAATGGTGTGCTCGATGGCAGCGCGCAGGCGGGGCACATCCGCCGGGTGGAAGTACTCGATGGCTTCTGCCAGGCTGGGACGATTACCAATAGGCAGGTCGTGGATGCGGTAGATCTCATCGGTCCACACGACTTCATTGGTGGCAGGCACAATCTTCCAACCGCCGAGCTTGGCAATGCGTTGCGTCTCGTTCAGCAGCGCTTCACTTTCCTGTAGCGCTCGCTCAGTCTGCTTGCGCTGCGTGATGTCCTCGATGACCCCTTCAATGACCGGCTCGTCGTGCTCGGGATCCGCCACCGCCCAGGCGTGCAAAGTCGCATGGAACAGACTGCCATCGCGCCGGCGGTAGCGATGCTCCGTCACGAACGGTTGTGACGAACGCACGATGCGGGTGATCATGTCCGGCCGCTCAGGGGGGGTGTCGTACAAATCGGTCCCGACGTTCTTGACGCTCGCCTTCAGATCGGCGGGTGACGCGAAGCCGAACATCCGTGCGCAAGCGGGATTCACTTCCAGAACCCGTCCGTCGATCGTCGTCCGAAACACACCCAGCACGGCGTCTTCGAACAACTGACGGTAGCGCCGCTCGCTTTCTGCCAAGGCGCGCTCACGCTGCCTGGCTTCGGTGATATCCCTCGCGATGACGATGACCTCGTGGATCGCGCCGTCCTCGCCCACCACCGGGACGACCTGGTCGTGATACACCCGTCCGCGGAACTCCAGCTCGTATCCGCCGGGCTTGCCCGCCAGCGCTGCCCGCACGTGCGGCTCGGCAATCGCGAGCACTTCCGGCGTAAACGCCTCGGACAGCGTACGACCGACGAGTTCGTCGGCAGTAAGACCCACCGCCTCGAAGGCACTTCCGTCGGCGAAGAGGAGACGCATGTCCCGGTCGAGCAGGAACAAGGCGCCGTCCGGAAAGTCTCGCGCCAAAGTGCGGTAGCGCCGCTCACTCACTTTGAGGGCCTGCTCCGCCTTTACGCGCTGGGTCACGTCAATACTGGTACCAATCACGCGCGCGGCATTGCCATCCGCGTCGCGTTCGACAATCCGACCACGTGAACGCACCCAGATGTAGTGCCCGTCGCGATGGCGACTACGGTACGTCACGTCGATTTCGTCAGCCCGCCCCTCGTGATGTGCTTCAAATGCCTCCGCCAGCGCGGGCCCGTCGTCCGGGTGCACGCTCGCCCGCCACGCGGCCTCGCTCGTGTCATACTCCTCCAGCGTGTACCCGCGCATCTCCGCGAGTCGCGCATTGCATGTGACCTTTCCGCTGCGCGGATCGTAGTCCCACACCCCCTCGTACGTGATGTCGAGCGCGAGTCGCAGCCGTTCCTCGTTCTCCCGCAGGGTTTCTTCGGCGTAACGTTGCTCGGAAACGTCGGTGAACATCGCAAACGAGCCGGCAAACTCGCCATGTTCATTCAGCAAGGCCGTCGCCGACACGGCGAGTATGCGAACGCTCCCGTCCTGGTGTCGAAAACGCCGTTCGTATCGATCAGCAGTGCCGCCGCGGCGACGACGCATTTGCGCGGCGTGATCATCCAGCTCGGTGTCGACCATGAAGTCCGTAACGGGCCGCCCCAACATCTCCTCTTCCGAATAGCCGAGCATCGCCGCCATCTTGGCATTGACGTACGTGGTACGAAACTCGGCATCCATCTCCCAGATGCCCTCCTGCGCGGTCTCGACGATCCGCCGGTACCGCTCTTCCGCCTCACGCTGCTTCTGCTCAGCCTGCCGCCGCTCAGTGACGTCCCGCAGAATGGAGAGGTGGATGTCCGGGCCGACCACACAGGCGGCGTACTCGGCGATGCGGATATCACCATCAGCGCGAACCACACGAAACTCGCCCCGTTCCCGGCCGCGCTCGACGAATGCCGCGAATCGCTCTTCCGGCGAAGTGTCGCCGTCCGGCACCACGAGGTCGTGCACGCGCATCCGGCGTAACTCGGGTTCGGTATAGCCAAGCAACTCGCATGCGGCTTGATTGGCGCGCTGGTACCGGCCGGTGTCATCGGCGATGAGAATCGCGTCGAGGCTCTCCTCGAACAGCCGCCAGAATTGGCGCTCACTCTGCCGGAGCGCGCTCTCCACTCCGCGCTGCTCTGCGAGCAGGGCCTCGAGCTCGTCTACGCGACTCTGGAGGTTTTGCAGCTGTGAAACGGCGTCTTCGACTTGCTTACCAAAACGGGGCATATCGCTACCGCTGAGACCTTCGGACGCCTCCCAGGCTCCTCGGACCTACGCCCCGCGGTGGATACTGCTACCCGCCAAGACGTGCCTCTCCCACCGCCGCGCTCCATGCGACGGTCCCGATGCACTACTATGAGACTCTATCGGGATTATCCCAAATTCGGCCACAATATGCGAGTGGTTTCTCAAATACATTAGTCGACTGTAATGTTTCGGCATCAAGCGTTCTCCAGGCTTGCTGGAGCCTGCCGAAGCAACGACGTAATGCCATAACCAGGCTGACGTTAGCGCCATACCGCGTGTTCGGTTACCCCGCCGGTGCGAAGGAGAGTGGGCGCAACTGATTCCCCGGACTTGCTCCGCAGGTGTGGTGCAGGATAATCCCCGCCATGTGCGGCATTGCCGGCGTCATCAATCTCACCGCCCGTGAGCCCGTCTCACGTGAAACGCTCGACGTAATGGCCGCCACGCTGACGCACCGTGGCCCGGACGACGCTGGACAGCACCTGGCTCCCGATGGTCGGTGTGGGCTCGCGTTCCGCCGCCTATCCATCATCGACCTGGCTACGGGGAATCAGCCGCTGGCCAACGAGGACGAATCCGTTCAGGTGGTCTTCAACGGGGAGATCTACAACTTCCGCGAGCTGCGGGATGAGCTGCGAGCGCGCGGCCATACATTCCGCACCGGCTCCGACGGCGAGGTGATCGTCCATCTATATGAGGAGTCTGGCGCAGACTGTGTCGGCCGGCTCGCCGGCATGTTCGCGGTCGCGATCTGGGATGCCCGGCGAGGACGGTTGCTGCTTGCCCGCGATCGTTTCGGACAGAAGCCGCTGGTCTACGCGCAAGCCGACGGGCGGCTGTATTTCGCCAGTGAAGCGAAGGCCTTACTCGCAGTGCCCGGCATGCCGCGGCAACTCGACGTGCAGTCGCTCCATCGCTACCTGGTTTTCCAGTATGTACCCGCCCCGCACTCGATCTTCCGAGGCTTTCGCAAGCTCCTGCCGGGACACATGTTGGCAGTCGAAGCCGGGCAGCCACTCGACGGTGCGCCCCAACGGTTCTGGCAACTGGAGCCGAGACTGTTCCCCGGCAGCTACGAAGATGCGAAAGAAGAACTGGGTACATTGCTGCGGGAGGCCGTCGAGAAGCGGCTCGTGGCGGACGTTCCGCTTGGCGCGTTCCTTTCAGGCGGAATCGATTCATCGATCGTAGTCGGCCTGATGCGCGAGCTGGGCGTATCGCCGCTACGGACCTTCTCGATTGGTTTCCCGGACGCGCGGTATGACGAGACCGCGTATGCGCGGGAGGTGGCCCAGCGTTTCGAAACCGAGCATCACGAACACATCGTGACGCCGGCGGCCAGCGAAGTGCTGGATACGCTTGCATACTACTACGACGAGCCGTTCGCGGACTCCTCGGCGATTCCGACGTACTACGTGTCGCAGTGGACGCGGGAATCGGTCACCGTGGCGTTGACTGGCGACGCCGGCGATGAGTGCTTCCTGGGATATGACCGGTATCGGGCGGCGCAACTGGCTGCGCGGTTTGATTGGCTGCCTGCCGCCGTGCGGCAAGCCATTGCAGCGGCCGCCGCTTGGCTCCCCCACCATCAGCCGCGTACTGTTGCGAATCGGCTCTACCGATTCGCAGCGGCCCTCGCCAACGAGCCGGCGCTGCGTTATCTCGCGTGGGTGAATGTATTTACGCCGACGATGCTGTCCGCCGGCTATCGGCCGCGCCTTGCCGAGCGGCTTGATACGGATGCGTTGCTGGATTGGTTTCGCGGCTTGTACCACGCGGGCGGCTCGTCTGCGCCGGAGTGTGCCAACCACGCGGATCTGCACAGCTATCTGCCATATGACCTGCTGACCAAGGTCGACATCGCGTCGATGGCGTGTGGCTTGGAATGTCGCTGCCCATTCCTCGATCATGAGCTGGTCGAGTTCGCGACCGGATTGCCACTGGATTGGCGGCTGGGCCGTGGCGGCGGGAAGTACATTTTGAAGGACTGGGCTCGGGAGCGGTTGCCGGCGAGTGTGCTAAGTCGTCCGAAAATGGGATTTGGCGTGCCGGTGGGCGCATGGTTCCGTGGCGAGTTACAGGACCTTCTGCGCGAACGGGTGCTGGCGCCTGATGGACTCGCTCGGCGGGTCTTCCGCGAAGACTGGCTTCTCGAACTGGTCGAGTCGCATATTACCGGACGTTCCAATCATGAGCATCCCCTGTGGTCGTTACTCATACTCGAATCTTGGCTGCGGCGGCACCAACCGATAGATCTGAGCGAGGTTCCGCTAACCTGAGCGCGCGGCCCAAACCGACCGATGCGCCAGAGTGAGCATTGATTGATGCGGGACTAGGCTTGCGATGATTATTGATCAGTCCGAAATCGATGGGCTTCTGGCAGAAGCGGAGACGCTCGCCAGCGAGGCCGCGCCAACGCCGGTCGATACCGAAGTGCCGGCCGGGGTTCCGCAGACGCAGGGTACTGCCGCTCCGCCCCTGCGAACGAAGAACCCGCAGATCCGCCGAATTCTCAGCGTGCAGGTACCGGTGATTGTGCGGCTGGCGTTTCGGCAGATGCGTATCAGCTCGGTCCGAGATCTGTCGGTCGGGGCGATTATCGAGTTTGAGAAGCCGGTCGAGACCCCGCTCGACCTGATGGTGAACAACCGCATCATCGGCCGTGGCACGTGCGTGAAGGTCGGGGAGAACTTCGGGTTGCGTGTCTCCGAGATTGCCTCGCGGGAAGACCGCGTGCGCTCGCTCGGACCGGAGTAGGCTGCGCCCGGTTCGAGCCGGTCACCGCCACCCCTGTCACCCGCGCTACATCTTTCCAGCATTGTTGCGCGTGAGACCAGACCAGAGTAATCGCCACTCGTCCATTCTCAGCAGAATAGCCACCATCAGATAGATCACCGTCCCCAGCGCCAGCAGCCCCAGCGTCTCGACGCCGCGGGCCACGACGACTACGTCGATTCGCTGTGCGAAGCTCGACCAGAACGGGGCGGCGTAGCTTACCGCTATGGCAGATGCCGCCGCGGCGCAGAGCATCTTGCCGACGGCGAAGGCGAGTCGGCGTTCTGCGACATCCGCGGGTACACGACGCTGCAGCAGCCAGACACCGCTGATGACCGCGAGTGTCATCGTCGTGGTGGTGCTGATCGCGAAAGCGGCTTCACGGATACTGTCGAACCAGATGAGCACGAGATTGAGCGCTACGTTGAGCGGCAGCAGCGCGGCGCTGATTTTCAGGGGGGTGCGCACGTCGCCGATGCTGTAGAACGCGCGCAGGACGAGATGTTGGGCACAGAACGCCCAGAGTCCGAAGCCGTAGCACATGACAACGGGGGCGGCGCGGGCCGAGTCCGCGGGGGCCACGTCGCCGTACTCAAACAAGAACCGGAAGATGGAGCGGGCCAGGACGACCATCATGGTGCCGGCAAGCAGCCCTTCAAACATGGCGAGCCGCAACGCCTGGCGCACTTCCGTGGCCCAGGCGGACCAGTCTTCCCGGCTGGCCAGAAGGCTGAAGGTGGGCAGCGCAGCCGTGGCGAGCGAGATGACAAGTACGCCCAGCGGGAACTGGTACAGGCGTTGAGCGTACGTCACCGTGGAGAGCGCCCCCTCTTCCAGCGGGTAGCGGATTGTCTCACCCAGTAGGGTGAAGGTCGTCGGACCGTCGGTCTGATGCGTCAGCAATACGCAGATTTGCGCGTCGAGGTAGACCCCAAACGCCAGGACACCCTGGCCGAGCAGCACGGGCGCAAGTAGCTGCAACATGCGACGGACATGCGGATCCCGCGTATCGAGTTTCCAGCCCAACCGCACACCGTGGTGCCGAAGCACGGGCAGCATGGCCAGGATTTGCAGGATGCCGGCGACCACGACCGTCAGCGCGACGACATAGACCTGACTGTGCTCGTCAGCGGGAAACAAGGCTGGGGCAACAACAGCCACGCCGACGATGACACAGACATTCAACAGAACAGGGGCGAGGGCGGCGGGAACGAAGCTGCCGACGCAATTGAGGATGCTCGAGAACAGCGCCAGCACGCAGATGGTCAGCATGAACGGCAGCATCAGCGCAGTGAGGGAGAGCAACAGCTCGCGTGCGGGGGCTTGCTCGTAGTCAGCGGGCGTCAGGAACCAGACGAGGGCGATGAGCAGCGCGATTGCGATGATCAACGCGGTGATCGCGACGGTGAGCAGTGCCAGTGACCGGGCGAGCAGTCCCCAGGCGGCATCACGGCCGTCTTTCTCCAGCGCGCGGGTAAACGTCGGTACGAACGCCGCCGCCATGGCCCCTTCACCCAGCAGGCGGCGGAAGAGGTTGGGGAACTGGAAAGCGTACTGGAAAGCGTCCTGCACCCAGTCCATGCCGAACGCCCGTGCGATGAGAATGTCGCGCGCCAGGCCGGTGATGCGCGACAACAAGGTGCAGAGTGCGATCAGCTTGGCGGATTTGACGACGCTACGCTGGGCGGACATGGTCCGGATGATAGCGGGACCGGCACCGGTGAACCAACGCTGCCATCGGTGCTACGGCTACTCTGCGGCCTCCTGCTGCCGCTCCACCTCTTTCTTGTGGTCCGCGATCAGATCGGTGAGTGCGCGGCAGGCGGCCTCGGCCAGGTCATCCTCACCGCCGGCGCGGAACGACTTGCTTTCGGTCTTCACGACGGCGTCGAGCTTGAGTTGGCTGCCGTCAAAGAGCTGCACCCAGGTAAGGAGCTGCGCCTGACTCAAAATGCCCTTCTCCTGCATGAAGAGGATCTCGGTTTCGGCCCGCAGGCTGGGTGTGCCGCCGTACTCGCTGGCAAACGCAGCGCTCACGAGCCTGGCCTGGCGGTCGTACGCCGTCAGCAGCGGCCGCGGCACAATGCGGGTGCTCAGGCGCGTTGTAACCGGTTCAAACTGGAGGCCGTTGTAGGGGGCCAGTTCGGTCGGCCCGAGCGGGGCATTGGGGATGACCTTCCCCTGCGCACCGCGCATTTCGTAGAAGGTCTGTTTCGCGATCGTGCTGCAGCCCGAGGCTGCGAGCAGGATCACAAGACCGATGAACAGCGCAACGGACCTATGCAGACGGGATGTCATGTGAACTCCTCCACTCGCCAGGATGTGAACTCAGTTCCGATCCAATCCGGAACCGACGAATCCGCCGCCGGGGCGGGTCAGTCACCCGAGAGCCGCGCCATATCCTCTTCGGAAACCTCGAAGTTGCTGTAGACGTTCTGCGTATCGTCGTGGTCTTCGAGCGCGTCGATGAGCTTCATGATCTTCTCGGCCTGGTCGCCGTCGAGCTCGACTTGCGAATTCGGCACCATCGAAATCTCGGCACTATCAGGCTTGATGCCGGCTTGCTCGAGCGCCGCGCGGACGTCGCTGAACACGGCCGGGTCGCAGGAGAGCTCGAACGCATCGCCGAGGTTCTTCACGTCTTCCGCCCCCGTCTCCAGCGCAATGTTGGTGACGGTGTCCTCGTCAGTCTTGTCAGCCGCGATGAGGAAAACGCCGCGCTTGGTGAACATCCACGCCACACTATTGGCCGCGCCCAGGTTGCCGCCACGGGTTTCGAAGATCTTCTTGACTTCGGGGGCGGTGCGATTGCGGTTGTCAGTCAGCGCAGTGCAAAGAATCGCGGCACCGCCGGGGCCGTAGCCTTCGAAAACGAGTTCCTGGAAGTCTTCGCCGCCCAACTCGCCGGCGCCCTTCTTGACAGCCCGCTCGATCGTGTCCTTGGGCATGTTGGCGTCTTTGGCCGCATCAATTGCGTAGCGGAGCTGGAGGTTCATCGCCGGGTCGCCGCCGCCCTGCCGAGCGGCCACGATAATCGCGCGGGAGAGCTTGCTCCAGAGCCGGCCGCGCCGGGCATCGACGACGCCTTTGGCCCGTTTGATGCGGGCCCAGTGTGAATGTCCTGCCATACCGTTTTACCTCATGGTCATGGGTCGCGCACACCGTATTGTAAACCAACGGCCCGACGGGGCAAACGCGGTCCTAGACGCCCCAGCCGATACTGCTCTGCGACCTGCCGGAGGCCAGTCCTCCACCGGACCGTCGACAGCTTCTAGTCCGCCTTTTTGCGGACGGCGAGCTGGTAGATCGGCCGCCCCGCCCGGCGGTACTTGACCTCGAAATTCGTCTCCGCCCCTTCTCCAACGATGCCGACCTCGGGGTCCTCGAAAGGCACCTCGCGAAGTTGCTCGTGGCCCAATACCAGTTCCCGAATGTGATCGAAATACTGCGCGTGGTCGGTCTGGATCGACCAGTGGCCCTCCGGCACCAGGCAGGCGACGGCTGCGTCGACGAACGGCTGCTGAAACAGCCGCCGTTTCCAGTGCCGCCGCTTCGGCCAGGGGTCGGGGTGATAGACGTGCAACACCGTCAGTGATGCGCTGGGGCAGACGTGTCGGATGAAGTGGCTGGCATCGCTGCGTAACAGGCGGACATTGGTCATGCCCCAGCGCTGCATGCGATCGACCGCGTACCGATAATACTCACCCGCCCATTCGATGCCGAAGAAGTTGCGGTCGGGCCGGGCCTGCGCCCGGCGCAGGAGGAAGCCGGCCTTGCCACAGCCGATCTCGAGCTCGATGGGTCTTGAGGTATCAAAGAGATCTTCCCATCTGAAATCTGTCAGGGTGGCGATGTCGACAATGACGGTTGGGACGGCCATGGGGGCTTCTATCGGACCTGGCCGGTATGCGCGGTGCGCCGCGTTGAAGGCGGGCCCGCCGCACACCGATGGCTGGATTGGAGGACCAACCCGGCGTCGGTCCCGCTGGCAAGTCTTGTAAAGGAACACCGTCCGTGCGGCAACACGAGCCGACATCTCGCGAGCGGCGACGCATCCGACGCCGACCGGCCGCGGAGGCACTCTGGCTGGCGCCGGAAGATGCGGGCGAGCGGACAAGTGCCTGGATGCTGGACATCTCGGAGGGTGGCGCAAGCGTGCTGGTGCCGGCGGATCAGGTGCCGCCGGTTGGTGCCCGGGTCGGACTCGAGCAGATGATCTGCCGCGATCGCATTGTGCGCGAGCGGGCTATGGAGCTGCCGGCGACTGCACGGGTGTTTCGGCACGACGATGTGCACGGGCATACGCGTCGTATTGCCCTGCGCTTTGATGTGCCGCTGACAGCGCGACTGAGATACCATCCGCCGTTGACGAACAAAGCCACGGCCAATCCGCCTCTGCGAACGCCGTATTCCCGCGGTGGGATTGGGCACGATGAACTGACGCGGCGCAGCGAAACGCCGGTGTAGCGTTCAGGCAGTTAGCGACCTAGACGTGCGAATGGTCGGCGGCGACGGGGGGCTTTTCATTTCCGTCTGACGCGTCGGGGTGATCGTCATCTGGCAGAGCTTCGCGCTCGATGGTGGGTTTCTTCTCGGCCGCGAGGGTAGCGGCCAGTTCGCGGTCGGTCATCTGACGGCTGAACAACCGGCGGAAGGTGGGGACATCGTTGATGAAGAGGGTGTTGGGCTGGTCGGCGAGCGTAATGCCGAGGGTTTCGAAGCGTTTGAGGAGTTGGGGCAGGAAGTGGTCGGTGACGACCCAGCCACAGGTCGGGAGCACGCGGATCTGGACGCGCAGGACGGTGCGCTCGGGGCCGCGGAAGGTATCCACGACGCGCGGGGCGCGTTTGATGGTCTCGATGCGGGCGTTGAGAGCGTGGCCGACGCGTTCGATCTCGGTTTGGGCGCGCGTGGCGTCCGCGGATGACGCCAGGGGGATATCGACGTAGTTGTCGACGTAGCCCGCGGGAAACCGTCGGGAGGGGATGCACTGGCTGTTGGGCAGGGTGACGACCTGGCCGGACGGCGTGCGAAGCACGGTGTACTTGACGGTGAAGTTGAGCACGTGGCCCGAGGTGCCGCTGACTTCGATGAAATCGCCGACGAAGTAGTGGCCGCCGACGGCGATGTCGATGCCCTTGACGAAGTCGATGACGAGCTGATTGAACATGCCGGCCAGCACCAGGCCGATGACACCGAGGGCACCGGCGCTCTGACCGGGGTGGATGCCGAACTGCGCAAGGATGGAGACCGTTGCCACGGCCCACACCAGCAGCTTGGCGATACTGCGTGCGAAACGCGTGAGGGTCTGGATGCGCTTCACGGTGGGCGTGGCGTATTCGCCCTGGAAGCGGCGGGTAAAAAACGCAAGCAAGGTGTTGATCAGCCAGGCGAGGACATTGAGGGCGACGTGGCCCGCGGCGGCGCCGGCGAGGATTTGCAGGGCCATGCGGACGTTGGCGTAGCGAATCCAGAAGCGGTTGTTGTATGCGACCAGCTTCGCAGCGGCGTCTTCGTACGCATCGCCCAGGACATACTCGGCACTCCCCTGGTCCTTCAGCGCCGCGCCGCTGCCGCGCTGATAGAGAATGAGCAGTTCGAGCTGCTCCAGTAGGGCCGTCAGCCTTGCGTAGAGCGGGTCACTGTCGGAGAGCGCCGCGCGCTGTTCGCCAAGCTCGCGTTGAATGCGCAAGAACTCGGCGACGCGCGGTTCGGTCTCTTCGGCGGCCTGGCGCCACAGCTCGGCGGCGCGTTCGTGCTGCTCGGTGGCTCGGGTTTGGAATTGACCGGCCAGTTCTGTGCGCGCGCTACTGGTCAGGGTGGTATGCGCGGCCATCTGCTCGCGGAGCGCGGCCGTCGCGCGCTCGATCTCCTGTTTGCGCTGGGCGACCTGCTCGCGGCGTTCGCCATATTGCTTTCGGAGGGCGACCAACTCGACTTTACGCAGGGCGAGGCGTTCCTCAATTTCGAGCACGGGACTCGGCTGGGTCGCGCGGGTGGGCCGCAGACCTGACTGCGTAACCTGCTCGCTGAGATCCTTCTGTTGGCGGATGGACTCAAGCTCACTCTGGGCCTCGGCCTCCTGCTCGGCCGCGAGTTGTTGGGTCAGGCGCGCTTCTTCGGCCTCTTCTTCGGCGGTCGGGGCGGAAGCGGGCTGCGTGCTGGCGGGCGTGGCGGGCTGCGCCGCAGGGCTGGTCGCCGGCTTCGCTTCCTGAGCGCGCGCAGCACTCGACGTAATCAGCAGGAGAACTGCTACGGCGAGAACCTGCCACGCGCAACCACGCCGAGCGTACTTCATGCGGGTATTTCACCCTGGCGACACGACCGCGGCAAGCTGTCTCCGCTACGCGCCAACGAACTACTTCACCTCGACAGCCATCAGCGTAAGGTCGTCGTGGGCGAGCTTTCCGGCGGCGAAGTGCTCGAGGCGGTCAATGATCATCTTCTTGACGTCATAGAGGCTGGCGCCGTCGGCCTGATCAAGTGCCTGGGTGAGGCGGTCGCGGCCGAACAGTTCGCCGTGGTTGTCCGCGGTTTCGATCACGCCGTCGGTGTAGAGCAGCAAACGGTCGCCGCCTTGGATGGGGACGACACGCTCGTGATATACAACGTCGAGGTCGACGCCGAGCGGCAGGTTGGCGACGGCCTCGGTCTGATCGTGCACGGGCACCTCCAGCCAGCGGCCGCCGTCGCGTTGCCGCATGAGTGTGGGCGGGTGGCCGGCGTAGGCGAAATGGGCTTGTTTGCCTGCGGGGTACAGTGTTACGACCGCCACCGTTGTCAGCGCGTCCAGCCCCTGATCGACGGTCATGCCATTGAGATCCTGCAACACTTCGCGACCGTCCAGACCGTTCATGCGGGCCTGGAGAGACTCGTAGAGCCACTGGGCGACCGTGCTGACCTTCTCGCCGTGACCGACAACGTCGGCGATGGCCAGGCGGGTGACCTTGTCGGCCGAGCAGACGCTCAGGTAATAGATGTCACCACCCCGGCCGCCGCTGCACGCGCTGGAATACAGGCTGGCGGTCATACATTGGGAGCTGGCATCGATGTCTTCGTTCTTGATCCCGCCCCAGACACGTGAGCACTGCAATTCGACCACGGCGCGCCTCCTGACTGATACCCGTATGAAACACTGGACACAACCGAAAAGCCAGCCCGCGCATTCCCTTCGGTTTGGAAGCGGTTTGAGATCAAGACGACCGATATATCCGGCGATCGGGCCGCAACAAGTGCCGTGCCCTGCCGGTTGCTATCCACCGACAGGGCACATTTGATTCTCAGCCTTCAACTGACGCTACGAACGCGCGTCAGCGCTCGTGCTTGGGGATGCCCATGCCGCTGCGGTCGGGCGGCTCGGGCTGCGGTACTGGTACGTACGGGTGACGCTCAATGGCTTCGAGCATGACCTCAATCGCCTTGTCGAGCTGCGGGTCGCCGCCGTCGACCATCAGGGCCGGATCGTCCACGACTTCGATGTCCGGATCGACACCGTGGCCCTCAATGCCCCACGTGCCGTCGAGCTCGTAGAAGCCGAAGGTCGGCACGGTGACGTAGCCGCCATCGATCAGGCGAGGATTGCCGCTGATGCCGACGAGTCCGCCCCAGGTGCGCATACCGATGAGCGGACCGAGATCGAACTGACGGAAGTAGTACGGGAAGGCGTCGCCACCAGAGCCGGCCAAACCGTTGATCAGCATACACTTGGGGCCCTGGTGCGAGTCTTCGGGCCACGGCCAGGCCTTGCCGTCGCGGCGGGCCCAGTAGTTGGTCCGGGGGCGGTTCAGCAGCTCGATGAAGCGGGTCGGGATCTGGCCGCCGCCGTTCCAGCGTTCGTCGATAATCAGGGCGGCTTTGTGGCGCTGGCCGTAGAACTGGCGGAAGAGCTCATTCTGGCCATTGACGCCGGTGTCGGGGACGTGGATGTAGCCGACCCGTCCGTCGGATTGCTCGTCGACGTGGGCGCGATTCTGCTCGACCCACGCGCGGTAGCGCATACCGGCTTCGCGGCCGGAGGAAATCAGCTTGACGTTGACTTCGCGTGCGTCGTCGTCCAACTCCGGCTTCTCACTCAGCGTCAGGGTCACGACGCGGCCGGGGCTGATACCGAGGAAGGCGGCCCACAGGTCTTTGCTCGTGTCCACCGGGATGCCGTTGACGGCGAGCAGGTACTCACCCTCTTCGGCCTCGACACCGGGCTGGCTCAGCGGGCCGCGGGCGTTCAGATCCCACGGACCACCGGTGATGATGTGCTTGATCCGATAGGCACCGTTTTCGAGCGCGAAGTCGGCACCGAGCAGGCCGGTCGGCAAGTGCGGTTCACCCTCGCCGGGTTCACCGCCCCAGTAGTAGGCGTGGCCGATGTTCAGCTCGGCGATCATCTCGCGGATCACGTGCGAGACATCGGCCCGTGAGACGCAATCGTCAAGCATTTCCTCGTAATGGTCGCGGACGCCCTCCCAGTCCACGCCGTGCATGTTCTCGACGTAGAAGAAGTCACGATACAGCCGCCACGCCTCGTGGAAGACCTGGCGCCATTCCGCGCGCGGGTTGATCATGGCGATCATGCCGCTGAGCGGGACCTGCTTGTTCATCTTCTGGTTCGGGGCGGCCTTGATGTAGGCGAACGAGTTGCCGCGGCGAACCAGGAGCTTCTTGCGGTCGGCCGTGATGGCGTACGAGCCGACGCCGTTGAGGACGGTCTTCTCTTTCGGATTATCATCGCGAATGTCGACCATCTTGATGCCGATACCGCCGCCACCGCCGCGAGCGGGCTGACGCACGTAGATGAGCTTGCTGTCGTGCGTCGCGCTCAGGCCATGGAAGCCGCCCGGGGACACGGGGATCTGCATGGCGCGCCGCTCGAAGCCGTCCAGATCAATCTGCAGGTACTTCGGCTTCTCTTCCTGCTTCTCGTCGTCAGCGTCGTCCGACTGCTTGTCCGCGTCTTTCTGCTCCTGCTTGCCCTTGGCTTTGCCGCGCTTCCCCCGCTTGTCTGCCGGCTGCTCTTCGTCGTCAGCGGCCGGCTCGTCGGCGGAAGCGTCGTTATCGCCGTTGTCTTCTTCGTCCGGCGTGTCATCGTCGCCGTCATCCTCGGCCGGCTCATCGGCGTCGCCGTTATCATTGTCCTCGGGCTTCGCATCGTCCGCCTCGGCGTCCTCTTCAGCCCCGTCCTTCTCCTTGTCGTCTTTCTCCTGCTTCTCCTCCTTGGTCTCGAACTTCTCCTCGTCGACCTTCGGCAGCCACGGCGACTTCACATCTTCCCGCAGCGGCACGGCAACGAGCACATCCGTATTCGCATATACGAACGTCGTGCCGACGTCCTCATAGATCGGATTCTGGAAGTGCCGATGACTGGCAAAGTAGAGGTACTCACCCTTCTGATCGAAGGCCGGCCAGGTGTCGGAGAACATCCCGCTGGTGACCTGGTGCTTCTCGCCGGTGTGCAGGTCATACAGGTAGATGGCGTTCTGGAGATTGTCGCCACCTTTGGCATAGGCCAGCCAGGCGCTGTCGTGCGACCAGGAATACTGCGGGGCATTGGCCCACGGGTCCGTATCGACGAGGATCGTCGTGCCCGGGGCGGGGCCGGAGTCCTCTTCACCTTCCTCTTCAGACTCACCATCCTCCTCGTCGGACGCGTCTTCCTGCTCGTCATCGACATCGGCCTGCTCATCCGGCTCCAGGGCTGCAAAGTCGATGGTGTGAACGAAGAGCCGCCCGGCCTTATCGGTGAAGGCGATACGCTTGCCGTCCGGCGACCAGGTGGGGTTGTAGCGATAGGCGGCGCCATCTTCCGTAAGCTGGTGGGTCGCGCCCTTGCCATCGCTCTGGGTCAGGTACAGTTCGTACTCGCCGGTCGCGTCGGCAAAATAGGCGATCCAGCGGCCATCGGGACTCCAGGATGGCATGCGCTCGGCCACGCCACTGGTCCGCGTGAGGTTGCGCGGGATGCCCTTTTCAGCCGGCAGCGACCAGATATCGCCGCGGGCTTCGAACACCGCCCGCTTGCCGGTCGACGACGCATCCATGGCCTGAATCTGCCCGTGCACACGCTCGGGCTGCGTGCGGATCCGCGGGAGATCACCCGGAATGATCACGTCGACGGGGTTGGCCCGCCGCGTCCGCAGGTTCAGCAGAAACAAATCCGGCCCGTTCTGAAAGACGATTTCGCCTTTTCCGCCGCGGCCCGGACCGATCGAGGGCCATTTCACGTCATATTCGCTGAAATGTGTAATCTGCTCATGCTCCGCTGTGCGCAGGTCGTACATCCAGATGTTCAGTCGATGGTGCGGACCGGCATCAGAGATGTAATAAAGCCGTTTACCCAGCCACATCGGCTGCGAGTCCGTGCCGGCCCAGTCCGTAATCTTACGGGAGGAATGATCGTCCAGATTGAACAGCCAGATGTCGGTGGCCATGCCGCCTTGATAGCGCTTCCAGGTGCGATGGTCACGCGTGTAGGGCGTGTAAGCCAGCCACTTGCCGTCCTCGCTGATCGCGCCAAACGTCCCGTAGGGCACGGGCAGTTGCTCGGGTGCACCGCCGTCGGCGGGCAGGGTGAACATCTGTGCGCCGCGGTTTACACCCGCACAGTTGCTCGCGAAGAACAGCAGGCGATCGTCGGAGACCCAGTCGCACAGAACTTCTCCGCCCGGATGATAGGTCACGCGCTGCGGAATGCCGCCGTCAACCGAAATCGTGTAAATGTCGTCGCCGCCTTCGTAGTTGCCGAGAAACGCCACCGTGCTGCCGTCGGGGCTGAAGCGGGGAAACGACTCGCCGCCCGGCGGACTGGCCAGCGGGGTGGCGATGCCGCCTTCACGCGATACCAGCCACAGGTCATTGGCATACGAGAACACGATGTGGGTCTTGCTGACGTCAGGTTGACGCATCATGCCGGCGTGCGGTCTGCGGTCGGCCTGGGCTGATCCGGCTCCCAGTGTCAGCAGCACCCCTGCCAGCATCGCCATTACGGAGAATCCACGACTGCGTTGCATGATCATCCTTTCCTGTTACGTGCGACCACCTGTCGGCCCGCCGCACCAAATATGAACGAAACGTCGTATGACATTGCGGCTTTACCTTGCTCAACCAGCCGCAGCGGGTCAAACGGCGCCGACAACTTCACACGAAGATCGACCGATAACCGTTCTCATGACGTGCCGCAACGCATGCTGTCGGCGGAGCGCCGGCGTGCTACCATAGGTCTGCCATGGGCAGCATACGGCTACAGAACGTGACGAAGCAGTTCGGCCCGCAGATCGTCCTCGACCGGGTAGCGCTCGATCTGCATACCGGTGAGACCGCGGCGCTGATCGGGGCGAACGGTGCCGGGAAGACGACGCTGCTGAAGCTGATCACGGGCGACCTGTCACCGGATCTGGGGACGGTGACGCGGTCGAAGGGGCTGGAAGTGGGGTATTTGTCACAGGATCCGGATGTGCCCCGGAATGTGACCGTGCGCGCGGCGGTGGCCGAGGCCTTCTCGGAGTTGTTGGGGCTGGAAGAGAAGCTGCATGATCTCTCGGACAAGATGGCCCGCGAAGGCGGAGGTCCGCGGCTCGAAGGGCTCATGCAGCAGTATGACAGGATCAATGCGCGGTTCGAGGCGGCTGGTGGGTATACGTTCGAGCAGCGGCTGAATGAGGTGCTGGGCGGGCTGGGGTTCGCGCCGGGAGACTATGACTTGCCCGTGGCGGCGCTTTCCGGCGGCCAGCGGTGTCGGGCGGCATTGGCGCGGCTATTGCTGGAGGACCGGCAGTATCTGTTGCTGGATGAGCCGACGAATCACCTGGATATTGACGCGGTGCGGTGGTTGGAGAAGTTCCTGGCGGGGCATCACGGTGGCGCACTGATCATCTCACACGATCGGTACTTGCTGGACCGCCTGGCGCAGCGAACGATCGAGTTGACCGGCGGCCGGGTGTATTCGTATCCGGGGAATTACAGCAACTACGTCCAGACACGCGCAGTGCGGCGACTCACGCAGGCCCGGCAGTATGAGAAGGACCGCGAGTATATTGCCAAGGAGCGGGAGTTCATCGCCCGCCACATGGCCGGCCAACGGACGCGCGAGGCGCAGGGTCGGCTGAAACGTTTGGAGCGACAGATGGAGGCCGGAGAATTCGTGCTCGAGAAACCCGGTGCGCAGCGCACCCTGAAGCTCGATTTCGGCAGCCAGCCGCGCGAGAAAGGTGCTCCACAGCAGGGCAAGGAGGTGATCCATGCCGCCGAACTGGCGAAGCACTACGGCGAGAAGCGACTGTTCGACAATCTGAATCTGACCATCTACACGGGGCAGCGGCTGGGCATCACCGGGCCAAACGGTACCGGCAAGACAACGCTGCTGAAGATCATCCTCGGGCAGGTGGCGGCGACGGCCGGTGAGATCGAGGTGTCACCCAAAGCACGGGTCGGGTACTTCGCCCAGGATGCCGATCGACTGAATCCCGAGCACACGATTATCGACGAGATTCAGGTGGTCCGGCCGGACCTGCTGGAGCGGTCGGCGCGCCGTGTGGCGGCGCGGTTTCTGTTCACGGACGAAGATCCGTACAAGCAGGTACATCAGCTATCCGGCGGCGAGCAGTCCCGGGTGCGTTTCATGAAGCTGATCTTGACTTCGCCGGACGTGCTGATTCTGGATGAGCCGACGAATCACCTGGACATTCCGTCGCGTGAGAACCTGGAACGCGCCTTGAACGACTTCCCGGGAACGATCGTTGCGGTCAGTCACGACCGGTACTTCCTGGATCGGATTGTGCAGCAGCTGCTGGTCATTCGTCCTGACGGCCACGCGCTCTATAACGGGAATTACAGCTACTACATCGCGCAGGTCGAACAGCAGCGCGCGGCCGCGGAGACGGCGGACAACACCGCTGCCTCACCGAAGAAGAAACGAGCGGGCAGCGCAAAGCGTGACGGGCAACCGGTACCGCCGCGACGCGATAATCCGTATGCGAAAATGAAGCTCGAAGAGCTCGAGGTGCTGATTCACGAGCATGAGGAACAGCTCAATCGGCTGGAAGTGCACTTCGGCGATGCGGACGTCTACCGCGACCCGGACAAACTCGCGCGGCTGCGGGCGAAGTTCGACGAAGTGCGCGCGGCCTTGACGCTCGCCGAAGAGGAGTGGCTGCACCGGGCAGAGCAGACCTGAGACGACCGCGCGGGGACCAGGGCTCAAGAAAGCACGCGGCCCGGATGCTCACGACCGCCGAGAGGTCGGTCATCCAATGTCCGGACGCCTGACCCGACACATGGGGCTGTTGCGCGGTGCGGCGGCTACGCCAGGTTCATCGTCATCAGGAACAGCCGATTGCTCTCGACCTTCTGCAGCCGGTTGCGCAGCATTTCCACCGATTCGACCGGATTCATGTCGCTGAGCACGCGGCGGAGCATGTAGACCTTCTCAAGCTCCTGTTCGTGCAGCAACAGCTCTTCCTTACGCGTACCGGAGGCCGGGATGTTGATGGCCGGCCAGATGCGCTTGTCGACCAGGCGGCGGTCGAGGTGCAACTCGCTGTTACCGGTGCCCTTGAACTCCTCGAAAATGACCTCGTCCATCTTGGAGCCGGTGTCGACGAGGGCCGTGCCGATGATGGTCAGGCTGCCGCCCTCTTCGATGTTACGCGCCGCACCGAAAAAGCGTTTCGGCTTCTGCAGCGCGTTGGCGTCGACACCACCGGTCAGGATCTTCCCGGAGTGCGGGACTTCGGTGTTGTAGGCGCGCGCCAGACGCGTGATCGAATCCAGCAAGATCACCACATCGTGGCCGTACTCGACCAGCCGGCGGGCCTTGTCGATCACCATTTCGGCGACCTGGACGTGACGGCTGGCGGGCTCGTCAAACGTCGAGCTGATAACCTCCGCCTTGGTCGCCCGCTGCATTTCGGTGACTTCTTCCGGGCGCTCGTCAATCAGGAGGATGATGACGCGGGCATCGTCGTGATTCGTCGAAATGGCGTTGGCCATCTTCTGCAGCAGGACGGTCTTGCCGGTCCGCGGCGGGGCGACGATCAGCATGCGCTGCCCTTTACCGATCGGCGTGACCAGGTCGACGATCCGCATGTTCAGCTCTTTCGGCGCCGTCTCGAGGAACAGACGCTCCTCGGGGTGCAGCGGCGTGAGGTCCTCGAAGTTGGTCTTCTCGGTGACCATCTCCGGGGTCTCGTAGTTGATCGCCTCGACCCGCAGCAGCGCGAAGTAACGCTCGGACTCCTTGGGCGGGCGGATCTGGCCGGCGACGATGTGACCATTGCGCAGGCCAAAGCGCCTGATCTGTGACGGGCTGACATAGATGTCATCCGGACACGGCAGGTAGTTGTACTCCGGGCTGCGGAGGAAACCGAAGCCATCGGGCAACACTTCCAGCACGCCCTCGCCATAGAGCAGGCCATTCTGGCTGATGCGGCGTTTGAGGATCTGGAAGATGAGATCCTGCTTGGGCAAGCCAACGTAGTCCTCGATGTTCTCTTCCTTGGCAACCTCGTGCAGCTCCGCCACGGTCATCTTCTGGAGATCCGTGATGTGGAGCTCGCCGCGCTTGATGCGCTCGTACTTCTCGTGCGTGGCGCGATCAATGGCGACATCGTCGTCGCCCTTCTTCTTGCGCGACTTCTTCGGCGTCTCCTCGGCGCCTTCGGCCTCGGCCTCGGCCTCGGTCTCCGGCTCATCCGCCGTCTCGGTGGCGACGAACTGGGACTCGTCCTTCTCCGCCTTCTCAGCCTTGCTCTTGGATCGCTTCTTCTTGGTCCCGCCGTTCTGCTGGTCAGCTTCGGACACGGTACTTTCTCCCTCGTCAGGGATGCTCTCGATGACGTCCTGCAGCTTCTTCTTGCTGCGTGACTTGGTAGTTGACTTGGCCATACCTAACTCCGCATTGCACGTCAGGCCCGTACGCTGGCTTGTTGCGCCAACGTGGCCCAACCGGCTCCAGGCACCCCAAACACTCAAAAGTGCCGGGTCACGATCTTCTGAAGGATGTCGGCCACCTGCAGGCGAAGTTGCTCCAACGAACCGTTGTTATCAAGAATGAAGTCAGCCCGTGAGCATTTCTCGTTCGGCGGCATGTGGTGGCCTTCACGCCGCCTCATTTCCTCGGCAGTCCAGCCGCGCGTCCTGCGCAGCCTTTCGATTCGTGTGGATTGATCCGCGTCGACAAAGACAATCGCATCGCACTCGCGATCAAGATTGCTTTCTAGCAGGAGCGGGGAATCGATGACGATGGCTTTGACTGCCGGTTGATCTTGTACCGCGTGTATCTTAGCCCGCCTCCGCTGGTCGATCAAGGGGTAAACCAGTCTTTCCAGCCGCCCTTTCTGCTGTGCATCCGAAAACACGATTTCCGCGATCCGTTTGCGGTCGGGCTTGCCATCCGGCCCACACACGTCGCCCCCCCACCATCGCACCAACTCCGCCAATACCTGAGGCTGCTCCAGAACCTCGTGGTTCAACCGGTCTGAATCGATCACGACGCAACCAAGACGGTCGAACTCGGCCGCCACGCGGGATTTACCCGCGCCGATTCCGCCGCACAAGCCGATGATCGGTTTCCTCTCTGACAAACCTGCAATCCACCGGTCACGCAAGCTGACGTCCACCCGGGACGCCTGCCGCCAGTCCCGCCGACAACCGTCGGACCAACCGCCAAGCCCGTTGACTGTCGGCGTCAGGATAGACCCCACCCTGGCAGACTTTGCCGCAGCGCTACTGGGTTGTCAATCCGCCGTCACCGGCTATATTCGCATTTTTCCAGCCGCCTGCATCGTCCCAGGCCGATCCAAATTATGCGGAGAAACCATGTCTCGTCCAATCCGCGTCCTCATTGCCAAAATCGGTCTCGATGGTCACGACCGCGGGGCCAAACTCATCGTCCGTAACCTCCGCGACGCCGGCATGGAGGTGATCTACTCCGGCTTGTGGCAGACCCCCGCCGCCACCGTCCATGCCGCCCTCCAGGAAGACGTCGACGTCGTCGGCGTCAGCCTGCTGTCAGCCGCCCACATGACGATCATGCCGGAAGTTCGACGGCTTTGTGAGAATGCCGGTATCCCCGATATCCCGATCACCGTCGGCGGCATCATTCCGGAGGAGGATCACACCCGCCTGCGAGACGCGAAGATCGACGGCATCTTCAACCCCGGCACGTCCATGGCCACGATCATCGACGCCTTTCGCAATCTCGCCGAGAAGTACCGCGCCAAGCGCGAGGATGGCCAGACGCCGAGTCTCGATAGTCCAACCGGTCTGCCGCGGGCGATTACGCTCATCATGCAGGGTCACGGCAACCGTCTGGGTCAGATTCCAGATCCGCCGCCGCACCTCACCATCGGAATCACAGGTGCCCCGGGCGTCGGCAAGAGCACGTTCATCGGCAAGCTGGCCAAAGAGCTGCGGCAACGTGAACAGCAGGTTGCCGTCATCGCGGTCGACCCCACCAGCCCGCTCACCGGCGGTTCGGTGCTTGGCGATCGCCTCCGCATTCAGTCTGACCAGCCGGATCATGGGCTCTTCGTCCGCAGCCTCGCTTCGGAGGGGCAGGCCGGCGGTCTCGCGCCGCATCTCGAGGACATCGCCAAGCTGCTGGCCGCCGCCGGCTATCCGATCATCCTGATCGAAACCGTCGGCGCGGGGCAGAACGACACGCAAATCCGCACGCTGACCGATGAAGTGGTGCTGCTGAACATGCCCGGTGGCGGCGACGCCGTGCAGTTTGCCAAGGCAGGCGTATTTGAAATCGCTACCGGGCACGTCGTGCACAAGGCGGACCTCAACGGTGCTGACACCACCGCCCGCTTGCTGCGCGAGGCGATGGACGACAAGGACCTCCCGATCTGGCAGGTCAGCTCCATTCGCACCGAGGGCTTCGAGCCGATCTGCGAGTGGATCGAACAGAAGCTGCCCAAGTAGGCCGCCATGCCTGCCCGCGCGAGCGACCAATCCGCCAATCCGCCGCCTGCGCGTAAAGAGCCGGCCGCGCATCCCACGCCACCACCCGCAGCGCTTCCCAGCCGACTCCTGCCCACGGGCGGCTGGCCGCATCTCACGCTCGTGCTGCTGTTGCTCGCCACCTGCGCCACCCTGGCGATTGCATCGCTCGTGCGCGACAGCGTGACGTTCGACGAAACCAGCCACCTGACCGCCGGCGTCAGCTATGTTCATACCGCGGACTATCGCCTCGCCCCCGACCACCCGCCGCTCGCAAAACTCTGGTGCGCGCTGCCGATCCTCCTGAGCAACTACCAGTGGCCCACACCGGACAATGAGCATTGGCTCAGCGCGAACGTATTCCAGTTCGGCCGCCATTGGCTGTTCCACCTGAACGACGGCCAGCAATTGGTCATCCGCGGCCGCATGATGATGGTCTGCGTCCTGCTGGCGCTCTGTGGCACCGTCTACGCCACAGCCCGCACCCTCATCGGACCCCAGGCCGGCCTGCTCGCGCTGCTGCTCGCCTGCTTCAGCCCGACGCTCCTCGCCCACGGCCGCCTGATCACCACAGACGTACCCATCGCCCTCTGCCTCATGCTCGCGCTCCTGACCTTCGCCCGGCTTATGCAGCGCGGCACTTGGCCGGCGCTGCTCGCGGCCGCTGGTGCCCTCGCCGCCGCCAGCGTGACCAAGATGTCCTGGCCGCTGATCTTGCCGGCCCTCGTCGCGATGGCGATTCACGCACTCCTGCAACGCCCACGACCAGCGCCAGCAGACGCCAACAAGACGCAGAAGCCACCACAAAGCCGGCTCGCCACCGTGGTCGGCGCCGCCATCGCCCTCACCCTGGCCACCTACGCCGGCATCTGGACAACCTACGGCTGGCGCGACACCATCGTCGCCCCCCTGCCGGCGGACGAAGCAACGCCCGCGGCGGTCGAGCACTTCGAACGCTCCGTCAATCACCTCACACGCCAATGGGTCGGCATGCTGCGCGACGCCGACGGCACCCCGAAGTCCGGCCCGATCCCATCCTTCCTCCGATACGCGGCCGAGCATAGTCTGCTGCCCGAAGCATACGTCTACGGCCTCGCAATGACATTCCAATCAACCGAGGCCCGCTCGGCGTACCTGCTGGGTGAATACTCCAACGAGGGTTGGGCGTCCTACTTCCCGATCGCCTTCGCAATCAAAACCCCCATCGCCATCATCGCACTGACCCTGGCCGGGGCCGCCGCACTGGCGCTGCGCCGCGCGCCCGTGCGAGATCCGGTTCTCCTCACCGGCCTCATCACATTCGCCATCATTTACGCCGCCTATATCATCAACAGCCACCTCAACATCGGCCACCGCCACCTGCTACCCTTGTACCCAATCCTCTTCACCATCGCGTCCGCCAGCGTCGGCTGGTTCACGCTGCGCATCGCTCGCTGGGCCGTCGCAGCAACGGCCGCCTGGCTCATCGCAGCCAACATCTGGATCTGCCCCCACTACCTCGCCTATTTCAACGAGTTCATCGGCGGGCCAGCCCGCGGTCATCTCTACCTCGCCGACAGCAACATCGACTGGGGACAGGATCTCCTGCGTCTGGCAGACTACGAAAAAACCATCCCGGACGCGGGCGTCAACCTGGCCTACTTCGGCAGCGCGCTCCCAACCGACTACCTGCCCTGCCAGTCCCTGCCCAGCATGATCGACTTCGACCCGCGCGCCCCGCTCAAAGCCGGAACATACGTCATCAGCGCTACCCAACTACTCGGCGTCTACGACCACGAGCTGCGCGATGCGTTCTGGGAGATCCCCCGCGTGCGCGCTGCCTACGCCGACCTCAGCCGCATCGCGCGGGCTGAGCCCACTCCCGACGAAACGCCCGAACAACGAGCTTGGCGCGAGCAGGCCCCCGCAGCGTTCCGCGAAATGCAGGCCAAGCGACTCATCAACCGCCTGCGCCACGAGCCGCCCACCGCGCGCATCGGCTACTCACTCTTCGTCTACAACCTCACCAACGCCGACATCGCCCGCCTGACGCAGCCCTGACTCCGCCGGCTGCGTCACCTCGTCCACCACGGCATCGGGAGCAGCAGCCAGCAGATACGGCGCCACCACATCGCGATTCCAGTAATAGCTCAAAATCCCCGCATGATCCCCCATGTGAAATGACTTGAGCATCTCCGCAGTCCACTTGCGCTGCACAACCTTGTGTCGGAGGTCGTCGGAGGCAACGGCGACATCCAGATCAAACCCCACCTTCCCCGCAGACTCGGTCTTCTGCCGATTAACCGTGCCAAACATCTCCGTGCCCCAGCCGAGGATAAACCAATCACTTGCGCAATAGATATTGACCAGACGCCCATCAATGCGTTCCAGCGCCGCAGTCAGGTCATACGTCGGACTGACCGCCGCCTGCACCAGCACAACCTGGTCCAGCCGCACCTCCTCCGGCAGCGCCTCCGCCACCAGAATCGCAATCCCGCCGCCAGCAGAGTATCCAACTAGATCGACACCTTGCTCCGGATAGCGCGCCCGGTAGCGCACAATCTCATCGGCGACCCGCCCCGCCAACTCCCGATTGTGCTCGAGGTCCATCAGGTGCGAGAAACTCCGATACACCGGCGTGTCCCACTCATAAATGCGAATCGCGTCATCAACCCCCGCGTCGCGAAATCCCTGATACGCCGCTTGCAAGTGCCACGGCTGCCCGCTCATCCCCGGAAACATCCAGACCACGCCCCGCTCCTGCTGAATCATCGTCGGCGCCGGCGGCCGCCAGCAGCCAACACCTGACAGCAGCAGCGCGCCACCGGTCACCATCCAGCACCAGCGAAAACAGCGCTTCATTCGCCCTCCTTCTCCTCACCAGCTTCCATCTCGGCCCGCTCGCGCCGCCGACGCGCGAAGCCCTCGCGGACCTCGCTATCGGTCAGACCGAGTTGATCGAGCGGGACCCTGAACCCAAGCAGGGCCCCACACTCGGGACAGCGCGGCAACTCCAGGCGGCTCAGATCATAGCCGCACACCTCGCACTGCAAGCGGACCGGCTGCGGAGGTTGACGACGCCGTCGCAACCTGCGGCCCACGTACATCGCGGCAGCCACTGACGCCACCACGCCAAATGCGACGAGCATGCACTCCAATGGTCTCACGCCCTGCTCAGACGTCGGCCCGCGCCTGACTCGGGGGCAATCCGCCTGCCTGGTTCAGCGCCCGGTATGCCCGAATCCCCCACCGCCGCGGACGCTCGCGCCCAATTCGGCGACCTCGACAACGGACACGTGCGCAACCGGACTGATCACGAACTGCGCAAACCGCATGCCACGTTCAATCGTATACGGCTCGCGACCGCAGTTACCCAGAATAACCTGCAATTCACCGCGATAGTCGGCGTCGATCGTGCCGGGCGCGTTGGGCAGCATCAAGCCATGCCGCAGCGCGAGTCCACTGCGGGCCCGCACCTGCCCTTCATAGCCGACGGGGATTTCCAGAAACAACCCCGTCGGCACCAGTTTGATCTCGCCCGGCGAAATCGTAATCGGTTCGTCATTCGACGCGTACAGGTCAAGCCCCGCCGAATGTTCGGTCATGTATTGCGGCAGCGGCAGATCATCGAGCCCCGGTTTGCGTTTGATCTTCAGCACTGGTTCCGTGGTCATTCCGCACCTGAGACAGCCTGCACATGTAGGATACGACCGCGCACGACTTGCGCTGGCCGCTTTTCGCGAAGTATAGCTGTTCGGCCGAGTCTTGACAGAAACCGTCATCCAACGCGAAATAGAAACATAGCGGCTTGGCGTCGCCGCCCGTGCAGTGTGTGACATCGGCATCTCAATGCAGAACGAGGACTTGTGAACGCTCCGCTCGACCTATCTCCGCTCACCGCGCGATGCGACGGGATCGTGCTGCGCTTCGTCTTCACGCTGCAGGATGAGATTCTGCCGGAGTTGCCCGCGGACTATGAGGCCGTGCTGGCCGACCGGCTGGTCCATGTACTGGCCGACGAAGCGCTTCAGGCGGCCGAGGTCGACCTGGAAGACCGCGCGGGAATCTCCAGCCGCGAGTTGGGCGCATTGATCGCACTGCTACACGTCCTGCGTCCGCGTTTCGGCACGGTGCGCCTCGTGCGCGTCAGCCCGATGGTCCGCAACCTGCTCGTCCTGACGCACACCGACCGGCTATTCGTACTCGACTAGATCGATGCTCGCGGGTCCTTGCAGGACGACCGCCCCGGGGGACCGTAGTGATCAGCAACCCCCACCCACGCCCACACGCCGTTAACGCATCACCGCTGCACCTGTCGCTGACCTCTTCCACGTGCCATAATCCTCCCCATGCACATTTGTCACGTCATCACCCGCCTGATCGTCGGCGGCGCCCAGGAGAATACGCTGCTTACCTGCGAAGGTCTGCACGCCCGCGGCTACCGCGTCACGCTCATCGCCGGCCCCACCCGCGGCCCCGAAGGCAGCCTCGTACAACGCGCCCGCGAAGGCGGCTACGAATACATCGAACTGCCCGAGCTCATCCGCGCCATCAACCCCTGGATGGACATGCGCGCCCGCCGCTACCTCCAGATGGAGTTCCAGCGACTCCAGCCGGACGTCGTCCACACCCACAGCAGCAAAGCCGGCATCGTCGGCCGATTCGCCGCCGCCGACGCCCGCGTCCCCCTCGTCGTCCACACCATCCACGGCATGAGCTTCAATCGCACCCAGCCCTGGCTCATCCGTCAGGCCTACGCCTGGCTCGAACGCATGGCCGCCCGGCGGTCACATGCCATCGCCGCCGTCGCCGACGCCATGGTCGCCCAGACCATCGCCGCCCGCATCTGCCAGCCGCACAAGCTCCTGACCGTCTACTCCGGCATGGAAGTCGAGCACTTCACCCCCCGCCCCGCCCTGCGCAACGCCGCCCGCTCAAGCTGGGGCTTCGGCGACGATGAAATCGTCATCGGCACCTGCGCCCGCCTGTTCCGCCGCAAAGGCTACGAGCAGTTGATCCCCATCATGGCCGCCGCCGCCGAGCGCGACCCGCGGCTGCGCTTCGTCTGGATCGGCGACGGCGCCCAACGCCCCGAATACGAAGCCGAACTGACACGCCTCGGCATCCGCGACCGCACAATTCTCACCGGCCTCGTCCCCCCCGCCGACGTGCCAAACCTCCTCGCCGGCTGCGACATCCTGGCGCACACCTCGCAGTGGGAAGGCCTGCCGCGCGTCGTCGTTCAGGCCCTGCTCCTGCAAATCCCCGTGGTAGCCTTCGACATCGACGGCACCCCCGAAGTCGTCCACGACCACCAGACCGGCCGGCTGATCCCCCTCAACGACCTCGCCGGCTTCACCGATGCACTCTGCAGCCTCGCCACAGATCCCGCGCAGCGCCAGCAGTACGGCGCCGCCGGCCGCAGGCTGTGCCTGGAACGCTTCGACTGGCGCCACATGGTCGACGAACTCGAAAAGCTATACCTCCGGCTAGCCAACCCCTAACCTCCCTCCCTCCCAGGGAGAGACAAAGGGAGGGTGATCCGCTGTGGCACCGGTTTGTAACCGGTGCTTGTGTCGCTCGTGCGTCAATCACTTCTCGCACCATCCCTCTCGGTAATCCCCTTCCCACGTCCCTCCACCGCCATCACATCGGATACAATCGGCCTCTCGCCCGTCGACGATCATCACGCCCATTCTACCACCAAATCCCGACCGCCGAGGCGCATTGACACCCCGACGGCCGGTTGGATACGTGTTCATGTTGCCGCGCGAGCTACGGCTCGGGCTCGGCCTGCTCGTTGTGCTGGCCGGCCTTCGAGTCCTGCCCGGCGCTATCGCCGCCTTGCACCAGATTCACGGGCACGACGACGCCGCATTCCGGGCAAGTGCCGCTGACGTTGCCGGTGAGGCTGTAGCCGCACGCGCAGTATCGCGCCGACGGTGGACCGCCGTTGTTGGCGAGCCGTCTGAACGCCAACAACGACAGTCCCAATCCAATCAGTGGAATCAGGCACCGTGGTACAAGCTGCCACGCAACTCGTTCGTAGAGGAAGCGCGGCGGAAAGGTGCAACCCTGCGTCGCCTGGTGCTGTAGTTCCAGCGCATAGTCCACGCTGGCTATGCAGAGTGCAACCACTGAGATCGATATCGCACTCCACGCAAGTCGCTTGGCCCATACTCGATCTCGCAATGAGAGCGGTGGCCGCGCTGTGACAATGAACCAAGTGCCGAATCCAAGCGTAAATGCTGCCAGCGCGCTGTCGTCCGTGATCCGCGCGAGCATAGTAGAACTGTGGGCCAGCGCGTCCACGAACTGATATCCTGTCACGATTCGAATTGTGACAGTCATACAGCCGCAGACAATCGCCGTTAGCGTGTACGGGTTACGGGACATTACTCAGGCAATTATCAAACGACACTTGTGCGCTCGCCTCACATGCGCGGTTTTGATCGATGCAGGCTTTTAGTGAGACAAAGGTCTGAACAAGGCCTCCTGCACATGATCCAATACACGCCACCCACGCGCGGGGATCGGTAGGTCGGTTCCGGGCCACTATGTACCGTGCGCAGTGGGCACAGACAATATCCAATACGTATGCCACGACTGATGACGAATTTGAGAAACACTCTACGGTTTGCCAAAGACATCGGTCTGTACGACACTTGTTTACACACATGCACTTCAAATCGTCAACGCCAGGACCCAATAGGCCGTTACACTGATCCCAACACGGGTTGAATTCTCGAGCACCGCTGCGACTGCTGAATACGGCAGTTCGGGAGCCAAAACCACCACACCCCGCCTCCGGGCACTCACACCGCCCGGTCGTGGGACAATACGTCGCCGGCCAGCCGGTGGGGCAGAGCATGTCGGCGCAGTTGCCACTCACGTTGCCGTCGCCACCAGCACCCGGCAGCGGCACACCGCCGCCAATCACCGGCAATTGCGAGCCCAGCTCGCCGCAACCTCCCGGATTCGGGCACGGCACCAAGTAATACCCAAACGGATCCACCCGATTCACCGGATCATTACCCGCAAACGCATACAGATTCACGCCGCCGGCTTCGGCAATCGGATCGCGATTCAAAAACCGCGCGAGCGTCGCACTGTACATCCGGGCACCGAAGTCACTCACGCCGATGGCGTCATCATGCCACTTCGTGCTGAAACGGAAAGGATTATCGGTCGCAAACGCACCCGCATCATCCCGCCAATCGCCATCCGCATCATCATCCGGCCCCACCACCTCACCAAACGGCGAATACTCATACCTGCCCACCAGCCGGTCGGCGTGCCAGTCGTCGCCACTCGCCCCGCCGTACCCATTCTCCCACACCACGAGTTGGCCGGCGTGTCCGGTGGGGGACCGACCTCTGGTCGGTCGAGCCGGCGTATCGGAACCGCTCGTTGCCATCGTTGGGGGCACCCAAATGGGCCATTCATCCGAAACCGCATCAACCACATTCTCTCCCGGCACTCGGCCGCCGAAGCGCGTTGACGCCCCGACGGCCGGTTGGATACGTGTTCATGTTACCGCGCGAGCTACGATTCGGGCTCGGCCTGCTCGTTGTGCTGGCCGGCCTTGGAGTCCTGCCCGGCGCCATCGCCGCGTCGCACCAGATCCTCCGGCACGGCGGCGCCGCATTCCGGGCAAGTGCCGCTGACGTTGCCGGTGAGGTTGTAGCCGCAGGCCGAGCATCTCCGTTGCTCCTCCGGCTGGCGGTACTTGAAAGCCATGCGACACACCAGTAGTCCGCCACAAATCGCCACTGGAAGCCACAGAGGAAACTCGATAAACAAGGTGGGGCCCATCCATTCCATCCCCCAGCGCCAGAAGAGCATGAACCAGCCCTCTTGCACGTAGCAGTCCCAGGACCATCCGCCTGGTGGAAACGACTCGGGGCGAACCGCCAAGTGTACAACTGCGCCTGAATTATCACAGTTGAGTCCTTCACTGTAAATATCCAGCCCAATGAGCGCGGATCCAATCCACACGAATACGCTGACAATCAACAATACGCAGACAACGCGCGTTTGCAACGACCGCCACTTGTCGCGCATGTTGTTACTCACGATACAGGATGCCCACGATATCAGTCAAAGGAGGGCGGTGTTGGTTCATTAGTGCCGGGCCAGTCACCCTTATCGCACGCCTTACGAACCTGCTTCAGGTACTCCTTCACTTCACGGAGCTTCGTGAAGCACTTGTCCTTGACGTCCTTCGGGCACTGGGAATGGCAGTGTGTTGAGCGCGCGATATACTTCAGTACGTCGCGCACGCATTTACATCGATGTGTCATGTTTGTCACATCTCTGCACACGTTCAGCGGTTTATCGATCGCACACTCCATCGCCACCAAATCCGCCTCGCATTCTTCGTATTCGCCCTTCGGCGGCGTATCAACGAGGCCCTCGCCCGATTTCTCACACCCGCCCGGGATACCGGGCGTGCGTCCTCCAACAGCGCCAACATGTACGTTCTCGTGCTTAATCGTGCACTCTTCCAGTTCGTCACCAGGATAGAAGAACTCCTTGAAGCGGTCCTTACAAATACAAATACATGGCTTGTGATTCTCACAAGTCGTGTAACCGAAGAGGTTGTTGTTTCTATCGGTGCACAGGCTACACTTCTTGCAACGCTGCCCACCCGTAGCGAGTTGCGCCAGCACGGGTGTCCCATCACCCCCCAACCCCGGCAGCGGCACACCGCCGCCAAATAGCGGCTCCTGCGAACCCACATCCGAACCGCAACTCCCCGGCGACGGACATGGGATGACGTGATACCCAAACGGATCCAC
>CAYXTR010000001.1:0-336509 GCA_964468185.1 uncultured Planctomycetales bacterium | reverse complement strand
ATTGTGTTAGGATTAGCAATCAACGTGCCGGACAGTATTGGTTTGTAACCGGTGCCTCCAAGGACCAGAGCCTTGCAACGCATCGTCACCATCACCATGAACCCCGCCGTCGACAAGTCCGCCGACGTCCGCGATGTCGTCGCCGAACGAAAACTGCGCTGCAAAGCACCCCGTCGCGAGCCCGGCGGCGGCGGTATCAATGTCGCCCGCGCCATCCACAAGCTCGGCGGCACCGCCAGCGCCATCTTTCCCGCCGGCGGGCCCACCGGCGAAATGCTCATCGGCCTCCTCGCTGCCGAGGACATCGACCACCAACACATTCACACCGAAGTCTGGACCCGCGAGAACCTCACCATCTACGAGGAATCAACCGAACGCCAGTATCGCTTCGGCATGCCCGGCGCTGCGCTCCACGCGTCCGAATGGCAAGCCTGCCTCGCGCGCCTCGAACAGGGTGCCCCACCCGCCTACGTCGTCGGCAGTGGCAGCCTCCCGCCCGGCGTGCCCGACGACTTCTACGCCCGCGCCAGCCGCGCCGCCAGCAGCTTGGGCGCTCGCTTCCTGCTCGACACCAGTGGCACGCCCCTGAAAAAGGCCGTCGCAGACCGCGTCTACCTCCTCAAGCCGAATGCCCGCGAGTTCGCAGCGCTTACCGGTGAGGAATTCGAATCCGAAGAGCAGCAGGAGCGTCTCGCCCGCCGACTCATCGCCGACGGCCACTGCGAAGTCCTCGTGCTCTCGCTGGGGGCCGCCGGCGTCCTGTTCGCCACACGCGACCACCTCGAGCGCGTACGCTCACCGTCCGTCCCCATCCGCAGCAAAGTCGGCGCCGGGGACAGCATGATGGCCGCCCTTGTCCTCGGCCTCGCCCGCCAGATGAACCTGCGCGCCGCGGTCTGTTTCGGCGTCGCCGCCGGCGCCGCCGCCGTCATGACCCCCGGCACCGAGCTCTGCCGAAAGGACGATGTCGAGCAGTTGCACGCGCGTCTGATGGAGTGCGGGAATCACGAATAAGGTCTGATAACGTTTTCAATTATCGGGCTACGATTCCAGCCGGTGCGTTTCACGTGAAACGCTCTGGCGGAACTTCGACGCCTGATCAAACGTGCTGGCCCCCGTTTTGTTAGGAAACAAATCGCGTATCACCTCTCAGGCTGGGCTGCCTCGGCCGCCGCTGCTGCGCGGCCACTCCACAATTGCCACTCCGTCCCCAGCCGGCGCAGCGAACGCGTCCAGGCGTTCTCGGCTGCCGCGCGGTCTTTTGTCTTCTGGTCGACGAGCGAATCATACACACGCAGCGCCCGTTCAGCGCAGTTGCCGCTCGACCAGCGTGTACCGGTGTCCCTTGCGCCCTGTTGCAGCGCAGCCCGCTCGTCGTCAGACAGGTCGGCGATCTCCAGAATCGCCGCGCATAGCGCTGCAGGATCATCCCGTTCCAGCAACCGCCCGTTGCTGCCATCCTGCACGATATCCCGCGCTCCTGGCGCATCCACCGCCACCACGGGGCGCCCCGACGCCATCGCCTCCGCCAGCACCAATCCCTGCGTTTCGCTCTTGGATGCGAACGTGAAAACGTCGAGCGCATGATACGCGTCGATCAACTCTTGACCCTCCAGCACGCCTGGCATGCGGAGCTTATCGACCTTTCCCGCATCGTCGAAGATCTTGCGCAGCGTGTCCGTGACCTCACCGTCACCCACAATCAATGCGCAGGCATCAGCACGCTCGCCGCAAACGCGAACCAATGCCTCAGCAACGGGAAGGAGGTTTTTCTCGGGCCCCAGCCGCCCGATGTACCCCGCCACCAGTGCGTCCGGCGGGATGTTCAGCCGCCGCCGGGCGGCGTTACCGTCCCCATTGCGAAAGCGCTCGGTGTCGATGCCGGTGGGGATGGCAGTGATGGGTGTCGTGACGCCGCGCTGGCGCAGAATGTTGGCGATGCTCTCGCACGGCGCGATTACGTGATCGCACAGATCGCAGTACTCGGCCGCCATGCGCTTGACGAACTTCTGCATCGCCGGGGAGTCGGCCGGAGCATAGTGCAAGTAGTGTTCCCACATCGTGTGATATGTGAACACGAGCGGACATTCGCGCTTGGTGGCGGCTCTTACCGCCGCATCACCCAGCAGAAACGGATGATGCGAATGCACGATATCGGGCGCGAATTCATCGAGCGTACGCGACAAATAACCCGGTATGGGAATTGCAACGGAGAAGTCACTGCCGTTGAAATTCTGAATCGCCGGCACCTCTACGACGCTGGGATCATCGGACGGATTCCGCTCGAGCTCGGGCGTGACGACGAGGATGTTGTGATCACGGGCCTCGAATGCCTGCTTGAATGTTGCGATTGAGCGTTGGATGCCGCCAACGAGTGGCAGATACAAATTGGTGAACATCGCAATGTGCATCAGGTCACCTCAAGCTGTTGCTCCTTGGGCTCGGGCCGCGCAACGCGAATGCGCGACTGCTCGCGCGGCACGCGCTGCGACCGGCCACTCAATATCACCTCTATTGGCGGTGGGCCGTTGCGCCAATCGGCTTGCCAGCGCACTTCGATATCGCGCGCGGCGGGGATGATATCGACGCTGATCGGGCCGTAGGGCGTCGTGGTGGGGCCGAAGCGAAGCGGTGTGTCGCCGGCGAGCCACTCGTCGGGCAAGCCGCTGCCGATGACCAGGCGCGGGCCTTCTTCGCGGACGAACCAGTGGCGGAGCATGAGGACCCATTCGGCGGCGGCCCAGATGTGCTGCCCGTCGCCCATGCACCCCCCGCCGGTGAGGGGGTGAATCGCCTCGGGCCAATTGCCGGTGGGGGAGGCAAGTTTGGCGAGGGCGCGGACGAGGCGCACGTGGCGCGGGTCGCCGGCGCGAAGCAGGACTTCGGCCAGGTGCAGGGTGAGGTAGGCGTTAATGCCGGAGTGGATGACGTCCTGGAAGAATCCGTCATGGACGGTGCACTGCTCGAAGATGAAGTTGGCGGTGGCGACCATGCGCGGGTCGCGCGGCTGCCAGACCTGCGTTGGGTAGCTGCCGGCGAGTGAGCCGATGGCGCCGGCATCCATGCGTCGATACGGCGAAGCGGGCACGCCGTCGTGGCGGCGGAGGTTGGCGGTGCGTTCGAGACTGCGGTCGATGGCGTGGAGGAGTTTATCCGCTGCGGCGCGGGACCACTCGGCTTCGCGGGTGTCGCCGGCGTCGGCGAGGATGCTGGCAGCGGTGTGCAGGCCGGCGGCGGACCAGAAGTCGTCCCAGTAGAAGTAATCGTTTGGGCCGAGGTGCTCGGCACTGAAGCCGGCGGGGAGCAAGCCGGCGTGGGGCTCCTGGCCGTCGTCGGCGAGGCGCTTGCGGCCGATCCAGTGGGCGCCCTTGCGGACGGCGTCGACGTAGTCGTCAGGGAGGCGCTTGCCGGTCAGGAGGCGATAGCGGTTCAGGGCCCAGATGGCCTGGCCGTTGGCGTCCCATTCGCCTTCCTGCGAACGGAAGAAGCCGGTGAGCTGCTGGCGGTCGGGGTAGTGCTGGAGGACGCGGGCGGCACGGTCGGTGAGGCCGGCGGTGAGCATGGCGTTGAGGATGAAAGCGGCGTCACGGAACCAGAAGCGCTTCGAGGTGTAGGGGCCGGGGTAGCACTCGTTCGGCGAGAAGAGGACGAGGTTGCGCAGGGCGTTGTGATAGAGTGAACTGATCTGCTCATCCGGCGCCTCAAGGGCACATATGCCGGTCAGCGCGGCCTCCCACGATGCACGTGGCTGGCGGCCGATCAGTGGGGTGGCGCGGCGACGTTTGAGCCCGGGTTCGGGGTGGGCGCTGGGGCCGGTGAGTGGCACGGTGACTTCCACGCGGTGCGGCTTACCGGCGGAGAGCGGATAGACAGCGGCGGCCGTGGCGAGGCCGACGTCGCATTTGACGGCATCAACAGGCTTTCCGCGCGGCAGATCGCGGAAGACGTCGCCGTGCTGGTAGGTCGACATGCAGACACGCTCGGGCTTCTCATGCAGGTAGACGGCATTGTCCTTATTGACGGTGAAGGTACCGCCGTTCTGATCGTCGTAGTTGATCTGCTCGATGAAGCTGACGCCCTCAGGGTTGGTTGGGCGGATCGACACGACCAGCCACGCCTCGCGATCCGACTGGGCCTCGGTGTGCAGGCGGCTATTGGGGACGCCGTTCACATCGAGAACCTCAGCGCGATTGACGAGACTGAGTCCCGCGCATGCCGTTTGGGTTTCGACGCTGACCGTGGGGCCAGGGCGCATGTGTTGGGTGGCTTCGGACGCACGTGACGGGAGCAGGGAAGGGCCGGCGGCCGGGATGATCCAGGTATCGAGCGACCAGCCGTCGAACAGCGGGGTGAGCAGACCGCGCGGGTCGACAAGGGGCAGTTGGGCGCAGTCCGGCAAACCGACGGCGGTCCAGTTGCGGTGGGTCAGATTCACATGCGTAAGCGAGAACGCGCGTGGTACGAAGGAGGCGTCGTGGGGGTTGAACTGGCGCGCGACCCAGTAGGGCCAGACCCAGTCGAGGTTGTGCTGGATGGCGCGGGTGTTGATCAGGCCGCGGGCCTGGAGGATGACGCCGGCGCGCATCAATTCGACGGGTTCGGCGACTTCGGAGGGTTGGGCGAACTGATGCAGTTTGGAGTAGACCGCCACGGGGTCAATGAAGCCCTGCGCGCGGGCCACGCGGGAGATGATGTAGCGCCAGGGAAGCCAACGAAGCCATCTCATGAGTTTCTTCCTGCCAAGTCAAGCCAAGCACGATGCACCGCGGCGCGCGGTGCATTGATGAGGTCGAGTCGCTGCACGCCCGGGGTCGATTCGCCGCTGCGGTCAGTAGCGGTAGGCGGCTGCGAGGGGCGCACGGTCCGGCATATGCTCACGCGCCAAGGCAAAGACGCGGCCGCCGTTGCGGAGTGTCTGGATGGTGGCGAGATTGGTCAGCTCCTCGGCGCTGGCGGCTGCATCGTCAACCGGTGCGACTGTGAGCGCCTGCGGGTCGAGCGTGCCCCACTCGGTCTCCTCCGGGGTAACGAGCAGTGTTTCGACGCGGCCGGCGAAGGCGGCGGGGACGGCGGCGCTTATAGCCGTGGTGCCGTGCTCCTTGGCAATACCTGCCCGGACGTGTTCGAGGGCGGCGTCGCGGTTGCGGGTGGTCTGCGGTGTGATCAGGTTCCACGCCTGGGCATGCAGTTCGGCGTCGGTTCGCTGGCCAGGATCGCCGGGAAGCGAATCGGGGAACAGGTTGTTGTAAGAACTGGTGTCACGATAGAGGGACAGCAACGGCTCGGCGCCAGCTAGGATCAAGGGAGTGTCCTGGTGGCGGAAGTGCCCATCAACAGCGTTGCTGAGGAGTTGGCAGAAGCGCAGAACGCGTTCCTTTACATCCTCTTTGCCGACGGCGTGGCCATGGAAGATGGCAGGGCGCTCCCCGCCGCCGTCGGCCGCACCGGTATGAAACTGGAGCGGCTTACTGGCGTCGTCGTCCTGCAGGGCTTCGTCGAGGTTACGGGGCAGGTTGGGCACTTCGACGGGCTGCATGGTGTGCCGATCGCCCTCGAAGAGCTGGACGTGATTCTGCGAGAGCACCAGCAGGCGGAAGCGGTGGTTTTCGTTGATGACTGAGATGAGTGGCTTGATGAAGAACTGCTCGCCGATGATGGTCAATTCGGGGGCTGGTCCGTTGAAGGTGAGTGACTCGAAGAGGTCGGACGCGGAGAAGATTGCCAGGGTCGTCACGTCGCCGGCGGCGGGCAATCCGGTGGTGAGCATGTTACGCACGGGCCTGAGCAGGGCATCGGACGTGCGGGCAGCAGCGTCGCGCTGTTCGAGCAGCTTCTCGGCTCGCGCGAGTTGGTTCTTCAGGCGGATGCGCGCCTCGTCGCGCGCGGGCCCGGGGGGGCCGAGCGGGATGTAGAGGGATACACAAGGGGGGCGGCTGCGCTGGGTGAGCTCGTGCAGGGATTGCTCAGTCAAGTCAAACGCATGCATCAGGTAGCCTCGCTGCGGGTCATGGTCATTGGCGTGCGCGTACGGGCACGCCTTGAAGCGCGTGTGCGGCGGCCCCAGGTAGTTTGGGTGCCAGCGGCCAACACACTCGTGAGGGTGGGCGGCAGGAATGAAAGATGACTGAATAACGGCTTACGGGGTTGTAATGGCGGGCGGCGGTGGAGGGGGTGGTGTACGCGCGAATGGTCTACGGCGCTATGACTGGCCGGATTTCCACAATGTGGCCTGGTGCGTCAACTCGGACGCACTCCCGACATCGAGTTTTGTCTTGATGTTCTCGCGGTGTGTCTCGACCGTCTTGACGCTCAGCGACAGGCGCTCCGCGATGTTCCGCGTGCTCATGCCCCGTCCGATCAACTCGAAGATCTCCAACTCGCGGTCAGACAGACTCTCCAGCCCGGTCGCGCGTTCGCGTGACGGACTGATTCCCCGCCGCATCAATCGTTCCGCAACTTCGTGACACAGCGCGATCTCGCCGCGGGCCACCTTTTGCAGCGCTGCCAGCAGTTCCTCCCCCGGGCGCGACTTGTTGATGTAGCCAAGTGCGCCGGCCCGCAGTGCCCGCTCGGCAAAGACCGCATCATCATGCATGGACACGAATAGAATCCGCAGTTCCTTGTTGATACTCAAGAGCTGCTTCGCAAGCTCGAGGCCACTTCCGCTGGGCAGCGAGATGTCCACCAGGGCCAGGTCGGGTCGCGCATCCCGCGCCGCTGTCAACGCGGCGTCGCAATCGTCTGCTTCGCCGCACACTTCAAACTCGTCTTCCGCGCTGATCATCTCCCGCAACCCCCGCCGCACCAGAGCATGATCATCCACGATCAGAACCCGAGTACGCGCCATGTTATCGGTCCTCGTGCGCACGCCCAAGCAGTCGGTCCCGCGGCAATACACACCGCACGGCTGTCCCGCCGTCCTCCCGACCTGCGATGTCCAGCGTGCCGCCGATTACTTTCGCACGATGGCGCATGATTCGCAAGCCCGAGCTGTGGCGTTCCGCGTCGTCGGGCAGGCCGATGCCGTCGTCCCGCACTTCCAGCGTCAGTACGTGATCAGTCATGCGGAGCTCCACGACGATCTTTCGCGCGTTGGCATGCTTGGCCGCGTTCGTCATGGCCTCCACCGCGATGCGATACAACTGAACCGTTACATCCGGGGCCGCAACCGTTACCGGCTCCGAATAAACCATCTCGCACGCTACACCGAAGCGCTCGGCGATGGTCTGCGCCATCTGTTCCAGCGTTGCCGTGAACGCCGCTCCGTGCACCGGCGGCGGCAACAAGCCGCGCACGACGATTCGTGTCTCGTCGAGCGCCTTGCGCAGTCCGGCCGTCAGTTCAGCCAGTAGCCCCGCGTCCACGTCACGGCCGTTGCGCACATCCCGCTGCATCCGCTCGGCCAGCAGCGCCAGTCCTGCGAGCTGCTGGCCCACGCCGTCGTGCAAGTCCTGCCCGACCCGCTGCTGCTCGACCAGTAGTCCCCGCGCCAGCTCTCGCTCGAATCGCTCGCGTTCGACCACCCGACCGAGCAGCGTCCCGATGCTCTCCATCGACTCGAGGAGCCGCGGCGACCGTTCAATCGCCTTGTCCGAGAAGAACTCGAGCACGCCGACCACCTCGTCGCGCGCGAGAATGGGAAATGCGGCGCCGGTCAGTATCTCCAGCTCGTCTCCGAGTTCCGCCCGCCGCTCAGCCAGCTCCGCCTGCACGTCTTTGGTCCACTCGATGCTCCGGCGCGCCCAGGCCCGCCCGGGCAGTCCCTGTCCGCGTTCCAGCGGTGTCCCCAGCGTCACCCGCTGAAACGCCTGGAAGCGGCCCGGGGCGTCCTCGTAGAACGTCCGCACCGGGATCAGGCGGTCCGTGTCCGCGTCATTGAGAAGATACGCATGTCCGAACGACCACCCGTTGTGCTCGCTGACCCGCCGCAGGGTGTATTCGAGGGCCTGCGCAAAGGTTCGCGCCTCGTTCGCCACGGTCGCCACGTCGTTCACCAGCACGAGCATGCTCGTGCGCTCGGCGACCTGCTCCTCGAGCGTCTCGTTGAGCCGCTCGAGTGCCTCCTCAGCCCGCTTGCGCGCCGTGATGTCGAATGAGAGCCCGAGCACATGTGTGATTTGGCCTGTGTCGTCGCGTATGGGCACGCCGCGGCTGACGAAGTGCCGGCCGTGATTCTCGTGCTCGACCTCATAGGGCTCGCCGGCCAGCGCCTGGCGCACGTACGGCTCATGGCGGGCTGCGGTTTCCGCACCCAGCGCCTCCGAGATGGTCAGTCCTTCGAGATCATTGGAAGTGAAACCGGCGGGTCGCAGCGCCTCGCCCTGTGCCAGCACATAGCGCAAGTCACGATCGATCAGGAACGCCGCCCCGCCCGGCAGGTAGGTTGCCAGCGTGCGGTACAGGCGCTCACTCTCGGCCAGCGCGGCCTCCGCCGCCTTCTGCTGCCGCAGGTCCACCCCAATCCCGACGCGTGTGTCATCCGTCAGTCGGATATTCGCCCACTCGCTCGGCACGCAGTCCCCGTCCTGGCGGACCGGGCAGAATTCCCGCCAGTCGGTCGTCAGTGACTGCATGAATGCGGCCACCTCCGCCCGTGTGCGTGGATCCGGATAGACCATCTGCAAGAAGTCCCCCGCGTTCGCTTCGTGCGTCGTCCATCCGAGGACGTCTTCGGCGTGGCGGTTCAACTGAAACTGCTCGAGCTGTGGATTCCACAGGACGAGCATGACGGGGATCGTGTCGAAGATCTTCTGGAGCAGCTCGCGCTGGCGGTGTTGCTCGGCGTGTGTCAGTGGGTCGATCTTCAAAGGCGGTTGCTGAGGTTGTGGTGCTGCGCCTTGGCGAGCATCGTGCGGAATCGCCTCGCCTGCTTCGGACGGTTGCGATGAGTTGGCATGCCCGTCGTCTTCGCGGGAATCTTCTGGCACGTTGTGGTCTTGATTCACGGTCATATTCAACGCCCCTGGTCGAACTTGCTGCGGGTTATCCGACGCCGCATGGCTCAGCGAAGCTGTCGGTGGAGGATTGCGGTTCCGTGATTTTCATGGTCACCGTAGTGCGCCGTGGTCTGCTGAGTTTTGGGGCCGGCTGCAGCGGGGAGACGATGTGAAAACGAGCACTCGTCCTCGTTGCATGGTAGATGGTGCATTTGAGAAAGCTCGAAGACTGGCCACAGCGTTCATCCTAGTGGCGGTTGCGTACGCCGGCCACGTACTATTTTGCCGATTCGGGCCAGTTTTTCAGGACGCGGCGCCGCTTTCGCGAAGGTATCGACTACAGCGGCCCCCTGAGTTACCCCCTGGGGGAATCCCCTATGCACGAATGCAACGCATGTACGTTTTCCGCATCGCAGCGGCACTGGCGTGCTTTCCGTCCACATGGGGCGTATCATCATTGAAGCGCCGCACGTTCACGGGAACGCTGCGCACGTTCCGCGATTCTTGCACCGCATGAGAGCCGGTCTCGGCCGGTTTGGGGGTTGCCCTTATTGTCGATACGCGAAAGACAGGCCATTGTTAAAGCATCGTTTGGGACGGGCGACTGCACGTCATGGGTTGCCCCCGAACGGGCGCGACAGGTCAGAAATCAACGCACGAGCGCGCGGGTGAGAAGCACCTCGGCTTACAGCCGCACCGGGCTCGGCAAAGGAAGAAAAGCGATGAAAGTAACGGAATGCATGCGAACGGACGCGGTCCATGTCGAGCCCGGGACGCGTCTTGGGGCTGTGATCGAGCTGATGCTGAGCAATGGCCTGCGACATATTCCCGTTGTTGACGAAGACCGCAAGTTCATCGGGATTGTGCGTATTCACGAATTGCGGGCGGCGCTTGCGGAAGGGGGTGATGATGCCGGGGATGGCGGCGACCGCGGCATCCTCTCGATCACCGAACTCGGGACACCGACGTTGCATGGGGATGAATCCACTGAGAATGCGTGGGCGCTGCTGAGCCGGTCGCCGGGCTTCAGCCCGCTACCCGTGGTCGCTGACGGCCGGCTCGTCGGGACGGTATCGCATCTCGAACTGCTTAGAGCGATGGCCGGGCTGCCGCCGAAGAGTGAGGCTGAGAAGCGAGAATCCCAGCGGCTGCTGATGGAATGGGGTGCCCGCTCCTCGCCATTGGCGGCGCGCGCCGCGTACGGCGGGGCCGACGGTCAGGGCGGCGCGGCGTCGGGGAGACCTGTCCCGCGCCCGCAGCCGGAAGCGGCGCAAGACGCGAGCACACGCCCGGCGTAGTGCAGGGGGGGAACGGGATGGGGGGTCGTGATGGGGGACCGTGACGGGCGGGTGCCCGGGGCCGCGAGATCCGCGATTCGGTGTTCGTTTGCTTCTTGAAGGTCGTTGTACCTCCGGACCCCGTCATGTCATGCTGGTCACGCGCGCGGGCAATGCCGAGGCACATCGCAACGTACGGCTGCCGAAGAGTGGTTTCGCCTTAGGGCTGACGAGACGCTCAGGCCAAGTCGGCGCTTGACGCGCCGGTTTGGCCCTGCTGGTCCCATTCGCCGGCGCGGTGGAGTTGCCAGCGGGCCAGGAGTGGGCCGAGTATTTCGAAAAGAACGGTAGTGGCGATGACCAGCGGCAGAACACGGTCGCCGATGTCCGGCATGCGCTCTTGGGCCAACAGGGCGAAGCCCAGCGCCACGCCAGCCTGAGGCAGGAGGCACCAGCCGATGCGATTGCTGACGCCGGGGCCGGCGCGCACCAGCTTGCCGGTAGCCAGACCGCCGACGATAAGGCCGACGGCGCGGGCGGCGACATATGTAATGCCGATGACGCCGAGAGTGGCGAGTGTGCTGAGATCGAGCTTGAGGCCGGCGAGGACGAAGAAGACGGCGAGGAAGGGTTCGCTGACGCCCTCGATTTCGTGAAACGGGCGCTGGTGGTGTTTTGCGCGGTTGGCGACGACCGCGCCCAGGACCATGGCGGAAAGCAAGTACGAGACTTCGAGCACCGTCGCGAGTCCACTGCATAGCAGTACGAATCCCATTGCTTCGATCAGCGTGGGCTCTCCTTCGCGAACCCGTCCGGTAATCCACGTCATGGGAATCCCGATTCCAGCGCCGAGCAGGACTGCCCCGCACACCTCCCAGATGCCCGAGAGCAGTTCGTGGCCCGCGCTTGCGGTGCCCGAAACCGCTTGAGCGCCCACGAACAGCACGCTGAACGTCAGTACGCCCCAGGCGTCGTCAATGGCCACCACGCCGAGTAGTGTCCTGGTCAGCGATCCCTCGGCTCTTCCCTCGCGGATTGTCTCGAAGATGGCAGCCGGTGCGGAGGCGGGGGCGATGCCGGCCATGATCAAGGCGAGGGGGAGTGAAGCGCCGATGGCGAGGAGCGCAAGGAAGACCACGAGCGCGGCGGCGAGCGTTTCGCCGACCGAGATCCAGAGGACCGCCTTGCCCTTCTGCTTGATTTGCTTGCCTACGAAGCGTTCCCCGAGCAGAAAACCCACCATGGCCAAGGCGATATGGGCCATGAACGGGAACCACTGCGTGACGCCATCCGGCACAAGTCCCAAGACCGAGGGTCCGCAAATAGCGCCGAGCATGAGGAGGAGCGTGACGCGGGGAACGTGAATCAGTGGTCCGGTGACATAAGCCAGATAGCCCGCGAGCAGCGTGGCCCCGAGGATGATGAGTGCTGTGCCCTGACCGAGTTCCATAGCGTGCGCCCAGTCCTGTGCATCTCGTTATGCAACGTGCAAGACTGCCATTGGAGACGGGATCGCGCGCCGCGTGCTCAGCCGGCGGCAGTCAGTTCGATGAGCTTGGCGTTGAATGCCTCCAGATCATCAGGGTTGCGGCTCGTGATGAGCTTGTTGTCGACCACGACTTGTTCATCCACCCATGCGGCGCCCGCGTTCTTCAAGTCCATCTGAATGGAGTGATAGGACGTCATGCGACGGTCCTTGACCAAGTCCGCGTCGACCAAAGTCCACGGGCCATGACAGATCGCGGCGATCGGCTTCTGGTGTTCGGCGAATGCGCGCACGAACTGCTGGACCTGTTCGTTGCGTCGCAATCTGTCGGGATTCATTACGCCCCCCGGAAGCACGAGTGCGTCGAAATCCTCCGGGCGCGCGTTCTTGAGTGGCACGTCGACGTTGAAGCTGTCGCCCCATTCCGTATGTTGCCAACCGCGGACGGTGTCCGTCTTCGGCGAGACGATGGCAGTCTGTGCACCTGCGTCGATCAGGGCGTTTTTCGGCGACGTCAACTCGATCTGCTCAAAACCGTCCATTACCAGTAGAGCGACCTGCTTGCCAGTAAGTGTGGCGGCCATAGCGCAAGCTCCTTTTTTCAGGAAGACGTCAGTTTCGCCTCAAGGGTGATATTTGTACCGGCGAGTGCTTTTGATACGGGGCAACCGGTCTTGGCCTGGCTCGCGAGCTCCTGGAACTTGTGCTCATCGATGTGCGGAACAGTGGCTTGCGTGGCCAGCGTGACCTGGTCAATTCTGAAGCCGCCGTTATCTTTCACCAAGCGCACCTGCGCGGTTGTTTCTATGTGCTCCGGCTTGAAGCCGGCTTCGCCCAGGATCAACGAGAATGCCATGGAGAAGCAGCCTGCATGGGCTGCTCCAAGCAACTCCTCCGGGTTGGTGCCCGGCTGGTCGTCGAAGCGCGTCTGGAACGAATACGGACCGGACCAGGCCTGACTCCCCAGACGCAGTTCGCCCTGCCCCGCTTTCACGTCCCCACGCCATTCAGCCGTCGCGCTACGCGTTACCATGATTGCTCCTGCTCGACAGACGCTTGCGGACCCCCTTGCATATACGGTGGTATTGCTCGCCGCGGCGCGGCCCATCAGCCGAGGGTGGCGCGCAGCGCGTGCCCGGTATCCTGCCAAGCCTGCACACCGCCCGAGAAGTCGTACACCTGCCCGAACCCGGAGCGTTCCAGTTTCTGTGCCGCTTTTTCGGAAGCGTCGCATTCCTCGCTGGCACAGTAGACGACAATCGGCTGGTCGCGTCCGCCGCTTGCCCGTTCGACCTGCTCGACGAAGTTCTCATTGTCTACCGGGATATTCTCGGATTCGGGGATGTGACGCTTCTGAAACTGCTCTGGCGCAAGCACATTAATGACCTTCAACTCGTCGTTCTCCGCGCGCATCTGCGCAAGTTGCTCGGCGTCGATGCGTTTCATGCTTATCATCTCCTATGTTCACTGATGGATGTCCATTCTAGTTTAACGTTAGATCGTCGGCATGACGCAGCACTGAAATTGCCCTGAATGTGCCGTAATTCGAGTTGTTGGCTGCGCTTCCGGCGCGTCGGGGCTGGCGGGCGGGGAATCCCAGCGCCGCGCAGCATAATTCAGTTCATGTTCAGGTCCGCGGACAATGCTGGCGTCGGTTCTTCGCGAAATAGCAAGCATACACGGGGACGCACAACGGAGAGTCGCCCATGGCCGAACGAGGTGTGTTGCGCGTCGGAACCGCGGGTTACCAGTACGATCATTGGAAGGGGCGTTTCTATCCTCGGGATATGCCGAAGCGCGCATGGTTTGCGCACTACGCGAGCGAATTCGACACGGTCGAAATCAACAACACTTTTTACAACCTGCCCGAAGTGGAGACGGTTGATTCCTGGCGAGAGCAAACCCCGGCCGGTTTCCGATATGCCCTCAAGTACAGCCGGTACGGCTCACACCTGAAGCACCTGAAGGACCCCCAGCAGCATGTGGAAGTGTTCGTGGAGCGGGCGCAGCGGCTGCGAGCATATCTGGGACCGATACTCGTGCAGTTGCCGCCACATTGGGGCGTGGATGTGGGGCGGCTCCAGGCATTCCTGGAGGCACTGCCCCGGTCATTGCAGTGGGTGCTCGAACTGCGTGACGAGAGTTGGTTCTGTGATGCCGTGTATCAGTTGTTGCGCGAGCACGGCGTTGCGCTGTGCGTCCACGATCTCTTTGGTGATCATCCCCGCGCGCTCACGGCGGATTTCACGTACTGGCGTTTTCATGGTCCGGTTGGCGAAGAGAAGTATGCGGCGCATTACTCAACTCAGGCGCTGCGTGCCACCGCCCAGCGTCTTCGGGACTATCTGCAAGACGGCGTAGATGTGTTCGCGTATTTCAACAACGACCGCCAAGCCTATGCGGTGGAGAATGCCCGGAAGCTGCGACGATACGTGTCCGAGTGACTACGTCTTCTTCGGCTGACAGGCTGGACAGAAATAGGTGGTACGGCCGCTGACCTTGGTGGTCTCAAGCTTGCCATGACCACGCGGACACTGACCGTCACCGTCGCGCTGCGGCAGGAGCCAGGATGCCGGCATGTCGCCGGGCACCCCGCGATGCTTGATCGCCGTCGCCAGGACGCGTCGCATCGTGCGGTGCAGCGCATTGGCGTCTGCGGCGTTCAGCTGGCTCGTCTTGCTGGCGGGGTGATAGCCGGCGTGATAGAGGATTTCATCGACGTAGACGTTGCCGAGCCCCGCCACGATGTTCTGGTTCATGAGCCGGGTTTTGATTGTGCCACGGCCGCCGATGACCAGTTGGCGAAAGGTCGCTTGTGAAATCTCGGCTGCGTCCGGTCCCAGCTGCTCCCTTTTTGTGAACTCCGTGAAGTCGTCGACGAGCCGAATCCGGCCGAGCTTGCGCTGGTTGATGTACGCGAGGTGGTAGCCATTGTCGAACCGGATGAGCAGCCGGGTGTGCTCCGGCTCCTGCTCGGCGTCTTGATAGTACTTCAGCAAGCCGGTCATGCCGAAATGCAGCAGGAGCCAATGGCCCTCGGCAAGGTGGACCGCCAAGTGCTTCCCGTGGCGGGCCGTTTTTTCGAATTGTGTGCCGGGTAACGTCTGGGCCAAGCGACGCCGGCTCACTCCGGCCAGGAGCGCGGCGTCGGGCAGCGTGACATCGTCGATGGTCTGGTGCAGGCAAGTCGCATCGACGTACCGGCGAAACGACTCGACGTCGGGGAGCTCGGGCATGATTCACCAGCTACGTGCGCCCACGAGCTTTTCACACTGCGGCATCAGAGGCAGCGCATAAATGCCACCAGCGCGTCCTTCTCTTTCTGCGTCAAGTCCAGGTCGAGCACGAGGTTAAAGAACTCGACCGTGTCTTCGAGCGTGAGGAGGCGACCGTCGTGATGGAAGGGGGGCGAGTCCTTGATGCCGCGCAACGTGAACGTCTTGATTGGGCCATCCGCGATGTTGTACTGGTCGTTGACCATCTCGGCATCGTAGAAGCGCTCCAGATGCAGGTCGTGCATGCGGTCGTCCAGGTAGAAGGGGGCGGGATGACATACGCCGCAGCGGCCCTGGCCGAAGAAGACCTGCTGGCCGAGCATTTCCTGCTCAGTGGCCATGTCTGCGCGCAGCTCGCCCAATTCGTTGAGCTTGGGGGCGGGCGGGAAGTCGATCATGTTCTGCATCTGGGCCATGAGCGCGACCTGGCTAGCGCGATCGGGGAGGTTGACGCCTTTCTTGGCGGCGATGACATGGTCACCGTCGAAGTATGCGGTGCGCTGCTCGAACTCCGTGAAATCCTCGATCGAACGCAGTGACCGCTTGGAGCCGTGGATCTGCTGATTGAACATACCACGGAGACTGACCGTATCGAGGCGAAAACGGGCAGCCTGCGGGCGGGTGTCCGGATTCAGGTGGAATGCCGCGTTGGTGTGGAAGTTCACGTGACAATCGAGACAGGTGACGCCCAAGCTGGGTTCGGCGACCTTGCGGTCTTCGGTCTGATTGAACTGTTGTTGAGGGAAGGGTGTCAGCAGTAGCCGCAACCCCTCCATCTGTACCGGCGTCAGGATGCCCTTGAAGATCGCGTAGTAGTTTTTGATGCTCAGCACCTGCCCTTGCGACACGTCACCAAGGTCCGGCCGCGTGGTCAGATAGATCGGCGGCGGGAACTCGGGCATGAGGTGGTTCGGCATGTCAAAGGTGACGTCGAAGCGCTTGAGGTTGCGGTCTTCCTTTTCCAGCATGGCGTCGATCTGGTGGTCCGGAAAGACCTGGCCGCCGGTGGCATGCTTGGCGTGAGGGAGGGGGCGGAAGCCCATCGGGAAGAGGTCTGCGCGCTTAATCTCCGCGGGGGTCATCTCCGCCAGTTCCTGCCAGGAGACACCATCGTGGAGCTTGACGCGGACGCCTTTTTGGACGGCCTTGCGGCCGGCGGACATCATGACATCGGATGGCAGGTCGCTGAGGTCGTAGCGACGTTCGAGCAGTTTCTGTTGCGCGGCCATGATGCCGGACCTGGCGGATTTGTCCTGCTGCATGATGGTCTGGAAGTCCTTTTTGACCACCGGCATGTATGTATCAGCATCTTTGAGCGGGCTTTTCGATTTGCTCATCGGCTGCTGTGCGTATAGCGCGCCGCTCGCTACGAGGAGAACCGCTGCCGAGAATGCCGCGATCAGTGAGTGGCTTGTGCGGTTATGGGGGCTGTTCATGTCTAGGGTCCTTTCGGTCGGGAGGAGTTTTATCGCGTGGGCAGGCGTGCTGCCGACAATACCATCGGATTATGCGGCGGGCGATGAACGACGCCTGAAATGATGCTGAAGAGGCTGTAATGTCTCCGCTGCGCGGGGTACGGCTAGCCCTTATCGATCAGTTTGAGGAACTTCTTCTCATCGATCTCCGTTACGTCATGCTCGTTGGCGTCTTCCAGCTTGTTGCGGCCGGGATTCTCTCCGACGACGAGGTAATCGGTGTTTGCGGAGACGCTGGAGCTGGCCTGCCCCCCCTGCCGGCGAATCGCCTGTTTGGCTTCGTCGCGGGAGAGGTTTTCGAGTGTACCTGTTACAACCAGCGTCCTGCCCTTCAAACGCGTGCCGCGCTTGTGCGTGGACTCTGGTTGAACGCCGTGCTTTTTCAGGTCTTTGATCAACCTCTGATTGGCGTCATTGTCAAACCAATCGGCGATGGCCTCGGCGACGGTACCGCCGATGTCGGGGATTTTTCGCAGGCGGCTCTTGGTTGCGGCCGCCAAGTCGTCGAGTGAGTCGAATTCGAGCGCGAGGACGTCGGCGGTGGCGCGGCCGACGTGCGGAATACCGAGGGCATAGATGACACGTGGGAGGGGGAGGTCTTTGCTGGCCTGGATGGCGTCGACGAGGTTTTGGGCGCTCTTGTTCGCCATGCGTTCGAGGCCGGTAAGGTCATCGACCTTGAGCGCGAACAGGTCGGCGGGGCTTTCGACAACGGCTTTTTCAATAAGCTGATCGACGAGCTTCTCGCCCAAGCCGTCAATGTCGAAGGCCTCCTGGGAGCCGAAGTGCTGGAGGCTGCCCTTGAGTTGGGCGGGGCAAGCGGCATTCGTGCAGCGTGTGGCGGCCTCCCCCGTGGGCTTGCTGACCGGACCGCCGCAGGCCGGACATTTGTTCGGCAGGTGGTACTTTTGCTCGTGGCCTGAGCGTTTCTGCTTGATGACCTTGACGACGTGGGGGATGACGTCGCCGGCGCGTTCCACCAGGACGGTGTCATTGATGCGGATATCGTGGCGGTCGACCTCATCCTGGTTGTGCAGGCTGACGTGGGTCACCTCGACGCCGCCGATGTGCACGGGTTTGAGGCGGGCGACCGGGGTGAGCTTGCCGGTGCGACCGACCTGGGCCTTGATGTCCCTGATCTTCGTCGTTTTACGCCGGGAGGTGAACTTGAAGGCGACGGCCCAGCGCGGGTTGGCGGCGCGGACGCCGAGCTGTTCATGAGCGGCGAGGTGGTTCACCTTGAAGACGCAGCCGTCGATTTCGTAGGGGAGATCGTCGCGCAGTTGTTCGAGCTCGTGGTGCCACGCGATGGCCTCTTCGGCGGAGTTAATGCGGCGGGTCTGTTCATTAACGGGCAGCCCGAGGGCCTGCAAGCGCTGGAGGCATTCCCACTGCGAACGGGGCCGTCCGGTGGATTCCGGGGCGATTTCCCAACAGAAGATGCGTAGGGGTCGGTAGCTGGTGATGTTGGGGTCGAGTTGGCGCAAGCTGCCGGCGGCTCCGTTGCGTGGGTTGGCAAAGGTCTTCCGGCCGGCTTGCTCCTGTTGACGGTTGAAGTCGGCGAAGTCGTCCTTGTTCATGTAGACTTCGCCGCGCACAACCAAGCGATTGGGAATGGGAACGTTGCGATCCAGCAGGCGCATGGGAAGCTGGCGAATGGTGCGGACGTTCGCGGTGACGTCCTCGCCGGTCTGGCCGTCGCCGCGGGTACTGGCGGCGGTGTAGCGGCCGCGCGCGTAGATGATTTCTACGCTGACGCCGTCGTATTTGGGCTCGCCCACGAGTGGCACGCGTTCCTGATTCAGCTCGTCGCGGCAGGTCTGGTAGAAGCGTCGCAGGCTGTTCTCGTCCTGGACGGCCTGGAGGCTGCGCATGGGCGTTTCGTGCCGGCGGGTGCCGAGCTGCTCGCGCGGTGGGGCGCCCACGCGCTGGGTCGGGCTGTCGGGCGTGATAAGATCGGGGAAACGCTCCTCGATTTCCTCGAGCTCGCTCTTGCGCTGGTCATATTCCTCGTCGGAGATGGTCGGGTCGTCGAGCACATAGTAGCGGTGATCGTGCGTGGCGATTTCAGCGCGCAGTACGTCCGCCCGTTGCCTGGCTTGCTGCTTCGTGAGGTCGGCGACGGACTTCTTGCGCGTGGCCATGGCGCTACTCCGTGCGCTTCAGCAGCGTGTCGGCGGTGACGGTATTGAGCACGTCTCTGCGTTCAAGCCAACCGCGGCGGGCGACGCCAATGCCGTACTGCATGAAATCGAGGTCGCCGATCTTGTGCGCGTCGGTGGAGATGACAATCTTGACGCCGGCTTCCCTGGCGTGCTGGCAGTGGATATCGGGCAGGTCCAGGCGGTCGGGGTAGGCATTGATTTCGAGGCACACATTCTCCTCGTGACAGGCCTGGAAGATCTGGTCCATATCGAACTGGATGGGCGCGCGGGAGCCGATCTGCCGGCCCAGGGGGTGTGACAGGCAGTGGATGACGCCGCTGCGAATGGCTTTGAGGAGGCGCTCGGTCATCTTCTTTTCGCTGAGCTCGAACTGGGAATGGACGGATGCGTTGACCCAGTCGAGCTCGGCCAGCAGGTCTGCGTCCAGGTCGAGCCTGCCGCTCTTCAGGATGTCCACTTCCACGCCCGCCAACAGGCGGAAGTTCGTCAAACTGCTGTTGACCGCTCGTATCTGGTCCGCGTGCTTGCGCAGGCGTTTTTCGTCGAGCCCGTTGGCGACGTGGACGGCCTTGGAATGGTCGGTAAGCGCCAGGTACTCGTAGCCGCGCTCCTGTGCGGCCTGGGCCATTTCCTTGATGCTGTGATGACCGTCGCTCGCTGTGGTATGCGCGTGCAGATCGCCGCGGATGTCGTCCTGCGCAATCAGCCGGGGCAACTTGTCCGCTTCGGCCGCCTCGACCTCGCCACGGTCCTCGCGCAGTTCGGGGGGAACCCAGGTGAGCTTGAGCTTCTTGTAGACGTCCTGCTCAGTCTTGCCGGCGAGGCGCTGGCGGCCGTCGAAGAGGCCATGCTCGTTGAGCTTCCAGTCGCTCGCCTGGGCACGTTTGCGAATTTTGATGTTGTGGGCCTTGGAGCCCGTGAAATAGAGGAGGGCGGAGCCGAACTCTCTCTTGTTGAAGAAGAGGAAGTCGACGGCGAGGCCGTTGCGCAAACGAACGCGGACCTTGTCGGTACCTTTGCTGACGACGTCGTCGACGGAAGGGTGCTGCGTGAGCGCATCTGCCGCGCGGGCGCGGGCGCTGGCATCAATGAGCACGTCGAGATCGCCGACGGTCTCGCGGCGGCGGCGGAAACTGCCGGCGATTGCCCACTGGTCGATTGACGCGATGCGGTCGAGATGCTGTCCCAGTGTGTGGACGTATTCGGAAGCTTCCTGGAGGCGCACGCGGCCGGCATGCTGCTGGAGGTTCTCGATACCGTGGAGGATCCGCTCTTCCGTTTTGGCGCCCATGCCCGCGACATCGCGAACGCGGTGGTCTTGGGCCGCTTGCTGCAGGTCTGCGAGGGTGGTGACGCCCAACTCGTCATGAAGGGCGCGGGTCTTCCTGGGCCCCAGCCCCGGGACCTGGAGGAAGCTCGTGAGGTCGGCGGGTGTTTTCCTGCGGAGGTCGTCCAGTTGCCGGCAGGAACCCGTGTCGACCATCTCACGGATCTTGTCGGCCGTGCTTTGGCCGATATTGGGCAAATCGGTGAGGTTCCCATTGTCGGCAACGAGGTCTGCCATGCGCGTGCTCGCATCCCGCACCGACCGGGCCGCATTGCGGTATGATCGAATGCGGAACGGATCGCCGTCCTGGATTTCGAGCAGGTCGGCGATTTCAGCGAACACGTCGGCGATTTCAGCGTTTTCCACGCGGGATCCTTGCAGGCCGCCGGCGGACGGCGTTGTGGGGCACGCCGAGCGACCGGTCGTCCGCTACTCGTTGACGACGAAGGTGACAATCATGTTGACGCGGTATTCGCTGATAGCGCCCTTTTCGACGCGGACCTGCTGCTCCTTGATCCAGGCGCCCTGGACGTCGTCGACCGAGTCGGTGGTACGGGCGATACCACGACGGATCGCGTCTCCAAAACTCTCGGGTGAAGTGGCACTAATCTCGATATGCTTCGCAACGGACACTGCGCAACTCCTTTCTGCTGTACGCGGAGACCAATTGGATCTTGAACCGTAAGCCATCCGTTCGATCCGAGCTTGATGGTTCTGCCTGACGGGAAAGTGACGTCGCTCTGAATTGGCTGTAAGGCCAGCGTCGGGCAGCGCGACTTACAGACTGTTCAGCGTGGCGTTACGTGGCTGTCAGCTCTACTGACAATTCTGTACGGGTTTGGAGGGCTGCACTAAGCTGGTCTGATCGGGAAAGGTCATCCATGTACTTTCTGCTGCAACTGCTGCTCGTGGGAGCCGGCGGCGCGCTCGTTGTTGGCGGGGGCCTCAGGCAGAGGCGGAGCTGGATCGTCGCCGGCGTGACGCTGCTGGTAGCCACGCTCGCCTTCTTCGGGTTGATGGGCTTCTGGGGCGATGCGCTGTGGTTTGCTGCGACGGGCTATGGCGGGCGTTTCTGGACGGTCGTGTGGACGCAACTCGCGGCATTGCTCGGAGGAGCACTGCTGGGCGGGGCGGGGGTCTGGCTGCTAACACGGTTTGTGCCACGCGGCCGCCGCGGCCCACGCCGCTGGGCACCGATCGCGGGCGCGCTGGTTGGTGGCTTGTGGGGCTATCAGGCCTGGGCGGACGTGCTCATTTTCATGAATCGTGTGCCGGCCAAGCTGACCGAGCCAATCCTGGGGCTCGACGCGGGCTTCTACATGTTCGTGTTGCCGCTGCTCGACCGCGTACACGCCCTGCTGCTGTGGATCGCCCTGCTAGGGCTAGTCGCTGCGCTCACAGCGCGCTTCCGCTGGCAGACCCGTGGGCCGGACGAGGGACACATTACCTTGCGACGCGCCAGCGACACGGGTGGCGGGGCCCGCGCGGTGCTCACCAACAGTCTGGCCCTGGCCGTGGTCGTCGGACTTGCGGCACTGCTCAGCATCTTTCACTTGCTGTATTCGCAAGCGGGCGTCGTGGCCGGTCCCGGGTGGACCGACGTGTACATTCGCCTGCCGGCCTACTTCATCGTGGCGGCGTTGAGCCTGGGATTGGCGATTGGGCCGCTGATACCGGGCGTGCAGCGCCGGATCCGTGATTCACTCACCGGTCCGGCACAAGGGGCGACAGACCTGGTCGGAGCCGGCGGTACGTGGCTCGGGGTAACTGTCGTGTGGATCCTGGCGCTGGGCGTCGTGCCGACGGTGATCCAATGGCTCGTGGTCGAACCCAACGAGATTACGTTTGAGCGGCCCTACATCGCCAACAACATCGCATTCACGCGCCATGGCTTTCGACTCGACGACGTCGAGGAGCGCCAGTTTCCGGCTACCGATCAGTTCACGCCGACGATGGCCGAGAACAACAGGCATCTGCTGGACGACGTGCGGTTGTGGGATTATCGGGCCCTCGACGAAGTGTACAAGCAGTTCCAGGAAATACGTTTGTACTACGTCTTCGAGGACGTGGACATTGATCGCTACACGATCGGGGAGCGTTACGATCAGGTCATGGTGTCGGCCCGCGAGTTGGAGCCCGACAACCTGCCAGCGCAGAGTCAGACCTTTGTCAACCGCTGGTTCAAGTACACGCATGGATACGGGCTGACGCTGGCGGCGGTGCACGAGTTCACCCCGGACGGTCTGCCCCACTTGCTCGTCAAGGATATTCCGCCGCAGGCGACGCACCCGGATCTGCAGGTGACGCGACCGGAGATTTACTATGGCGAATTGACCCGGCAGCCGGTCGTCGTCAACAGCCGCGAAAAGGAGTTTGATCATCCCAGCGGCGATGAGAACGTCTACGTGCGTTATGACGGGGACGGTGGCGTCAGACTGGGGAACTTCTGGCGGAAGTTCGTGCTGGGGTACGAGCTCGGCAGCACCCGTTTCCTGCTGTCGTCATATCCGCGGGCGGAGAGCCGCGTCATGTTCCATCGAATCGTGCGGGAGCGGGTGGCGAAACTGGCTCCCTTTCTCGAGTTGGATGAGGATGCCTATATCGTGCTGGTGGACGGTCGTCTGTATTGGATCATCGACGCCTACACGACTTCACAGCGCTTTCCGTACAGCGAGCCTTTCCTCGAAAACACGAACACGCCTTATGCGGCGGGCACCGGTTCGGCGAATGCCACGCTGCGGCATTTTGCGGATGTCAATTATGTCCGGAACGCAGTGAAAGTCGTGGTGGATGCGTACAACGGATCGACCGACTTCTATGTGTTCGAGCCCGATGATCCGATCATTCGCGTTTGGCGACGGGCGCTGCCCGGCCTCTTCAAAGACGCCAGCGAAATGTCGGCAGGGTTGCGTCGCCATGTTCGCTACCCGGCGGGATTCCTGCTCGCGCAGGGGCTGGTCTATGCGAAGTATCACATGGATGATCCGGTGGTGTTCTACAACCAGGAGGATCTGTGGGTGCGGGCCACAGAGAAGTACTACGGCCGGGTGCAGCCGGTCGAGCCTTACTACATCATGTGGCAGTTGCCGCGACACAACCGCGCGGAGTTCGCGCTGATCCTCCCGTTTACGCCGAAGAACCGCCAGGTGCTGATCGGCTGGATTGCCGGCCTGTGCGACGGCGAGAATTACGGGCGTTTCCTGGCTTACAAGTTCCCCAAGGAACGACGCGTGCTTGGGCCGCAGCAGGTTGAGACGAAGATTGACCAGGATCGGTATTTGTCTGGGCAACTGACGTTGTGGGACCAGCGCGGCTCGAACGTGATTCGGGGGAATGTGCTGGCGATCCCGATTGAGGACACGCTGATCTATGTCGAGCCCATCTACTTGCAAGCCGAGACCGCGGCGTATCCTGAACTGCGACTCGTGGCGGTGATGCATGGCGATACGCTGAGCTATGCGGAGACCTTCGAACAGGCGCTCCAGGGACTTTTCGCCAATGGCCAGCCCGCCGGGGCGGCGACGACATCCGGTACACTTGGAACGACGGCAGCCGAACTGGCGTCACAGGCCAGCAGCGCTTTTGAGGATTATCTGCGATTGCAGAGCGAACAGGAGTTTACTGAAGCGGCCAAGGCGTTGCAGCAGTTGCGCGACTCCCTACGTGAGTTGAAACGCATAACGGGAGGGACGACTGAGGGGAAGGCGGAGCCGGAGGCGCAACCGGGCCGTGGATCCTAGCGTGACGCTGCCCGGCTGGGACGCCGGGCATTACGCGAGATGTGGGGTGTTACAACGCGTTCAGCCGCATGTTACGTCGCGTTCAGGCAGGCTGCGTAGAGCCAGCATATCCTAAAAGAGTGGGCAAGGATTCCGTGTGCTGGACACAACAAGATCATGAGTGGCTCATCCTCCAATCTGCTTTCCGAAGGCTATGAACGTTCCGTTGACCTTATTCGCAAGTGCGCCACTGAACAGGGGTTCATCGCCACCCCCACTGAGAACGCCAACTATCGCCGGGTATGGGGGCGAGACAGCTGCCTGATCAGCCTGGCCGCCTTTGCGGCGGAAGACGCGCAACTGATCGACACCGGTCGCAAGACGCTTGAGACGCTTGCGCATTACCAGGGACCCCACGGCGAAATCCCCAGCAATGTGGATCCGTTATCCGAGCGCATCAGCTACGGTGGCACGACGGGGCGGGTGGACGCCGACCTGTGGTTCATCATCGCGTGCGGCCAATACTGGCGCGCAACGGGGGACCAGGACTTCCTGCACCGCAGGTGCGGGGCGATCGAGAAGGTCCGTTACCTGTTGGGCTGCTGGGAATTCAACACGCGCGGCCTGCTATACGTGCCCGCCACCGGGGACTGGGCCGACGAATACGTGCATGACGGGTACGTGCTTTACGACCAGTTACTCTACTTGCAAGCACAGCGCGAACTGGCGGCCATGCATCGTTTTCTGCACGGCGGCGAAGATCATACACTGCGTGAGACTACCAGCCGCCTACGGCATCTGATTCGCGCCAACTACTGGTTTCACGACGGGGACGAGATGCCGGACGACGTCTACCACGAGGTGCTCTACAAGCGAGGGCGCCGTGCAGCACCGCGGCGTTGTGGCTGCTATTGGATGCCGTTCTTTTCGCCGTCGACTTATGGGTATCGCTTCGATGCCTTCGCGAACGTGCTGGCATCGCTGCTGGATATCGCAGATGAAGAGCAGCGTACCGAAGTGGACCGCTTCGTGACCGACGAACTCGTGCAGGAGGCGTGTCCAGTCCTTCCTGCCTTCCATCCCGTCGTCACACCGAAGGATGAGGACTGGGATGACTTGCAGATGTCATTCTCGCATACGTTCAAGAATGCGCCGCACGAGTATCAGAATGGCGGCTTATGGCCGATGATCACCGGGTTCTACGTGGCCGACCTCGCCCAGCGTGGTGATACCAGCCAAGCAGAGCACTTTCTCGAGGGAGTTCACGAAGCCAACGCCAGTGCGGTGGACGGCGAGGCGTGGTCGTTCCCCGAGTACCTGCATGGAAAGGAACTTACGCCTGGCGGCAATACGCTGATGGGCTGGAACGCGGCCACGGCGATCCTCGGCCAGCGGGCCCTCGATGGCGAATCGGTGTTGCGATCGAACGTACCGGGGATAGCGCAGGTCGACTGAGCACAGGGAGGAATGCCAGCCTATGCAACCACCGCCGTCGGAAGGTGATCACGCAGCGGGGCCGGTGACACGAGCACGAGGCCACCGGCTCTGGCGCGGCGTTCTCGCAATAGCGGCAGTCACCCTAGCCATGCAGCTCGGATGTACGCGGGGCGACGAACGGGAAGACACGAGCAAGGCGGAGCAGGGGCGGCCCGTGACGACGATCACGGCCCGTGCTGTGACATTGCGGGATACGGTCACCGGCGTCGGTTCGCTCCTGGCCGCCGAGCAGATCGAAATCCGCGCTGAAGTTGGGGGCCTGGTGCGGAAGATACTATTTGAGGAAGGACAGCGCGTGGCGCAAGACGAGTTGCTTTTCCAGCTCGACGACGACGAGTTGCAACGTCAGCTTGCGGCCAGCAAAGCGGCGCTGGAAGCCGCGCAAGCGGATCTGACCAATGCCCGCTGGAACTACGAGCGGATGCGCGGATTGCGCGAAGACGGGGTCGCGGCGATCGAAGAGTTCAAGCAAGCCCGCGACCGGTACAACGCACTCAGCAGCAGAGTCGATCGCCTTTCCGCCGAACTCGAGCTGGTGCAGGAGAAGATTGAGGACACGCGTGTGCGCGCCCCGAGCAGCGGGGGCATGAGCCGGCATTTCGTTGACGTTGGGGACTTCGTGGATATCGGTGATGCACTGGCGACGCTGTATCGGAGCGACCCGGTCGAATTGGCTTTCTGGCTTCCTGAGGCGTACGCGGGGCAGCTGGCGGTGGGGCAGCGCGTGACGGCAACGAGTCCCGCCTACCCCGACGAGAAGCTCACCGGGACCTTGTCGTTTGTCAGCCCGGCCGTAGACCGTCAGACACGTAAGCTCCGCGTGAAGGGCCAGTTTCGGAATCCGGAGGGTGTGTTGAAACCCGGCGTGTTCGCGACGGCGCGTGTAACGTTGGCCGAGTATACGGACTTGCCGGTCATACCCGAAGCGTGCCTGGTCAGCACGCGCGCCGGGCACTCCGTGTTCGTTGTCGAGGAGGGCGTCGCCCACATCCGGGACGTGGAGATCGGTTTGCGCAAGCCGGGGCGCGTACAGATCCGGGCGGGCCTCGCGTCGGGGGCTCAGGTTGTGCGCACCGGGCACATGCGGCTTACCGATGGTGCCGCCGTCCGCGTGGTCGATGCCGACTCGGAATTCGCCAGCGACACCCGGCCAGCCAGCCAGCCGACGACAACGGGCGCCACCGCGCCCAGGGAGGATGGGGCCGGATGATCTGGAGTTTCTGCATTCGCCGCCCGGTGCTGACGGTCGTTATTTTCGTGATCGTCGCCATTTTCGGCCTGTACGCCTACACGCAGCTTCCGATCCGGGAAAACCCGGACATCGAGTTTCCCATCGTGACTGTGAACGTTGTCCTGCCGGGCGCCGAACCCGAGGTCATCGAGACCGAAGTTGTCGAGCCGCTCGAAGAGCGCATCAATACCATCGAAGGTCTCAAGCGGCTGGAGTCGACGGCGCGTGAGGAAGTGGCGGAAGTTACCGCCGAATTTGAATTGTGGCGCGACATTGATGTGGCGGCCCAGGATGTGCGCGATCGCGTGGATCGGGCCACGCGGGAGTTGCCGGACTCGATTGAAGCGCCCATCGTCCGCAAGCTCGACCCCGATTCGCAGCCAATCATGTGGATCGCGCTCACCGGTGACCGACGCTGGGATGCCGTACGATTGACCCGCTACGCGGACGAAACGCTCAAAGAACGACTCGAGAACATACGGGGTGTGGGGCAAGTTCTGATTGGTGGTGAACGGCTGTACGCGGTCCGGGTGCGCCTGGAACCCGAGCAGCTCGCTGCGCGGGACGTGACGGTCCAGGATGTGGTGGAGACGATCCGACGGAACAACATCAAGATCCCGTCGGGGCGGATCGAGAGCGCGACCCGCGAGTTTCTCGTCAAGACGCGGGGGCAGTTCGCTGCGGCGGAGCCGCTGAACGACCTGATCGTCACCAGTCGGGACGGCGCCGTGGTGCGGATACGCGACGTGGGCGAAGCGGTTGATGGTGTCGAGAACGAACGTCAGACGGCCCGCTTCAAGCAGCGGCTGGCGGTTGGGCTGGGCATTGTCAAGCAGACGGATGCCAACACCGTGGCACTTGCGGCAGCCGTGCAGCGGCGCATGCGTAATCTCGAAGAGCGGTTTCCGGCGGGGCTGACCTATACGATTGCCACGGACAATTCGGTTTACATCGAGCAGAGTGTACGCGATCTGATCATGACGGTTTTCATTGCGACGGGTCTGGTGATGCTGGTCGTGCTGGCGTTCCTGCGGAGTTTTCGCGGAACGCTGATCGCCACCGTAGCCATACCTGTTTCGCTGCTGGGCGGGGTGGCGCTGATCTTCATCCTCGGTTTCAGCCTGAATGTACTGACACTGTTGGCGCTGATTCTGGCGATCGGAATCGTGATTGATGACGCCGTGGTGGTGCTAGAGAGCAGCTACCGTACTATGGAGCAGGGCGTGGAGCGAGCGGAAGCAGCGCGGCACGGTACCGGACGGGTCGCGTTTCCCAACATCGCCAACACACTTTCGCTGGCGGCGGTCTTCATTCCGGTGGCGTTTACGGCCGGCCTGATCGGGCGTTTCTTCTTCGAATTCAGCCTGACGGTAGCAGTGACCGTGTTCGCTTCGACCTTTGCGGCCCTGACGCTGACTCCGATGTTGTGCTCGCGTTTCCTGCGCGTGCCCGACGCGCCGAATCGTCTCTATCAATGGTCCGAGCGCACCTTGCGGCGCAGTGAGCAAGCGTATGGTCGGTTACTGGATGGGGCATTCGCACACCGTTTCGCAACCACTCTGGCAGGCGTGGCAGCACTCGTCGTGACGATACTGATCGTCGGGTCATTGCCACGGGAATTCACGCCGCCGATTGATCGATCGCAGTTCTTCATTCGGTTCGAGACGCCGGAGGGTTCGACGCTGGCACATACGGATGCGTACGCGCGGGAAATCGAGGAGGTCCTGGCCACGAACGCGGAGATCAAGCACTTCTTCGTAGCGCTGGGTCTGTCACGTGGAGCCGGTCCCGGCAAGGTCAACGAGGGAATCGCCTTTGTGCGTCTGATACCCCGGGCCGAGCGGACCCGCGCGCAAGTAGCGGTGGTGCAGTCGCTGCGTCAGCAGTTGGCGGATTTGCCCGGCGGTCAGGCCTATCCCATTGAGCCGGGGCTGGGCCTGGCACGCGGGGCGCCCCTACAGATTGTTATTCAGACTTCCGAACTGGATGCCTTGGCGGGTGCGCAAACGGAGATCATGACGTGGATGCGCGCTCAGCCGGAGTACCGCGGGGTTACCTCTGACCTGAAGATGAACAAGCCGCAGGTCGACGTGCAGATCAATCGCGATTTGGCCAGCCAGATGGGGATTTCAGTCGCGCAGGTAGCAAACACGCTACGGTACCTGCTGGGAGAGCCGGACATCTCCGAGATCGAACGCAATGCCGAGCGCTACGAAGTAATCCCCGAAATTGCGAGCAAGGGGGCGATGATTCCGGAGGGTCTGGCGGATCTCTACGTCCGGAACCAGTCTGGGCGACTCGTATCACTGGGCAACATCGTGAACTACGACGAAACGGTCGGCCCCAGTGCGATCCATCACTATAACCGGCTGCGGTCCGCGACGATCTCGGCGTCGAACCCGCCCGGCACAACGCTCGGCCAAGCGCTGTCGAAACTGGAACGACGGCTCGAACAGACGCTGTCCCCCAACTTTTCATACGCCGTGGCAGGCCGAACCGAGGACTTCCGCGAGTCATTCTACTACCTGACGGTGGCCCTGGTGTTTTCGATCGTGTTCGTGTACCTGGTGCTGGCCGGCCAGTTCGAGTCCTTCATTCATCCGTTCACCATTCTACTCACGTTGCCCTTGGCAGGTATCGGGGCCTTCGGGGCGCTCTGGCTCGCCGACATGTCCTTGAACATCTTCTCGTTCATCGGCCTGATCATGCTCGTCGGGATGGCTACGAAGAACGCGATTCTCATGGTGGATTACGCCCGGCACCTCGGACGCGCAGGACACACCCCGGTCGACGCGGCGAAAGAAGCGGCGCGCGTCCGTTTTCGTCCCGTCATTATGACAACCATCTCGACCGTGTTGGGGCTGACGCCGATTGCGTTGGGCTTCGGCGCGGGCGGCGCGTCGCGGGCCCCCCTCGGGGTAGCCGTGGCGGCCGGCCTCTTCGCAACCACCGGCCTGACATTGTTGGTTATTCCCGTGGTATACAGCTTCAACGAACATGTGCAGCAGAGGATCCGCGCCGGACGGCGCGGTCAGAACACGACCGCAAGCAAGCAGACGGAAGCAACCGCCTGACGAACTCCGCCTTGTTCAACCTGTGCCAAAGCGCAACAGCCGGGCGTTGATGGCGACAATCACCGTCGAAAGGGACATCAGCACGGCACCGACGGCGGGCGACAGCAGGATGCCGGCTGGATACAGCACACCGGCTGCCAATGGGATGGTGGCCGCGTTGTAGCCGGTCGCCCACCACAGATTCTGGACCATCTTCGCATGAGTCTGGCGGGCCAGGCGAATGGCCGCCGCGACGTCCCGGGGATCGGAGCGCACGAGCACGATGTCCCCGGCTTCAATGGCTACGTCGGTGCCCGCCCCGATGGCGATACCAACGTCGGCCTGTGTCAGCGCCGGGGCGTCGTTGACCCCGTCGCCGACCATGGCGACCCGCAGCCCGCGGTCCTGGATGTCGCGGATCTTCTCGGCCTTGCGATCGGGCAGCACCTCGGCGAAGTACTCGTCAAGCCCCAGTTCGTTGGCAACGTGCCGCGCGACGTCTTCACTGTCACCGGTGATCATTATGAGCCGGAGGCCGTGATTCTCTCGCAGGTCCTCCAGCGCCGCGCGTGATTCTTCACGCACGATATCCGCCAGTGCCAGCGCACCGATCGGGGCATCCTCACGCAGAATGTAGACCACGGTCTTGCCAGCGGCCCCCAGTTCGCGGGTCTGCTGCTCGTCGAGGGTGATGTCGTGCTCCGTCAGGTAGCCCGGACTCACGGCCTTGATCAGATCGCCGTCGACCCGGCCCTGGGCACCCTGACCGGGGATGGCTTTGAACTCCGCGACCGAACTCAGGTTGAGCTCACGCGCGCGGGCCGCTGCGACGATGCCCTGTGCGATCGGGTGCTCCGATTGGCTTTCCAGGCTGGCCGCCAGGCATAGGACATCGCCTTCAGACTGCTCGTCGAGCGCGACGACATCGGTCACCCCAAACTGGCCCGTGGTGAGCGTGCCAGTCTTGTCCAACACAACGGCGTCGAGCCGGCGGGCACGTTCGAGTCCATTCCGATCGCGCACCAGTAGCCCGTTGCGGGCCGCCAGTGCGGTTGAGACGGCGACAACCAGCGGGATCGCGAGGCCCAGCGCATGGGGACAAGTGATGACCATCACGGTTACGGTGCGTTCCAGCGAGAAATCAAAGGCCCGCCCCACGACCAGCCACCAGACCGCGAGTGTAACGGCGCCAGCGCTGAGCGCTATGATCGTGAGCCACAGCGCTGCCCGGTCGGCGAGGTTCTGCGTCTGCGAGCGCGATTGCTGCGCTGCCTGCACCATCTCCACGACTTGCGAGAGGTAGGTGTCTGCTCCGGTCTTCTCCACGCGCACCGTGATCGCCGAATCACCGTTGATGGCCCCGCCGACCACTTCGTCATCTTGTTTCTTCTCAACCGGCTTGCTCTCGCCGGTGAGCATCGACTCATTGACTGTGGTGCGCCCGTCGACAATGACACCATCCGTGGGGATCTTCTCACCGGGCTTGACCAGCACGCGATCGCCCTGCCGGACGGCGTCGACCGAGACATCTGCGACGTTTCCGTCCGCATCCAGGCGGTGGGCAGTCGAGGGCATCATCTCAACGAGCTCTTCCAGCGCGCGCGAAGCTCCCATCACCGAGCGCATCTCCACCCAGTGCCCGAGCAGCATCACATCGATCAGTGTGGCCAACTCCCAGAAGAACACCCGCCCCGCCACGCCGAAGACAACCGCGCTGCTGTAGACATATGCCACGGTGATGGCCAGCGCAATCAGCGTCATCATGCCGGGCTGACGCGCCCGGACTTCGTCCAGGAGCCCCGCGAGAAACGGCCAGCCGCCGTAGATGAAAATCGCGCTCGCCAGGGCCCACTGTGCCCAACTGTCGGCGGTGAAGTCCCAAGCCCCGGCAACGCCGAACCATCCCTGAATCATGGGCGAGAGCAGCAGCACCGGCACAGTCAGCACCGTCGACACCCAGAATCGCCGCTGGAAATCGGTCGCCATCTGGGCGTGGTGACCGCCGTGATCGTGGTGTTGGCGGTCGGAGTTGTCGTGGGCGCCGTCGGTTTGCGTACCGGGTTGGGGTTGTTGCTTGCTCGTCGCGCTCATAGCCGCAGTTCCATTCGCCACCCCGGCCCTGATTCCCAGCGCGTCCCGGGCGCAGTTCGTCAGCGTGCTGGTGACGTTTCCACTGCAGCCCGCAGCCGCTCCTCGTCCTCATGCGACAGTGACGTGTGCAGGACGTGCCCCTCGACGTGCTCCAGCTCGGACAGCACCTTGTCCGGGGTCGCGGCACGCACGAGGACGAAAAGCACAGAAGAGCCGGGCGAGGTGCGTTCCGCCAATTGACGCATGAAGTCGTCGTCAATACCCACATCGGTGAGCGCCCCGGCAACTGCCCCGGCCCCCGCGCCGACGGCCAACCCGAACAGCGGATGCAGGAAGATGAGCCCGATCAGCGTGCCCCAGAAACCGCCACCCACGGCTCCGGACGCCGTCAGGTTATGCAACTGCCGCAGCTTGATCTTGCCGTCGGGCTTGCGAATAGCCACGACGGCGTCTTCCAACTCCACGAGATACTCACGTTGCAAGCGCAGCAACTCGGTGCGTACTTCATCGGCGCGATGCTCATCATCAAATGCAATTGCAATCAAGTCACTCATGTGGGTTACTCCTTACAGGCGTGAGGGAGGTCATACTGGAGGTTATTAGCCCCTGTGACTGACGCGCGGATAACATGCGCCTGAACGTCGTGTTATCCCCCGCGCTCCGACGCCCGGCCTGCCTGGTTAGCTCGCTACCGCCTCGCTGCCCGAGATTACGTCCAGCAGCTCCGCCGTAATGCTGTTCTGCCGCTGCCGGTTATACCGCGTATTGAGTTCATCCAGGCGCTCATCCACGTTTTTCTCGGCCGACTGCATGGCGCGCAGTCGCGTGGCATTCTCCGCGGCCATGGACTCCGCCAGCGCGCCGTAGAGCTGAATGAACAGATACTGACGCACAAGTTGTGACAACAGCCGAGCGGGGTCTGCGTAGAACATGGGCACGGAGCGCGTCGGCCACGGCTGCTCACGCAGACGATCAAGCCACGGCTGGTCGATGGGCAACAGCACCTGGTCGTGCGGCATGAAGCCATGCTGGTCATAGCGATTGTAAGTCAGTACCACTTGCTGCAACGAGCCGTGTTGACGCTGCCACTGCTCTACGACGGCGAGTACGCCACGAACCGTGGCTGTGATCATATTGGCCGACCCAGGCAAATGACGGCGCAGGGCGACCGCTTGCTCGCGTGCCTCGAGTGCAACCGACGCCTTTTCGCCAACGGCCAGGATGAGCCAGTGCTGCGGTCCAGCATCCGCCCGACTCAGAACGCGCTGCGCGTGGTCCGCGATTTCCTCGTTGAATTGACCGCACATGCCCTGATCTGAGCCGACGACGAGCAGCGCGGCGGTCTGCGCGCCCCGCGCCTGCGTATGACGGCGGCCGCGGGCGTGTCGCAGGACGACCCGCAACGCCAACTCGACAGTACGCCGATAGTCGGCGAGCGCCGTGACGGCTTGTTCGTACTGGCGAATATTCACCGCTGCGAGGGCCTTCATTGTACGTACGACGGACTGAAGGTCTTCAGTCGCTTCGACTTTCCGTCGCAGACTCTCCAGCGTCGCCATCCTGTGACTCCTCTTTGAATTCCGCGAGCTGCGCGCGGGCGCTTTCGGTCAGGTATTCACGATCTTCATCGCTGAGCTTCTTTCCGGCGGTGATACGCTGAAAGACCTCCTCGTCCCGGTCGCGGACGGCGGAGCGGAGCTTGTCCTCGGCCTGTCCGATCTTGTCCAAGGGGACATCGTCCAAGAGGCCGGAGGTGGTTGCCAACAGGACGATGATCTGCTCCCGGACCGGTAGCGGGGCGCTCTCCGGCTGCTTGAGGATCTCTCGCACGCGGCGTCCTCGCTGGAGGGCCTGCTCGGTCTCCTCGTCGAGTCGCGTGCCGAAACGGGAGAACGCCTCGAGCTCATTGAACTGGGAATAGGCCAGGCGCAGGTCGCCGGCCACGGCGCGGTAAGCGGGCAGTTGGGTCTTGCCTCCGACGCGCGAGACACTCTTGCCGACATCCACGGCGGGCAAAATGCCCTTCTGGAAGAGCTGTGGCGACAGGTAGATCTGTCCGTCCGTGATCGACACGAGGTTGGTAGGGATATACGCGGAGATGTTCTGCGCCTGCGTCTCGATAATCGGCAGGGCAGTCAGTGAGCCGCCTCCGTGCTCCTCCCGAAGATGGGTGGCCCGTTCGAGCAGCCGCGAGTGAATGTAGAAAATGTCCCCTGGGTACGCTTCACGGCCCGGCGGCCGGCGGAGCAGCAGTGAGATCTCACGGTAGGCGCGGGCGTGCCGTGTCAGATCATCGAGCACGACGAGTGCATCTTGCCCGTTATCACGCAAGTGCTCGCCGATGCTCATGGCGGCATAGGGGGCGATGAAGCGCTGCCCCGGCGGGTCGTCGTCACCGGCCACAATGAATACGCAGTGGTCGCGGGCGCCGTTTTCCTCCAGATCAGCGATGACCCGCGCCGTCGCCGAGCTTTGCTGGCCCACGGTGCAATAAACGCAGACGACGTCTGTGTCGCGCTGGTTGATGATTGTGTCGACGGCGATGGCGGATTTGCCGGTCTGGCGATCGCCCAGGATGAGCTCGCGCTGACCGCGCCCGATGGGAATCAGCGCGTCGACCACCTTGAGCCCGCTCTGGAGTGGTGTCTCCACCGGGGCCCGGTCCATGATCGGCGGCGCATCGCGCTCCACGGGCAACCGCTCATTCGTCTCCACCGGACCGCGCCCGTCACGCGGACGACCGACGGCGTCGATCACCCGCCCCAGCAAGGCCTTACCTACCGGAATATCGGCGGTCCGGTGTGTGCGGCGTACTGTTTGGCCGGCGTGCAGCGTCTCGCCTTCGTCCAGTAGCACGACACCGACCTGATCGCGTTCGAGGTTCAGCGCCATGCCGAGGATGTTGCCGGGGAAGCGCACGAGCTCCTGATATTGGACACGGGGGAGTCCGCTGACCCGCGCGATACCCTCGCTGACACTGAGAATCTGGCCGGTCTCCTCGATACGGAGGTCGAGGCCGGTATCGGCGATTGCCTGATCGAGAAGCTGATCCACATCCTGAACGAGTTCTCGCATCGTCGGGGGCGTGTCAGTCATCGTTGTTGTTCTCGTCCTGAGCGCCGTTCTGTTGAGTGGCAGTAGCGCGTTGGGCCGCAGCGGCGATGGTGTTTTCGACCCGTTCGTCGAGTTCGGCGATGTAATCCGCCGCATTCCAGCCGATACGCCGCTCTCCGACCCGCAACTCGACGCCGCAGAGCAACTCACGGTCCGTCTCGAAATGCGTCTGCACTTCACGCGCGACCAACTCATTGATGCGGCGATTGAGTTGTTGACGCTGGTCGTCGCCGAGTTCAAACGTACTCACCAGCTGCACGGTGCCATCCGCCTCTGATACCGCCCGGCGCAGACTGTCGGAGGTTTCGCCATCGAGTTGATCGAGCCGCTGCGTGAATGTCGTCACGACTTGCCCTTCCAGATCCTGGTTGGCCAGGTCTCGGACAAGCTGGCGGGCGGCGGTGACGGAGTGCCGCGCGGCCTGGCGACGCAATTGCGTCGCCAGTTCCTGTTGTTGCTGTCGCAGATCTTCCTGCCACCGGGCCTTGCTTTGCGCGACGTGTTTCCGTGCCTCGTCGAGCAGTTCCTTGCGGCGCTCGGCAGCCTCTTCGCGCGCCTGGTTGAGCAGTTCCGCGCGCTTCGCATCGAGCTCCTGGTGCTTCTCGTCGAGTTCCTGGGACTTGCGGTCGGCGTCCGCGCGCTTGCGGTCCGCCTCTGCCAGCCGATCCCGGATCGAGTTCTCCCGCGTGTCCATTGCCCGAATGATGGGCTTGTATGCGAAGTGCCACAGTAACCCGATCAGGATCAGGAAGTTGACGATCTGTGCACCGAATGTGAACCAGTCGATACCCACGCCCTAGCCTCCAGACTGTCCGAGCACATGGTCCCAGAAGGGATTCGCGAAGATCAGGATGATGGAGATTACGAAGCAATAGATCGCCGTCGACTCGATCATGGCCAGACCCACGAACAGGGTGCGCGAAATCGTGTTCGACTCGTCCGGCTGCTGGGCCAGGGCTTGCAGCGCCGAGGCCAAGGCCCGGCCTTCGCCGATCGCCGGGCCGATGGCACCGATGCCGATGGTGATGCCGGCGGTGAAGATCGAGACTACTGCTACGAGATCGACACTCGTCATATCATCCTCCTTCTTGCGGGGCAGATGCTTGCTCGTGTTCGCGCTCCTGCTCGAGACGCGCAGCGGAGGCGATGTAGACCATGGCGAGTACGGCGAAGATGTAGGCCTGAATCATGCCGATCAGCAGACCGAATGCCCGCATCACCACGGGGAAGAACAGTGGCGTGAGGCTGACAAGAACACCCACGATCAGTGTGCCGCTCATGATGTTGCCAAACAGCCGCACCGCCAGCGCAAATGTGCGTGAGACCTCACCAATGATGTTGAACGGCAACATGATGGGCGAAGGCTGGATGTATTCGCGCAGGTACGCGCCGAGCCCCTGGCGCGCGATTGCAAAACCGGGCACGGCAACGAATACGCAGGCGGCGAGTGCCGCGGTGGTCGACAGCGATCCGGTCGGCGGGTGGAACCACGGCACGACGCTGAGCAGGTTCGCCGTAGCGACCAGCAAGAACAGCGTTCCGATAAAGGGAAGATAGCGGCGCGGGTCATCCTGACTGATCGCGCGGATCTGGCTCCGAATCGTGCCGACGATCGCTTCCAGTGCGTTTTGCCAGTGGGACGGTGCCATGGTCGTTGTGAGCCGCCGCGTCGCGAGCACACTCACCGCTACGAGCAGCGCCATTACGATCCACGTATGCACGATCGTGGCGTTGAGCACCACGGGACCCCATTGCCAGTAGACGACCTGATCGGGCGTTACGTGCATGGGTCACGCTCCCCCCGTCGTTGGCGTCTGCCGGAGGGGGCCAAAACGGCGCAACAGCAGCGTGCGGCCCAGCAGAAAGCCGAGCAACGCCGCCAACCCGCGACGCCAGTCTCCAACTGTGATCAGATAGAACCCCAAGACCGTCACACCCAGTCGCAGCCAGAAGCTGGCCAGCGCGAAGAGAGTGGGGTAGCGCGTGCCTGGCAAGCGCCGCAGCGTCCACCATAGGCCGGCAAACATCGGCACGCTCAACGCGACACCCACCAGCACCGACAAAGCCAGCATCAGCACCTCAGACATGCTCGTCCTCACCTCGCGTTGCGCGGCCCGCGCGGCGGGCCGCTTCGATCCGTCGCCGCTCACGCGTAATCCAGTACCACGCGTTGAAGCAGCCCAGCGCCAGCCCCGGTACGAGTAACATCAAGGTCCAGGAGTAGCGACTGGGCCAGGTCTTATCGATCCATAAGCCGATCGCAACGCCCACCAGCGTCGGAATCGCCACCGACCAGCCCACCAGACCGAACATCCCCAGTCCAAACCACACGCTGGATTCTCGTTGCCGGCGTGCGCGCCGCTTGCGCGCTGCACGTTTGGCGATCTGAGCGCGCAATTCTTGCGATTCTGTGGGCTGCGCTTGTTGTTGGCGGGCGGCACTCATGCGGACGGCTGCTCCTTCACATCGAGAAAACGACGGACCAGACCGGCTTCCAGTTTGGCAGCCGCACTACGGGCCTTCCGCTCATGTTCATCAAGCTGACGGAACTCTTCCTCCACGCGCTCCTCCAGGTTCTCCAACGACGTCCCCTGAATAGCCTGACGAACCGAAACGAGCACCTCGTCCCCCACTTTCACCAACACGCCTTCGTCAACCCCCACATAGCGCTGGGGTTCCGCGCCGCGCTGATGAACCAGAATGCCGGGCACGAGCGCTGCGGCCAGATCAATGTGACGCGGCAGCACACAAAACTGACCGTCAAGCGCCTCGGCCGCGACTTTATCCACAGGACGTTCGAGCAACACATGCGTGGGTACGAGGATTCTCAGGTTCACGAATCCGCCTCCGCGTACTCGTCATCTTTCGCGTCCGCTTTGTTCGGCTTGGCGTCAGTTTCGGCCTGCGCCGCGTCGGGCTGCTTCTGCCTCGCCTCGTCGATCGCGCCGATCATGTACAGTGCCTGCTCGGACTTATCCGCAAACTCGTCATTGAGAATCCGCTCACAGCCAGCGAGTGCATCTTCAAGACTCACGAGGCGCCCGTCCTGACCCGTGAATTGCTCCGTGACGAAGAACGGCTGTGTGAAGAACCGCTCGAGCCGCCGCGCGCGGTTCACGGTCCGTTGATCCTCCTGCGACAGCTCTTCGAGCCCCAGCATCGCAATGATGTCCTTGACCTCTTCATACTGAGCCAGCGTGCTGCGAATCTCCCGGGCGATGCGGTAGTGCCGCTCGCCGACAATGCCCGGCGTCAGCATGTTCGACCCCGATTTGAGCAAGTCGATCGCTGGATACAGCCCCTGGCTAGCCCGATCACGTGACAACACAATCGACGCCGACAAATGGCCGAAGGTGTGCACCGCCGCCGGATCCGTGAAGTCGTCGGCCGGCACGTATACGGCCTGTACTGAGGTGATTGAGGCATTCCGCGTGCTGCAAATACGCTCCTCGAGGTCGGCCAGCTCTGTAGCGAGCGTAGGCTGATAGCCCAACCGGGACGGCAAGCGGCCCATCAGTCCGGATACCTCCATGCCGGCCTGCACGAAGCGGAATATGTTGTCCATGAGCAGAAGTACATCCCGCTTTGCCTGGTCGCGGAAATGCTCTGCAATCGTCAGACCCGCGTGTCCGACGCGAAACCGCGCCCCGGGCTGCTCGTTCATCTGACCGAACACGAGCACGGCCCGATCCAGCACGTCGACCTCCTGTAGCTCGCGATACAGCTCTTCCCCCTCACGACTGCGCTCCCCGATTCCGCAGAAGACACTGACCCCCTGATGCGCCCCGCTCGTGTTGTGAATAAGCTCCATAATGAGGACGGTCTTGCCGACGCCGGCGCCGCCGAACAAGCCCGCCTTCCCGCCGCGCTCCAGCGGTGCGAGCACATCGATCGCCTTCATGCCGGTCTCGAAAATCTCGGACTGCGCCGTCCGCTGGGCCAATGGTGCCGGCTGTTGATGAATCGACTTCCGCTGCACGTCGTCTGGTAGAGCGCCCTGCTTGTCGATCGGTTCCCCCATGACATTGAACACCCGGCCGAGGGTCGCCTGGCCAAGCGGCACTTCCAATGGCCGCCCCGTGTTGATCACCTGATCGCCGCGGGCCAGATGCTGCGTAGGCGTGATTGCGATACAACGAACGTGTTGACGATCGATCTGAGCAACCGCTTCCAGCACGATGCGCTTGTCGGGGCCCGTGTGTAAGGCGGTATGCACGGGCGGCAGGCTGGTGGTGAAGCGCACGTCCACGACGCTGCCCTTGATCGCCTCGACGGTGCCGTTTCCATGTGTTGCCGGGGCCACGCGGACCTCTCATGTGACCGTGGGGGTACCAAACTCCTCGGCACATACTGACGGGATGTTCTTACAGGCGCGCTACGGCGGCCTGAACGCGCTGTAAGGTGGAGCCAGGCGGTGAGTCTGAGAGGTGAATGTCCTGATAAGCGGTGTTTACGTCTTATTCAGGTGCAATGGCGACGCTGGGTGGTCACCAGCGACTCACATTCGGCAACTGGTTCGATAAGGAGATCATCATGCGCGGTTTGCGCTTCTGGGGTTTGGGCTGTATCGGGCTGGCGGTGTTCGTGTTCGTGTCGCCCGTGCGCGCGCAGAATCCGATCCAATGGATCGACAGCCTGGAGCGGGGACGGAATATCGCACAGCGCACGCAGCGGCCGTTGCTCTTGTACATGCCCGGCGGTGGTGACGCAGAAGAGAGCGATGTCGAGGAAGCACAGGACAAGTCATTCCGCGATGTAACGGTACGCGGGTTCGTGCGGCAGCGCTTTGTTCCGGTACGATTGGCCCGGTCGAGGGCGCATCAGCGCATGCTGTCCGAGCTAGGCTTGCCGGCCGGCGTCGGGCTATTCCTGGTAGCCGCCACCCCGGACGGAGAGTTCATTGGCAAGGTGAATCCGATAGTGGTTGGGGACGCCCCGCGCCTGGTGGATGCGCTGGTGCAGTTATTTCGTCGCTATCGACGCGAGTTATTCAACAAGGAGCTGAAACCGGAACTGACGGGAGAGCGGCTCAGTGACAGCGACGCGCGGCGGGCGCTGGATGTCGTTCAGCGGTTTCTGATTGCCCAGGCGGATGAGACCGTTGCCAAACTGCTGGAGCGATCTGCGCTGAGAGATCGCGTCCGACAGGAGGCGTATGAGACGCTGTCAACGCTTTCAACCAAGGTGTGCGTGGACGCGCTGGTCAAAGCGGCGCAGGATGACGAGGACGCGCGGCGCGAACTGGCACAGTGTACGCCGGCAGGCGCTGAATACATGCTGGACGCGCTGGTGAGCGCGGGAGCGCAAATCCGGCACGATATCTATGAGGCCATCGTCGACATCTGCGATATCGAGGACCCCAAGATGCGCGTGTTCTGGAAGAATGCCGATGATAAGCAGCGACAGAAGGCGCTACAGCAGATCAAGGAGCGGGTGCGCGAGCGGGCGCGCGCCTGGCGCAGGCAATATGCCCACCTGCGCTGAGGCGGCGACGGCATCGGACACACACGCGTGGAAAGAAGCGTAGAACTCATGGTTGTGGTCGCGGCGCGCAGTCTGCCAGTGGCAGTTGACGCCCGTCGTCGGCACGACATGAGCGTCAACTCGTCCAGGGCCTGTTCGACTTCATGCTGGCCGATGCGATGTCCGAACGCATCATCGGCGACAAGGCACACGGGAGCGACACGCTGGGTGAAGAACTCGCGGCGCAGAGCATCGAGCTCATGGCGCCGCATCGTTCGAATCGCACCAAGCCGGTAACGCAGGACGGCCGCTGCCTGCGGCACGTCAAGCGGCGCTGGAAGGTGGCATGGACCATCTCCTGGATCAAGAGCTGCCGGCGCCTCGTCATGCGCTGGGTGAAACCAGGGCAGCCCTGCCAGGGATTCCTACACATGGCTTGCATCGTGCTCCTGCTCAGCGAAGTCTTGGAATGGGTTCATGGTTATTTCCAAGGACTATGACAAGTGGGACTGCAGTCGCCCCGCCGGGTGGTTCCGACGGGTGCTCGCTTTGGGCAACACACGAAACCGATGGCAACCGTCATAGCCACGACTGCGCCCGCCAAATGCACACTTTGCCACGCCGCGTCATACGGCTCCGTACTGCGTGTCACTTGCCGGGATGGCCGACTGGCACGAGATAAAGCGGGCGGTGCGACTCCGGTAAGTTCAAGTCCTGCGCGATCTTCTGGTCGTCAAACGCCCCGATCGGGACGCCACCGAGTTTCATGGCCGTCGCCTGAAGCAGGATGTTCTGACAGACATGCCCGGCCTCCAGCATGCAGTAGCGCTCGGCACGCGCCCCATATTTCGCGGCTGTTCGCTCAATATCGGCCACGATGATGAAACACGCCGGTGCAGCGCCAACCGGCGCCTGACCGAGCGCATGCCGGCGCAGCGTGGCGCGCAGATCGTCCGGTTTCTTCCAGATGAGGCGATGCGCGGAGGGATCGTACTGCCCGAGCCCCCGGGGCGTGGCGACGAACAGCTCGATCGGAAAGAGCGCCCCCGCTGACGGGGCTGTGCGATAGCCGACCGCGCTGGTAATACCCTGAGCAGCCCAGCAGAGCTGTCCGAGCGAGGCAGCGTTCAGTGAGTCGCCGGTGAATTCACGCACCGAGCGCCGCGCGGCGAGTGTTTCCGTCAGAGACGTACCACCCTTCGTACGCGGTTCGGGGAGGTCCATCGCTCGCACTCGTTGCGCGGGGCCATCGTTGCGCTGCCCCATGTTCAGCGCGGCCAGCAGGATTGGAATCGCAACGACTGTGAAGACTCTCATCATCGTCCACATCCTCCGAAAGCCATGCCCATTCGGACGGGCCGGAGCCGAACGCGTTCCTCCAGTTCCGAACCCGACATGAACAAAAAGTGAATATCTCGTGACAAGTCCGGGAGTAAGTGCCAGGCGCCACTACGCGCGTCCGACGGACGCAACCTGCGTCACCGATCGCCGTCCGAATGTGGCGAGGGGTGTCCCGCAGGGGAACGGGGCAAGGCGGGCCGCACGCGGGCACCGCGCGCACAATCGCAACAGACCGCCGGCCACAAACCTCGCCGACGTCGTAGGCGCCGCTCATGCGCCGTCGTCGCGGATGTGCTGAAGAGCGGCCGCTTTTTGCTGCATGTGACGGATCATGGAGGCCACACCATTGGCGCGGCTCGGAGAAAGCCCGCTCGACAATCCGACCTCCTTCAGGAAGTACAGGTCCGCCTCCGCGATGTCGGCGGGGGTGCGCCCGTTGAACACGCGCAGCAGGAGAACGAGCACGCCGCGGATGATCTGTGAGTCGCTGTCGGCCTCGAAGTACAGCTTCCCCTCGCGCATCTCGGACCGGATCCAGACACTCGACTGACAGCCGGCCAGCGCATTCTCGTCGCTCCTGAGATGACCGTCGGCGGGCGCCCGGTCCTCGCCGAGTGCGATCAGATATTCGTACGTGGCGAACTCGTCCTCGATGCCGGCGAATTCGGCGATGATCTGATTCTGGGCCTGGTCGACTGTCATGGCAAATCCGGAATCCCATACGCCGCGGAACGAGACTGCTCAGGACAACAGCTTGCGTGCTCTTTGCAGACCCTCAATCAGGCGCTCTACTTCCTCGATTGTATTATAGAGTCCCAGGCTCGCGCGGACGCTCTGGGTCACCCCGTAGTGCTGCATGACGGGCGCGGCGCAATGCGTCCCGGAGCGCACAGCCACGCCGAGTTTGTCAAGTATCAGGGCGACATCGTAGGCGTCCAGCCCGGCGAGATTGAATGAAATAGCGCCACACTTGTCGGGGCCATCCCCATAGACGTGCACGTCATCGAGGACGCGCAACCGCTCCATGGCATGCCGCATGACGGCATCCTCGTGCCGCCGAATCGCATCGAGACCGATCGCCTGGATGTAATCGATGGCAGCCGCGAGGCTCACGGCACCTGCGATATTAGGCGTCCCGGCTTCGAATCTGCCGGGCGTCTCTGCGAATGTGGTTTTTCGCCAATTGACCGTACCGACCATTCCGCCGCCGTAGCGCCGCGGCGACATGCGCTCCAGCCACGCCTGGGTGCCATACAGCACTCCCACGCCGGTCTCCGCGTACATCTTGTGTCCGGAGAAGGCGAGCCAATCGCAGCCAAGTTCCTGGACATCAATCGGGACGTGCGGCACGGATTGCGCAGCGTCGACGAGCACCGGTACGCCGCGGGCGTGGGCGCGTTGAACCACTTCGGCGACGGGGTTGATGCGACCCAGTACGTTGGAGACATGCGACAGGGCCACGAGCCGTGTTCGGTCGGTCAGTAATTCGCTCAATGCATCCGTCCGCAGTGAGCCATCATCGTCGAACGGCACGACCTGCAGGCGGGCACCGGTGCGTGCGCAGAGCATTTGCCACGGCACCAGATTGGAATGATGCTCCATCTCAGTGATGATGAGCTCGTCTTCAGGCCCGAGTCCCGCAAGCTCAAAGCAGTCAGCCACCATGTTGATTGCGTCGGTCGTGCCGTGCGTGAAGACGACTTCGCGAGCGTCACGCGCGTTAATTAACCGGCGCACCGTTTCGCGGGCGGCTTCATAACTATCGCTCGCCTGCTCGCTCAGGTAGTGCACACCGCGGTGAACGTTGCTGTTGATCCCGATATAGAAGGCCAGCACGCGATCCAGGACCGCCCGCGGCTTCTGCGTCGTCGCGGCGTTGTCCAGATAGGCGAGCGACCGGCCGCCAACAGTCGACGCGAGTATCGGAAAGTCCCTGCGCACGGCGTCGATGTCCAGCCCCGTGGTCGCCTGCGTCGCCGCTACGCCAGTGGCGGCCTGTGACTGCCGATCCGGCGTATTCATGCATGGCTCCCCGAGTACTGGTCTGGCACGCCGGTTTCATAGGGGTTGTCCTCATCCCGGCTCCACGCGAGCCAGCCACCATCGAAGACCGCGACATGCGGCCAGTTCATCAGCCAGGCATGGAAGAAGGCCTCGCTGCCGCGCCAGCCGGTGCCGCAATAGAAGGCGTTGGTCTTGTCGGACGTGATGCCTGCTTCCGCCCAGATTGCCTCGATTTCGTGGTATTCCCGCATGGTATGATCCAGGTTGCGGTAGTTCTCCATATGGTAGGCATCACTGCCGCAGTTGCCGAAAACGGCACCTGGAATACGCCCCTTTTTCTCGACATAGTGATATCCGCTCACCTGCCCGATGTACTCCCGCCAACTCCGCACGCACACGAGGTTCTTATCCGGAGCCCGCAGAATCTCCTTGGCTTGCGGCAGATCCACCACCAGCTCGGGTCGGCCCGGGACGCGCGCTGCGAAGTCGGCAACCGGACACGGGGGCGTCTCTTCAGTGGTTGTCGACAGTCCGGCGTCGAGCCACGCTTGCAGCCCGCCATTGAGAACGCGGACATCCTGTACCCCGGCATACAACATGATCAGGGCACAGCGGAGGGCGGCGAGCTGCCCGGCGCTGCTGCCCGGAAATGCGTCGGCGTTGTCCGGAAAGGAAAAGCGGCCGTACAGGATGACCGTTGTGTCATGGGTGATGCCCACCGCTTCGAGCGCCCTGCGCAACTCCTCCGGCGAGCGACAATTCCAGGTATCGGCTGATTCCAACCAGTTCGTATCCAGTTCAACCGCGCCGGGAATGTGCCCCGCGTCGTACGCATCTCGATTCTGATAATGGGCATGGCAAACCAGGAAGCGCGGATGGTCGTATTCCGGGGCGGTACCAGTACGCAGGAGTGTGGCGAGCCAGCCAGCGGGAACAAGCTGGCGGTAGCGCGGCAACCGTTGCATGGCCAGTGCCGGATTCGGGCTCCATTCCGCGCGGAAGCCGTCATACACGCTGACATCGTCAAACCCGGCCCGGACAAACCGCTCGGCGACCTTCGCCGCCGTATCCGTATCATAGCCGTAAATGATGAGTCGCAGATCGGGTGCCAATCGCTTGGCCTTGGCGATGTCGAGCCAATCGATATAGCGGGTCCACGTCGCGGGGAAACTGCTGGCGCCCTGAATATGCCCACCGCGCGGCTCATCGCGCAGTCGCCAGCCGTTGTAGGCATCGATCGATCGCACGTCGAGCAGCCTGACGTCTGGATCACCCAGCGCGTCGACGACTTGTGACGTGGTTACGCTACGGCTATCCATGGGCGCCTCACGATGTTCAGACCAACCCGCACGTGCAGTGCAACGTCAGCGCCGGCCGTCGCTTGACGGACATCCCCGATGTCTACTTCGTCGCCGCGCGGAGGTCAACCGCTGACAACTTCGTTATTCCGCGGCGACCCGATGCAGCTTCCGAGATGCCCGCAGCCGAGGTGACCGATCCTGCAATGGCGGGTACTCACAACTTGACGTCTGCGGATCTGCTATCGCTCTCTCGACGGCGTGCCCGCGGCATCGCGCCAACCCGCAACCTCGGCAACTACCCTGCGCAATAGAAAATGTGCAACTGACCGGAGCCCACCGGACGCACGTCTCCGTCACCACCAGCCGGAATCCGGGCCAGCAAGGCGCCTACGCGCGCGGTCGCCGGCCCCGGGTCGTCCACCTGCGGGTGCTGCTGGAGCATCCGCACGAGGCCCGCGGCCACCCAGTGCTGCGCGGCCCGGGCCCCGGCGTGGACCTCCGCGCTGGTTAGCTGGTCGGCCACGGCGCGCAGCGTGTCGAGCGGTCCGAGCCCCCCCAGGCGCAACGCCTGCGCGTCAACCGCCCCGGTGAGCCGGTAGCTTCCACTCTCCTCTTCACCGCCGGCCCCTTCGCTTACCGAAACGTGAAACCGCGCCGCGATTCGCCGATCCGGCGTGACCAGGAAGACGTAGGCGTAGGTGGTGCCGGACGCCTCCGGTCGCAGAACGCTGTAGCCGGCAGGCGTCTCGTGAAGCTGACCAGCGGGGAAGCTGCGGCGAATCTGCCGGGCGTCGGCGCCCAATTCGAGACCTGTCAAACCGGGGGCCGTGCAAGCCGTGGTAAGCATGGGCGCGAGGAGACCTAGCGTCCGGAAGACGGTTCTCATCCGCTGTGAGCATTTGGGAGAAGCGGTACACATCCGGGCTATGATGGCCGCCCAGGCCAGAGCGAACAAGGCGGACGGGACGGTCTGTGAAGGTTTGGTTTGGGGGGATATGGCTGGCCCGCGGAGCGGGTATAGTATCAGTGGTCGATAAGACATGCGGGATCGGCGACGTCTTGGCGTGGGGCGACGCGGTGCCGCCTGCGACGTGTGGCGAGAAAGACCGTTGATGCATCCGGATGAAATCGACGCATTGCTGGAGCGGGCTAATCGGCTGCTCGAAGCGGGCAAGCCGGACGAGTCCCTCGAATGCCTGGACGAGGTGGACGCGGCCACACTGGACGGCGATGACCGGATCGAGTGGGCCAGCCTCCGTGCGTGGGCCCTGACCGAAATGGGGCGCGACGACGAGGCCCTGGAAACCCTGGATCCGCTGCTGGATGAGTTTCCGCACTCGCCCCGGCTGCTGGGCACCCTGGGGGTCGTGCTGTCAAACACCGACGACCTGGAGGATGCCCGCGATGCCCTCGAAGAAGCCGTCGAGGCGGGACCGGACGACGAGGTCTCGGTCGCCAACCTGGCACTGGTCTACGAGAAGCTGCGTGAGTACGAGCAGGCCGACGCCCTGTATGACCGCGCCCTGCAACTGGGCGCCGACATCGACTGGATCCTCCAGCGCAAGGCCGCGGCCCTGACGGAGATGGGTCGGTTTGCGGAAGCGAAGGCGGCGCTGAAGCGCTATTTGTCGCTGGACCCCGAGGACGCCTCGCAGTGGATCGCCCTTGCAATCCTGCACAGTGATGATGAGGAGTTTGAAGAAGCCTATACGTGCTATCGTCGCGCTGAGGAAATCGACCCGGTCCTGCCAGCGCTGCGGTTGAACTGGGGCGTATCCGCCGTGCGGGCACACGATCTGGAAATGGCCCGCGCGCAGTTGCGCCTGCTCCAACAGCTCGAACCCAGGTCCACGCGGCCATGGCTGTTGCGCGCGTTCATCCTGGAGGAGGAGCGCAATCTGACGGCGGCGCGGGTGATTTACGAGCGCATCCTCGCGCGGGCCAGGTTCCCGGACGAGGCGGAGCAGGTCTACGCCCTCGAAATGGCCATGGACTTCTTCGCCCGGCACCAGATGCGCTCGCGCTGTGATCGCCTGATCAAGATCGCCTACGACGCCGGCGCCTGTACGGTCGAGCTGTGCGAGGCGTTTCGGGAAGCCACCGGAGACGCGATCAATCGGGGCTACTGGTTCAGCGTGATGGTCGAGGCCGACTATCGACCCGGCCTGCCCAAAGTGCGCTCAGCTACGCCGCAGCGGCGCCGACGTCGGCGCGATGCACGGTTCGTACGCGCCTACCAGGTCGTCGCACGCAACCACGACGAGGCGCTCGGTACGGTCATGGACTTTGCCCGCGCGATGGGTGAGAAGAACCCGGCCGTGCGGGAGTTCGTCGGCGAGGAGAAGATCGCGGACACGTTCACCGGAATCTATGAAGTCGAGCCCGAATGCTACCTGGTAGCCGAGGAAGAGCGGGGTTGAGGACGTCACAACGCGTCAGTTGCGGGCCGGGCCGTCAAGCGTCGCTGCAAATGACAATGTGCACTTCTCCGGGACCGTGCACTCCACGGACCAGGATGCCCTCGATGTCCGCGGTCTTACTGGGGCCCGTAATGAGATTGACATTGGCCGGCGCCACTTTGAGCGCATCCAGACGCGTGAAAAGGTCGAATAAGTCGGGCACGAGCTGCGCGGGGGTCACAATCGCTATGTGAATCGGCGGAATCAGAGACGTGCTGCGCGCGGAGTGCGCGTCGGAAAGGCACACCAGCGTCCCCGTCTCCGCCACGGCCGACCAAACGCCGCTGATCGCCGCCCCACAAGAAAACAGCAGGTCGTCGGAATGCGCCGTGGCAGCGGAAACGCTCACGTCGGCAAGCACTTCGCCCAGTTCGTCCGCAACGTCCGGAGTGAGCCCGGTATCCGGCCGCGGCTCAACGATGACGGACGTGATCGACTTCTGACGCAGAATCTCGCGGACCGTCGCGCCCAGCGTCGCACGGGAAGCGCGATGGATATCAGCGCCGGCAGCCGAAGCAGCGGTTGCAAATTGTCCGAGCAGATCGTCGCTTGGCGTGAGCTCGCGCAATCCATCACCTGGATCGTCCGGCAACGGAGTTGACCGGTCGATGTGGCTCGTCCGCCGCTGAACTCGGGCCAGAAAATCATCCACCGCAGGGCTGCGGCGACCGGGCGTGGCGTGTTCTTCAGGATGCATCGTCAGTCTCCGCACGCCAGAGGTCCCGAAAACTGCGTGCCGCGGGACGCGGCAGATCGCGGCCCGTGGTCCACGCCTTGACCGGACCCAGGCCGCGCGCGGTCCAGCCGTCACCATCGTCGGGCAGGAACTCATGCATGCACTTCTGCCCGAGGCCATACAGCCTGGGATGTTGCATGACCTGTCGCCAAAGCCACAGGGCGGCCCGTTTGCCAAGCGGCTGACGACTGCGATGCAGCGCCCGCAGGCGAACGAGCAACTCCGGAATGTCGATCTTGACCGGGCAGGCGAGCAGACAGGCACCGCACAGGCTCGACACGCGCGGCAGGTCCGCATGCGCGTCCGCATTCAGGAGCGGCGAAAGCACGCTCCCGATCGGGCCGGGGTACACGCTGTTATAGGCGTGCCCACCCGCGTTGCGATAAGCGGGGCAGGCATTCAGACAAGCCCCGCAGCGGACGCAGCGAAGCACTTCCGGTGCCGGGCCGGCGAGAATGTCACCCCGGCCATTGTCGAGCAGGACGATATGCAGTTCCGATGGTCCGTCGACATCCGCAGGGCGTCGCGGGCCGGTGATCAGCGTCGTGTAGACCCCCATGGGCTGGCCGGTGCTGGAACGCGCCAGCAACTTGAGGAACACCGGCAGGTCGCGGAGCCGTGGCAGCAACTTCTCAATGCCCATCAGGGCCACATGGACGCGGGGCCGGGTTGTGGTCATGCGCCCATTGCCCTCGTTCGTCAGCAGGCAGAGCGTGCCACTCTCGGCGATGCCGAAGTTGACACCCGTAATGCCCAGGTCACACTGGCGAAAGATGGCGCGCAGATAGCGGCGGGCGATCTGAGTCAGCTCCGTGGGGTCTTCAGTATAGGGCGTACCCAGCTCGCGCGTCATTGCTCGGGCGATCTGCTGCCGATTCTTGTGAATGATCGGCGTAATGATGTGACTGGGGCGGTCATGGTCGAGTTGAACGATGAACTCACCGAGATCGGTCTCAACGACGCGAACGCCAACCGCGGCCAGCGCATCGTTGAGATGAATCTCCTCGGTGGTCATGCTCTTGGACTTCACCGCCAGCTTGAGCTGCCGGTCAATCGCGAGATCACGCACAATCCGGCAGGCCGCAGCACCATCGGGAGCGAAGTGCACGTGAGCGCCCCGGGCGGTGGCGTTCGCCACGAACTGCTCCAGGTATTGCGGGAGGCGCTCAACAATATGCTGACGTATCTGTGTGGCGCAGTCGCGCAGCGCCTGCGCATGCTTGAGTCGTCCGAGAGACTCCGCACGCGCATCGACCTTGCGCCACGTCGTCAGGTGCACGGCCTCGAGCAACGCACGATCAGCCGTTGCCGCCGCCAGTCGGGTTCGGAGGTCATCGCGGGTCACGATTCCGGCTCCAGCAGCCCAAGCGACTCGGCCAGACACTCGGCCATGTGCTTGAAGCGCAACTGCAACCCGCGCCGATGGGCACCGCCGGACATCTGCAGCGTGCACGCCGCCTCGTTTGAGATGACCAGTCTGGCACCGGTGGCGGTAAGCTGGGCCAGTTTGTCAGCAAGCATCGCACCGCTGAGTTCAGGAAAATCGACGGCGAAGACACCGCCGAAACCACAGCACAGATCGGGGCGCTCGGGAACGTGGACCTCGCGGCCATTCTCGGCACCCAGCCAGCGCTGGAGATCGGCGAGTGTGTATTCGGACCGCGCATGGCATGGATAGTGAAACGTCACTGGTTCGTCGAAGTGAAGCGTCGACGCGATGTCGACGTGCAGTTCCCGCTCGAGGAATGTCGTGAACTCCCAGGTGCGGCTGGCGAGCCGGCGGACGGCGGGGGCAGCTTCTGGCTGGCCGGACAGCAACTGTGGCCCGTGCTGCTTGACCATCGCTGCGCAGGAAGCAGACGGCGTAACGATGTGGTCATAGGGGTCGAAAATCGTGCTCATGCGGCGGATCAGGCAAGCCGCGTGGTCGTGAAACCCGCTGTTGTAGGCTGGCTGTCCGCAGCAGGTCTGCGCGGCAGGAAAGCGCACCCGGCAGCCGAAATGACGGAGCACCTGAACAATGGCCTGGCCCACGCGCGGATAAAAGGTGTCTGTCAGGCACGTGATGAAAAGACCGACGTTCATAGCTGGGTTGTACGGGAAACTCGCCGGCACGAGAAGGCGAAAACCTGGCCGCCGTCGCCGCGCCCCAAGAAGCTACGGCCAGCGCCAAACGCCGGCCGTAGTGGTGCGATCAAGTGTATTCACGACTCGAGGCGGTGATTGGTCGCGACGGGAGCCGCTATCCGCCAGCCGCCGGGAACCCACCGCCACCGATGGGATCAATGCCCGGATCACAGTACGGCGGCCACGTGCAGAAGGGATCCAGGTCAGGGTCGGCACCTGGTCCTTCGTAACCACCCACCGCAAGATCGTACAGACCCGGGTCGCAGGTCATGATTGTACCGCACGGGTTGATGTTCGTGATGTACGAGAAGACGTCGCCGAGACTGCAACTACCCAATTGGAAACACATGCCGGAAACGGCGATCATGGTGGCCAGACGCAATCTACGGATATGCCGGGAACGCATGGCAGCTCCTTTTCAGGGAGAGACTATTCTTGTTCGACGGTGGCCTGCGGACAATCCACGAACAACGTACCAGGCTCGCAGAAGTTGAAGAAGGTGCCACCAGAGCAGTTGAAGACCGAGCAGAAATCGAACGAATCAAGGGCCAAGGGGGTGAAGAAATCAGCACAGCCTCCGATCGCGAAGACGGTGCCGGCAGCCGTCGCGATCGCTGCCTTCTGAAACCTGCGTCTGATCGATCTGGTCATCGAGTCTACTCCCACTGCTTGAAGTCTTCTCGGGCTGCACGAAACCCGGGTCGGAAGTATACGGGCATCCCAGCCGCCTCGGCAAGCGCTAAGTCACGGCCCGCGTCCTTCTGCGACGCCGCCTCAAGCGAAGATCCGCTCTATCTGCTCACGTGTCACAGGTGAAACAACGCCGCGCTCGGTGACAATGCCGGCAATCAGTTCCGCCGGCGTGACATCGAAAGCCGGGTTGTAGCAGTTCACCGCCGGCGGGGCGACCTGCCGCTGCCCGATTATCCGGACCTCGTCCGCGTCCCGCTGCTCGATCGGAATTTCGTCTCCCGACACGATATCGAGGTCGAACGTGCTCCGCGGGGCTGCCACATAGAACGGCACACCGTGGTGCCGAGCAACGATCGCCAGTCCAAGGGTGCCAATCTTATTCGCGGTGTCGCCGTTGGCGGCGATCCGATCGGCTCCGGTCACCACAAGCTGCACCTGCCCCGCCCGCATCAGACTGGCCGCGGCCCCGTCGCACAGCACCGTCACGTCGAGCCCCGCGGCATTCAACTCGAACGCCGTCAAACGAGCCCCCTGAAGCAGGGGCCGCGTCTCGTCGGCATAGACCCGAAACCGGCGGCCCTGCTGGTGGGCGACATACATCAGTGACAGGGCCGTGCCCCATGTGACCGTCGCCAGAGCCCCCGCGTTGCAGTGTGTCAGAACCCCCCCACCATCGGGAATCAAGTGGGCGCCAGCCAGACCGATCTGATGACACGTCTCCGCATCCTCGCGTGCCATCGCGTGCGCCTCGTCGAGCAAACGAGCCCACTGCTCTGACGCCGAGAGATTCGGCTGTTGCTCGGCGAGTTTCGTGAGCCGGCGAACCGCCCAGGCCAGATTGACGGCCGTGGGCCGACACTGACACAGATACGCGCCAACCTCACGTAGTTTTTGGAGAAAGTCGCCGGTGCCCAGATCCACGTGTGGCCGCAATCCGAGGCACAATCCGTACGCCGCCGCCACGCCGATAGCCGGAGCGCCGCGTACACGCAATACCCGAATCGCCTCCCAAACCGTCTCGACGTCGTGACACGCGCGCATTTCAAGCTGCGCGGGCAGTTTTGTTTGATCAACGAGTCTCAGGAAGCCCTCGCCCCCTCCGACCCATTCCAGCGTGCGAGGAAGATCTCCCAGAATGGTCTCCGCCCCGACGGTGTTGGTCGATACAGACGAAGTCGCCATTAGCAACCTTTCAGGCACAGAATCACGGCAGGCGCGCCCGGCCGGTGTCGATCGCCAGAGCCCACCAGCGGACCACAGCAGGACTTTTCGAGTCAGCACCCGGATGGTAGCTTCTCAGGCATGCACAGGCCAATCGGAATCCTCGCGGTATTGCTCGTTCTGGGGGTCATGGGGGGCTGCGCCGCCCGGCAGCCGAATAGCCGGTACTTGCTGGTCGAGGCGGAACGCGCGTTCCACGCACGGGACTACGCGCTGGCCGTGGATCGGATCGACAGCTACCTGCGCGCACCCAGCAGCGAAGTTGACGCAGCCCGCGCGCTGTACGTGCGCGGCATGTCACACGCGCTCACCGGTCGGCGGGCACGGGCCTACGCGGATTTGGAAAGAGCCACTCGTCTGCCCTCGACCGCGCAGGAAGCGGTCTGGCAGCCACAGGCCGTGCTGGGCGTGCTGCATTTCGAGGATGGCCGCTGGCGCGACGCTGCCCGGGCCCTGGTCGCGGCGACCACGAACATGCCGAATGTCGCCCCGAAGGACGCGCTGCTCTACCGGCTGGGACTGTGCTACGAGCGCGCCGGGCGCTGGGCTGCCGCGGAAACACCTTATCGTCAAATCGTCAGGACATTCCCGGGCGGGCGCTACGCAGCGTTGGCCCAGCGGCGTCTGGAAATTGGCGCAGATTGCTTCGCCATACAATGTGGCGTCTTCCGCGACGAGCGAAACGCCGCGCAGCGCATGTCGCAGTTACAGGGGCAAGGGCTGAATGTCTACGTGCGGCAGGAGCTGCGTGCTGGCGAGCCGGTGCACGTCGTGCTGGAAGGCCGATATGACACGTACGAGGAAGCCCGTCTCTCGTTAGCCCGCGTCAAAGGCTACATAGCGCAGGCCACCCTCTGGCCATGATCAAATGTCAGGTAACCCGCGTCCATCACCCCCCCCAGCAGCAATACGAAACGAGCCAGTGTCGACGGAGAGTCGTCTCCGTGAACACTGGCCCGCGCTTCAGATCTGAGCACAGACTTTTGCCTGGGCAAACCAGGACGGTGTGCTTAGATGTTCACGATCTCGAGCTGATCGAGAGCACCCAGGAACTGGGTGATCTCGCTACCGTGGATCGCGAAGTTGTGGATGCTGGCCCACAAGCCGTCACCACAACCGAACGCCAGCATGGCCGACGTCGAGGCCAATACGAGCAGCGTCTTCTTCAGATTCTTCATCGAAACTCTCCTTCCACATGCATGTCAAAGAGACCCAGCCGCGCCGAATCGTCGCGGGAACACCATTCAGGATGAGAAGATTAGTCCTCGACCTCGGTATCGTCAATGGGTTATACCTGCTTGAAAAGCAAGCCTGAAGATAAACTAGCTCAGTGACAGGAGGTGGCTCCCATGGATCGATCGGCAGCCTGGGAACTACTGTGCAGCTACACCCAAAGTGACTCGTTGCGCAAGCATGGCCTGGCGGTAGAGGCCAGCATGCGACACTACGCAGAACTGCTCGGCGGCGACCCGGAGCAATGGGCCATTGTGGGGTTGCTACACGACTTCGACTACGAGCGCTGGCCGCAGGCCCCGGAACACACCCGCGAAGGTGCGCGCATCTTGCGCGAGCGCGGCGTCGACGAAGAAGTAGTGGGAGCGGTTTTGTCACACGTGCCATGGAACCTCGATGCGTACCCACGTGATAGACCCATTCGCAGGACACTCTTCGCAGTGGACGAACTGAGCGGATTCATCGTCGCTTGTGCACTGGTTCGACCGGAACGCCTTGCGGGCATGAAACCGAAGAGCGTTAAAAAGAAACTGAAGACCCCGTCGTTCGCAGCCGCCGTGTCGCGCGCGGACATCGCCGCGGGCCCGGAGTTGGTGGGGCTACCGCTCGATGAGCATATCGAAAACTGCATTGCAGCACTATCGAAAGCCGCGGATCAACTAGAGCTGGTTTGAAACTCGAACCGATGTTATCAGACGCGGATCGCACGGACCGGCGTCAGACTGGGATCGCTCCCAGTCCTCCCCGCAATCTCCAGGAAATCGGCGAATAACCATCGGGCGACTGCGTCTTTTGTATTAGTAGGGATGCGATGGCAGTACGACACGGGTCTTCATCGGCGCTGACCGGCACGGACCGCGCGCTCCTCGAGCAGCTCGTAGCCGAGACGGGGCCACGTCTGCTCGCCTATGTACGACGCGTCTACGCCGACGCACATGAGGCGGAGGATATCGTGTCCGACACGTTCTTCCGGGCGGCCCAGAATATCGCGTCTCTGCGGGCCAGCGCCCGGCCGGACCTGTACTTGCTGACGACCGCGCGCAATCTTTGTCGCGATCGCTTTCGCAAGAAGGCCCCGCTGGCAGTTTCGGACGAGCGGCTAGACCGCGAACCGGATGCGGGCGCAGTGCCGGCCGCGGCCATGGAGCAAAAGGAACAGCTGGATGCATTGCGGTCCGCAGTTGAGAAATTGCCAGAGGCACAGCGCGAAGTGGTCGTGTTGCGCCTCTCCGTCGGCCTGCGGTTCGAAGAGATTGCTGAGACGATGCAGATCCCGCTCGGCACGGCCCTGTCGCGGATGAACGGCGCTATGCAACGCTTGAAGAAGGAGTTGGGCCATGTCCCCCAAGCATGACGGCCAGCAGGATTGCGCGGCCGTCCGCATGGAGCTGACGCAGGTGATCTGTGGGGACACCGCAGCGCCAAGCGAGACACTCGACGCCCACCTCGCGCAGTGTGCGACCTGCCGTGAGGAGCTCGAGTCCTCACGCGAACTCGCCCGCACGCTCAGCGCGGCGTTGTCGCCGGAGCCGCTGTCGGAGGAATTGCTGGCACGCGTCCGATCGGCGTGGGAAACGCCGCAGGCCGCGGAGCGCGTTCCGATCCGAACGATCGGGGGTGGCTGGTGGGCGGCCGCCGCCGCCGTGCTCCTGGCAGTTGTCCTGTCTCCCTGGACGCTGACGACAACCTCGGCCCCGTCAACATCGGTAGACCTGACCAAGAATGAAGCAGCCGCCGTCATGCAGGCTTACGCCGTACTGGAGCTCGACTCCTATCTTGAGTATTCGATGGAAGCACTATCGCAGCGCGTCAACGAACTGGAGCGCGTGGTCGAGCGTGACGAGCAGGAGATGTTACCGTGGGGTCCGGATGATGATTGGGACATCCCCCCCGGCGAACCGGATACGTCCGATGTGCTTGGTAACAGGGAACCACGAACGTGCTGAGGTTGCGGTCCGCTTGGCCACAGCCCAAGCCCCCGCCACCAATAGGAGATTGGATCATGAAGAAACCACTGATCGGCCTGCTGGCCGTATTGCTCGTGCTCGCCCTGGCCAATTCCGTCAGCGGCGCGGTAGTCGACGACAGTCAAACGCCGCGCGCGACCGCCGGAGGCGACGAACCCCCGAAGCCCCCACCACCTCCATCCGGATCACCTCCCGAGCGAGCCAAGTGGGATGATCCGAAGCCGTCGGGGGATACTGCGGGCGGGCCGCCCCGCCATCGTCCACCTGGTCCGCCTCCAGGCGGACCCAAGGGGCTGGGACCCGGCGGTTTTCCGCCGGGTCGGCCACATCCACCACACGGAGGACCACTGGGGCCGCTCTTGCGGCTGATTGGCGAGCAGCATCCTGAGCTGGCAGAGCGTTTGCACCGCCTCGGCCGCGAGGATCCCGAGCGCCTGAAGGACGTCCTGCTGGACGCGATCATGGCACGCCTTGAAGACGCGCTGCATGAATCTGACGCGGAGCGCGAACACGAAGCACGCCACGACCGGCGGCGTCCTCAGCACCCCGCGCGTGGCCCACATCGCGACGACGAGCCACCCCACGCGCTCGCTGAGCGGTTCGAGCGCCTCGAAGCTCGCCACCACGAACTCGAGCGTCGTTCGATGGAGCTGGCGGAGCGCATTCGCGAGATGCGAACGCACGACGCGGCCAGGCATGAAATCGATGAGACCGTGGCGCATCTCGAGCGGGTCGTCGGGGAGCATTTTGAAGTGCGGACGGAGCTGCGCGAGGCGCAACTCGAACGTATCGAGCGTGAGTTACAGCACTTACGCCACATGTTCGAGCGCATGGCGCGGCAGTTGGAGCATCGCGAACGCGAACGCGACGCCATCATCGAGCGGCGCATGGATCAGCTCATTGGCAATGACGGGGGTATCTGGTAGCGCAGATTGACCCGGGAAGCGCGCTATCAACGACGCGGCGACCACGCAGGTCGCCGCGTTTGCATTCCCCCACATCCCGACGACGCGACTCCAGCGCAAGCCGTCTCGGCACCGATAACGCAGGCAGCGGGGCAGCCCGAAAGGCGCACGACCTGCGCGGCTGCGGCGGTTGCCACGCTACCGCCCTGCCGGTACAAAGACGCGCCAATCTGACGCAACTGCCTGGATCGGACCGGAGAAGCTCATGACCGTTAGCGAAACACTGCTGAAGAAGATCACCGACCAGAAGGCGGTGGTCGGTGTGATGGGGCTCGGATACGTAGGCCTGCCCCTGGTGCGCGAATTCGTGCGCTCGGGTTTCAAGGTGCACGGGTTCGACGTGGACGAGCGGAAAGTGAAGATGCTCTACGCCGGCAAGACGTACATCGAGTACCTGCCCGGCAAGGAGTTTCAGCAGTACATCAAGGATGGTCGTTTCGAGGCGACCACCGACATGAAACAGCTCAACAAGCCCGACGCGATTCTGATCTGCGTGCCAACCCCCCTGGACCGCATGCGCGAGCCCGACATGACCTACGTCCGCAGCACGGCGGAAGATATCGCCAAGCGGCTGCGACGCGGCCAGCTCATCGTGCTCGAATCGACGACGTACCCCGGAACAACGACTGAGATCGTCAAACCGATCCTTGACCAGTCCGGCAAGAAGCTGGACCAGGACTACTTCCTGGCATTCTCGCCCGAGCGTGAAGATCCCGGCCGCAAGGACATCATGACGAAGGATATCCCGAAGGTCGTGGGCGGGGCGACAAAGGACAGCGGTAGACTGGCTGCCGAGCTCTACCGCGGTGCACTCACCACCGTCGTGCCGGTAAGCACGTGCGAGGTGGCCGAGGCGTGCAAGATCGTCGAGAACGTCTACCGCGCCATCAATATCGCTCTGGTCAACGAGCTGAAGATCATCTTCGACCGCATGGGCATCGACGTCTGGGAGGTCATCGCGGCCGCCAAGACCAAGCCGTTCGGTTTCCAGGCCTTTTACCCTGGGCCCGGCCTGGGCGGCCACTGCATCCCGATTGACCCCCTCTACCTCGCCTGGAAGGCCCGCGAGTACGGCAAGCCCACGCGCTTCATCGAGCTGGCATGGGAAATCAACACGTTCATGCCCGAGTACGTCGTCGGCAAGGTCGGCGAGGCGCTCAATGACCGCGGCAAGGCACTCAGCAAGTCAAAGGTGCTGGTCCTCGGGCTGGCGTACAAGAAGGACGTCGATGACGTACGCGAGTCCCCGTCAGTGGTCTTGATCGAGCTGTTACAGACTGTCGGCGCGAAGGTCGATTATCATGATCCGCACATCCCAGTCGCCAAGGAAATGCGCGAGCATAATATCGCACACATGAAGAGCGTGCCCCTCACACCGACGCAACTCAAGAAGTACGATTGCGTGTTGATTGCCACGGATCATTCCAGCGTGGATTATGATATGGTGTGCAAGCACGCACCGCTGGTCATCGACACGCGCAACGCGACCGGCGGCAAGAAGCGGCCGGCGAAGGTTCTGAAAGCCTAGGGGGGGAGCTTGCGGTCGCCGGAGAATCGGTAGGCGACCGTTCGTGACAAACGGGTGGGAGTTAATGAAGTCTCGGGGGCGAGACATGACAGCGGTGTAAGCAATGTCACGCTCTGATCGCAAACACGATGAACTCCGACCCATGCAGATCATTCGCGGATACACCGAACCGCCCGCCGGTTCCGTGCTGGTCCGCGCCGGCCGCACGCACGTCCTGTGCACCGCGTCCATCGTCGAAGACGTGCCCGAATGGCGCGCGGCGAGCAATCACGGCTGGGTAACAGCCGAATACGACATGCTGCCCGGTGCCACGCCCGACCGACGCAAACGCAGCCGCGCCAAGGTGGACGGACGTGCCCAGGAAATCCAGCGGCTGATCGGACGCTCCCTGCGCAGCGTCGTCAACATGTCCGTCCTTGGTCCCCGGACGATCTACATCGATTGCGACGTCCTGCAAGCCGACGGCGGAACCCGCACCGCCGCGATCACCGGCGCGTTCGTGGCGCTCTACGACGCCCTGGCCGTCGGTCAGGAACGCAGTTGGTGGACCAGCGCAGCCTTGACGGGCGGCGTGGCAGCAGTCAGCGTGGGTATCGTCAATGGAGAACTCCTGCTGGATCTGAACTACCAGGAAGACGTCGCCGCCGAGGTCGACTGCAATCTCGTCATGACCACCGAGGGCGCGTGGGTCGAGGTGCAGGCGACGGCCGAAGGCAAGCCGTACAGCGCTGAGCAGCTGGCCGCCATGTGTGACCTCGGTCGCCGCGGGATTCAGCAGCTCTTCGAAATCCAGCAGGCGGCAATGGCTGAACCCCTGGGGCCGGGTGCGTGAATGATGGCGAGGCGGCTGTGCCGGTCCACATGGAAACTCGCGTGCATGACCAGCCTGCTGGTCGCGTGTCTCGGCTGTGAGACGACTGGATTGAATCGCGCCGGCCCGGGCAGGACTGGCAGTGACGAAGAAGTCTGGTCCATCCGCTGCATCACACTGAACACGCCCGACCGCTTCGAAAGCGCCCGCATGTACGCCGACGCCCTGAGGCAGGTCCCCGGACTCGACCCGCGCCTGGTACAGGTCATCAGCGACGAGGAAAGCACCGCCGTCTTCTACGGCCGTTACCGGCGAATCTACGATGCCGACTCGGACGAAGCTCGATTCAAGCCTGATCACCTGCAAGACCTGAACAAGATCCAGAGTCTGCGGCTGCAGAACGTCGACGTATGGCCCTTCATCCTGGCAACCATGGACGTGCTATCGACGTACGAAAGCACGCATCCCGAATGGAACCTGGAGAATGCCAGCGGATACTGGTCGCTGCACGTGGGCGTGTTCTACAACACCGGCGAGTTTCGCAGTCGGCGGTCGGCCGCCGAGCGCTATTGCGAAATCCTGCGCGAGCGCGGCGAAGAGGCCTATTTTCACCACGGCACCTCTCGCAGCTCCGTGTACGTCGGCACCTATCCGCAGGAAGCCGTGACCGAGATTCGCCGGGAGGACCCGCTGAGCGGGCGGCTGGAAGTGACCAACCGCATTGTGGATCCGCAGATGCTCGCCGCACAGGAACGGTTTCCACACAGCCTGCACAACGGGCACTTGTATTACGAGGTGACGCGGGCGCGGGGAGAAGCGACCCCGCAGCGCACACCCGCACCGTCGTTCCCGGTCATCATCCCCCGGGCGGAGGCACTACCGGGTCTCGGAGGGCGCTAAGTCATGTTCGACGTGCTCCTGGCAACCGGCAACGCCGGAAAGCTGCGCGAGATGCGCCAAATCGCCGGCGAAATGCCGCTCCGGTGGCACGGGCTGGACGAGTTCCCGGACATCCCGCCCGCGGAGGAGACCGGAGCGACCTTCGCGGAAAACGCACGACTGAAGGCCCTGCACTACGCCGCGGCAACAGGGCTGGCAACACTCGCTGACGATTCGGGACTCGAAGTAGACGCGCTGCATGGAGCCCCCGGCGTCCATTCGGCTCGCTACGCCGGTTCACCCCGCAGCGACGCGCGCAACAACCAGAAACTGATATCGCTACTCGCCGACATACCGGCAGAGCACCGCACGGCCCGTTTCCGCTGTGCGATGGCCTACGTGGAAGGCGAGCAGGTACTGCTTGAAACCAGCGGGACATTCGAGGGACGGATTTGCAATGAGGCGCGCGGGACCAACGGCTTCGGCTACGACCCGCACTTCCACGTGCCCGAGTTGAACTGCACCGCCGCCGAACTGCCCCCGGCCGAGAAGAACGCGCGGAGCCATCGTGGCGAGGCCCTGCGAAAGATGCTGACCGAACTCGAACGACTGTTGCGCACCCGGGGCGCATGGCACTGATGGGCTCTTTGGGGCGCGCCAGTACACGATCGTTAGTGCGCCAGCGGCAGAAACTGTGGGGGGGCGCAACCACTTTCGTGGCAATCCTCGCGATCGTGTTGACCGCCCTCGTCCTCAACCAATCGGCAATTCACTGGCGCGAGAACATGGTCGACAGCGACATGTTCGTCTATTTCGGCTGGTGCATCGCCGAAGGCGCGCGGCCATACCTCGACGTCTGGGACAACAAGCCCCCCGGAATCTGGTGGGTCAATGCCGCAACCACGCGACTCGTCGGTGTGGATGCTGCCGGAGAAGTCGTGGCGGGGACCATGGCATTGGTCATAACCCTGCTGGCGACAATCGGCATCTCTCGACGAATCTACCAGCGCGAGCTGTCGGTGCTCGCCGCAGCGCTCATCGCAGTCGCCCTGACGGACCCTCACCTGGAATGCGGTGCCAACCGAACTGAGACCTGGCTGATCGCTTGCGAGTGCACGGCCATGCTGGCGTACTTGCAGTGGCTACGACGCGGCGGACGCGGATGGCTGCTGCTCTGCGGGCTGGGCTTGGGGTGCGCGCCGCTCTTCAAGCAATCCGGGCTCGCGGCAGCCGCCGCAATCGGGCTCCATTTGATGTGGCTGCAATACCGTCGGCACCGGCAGCCGCAACACGTTTGGTCTTGGATTGCCGGCTGGCGACCATGGGGCGTGCTTATGCTCGGGTGCCTCGCTCCGATACTGAGCGTGGCGACCGTACTGGCGGTTGACGGGGCCCTCCCGGAAGCCGCGTTTGCCGTGGGACGATTCAATCGCGCGTATTTCGCAATCGGCGACGCGAGTTGGCTTCGCGTGGACCGGGCGATCGGGCAATACACGTGGCTCCTGCTGCACCTGAGTGGGATGATTGCCCTGGCAGCGGCTGGCATGGGCTGCAGGATCCTCACCCACGTGAATCGCCCCGCACGCGAAACCCGGCCACCGCGACGCGCATTCGGCCCGCTGCTGCTTTGGGTGCTGTTTGCTTTCTACCTCGCCTGCGTCGGTCCCGGCCGCCGTGGCCACCATCTCATGCCAATCCTGCCCGCGCTCGCGCTGCTCGCAATCTACCCCTACCACCTGCTTGCCGGCCGGCGGGGCCTGGTGTCGCAGATTACGAGACGGCCAGCCGCTGCGGTCGCCATCGTCGCATTCATGTACGTATTAATAGCGCTGGCGGCGGCGAATCATGGCGCGTTGCGCAACTGCTGGGCCGCAAAGCCACACTGGCTGGCCCTGGACCACAAACGCCCGCGCGACGAGGTCCTGCGCGGGACGGCACTGCGCGCGATGACGACGCCCGCCGAACGCGTGTACGTCTGGGGTTGGAGTCCCGGCACCTATCGTTATGCACACCGCCTGCCCGCCTCCCGTTTTGCGACGTTCGAGAAACTCGGCCAGGTCGGCCATCACGCGCAGTTCGTCTTCGACGGTGCCCTGGCGGATCTCCGCACCACCCCGCCGGCCGTCATCGTCATTTCGCCACCGGATTATGCCGGCTTACGGCGATCATCGACCGACGACGCGGCGGCTTGGGTCCGGGACCATTACCGGCTGCACGACACGATCGCCGGCATGCACTTCCTGAGCCGTGCTGGTCAGACGGCGCCAGAGCCCTGATGCACCGCTCGCGCCCTTTTTTGGAAATGGGCCGCAGCCACATCTAGCATCGAGGGGGAAGTTGGTTTCAAATGGAGTGTTCTGAATGCAACTCATTCAGCGCGGCAACAACGACGTGCAACTGAACGTCTCACTGGACCAGATGAAGCAGATATACGTCGCCCTCTTCTGCCGACTGCAAACGGGCGGCTGCGATGCCTTTGAGCTGCTCGATCAGGACGATATGCTGTTGACACTGCAATCATACTTGCAGCAGCGCGCGGCTGAGCAAGGCATCGACTGCACGGTCCATGAGGAATGGGAACAGTTTCTGGGTATCACGCATCCGCGCAGTTGCCCCCGTCGAGTCGAGACAGCGGATGCCCGGACTCACAGCAGCGACTGAGACATGCCAAATCACGAAGCGATCGTCGCGGTATTCCAAGGGTCTTTCGACCCCGTCACTTACGGACATCTCGATATCATTCGCCGCGGGGCACAGCTCTTCAACAAGCTCGTTGTGGGCATCGGCAAGAACCCCGACAAAGAGCACATCTTCAGCCCGCAAGAGCGTCTGGAGCTGCTGCTGCCGCACATCAATGACCTGCCCAACGTCCAGGCAGACACGTACGACGGCCTGACGATCGACTTCTGCCGCGCCCGCGGAGCGCGCGTCCTTGTTCGCGGAATCCGCGACATGGCCGATCTCAATCACGAAGTCCAGATCGCCAACCTCAATCGGCTGGTTGGCGGTGTCGAGACCGTGTTCATTCTCACCAGCGACCAGCACGCACTCACATCCAGCACCTATATCCGCCAGATCTACGAAATGGGTGGCGGCGACGTCAACCGCATTCAGCAACTCGTGCCGGAGAACGTCGCAAAGCGCCTGGCCGACGTGCTTGGAAACCAGAGAGGCTAGTTGATGACGGATTCGCCGCAGGTCGTCGCAACGCAGCGGCGCGGGCCCGCCAAACCGAGGACGGTACTGTTCTGGATCGTCGTGATCATCCTTATCGCGTACGCAATGTACGCCATCGCCCCATGGATCCTGCCTGTGCGGATTGTCGAGGGGCCAATGGTGCAAAGGCCGGCGCAGGACGCCGCCACACTCGTTTGGTACACAAGTCGGCCGACGGACTGCACGCTGGCAGTGCTGGTGGGCGGGCAGGAGCAAACCATGCCGGCCGAGGCGTCCGGTCGGCGACACAGCGCCCGCGTCGCCGGCCTGGAGCCTGGGCGTACCTACCCCTACGAAATCCGCACTGCAGAGCGGCCACTGACCGATGAGGTCGCCTTTCAGACCAGTCCAACGCCCGCAGAACGCTTCCATTTCATCGTCTTCGGCGACAGCGGGAAAGGCAATCGTGAACAATACCTGCTAGCCCAGCGCATGCGCGCTTTCGAGCCGCTGCCCGATTTCATGCTGCACACCGGCGACCTGGTTTACCCGGACGGCGCGCGACACCGCTACAACGATCGCTTCTTCACCCCCTACCGCCATCTGCTGGCACGCGCACCCTTCTGGCCATGCCTCGGCAACCACGACGTGGACAACGAAGGCTCAGCCGAAGGCTACAGCGAAGTCTTCGACCTGCCCGAGAACGGTCCCGCCGGCCTGCCGCCGGAGCACAACTACTGGTTCGATTTCGGAGCCTGTCGCGTTGTGGTAATCGACTCGAATCTGGACGAAACGACACTGCGGGACGCCGTCGCGCCTTGGCTCGTTGCCGCGCTATCCGCGGAGCCTGCACCAACCTGGCGCTTCGTATCAATGCATCACCCGCCCTACACGGCCGGCAAGTACACGCCCGACGAGCGAATCCAGCGAACACTCGTGCCAGCGTTCGAGCGGGCGGCCGTGGATGTCGTCTTCAGCGGCCACGATCACAATTATCAACGCACCAAGCCGCTGTTGGGCGGCCAGCCCGTCAGCGCCGACGAAGGCGTGATATATGTGATCACCGGCGCCGGCGGCGCCGGCCTATACGAACCACGCCCGCCACAGCCCGACTACGTCGTCGCAAGTGAGTTCGAGCATCACAGCTTCACGCACGTAACCGTTGTCGGCCCTGAACTCACCCTCCGACAGATCCGCTCGGATGGCGAGTTGATCGATGAATACACCATGAGAAAGCCGGCAACGGACACACAACCCCTCATGCCCCCGGCAACGACCCAGCCCGCACCAGCACGAGATTAATCCGGCTCTTCCGGGCTCGGTCCCTCACCTGATTCTGACTGCACATCTTCGGCAAGTTCGGCCTCAATCTTGTCGCGCGTCTTCGACGGCCTCACCACCTGCTGCAAACTCAGTGCATTAGCGACGGCCGTATCAGGCGGCGGGCCGAACCCGGCAATCCCCAGCGGCTCGACAACGTCAGGATCGCGCTGCCCGACAGCAAGCAGAAACGACCGCACATCCGCAATCGTCGCGTCACCGAGCTTGGGTGAGGCCACCAGCAAACGACCAGGCAGCGCGATCGTGCGACCCACGACACGCAGCTTATCTTGGCTCGGCTCATCAGCATCCTGAGCAGCGTCGGGCAACGCCTCCCACGTAGCCTCATCAATGAACCCCGCATCGGCCGAGCCGCTAAGCACCGCCTGGGCCGTCGCATGCATGTTGGGACGGTGCATGAGCGAGCCGGGGACGGGCAAGACCTCGAGCTTGAGATCGCCCTTGCTCAGCCCGGCGGACTTGAGCAACTCCAGTCCCGCATAATGCGTGCGTGAGTCATCCGCCGGTCCGAAAATCACGCGCTGGCCACGCAGATCCGCGACATGCTCAATCTCCGAGTCACGCGGCACAATCAGCACCGCACCCGTCGCAACACGCCCCGCCTCGTCCACCGGCACCGCAACAACGCGTAGCCCGGCCGGGTTTTTCAGCCGCGCAAACTGCCCCGGCGTGACCACCGCCAGGTCGTACCACCCATCCTCAAGCCCCAACCCGGTCTGAAACGGAAAACAGCAGTCCACCGCCACCGGCCGTCCCAGGTGCTCGCCAAGTGCCTTCTGCAGAGGTGCATACGGCTTGAACGGGTTGAGCGCTTCTGCCGCTTTCGTGGGCTGTGGATCAATAGTCAGCGCCAGCGACAATGGCTCATTGCCCAGGCCGACGAGCTGCAGAAACCGGTGACCGGCGGATTGGCACCCCGTCGCGCAGATCACGCCAATCGCCAACAAGAAGCCTGGGACAGATTGTCGTATCCGACTCGTGCACATCGTGAGCTCCTCTCGCCGCGCTGCACCCCGTCAAGGCTGTTGTGGCGGTTGATAGTCGATCAATTGGTCCCGATCGAAGACGGGACCATCGGTGCAGGTCAATGCCCAACGCCACCCCGGCGCCTGCGTCTTGTCGAGCGCACGAACGACGCATGATAGGCAAGTCCCAACACCGCAACCCATGTTCCGCTCGATACAGAGTTGACACGCGAGTTTCAACTCGCGCGTCAGCCGAGCGACCGCCTGAAGCATCGGATCGGGACCGCAGGCGTACACCTGAGCTTCGGCTGCCCGGTCACGATCGCGGTGAAACCACTGGGCCAGCGCCTCTGTCACCACGCCACGCATCCCGATCGAGCCGTCATCGCTCGTCACGAGCGTGCCAAACGGTGCCGCGCCCGGCAGCGCTACGCACGGCGTAGCCGTCGCGCCGCTGGCCGGCTCCTCACTGAGGTGCACCGCTAGCAATTCCCGCGTAGTCGCCCCCAGAATGACCAGCACATCCTCATGCCCGGCCTCATGCAGGCATCGCGCCAGATAGAGCACCGGCGGTATGCCGACCCCTCCACCGACCAGAATCGCAGGCTGATGCTTGGCTGGCAACCGAAAGCCGCGTCCGAGCGGGCCTGTGAGGTCAACGTCGTCACCAACCCGCAGACGCTCCAGCCACGCCGTCCCCGGCCCCACCGTGCGCGAGATTACGCACAATCGCGTCGAGCCGTCCTCGTGTGTGAAACGATCGGCGATACTGAACGGGCGGCGTAAGTACGGCTGCCGCGAGGACATATCGTCATGCCCCAGAGACGGAAACCCGTCGGCAGGCCAGTCCCGAATAGCGTCCGCGCTACTTTGACCTTCCCGACACAGCAACTGAAGAAACTGTCCCGGGTGCGACGGCGGGAAATCCGCAAGCGCAAGTTCGACTTCGATGTGCTCGCGACAAATGCGCGTCGCGCGCACCACGTGCGCGAGCGCAGCGCACCGAACAGCGTGCCTAAGAGGCAAGTCGATCATGTCTGCTCACTCTGCCTGCAATAGGCGAAGAATCGACCTTCCGAAGCACTCGCCCCATGTAGTGCATCATAGTGTGGAACCCACGCCCGTGGTGCCAGGCACATCGCGCAAAAAAACTTCCGGGACCAGACCTGGCGGTTGGTCCCGGAAGCGCGCCACGGCTAGAACAGCCGCAAAATCCGTGTTTTGAGTGCCGGGCAAAGCGCCCATCACTGCCCGGACTATATCAGATCGGCACTATGCTGTCCACAGAAACCCCTTGATTTGGCCGGGCAGGCACTAATTTCTTAAACTCTTATAAAGAAATAGGTTGCGCAACATTGAGAACTGGATTTCATGGCTTGGTTCCGGCCCGGGCGCGCTCCCGAAAGCCCGCCTTTCGCGACCCCCTTCCTGGCCGCGCCGGCTTCCTCCCCATTAGCGACCGATGGCTCGCACATCGTCGCGCAAACACCCACAATGAGCACATGGTCGACGGAACCAAACCCGTTCTCAGCATCGCCATCGCACTCGTGCAGCGCGATGGACGCTGGCTTGTCACGCTACGACACGACGCCGCGCACCTCGGGGGCTACTGGGAGTTCCCCGGTGGCAAAGTCGAGGACATGGAGACGCCTGAACAAGCCGCTGTACGCGAGCTGCACGAGGAAACCGGCATCGTCGCGCACGCACATAGCGTGCAGCAAGCGCACGTTGCGGAGTATGCAGACCGCGTGGTCCGCATCACACCCGTGCTCTGCGAGTATCGCGGCGGCGATGCACGGCCCCGCGCTAGCGCAGCTTGCCGCTGGGTCACAACGGAGGAACTGACTACGCTACGTATGCCAGCCGTGAACGCGGCGATCATTCAGGCAGCCCTGGCGCCATGAAGCGAGCGCCGGCCGGCAAACAGCCACACCAGCTACCCGGCATGGTCGACACGCGACCTACGAAGCGCTCTTCCAGGTATCCAACTGCTCACGAAGCGGTTGCTCGATGCGCAAATCCAGCGCGTGGGCAATATCGATCGCCTGCTGCAACGTCTTGATCGCTTCCTGCTTCTGACCGAGCCTCCACTTCAATACCGCGATCTGCCTGAGGCAGTCGAGCTGTGTCATGAGCTGGTCGGTGTCGCGCAATGCACCGTAGGCCTGTTCATATTGACGCAGCGCAAGCGCACTGCTGCCCAACGCCTCGTGGATCCCCCCCACCACCATGCGGATCGCCGGCTTACGGTCATCACCAGCCAACTCGAGCGCCTGGCGGGCGGCCTCCAGTGCCTCATCCCACTGCTCGCGCTGGCTGTGCCATTGCGCCAGCAGCAGCAGCACGCTCGTCTGATGAGGCTTCGATCCAAGCTCCTGCGCGCGCTCCAGGGCGCGTTGATACGCAGCGCCGGCATGCTCATGTTGTTCCAGGCGGGACCGAATCAGCGCAAGTTTCTGCGCTGCAGGCAATTCGGCCAGCCGATCGCCCAGTGCGTCCAACATCTCGACAATGGCCCGCTGCCACGCGCCCGCCTGCATCAGACTTTCCCGGGCGAGTGCTTCATGCTCCCCGTCACTGGATGCGCGGACCGCCACAGGACGTGTGAGATATACCTCCGCCAGCGCACTCATGGCAGCAAGTTGCCCATAGACATCCCGCTCTGCGGTCGCGAGTTCAAGGGCTGTCTGTGCGCGTGTCCGCGCGGCTTCAAACGCGCCGGTCCCCTGGAGTATCAACGCCTGGCCAATCTCGGCCCGAACACGATCGAAGGGATCCCCCTTCAAACGTCCCAGATCATTCAATACGCGCAGCCGACGGGCAGCCGCCGAAAAACGCGCCGGTCCGGCCTGCGATTCGAGCTGGGCCAGAACCGCGAGCGCAGGCCGAAAGCGGGCATCCGCGTCCGCAGCCTGCTGCGCGTAGCGCAGGGCTTCACGCGGCTCACCGGCCCGCGCATGCACTACCGTCTGCGCGTAATACTCGATCGCCGACGGTGCGCGACTTGCCTCACTCTCCGCCAGTCGTCTCAACGCCGCGGGTTCCACTTCCACGTCAAGCGCCTTGAGTACTTCCCTGGTCGCACTGTGCAACACCGGCTCGAGCCGATCGGCGGGCACCGGGATCGTCTGCGCCGTGTCACCCTCCGCGGCCAGCGTCTGAAGCGAGAGTTCAACTGCCACTTCGTTCACAAGTCCTGTGCACCGCCCCGTCAGCAAATGCGTAGCCCCCAAGCTGCCCGCAATCCGAGACCACGGCAAGGCCTCACCCCCTGGCCCGCGCAACTCTTCCCGCGCCTGATGCAGCCGAATCGAGGGGAGCGTGACGACCCGTCCTGTTCGCAACAACCGCCGAGCCAGCAACTCCTGCACGGCCACGGGCACCCAGGCGTCACGTCGATCATCCATTTCGCCGGTAAAACCGGCGACCGCCAGGCGGGGGCGCGCATCCACCTCGACTTGCTGTCGCAGGGCCGCCACATCCGGCACAGACTCTTCGGCATAACCGCCGGGCGGCGAAACGCACAGAAGCAGGAGCACGAGACAAAGTAGCGGTCGGGTTGTCAGCATGAAGACTCGGATGGGCACTCCTCCTCAGTACAGTGACCGACACGACATACACGCTTCAACACGACCGCAGTATATCACGCACTACAGCCACGGACGACGTGGCAGCATGTCGATCGGCGACTCCGAGCCGGGCAACCACCACGAGCGATGGGCGCCACGCACGTCACGGCGGTCAGGCAGGCCCGGATGCTGCCCCCAGCGCGGCGTGCATGATACGCTCCTGCGTCGCCGCGGAGCGCGTCAACTCCTCGGTCACCCGCCCACGGTGCATGACGACGATGCGATCCGCCAGCGCCAGCAACTCCGGCAACTCACTGGTAATCAGAATGATTGCTACGCCGGCACGCGTCAGCTCGTTCAGCAGTTCATAGATGTCGGCCTTGGCGCCAACGTCGATCCCGCGCGTAGGCTCGTCGAGCAGCAGCACCCGGGGCCGCGTTAACAGCCACCGGGCCAGGATGACCTTCTGCTGGTTGCCCCCGGACAGCGTGGCAACCTCGGCATCCAAGGCCGGCGCCTGCAGTCGCAGACGTTGAATCAGCGGCAGCGCCCAACGAACCTCCGCCCCGCCATCCAGCCAGCCGTAACGGCGACACTGCTGGAGTGTCGCCAGCGAGATGTTCTGCAAGACCGACATCGGCAGCACGAGACCGTTCGCCTTGCGGTCATTCGTAAGGAATGCCACGCCGCGGCGAAGCGAATCGGCCGGCGTCGGACGCGCAACACACCGGCCGGCGATGCGGATCTCGCCGCTGGCAGACGGGTCGTGGCTACCGTAGATCGCGGCAAGGAGCTCGCTCGCTCCGGACCCCATGAGGCCCGCCAGCCCAAGAATCTCGCCCGCGCGAACATGGAGACTGACGTCACGCAGCAGCCAGTGGCCCCGGTCGGGCGCGTGCAGCGCGAGACCGGCAACCGCAAGCTGTTCACTGCCACGTCGCGCTTCGTGTTTTGGGAAGAACTGGTTCACGGGCCGCCCCACCATCCAATGCACCAGTCGGTCGCGCGGCAACTCCTTTGGCGTGGCCGTTCCCACGTGGCGACCGTCACGCAGGACCGTGATGCGGTCCGCAAGCGCATAGATTTCGTCCATCTTGTGCGAGATGTAGACGATCGCAACGCCAGCCTCCCGCAGTTGCCGAACGACCTCGAACAATCGGCGCGTGTCCGCGTCGGAGAGCGCACTGGTCGGCTCATCCATCACCAGGACAGATGCCTCTCTTGAGAGCGCTTTCGCAATCTCGACCATCTGCTGTACGCCGATGGGTAGCCCGCCCACCGCCTGAGTTACGTCCAGCGTCAGCCCCAGCTTGGCCGCGAGCAACGCCTCGGCGGCTCGGTTCAATCTCACCCGATCGATGACGCCGGTGGCGGTCACGGGCTCACGACCGAGGAAGATGTTCTCCGCCACAGACAAGTGGGGGATGAGGGCCAATTCCTGATGGATGATGGCGATACCCTGCTCTTCCGCCTGCCGGGGACTGCCGAACCGGACGATACGTCCCCGCAGGACGATCTCCCCACCGTCGGGTCGATACACACCACCCAGTAGCTTGATCAACGTGCTCTTGCCGGCTCCGTTTTCGCCGACCAGGGCATGGATCTGGCCAGCTTCCAGGGTCAAATCGACATCGCGCAGCACCCACGTACCGGCGAAAGCCTTACCCATGCCACGCATGCAAAGAAGCGGCTGGTCTGTTTCGCTGCGCATGGACGCACGCGCTCCTATCCGCCGAGTCGGCCGTTGCGATCATTCCGTCTGCGGGTATAAGAGGATAGAATGGTGGGCAACCGAATGGTAGTGAGATGCGGGGCTTTGAACGGAGACATCAACATGCGGTCGATCATCATCGCGATCCTGTGCAGCGTCTTTCTGGCGACCAGTGTGGTACGTGCTGATATCGAGGTCGGCACCTATGCGCCGGATGTGGAGGCCGAGGACTGGATCAATGTCGACGGCGACGCGCTGACGTTGGCCGAATACCGCGGCATGGTCGTGGTGCTGTTCTTCTGGGCCTCCTGGAACCGCGGCGGCGAGTTCATCATGCCTCTGATCACCTTTGTGAACTCATCACGTGTAGGCGCCGGCAACGGCGTTTTCGTGGTCGGCCTGACCGATTCCGAGCTGGATCGCGTCGAGGAGATGCTCAAAGAGCAGAAGGTCTTCTTCCCCGTCGGCACGGAGGCCAAGCAGTCGTTCGACGAATACGACATCCAGGCCCCGCCACGGGCCGTCATCATCGATCCGAATGGCAAAGTGGCCTGGAGCGGCTGGCCCGGCGGCAATGACAAGGGCGAATCGCTCGTGTCCGAAATCTTCAAGGTGATCGAGAAGACGCCCCCGACGAAGACACACCCGCGCCTGGCCGCCAAGGCGCGGACCTACCTGAGCGAAGCCAAAGGCGCGCTACTTGACGAGCGTTTTGAGGATTCATACCGCGCCGCCAACAAAGCCTTCGAGAACGCCCTCGCCGGTGACGAGCTAAAGACCCGCTGCCAGCACATGCTCGATCTCATCGACGCCCTCGCACGCGACAAGTTCGCACAAGCGGAAGTGGCGGTCGAGCGCCGAGAATTCGACACAGCCGTCAGCCTCCTCATGGACGTTCGACGCGAGTTCCAGGGCGTCGGCATGAGCCGCAAAGCGCGCAAGCGTCTCGAGAAACTGCGCGAGAAGTACGAGGAGGTCGAGGCGATCCTCGCCGACAAGGAGGACGTGCAAATCGCCGAGAGCATGCTCGCCGAGGCACTACAGGAACTCGAGGAAACCCCCGGGAGCGCCGGTAACACCTACAAGCGGCTCGGTTCCGCATACGAGTTGCTGCAGAACATCATCCGCGACTTCCCGTCAAGCCCAACCGCTGACAAGGCCGAGACGATCCTGCAGCGCATCGAGAACAACCTGGGCGCCATGAAGCACGTCAACGATTACCTGTCGGCACAGGAATGTCAGAACCTGCTCGCGCGTGGACGGGCGCTGGAGGATGTCGGACGCTACCGGCAGGCCCGCGAGGTGTATCGGCAAATCCTGGAGGATCCGGACCACGCTCAGACCATCTGGGCCGAGGAAGCCGCCCGCCGACTGACCAATCTGCCCTGACCCCGGCGCTCAGACGCTGCGCGAACACCAGTCTCAGCCCGGTTGCACGGCACCCATCCGCTCCGCGCCCAGCGTGAACAGCGGACGCACCTCACCGTCCGCGTTTGCGTGACTGGCCACCACCCGCCCCACGAAGATCACGTGGTCGCCGGTCGCATGCTCCGATACCACCTCGCATTCCAGATTGATCACTGCGTCCGCCAGCAATACGCAGTCAATCCGCTCGGCCGGTTGCGTTTTCAGGCCGCTCTCCGCGAGCTTATCCACCTCGCGCCCGGAAGCCGACCCGAACAACTTGGTCGCAGCCGCCATCCCTTCCGCGGGAATGCTCAGCACAAACGCCCCGCAGCGACGAATCACCGCGAGCGAGTGACGCGTGCGACCAATCGAGATCGCGAGCAGCGGCGGCTCAATCGATGTGTTCATGTACCAGCTCAACGTAATCGGATTGCATCGTCCGTGCATATCCCGGGCGATGGCGATGGCCACCGGCTGGGGCTTGCGTCGACCGTTGGCATCCTCATACGTACAGCGCGACTGCATGGCTGCTCCTCCTGACAAACGCGCACCCGCTCACGCGCGGCACGCCGTGCGTCCGATAGCATACCCAAAGCCGCCCATCCAGCCACTCGTCGCGGGCACGCACCTCGTACACTGCCAGCGTTATCTACCCCCCGACAAGCGAGCAACTCCAGCAATGTACGGCCGGAGCGACGAAGTCTCGGACGAAGCGTCTGGTACTTATACGGGGCTCCCGACTTGTCGACGAATTCAACGACTGGGATCCGGCACGTGAACTGGGTATGCGCCGGGCACAGTGTCTCGAGATTATTCGGACCCAGTAGCGATCGTCACGAGTCAGCCCATGCGGGTCACAGGAAATCGCCAGTGAGCACGCGCCGTCACCAGGCCAGCAGCGACACTTCGAGGGCACCGGCGCTACGCCTGTGGCGCTACGCCTGGATCGCGCTCGCAGCGTGGACCCTGGCCGTGGCGGTCTCGATCTGGTGGAGCCTGAACCAGGAACGCGCAGAAATACGGGCGGCGGCGGAAACCTGGGCGCGAGCCGCCTTCGATACCGACGCCGCCTACCGCATGTGGAATCTCTCCCACGGCGGCGTCTACGTGCCAGACTCCGCCGAAACAGAGAACGGTCCAGACCTCACCGGGATCCCCGACCCCACGGGCCGCAGTGCGCTGGGCCGCGACCTGCGCCTCGTCGGGCCAGCCTGCATGACGCGCCGCGTGCATGAACAGACTGAAGCCGGCACCGGTATCGAGAAACGCCTGGTCGGCATCGACACGCGACGTCCCGAGAACCAACCCAACGATTGGGAGCACGAGGCCCTCGCACTCTTCGCGCGCGGAGAACGCGAGCTGATCGCCATACGCGAGCTGCCCGCGGGCGAATATATGTGCCTCACACGCCCGCTCATCGTGCAGCAGCCGTGCCTGCGCTGCCATGACCAGCAGGGAGCGCGCATCGGCGATCTCCACGGAGCAGTCACCGTCGGCGTGCCGATGGCCCCCTTGCGCGTTGGCGAGGCGGGCCATATCGCCGCCGTGATTGCCAGCCATGGCGGCCTCTGGCTGATCGGCGTGCTCACGATTGTCGTCGGCGTGCGTCATCTCCAGGGCCGCATCGGCGCACAGCTCAGCGCCGAACGCCGCGAGCGCGAGATCAGCGATCGATTCCGCGCCATCGGGGCCGCAGCGCAGGATGCCATCATCACACTCCATCCGGATGGGCGCATTGCGTACTGGAATGAGGCGGCCACCCGTATGCTGGGCTACAGCGCTGCTGAGGCACGCGGCGCCGACGTTCACGAACTCCTCGCACCGCCCGCCTATCTCGAACAGTGCCGCACAGCCTTCGCAAAATTCCGCGAGACGGGGACCGGCAACGCAATCGGCAACACTGTGGAGCTCGAAGCAGTCCGCAAGGACGGTCGCATGATCGCAATCGAGCTGTCGCTGTCCGCCGTCGCCGCCGAGAACGGCTGGTGCGCGATCGCCATCCTGCGTGACATCACCGATCGCAAGCGCGACCAGCACGCCCTGCTTGAATCCCGGCAGATGCTGAACGAAGTGCTGAACACCGTCCCACAATGCGTATTCTGGAAAGACCCGGCCGGGCGCTACGTAGGCTGTAACGAACATTTCGCACAGGTCGCGGGCTACAAGTCCGTCGACGAAGTCGTCGGACGCACCGACGCCGACATGCCCTGGACGCCGGAGCAAACTGAAAAGTACCGCCGGGATGACCAAGAGGTGCTGCAGCACGGTGCAACCCTGCTCGGCATCGTCGAGTCCGTGCAGACTCCGACCGGCGAAACCCGCTGGGCCAGCACGAACAAGGTGCCGCTCCGCGACGGAAACGGGAGAATCGTCGGCGTGCTCGGCACCTTCGAGGACATCACCGATCGACAGCAGGCCGAAAACCGCCTGCGAATCAGTGAGGAGCGACTCGAACGCGCCTTGGATGGAACGGATGCCTCCATTTGGGACTGGGATCTGCGAACAAACAACGTAGTCCGCAGCCCGCGCTGGTTCACCTCGTTGGGATACGCTCCCGACGCGTTCCTTCCGACCTTCTCCACGTGGGAGCGACTCGTCCACCCCGACGATCGCGCAGCCGTGCTCGGCGCGATCGACGAGCACGTCTCCGGTCGCAGTCCGTCGCTCACCGTAGACTACCGCATTCGCGCGGCGGACGGCCACTGGCGCTGGATGGCGGCGCGCGGCAAGATCGTCGAGCGCAGCGCAGACGGCCGGCCGACCCGCATGGTCGGCACCCAGATCGACATCACCGACCGGAAGGAAGCCGAGCTCCGTCTGCACCGTACCCGCTTCACCGTGGATCACGCCGCCGATGCGATCTACTGGGTCGGCCATGCAGGCAGTTTTCTCGACGTCAACGAAACCGCGTGCACATCGTTGGGCTATGCGCGCGAGGAGTTACTTGGCCTGGGGGTGACCGGCCTCGACCCCCAAACGTCTCCCGAGCGTTGGCAGCAGGTCTGGGAGCACATGCGCACCAACGGCCACTTCTCGGTCGAGACGCTGCATCGACGGGCTGACGGCCAACTCGTGCCGGTGGAAATCAACGCCAACTTCCTCAGCTACCACGGCCAGGAGCTGGTGTGCGCCTCCGCGCGCGATATCTCCGAGCGAAAGACGGCCGAACTCGAAATCGGCACGCGGCGGCGGTACGAAACAGCCCTGGCGGCTTGCTCGAAGGCGCTCTTGACGGGGACCGACCTCGACGCCTCGCTCAACGCGGCGCTCGAACATCTGCTCAACGCCGCCGAAGTAAGCCGCGTATACATCTTCGAGAACTTCGTCGACATGGACGAATCCTCATTCGAGCCGGCCACGTTGGATGCGGTGTTCATGCGTCAAACCCACGAAGTATGCGCGCGTGCCGTCACACCCGAAATCGATAACCCGCAATTGCAGCGCGTACCCTATGCTGGCGGCTTCGAGCGCTGGCATCAAACCCTCTCGGAAAACGAGCCCATCGCCGGCCCGGTCCGCGACTTCCCCGCCTCCGAGCGGGCCATCCTCGAGCCGCAAGGCATCCGCTCCATGGTGGTCCTGCCAGTCTTCGTAGCCGATGACTTCTGGGGTTTTGTCGGCCTCGATGACACGTGGCACGCCCGCACCTGGCACGATGAGGACATCCGGCTGCTGCGTGCGGCGGCGCAGATGATCGGCGCGTGCATCCAGCGACATCGCAGCGAAGACGAGCTGCGCGACACCGTCGCCATGCTTGTCGAAACCGTGGAACGCGAGAAGCGCACCACCCACCTGCTCGACGTCGCCCGTGAGCGGGCCGAAGCCGCCACCCAGACCAAGAGCGAATTCCTCGCGAACATGAGCCACGAAATTCGTACGCCCATGACCGCGATCACCGGCTTCGCCGAACTGCTCGCCGAAGAAGCCCTCTGCTGCGATGCCTGTTTCAAGCATGAGGTGTGCTCACAACGAGACCGAAACAGCGAATACGTGACGGCCATCCGCTCCAATGGGCGCCACCTGCTCGACATCATCAATGACATCCTCGACCTCTCGAAAATCGAATCCGGAAGACTCACCGTCGAGCACATCCCCTGCGCGCCGCTGGAGATCATCAACGATGTCGTGAACGCCTCCCACGCCCGATCGAACGAGAAGGGTCTGAACGTAATCATCGACTCGGATGGCGGTGTCCCCAAGACCATCCAGACCGATCCCACGCGTTTGCGGCAGGTGCTGACCAACCTGCTGAGCAACGCCATCAAGTTCACCGAAGCGGGCGAAGTCCGCCTGACCGTCGGACTCGCCACCTCGGCTCCGGGGATCCGCTTGACCGTCACCGGCGAGCAGCAAGTCGGCCCCTGGCTCAAGATCACCGTCCGCGACACCGGCATCGGCATGAGCGCACAGCAGTTGGACCGCATCTTCGAGCCCTTCTCGCAGGCCGACTCGTCCACCACGCGCAAGTTCGGCGGAACCGGCCTCGGCCTGGCCATCACGAAACGACTGGCGGAGTCGCTGGGGGGCAACATCCTGGCAGAAAGCGAACTCAACCGGGGCAGTACCTTCACCGTCTACATCGCCACGGGCCCCCTCGACGGCGTGCCCATGATTCAGCCCGACAACGCAGCCGCAATCCGCCCGCAGGTCGAGACGGGCACGCCCAAGGTCGATATCAGCCTCCACGGCTGTCACGTACTTCTGGCCGAGGATGGCCCCGACAATCAGCGACTCGTCTCGTTCCTGCTGAAGAAAGCCGGGGCACACGTGACCGTAGCCGAAAACGGACTCACGGCCCTCGAGCTCGCCCGCGCCGCCGCCGGCGAAGGCCACCCCTTCGACGTGATCCTCATGGATATGCAAATGCCGGTGATGGACGGCTACGAGGCGACGCGCCGTCTGCGCGAAAAGGAGTATCGCCGCCCCATCGTCGCGTTGACCGCCCACGCCATGAAAGGTGACCGCGAAAAGTGCCTCGACGCCGGCTGCGACGACTTCGTATCCAAGCCCATCGACCGCGGGGCGCTTCTGGACACCGTTCGGCGGCACTGGCACCACAATTCCCAGCAAACAGCATCTACTGCAGCGCCAGGCCCAGAATCTGCCACGGATCAATAAGGAACGCGACCTGCCCCGGCGCATGCTGCACACGAAAGGTAATCCCCACTGCCGAACCCGCCTTCAGCGGCGAACGCGTGTCTGGCCGCTGTACCCGCAGCATCACCGCCGAACACGCGGGCATCAGATCCACCGGTACGCCGCTCGCCGGCGGCAGAACGCGGGCTTCGCACGCGTGTGAGCGCTGAATGCCGGGCGACGGTCCACTCCAATCGAGTTCGAGCCACGCGTAGACGTTGTCCCGGCCGACAAACCAGCCATCGTTGAGAAAATCCACCGTCACGTGCAGGTGCCGCGGATCACCCTTCGGCAGACCGATCAGCAAATAGACATGGTCAGCGTCGTACGCGCCATTCACGATCGCCTCAACCCAATCACGATTGACAATGCCGATCGGACCGAACGCGCGCGGCACCGGCCAGCCGTCCATACCGGGCTCGGCATGCTCCAGTTCCGTTCGCACGGCGAATTGCGGATACGGGTCACGGCCATCGAGAATGCCATCGCGATCCGTGTCCACCTCGGTCGGATCCGATGAGGTAAATGTCCCGGCCGTCAGCTCCGCCAGGTCACTGAGCCCATCCGCATCCGTGTCGACCAGCCTCGAACTCGATCCGAAGCGCGCCTCGTCGACCGGCAGGCGCGGATCGCGGTCCGGCAGACCGTCCTCGTCGCGGTCATCGGTCAGTCGCGCGGTGCCGAACCGAAACCGCAGCCAGTTGATACGATCAATCCTCCGGCACAGAAATGCATTGCAGTCCCAGTGTTCGCCATAGCGCCCCACGTGCACCGTGCCATCCGGGTGATTCAACCACCACCCCGTCATGCCGGATGCGTCGAAATACGAATCGAGCTGATGCCCCCACTCATGTCCCATCAGCCAGCCCTGGCCATTGTTCCACAAGGCGTATCCGCTGTACGCATAGGTCGTCAGCCCCCCGCCACTCACCCAACCCGGCTCATCCTGCCGCCCGGGCTGGAAGCCCGCCATCGGGTGGATACAGATCAGGCTGTGATCCGCATCGAGCCTCGCAAGCCCACGCTGCGCACGCGCCTGATTGACCAATCGGCGCCCATCTGTGGGACTGATCCACCCGCCACTCAACGAAGGTTCGAGAGCGTCAATCACCATGTACTCGAACTCCTTGTTGAGCAGCGCATGGCTGTTCAGCCAGTAGAAAGTGCGATCGACCTCCAGCTCACGCTGCAACCGCTCGACCACACCGTCCGTATCCACCTCAATCAGCTTGCCATCGTTGTCCCGCACCTTCGCGAACACTGCCACCAGCACCGGCATGTCGATGACGTACATCTCGCCGGCGGGAGGCTTTGGCGGCAGATGATACGCGAGCAGATCAGTTGGCTCAGGCTCCGGCCACACCTCCGCGGGCGATTCCGTCGGCTGGATCATGAGCCAGCCCTTCCGCTCGCTGGAAGATTGCAGGCTCGTGACTTCCATGGTCGTTCCGTCGGTCCGGGTGAGCCTGAGGCGCAACGCCCCGTTGTCATCCCAAGTCAGCTCCGGCACGCGTTCCACGAAGCCGGATGGCAACACGACGATACGTTCCTTGTCCGGATCCGCCACGTAGTACTTGCCGCCAGGTCCCTCACACGCACGTACCTTCTCGGACATGTCACCCAGCGCGTGGCCGCGATACACGTTCAGCGACCGGTCATCAAGGTCAAGCACACGGAACGCCCCGTACGAGCGGTAATACTCGTACGTATGCGCCAACAACACGTTGCCGTCACGGGCAAATCCGGCCCCTTCCGGATTCGGCAGCCACGGACCGTTCAGCTCCCATTGCAGCTCATTCTCCTCCGCATCGTAGCGATATCCCACGTACGTGAATGCTGTACGATTCGTGACAACGATGAGATCATCCGGACTGACGGCGATGCCCCGCGGCTGCTGGAACTTCCCCGCCCACTTCTCACTGTTGCGATCATACACGCCCCCACTCCCCTCCTCACCATACGCGAGCAGCTCCGCGCCGTCGGACGAGTAGACCCGCAGCCCGGGAATCGCATCGTCAGCAATGAAGATGCGCCCCGCGGAGTCGACGGCAATGCTCTTGCCACGCATCGCTTCGTTGCGAATGATCGGACCGGTACCCACCTGATCGAGCAGGTAATTGAAGCGATAGACCGCCTGGCCATTCTCGGCGAGCACGTAGATCCCGGGCTGCCCTTCCCAGGCATTCAGATTCTCCCAGCACAGATCAACCACGCCCAATGTATCGTCTTCCAGACCGTGCACATCGGTGAGCACCGCCCGGTCCACTTCTTCACCATCCTCATCAAACGCAACCAGGAACTTGGGCGCGTGCCGCAAGGCCACGAGCCGCCGCTTGTTGCCGATGACATTGACAATGCGACTGTATTTTCCGGGCAGCTTGATCCCGTCGAGTTCCTCCGCGGTCGCCTCACGCACCTCGAAGCGTGTGAAACGGTGCGGTCCGCCGCTGGACTGAATGCCAACGTACCCCGCGGCATGAAACGTCTTGACGTTCGTCCGCACCTTGACGCCGTCAAGGAAGATGTTGAACGCGAGCTTCTCCGGGTCGACCGCGACGGCCAACTCCTGCTCGACCGGTCCCAGGTCATCAATCGTGGCGTCACCCGCGTAGTTGAACGTCCCCGCCTCATCAAACCAGCCCCACAAGATCCGTCCGCCAGGATCACAACGGACCATCATGCTGCTGGCCTTGCCGTCCGGCGATTCCATGGCAAAGAACAGCCCACCGCCGTTGAATCCGGACTCCGGCTTGAACCGGACGGACAGATAAAACGGTTTATCCAGATAGATGTCCCGGCCCGCCCCACAGTCGTAGTCGGCCGCGTCCTGAATGGCGACGCCGCCCGCAAATTCCCACTCACACCCAAACGTCTCCCAGCGTTGTGCAGGCTCGCCATCAAACTGGTCGATGATGGGAAGGTCGGCCACCTGCTGCGGCATGAAGGCAAGATAAGACAAGAAAGGCACGAGAATTAGGTTGAGCATGGCAACCTCACATGTTAGGTTTCCAGTAGAAGCCGCCCGGAACAACCGCTTGGGCGGTCTGACGCGCCATGAATCTAAGTCCGGGTTGGCATCGCCGCAACGTCTCGGCAACCCACCTGCGACCCAATGGGGCTTGCCAGTGACGTCCGATAAGCACTGTAGCGATTTCCGCCTCTCGGCATCTGTTTTGCATACTTACTCATTTGGGAATCCGGAATGAGCTGATGCCAAACAAGCGCGCCTTCCACTGCCGACACTGTGGCGAGGACTTCAAGCTCGCCATTGACCGCTTCAATGACGTGCCCGTGTGTCCGATATGCGGGAGCGCGAACGTTGAGCGGATGACGCCACCCGTCGAGGTGCGCTACAGTGAGCGGCTACAGGAACGCATTCAGCGTCGCCGGGCATGTCGACCACGCCCCGGCGCCCCGTTCGGGTGACGCTGAACACCGCGCCGGCAGGTCGCCGGCCACCACGCCTGCTCCCCAACCCCTGCGTGAGATTCCCCAACCTATCGCCTTTCCGCCCGCCTGCGCTGTGAATCAACCGGCGCAAAACGTCATTTGGAACGCGCCAGGACGAATTCCGCTTGGTCCGGTACTTGCAACAATGTAATGATCAGGGTGAGCTACCGGTCGCGGTTCAACCGGCATTCCCCGGCCCGTCCGGCGGCGGTGTCTGGACACATTCGTCCTCGCCGCACCTGATCCCGAGCCCGAAGCGCCAGCCTGCTGGCGGGAGAACGTGCGATGTGCCTGGCCGTACCGGCCAAAGTAATCGAATGCGAAGGCGACGAGGCCACGGTTGACCTTCAGGGCAGCACGCTCCGGGTCAGCCGGATCCTGACCCCGGACGCCGATGTCGGCGCCTGGGTACTCGTGCACGCCGGTTTCGCCATCACCCAGCTGGACGAAGAGGAAGCCCGCGAGACCTGGGAATACCTCAAGCAGGCGCTGGGCGATCCCACCGAGCTCGTCGACGACGCAGGCGGCCAACCACCCGGCCCACGCGAGCCGATCCCTCCCAAGGAGCCCGGCACGTGAGAGCGAAGATCGAACCGCTGCGTGAAGAACTGCGTGAGCTGACAGACCGTGCCGGTCGCCGGATTCAGCTCATGGAGGTCTGCGGCACGCATACGGTCTCGATCTTTCGCACCGGTCTCCGCTCACTATTGCCCGAGAACCTCCGGCTGGTAAGCGGTCCGGGCTGCCCTGTCTGTGTCACCGCCCAACGCCACATTGACGCCGCGCTGGAACTTGCCAGCCGTGACGACACGGTCATCGCAACCTACGGCGACATGGTCCGCGTCCCGGGTCAGCACGGCAGTCTTGAGCGCCTGCGCGCAGACGGTGCCCGCATCCAAGTGATCAACTCCGCGCGCGCCGCCCTCGACCTCGCCCGACGCGAATCAGCAACAGATGTCATCTTCCTCGGGGTCGGGTTCGAGACGACCGCACCCGCAACGGCAGCCACCATCCTGGAAGCTGAACGTGACGGCATCGAGAACTTCAGCGTCCTCATGTGCCACAAGCTGGTCGTCCCCGCCATGCAGGCCCTGCTTGGGGCCGGCGATGTGCCCCTTGACGGCTTCCTCGCCCCGGGACACGTGAGTGTGATCATCGGCAGCGCCGCTTACGAGCCCATCGCATCCGACCACCACCGACCGGTGGTCGTCGCCGGGTTCGAAGCCGAACAGATCATGCGCGGACTCGTCGGTCTCGTGCGCCAAATCGTCGCGCAGCGTGCCGCAGTCGAGAATGCGTACTCGGCGGTCGTCACGAACGAGGGAAACCGCGTTGCACTCGACTTGCTCGACCGCGTGTTCGAACCGGCCGACACGCCGTGGCGCGAACTCGGCGTCATCCCCGCCAGCGGCCTGGAACTCCAACCCGCGTACCGACGTTTCGATGCGTTGCGCCGTTTCAACGTGCAACTCGGCCAGGACGAGGACAATCCGCTTTGCCGCTGCGGCGAAGTCATCACGGGCAAAGTCGAGCCCGTCGAATGCGGCGCATTCGGCAACGAGTGCACCCCGCTGCATCCGGTCGGCCCGTGCATGGTCAGCAGCGAGGGCACCTGCGCCGCGTGGTACAAGTACAACCGAGCCGGCCTGAGGGCGGGGGGACGCCCGTGACGCATCAGGCCGTCAAAAAAACACACGCGCGCGTGATGATCGCCCATGGCGGTGGCGGAGAGCTGATGGGCCAGTTCATCCGCGAGCACCTCGTGCAGCCATTGCAGAATCCCACATTGGATGCGCTCACGGACGGTGCAATTCTGAACAATCCGGGCGGGCGACTCGTACTGACTACAGACTCCTATGTCGTTACGCCCCTTGAGTTTCCGGGCGGCGACATCGGCCGCATCGCGGTCGCCGGAACGGTCAATGACCTCGCGGTGATGGGCGCGGAACCGCTGGCGCTCAGCCTCGGCCTGATCCTCGAAGAAGGCCTCGCATTGGAACGTCTCGATCGCATCATGCGATCCATCGCCAAGACCGCACAGGAAGCCGGCGTATCAATCGTCACCGGCGACACGAAAGTCATCGAACGCCGCTCCGCCACGGCAGAGCCCGGCATGTTCATCAATACGGCGGGCGTCGGAACGCAGCGCGCGGGGCTGATCCTCGGCCTGGACCGCATCGCCCCGGATGATGTCATCCTGATCAACGGTCCCATCGCCGAGCACGGCCTCGCGGTCATGTCCGTCCGCGAAGGTCTGGAGTTCGGCACACAATTGCGCTCGGACGTCGCACCGCTCGCGAACCTGGTCCGCACGCTGCTGGCTTCGGGCGCCAACGTGAAATTCATGCGCGACGCGACGCGCGGCGGTCTCGCGGGCGTGCTGGCCGACATTGCGGAGCACACTGGACACACTGTCGAGATCGACGAAGAACAGGTTCCCGTAACCACGACCGCACGCCACGCCGCCGAAATGCTGGGACTCGATCCCCTCACGGTCGCCAACGAAGGCAAGTGCGTGATGGTCGTGGCGGCAGACGACGCACAGCGCGCCCTGACAGCTTGCCGCGAATGTGCAACCGGCAAGAAAACGATCCGCATCGGCCGCGTCGTGGCACGCGAACCGGCACTCGTAGAACTGATGACCATCGCCGGCGGCCGTCGCGTCGTACAAAGACCCTATGGCGAGGAACTGCCGCGCATCTGTTGAGCTATGCCGGCAACTGCTTGAGCAGCGTACATGCACGAGATGTCAATCGCGGAAAACTTGATGGACCAGATCCTGCAAATCGCGGCTGATAACAACGCAAAGCAGATCGTCACCGTCGAAGTCGTGTGTGGCGAAATGCAGCAGGTCGTGCCCGAGGCGCTGCTTCTGGCCTTCGATACCGTCAAGGCGGGCACGCCCGCGGCTGACGCGACGCTGACCATCCGCGAGCAGAGCCTGCAAGCCAAGTGCCGGTCGTGCGGGCACGAGTTTTCGCCCGCTATCGACAACTTTCTCTGCCCCCATTGCGAGGATGCCGACGTGGAGTTGATCGCCGGCGATCAGATTATTCTGCAATCGATGGAATGTGAGGTTGCCAACGAGGCTGGCCAATGAAGATCAACGTGGTTGAGAGCGTGCTCAAGGCGAACGATGCCGTCGCGACCGAAAATCGGCGACGCATGGACGCCGCCGGCGTGCTGGCCCTGAACATCATGAGCGCCCCCGGTAGCGGTAAGACCACGCTCCTGGAGCATACCATGCCGGCCCTGGCACCAGCACGTTGTGCGGTGCTGGTCGGCGACTTGCAGACCACGCGCGACGCCGAACGCCTCGGAACTTCCGCCGCCGAAGTCACCCAAATCAACACGGGCAAAGGCTGTCACCTGTCATCACCCCAGGTCAGTGAAGGCCTCGGAAGTCTCGAACTCGACGCTATTGATTTCCTCTTCATCGAAAACGTGGGCAACATGGTCTGTCCGGCGGCGCACGATCTCGGCGAGCATCGGCGGGTGGTGCTCTTGAGCGTCCCGGAGGGCGACGACAAGGTCGCAAAATATCCCACGCTGTTTCAGCCGGCCGACGTGATCCTGCTCACCAAGACAGACTTAATCGGCATTCTTGACTATGAAATCGGGAAGGTGTATGAGGATCTTTCTCGGATTAACACGCGCGCTCCACTGATCGAGTGTTCACCCAAGACAGGGCAGGGCATGCAGCGCTGGTTCGACTGGCTCCGCCAACAACAGCAGGAGCAAATCGAGCCCAAAGCACGCGCCCCCACCTGATTTTGATAGACATGACGCGGTCGGCTGTGCCCCGGCTGGTCGACCCGCGCGTCGAGGGATCTCGAAGCGACGAATGGAAGCGTCAGAAGAGCGGCCGCCGCGGCGCCGGGTGCCCGGCAGGCGGAATGAGACGTTCAGCGTTTTCTAACGGTTTGGCCAGAACCAACGAGGAATTCCATGAGTGAGAATCTCTCAACCGCCGTCAAGGAAATCTGTCAGGCGTGTTCGAATGACCGCACACGCATGATGGACATTGTGCGGGCGGTGCAGGCGCAGTTCGGCTGCGTATGCAGCGAGGCGATGGACCTGATTGCCAGGCAGACAGGTGTTCATCGGGTGGAAGTGGAGAGCGTCGTGTCCTTCTACGCGTTCCTCTCCGAGAAACCAAAGGGCAACGTAATCATCCGCGTCTGCAACGACATCATCGATGAAATGCAGGGCGCCGACTGGGTCATGCAGGCCTTCTGCGACGAGTTGGACATCCGGCCCGGCGAAACGACCCCCGATGGCAAGATCACGCTCGAAGAAACCCCCTGCATCGGCATGTGCGATCAGGCCCCCGCGGCCCTGATCAATGATGTGGTGGTCACCGAGCTATCGAGCGACCGGGCCCGCGACATCGCCCGCGACCTGAAGCAACACCTGGACCCCAAGCGGCTCGTCAGAAAAGTCGGCGACGGCAACAATGCCCACGAGCTCGTCCAGGCCATGGTCGAAAACAACATTCGCAAACCCGGCCCCATCATCTTCAGCCAGATCAATCGCGGGCACGCTATCAACAAGGCACTTTCCATGACACCCGCCGAAGTCATCCGCGCCGTGAAGACCTCGCGCCTGCGTGGTCGCGGCGGCGCCGGCTTCCCCTGCGGCATGAAATGGGAATTCGCCCGCGCCGCCCAGGGCGACCGCCGCGTCGTGATCTGCAACGCCGACGAGGGCGAACCCGGCACCTTCAAGGACCGCGTCCTGCTCACCGAGCGCCCCGACCGCATCCTCGCCGGCATGACCATCGCCGGCTACGCCATCGGGGCTGACACCGGCATCCTCTACCTCCGTGGTGAGTACGCCTACCTCCGCGAATACCTCGAAGACAAGATTCAAAAACGCCGCGAAGACAACCTGCTCGGCAAGAACATCCTTGGTAAGGGCTTTGATTTCGATATTCGCATCCAGATGGGCGCCGGCGCGTACATCTGCGGTGAGGAAACCGCCCTGATCAGTTCCTGCGAGGGGCTGCGCGGCGATCCCAAGAACCGCCCGCCGTTCCCCGCGCAGAAGGGCTACTGCGACCTGCCCACCATCGTGAACAACGTCGAAACCTTGTGCTGCGTGACGAAGATCCTCGAGTCGGGCCCGGCCGCCTTCGCCGAGCACGGCTCGCAGGGCAGCTCCGGCACGAAACTCCTCAGCGTTTCGGGCGACTGCAAGCAACCCGGCATCTACGAGGTCGAGTTCGGCGTGAAGCTGCGGGACGTGCTGAAGATGGTCGGCGCCGATAACGCCATCGCTGTGCAAATCGGCGGACCGAGCGGCCAGATGGTCGGCCCGGATCAATACGACCGCACAATCTGCTACGACGACCTCGCCACCGGCGGGTCGATGATGGTCTTCGGACCCGAGCGAGACGTGCTGCACGTCGCCGACCGGTTCATGGACTTCTTCATCGAGGAAAGCTGCGGCTATTGCACACCTTGTCGCGTCGGCAACGTCCTGCTCAAGGAGCGCCTGGGCAAGATCATCGCCGGCCGCGGCGAGCCATCGGATCTGCCGTATCTGGAGGATCTCGGCCAGACCATCAAGGTCGCCAGTCGTTGCGGCCTCGGTCAGACGTCGGCCAATCCGATCCTGACGACCCTGAAGAACTTCCGCTCGGTCTACGAAGGTCGTGTCAAGGAAGCGACTGATGGCCGCCAGCCCTCTTTCGATCTGGCGGCGGCTGTCGGTGACGCAGAAGCAATCGCCGGCCGCAAGTCGGTGCACGCGTGAGGAACCCGGACGCCACTGGCGCCGTTTGTGATACGAGCAAAAGGAACTGAACAAGATGAGTGAGACAATCGATCTGACAATCGATGGCGTCGAGATCAAGGGCAAGCCGGGTCAGACGATCATCGAGGCAGCGCAGGACAGCGGGGTCTACATCCCGCGCCTCTGCTACCTCAAGGGTCTGGTGCCGCACGGCAGTTGCCGCATCTGCACCTGCATGGTCAACGGGCGCCCGCAAGCCGCCTGCACGACGCCCATCGCCCCCGGCATGGTTATCGAAAACAACACCGAGAAGATGAACAACCTGCGGCGGAACATCGTGGACATGCTCTTCGTCGAGGGCAACCACTTCTGCATGTTCTGCGAGAAGAGCGGCAACTGCGAGTTGCAGGCCATGGCGTACCGGTTCGGCATTACCGCGCCGAAGTACCCCTACCTCTTCCCCAAGCGGGACGTCGATGCGAGCCATCCCGACGTCTTCATCGATCGCAACCGCTGCATCGTCTGCGGGCGCTGCGTGCGGGCCTCGCGCGACATCGACGGCAAGCACGCCTTCGAGTTCGTCGGCCGCGGCCCGGAGAAACGCGTGGCCGTCAACGCCCAGGCCCAACTCAAAGACACCAACATCGACGTGACCGACAAGGCAGTCGAGAGCTGCCCGGTCGGGGCGATTCTGAAGAAACGGATCGGCTACGCGATCCCGGTCGGCAAGCGTCTCTACGACCACCAGCCGATCGGTTCGGACATCGAGGCGGCCGCCAAGGAATAAGGAGCACGAGCCAATGGCAACGAATGGAAAACCCAAGGTTGCAACGACCTCGCTGGCCGGCTGCTTCGGCTGCCACATGTCCCTCCTGGACATCGACGATCGCATCCTGAAGCTGGTCGAGCTGGTAGATTTCGACAAATCCCCGGTGAATGACATCAAGGAATTCACCGGACGCTGCACCGTCGGCCTGATCGAGGGCGGCTGCTGCAACGAAGACAATGTCGAGGTGCTGCGGAACTTCCGCGAACACTGCGACATCCTGATTTCCGTGGGTGATTGCGCCATCATGGGTGGCATTCCCGCCATGCGCAACACCATCCCGCTGAAGGAATGCCTCGAAGAAGCCTACCTCAACGGCCCGACGGTGCACAATCCGGCCGGGAAGATCCCGGACGATGGCGAAATCCCGTTGCTGCTCAACAAGGTCTACCCCTGCCATGAGGTGGTGAAGATCGACTACCATCTCCCGGGCTGCCCGCCGCCGGCGGACACCCTTTGGGAGGCCCTGGTCGCCCTGCTGAGCGACAAGCCCGTCGAACTGCCGTACGAACTGGTGAAATACGACTAATCAGGAATCATGCGGAATGCGAAGCGCGGCGTACACACAACCAGACAACACCGACAACCATTCCAACAGGGATGTGCGCCTGGTGTGCGCCGAAACGCCGGTCAAGTCCGCACGCCACGCTGACATTCTGCCGGAGGTTTGCTAATGGCAACCGCTACCAAGAAAGGTACACGTATCGCGATCGAGCCGGTGACACGCGTCGAAGGGCACGGCAAGGTCACCATCCTGCTCGATGAAAAGAAACAGGTGCAGCAGGCCCGGCTGCACATCGTCGAATTCCGCGGCTTCGAACGGTTCATCCAGGGCCGCCCCTTCTGGGAGGTGCCGGTGCTCGTGCAGCGCCTCTGCGGCATCTGCCCGGTGAGCCACCACCTCGCCGCCGCCAAGGCCATGGACCGCATCGTCGGGGGCGAGAAGCTCACTCCCACGGCCGAGAAGATGCGGCGGCTGATGCACTACGGCCAGACGTTCCAGTCGCACGCCCTCCACTTCTTCCACCTCGTTTCGCCCGATCTGCTGTTCGGCTTCGACGCCGACCCCGCCATTCGCAACGTCATCGGCGTCGCGAAGGACCCCAAGTTCCAGCACCTGGCGGTCCAGGGCGTAATGATGCGCAAGTACGGCCAGGAGGTCATCCGCCTCACCGCTGGCAAGAAGATCCACGGTACCGGTGCAATCCCCGGCGGCATCAACAAGAATCTGTCGATCGAGGAACGCGACTTCCTGCTCAAGGACCTCGATCAGATGATCGAGTGGTCGCACGGCGCCGTCAAGATCGCCAAGGACTACACCGTCGAGAACCTGGACAAGGTCAAGGACTTCGGATCCTTCGATTCGAACCACATGTCGCTGATCCGCGAAGACGGCGCGATGGACCTCTACCACGGAAATCTGCGGGCCATCGACAAGGACGGCAACAAGATCTTCGACCAGGTCGACTACCAGAAGTACCTCGACTACGTCGCCGAAGAAGTCCGGCCCTGGTCATACATGAAGTTCCCCTTCATCAAGTCGATCGGCCCGGAGAACGGCTGGTATCGCGTCGGGCCACTCGCCCGCGTGAACTGCTGCGACTTCATCGATACGCCCGAAGCTGAGGCGGCCCGCAAGGAGTTCATGGCCGTCACGGATAACAAGCCCAACAACATCACGATGGCCTACCACTGGACCCGCATGATCGAGCTCCTGCACGCCATCGAGAAGATCAAGGACCTGCTGGCCGACAAGGACCTCCAGGGCGAAGACCTCGTCACCAAGGGCGAGCGGCGCGGCGAAGCCGTCGGCCTGCTCGAGGCCCCGCGCGGCACACTCTTCCACCACTACAAGGTCAACGAGCAGGACCAGGTCACCATGGCCAACCTGATCGTCTCGACCACCAACAACAACGAGCCCATGAACCGTGCCGTCCAGAAGGTCGCCAAGGACCACCTCAGCGGCGTCGAGGTCACCGAGGGCTTGCTTAACCACGTCGAGGTGGCCATCCGGGCATATGACCCATGTCTATCGTGTGCCACGCACGCGATGGGCCAGATGCCACTCGTGGTCGAGGTTCAGGACCACACCGGCAACGTCATGAGCCGCAAGGCCAAAGGCATGCAACTCGAGGACTGACTCACCGCCGGCCCGCCAGCGCTCGTGCCGGCGGGTCGGGTCCAGGAACGCAATGGCAGCAACGACCTCCAACGTACTGGTCATTGGCTTCGGCAACCCGGGCCGTCAGGATGACGGCCTCGGGCCCGCCTGCGCCGAAGCGCTGACCCAGCGCCAACTGCCCGGCCTGACGGTCGATGCCGACTACCAGCTCAACGTGGAGGACGCCGCCGAAGTCGCCCGGCATGCCGCCGTCGTCTTCATCGACGCCGCCTGCCAGGGACCGGAGCCGTTCAGTTTCGACCGCGTGCAGGCAGGCGAGACGATCAGCTTCAGCACGCACAGCGTGGCCCCCGACGGGCTCATCGGGCTGGCCCGCGAGCTGTTCAACGCGGAAACCCCCGCCTACCTGCTCGGCATTCGTGGCTATGCGTTCAACGAGTTCGGCGAAGGCCTGACGGAGCGCGCCCAGGCCAATCTCGCCGCCGCCCTCGAGTTCATCGAGCCCGTCATACGGCAGCGCAATTTCGAACAAGGTCTTACGCGGGTCGGAAAGGCCGACTCGCCCAGCACATGATCGGGGACGATTCATGCAAGACGGAAAACACGTAATCCTCTGTGTCGATGACGATCCGGATCTGCTCGAAGCCCTCAAGCTGGTCCTGGAAAAGAACGGCTACTGCTTCGTCAGCGCTCGCAGCGCTGAGGAAGGCCTCGCCAAGTTCAAGGAAGTCAACCCCGACCTGATCATCGTCGACCTGATGATGGAAGAGGTCGACGCCGGAACCAGCCTCGTCCGCAACCTCAAGGCCGAAGGCAACAGCAAGCCGGTCTACATGCTCAGCTCCGTGGGTGATCAGGTCAATCTGAACATCAACGCCCAGGAACTCGGGCTCTCGGGCGTCTTCCAGAAGCCCATCGACAACCAGAACCTCATCAGCGTGCTCGAGAGCAAGCTGAAGAAGTAATCTTCGCGGACCGCTTCACGCCGCCACAAGCCTCCTGATCCACACCGGGCAGCGGCCCCGTCACCGGGGTACGCTGCCCGGGGCCTTTCCACGCGCGCCGATCCCGTGCCCGCCCCGGTTGACACCATATTATCAGCCCGATATACTGAAAGGGCTATGGGCGTGGCACGCTTAAGTGCTGACCACGCAATCACTTAGACGCTCGACACCATTCAGGTGCCCACCTGCGGGAGCGTAGCCTTGGCCAGGAAGACCACGCGAAAATCGACCAAAGCGAAGAAGACCTCCCGCAAGAAGGCAACGACCAAATCGGCGCGGCCCGCCGCGCAGCAGACCACAAAGAAAAAGACGACCAAGAAGAAGGCGGCCAAGACGACCACCAAGAAGTCGAAGGCCCGGAAACCCTCGACTAAGAAGACCACCGCGAAGAAGAAAACCGCCAAGACACCGAAGAAAGCCGCGACCGCCAAGAAGAAGACCACCAGGCGCTCCCCAGCTTCTCGCGCCAAGCCCCCCACCAAATCACGCAGCAAAACCCCGGCAACCACGACAACAACACCACCGGAAAGCAACAAGAAGCCCCGTGCCCCGCGCAAGCTCTCGCCCAAGGACATCGACGAGTTCCGCCAGATGTTGCTCGAGAAGCGCGCCGAAATCCTCGGCGACGTCACCACCCTTCATAGCGAAGCCCGTCACCAGAATCGCAGCGAAGCCGCCGGCGACCTTTCCAGCATGCCCATCCACATGGCCGACCTGGGCACCGACAACTACGAGCTCGAATTCACCCTCGGCCTGATCGAAGGTGAACGCACCATCCTCAAGGAGATTGACGAGGCGCTGGAACGCATCGAACGCGGCGAGTACGGCCTCTGCCTCGCCACCGGGCAACCCATCGGCAAAGCCCGCCTGCGTGCCCGTCCATGGGCCAAGTACTGCTACGAATACACCCTCGCCCAGGAAAAGGGGCAGACCGGCAGGTTTTAGTCCGTGTCTTCCGAATCCCCGTCGAACAACACCGCCCCACCGACCCCTGTCGACACCGGCACGTCGCCATCGCCAAAGGCCACCACCGGCGATGCCAGCCCACAAGCATCCGCGACCGCCTGGCGCAGCCCACTGGCGCACATCCGCTTCTGGCTCATCGTTGTCGGCGGCCTCATCCTCGATCTGTGGTCCAAGCACTGGGCGTTCCAGGAACTCGGCCAAACCGGCCGCCGCATCCTCATCGACAACGTCCTCGAATTCCACACCACCCTGAATCCGGGCGCACTCTTCGGCATCGGCGAAGGCCACACCGAAGTCTTCCTCATCGCATCGGCCCTCGCGCTCGTGCTCGTGCTGTGGATGTTCGCCCACAGCCCGCGCCGCCGCTGGTTCACACACATCGCCCTCGGTGCCATCCTCGCCGGCGCCCTCGGCAACATGTACGACCGCGTCTTCGTCCGACTCCATCTCCGACAAACACAAAGCGGCCCTGTGGCGCCGTATTGGACCAAGGAGTTCAGTGAGGACCGCAAGACCGCCATCCTCCGCGAATATCCGCCAGATCGTCCCGGCGCCCGTGTCCGACGTGTTCCGGCTGCCGAAGTCGATCAGCTCACCCCCGAGATCGGCTATGTCCGAGATTTCATCAAAATCCCGACGCAGTGGTTTGGCGAGAAGCAGTTGTGGCCGTGGGTGTTCAATGTGGCGGATATGCTGCTGGTGGGCGGCGTAGCGTACCTGGCGCTGCGGATGTTGCGTGAGCGGCGGCCGCACCCGGCGGGGGAGGGGGAGCGATCGCAGCTTGACCAGGAGCCTGAGAAGACCTAAGCTGTTGATATTGAAAGAGCTCGGGGCGTGGCGCAGACTGGCTAGCGCGTCTGCATGGGGTGCAGAAGGTCGCAGGTTCAAATCCTGTCGCCCCGATACGGCCGCTGGCGGCCGAGTAGAGCAATAGAGGGGAGTGAGGTGAGAGTCGAGCCGCGACCGACGTCCACTCGACGGCCGGGCGTGTTTTGCCGCGAATGGTGCTCTCCTGCGGCTTCCTCTCTGCATACTGCGTTCGGTTTCGGGGGCTCAAGATGCCCTTCTTGTTCGAGAAGCTGGAAGTCCACCGGAAGCCGGTGGACGTCGCCTGACATGAGGGGCTGACGTGAAAGAGCCGATCTGATTGGATGGATACGCTGGGCAATCCGTGGAGTAGCTGATTGCCCTGGGGACTACACATCGCATCGACTTAATCAACCTCGCATTCGAGGAAGCCATTTATGCAGAAAGAGGCGCGGCACGGCGGCCCTTTCGCTGCCAGAACAGATCGCGCTCGCAGTGGAACGCTGATACACCGCGCGGCATCGACCACTCGCCTTCTGACACGCTTGATTGGTCGGATGTGGAACAAAGCACTCGCTGCCCGGCGCACGCGCTAACGCGGCCCACCGGGGTGTCGTCGGGCTGGTACCAATTGCTGCAAATGCGCCATCGCGCGACACCAGCCCCCTGGTGATTCACACTACCCTTCGCACCACCTGATTATATTCAGATATCCATATACGAAGCGTTTATCAAAACACTTTTTTCTATCCACTCACCCACGCTCCCCTTGACGTCCCCATAATACCACCTGTAGACTCCGGCGGGCGTACGGGGGGTAGGCCCATGTACAGTGGCCATTCTTCCGGCTGTTTAACGGGTGGTTCGCACGTTGCACCGCCTGCATGTTTTCGCTTCCATCCGTCGCGAAGGACGGGTGCGAGGTTTCACGGGTGCCCCGGCACGTGCGCCGCGGGCTGTGATTGGGAAGGAGAGATTCTGCTATGAAGTACTTTGGTTATGTAATGGTGTTCACCTTACTTGTCTGCTGCGTCGGCTGCCCCGGACTGCTCACGGGCAACACCGACCACACGGACGACGGTCACGACGATGCGCACGAGGCCGAGTTCTCGTACGGCGGCGATACCGGCCCGTCCAATTGGGGCAGCCTCAGCGAACAGTGGTCGGCCTGCCGTGACGGCATCGAGCAGTCACCCGTCGACATTGCCGGCGCGACCGAAAATGCCAGCCTGCCGGCGCTCGACCTCAACTACCAGGTAACGACCGCCAACCTGCTCAACAACGGCCACACCTGGCAGGTCAACTACGACGCGGGCAGCACGCTCACCTATATGGGCGAGACGTACGAGCTGCTCCAGTTCCACTTCCACACCCCCGCCGAGCACCCCGTCAGCGGCACCCGTGCCGCCATGGAGCTGCACCTGGTGCATCAGAACGCGGCCGGCGACCTGGCCGTCATCGGCGTGCTGATTAACGCCGGCCAGGAAAACGCATTCCTCGCGCAGTTCTGGGACGATATCCCGCGGCAGGAAGGCGAAGTCGAAGAGGACTACCAGCTCAACGTCGCGGAGATCATGCCGGCGGACCTCAGCTACTACACCTACGCCGGCTCGCTCACGACGCCGCCGTGCTCGGAAATCGTGACGTGGATCGTGCTGAAGACGCCGGTGGAGGCGTCGCAGGCGCAGATCGACGCCATGAACAACAATCTGGGCGACAACGCCCGCCCGTTGCAGGCCCTCAATGGCCGCACCATCGAGCACCGCTAACGGCAGCGCACCGCGCGCTGCGCCGCCGAAACAGCGGCGCAGCGCGGCGGTCCCGTCTCCATTGGCAACACGCCTCTCCTACCTCACTTCCTTGACCCGCCCGTAGTCCACGCCCAGACGTTCGCAGAATGCTCGCACCCGCCCGGCGGGAATCTCCTGAGATAACCACATAGGATCACGACAATCCACGTCGTACCACTCCAATAACACGTCCGCACCCTTGTACACGTGCATGTGGACGGCCAAGTCGAACCAATCACAGGGCGCGGCGAGTTCGGCGAGACCTTCCAAATTCCCCGGCGTGATTGCCATGTGATAGACTTCGGGCCGCGGCCAGATTGTGCCGAGCTCCACCTTCGTGGTCTTCTCGGGCACCCGCTGCGCGAGGAAGGCCTCCATCTCAGCAATGGGACATCCGCCCTCCAGATACAGCACCGACCCTGCCGGCGCGATCACGTCGATCGCCCGCAAGAACGTCGCTGGATCCTCCGGCGCGGGCACCTCCCATGCAGGTCCGCACAGACTGATACCCACCCTTTCCTTCGCCGGAACATACCCCAGTAGCTTCGAAAGCCAACTCACAGTGCACTCCGCGCTTGCCCAGCTCCTACCCCGCTAGGACCCACCTGCCCGCGCCGCGTGCAGTGCTCGCACGGCCGCGATGTCCTCTAACAAGAACACGTAGTTGGGCAGGTGGAACAGGACAATGAACAGAAGCAACAACAATGCCAGGGCCGTGGTACGAACGTGATCCTCACGCCGCCACCAGGCCCACCCAGCACCCACACAAGCCGCCGCCGCCGCCACTATCATAATTGGCGGCTGGATCATCATCGGCACAGCACTCTTTATGTTCTCGTTGAGACCGCACAGTATCACGAAGAAGGCGATGTAGGACACGAGTGTGACCACGACAAGCCGAATCGGGCTCCAGAACCGCCCACGCTCAACCGGAACACGGTAGCTACTGGCGTCGCCCGCGTCGAAGCCGCGCCCACACTCGGGGCACACGTTGCCGGGCAGGCCGCGCAGCCGATAACCACAACTGATACAGACGGCAGTGTCAGGCAACCCCTGTGGCATAAGCGCATGTTACCCGTTTCCGCCATGGGCAGGAAAGGCGCTGCCGCACCGGCGCGGCAACGAATGAGGTTGCCGGCGATTGCGGGCGCGGTTAGCCTTGCATAATCGCAACATACGCCAATTTGGCCCTCACAGGAGTTGTCATGAGGCTACGCTCACACCTGCTTACCAACCTGTTAACCCCCCTGCTCGCACTCACCTTCACCGCCGTCGCGGTGGCCGACGATGCGCAGCTCAAGCCCAAGGACCTCCCCGCCGACGAGACGATCTGGCCGAATCAGACCAGCTATCGCAACTCCGATCCGTGGCTCGTCGCGAACCATGACAAGATCCGCAAGCTGCAGCCGCGGGTGCTCGTCATCAACTTCACCAACACCCACAACATGGACCAGATCAAGGCGGCTACCGAAAAGTACGCCCGCGCCCTCGCCGAAAGCTCCCGCTACCACGGCTTCGACAACCCCGACGCGCCCGTCTTCCTCGAATACAAAGTGCTCAAGTATGTCGATATGCGCGATCGGCCCATCCCGCCCGAGCGGGCGAACCGCAACAGCGCCTTCTTCCCCTACCTCCCCAAAGGCACGCCCGGCCAGAACTTCGACTACGGCGCCCTCTACAGCGAGGCGTTCGCCCGCTTCTACGGCTTTCAGGACCCCAACGATCACACGCGTTATCTGACGCTTGGCGAACTGATCAACGCCGGCATCGTCCACGAACTGTGGTTTCACGCGCTGCACGATGACCGCGGCTCGCCGTGGGAGTCGATCGAGGACAAGCAGTATTACGACGAGCACCTGCAACCCATCAAGGGCAAGCACGGCCCCGCCGGCAACGGCCACCACAAATCCGTGCCGTGGGTCGGCCGCAGCTTCCGCATCACGTTCATGAACGCGCAGCGTGGCGTCGGCTGCGCGCTGGAGAGCGCCAGTCACGCCTTCGAGGGGATCGCCAACCACAACGCAATCGCCTGGTTCAAGCCCTACTTCGACGAATTCGCCGAGCTCGATCTCAACCGGCGTTACCCGCAACTGCCCGAGCGAAGCCTCTACCCCATGCTGTGGGGCGAAGGCAATTACGCCGAGTACCCCGACAAGACGACCATGATCATACACAGCAAGGGCAAGACCTATCGCTGCGAAGACTACATCGCCTACGGCGGCAACGTGCACTTCTGCCCCGGTGCCCGCGATCACTACGATCTTGAATCGCCGTTCGTCGTGAAGACCGTGCTGGAGACGTGGCGGCAGGGAGATCAGCCCGGTGAGCACGGCCCGCCGCATGATTTCGACAAGTCGAAGTTCGAGCAATATGCGGATGTGGCGCCGGACTGCATGGGCCGCTGGCTGATCTACTGGCGGCAGTGCATGCCGGGGCTGGGCAACAAGATGAAGGACGACGACGGCAAGCCCATGAAGACCTGGTGGCCATTCCTGTTCTACTAGGACATATTCACGGAGCCATGTGTTATGCGCTTCTGATCGGGTTCCGTGAACTCCTGTGGCACCGGTTTTGCGCTACGCTTCGCCTGCGGCGTTCAACCGGTGTATCCCACAGGCGTTGATCCCGCACGGCGGACGTCAGGCTCGGAGGCCTGACGCTACACCAAACTGAATCCGCGTTAGCGCAGCTCGCGCTCCATCCGATAATTCAGGAATTCGACGCCGCGGGCTGTTACGGTCTGCGGCGTGATCATTTTGAAGCCGTGCCGCTCGAAGAATGGGCGGGCGGTGATGCTGGCCTCGACGAATAGACGCGGCAACTGCTGCCGTTGCGCTTCGGCGACGAGGGCGGCGAGCACCTGGGCACCGACGCCCTGGCCCACATGGTCGGCGGCCACGTACAGGCGGTCGATGTGGCCGCTCGTTTCGAGCTCCGCGAAGCCCACGGGCCGGCCGGCTTCCTCGGCGACCACGACGAACCGCCCCGCAAACCGCGCCGTCCATTTTGCAAGGTCAATTTCGTCCGACGCCCACGCCCGAATTTGCTCGGGCGAATAGTCCCGCGCGTTGATGCGGCGAATCGTGTCGCGGAACAGCGCGAGCAGCGCGGGCGCGTCGGCGGGCTGATATGAGCGCAATGTGGGCATCTCAAAGCGACCTCTATCGAGCCTGCGCGGGTAGGCACGCGAATCGTACGCGGTGGAACATGCGACCCGCAAGGCGATCGCTTGGCGGAAGGTGGCGGGCGCACTGTGACCGCGCGTGCGTTAGAATCGCAAATCACTTATCTGTGCTGGCGGAGATTGGCAACAACATGCCCACTGTCACCGGGCTTACAGCAGTGGCCTGCTTCATCGCGGTAATCGCACTGGCATTCAGTGTCGTGCGGCGTTGGCTGGTCCTGCTTGTCTTGCCGGTCGTGGTATACATCGACTGGTACCTGTGGAACCAACTCCGTGAGCCAAGCCCGGCGCACGCGGTCGCCGATGAGCTCGGTTGGAGCCGTACAATTGCTTCGTTCATTGGCTGGAACGTCCCGTTCGTGATGGCGTTTGCACTGGCTGCGCTGCGACCAGCACGCTACACGATTTCCGACCGCTGTGCGCGTTGTGGCGCCCCTCTTGGCGATTCATCGAGCAGCGCGTGCCCGGAATGTGGGCACGTCCCATTGACATCCTTCGGGCGGCTATGTGAGCGACTATCTCCGATAGTCGGCACCGGCGCGCTCTACCTCGTCGCGCTCGGCTGGCTGATTCCACTGAGTATCAGCCTCTATTTGCGCTACAAGGCTGCGACATTCATTCCCAAGGACGACTTCGACAACTGGAATCTGGTGGGCTACGAGCTCGGCCACCTTGGATTGCTGTGCGGGGCCGCCCTCTGGTTCACGGGTACCGTCACGGTGATCTCGCTGCGGCTGCTGCTGCGCAGGCGTCGTCCGCTCGAGGGACACTGCGACCACTGCGGCTACAACCTCACCGGCAACACCTCCGGCCGGTGCCCTGAGTGTGGCAGGCCCAGCACCGAGCCCGCGACAAATGCAAGACACGAGAAGTCTCCATGACCAACCCCTGGCTGAACATCCCCCTCACCGACTACGAAGCCCACATGGCCCTGCCGCACGTGGGGCAGGCGCAATTGCTGTCCGGCTTGTTCGCTGATGCCGTGCGCGAATACGACCCGCGCTCGGTCGCCGTCGTCGGCTGCGCCGGCGGTAGTGGCTTCGAGCGCATCGACCCGAACCGCACACCACGCGTTATCGGAATCGACCTGAACCCCACCTACATCGACCGGGCCCGCCAGCGCTTCGCCGACCGGATTCCAGAACTCGAACTCTACGTCGGCGACGTGCAAACCGACGCGTTTGACTTCACGCCGGTGGACCTGCTCTTCGCCGGTCTGCTCTTTGAATACGTCAACCTCGCCCCCACCCTCCGAAACCTGCGCAGCGTGCTGACGCCGGGTGGCGTGCTGGTCGCCGTCCTCCAGTTGCCGAATGACGCGGTGGAGGAAGTCACGCCGTCGCCGTATGCGAGTCTGACGACCCTCGCCCCGCTCATGCGGCTGGTCGCCCCAGGTGAGCTGGTGCAGGCCGCGGCGACGCTCGGGTTCGAGCAGATTGGCGACCAGATCGTCCCCACACCGGGCGGCAAGCAATTCGCAGTTGTGTCGCTGCGCGATGAGTCGAAATGACCGAATTACCGCGGGCGATCGCAGACCTTGCGAATACGCCCCGCTCGCTTCTACCCCGCCGCCGCCGGCGTTTCCTCCCGCCGGACACCATCACCGCCGACATCCTCTTCCCCCACCGCCGGCAGCAGGATCCGCATCGTCGTCCCTTTCCCCTCGCCACTCTCCACCAGCAACGCCCCACCATGCCCGCGGACAATACCCAGCACCACCGCCAAACCCAGTCCACGCCCCATGAACTTGGTCGAGAAGTACGGCTCAAACAACCGCCGAAGCGCCTCAACATCCATCCCGCATCCATCATCCGCTATGGTCAACTCCACAAACCGCCCCGGCTTCGGCTTCTCGATGATATAGCTCCGGGCCAGCGCTTCGGCGTCGAGTTCCACCGTATCCAGTCCCACCCGGACCTCGCCCGCATCCTCTCCAATCGCCTCCACCGCATTCCGCACGACATTGAACAGCACTTCGCACAGGCGCGCCCGATCACCATGCACCGCCGCGTCCTTCCCATCCATTTCCGGCCATGTCACGCACACCTGACTCGGCACAAGCTGCTCCACGCGCTCGCGATTATCCCGCAACAGATCACACATCGAAAACGGCCGATGCTTCTCCTGTCCGCGCCCCACATACACCAGCATCAGCCGACTGAGCTCCGTCGCCGCCCGCGCCGCCCGCTTGGCCTCGTCCAGAAACTCCTGTGCCGAGTCATCCGCATGCCGCGTAGTCCCCGCCAGCTCCAGGTTACCCAGCACCGCGGTCAGAATGTTGTTGAAGTTGTGCGCAATCGCACCAGCCATCGTCGCCAGACTCTCATGCCGCCGCGCCTGCTCCATGCGCTCCTCGAGCTCCCGGCGCTGCGCTTCAAGCTGCTTCTGCTCTGTGACATCAATGCCAGCCCCCACCACGCGTACGACCGTGCCGTCCTCACCAACGGTGGGCGTTCCATACGCCCGTACATACCGCACCTCCCCCGTATCCTGTCGAATGATGCGATGCTCCATCTCGTACGGCCCCGCCCCACGCAACACCTGCTCGAACGCCGCTTGTATCATCGGCAGATCATCCGGATACGCAATCGGGTACAAATCCTCCATCGTCGTGGGAACCTCGCGACACCCATGTATCGCCAGCCAATTCTCCGAGAGTTCCAGCCGATCCTCTGCAATCTCCCACCACCACGCCCCCACCTGCGCCAGCCGCTCGGCATCCGCCAGCATCCGCCGATTGTCCCGCAGCGCCTCCTCCGCCAGCTTCCGCTCCGTCAAATCCACACAAACCCCCAGCACGCCGAACTCCCCATTCGGCATCGCGATGCGGGCCTTCGTGGTCAGGAACCACATCTGGCCGCCATCCATCCGCTCGTGCAACTCCTCCAGCGTTTGCGGCACCCCCGTACGAATCACCTCGCGGTCCACCGCGCCGTAACCCTCATCCTCGCTCGGGTCGGTCAGCACCTCCACATTCCGCCGCCCCACCAGCGCCGCCGGCGTCGTCTCGAACAAATCCGCGCAGGCCTGGTTGACCAGCACGAACCGGCCTCCGGCATCCTTCACGAAAATCACATTCGGGTCCGTATCCAATATCGCCTGCACAAACGTCCGCTCCCGCTCCAGCGCCTCCCGCGCCCGCTTGCGCTCCGTGATGTCGTGAATGATCGAATACAGCAGCCGCCGGCCACCAGACGTGAACGGACTCGAATGTACTTCCACATCCCGAATCTCACCACTCGCCAGCCGATGCTGAAACTCGAAATACCCCTGCGACTCTGCCTCGGCCCGCCCCATCTCCATCTGCACAGTCGGCGCTGCCGCCATGTTGATGTCTGTAATCCGCATGGCCCGCAACGTCTCACGCGCATAGCCGTAGTACACTGCCGCCCCCGGACTCGCATCCACAATCGCGCCATCATGGGGATCGATCACCAGCTTGACCGCCTGGTTTTTCTCGAACAGATCGCGATACCGCACCTCGCTTTCACGCAGCGCCTCCTCCGCCCGCTTCCGCACCGTCGTGTCGCGCGTTACCGCAATAATCTCCTCAATCTCACCCGTCTCCGGATGACGCACCACCCGGCTGGTCGTTTCTACCCACACGTAGCGCCCGTCTTTGCGGCGAATTCGATGTGCCACCGTGTAGGTGATGTCCCGCTCACGAATCGTGTCGAAACTGTCCTGGACGGCCTCAATATCGTCCGGGTGAAAGAAATCAAACGCGCTACACCCCAGCAGTTCATCCGGCTCGTAGCCCAGCAAACTGCGACAAGCCGGCGACGCATACGTGTAGACCGCGTCCGGGCCATGCTTGCTGATCATGTCCGTCACATGCTCGGCCATTAACCGGTGACGCGCCTCACTCGCCGCCAGCCGCCGCGCGAACCGCCGGCGCCGCACAATGTCCGCCACCAGCAGCAGCGAAAAGACGCCCAGCGCCGCTACCCCCGCCAGGCCCCATAGCACCGCCGTCCGATGCCGCTCGAGAAACGACGTCGGCTGGAACGCGACGATGCTCCCGGCCGGCAACCGCGACGCCGGAATGGAAAACCGCCGCAACTGCCGATCATCGAACATGTATCGGTTTGAGCTCTCCACGGTAACCGGCACCTTGTCAATCGGCGTTCCTGCCAGCAACCGCAGTGCCTTCGCCGCCGTGGAGCGCCCGTGCACCTCACCGCTCAGCACTTTGCCGCCGAGTACACCATAGCCCAGATACGCCTCTGCATGCGTATACACCGGCACCGCCGCCGCCGCCGACACCTGCGGAATAATGTACGCTTGTGCCAACGGCCGCTCGTTCCGATCGCGAAAGAAATTCAGAAAGTGCACGGCGGTCGTGTCATCAAGACCACGAAGATACGAAAGCAACTCATCGACCGTCAGCCCCGCACCCCGATCCGGAAACGCGAACGCCACGCGCGCCGCGTACTGCGGCGCAAGCGCTTCAATACTCGCCCGATTCGCCAACCCCGCCGTCGTCCGATCATGGACAAACGCGATCCGCTCCACCTCCGGCTGCAATTCCAGAATCAACTGAATCGTCGAGTCCAGGTCGAGGCGTTCAACCACCCCCGTGTAGCCGGAACGTCCCGCCAGCAGCACCGGATCATAATCGTCCACCTCCAGCCCACCGAACACCACCGGCACCCCCGGAAACAGCCGCTCGCGATACTCAAAAAGGAATCGTAGCGCATCGTCGTCGCAAGAAATGACCAGGCTCGGTTTCCAGTGCGTGTACTTCACCGCGTACAACGTCGCCAGCGTCCCAAACAGCCGCTGACCGGAGTACCGCTTCGCATCCATGTACTCGACCGCGAGATCCACCGGCAAACCACTCTCGTCGAGTTGCCGCTCTATCCCCCGCTGCACCGAGTCCGTCCACGAAAACCCCGCATGGTAGGAATGCAGTACCAGCACCCGCGTCGGTTCCGCAGCAATCGTCACACTCGACAACACCCCCGCTGCCACCCACCCCATCACCACCCGCGTTCGCCCGTCGGCAGTCAAAAGGGCCACGCCGATAATTCCTTCCTGCTGAACGACATCCGGCCTTGCCTGGTCGGTGACTTGCTCGCGTCGCGCGTCAATTCACTTTCGTGCCGAACACCCAAGAAACGCAGGCTAGGCAGCCACCCCTGCTGACGCCAGCCATTGCGTTCCCCGCCGCGTCGCACACGCCCCGCGCTGCTCCCCCTCCGGCAACTCCATCATAAGACACATCACGACCACCCGCGAGCCCTGCTCCTGCCTTTTTCGTTCAGCACACGCTCCGCAAGTCATACCCCCGGACGTTTCGACCGCTTCGTATCGAATGCCGAGCCGTCACGCCCACCGACGCACATCACCCCTCCGCCCGCTCCAACACCGCCCGCATAGAACCGGCACACCGCTCGATCCGCCAATCCGGACCGTAAGCATGAATCTGTTGCTGCTTGAACTCGGCCCGCTCGTACACCGTCGTGTCCACAACAACCCGCCCCGTCGCGTCCACCTCACACGCCATCTTGTACGCCCGCTCCAGGCTGTGCCCGAACAGCTTGCTGAGCATTTCAATGACGTAGTCATACGTGTGGTCATCATCATCGAGCAGGATGACATGCCACAGCGGGGCCGTCCGCGGCGCAGGCGTCGCCGGCTGAACCTCGGCACCTGTGCTCGGCGAACTGGCCATGTCTCTTGCTCCCACCAATTCACACACATCCACCCCCGCTTTCAGCATAGCACCGCCAACGCCACATGCACAGCTTATTCTCTGGCCAGACCAGCCCCATCTGTGCTAAAATACCCGGTCAACCACAACCCGGGAGCCCCGCATGACTGCCGACCGCGTCACCAGCCAATCACCCTTCAGCCCCATCGACGAAATCCTCGCCGAACTCCGCCAGGGCAACATGATCGTCCTCGTCGACGACGAAGACCGTGAAAACGAAGGCGACATCATCTGTCCCGCCCAGGCCATCACCCCCGAAAAAGTCAACTTCATGCTCAAATTCGGCCGCGGAACCCTCTGCGTCGCCCTCTCCGCCTCCCGCTGCCGACAGCTCAACCTCGCCCCCCAGGTGACCGATAACACCACCCGCTACGGCACCAATTTCACCGTCACCGTCGACGCCGGCCCGCAACTGGGCGTCACCACCGGCGTCTCCGCGTACGACCGCGCCACGACCATCCGCCACCTCGTCGCCGAGGAAGCCGTTCCCGAGGACTTCGTTCGCCCCGGACACGTCAATCCTCTCACCGCGCGCGACGGCGGCGTTCTCGTCCGCGGCGGTCAGACCGAGGGCTCCGTCGACCTCTGCCGCCTCGCCGGCCTGCTGCCCGGCTCCGCGCTGATTGAAGTGCTCAACGAAGACGGCACCATGGCCCGCGTCCCGCAGCTCATCGAGTTCTGCCGCCAGCACAACCTCAAGATGTGCACCAACGCGGCCCTGATCGAATACCGCCTGCAGCGCGAACGCCTCGTCGAACGCGTCGAGACCATCCCCTTCAAGAACCACCACGGCGACTGGCTGCTTCTCGCCTACCGCGCCCGCACCGATCCCCACACACACGTCGCCCTATGCCGCGGCGGCGTCGGCGAGGCCGACACAACCGGTTCCACAAAACAAATCCACGACCCCGTCCTCGTCCGCGTCCATTCCGAATGTCTCACCGGCGACGTTTTCGGCTCCGCCCGCTGCGAGTGCGGCGAGCAGCTCGAAGCCGCCATGGAGATGATCGCCAAGGAGGGCCGCGGTGCGCTCGTGTACTTGCGCCAGGAAGGCCGCGGAATCGGTCTGGAAAACAAGCTGCACGCCTACCGCATGCAGGATGGCGGCTACGACACCGTCGAGGCGAACGAATTGCTCGGTTTTCGTATAGATCACCGCGATTACGGCATCGGGGCCCAAATCCTCCGCGACATCGGACTGCACAAGGTCCGCATCCTCACCAACAACCCCAAGAAGACCAGCCGCCTCGAAGTCTACGGCCTCGAGGTCACCCAGCAGCTCCCCCTGGAGATCGAGCCAACCGAACACAACCGTCGCTATCTTGAAACAAAAAAGTACAAGCTCGGCCATCAACTACGCAACGTATAGCGGGCTTCGCAGAGCTCCGCCATACTGATAGGTGCGTTATCGCATACGTCACGCAACCTGCTTCGTATTACGAATGACTCGTTGCGTCGTGCGCACTTGCAAATGCCAACAAACCAAGACATCATCGTACCGGGTTCAATCAGACCCAATGGGTAACTACCGGCAGGAAGACTGACGCGCGACTGCGAAACGCGCGTCGCGAGACGGCATGTCGACAACCATCATCCTCGCCATCTCCGTACTCCTCCAGTACGGAGCGGCCGCCCTCGCCTGGTGGCAGGTGCGGCTCACGGGGCACCGCATCGCCTGGTGGCTGATCTCCACCGCGATTCTGCTCATGGCCATCCGCCGCACCGTCACGTTGTACAGCATGTCTATTTCGCCCGACCCGATCGCGGCACACCCGACCGCCGAGATCATCGCGTTGATGATCAGTGTGCTGATGTTCGCCAGTCTGCTTTGGTTGACTCCCCTGTTTCGGGCGTTCGCGCAGTCCGAAGCCGAACTTCGTGAAAGCGAGAAGAAATTCCGCGCCATCGCCGACTACACCTACGACTGGGAAACCTGGATCGACCCCAACGGCAAGCTCATCTGGACCAACCCCGCCGTCGAGCGTTTCACCGGCTACACTGCTGCCGAGTGTCTCGCTCTCGACGACTACCCCGACAAACTCATCTATCCGGACGATCGCGAGCGACTGAGAACACTCTTCGCCGGTGCCGTACAGGGCCGCCACGGCAACGACGTTCATTTCCGCGTCTTGCACAAGGACGGCTCGACGTCATGGGCTTCCGTCTCCTGGCAACCCATCTTCGACGAGCACGGACACTACCTCGGCCACCGCGCCAGCATTCGCGACATCAGCGATACCAAAATCGCTGAGCTGCACGCACGCGAAGCGCACGAGCGCCTCGAACGTGCCCAGCAAATCGCGCGCCTCGGAAACTGGACTTGGGAAGTCGGTTCAGACACCTGTGATTGGTCCGAAGAGCTCTTCGAGATCTTCGGCCTGCCCAACACCCACGGCTGTATCAGCACCACCACTTTCTTCCAGTCCTTGCATCCCGATGATCGCCCCCAAATCGAACAGCCCGTGCAAGAAGTCATCGAAGGCGAGCACGAGTTCGACATGGAATATCGCCTCGTCCGCCCTGACGGCGAAGAACGCACCGTGCACGCCCGTGCCGCCATCTTCCACACCGAGGGCACCGCCCCAAAACTCCTCGGCGTCTGCCACGACATCACCGAGCGCAAGCACGCCGAGCACGATCGCGAACGCCTCATCGGCGAATTGCAGTCCGCCCTCCAAAGCGCCAAGCGCCTCCGCGGCCTCCTCCCCATCTGCTCCGTCTGCAAGAAGATCCGCGATGACCACGGCTATTGGCAGCAGGTCGAGGTCTACGTGCACGAGCATTCCGAGGCCGAGTTCAGCCACAGCATCTGCCCCCAGTGCCTGCACGAGAAATATCCCGACATCGCCGACGACGTCGAACGAGACTTGGAGAAGGCACGTCGCGCATCCAACGAATCCGAAGAACTCTGACACCGCATCCCCCGCTGCCACGAGTCCCTCGGCGAGACGCTACGTAACCTCCGACTCCGGTGGATCCAACAGCGCCCGCGCCTCATCCAGCGGCTTGTGCGCCCCAACCAGCACCAGCACATCCCCCGCCGCCAGCTTGAAATCCGGATCCGGGTTGGGCACCGGCTTTCCCGCCCGCGTCACCGCCACCACCGTCACCCCCGTCCGCGCCCGCAGATCGAGTTCCCGAAACGTCTTCCCGCAACCCAAACTCCCCTCCTGCACCAGATACGTCTGCGTAACCGCGGCCTCCAACAGCGTCAGCCACTCATTCTGCATCGTCCGATCCGCCAGCCGCCCGCGCAGCATCCCATACTGCCCCGCCCGGATCATCTTCACCTGCTGGTCAATCACGTTGTCCGGTACACCAAACTCCTTCAGCACATGCGCGAAAATCTCGATCGACGTCTCGAATTCCTCCGGAATCACGAACCGCGCTCCCACGCGATACAGCGGCTGAAGCTCCGTTATGAACCGCGTCCGCGCCAAAATGTACAGCTCAGGCCGCGCCCGGTGCGCCTGCGCAACAATCCGCCGCGTCGCATCCTGATCCGCAATCGCCACCACCAGCACCCGCGCCGCGTGCAGCCCCGCCTCTTCCAGGATGGTCATCCGCGCCGCATCACCCACAAACACCGGCACGCCCTCCGCATCCATACGCGCCTTCCGCGCCGTCGTCGGCTGCATCTCGACCACGGCATACGGAATCCGCACCGCCCGCAGCACCCGCGCCAGGTTCTGCCCGTTGATCCCGTAACCCACGATGATCACGTGACTGCCAAGCCCCACCCCATGCCCGTGCGCCGCCCCAATCTCCGGCCCCTTCTTCTCCACCCCCGCCGGTTGCAGCCACCCCGCGATCGTCGCCGCCAGCGGCGCGCTGAATGGCACCAACACCGCCCCCAGCAGCATCGTCCCCACCGCCCACGCCACAAACACCGGCATGAAATCACCGCGGATCATCTCCAGCCGATCCGCTTCGCTCACCAGCACATACCCAAACTCACTGATCGTGCACAGCCCCAAACCCGCCACCAGCGCCATCCGCAGCGGCCAGCCACCTACCAGAACACTGGCTCCCGTCAGCACCGTCTTCAGAAACAGCGTCAGCAGAATCACCACCAGCAGCGGCCATGCATGCTCCGCCACCACACTCAGATCCACCAACATTCCAATCGAGATGAAAAACAGCGCATTGAACGCATCCCGAAACGGCTGAATCTCCGCCCGCAACTGATGCCGCATGTCCGTCTGCGCAATCAACAGCCCCGCAATGAACGATCCCAGCGGCCACGACCACTCCGCCAGGCTTGCCAGCCAGGCCCCCGTGCACGCCATCACAATCGCGAACAGCGTCATCAACTCCTGACTGCCAAATCGAAACACCTGCTTCACGATCACCGGCATCGCCAGCCGCGCCACGAACGTCACCGCCACCAGCCCCCCCAACGCCAGCACGATCTTCAGCCACAAACTCGTCGCCGCCGGCTGCGTCTCACCACGCGCCCCGGCCATGAACGGCAACACGATCAGCACCAGAATCACCACGATATCCTGCACCAGCAGAATCCCCGTCGTCAGCGCCCCGCCCGGCGAGCTGATCTCGCCCCGCTCGCTCAAGTGCTTCAGCACAATCGCCGTACTGCTCAGCGAAACACCCACGCCTCCGATAACCGCCCCGACCCACGACAAATTCAGCCCCCACCGCAACCCCACCGCCGTCACCGCCGTAATCAGCACTATCTGCAGCCCCGCCGCCACCAGCAGCCGCCCACCCATTCGCAACAACGGCCCCGGTGACAGCTCCAGCCCAATCGTAAACAACAGCAGAGTCAACCCCAGCTCGGCGAAAAACAGCACCTTCCCGTGATGGATCACGTCGAGCACCGACGGCCCGATCAAAATGCCGGCGATGAGAAACCCCAGAATCGTCGGCAGCCGCAACGCCCGCATCACCCATCCGACCGCCAGCGCCGCCGCAAACAGCGCCACCACCGCCGTCAACGCCTCGCGCAGCGCCCCGGCCCCTTCGCCGGCGGCCAACATGGTCAGGTCTGGCAACATGTGGTCGATCATGCCGGAATTGTGACGAGATCACTCGCATCGCGAAAGGGCGGACGCCGGCTCCCCAGAGGACCGACCTCCGGCCGGTCGTCACCAGACTTCCGCGTAGCTCTCAGCCAGCGGGCAAGTGGCACAGGTTTTCAATCTGCGCACGAATCACCCACTCCTGGCCTTCGCCACCTCGAACCGGCTATTGAATCAACTCTGGCTCGTGTATGATGTGATCACGACTTCGCACCGCGAGGGGCACCATGAGCACGACCTTCATTTCCAGCATCGCCCTTTTGGCCTTGGACCTGGCACTCGCCGTCAAGGGACTCTTCCTCACACGACGCCGCCAGATGCTCGCCTGCCGCAAGTGCGGCTACGAACTCACCGGCAATACGTCCGGCCGCTGCCCCGAGTGCAACACCGCCACCACCCGCCCCGCCCGCAGCCGACGCGTCCGGCGAAATCCTGCCCCCCCACCACTCAGATCCTCAGATCCTCAACCCCTCAAACCCTCCCCCCAGTTCAATGCATATTCGGCCCCTCACCCCAACGCAATTTCCGCCGCAGCGCGTGCCACTCGCTATGCTTCGGATTCCGCACCAACATGAAATCCGCCGGATACCGCGTGATCACGATCTGATCCGTCGCGCGGAACGGCCGCACCACCTGCCCGTCGGTCGCCACCCGCGTCCCCTCGTTCGCCTGCAGAACCCGCATCACGATCCGCCGTTGGCTGTTCATCACCAGTGGCCGATACGTCAGGGCCTGTGGACAGATCGGCGTCAGGATAAACGCCTCCCCCGTCGGCTCCACGATCGGCCCCCCTGCCGCCAGGTTGTGTGCCGTCGAGCCCGACGGCGTCGCCACAATCAACCCATCCCCCCGCACCCGCGCAACCTCATCCCCGTCCGCCTCGACCTGCACCTGGATCATGTTGAACGGCGGCCCCGACAAAATCACACAGTCATTCACCGCCGGCGTCTCCGTCGAACGACCATCCAGATGCTCGAATGTCACGTTCATCATCGCGCGGCGTGTAACGGGCAGCTCCCCGGAAAACAGAAAGTCACCCTCACTCTCCAGTTCTTCAATCGTGAAGTCCGCCAAATACCCCAGCTTGCCGAGGTTGATCCCCAGAATCGGCAACTGCTGCTTTCGCAACCCGTGCACCGCCGCGATCAGCGTCCCGTCCCCACCCAGCACCATCAACATGTCCGGCTGCTCGGTCAGCACCCGCTGGCTATCGTACGTGATCTCACTGAAAACCACGTTCGTCCGTGACTCCAGCCACTTCAGCGCGCGTTCCAGAATCTCCGGCGCCCCCGGCTTGTCCGGCGACCCGATCACCGCCACCCGCTCCACCGGGCGGGTCATACTCGCCGCCGCCTTCGTCGATTGTGCCATCGAAGTTGTATGCGATTCGGGCATCTGCATGCGTGCTCCGCATTGGGACGGGTCGCGCCAGTTGCAAATCGGCAACACACTGACCGCGCATAACGGCCCGGCAGCCGACGCTCCCCCACCCGCGCAGTATAACCGACCAGCAACCGATTCCGAGCAGGCAACCAGGTTTCAGCCACGTCCGGGAAATGCCGGCCGCGGAGTTCGCTTTTCAATCGGCGGTCCATGGTCGACAATACAGTGTTGGATTTCGCTCACGCAGGAGCTCTCGCAGCAATGCCCAAACGTCCGCTCCAATTCGATCTGCTGGCCGTCGATCTCGACGGCACGCTCCTCGATAGCGATCACCAGGTGCCGCCGGCCAACCGCGACGCCCTCCACCGCGCCCACGACGCCGGCCTGCACATCGTCTTGTGCACCGGCCGCGCCTTCACCGAAACGCGCTCGATCCTCACCCAGATCGGCCTCGACCTCGATGCAACCGTGACAGTCTTCGGCGCTCTCGTCACCGACGTCCGCACCGAGCAGACGCTCCACCGCACGCCAATCCCCCTCGATGTGGCCCGACGCGTCACCGCCTGGTTTGCGCGCGACGGATATCCGGTCTTGTGGCTGAATGACCCCAACGAGACCGGCCACGACGGCTACGTCATCGCCGGCCCCAATCGCCACCCCGCCGTCGACCGCTGGGTCGCACGCACGCCATGCAACGTATCAGACGTCCCCGACTTGCCCCCTGACGCCGCCGCCCCACTACGCCTATCCATCATCGACGACGGCCACGTGCTGGACGCGGTCTCACCACGACTGCGGGCCACGTTCGACGGCGAGTTGACGCACAATATCCTGCACGCACCACCCTACCGCCTCTCACTCATCGAGTCATTCGCCCCGCACGTCAGCAAATGGTACGGCATCGCGAAGCTCTGCCGCCGCTGGGGCGTCAATCCCAGCCGCACCGTCGCCGTCGGCGACGACGTGAATGATATCGCCATGATCCGCGCCGCCGGCCTCGGCGTAGCCATGGCCAACGCCAAGCAGGCCGTCCACGCGGTCGCCGACACCACGACCGACGACAACAACAACGCCGGCGTCGCGAAACTGATCGATCGCCTGCTCGACGCATAAGGACCCGACATGTTCACGCCCTACGCCCGCAAGGAAGTCCTCGCCATCTCAATCGGCGGCGCATTCCTGACGGCGCTACTCGCGTGGCTGGCCGGTTGGTGGGGCATGATCCCGGCCATCCTGGCCCTGGCGGTCCTGTCCTTCTACCGCGATCCACCACGTAACATCCCGCCCGGCAACAACCTGATTCTGTCCGCAGCCGACGGCCGCGTGGTGGAGGTCTCCCGCAACGCCGCGGGCCCGGACGGCCAGCCGTGCGTCCGAATCATGACGTTCCTCAGCGTCCTGAACGTCCACGTCAATCGCAGCCCCTGCGCCGGCCACGTGAAGCAGGTCGAATACAAAAACGGCGAATTCCTCAGTGCCCTCCGCGCCGACGCGGACACGCGCAACGAAGCCAACACACTGCTCATCGCCCCCGAACCGCCCCTCACAGGCCCCATCCGCGTTCGCCAGATCGCCGGCGTCCTCGCCCGTCGGATTGTCTGCACCGCGAGTCCCGGAACTGAACTGGCCGCCGGCGAACGCTTCGGTATGATCAAATTAGGATCAAGAACCGAGGTCTGCCTGCCCGAAAGGCCTGATTGGGAGCTCCACGTCCGTGTAGGCGACACCGTGCGAGGCGGCGTGACCATCCTCGCTTCGCTGCCGCTGCCGGCCAGCGGCAACAATGCTCCTGTTCCCTGACTTGCGTGTCAGCACTGACGACGAACCCATGAACGACCCGCAACGCCAACATGACCTGCCCGACACCGCCAACGCCGCAGAGCCCCGCGGCCGCCGACTCATCGGCATCAGCCTGCTCCCCGCCGCCGCGACACTCGGCAACCTGCTCTGCGGCGTCATCGCCATCTTCTGCTGCCTGCTGGCAGTGCGGGCCGAGTACGCGCAGGAGCTGTTCAACATCCAGCCGCGCGTACCGCTCGAACGCCTGGAAAGCATCTTTCCAACCCACATCGCCGCCGGCGCTTACCTGATCGTCCTGGCCATGATCTTCGATGCGCTCGACGGTCGCCTCGCCCGGCTGACCCGCCGCACCAGCGAGTTCGGCGCTCAACTCGACTCACTGGCGGATATTGTCAGTTTCGGCATCGCCCCCGTGGCGCTGTTCCTGACACTGCTGTTGCGGCCGGCCCTCTACGGCACCACCGACCAGCCCGACGTATCCAGCCTGCAATTCCGAGCCGGTCTGCTATGTGGACTGGTATACGCCAGCTGCGCCGCCATCCGCCTCGCACGCTTCAACGTCGAAAACGTCAAGAGTGAAGAGGGTCATAGCGCCTTCAGCGGCCTGCCGACGCCCGCGGCCGCGGCGGTCGTCGTCGCCTGGCTGGCGCTGCATGAAACGCTGCGCGACACCGGCTTCGATTTGTGGGGCATCAATTGGGCCGGCGTATCCCGCTGGCTGATCGCCGCAACGGCACTCGGTACCGGCCTGTTGATGGTCAGCCGCATTGATTACGTCCACGTGTTCAACGTCTACTTCCGGCGGAAACATCCACCGACGCATCTCGTCTGGCTCGTCGTCCTGGTCGTTCTGGGCTGGTATTCATTCGAGCTGCTGCTGGTCTTGCTATCATTATCGTACGTCGTTAGCGGGCCCATCCGGTGGCTGTGGCTGCGCAGGCGCGCGGAACCCGAGCCGCGGGTCGTACGTACTCGTGAAGAGGGCTAAGAAACAATGGGGCGAGCCATGGCGTGAGAGAGCTCTTTGAGATACCTGCCCTATGGACTTGAAACTCGCTGACAAGTTGGAAGCGCTGCGCCAGCGGCTGCGTGCATGCGAAACGGTCGTTGTCGCATATTCGGCCGGTGTCGATAGTGCGTTACTCCTCAAGCTCGCCGTCGATACCCTTGGCCCGGACTGCGTGCTCGCCGCGACCGGCCGTAGCCCAAGCGTCCCGCACGCGGAGCTCGAATCCGCCGCCAGCCTCGCGGCCGAGATCGGCGCACCACACTTCTTTGTCGATACGGACGAATTCGACAATCCAAACTACACGTCGAATCCCCAGGAGCGCTGCTACTTCTGCAAGACCGAGCTGTACACCAGGCTCCAGGCGCTCGCCGCCGAGCGCGGCTTCCGTTGCCTGCTGAGCGGCACCAACGCCGATGACCTGGGCGACTACCGCCCCGGCATCCAGGCCGCCGGCGAACAGCAGGTCATCGCGCCGCTGGCCGATGCGGGCATCACCAAACAGGAGATTCGTACGCTGGCGGCCGAGGTCGGTCTCGAGATTCACGACAAGCCCGCCTCGCCCTGCCTCTCATCACGCATTCCATACGGCCAGGAAGTTACGCCCGAGAAACTCCGCCGCATCGACGAAGCCGAAACACGCCTCCGCCAGCTCGGCTTCCGCGAATGCCGCGTCCGCCACCACGAGCAGCTCGCCCGTATCGAAGTGCCGCCGAGCGAGCTCGAACGCTTCGCCGACCCCACCCTGCGCACGCAAATCGACCACCACTTCCGGAGCCTCGGCTTCCACTACGTCACCCTCGACCTCCGCGGCTTTCGCTCCGGCAGCCTCAACGAAATCCACCTCGGGGCCGGCCTGCAACCCGACGAGCAGCACACCCACGGTGCCCGCACCGGCGGCTGATCCCTTGCCAGCCACCGCACACGCCGCATAATCAGAGTCTGCAGGGCCCGAGCAACGAAAATCTGTACCCACAGGGCGTGTGTGTAACCGACTATGATCCCACGCGAAGTTCTCAGGAAAGTCCGTCGGATCCAAATCGTCACCTCTGCGCTCGTCCAGGACATCTTCGCCGGCCAGTACCACTCCGCCTTCAAAGGCCTCGGCATGGAGTTCGAGGAGGTCCGCGAGTACCAGCCCGGCGACGACGTCCGCGCCATCGACTGGAACGTCACCGCCCGCTCCGGCCACCCCTTCGTCAAAACCTTCCGCGAGGAACGCGAGCTGACCGTCGTCCTCGTCGTCGACGTCAGCGCCTCGCAGGCCTTCGGCACTCGTGCCCAACTCAAGAGCGAACTCGTCGCCGAGCTCGGCGCCACCCTCGCCTTCTCCGCCGTCCAGAATAACGACAAGGTCGGCCTGATCCTCTTCACCGACCGCGTCGAGCGCTTCGTCCCCGCGCGCAAAGGCACGCGGCACGTCCTCCGCGTCGTCCGCGAGCTCTTGTACCACGAACCAACCGGCCACCAGACCGACGTCGGTATGGCACTCGACTACCTGAATCGCGTCCTCACCCGCCGCGCCGTCGTCTTCCTGATCAGTGACTTCCAAACCCCCGACTTCTCCCGCGCCCTGCGCAGCATCCGTCACCGCCATGACCTGATCCCGATCCTCGTCAGCGATCAGCACGAGCGCGAGCTGCCCCCCGTCGGGTTCATCGAACTCCTCGACCCCGAGTCTGACGAACAGCTCGTCGTCGACACCCGCTCACGCAGCGTGCGGCGACGCCTGCGCGAAGTCGCCGCCGCCCGCCACGAGGCACTCCTCAAGTCATTCCGCAAGCTCCGCATCGACGCCATCGAAGTCAGCACCGGCAAGTCCTTCGTCGACCCGCTTCGCACGTTCTTCCGCCGCCGGGAGAAACGCCGATGAGCCGCACGACGCATCGCATACCGATCGCGCTCCTTTGCGGCGCACTGCTGCTCACGCTCGCCGCCTGCCAGCGCAACGAACCCGCCGAACTCACCGGCCTCCGCGACATCGTCGAGCGCGGCCCGCTCAAGCTCACCACCCGCGTCGCCCCGCAGTCACCCCTCGTCGGCGACGAGATCACCATCGAACTCACGGTCCATACACCCGAAGACTACAGCATCACGTTTCCGGACGCCGACGCCTTCGGCGACCTGCAAGTCAAACCCCAAGACCCCGCCGATCCGCACTTCGCTGCTGATGGCTTGATCTGGCGACGCACCTACGCGCTGATCCCACTGCTCTCCGGCACACTGGAAATCCCACCACTTGCCGTAACATACCAACAGAAGCCCGCCGGCGCGCCGCAGCCGGTCCCCGCCCAGGAACTCGTCAGTAGCCCCCTCGAACTCGAAGTCGCGTCCACCCTGACCGATTCCGACACACCCACCGATCCCCGCGACATCACCGGCACCGTCACGCTGAACCGACCGCCGCTCTCCCCCCGGGCCTGGGTCATACTCATCGCTGCCACACTCATCGGCGCGGCGCTGTTCGTTCTGCTCATCCGCTGGATTCTGCACCGCCAGGCCCAGCCACCACCGCCGATCCCCCCCGAAGTCTCGGCACTCCAGGCCTTGGCCGACCTCGAAAAGCAGGACCACTTCGCGCGCGACGAGTTTCGCGAGTTCTACTACGGTCTCACCAGCATCGTGCGTGAGTACGTTGAGCGCAAGTTCAAAATCGCGGCCCCTGAAATGACGACCGACGAATTCCTCCGCAGGCTCACGCGCGACCACACCGCCCTGCCGTATGAGACTGACCGTCTCGGCGCATTCCTCGAAGCCTGCGACCTCGTCAAATACGCCGCCAGCCGCCCCCGCTCCGAAGACGGCCAAGCCGCCCTCGCCACAGCCCGCGCATTCGTCCAGACCACCGCCGCAGCCTGCCACAGTCAACAGCAGTCTCCACACGCCACCAATCGCGATGACACGCAGGAGCAGGCCGCATGACACACGTCCACCTGCCCCTGACGCCCGACTGGCTGCTCTGGCCGCTGCCCTGGGCCTGGACCCTGCTGCTCATCCTGCTCTTGCCCCTCCTGTGGTGGCTCTGGCACCACCGCGCCCGCCGACCAGTCCTCCGCTATTCCAGCCTCGCCACGCTCCGCTCCGTCGGCGGCCACTGGCGTCGCCACCTCCGCCTCCTGCTGCCCACCCTCCGCACACTCGCACTCCTCGGCCTCATCGTCGGCGTCGCCCGCCCACAGACACCCAACGAATCCCGCCGCACGTTTGTCGAAGGCATCGCGATCCAAATGGTCCTCGACGTCTCGTGGAGCATGAACGAGGACGACCTCGCCCCCCAGGGGCAACGCACGTCCCGCCTCGACGTCGTCAAAGACGTCTTCCGCAAATTCGTTGAGGGCGCAGGCGACCTCGCCGGCCGTGAAAACGACCTCATCGGCATGATCCGCTTCGCCCGCTACGCCGACAGCGTCTGCCCGCTCACCCTCGATCACGCCGCCCTGCTCGACGTCCTCGCCAACACCGAAATCGCCACCGACCGCCTCGGCCGCCCCCTCGACGAAGCCCGCGAAACCGCCATCGGCGACGGCCTCGCCCTCGCCGTCGAACGCCTCAAAGACCTCAAACGCACCACCGGCTCCGGCGACCAACTCGTCATCAACAGCCGCGTCGTCATCCTCCTCACCGACGGCGAAAACAACGCCGGCATCGTCACACCCGAGCCGGCCGGCGAACTCGCCGCCCTCTACGGCATCAAGGTCTACACCATCCTCGCCGGCACCGGCCAGCTCGTCGGCTGGACCCGCCGCCCCGTCGACGACGCCGATCTCCGTCACATCGCCGAAGTCACCGGCGGCCAGTTCTTCCGCGCCCGCAATCGCGACGCCCTGGAGAAGATCTACGAGGAGATTGACCAGCTCGAACGCACGCGCACCGAAGAGCATCGCTACGTCGAGTGGGGTGAGCTCGCCTGGCCCTGGCTCATGCTCGCCTTCGTCTCCCTCGGACTCCATACGCTACTCAACGCCACCTGGCTGAGGAAAATCCCATGACCGGCCTGAACTTCGACGATCTCCGCTGGCTGCATCTGCTCTGGGTCGTTCTGGCCCTCGCCGCCGTCGGCGTCATCGGCATCTGGCGCAGCAAGGTCGCCCTGCGCCGCTTCGCCGACGCCGGCCTGATCAGTCGTCTGGCGCCACGGATCGGCTGGACGCGTCCCCTGGCGCGTTTGCTGCTCGTCACCGCCGCCATGGCCTTCCTCGTCGCCGCCCTCATCGGACCGCGCTGGGGCGAAGCCACGCAAGCTCTCATCCGCCGCAATATCGACGTCATTGTCCTCCTCGACGTCTCCCGCTCCATGCTCGCCGAGGACCTCGCCCCCAATCGCCTCGAACGCGCCAAGCTCGCCATCCGCGATGACCTGCTCCCCGCGCTCGGCCGCGACCGCATCGGCCTCATCACCTTCGCCGGCGTTCCCTCGCCCGCCTGCCCCCTCACCACCGACTACGGCTTCTTCCGCCTCGCCCTCGACGACGTCACCATCCGCAGTGCCCCCCGCGGCGGCACCCTCATCGGCGACGCCATCCGCCGCGCCAGCCGCATGTTCGACGACAAACTCGACACCCACCGCATCGTCATCCTCATCACCGACGGCGAGGATCACAACAGCTTCCCCGAGCAGGCCGCCGCCGGACTGTGGGAAGATCAGCAGGCCCCCGTCATCGCCCTCGCACTCGGCGATCCCGAGGTCGGCGCCCGCATCCCCGTCAGGCCCCAGGCCGACGAGTACATCGAGTACGCCGGCGAGGTCGTCCGCAGCAAAGCCGATTTCACCAAACTCCAAGACGTCGCCGACGCCTCACCAACCGGCATCTTCGTCCCCGTCGGCACCAGCAACTTCGACCTCGGCGACATCTACACCAAAGTCGCCCGCGCCATGCGCTTCGAAGAACAATCCGAACAACGTGCCGTGCAGCAACCGTCGCGCTACCATCCTTTTGCCATCACTGCGCTGCTGCTCGTGCTCATCGAATCCTTCACGCGTGAAAGCAGCCGGCGCCTGGCCCCGGTCGCCGGCCCACGCCGTCCAGCCCAACAGGAGGCAGCATGAAAACCATGTGGCTCCTCTACATCATGATGTTCACGACGACCGCCGCCTCTGCTGCCGACCCATACGAGGCTATCCGCCGCGGCAACGCCCACTTCCAGGCCGGCGCATACGAAGCCGCACTATCCGCCTACGACGAAGTAACCAAAGCTCCCCCCGGCGGTGAGTACCAACTGCTCCACAACCGCGCGGCAGCCCATTACAAGCTCGGCGCCTACGATGATGCCCGCGAACTCTGGACCCGCATCAAGAACCATGCCGACGCCGACCTCGCCGCCCAGGCCCGCTACAACCTCGGCAATTGCAGCTACCAGGAAGCGCTCGCCGCCGTCCAGCAGGATCCACAAGCCGCCCTCGACAAACTCACCGAAGCACGAGAGCAATACCAGGGCGCACTCCGCATCAATCCGTCACTCGCAGACGCGCGGGCCAACCTCGAGCTTTCACAGCAACTCGCGAAGCAGATCGAGGAATTACTCCAGCAGTCCCCACAGTCACAGCCATCTCAGCAACAACAAGACCAGGACAATCAGCAGCAATGCGATTCCCAACCCTCCAACTCGCAACAACAGCAACAAGAGCAGCAACAGAACCAGCAACAACAAGACCAGCAGCAGCAAGGCGAAGACACCCAGTCCGGCTCACAACAGCAACCGGGCCAGCAGGACGAGCAGTCCGGACAGGATCAACCCCCCGAAGAGCAAGCGCAGCAGCAGGATCAAGCCGCCCCCGGCGAAGACGAGCAGCAACCGCAGCAGCCCCAGGACGCCGCTGAGCAGCAGGAGCCGCAGGAAGGTGATCAGCCGCCCGTCCCCATCGAAATGACCCGCGCCCAGGCCGAGCGCCTCCTCCAGAAGATCCGCGACGCCGAAAAACGCCGCCGCGAACAACTGGCCCGCCAACGCGCCCGCCAGCAAAAGCCGGTAGAGCGCGACTGGTAAGCCCGGCGAAAATCTCAAGGGCCCAATCGCCAATATGACCGGCCCGTTCGCAAGCCCCGCACCTGCGCCCGCTATGCCACCCGCCGACCGTAGAACATCTCCCGCAAACTCCGCACCGTGTGCCACACCAGCAGCCACACCACCCCCGCCGCCAAATAGGGCAATACAAAATCAAACGGCGAATACGTCTCCAACAACGTCCCCGACAGCGAAGTCGGCATCCACGCCTGCCACACTCCGTTCAGCAGGTAACACACCAGCGCGAACACCGGAATCGCGAACAGCAGCGGGATCACCACCCGCCGCCCCGGCGTCGCACCCGCCACCGTACCCCCCTCCGGGTCATATAACAGCGCCAGCAACGCCAGACACCCCACGATCATCTCCAGCGTGTAGTACGGCAACATCGCCGCCTGCCATGCGAAAAACAGCAACATCAATCCGCAGCAGATGAGCCCCGCAATCGCGTAGTAGCCGCCAATCGTCTGCTCTTTCCCACGCCACGCCAACACACACAGCCACGCCGCCAACACCGTCGCCCCCAGGCGCGTCGCCCACAGGAGCGGCGGCAACACCAGCAGCTTCACGAACAGAATCGCGACAATCAGCCACAAGGCCTGCTCAAACCGTCGCGCCTCCTCCCCGTCAAACCACCGCTCCAGCGTCTCCCCCTCATACGTCCGCCCACACTCCGAACACGTCGTCCGGTCCACCCCCGCCAGCGGATAGCCGCAATGCAGACATCGATAATGCGGCGTCGCGCCGCGCGACACCTCGACCTCATCACTGACCGCCTCAACGCCTTCCGGCGGACTCGTCAGCGGCTCCCGCACCGTAGCCGGTGCAATCGGAATCGGCGGCCGATCTTCAGCCTCATGCGCCGGCGCTGATTCCGCCGCAGGTGCGTCACTCGTCGCCTGCGGCGGTTGTGGCCCTTCAGGCGCCTCCGGTGTATTCCGCTCCAACTCGTCGCCCCCGTCACGCTCTGGTCTTACCGGCTCACCTTGATTCCCCCTCTCGCTGTTGTCGGGCAACCCCGACGTTCGGCCCTCCGCCCCTGCGGCCTGACCTCGCGTCTGATCCGCCGATTCCGATGCACGCTCACCCGCCGGCCTACGCAGCGCCTCCAGCGCACGGATCGTCTCGTCATCGCCTCGATGCTGCCTGGCCATATCGCCCTCGCAAACCGACTATGGCGCGATTATAGCAGCAACAACCACCCCCGTGCGCTGCGGATCAACCATGCGAGCTGCGTGCACCCTCCACCAATCGCTGCACAGCCTGCACCAACACCTCGCGCTTGATCGGCTTTGTCAGATACTCGTTACATCCGGCCGCGAAACACTGCTCGCTGTGCCCGCTCATCGCGTGCGCCGTCAGCGCCACGACCAACCCCGCATACCCCGCTTCGCGCAGCTTCCGCGTCGCCTCATACCCGTCCATCACCGGCATTTGCATGTCCATCAAAATCAGATCAAACGGCTCGCCGCCGCGCCACCCCGCCAAAGCCGCCTCCACCGCCTCCTGCCCGTTCTCCACCACCTGCATCGCCGCACCCGCCCTCTTCATGAAGTGCACGATCAGCCGCTGATTGTCCGGCCCATCCTCCGCCAGCAACACCCGCACCCCCTTCAGCGGCTCCGCCCCAACTACACCGGTCACCCGCGCCGGCTCCCGCGCGCCGTCAGCCGAGTCCGCCAGTTCATGCAACGCCGACGTCTTCACAGAAACGCGTACGTGCGTCCCGCGATTCGGCTGCGAATACACAACCTGCACATCTCCACCCAGCATCCGCGCGAGCCGCCGACTGATCGTCAAGCCCAGCCCCGTCCCACCAAAACGCCGCGTCATCGATCCATCCGCCTGCTGAAACGAACTGAACGCCCGCTCCACCTGGTCCGGCGCCATGCCGATACCCGTGTCGATGACGTCGACATAGAACATGCCCACTTGGGCATCATATGGCTGCCACGACACCTGCACCTGCACCCGCCCGCGCTCCGTAAACTTGATCGCGTTGCTCACGATGTTGATCAGGATCTGCCGCAGACGCAGCGGATCCACCTCAATGGCCACCGGCACCTCGTGGCTCTGCTCGGCGACCAGTTCGAGCCCCTTCGCCTCGGCCCGCCCCTTCACCAGCCCGATCACCCCTTGCACCAGCTCTTCAGTGTTCGTCGGCAGATGCTCCAGCTCCAGCCGCCCCACCTCGATCTTCGACAAATCGAGAATGTCATTGATGATGTCCAGCAGGTAGTGTCCATTCCGCTGAATCGTGCTGATCGCCACGCGCGCATCCCGTCGCGCCGCACACGCAGCATGCTCCAGACACTGCTCACAGCACGCCAACTCGTCGAACAACACGTCGGCAAATCCCACAATCGCCGTCATCGGTGTGCGGATCTCGTGGCTCATGTTCGCCAAGAACTCGCTCTTCGCACGATTCGCCGCTTCCGCAACCTGCTTGGCATGGTTCAGCTCCGCCTCCGCCCGCCGCCGAACCGCCACCTCAGTCTCCAGCTCCCGTCGCCGCGCCTGCAATTCGGCTGTGCGATCAGCCACCTTCCGACCAATCGATGCGTACGCGTCCTGCACGCGCTGCGCCATGTGATTAAAGGACGCCGCCAGCGTCCCGAACTCACCGATCGCCTGCTCCGATGCCCGCCGCCCCAGGTCCCCCTCCGCAATCGCCGCCGTCGCCTGAACCAGGTTGTCAAGCGGATTCAGAATCCGCCGCACAAACAGCAAGGCCGTCCCCGTGCCGATCAGCAACACCAGCACCGTAACCAACCCGGCCGACAGCAGATGTTGCCCGAGCTCCACATAGACCCCGTCCAGGCTGAACGCGAGGGCCACATACCCCAGTGGCTTCTCCGAAACCTGGGAATCGCCTCCTGCCTCCGCAAGCAGTTCAATCTCCAGTTGTTCATCCGACTGATAGACAGGAACCCGCACACCCAACAGACGCTTGTCTCGCCAGACCACGATATCCGTGTCCGTGTCCGTCATGCCTCGCGCATGTCGTTCGGGCGTCACGTGCGCATCTGCCGTGCGGCTGAAGACAGCTAGCTGTTCGCCATCCGCGTCAACTACACGCGCCTCACGCAGGCTCGGATTCAGCGCCGCCCCATCCAGCACGCGCAACAGCGCATCACGGTCGTTCAGCAATAGCCCGGGCTCCGCAGCCCGACTGACCGCCCGCGCCTGAATCACCGCATTGTCACGCGCCGCCTCAATCGAGTGCCAATAGTCATCCAGAACCAGCGCACCACCCAGCGTCGCAATCGTGATCAGCAACAGCAGCGCCGATCCACCGACCAGGTAAACGCGCAGACTATAGGGCTTGTTCCGCCGCACCGCTTGCTCGCAAGAGGTTTATCAGTCGTCCGTGAGCAGTTTCATGGTCGCCCGGCACTCCACGCCACGCCCTCTGTTACATCGGCTATCCCCCGCAACCCCGTGAGACCCCCCTCGCAACCATCCCCGACCTACTTCCCCACACTTGCCCTACCCCCCCTCAGAAGCCATAACTTCCCGGCGACGCTCACAGCCAGCCATCCACACTACCGATAACGATAGCATGGCATGGGTACACCCTACCTCGCCGAAACCGCGCGCTATGCGCCCCCGCCGAGCTGCCGGAACGTCCCATGCCCGGCTTGCAGCCGCCCGACCAACCGTCGCCCGCTGCCTCGTAATGCTCTTCTGCCTGCTCATCCCCCCCATCAGCCCACTCCATGCCCAGTCCGCTACGCCATCCTCGGCCCAGGTCTCGATTACCATTGTGCATGGACCCGCCCGACCCCATCGCGAGGCCGCCCAGGCCCTCGCCCAGGCCCTCGAACATGCCAACCTCTCGGTAACCAACATAACCCTCGACACCTCCACACCCAAAACACTCGCAGCAACACAGAAGGCCATCCGTGACACCCAACCCACGCTCATCGCCGCCGGCGGCGTCCACGCCACCCTGTTAGCCCTCGAGACCGTAAAGGAGATTCCCGTGGTCTTCTTCATGGTCCCCAACGCCCGCGACGCCCGCTTCATGCAGCCCGACTTCGCCCTCCGCCACCGCGTCACAGGCGTCACCAGCGACATCGCACCCAATGAACTGCTCGACTGGGTCACACACACAAACCCACGCCTGTCCCGCCTCGCCCTGCCCCACTCGCCGCACACCCGCCACACCGTCGCAAACCTCGTCGAAGCCGGCCGCACACACGGACTCCACGTCAAACCGATTCCGGCCGATCGCGAACAAATCCCCAAACTCATCGCAGAGCTCGACAACACGCAGGTCGACGGTGTGCTCATGATCCCCGATGCCGGCGTCTACAACTCGCCCGCCGTCCAACGCCTCCTGCTCTGGGGTGCCCGCCAGAAGAAACCCGTCTATACGTTCTCAAAGAACGTCATCGCGGCAGGTGCCTTCGCCGGCATTTACTGCAAAAGCCAGAACATCGGCAGACAAGCCGCCAACATCGTCCAACAGCTGCTCGCTGGACGCAAACCATCCGAAATCGGCCTCCAGCACCCCCACCACGAACACAAGGCCGTCAACGTTCATACGGCCGAGTTGATCGGTCTGACGTCGCAACTCGATACCGCCAGCGCAACCGATATCGAGAAACTCGGAGGCGACCCATGATCCACGCAAAACGCCATCTCTTACCGGGCCGCCCTCCGCAGCCACGGCCTGCGCTCACGCGCCATCCCCGCCTCTTGCCACGTACCGCACACCTGGCGGCAGCGCTCACGCTCGGATCTCTCCTGATCCACTCCACCGTTAGCGCGGATGACGCGTCCTCAAAGAACACCGCCGCGCCGACGGCCCCCACCACCCAACCGACTTCCCAACCGACCACCGCACCGGCTGCCCGGTCCGATACACTATTCCCTCCCAGTGACGGCCCCGCCGACATCGATCTCCTTGATCTCGAAGTGCCCGTCGTCGTCACCGCCGCCCCCAGGAGCTCACCGCCGTCCCCTACGCCATGACCGTCATCACCGCCGACGACATCCGCCGTTCCGGCGCCCGCTCCCTGCCCGACGCCCTCCGCCTCGCGCCCGGCGTCGATATCGCCGAACTCTCCTTCGCCCAATACGCCGTCTCTCCACGCGGCGGCCACGCCCTCTCCGGCAACAGGCTACTCGTTCTCGTCGACGGCCGCCAACTCTTCGACTCGTACTTCGGCGGCACCATGTGGGCAAGCTGGCCCCTAGCGCTTACCGACATCGAGCGCATCGAGGTCATTCGCGGTCCCGGCGGACTATCCTGGGGCGCCAACGCCGTCGACGGCGTTATCAATATCATTACCAAGGACCCCGCCGACCAACCCGGCATCACCTACCGCGCCCTCGGTGGCTCCCGCGGCTGGTGGCACAACTATCTCGGCGCCACCGTCAAAGAGGATCAACTCCGCGTCCGCATCTCCGGCGAATACGAGGCCAGCGACGGCTTCGCCGAGGGCGGCTCGTTCCTGGGCAATCTCCACGACGACCAGAAACGCGGCCGCGTCTCGCTCTACGGCATCTATGAAGTGGATAACGACGACACGTTCACCTTCTCATTCGGCAATGCCCTGATGGACGGCGGCTTCTCACCAACCCCACTCGGCACCATCTTCGACGGTCACCGTAGCCCCGGCACTCAGGCCAACTATCTCCTCGGCAAATGGTCACACCAGGTCGCCGAAGACAACGAGTTCGAAATCACCACCTTCTTCAACGACTTCCAGCTTTCAACCGGCCTCCATGCCATCGACTACCGCTACCAACAGTACGCCCTCCAATTCACCCACACCTTCAAACCCGCCCCGCAACACACCATCACCTGGGGCCTCGACACCCGCTTTGACCGCGTCGACGCCTCCGGCTGCGATCCCCACGGCCTGACCGAACCGTACGTCCACAGCGGCATGGTCGGCCTCTACCTTCAGGACACCTGGCGCTTCGCCCCCCGCTGGCAACTCGATGTCGGCGGCCGCATCGATTACGACTTCTACGGCGGTTTCGAACCCAGCACCCGCGCCGCGCTCGCCTACAAGCTCGACAGCCAAAGCACGCTCTACGGCGCCGTCTCGCGCTCCTTCGCCATGCCACCCGGTGCCGCACGTCTGCTCGACACCCCCCTCCTCGGCGGCCTCTTTCACACCACCGCCGATCACGACGTGCAAGCCCAGTCCGTCATCGCCTACGAGCTCGGCTACCGCACCCGCCTCTGGGACAAGCTGGAAATGAACGTCGCCACCTACTGGCACGAGTTCGACAACCTCGCCGCCATGCCCTTCAAACTCGGCCCCCCCGGCCTCCTCCAGGGACAATTCAGCACCTCAGGCCCCGCCTCCGCCTACGGCGTTGAGTGGGAAGCCCGCTACGACCTTACGCCCCAGCTCGACTTGCTCGCCCACTACACCTACCAGCAACTCGACTGGCGCGCGGACGCAGCCTTGCATTTGTCCGATCAGATCAGTCCGCCCACCCACAAAGCCATGCTCGGCACCCGCTACGACCCGCTGCCCAATCTCCACCTCGATACCCACCTCTACTACGTCGACAGCGTGCGCACCCCCAATCCCACCCTGCCATTCCTGACACGACACGTACCCGCCTACTGGCGCCTCGATCTCCGCGCCGAGTACACCTTCTGGGACGACCAGGCCTCTCTATCCGTCGGCGTGAAGAACCTCCTCGACGACCACCATCCCGAAGGCACCAGCCTGTTCCTCGAAAGCGCCGAAGTCCCCCGCATGATCTATGCCGAATTTCGCATCGCATTCTAGCCGCGCTTCAGGACGCCACGAGCACAGCCGCCTGCCCAGCACCACCTATTCCGCCGCACTCGGCCGCACCAACCCGCTCGCCACAGCCTGACCAAGCTGCTCCATCGGAAAATCGACCTGCGTATATCCTTGCCCCCGCGCGTAGTTCACCACCGCTTCCCGCAACACGTGCGGCACCCCCACGTGCGGCACCAGCAACGCATACGTCCCGTCTCCGGACCGATCCGTCGCCACCGAAGCAAACCCCACCAGCATCTCCCCCCGAAACGCCCCCTTCAGGTGACACGCACCACGTTCCAGATGATCAATCAAATCCAGTGTGAATACCTCCGCCGTCACCGCCGACTCGTCCAACGGCACCCGCGGATCCGGCCCCTTACGAAACTGCAACAGCGCCACCATCGCCGCCCAGTCCGCCCGGCTGATGTCCCGCACCGTCACCGCCCCCTGCACCGCCCCAATCGGATCCTCCGCCGCCGGCTCCTGGGTGCACCACATCGTCAGACGATCGTACGGCTGCCACACCGCCTGCCGCAGCGGCGCAAAGCCGAACTTCTGGTAAAACGACTCGTCATACTCCGCCGTTGTACCCAGAAAAAGCCACCGCCCCCCCGTCATCGCAAACCACGACGTCGCCGTCTCTACCACCTGCCGCGCATAACCCCGCCGCCGATGATCCGGATGCGTGTAGCAATGCCCCAATACACCCACCGGCCCATGCTTGCTGATCGTGGCATTGGCCACGATCTGCCCCCCGGGCGCCACAAGCGCGAACGCATCCTCCGCTCCCTCCACACCCTCGGCAAAGCGCTTCCGAATATCCCGCATCCATGGCTCCCCCTTGTGCGCCAGAAGCGCCTCCAGCGCCGGCCAGCGACTCGCCGCCGGCGGAATGATCAGCATCGGCTTCATGCAAAGACCTTGGGCATGACGTGAACAGCAAGCAGTACGAATCACGGCACGATCTATCATCCTAATCGTTGCCCCGCGCATGTCCACCGGCACGAGTCGATTTCACCAGCTTCCGACATCCGACGATGCGCAAGAACAAGGCGGCGCACCGCAGCACGCCGCCTCTTCCGCTCTACGAATTCCACCCGCCGTCCGGCTTACGCCCCGATCAGCGAAACAAACGGCGCAATATCGTCAAACGTCACATTGTCATCGCCGTTCACATCACCGTTCAGCCACGGACAGTCTTCATACGGCCAGTTCGCCTCACCGCTCAGGGCCTCCACGAAGAATGCAATGTCGTCAAAATCGACATCGCCGTCGCAGTCCATGTCGCCGGGATTCAACTCGTCACAATACTGGAAGTTCAGCAGGCCGCCATCCAGGAACCGCTGGCTCGGGTCCTCGACGCCCACTTCGTCCCAACCGAAGTTCTCGGCAGCATCAAAGTACCACTCCGAGCCAAACCCGCCCTCGATGTCACCACCGGTCCACAGGTACGGGCCGCTGCCATCACACGTGAGCACGCGGTAAATCGCATCCGGCGTCCAGCCCTCATTACCGACAAACTGCCGCGGAATCACCACGCCGCCCAGATCATCAGCGTAAACCAGACCGTCCTCATCGCCGTCCACATAGCTCACCGAGTCCATCGCCGTGAAGCCCGGCATGTAGAAGTCGAGCACACCGTCATTGTCGACATCGAGGTCGTCACCCGCCGCGAACGAGGGATTCCCGTGCGCCAGACCGAATGTCGTGCCGCCATTCTCGATGTTCGGGTCGAAGTCGAACACGACGACATTGGTCTCCGGCGCGGGCTCCGGCACAAGCATGATCGTGTCATCGTCACGAATCAGCAGCAGTCCATTCGACCCCGTGCTGTACGCGCTCAGATCAATCAGATGATCAACCGTACCCGCCGGATTCGGAATGTCGTTGTCCATCACGAACAGCCACCAGCCATCGAGACTCATGCTCGGCGGACCCTGAATCTCGATCCACTCACTGCCCTGATCTTCACCCTGCGGATTGACCAGAATCTCTGCCAGGAACACCTCACCCGGACCGTCGCACGTGAAGACGTTGCACAACACGAACTCGCCCAGGAACACGCCGCCGGCCGCCAGGCAATCCGCCTCAGTGACCTCCGAGCACGGCCCGCTGACGCAGCAAGCACCCGTCGGCTGCGGACAATCGGCCTCGGCACAGCTCACGCCATCACCCTGAAATGTCCCGCCGAGGTAGTCGACACAATCGCCCTCGGTCACCTCCACACACGAACCGTCCTCGAGACAGCACGCACTCGGAATGCCGGGGCACAGTCCCTGCTGACAGAACGTGCCGATGCCCTCGAACGAACCCTGCAGATCAATGCAGTCACTCTCCGTCGTCTCAACACAGAACCCGCCGGGCAGGCAGCACGCCCCGTTACAGCCAAACTCGAAATTTCGACCACCCGGATCCAGCGTACGATCCTCAGGATTCGGCACGCCAACCGCATCCCAGCCATAAACCTTGGTCGCGTCCCATGTGTATGGCCCCGGCGCAGTGCCTTCAACGTCACCCGCTACCCAGGCATACGGCAGCAGCAGATCGCAATCGATCACCCGGTACAGCGCATCCGCCACCCACGTCTGCTGCGGGAAGTACGTCCCGCCAAACGCCGTCACGTAGTCCGGACTCGCCGTATCGTCGTCCGGAAATTCGACCGCATCCACCACCGTATCCCACGGGATGCTGTCGAACGTGCCATCATTGTCGGCGTCATAGTCCACCCCCACGGTCCCCGTGAATCCCGTCACCAGGAAGTACGCATTGCCGCCATTCTCGATGTCCGGGTCAAAGTCCGCCACGTGCACCACCGTGTCCGCCTCCGGCGGCGGCTGCAGCACGGTCCCGGAGTCACGCCACAGAAACAGACCGTTATCGCCCGTGAAAAAACCCGACAGGTCCAGCGCCGCATCGATCGTCCCCGCGTTCCCCGACACACCGCCATCAGCCTCGACAATCACGATCGTCAACCCGTCGAGACTGGCACCCGGTTCGTCGGTCCGTAATTCGATGAACTCCTGCCCATCGTCACTCCCCGGCGGATTCACGAGAATCTCGTTCAGCCACGCCGACTGCGCCATCGCGCCGGCGGCGAACACCACCGCCACACCCACTGTACAAGCAAATCGCTGCCACATGTGCATTTCCAACCTCCGTATGCTGGAGCCCGTTTCTCTCGCTTCTCACCGTGCTTCCCGGCCGCGTGGCCGGACGACGGCGAACATTAAGACACAAAGTAAAGCTTCATCTCCCGGCTCCCGACGCGCGCATCGCCACGTCGGCCCTCACTGCTTCGCCGACGGCGAGTCGCTACGTCTGCCAAGCGTCAACACGCCGTCGAACACGATGCCCTCCAGATCCCAGCTATCAATCTCACCATCTGCCTGCGGGGTCTTTACGTCCGCATTGCCCAGGTACTTGTCGACAAACGTCCGCACGTGCCCGTCGGCAAACAACACGTTCCCCTCCGTGAAGCTGTGCTCCTTGATGTTGAAGAACCCGCTCCGTCCATGCGCCGCCCCCAGGTCGTCATAATCCTGGCTCGTATACCGATACGTCGAAAACGGCTCATACTCCTGCCGCGTGTTGCTCTCATCATAGAAGTATCGCGGTCCGTCCGTGGCATGCTTGACCACCCGCCAATCCGGCGCAAACTCCACCGACGCATCCTCCGGATCCGTACGCCCGTCTCCCAGCAGCGGCACCCGTCCGGGCCCAGCCTTGAATAGATCCGACGACCGCAACGGCCCACCGTCAATCGGCGTTTCGCCATACCACCGCCGCCCACGATCCACCGGCCCGCTCGCCCGCGCCTCGGTGTGAATCATGTACCAGGTCTGCGTATAGTTGCTGTTGTACCCCTCACGCATCAGAGAATCGAAATACTCCGCTGTCATCGTCGCATGCGGCACGCGCGTCAGCCCCTGATTCAGCCGCGCCACATTGGACGGGCACAGCATCTGACCCGGCACCGCCAACCGGTTGTTCACCAGATCCGCTACCCACCCGACCGCATGCACACCGATCCTACCCTGATCACTCACACTGGGCGGGTAGTTATACCCCCGCCGCGGATCCACCTGACCACTGCAAAACCGATCCTGATTCGCATTGGCATACGCATGAAACGCCCGCCCAAACTGCTGCAAGACCGCCAGACACTTCACTTTCCGCGCCTGATCCCGCGCAGCCCCGAGCGCCGGCAGCAGGATCGAGATCAATACCGCAATGATCGCGATGACCACCAGCAGTTCAATCAGTGTAAACGCCTTCCGCGTATCAACTTGCATCGTCCGAACATCCACAACCTGTAGCCGGCCTCCCACGCTACTCCAATCATCAACTCGCCCAGCCCGAACCTGAGTGCACACACGGCCCGCCCTCAGCCCGACGCCTTACGTGTTCGCAATACACGCCCCGTCGGCCCGCCGCTGCATCAAACCACACTCCCACGCGAAGTGCGGCGCGAAGTGCGGCTTATAACCACAAAGCGCTAAGATTGCGTTAACCAAACCTCAACCGGCCACAGTACGCGCCCAATCGATGACGGCGACATGGCAAAAACTGCCACATCGCCGCCTTCAACGACGAGATCCACCAGATCGTCGCAGCCCGATCCGCTAGCCGCCAATCAAAGTGACAAACGGGGCGATATCGTCAAACGTCACCGTCCCGTCCCCATTCGCATCCGCGTTCAACCAGCGGCAATGCGGATACCCGGCCTGATAGCCGGCCTCACCACCCAGCGCAAGAACGAACGGCGCGATATCATCGAAGTCCACGTCACCATCGCAGTCCATGTCACCCACCACCAGCGGCGTCAGCACGAACAGATAGTTGTCCAGCGTCACATCACCCTGCTGCACCAGAAAGAGCCGCCCGGTCTCAGGGTCCACCGCACAACTCTCAATCGCGATCGTCTGCTGCCCCGGATCCAGAATCTGCTGCACCTCCGCGTCGAGCGGCTCATACGCCAGCAGATTGCCATCCAGGTCATAAACATCCAGCGCCGGCCCCTCGTCATCCCACGTCAGCAGCAACGCTCCGCCCGCCCCGTGGAACATCGCGGGCAACGCATCCACATCCGGCATGTACGCCAACCCCTTCGGCTTGCCACCCGCCGGACTCGGCGTGTCCCACGACCCTTCCGCGTCGTACGTCCCATCCGGATCAAAGACTACCAGCCGAAATCCGCCGTACGTTCCCACGTCGTCTTCCTGAACCAGATAAAACTGATCCCGCTCCGGCACATAAACCACATCCTCCGGCTCGTACGCCTCGGGCAGCACAGACCACCCATCATGCAACGGATCGTTCGGATCCAGCGGCGGATCCCACCACGGAATCGGCTCGCCCGTCTCAAAGTCATACCCATGCACAATCTGGTTCTCTGTATCCGATACGACGAGATTACCACCAGCGCCCAGACCAGTCTCACCCGTATTGATCGCCAGCCCCGACGGGCTCAGGTCATACCCCGGATCCGGCGGAATCGGCGGATCCTGCCAGAACACAAGCCGCACAAACTCCAGCCCGGTGATCTGCCCGGTCTGCGCATCCGTCACGAGCTCCGCCTCAACACAAATCGTCTTGTACGTCACAACCGACATCTTCTCCGACGCCAGCAGCAACCGGTTATCCCCAATGTACCGCGCCCCCTCGATCTCCATCATGTTCACAATCGGCCAGACCGGTTCCTGCTCCGGATCCGGATTCGGAAACTCGATCTCCATGAAGTAGTCGAATCGCTGCACTTCGTACGTCTGACCAAACAACTCGACCGAATCAGCCACCGCCGGCACCGCGAACGCGGCAACAGCGCCGACCACCAGCCAAACAGACAGGGTCCGCATCGTCAGCCCTCCAGTGTTCCGTATAAGTTCCAAAACTCCTACTGCAACTCGGCCACCGACTCACTGCGCCGGCCAAGATCCAGCACGCCGTCAAAAACCATCCCCTCCAGGTCCCAGCTATCCAGCTCACCGTCCGCCGGCCCCTCCTTCACATCCGCATCAGCCCGATACTTGTCCTCGAACGTCCGCACATGCCCGTCCGCAAACAGCAGATTCCCCCGCGTGAACGTGTGCTGGTTGATATTGAAAAATCCCCCGCGCCCATGGGCCGCACCGAAATCCTCGTACCGCTGGCTCGCGAACGGCGTCGCCCGCCGATACACGACCCCATACCTCCGATTCTGCTCGTCATAGAAATAGCCCGGCCCATCCGTCGCCGCCTTCGTCACGCGCTTGTACTCGCCAAACTCCTCGAAAACTTCCCAATCCTCCCCATCCGTACGCGCGTCACCCAACAGCGGCACCGTGCCCGGACTCGCCTTGATCAGCTTCGCCGTCCGCAACGGCCCCATGTCCATGCGCAATTGCCCACCCGGCAGGTTCGCCCACACCGCATCCTTGTCGACCAGCCCCGAGCTCAGGTTGGGCCCCGTGTGAATCATGAACCAGCTCTGGCAATAATTCGTGTTGTAGTGGTGCTCCATCAGATACCGGTAGTAATCCTCATCCAGATGCCCCGGTGGCACCCGATCCGGGTTCAGGTTCTTCGTCTGCCGCCCCGGATTGCTCGGACAGAGCATCTTCCCCGGATACCCGAGCTTGTTATTCACGAGATCCGCAATCCACCCCACCTTGTGAATCCCGATCTGATCACGGTCTGTCACGTAAGTGGGATAGTTGTACCCCACCTTGCCCCACGACTGCCCACTGCACAAGTAATCGCGATTATCCGTGCCGTACGCATGAAACCCCCGCCCGAACTGCTGCAAATGCGCCATGCACTGTACCGTCTTCGCCTGATCCCGCGCCGCCGCCAACGACGGCAACAGAATCGACATGAGCACCGCTACAATCGCAACCACCACCAGCAGTTCGATCAGCGTGAAACCCCGCCCCGTCAACCGCCCCGCAAACCGACTCTCGTAGGCCTCTCCCCTCGCTGTGCCCGCACGCTTCCCTTCATCGCACAGCATGATTCAGCTCCTGACGGCTCGCTCGTTCATTCGCTCGACCCGCGCCCGACACGCCGGCCCCGTCTCTACAAAAATCCGGCGCGACGTCGTCACCACAACGCCGCGCCGGTAAGACTCCAACTCACAAACTAACGGCGACGACACCCCAGCACCGCCAGCAGGCCCAGACCCGCCAACGCACTCGGCTCCGGAATCGCAATCGTCGTGATCGCCAATCCCGCTTCGTCACCAACGAAAATCAGGCTGTTCAGCTCATCCACCGCAATCGACTCAATCTCGCTCTCGTCAGCTTCCGGCGGCAACAGCCCCGCCGTGAACGGAAGCACGTCACCAATCTGGTCGCCACTCAGCGTCCATAACGTGAGATCATTCGATTCGTGCGCAACCAGCAGCGTCTCGCCAGTAATGTCCAGCCCCGTGATCAACTCCGCAAAGTCTTCACTGACCACCGCCAGACCCTTCGCATCACCCCAATTCAGCGACTCCACCGAGAACGAACCGGTGGCGGGCGACAACGCAGCCGACGTGTGGTCGTAGAAATCAATCCGCGCCGGATCATTAATCACCGCAAACTGATCCGTCTGCGAAATATACGCAATATCATCCGGATCAAAGTCCACGAACGGCTTGTGAATATTCTCCACCGACGCCGGTGAACCACTCAGGTCGATCGCCCCCACGAAACCCTCATAGTTGTTCTCCGGATCGTTACCACTCTCCAACGAGACCAGGTACGGCGAACTGCCCGGCGCAAAACCACCATAGCCGGCACCACTCGTGTTGACCGTAATCCCCTCTGGACCCCACACCGAGCCGCCCGCACTAAGCTCCACCCCCACGCCGGCCGCAAGGCTGCCCGTCGGTCCCGTTACGTAGCTGATCAACGTCGGCGCCGTTTCATCCGAGTCACCCGCCACATAGAGCGTGCCGTTGTAGTACGTCATCCCCTCAGGCTCAAAATACTCCGGATCGTTCGGATCGAACGGCGGCAGATCATTGCCCACAAACCACGACGTCGTCCCGTAGGTGTTGCCGTTCCATAGCGTCTGCGTTGAATTGCCAATGATGCTTCCGCCCAGCACCGGGGCCGCCACCACCGCCAGCAGACCGATCGCGCAAATACTCGCAACTCTCATTGCTCCCTCCAGACATGCATGTTCCATAAACGGAAAAAAGACCCTTCCAGGCCAGTTTCAATCGACCGCAGCTTGAAAATTACCGGACGATCGCAAGGAATGTGTTAAGCTCGGATGAGGAAGCCCCTAAGCCACTTCGCGCCGGAGCATTTTCGAACCAACGTAACGACCAGCCCAATGGCCACGAACAAGATCGTCAACCAAAACGCCACCGCCGACCAGACTGGAGGTCATCCATGCGCAGCCTCGTCTTCTTCGTGCTCGCTCCCACCCTCGCTCTCGCCACCGTCGCAGCCGCCCAGGACGTCAAACTCGACATCACCGGCATCCCCACGGTTTGGACGTCAAGCGGCGTCGAATACGCAAACACCGACTCGCTCGCAGCCTGCCAACGCAGCGACGGACAGCACCTCCTCTTCGCCACCGCCAAGGACGGCCACCGCCTCGACGTCTTCGATGCCGGCGACGGCACCTTCCTGCAAAGCGTCGGCGAGCCCGGCATGGGCCCCGGCCAGTTCATGCGGCCAAACGGCGTCGTCGCCGTCACCTTCGAGAAAGACAAGCCCGGCGTCTCCGGCCCCACCCGCACCATGATCCTCGTCATCGAACGCGACGGCCACCGCGTCCAGGCCATCGATCCCGACACCTTCAAACCCGCCGGCATCTTCGGCACCAACGAGTTGAAACGACCCTACGGCGGCGCCGTCTCCTACCGCGACAACGGCATCTACCTCTACGTCACCGAAACCGGCGTCCCCAAACCCCACACCGTTCGCGTCTACCGCCTCACTCTCCGCGACGGACAGGTCGACGGAAAGCTCCTGCGCACGTTCGGCGAAGACAAAGGCCCGGGCATCATCGGCGAAGCCGAATCCATCGCCATCGACGACAAGGCCGAGCACGTCTACCTCTGCGACGAGGCTTCCAAGAGCGTCAAGGTCTACAGCCTCAATGGCAAATTCACCGGCACCACATTCGGCGCCAACCTGATCGCAGGCGACCCCGAAGGCATCGGCCTGCTCGACACACGTGAGGGCCAGTACGTGCTCGTCACCGACCAGCGCTCCACGATCACCTACTGGCATGCCTTCGACCGCGAAGCGCACAAATACGTCTGCACCCTCACCGGCGCCCCCCGCATCGCCAACACCGATGGCATCTGCATTTACAACGCGGAGTTCGGCCCCTTCTCCGAAGGCGCGCTGTACGCCGTCAACGACGACGCCGACGTCCGCGCCTACAAGCTCTGGACCATGCGGCGCATCATCGAGACCCGCAAGAAGCTGCGCAACGCCCAGGACTAGCGCCCCAGCCCGTACCCCGGCGACGGTCATCTTCAACCGCCCCCCTCAACGGGCCACCGGCCCATGCCACTGTTGCAGGCGTGGTCGGTCGCGAACGCCGGAGGAAATCCGAACGCACCGCGCGGCCTGCCGCACTGCGCTCGCTCAGCGCCAACTCGGCCGAAACCGCATCGGCTCCGTCTCCCCCGGATCATCAAACACGTGCCAGAACTGCACGTCGTCCCGCGCCAGATCGATCGTCGCCACCGAGTACACCAGCGCCCGCTGCAACGCCCCCGGGTTCACCACCCGCACCGACCCCACCAGCACCTCGCGCGCCGTGTGCGTGTGTCCATGCAGCACGTACGCCACATCGCCAAACTCCCGTAACGGCGCCCCCTGCTCCATCCTCGCCCCCAACAACCGCTGAAACCCCGCCTCATGCCCGTGAAACACCAGCAGCAGCTTGCCTCCCAACTCCAGTCGCAACGGCGCCTGTTCCACGATGTTCAACTCGAGCTGCCGCCCGTACCGCACGAGCGATGCATCCGGATAGTCCGTATTCCCCAGCACAAAGTGGGCCGGCAAACCCACGAACTGGTCCAGCACTTCCGCCCCCCCGATATCGCCACAGTGCACGTACGCCTCCGCCCCCAGCCGCCCCAGCAGCGCCACCGCATTCGCCGCCCGCTGCACCTGCCCATGCGTATCGGAAAGTACGCCGATAATCACCGTACCGTTCCTCGCCGCCCGTCAGCGGCTCCACCTACACCTTGAGGCCAGCCAGAAAGGCATCCAGCGAGTCAGGCCGCTGCATGCGCTCCAGCAGCGCCGTCATCTGTTTCGTAATCGGCATATCGCTTAGCTGCCTTCGCAGGAAATGCGCCTTTTGCAACATCTCCTCCGGCAACAGCTTCTCCTCTTTCCGCGTGCCCGACTGTTGGAGATTCATCGCCGGCCAGATCCGTAAGTTCGCCAAATCCCGATTCAGCTCAAGCTCCATGTTGCCGGTGCCCTTGAACTCCTGGAAGATGAAATCATCGGCCCGGCTGCCCGTATCCACCAGCGCCGATGCAATGATCGTCAGCGAACCGCCACCCTCCACATTACGCGCCGCCCCGAAAATCTGCTTCGGCTCCTGCAACGCGCGGATATCCAGCCCCCCCGTCATCGTCCGGCCACTCGACCCCACAAACGCATTGAACGCCCGCGCCAACCGCGTGATCGAATCGAGCAGGATCACAATGTGCTCCCCCGCCTCCACCAGCCGCCGCGCCCGCTCAATCACCAGCCGCGCCACGCGGATGTGCGACTCAACATCCTGATCGTTACTCGACGCAATCACCTCCCCCCGCACACTCCGCCGCATCTCCGTCACTTCTTCCGGCCGCTCGTCAATCAGCAGCACCAGCATGTACACTGCCGGGTGATTCGTCGCAATCCCGTGCGCCATCTGCTGCAACAGCACCGTCTTCCCCGTCCGCGGCGGCGCCACAATCAGCCCCCGCTGGCCCATCCCGATCGGCGTGAACAAATCAACCACCCACATCGTCCGCGGCCCGCCGGGCGTGCTGAACCGCAACCGCACGTCCGGATCAATCGCGGTCGTGCTTTCCAGTGGCGCCGGCGGCATCCAATCAGACACCGGCGTCTTGCCGATCTGCGTCAACTCCGTCACCTTCTCCGCATACGCGCTGCGCCCCTCCACGGCCTGCGCGGTGCCGATCACGAACTCGCCACCCCGCAGCCCGTGCTTGCGAATCACCTCCGCCCCCACATAAGCATCATTCGGATTCGCAATCAAATGCCGCGGTATCGCTCGCAGATATCCCCCCCCTTTCCCGTTCAGTTCCAACACGCCCTGTCGCTCACCAACAGCCTCCCCCAGACGCTCCGGCTGCTCCTCTCGCGTCGCCGGCTGCTGCGGCCGCCGCTGCTGCTGTTGTTGCTTCTGCTGCCGCTGCTGACGCTGCCGCTGCCCCTTCGGTCGACGCTTACCCGACTTGTGCTTGTTACCCGGCATGCAATCTCTCACAGGTTCTGAACGTGCTCATATCGCCACAGCAGCCCGCACCAGAGCGTGCCGCCGCCGCTTCGAACCAAACCACAACTTCCCGCCGCAGAGAACTCCCCCGCTGCCACATCGGCTCCGCGCTACCCGCCGACGCAGCTCCCGTCCTCCACCGCCGAGTCTACCCCCTGGCCTCCGTCAGCACAACCGCGCCCGATAACACCACGCCATCCGTGCCCACACACCTCGCACACACCCAAGCTGCCACGCTCAAGCCTCCGCAACCACCCGATTGAACAGCGTCCCGATCCCCTCCAGTTCTACCTCAATCCGGTCACCCGGCTGGAGAAACACCGGCGGCGTCCGCGCAAACCCCACCCCCTCAGGCGTCCCCGTCAGAATCACCGTCCCCGGCAACAACGTGAACTGCTGCGACAGGTAACTGATCAACTTGCGACACGAGTGCATCATCCGGCTCGTTCGCGCGTCCTGCATCACCTCCCCATTCAGCCGACTCCGCACACCACAATCCTCCGGGTTGATCTCGTCCGCCGTCACCAGCCACGGGCCCAGCGGACAGAATGTGTCAAACCCCTTCGCCCGCGTCCACTGCTTGTCATTCCGCTGACAATCTCGTGCCGACACGTCGTTCGCACACGTATACCCGAACACATGATCCAGCGCCTCACCCTCGCTGACACGCTTCGCCCGCCGCCCAATGACGATCGCCAACTCCGCCTCGAAATCTACCTCCCCCGGCGCCGCCGCCGGCAGCACAATCTCATCCTCATGCCCGATCACCGACGTCGTCGCCTTGATGAACACCAGCGGTGTCTCCGGCACCCGCGACTTCGTCTCCTCCACATGCGCCAGGTAGTTCCGACCAATCGCAAACACGTTCGGCGGGTCCACCGGCGGCAGAAATCGCGTCACCGTCACCACCTCATCCGCAAACGCCAGGTCACCATACAATTCCCCCACCAACGGCTGCGCTGCCGCGTCCTCCACAAGCCGCCCCATCAACTGCCGACCACCTTCGGTCTCAAACCGCGCAATTCTCATGATTCACTCGCTACCTGCGCCCACCGCGCGCAGCGTTCCGTTACCATCGGCGCCCTGCCACCCCCATCCCACGGGAACATCAATAAAACACGGTGATAATCAGGTGCGGGTCGACGTGCTTACCCTCGATCACACCAATCGTGCTGGTCGCAAACTTGATCTCAATGTCGTCGTGCGCATCCACCCAATCGTTGATCTGCTCGTTCAAATATACGATCGGACCATCCGCCAGCTTGCAATGAAACGTCTTGCAACGCGTCGCGTTCGGCGAGCCCGTCAGCAACGACCGCCGATAGTCATGCTCCGCCGCCGACCCGACCATCCCCGTCGGCCCGCCCCCGAACGACGTGATCCGCGTCGGCTCCTTCGGCGTGTTCAACGGCGTTTCACCCGTCGCCGCCGACGCAACATCCTGCACGTCGATCGCATCATCTTCGTCCGCCGCCGGCTGCACCGCCCCCGCACCTGCCGCCGAAGCCTCCTTGTGCTCGCGCAAGCAGAACGGACAGAGTAGCTTGCCCTCAAACTGATCCGCCACGTGCTTCTCGAGATGTTCCGGGTAAATCGTGGCGCCACATTCGGCACAATTCTCAAATCGCTCTTCACCGGCCATGCCCGAAACTCCTTTCGCCGGTACCCGTGCCACCATCCCGCCGTCAGCAACTGCTCGCTGATCCGGCGGATGTCCCTCCTGGACGCCGAACGTGGATATCACTCTTCCACAACACCACGACTCGCTTGGCGGCGTGCCGGCTGTCAGACAAATCGACATGTTTGCAGTACGAATTCTAGCCGACGCCCCGTATGTGCGCCAAGCCGCCCCACCCCCACATTCCACCATCACCCACCACACACCACTGCGGAATCTCCGCGCACCCGCATCGGTTATCCGTTACGATGACGTCGCAAACCGGATCCTCGGCTGCGCGACACCGACACATACGCCGGCCACCAGACTACGGAGGACGCGCCAGATGACCACACCAACCTCTCCCGCAACAATACGAACCCTCCTGCTCACACTCTTCGCCCCGTTCCTCGTCGCCGGCTGCCCCTTCTTCAACGTCGCGACGCCATCCGGTACGACGCTCATCGCCCAGGAGGAAATCGACGAGCCCAGCACCACCAATCCCGACGTCAACGACTCCCTCACCAACGCCGCCCCCGTCGTCACCGCCGGCGACGACCAGACCGTCGCCCCGGGCACCCGCGTCACACTCAACGCCAGCAGTTCATCCGATCCCGACGGCGACGCCCTCACCTACCGCTGGCTCCAGATCTGGGGCGCGCCAATCATCGAGTTCACCTCAAACCCCAACGCCTCCATCACCGCCTTCGAAGCGCCCTCCAACCTCGACGAAGAGACCGTCCTCATCTTCGAAGTCGTCGTCGGCGACGGCTACGCGTTCCGGTCCGCTACCGTGACAATCCGCATCACCCCCGGCTGACGTCCGCCCGCAACCGCTTTCCATCATCGCAGCGCTCCCTTAACATGCGATCATCGCAGCATTACGCTTATGGTTGACCACCACCTACAATGCTGCTGAACGCCTTGGAGGTCAGGCGCTTTGCACAGATTCGTTTGTTTCCCAACCGCAGACCGCACACTGCCGCCCGATCTGCGCGGCGCCCATCTCGTCGGTAACGACGGCGTCCCCCTCCGCGCCGAAATCCGCTACGAGGACGACGAAATCCGCTGCGTACCCCGCATGCAGGACCCCGTCGGCCTCTCCCTCCTCTGGCACGTGCCCGACTTCGGCTCCATCCAGCTCCAGACCACCCGCCTCCCCGCCCGCGACAAACCCTACCACCTCCACGTCGAACTCGCCCGCCACCAACTCATGCGCCTTACCGTCAAGCGCGAAGAGTGGGGCCTCTTCGACTACGAAGGCATGGACGACATCGCTGCCCGCATCGACCGCTGCCGCGACGCCTTCGTCAAGGCCCTCCAGGCCAGCGACGACCCCCACCAGGCCGCCCGGCACGCCGACACCGCCCTCACCGAAGGCCTCTGGGCCGGCGAGGAAATGGCCCGCTTCCACGCCGGCATCTTCCTCGACCGCCGTCGCCAGTCCAGCGGCTTCAGCCGCCCCTTCCTCGGCGTCCACGTCTGTAACCGCATCAGCAATACCGCCCGCGCCAAGCAAATCGCCGGCCCCTTCGACTTCGCCTACATCCCCCTCATCTGGCGCCAGATCCAGGCCACCGAGCAGTCCATCCGCTTCGACGCCGTCGATACCTGCGTCAAAGCCTGCGCCGGCGCCAAGCTCATGCTCCGCGGCGGCCCGCTCCTCACCTTCGGCATCCGCAGCGTCCCCGACTGGATGTACATCTGGGAAAACGACTTCGAGTCCATCTACGACGCCGCCCGCGAGCACGTCGAACGCACCGTCAAACGCTACGCCAAACAAATCTCCTCCTGGGTCGTCGCCAGCGGCCTCCAGGCCGACAGCGTCTTCGGCTTCAGCTTCGAGCAAACCATGGAGCTGACCCGCATGGCCGCCGCCGTCACCAAACAAATCGCCCCCCGCAGCCAGGTCCTCATCGACATCTGCCAACCCTGGGGCGAATACTACGCCCGCAACCAACAGACCATCCCACCCCTCCTCTACGCCGATATGGCCGTCCAGAGCGGCATCAACTTCGACGGCTTCGGCCTCCACGCCCTCTTCGGCATCGGCAGCGACGGCTATCACCTCCGCGACCCCTTCCAGGTCAGCGTCCTCATCGACAAACTCGCCAACCTCGGCAAGCCCCTCCACGTCACCGCCCTCGGCATCCCCTCCGAATCCTCCGAAGGCGGTCAGTGGCACGCCCCCTGGTCCGACAAAACACAAGCCGATTGGCTCGAAACCATCTGCGAAATCGCCCTCTCCAAACCCTACGTCGAATCCGTCTGCATCCACCCCCTCGCCGATGGCCCCGACCACGTCATCACCACCGGCGGCGTCCTCCGCGAAGACCTCTCGCCCAAGCCCGCCTTCCAGCGCCTCGTCGACCTCCGCAAACGCCTCCTCGGCGGATCAGCCAAATGACCTCCGGGCCGCACACAAACCAAATCCCCCGCCCCCACATCGGCAACCACCATCGCCTCGGCATCCTCATGGTGCTGCTGCTCGCCCACCTGAGTACCGCCGCGATCTACCTCACCCAACCGGCGTCACCCCCGCCTCCGCCAGCAGCCACAATCCTCCGCCTCGACCCCAACACCGCCACGCACGCCGAACTCACCCTCCTCCCCCGCATCGGCCCCAAACTGGCACAGTACATCATCGACTACCGCAACAACGCCACCCCGCAACCCGCCTTCCGCTCCCCCGCCGACCTCGACGCCGTCCCACGCATCGGACCACGCACCATCGCCCGCCTGCAACCACTACTGAAATTCGACCAGGCCCACGACGAGCACCCATCCCCACGAGGGGCACCATGACCCACCATCCCATCCCCGTCATCCTCGAACCAATCTACAAAACCAAGCCCTGGGGTGGCCGCCGCCTCGCCACCGTCCTCAACAAAAACCTCCCCGGCAACCAGCCCATCGGCGAAGCCTGGGAAGTCGCCCAACTCCCCCAAAACGAATCCCGCGTCCGCGGCGGCCCACTCGTCGGCCGCACCCTCGGCGAACTGCTCGACATGTGGAATCACGACCTCCTCGGCCACGCCCCCCGCGCCGACGGCCGCTTCCCCCTCCTCGTCAAATTCCTCGACGCCTGCGAACACCTCAGCGTCCAGGTCCATCCCAAGCCCTCCGGCGACAAATGGCAGCCCGGCATCAAGCACGAGGCCTGGTACATCGTCCACGCCGAACCCAACTCCAAGCTCTACGTCGGCCTCAATCCCGACGTCGGCCCCGACCAGGTCCAACAGGCCGCCAACACCCCCGAAATGGTGAACGTCCTCCGCACTTGGGACGGTCGCGTCGGCGAGTGCTATTACCTCCCCAGCGGCACACTCCACGCCCTCGGCGCCGGCCTGCTCGTCGCCGAAGTCCAGACCCCTTCCGACATCACCTACCGCACCTACGACTGGAACCGGGTCGGCCTCGATGGCAAACCCCGCGAGCTCCACATCGACCAGAGCCTCGCCAACATCCGCTATGACGTCACCGAGGACATGATCCTCCAGCGCCCCCGGGACATCGCCGGCCTCTTCACCCGCGCCGCCCGCATGACCACCTGCGACGCCTTCTACATGGACAAGGTCGAGGTCACCGCCGGCTTCTCCGCCCCCATCCAGCGCCCGGAGCTTGCCATTCTCATGATCCTCGAGGGCCGCGGCCTCCTCGCCGCCGGCAGCGAAACCTGTGCCTACGGCAAAGGCGACGTCCTCCTCATCCCCGCCGCCTGCCACGACGTCCGCCTCCAGGCCGAATCCGCCGCCACCTGGCTGGAAGTGACGATCCCGCAATAAGGCCATCACCCCCCACACGTAAGCCAACTCGCCTCAGACACCGTCAGCGCCACCCCTCCGAGCCCCACATCCGCAATCCCACCATGGGGAACCGCCCCCCGGTCGGTCAGCGACGCAGCGTCACGCCTGACGGCCGCAAACGCCGAACGCTCCACCGCCATCACATCGGATACAATGCCGTTCGCTCAACGGACACGATACAATCCGCGTCTCCCCGGTCTCGCATCGCAGCCAACGCCAATCGACGACGACATCACCCATTCTACCACCAAACCCAACCGCCTAGACGCATTGACACCCCGACGACCGGCTGGATACGTGTTCATGCCACCGCGCAACCTACGGCTCGGGCTCGGCCTGGCTGTTTCGCGGGCCGGCCTTCGCGTCGTGCCCACCATCCTTTTCACGCTGCACCAGATCCTCCGGCACAGGCGATCCACATTCCGGACACTTACCACTGACGTTGCCGGTGAGGTTGTAGCCGCACTGACGGCATTCCTCCATATTATTGCGGAGCTTCCGCCATCGCCTGGTGTATACGATTGCCCCCGCAAACAGCCCGGCGACCGTGAAATACGGCCCCCAGATGCGGAGAGCCTGCAGTCCCTCCCCTCGGAACTGCTGCCATGAACCCAAGACGTGCCAATTGCCACCTACGGCCATTAGAGTCATAAAGGCCGAGAGCATCGATGCTGCAAGAATCACCATCCCTGCCGCAATGCACTTCTGCCGTCCGGCAAGTATTCCGGCCGGAACAGCGGAAAGCGGGGACAGCCCGATGAAGATGAACCCCGCGGCTAGAGGCGCTGGTCGCCCAAAGAACACGGTTGCTATGTGCACAGCAACGTGAAACGCGACTGCAGTAAGCCCGGCGCTAATGAGGGCACTTATGACCACCGTATACGGTAGGAAAACGGTGCGTTTCATGACATACCTAATGTACCGCAATGGCACATGGCTGAGCGTATTTAGGGACAGCCACGAACGCCATTAAGTTACGCCCCAGCCGTTTTCGAGCAGCTCGCGTTTCAATTCTTCGGAGAAACCAGGGACAGCCACCAATTTCCGTGCACTCATCAATCCTCCGTTCCAGAAACCCCAGTGAGAAACTAGGGACAGCCACCGCTTTCCGCGCACTCACCGATCCTCCGATCGATTCTGCAACCCGTCCAGCTCCATCAGCATCAGCCACCCGCACCAGATGTACTTCGCATACGCCACCGGCGTCCACGTCTGCGTGCCCGTATCATAACTCTCCACCACCTGCGACACCCGCCGACCGAAATAATCATACTCGAATTCCACCCGCAAACTCCCGTCCGGCGGCTCGGCAGCATAATCGCCGGGCTCGCACCCGCTCCCACGGCTTCGACGCGGACCTCACGCGAGGCGTGCCCACGTTTCCACGCTCCCACCTCCGCGGTCGACTCCAACCTACTCCGTCAGCGCCGGCGGATCGTCGAGGTCACCCCAATCGATTGAGCGCAGTGTGAGATCGTGCGTCATCTGTGACGGGATGAACCGCGCCGCGGCCACCACGTGCCCATCGCCGAAGAGCACGTTGTTGTTCTTGTCATGGATCGGCATCGTCCAGTCGAGGCACACCTGCGAAGCGTTGTCCATATCCGCGTCGTCGATTTCCAGCTCGCTATTCGTCCCGAACGGCGGCGCGTAGAACATGCGATTCGTGCAGTCGCCGCTCAGCACAAACTCAGCCGGAAACGCAACCTTCCCGCGATGCGTGGCATGCGCTTCGCGGTGAAACCACACGGCATACGCCGCTTCAAAGTAGGTCACGTCGAGCTCATTCGGAAACGCCGGGCAGTAGTAGATGTCGATGCTCGGCAGTGAGCCCTCGAGGCGCAACTGCTCCGTCCACGCCGGCCCCTCCTCGTCACCGAACGCGCCATCATCGTCCGTGCCGTAATAGCCCCACACGTGCCAGCCGGACCACGTCGGATACCAGCCGTTGTAGCCGGTGGCATACATCTCCAGCGCGAGTCCGACCTGGCGCAGGTTGGAGCCGCAGCGCACCTGCTTCGCCTGCGCGCGGGCCTTGCCGAGCGCCGGCACCAGGATCGAAATCAGCAGCGCAATGATCGCGATGACCACGAGCAACTCGATCAGAGTGAATGCGCGTCCTCTCTTGTGCATGACTCCCTCCATGAATGCCTGTTCAAGTGCCTCTCGCTTCACGTCCTATAACACGATTCTACGAAACTCGGACCTCTCGACAAGATCGTTGCGCGCTCCCGCGCAACTTGTGTGAGAATTCGACGCGCGACGCTCAGCCAGCTTGTTTGTCAAGGTTATCGGATGACGCTTGGCTCGTTTGCGCGTTCCGGCAGATGCACCTCCCAGATTACGCCGGAGCGTTTCACGTGAAACGCGTTTGCGAAGAGCAGGTCAAAATCGGGCGAGGGAATCGCCACCACATTGCCGCCATTCTCAAGGAATTCGCGGATTCTGGCGGCGGTGAGCGGTGGCTGATCTGAACTCGTCAGGCAGCGGTGGTTCCAGAAGATCTCCACGTCGGCCGGCGCATCGTCGGCGACGGCATAGTAAGCGGCGACGGTGCAGGCCGTGGTAGGATCCGCCAGAATCCAACCGCCAGCGCCAGCTTCCGCCAAAGCCAGCGCCGACAACTTGTCACCCGACACGTCACGAAACCGCCACGGTCTGAAAAAATGCGTATATTCGTTGCGGAATGGGATGTCGCGCATGCTCTCGCGCAGCCAGCCGCGATCTTGCGCTATTCGCGGGAATATCGCGTAGACTGCGACCGGCAGCGCCGCATTGGCGGCGAGTAGCAGAATTACAATCCCGCGCGCCGTCGGCGTTGGCAAACGCTGAAGCAGGTCCACAATGCCGCAGCCGATCCACACTGCCAGTATCGCGCAGACTGGCACAAAAAACGTGTACAGATCGACAATCGTATAGCGCGCGACGAACAGCGTGATGATGATCGTCTGCGCGACCAGCACGCGGCGCAGCAGATGCGACTCGCCGCGTACGTAGCGCACCAGCCCCCAGATCGCCAGCAGCAGCGCCGCCGACGGCAGGCAGTAGCCGAGCGTCATGACGACACGTTTGATTTGTGTCGTCGGCAGCGACAGGTTTAGCACCTCCCGCGCCCAACTGCGTGATTCTGCGCCGCCGCCGAAGAGCGCCGATTGCAGCGTACCCGCCAGGTCCTGTGTGCGCAGATAGTGCTGAATGACGAGTATCTCGTACGGTAAGGCGCCGATACACCACATTCCGCAACACAGCATCAGCCACTTCACACCAACCTGCCGCCGCGCGACACGCTCGATCAATAACACCCCGTACGTCGCCAGGGTGAGCAGCCCGAGCAAGTGATTCGCGACGTGCAGGCCGTTCACAAAGAACAGCACTGCGAGCCAGATTGGTTGCGAGGAGCGGACATAGCGCAGCAGCAACAGCCACTCGATGACCATCAGGGCGGCGGCGAGCGTGTACGTCTCGGTGACCGCGGACATCTGCCAGTAGGCGTGCGTAAGTGCCAGTGTGGCGGCTGCCAGCCCCGCCGCCCACGCGTTACGCGTAAGCTGCAACACAAACGCCGCCAGCGCGCCGACGCCGACGGCACCGAACAAGCCGGACATGAGATTGAGCATGTGGGGTGGATCGCCGAGCAGAATCGCCAGCCGGCCGCAGAAGTAGTGCAACGGGTGCGAAAGCGCGAGCCCCAACCAGTGCTCGAGCTGCCCCGTGATAATGCGAAACTGATGCACGCCGCTGTCCTGCCACGCGACGCCCCGCAGCCCGGTGCCGGCGTACAGCGCGAACGCGAACAGCCCGGCGACGAACGCGAATACGCAGACGCTGGTGCGCAGATGTTGCGCCGCGGTAGGTGATTGTTGTCCGCTGGCACCCCCTGACGGTCGCCCCGCATCGCCGGGCAAGTCGTCACGGCTGCCGCGACGCTCCTCCGCCGCGCACATTCATTCGCCCCCGGACCGCTCAGCGAGCATTCGCCGAATGTGCTCGGCCACACTCACGCGAAACCCCTTCTGATCGATGGCACCCTCTTTTACCGGAGCAACGGGCTCGCCATCGGCATCTAGCAGCACGATCAGCGGCAACTCGTCATAGCCAAATCGGCGGGCGAGCTCCAGGTCATCCAGGTCGGTCTCATCGATCGCGATTCGGCAGCAGATCACGTGCTGTAGCGGATCATGCGCCCAACGCTGCGTGAAAAAGTTCAGCTCGTTACGTTCATGCAGCGGGTGGTCCGGCTGGTACAGGTACAGGAATACGAACGTGTTTTCGGCGGCGGCCCGGGCGCGGGCGGCGTCGAGGTCATCCTCAACCCATTCGATCGGCTCGTCGGTGGTGGTCATGAGTTGGTTGATGATGACCATGCCACCGAGCAGCACCAGGAACAGCACGACGCCCCAGGTTGGCGGACCCTTGCGTTTTCTGGCGGCTGCGGAGTCCGAGACCGTTTCCGGGTTCTGCTCGGCATCGCTCATCAGTTGCTCCGTGGAAAGCGCCACAGACCAGCATCACGACGGATTCGGCTGCATACGACGACTATCGGGAATCTAGCGTGCCCGTGTTGGCGCGTAAATGCGTTTTGTAGCGAATGGTTGCGCCTTGGCGGCTTTTCGTCAGTAGAAGTCACGGAACGTGACCTGACGATAGAATCAGACAGTAACGTCTCCCAGCAGACTGGAGGTCATTGTGCTGAAAGCGTTCCCGGCCGAGCTGGAAGAACAGCGACGCGTCATCGAGCAAGTCGCGCGCGAGCAAGGGCTCGATTTCTTCGACACCATCTTCGAGATGGTCGATTTCGAGCAGATCAACCAGATCGCGGCGTATAGCGGATTCCCACAGCGTTATCCGCACTGGCGCTTCGGGATGGATTACGAGAAGCTGCGCAAGCAGCATTCGTATGGTCTCGGCAAGATATATGAAATGGTCATCAACAATGACCCTTGCTACGCGTATCTGCTTTCTGATAATGAGTTTGTGGACCAGAAGACCGTGATGGCACACGTGTACGGCCACTGCGATTTCTTCAAGAACAACATCTGGTTCAGCAAGACCAGTCGAAAGATGATGGACGGGATGGCGAACCACGCCACCCGCGTCCACAAGCACATCGATCGCGAGGGATACGAGAAGGTCGAAGAGTTTCTGGATGTCTGCCTGAGCCTGGAGAACCTGATCGATCCGTATGCGCCGTTCATGAAACGCCAGGCGCCGCCGAAACGGCCGCAGCGGCCGACGCTGCGCGAGAAGGTGGAGCGGGGTGTGCGTTATCCGGCGAAGCCCTATATGGACCGCTACATCAATCCGCCGGAGCGGTTGCAGGCGGAAGCGGACCGCGAGGAAAAGGAAGCGGAGGCGAAGCAGCGGGCGTTTCCGGCGTCGCCGGAGCGGGACGTGCTGGCGTTTCTGTTGCGGCATGCACCGCTGGAGGATTGGCAGGCGGATTGTCTGGAGATCATTCGGACGGAGGCATATTACTTCGCGCCGCAGGGCATGACGAAGATCATGAACGAGGGGTGGGCCAGCTTCTGGCACTCACGGATGATGACGCGCTATCACCTGCGGGATGATGAGATCATCACGTACGCGGATCATCATTCGGGGACGCTGGCGACGTCGCCGGGCCGGCTGAATCCGTACAAGATGGGCATCGAGCTGTTTCGCGACATTGAGGATCGGTGGAATCGCGGGCGGTTCGGCAAGGAATATGACGAGTGCGAGTCGATCGAGCAGCGGCGGGCGTGGGACACCGGGCTGAATGAGGGGCTCCAGAAGATCTTCGAAGTGCGGCGGGTACACAACGACGTGACGTTCATTGATGAGTTTCTGACGCCGGAGTTTGTGGACCGGTACAAGCTGTATCACTATCGCCGAGACCCGACGACGGGTCGGATGGTGGTGGTCAACCGGGATTTCGACACGATCAAGCAGACGATGCTGTTCATGCTCACGAATCACGGGCAGCCGTACATCTACGTGGTGGACGGGAACTATGCGAATCGGGGTGAGTTGTACCTGGCACACAAGCACATCGGGGTGGACCTCGACATCAAGTACGCCTCGGCGTGCCTGACCAACCTGCACAAGCTGTGGAAACGGCCGGTGCACATTCAGGCGCGGATCAAGGATGACATGATGCTGTTCTCGTGTGACGGGGAGGAAGTGAAGCAGCAGAAGATCACGGACGAGATGCCGAAGCCGGCGCATATGGAGTTGCGTTAGGGAGGGAGGAAGAAGGGATTGAGGTGGGGGGAGAGATCAAGAGATCAAGACTGGGGGCGTGGGGGTTGTTGGCCGCTGCGCGGGGTTGGCGGTGTAGATTGGGTAGAGCGCACGGGTCGCGAGTAGTGGTGCGCGTCAGCGGGGGTGGGTGACGCTGTGTTCGCAGCCGCCGGGAGGGGCCCGGCTGCGTCGTGGTTGTGGGCTGACGCAGCCGGGCTTCCCGTCGCTGGGGGTCGGGAAGGAGGACAGTTTGTTGCTACGGCGTCGGCTGGGTGGCCGGGGCCGTCGTGGGCAGATCGATCTCGCGAGCGATTTCGGGGGTGGTTTCGTAGACTTTGTCATCCAGGACGACGAGGACACGCTGGTCGAGCGCGAAGATCTTCTTGAGCTCGGGATGCTGGTCCAGCAATTCGAAGTAGCGGTCACTGAACGTGACGACCCGCTCGGGCTCCTGCTTGCCGTCCCACGCCAGGTCTGTCCAGCGACTGTTGACCAGCGCGAACACGCGCGACCCGACGTAGCGGCGGTGCTGCTCGCCGAGGATGATACCGTCGGCTTCGGCGAGGGTCGCAGACTCCATCCAGTCGCGGAGCTGTTGCGAGGTGTCGACGGCGCCACGCCCGACGGCGGGGGCTGCCACGGTCTGCCGTGGAGCCACGCCAAGCTGTGTGCCGCCGGCGTTGTAGTCATCCTGCTGGTGCTGTTGCCCCTGCCCGAACATGCCCTGGCCGGCTGCCGCATGCCCACCGGTGCGTGCCCTGCGGTGTGCGTGGTCATTCATGGCGTACACGTTTATATCGATATCGTGCGGGACCAGCGCGACGTTCTCGTCGACGATGAGTGACGACGTGTAGGGCGTTACGATGCCGTAGCGGGTGGCGAGTCGTTGTACTTCATTGACCAACTCCTGGTTGTGGCCGTGCAGCCGCAGCTCGTCGAGCAGGTAGGCGACTTTGCGGTGGGCCCAGAGCCGCGGGAGGAAGTCGGCGCTCGGATCGCGGTGTGGGAACGCCGTCTCGTGGATGATCCGTTGGCGACGATCGCGCATCTGGCCATCGAGCTTGATGATGGCGTGCCCCGACGTCTGATACCGTCCCATCACGACCAGTTCGCCGCCGCGGAAGAGGTCGGGCAGCTCGCGGGGGTAGATGTCGTAGGTGTCGACGCCGTCGATGGTCAGTTCTACGTCGGTGAGGACGGGATGCGCGAGGCGCGTGACGAAGTTGCTGAGCTTGATTTCGAGTTCTTCATTTTCGGTGCAGTAATCACGCGTGCCGCGGGAGCCTGCGGCGAGCTTGTCGAGCAGATGGGTGTTGACGTCGGAGCCGACGCCGAGGACGTGGAAGCGTACGTTGCGGCTGTTGGCCGCGGCGACATTGTTGAGGATCTGCTCGGGGTCGCGGACCTCGATGGTGGGGAGGCCGTCGGTCATGAAGACGACGAGGTACGGGCGCTGGTCGCTACGGGGATCGTCTGTGAGGGCGGCGAGGAGCGCCTGGTTGATGTTTGTGCCACCGGCGGCCTGGAGTGCCTCGGTGTAGGCGAGGGCGGCGTCGCGGACCTCGTCGGTAGCGGGGACGAGTCCATCGCGGAAGGGACGGGCTTCGGTGCTGAAGCCGTAGATATTGAAGCGGTCGTCGGGGTTCAGGCTTTCGATGCAGTACTGCAGCGCGCGGCGGGTCTGGGCGATTTTCTCGCCTTTCATGCTACCTGACGTGTCGACGACGAAGACGATGTCCTTCGGCTGAATATCTTCGTCGGACAGCTCCACGCCCGGCGTGAGCCGCAGCAGGAAGGTGCCGTCTTCAGCGGCCTCACGGTGCGTCAGGAGGGCAAGGCCGAAGTCACTATCGTCGCGTTGATAGTACAGCGTGAAATCGCGGTCGAGCTGGGTGTGGGAGGACTCATAGCTGACGGTGGCCTTGTGGGCGCTGGGGCGCAGCACCTCGCATTCGTGGGAGGTACTGAAGACGCTGAGCAGTGGCTGCGTGCTGCTGATGGTGGCGTGCAGCGCGACGCGCTGGAGTGATTGGACGGTCTGCGGGTCGCTGCGGAGTGGGAACGTGAAGAGACCGAGGCCGCTTTGCTCGGTGAGGGTTTGCGTGAACGAGAGCTTGGTTTCGACGGTGCCGTTGGCGGGAATGGGGAAGACGCGGGCGCGGAAGAGGCGGCCGCCGACGAATTCGAGCAAGCCGGGGTCCTGCGTTCTGCGGACGATTTCGAGGTAGGTCTGGCGGGCCTGGGTGGCGTCGAGGACCTCGCCGTGGAGGGTTTTGCCGTTGACGGTCATGCTGAAGTCGCCGACCGCGCATTCGACGGGGAGCGGGAAGATGTACGTGCCTTCGGTCTGGCGGTTGAGCTGGTTGCGGAAGGTCTGGGCGACCTCAGTTACCGCGACGCCCTCCGTGATTTCGGCGGTGATGACGAGTGATGCGAGGTGGATGGGTGTGCGTTGTGGGCCGGGCTGGGGGTCATCTGGTGGCGGGTCGAGGATAATGCGGCCCTGGCCGCTGACGTGCGAGGCGAGCAGGAGGACAAGTAGCAGTGGGCATGCAGCGGTGAGAGGGTGCTGGCGCAGGGACATCGTGAGACCTCCGATCCGAAGTTCTGGCAGGGTTCACGGTTGTGCGACGGGCAAGGCCCGCGAGCTACCCGCCCCGACGGTCATACGGTTGGACGCCGGCGCGGTTGCGGAGTTCCCGCTGGTGTCCGGCAACGTTGGCGAAAAGCCGTGGTGACGTGCGAGACTGTGCCGATTTGTCACGATTTGTCGCTGCGGGAGCGGTGCGGAAGAGCCGCGCTTGTTCGGCGGAAGGGTGGGTGTTACAGTCGCCAATCCGGACCTGCGGCTGGCCGGGCCGGCCGGCGTGGGTCGCTACCTGAGAATCTGGAGGCGATCTTGAAATCTGGCAATACCCCCGCGTTACCTGCATGGGTGACCCGCAGGCTCGGCCTGGCGGCCGGTGGGCTGATTCTGGCGGCGACGATGCTCACTGGCTGCACACAGCGTGCTGACCAGGATACAGGCACGACGGAAAAGACCGCTGCGCCCGAGAGATCGCGCTCACAGCCCAGCGCCCAGCTCAGTGAAGCGCAGCGGGCGGCAAACCTGGCGGCCTTCGACAAGATGTGGGAACTCGTGCGCGATCGTCATTGGGACGAGCACCTCGGCGGCATTGACTGGGAAGCGGTGCGTGAAGAACTGCGTCCCAAGGTCAAGCAGGCCCGCACGATGCGTGAAGCCCGCGCGTTGATGCGGGAGGCGATTCACCGGCTCGGGCAATCACATTTCGGCATCATCCCCGGCGAAGTGTATGCCAAGATGGACAAGCCGGAGGAGGAGCAGGATATCGAAACCGCACCGGCGGACGAGCCGGCGGCGGAGGGTCATCCCGGCTTGACGGTGCGTGTCTATGACGGGCGTGTGCTGGTCACGCAGGTGCGGAAGGACGTCGAGGGACCGACGCTGCTCGTCCGGCCGGGGTGGGAGATGCTGGCGATCAACGACGAAGCGCTGGCCCCGCTTGTGGATACCCTGGACGAGGAATACGCCGGCTCGACGCTGCGTCAGGCCCGCCTGGTCGGCGCGATCATGGCCCGGCTCGTCGGCGACGTGGGTACGCAGGTCGATGTGAAGTTCCGCTCTGGCGAAGACACGGAAGTCACATTGCGCCTGCCGCGGGTGGCGCCGGAGGGACGGCCCGTCTCACTCGGCTACATGCCGACCATGTACATGTATTTTGAATCACGCCGATTGGCGGGTGACGTGGGGTACATTCACTTCAATATCTTCATGGACCCGGCGACGCTCATGGTCAACTTCAACGCGTCCATGGAGACGTTCATGGATGCTGAGGGTGTCGTGCTCGACCTGCGCGGCAATCCCGGTGGCATCGGGGCGTTTGCGATGGGCATGGCCGGCTGGTTTGTCGAGCCGACGGATGAGCCGCTGGGTGTCATGCACACGCGCGACACCGACCTGAAATTCATCGTGTTCTCGCGGGCCGACGTGTATCAGGGGCCGCTGGCGATTTTGACCGATGGATGTACGGGCTCGACCGCGGAGATTCTGGCCGCCGGCTTGCAGGATCTGGGCCGGGCGCGGGTGTTTGGCACGCAGACGGCCGGGGCGGCTCTGCCGTCGGTGTTCGAGCGGCTGCCGAATGGGGATGGTTTTCAATACGCGACTGCGAACTACATCTCCCAGAGCGGGCGGCGGCTGGAAGGCAACGGCGTTGTACCGGATGAGAAGGTCGTGCCGTCGCGGGCGGCGCTGTTGCAGGGCCAGGATCCGGTGCTGGAGAAGGCACTGGCATGGATAGACTCTCAGTAAAGGTTCTCTGACTGCGTCACGGGGCACCGGGGCGCCGTGTAATGCGAATCACTTGAAGCCGGTCCGAGATGTCGGCTTCGGCAGGAGACAGCAACATGAACGTGAAGAAGATCAGCGGACGAAGTGTGGGCGTGCTGGGGATGAGCGTGGCGCTGTTGGCGGTGTGGCTGCTGGCGCCGGTGAGCTTGGCCCAGGATGATGACAAGCTGCCGTCGGGGGAGGAGATTATCAAGCGGACCATCGACGCGCAAGGCGGTCGCGAGGCGATGGAGAAGGTCACGTCGCGGGTCTCACGCGGCAAGTTCGAGGTCCCGGCGCAGAAGCTCCAGGGCACCGTCCAGGCGTTCGAGCAGGCGCCCGACAAGCAGTACAAGATCATCGAGATTCCGGGTATGGGGCGTATCGAGAGCGGCACCAACGGCGATGTGCACTGGGAGTTCTCGCAGATGACCGGCGCGCGGATCCTGGAGGGTGACGAGAAGGCGATCAATGAGCGTCAGTCGCGGTTCAACGCGATCCTGCACTGGAAAGAATACTACAAGGGTGCCGAGACCGTCGGCGTGGAGGACGTCAAGGGCAGCCCGGCCTACAAGGTGAAATTGACGCCCAAGACCGGCGATCCGGAGTATGTCTTCTATGACAAGGAGACGTACCTGCCCGTGAAGATGGAGATGGTCTTCAAGAGCCAGATGGGCGAGATTCCGATCGAGGTCTTCATGAACAACTACCGGGACATCGACGGCGTCAAGATCGCCCACGAGATCTCCCAGTCCATGGTCGGGATGCAGCAGACCATCACGATTCAGAAGATCGAAAACAACCCCAAGATCCCCGGCGAGAAGTTTGAACTGCCCAAGCCCGTCCAGGCCCTGGTGGACCGGCAGAAGGAGAAGAGCGATAGCTAAGCAGCGGCTCGCCACGTGAGCGACGTCGCCAGCCGAGCGCAATAGAACATGAGAGGAAGGTGCAGAATGATGCTGACAAACCAAAGTGGTCAGCAGTGGCGGCAAGCGGCGCGCGGTATGGCGGTCGTGAGTGGTATGGCGCTATTGCTATGGGCCGGTTCCGTTATCGCGGATGCTCAGGAGAAGCTCCCGCCGGCCGAGAAGATCATGGAAAAGACGATCGAGGCCCGCGGCGGACGGGCGGCGTTTGAGAAGCTGACGTCGCGCGTCTCCAAAGGACGGCTTACGATGGAAATGGGCGGCCAGACCCTGATGGACGGCGCGCTGCGACGTTGGGAGCGCGCTCCCAACGACATGTACGTCGAAATCAGTATCGCCGGTGGCGGCGGCATGATCAGGAGCGGCTGCTATGAGGGCGTCTGCTGGTCCGTTGGCCCGCGTGGGAACGCGACGGTCATGGAAGGCGAGGATAAGGAGGAGCGGCTGGCCGATGCGCGCTTCAATGAGCTCCTTTACTGGAAGGACATGCTCGCGAGCGTCGAGACCGTCGCCAAGGAAACGGCCGACGGCAAGTCCTGCTACAAGGTGCGCATCAAGCCCAAGGCCGGGAAGGAGCGGTTCGTTTATTACAACCGTAAGAACGGCCTGCCGGTGAAGATGGTCGAAACCAACGAAACGCCCAATGGTACGGCCACGATGGAGACGGTCACCCAGGAGTACCGCGTGGTCGACGGCGTGAAGATCCCGACCAAGATCGTCCGCACGATCAAGGTCGGTGAGCAGGAGCAGGTGCTGACGTTCACCTATGAGACGATCGAGCACAACGTCGATATCCCGGATTCGAAGTTCCGGCCCCCATCCGCCGTCGATCGGGCGCTGGAGGAGAGCAAAGAGAAATCGGACGACTAGTGTAGTTTCTCAAACTGTTCGCATCTTATGCGGGGTGGGGCGGGTGTCCCTGCCCGCCGCGAAACCGGCTGCTGGCGGTCGCGATACCCGCCCGACTCATGATGCAGACCTTACGAGCAGGTGCAGTAGCGGCAGCCGCCTGACGCCGTGAGACTCCACCGCAGGGCGCCGCCGCGGCGCCCTGCGGTATTTTGCGGAGATCAGCACATGTTGCGCGACAGCTACCCGCTCTACCTCGCCGGCGAGCCCGTCACATCATCGGACGAGCTCGTTGTCACGAACAAGTACACACGGCAACCTGCAACCCGCGTTGCCCGCGCCGACGGGAGTGTTCTTGACCAGGCCATCGCCGCCGCGGCCGATGCCTTTCCCCGGATGCGGCGGGTGCCGGCCCACCAGCGGCAGGCCATACTTCAGCACGTGGTCACCCAGGTCGAGCAGCGTCACGAGGAGCTTGCACAGGCCCTCGCCATCGAAGCCGGCAAGCCCATCCGACACGCCCGCGGCGAGGTGACGCGGCTGGTGGATACGTTCCGCATCGCGGCGGAGGAAGCGGTGCGGATCTACGGGGAATGGATGCCGCTGGACATCAGTTCAAGAGCCGAGGGCTATCAGGCTGTCGTGCGACGCTTTCCGCTTGGCCCGTGTGGTTTCATCACGCCGTTCAATTTCCCGATGAATCTCGTGGCTCACAAAGTCGCCCCCGCGATCGCCGCCGGCTGTACGTGGGTGCTCAAACCCGCCACCGCCACGCCGGTCAGTGCCCTGATCCTCGCTGAGATACTCGCCGAGACCGATCTGCCGAAAGGGGCATTCTCGGTGGTGCCCTGCGCCGGCGGTGACGCCTCGAAGCTCGTGACCGATGACCGGCTGAAGCTGCTCAGCTTCACTGGCTCGCAGGACGTCGGCTGGGACCTCAAGGCGCAGGCCCGCCACAAGCGGGTCACGCTTGAGCTGGGTGGCAATGCGGCGTGCATCGTCGACGACGGTGCCGATCTCGACTATGCCGCCGAACGCATCACATTCGGGGCTTTCTATCAATCGGGGCAGAGCTGCATCAGCGTGCAGCGGGTGCTGGCACATCGCAACGTCTATGACGAGCTGAAGCGGCGGCTGGTGGAGCGGGCGGAGACGTTGCAGATGGGCGATCCGCTGGACGAGGAGACGTTTCTTGGCCCGCTGATTACGGAAGAGGACGCTCACCGAGTGGAGACTTGGGTGCAGGAAGCCGTCGATGCGGGGGCGACTGTGCTGTGTGGCGGGCGAAGGGAAGGCGCCATGTATGCGGCCACCTATCTGGAGCGCGTCGACCCGGCGCAGAAGGTTAGTTGCAAAGAGGTATTCGGCCCGGTCGCGACGCTTGAACCGTTCGAGGATTTCGCGGAGGCTATTGAGAAAGCCAACGACAGCGCATATGGCTTGCAGGCCGGCGTATTCACGCCGCGTCTGGATCATGCGCATTATGCGTACGAAGAACTGGACGTCGGCGGCGTCATCATCAACGATATGCCCAGCCTGCGGGTGGACAGCATGCCCTACGGCGGCGTGAAGATGAGCGGACTCGGCCGCGAAGGTGTCCGTTTCGCGATCGAGGAAATGACCGAATTGAAGACCATGGTGCTCAATCGCCCGGGCGCACTGGGTCGCTGAGCGGGAGGACGAGGAACGTGGAGAAGCGCGACGATGCATACGCGGCTTTGCGGGCCCTGGTCGGTGAGGAACACACGCTGCGCGATGTCGGCCGCACCTTGCGACATACGGTTGAGCAGTTGAACGCCCCCGTCGTCGGCGCGCTGGAGGTCAATTGCTCCGATGAATCGGAGCTTGAATGCATGGATGCCTTTCAACATGAGTTCGTCGCGCCATTGCTGCCCGATTTGAAACGCTCCGCCCGGGCCCCGTTTCGCACGTGCAACCTCGGGGCCCGCTATGAGTGGGGTTCTGTCCGCGTTGCCGAGCATCACTACGCCCTCCCCGCCTCCCGGCACGCCTTCAAGGTGCTCCTGCTCAAGCTGAACGGGCACGTGGCTGTCACGGATACGCCTGAAGGCACGCGGTTCGGTCCCATGGCCCGTTATCAGACCGAATCTGCCGCCTGCGGCGCCCTGCACGCCCTGCTGCGCGGCGACGAACTGCCGGCGTTGCTCGAGCTGCGCGATACGTTCCAGTGTGCGGACAAGGACCGCCTCGACATGCTGCGCGACCCGGCGCAAGTGCCTGAGGCCTACCGCTATCTATACGCCGCCGTCGCTGGCGTGCAATTGCAGGCGTTGCGCGCGTTGGCGGATATCCACGAGCATGCGCCGCACTCGCCCACGCTGTACCTCGTAGTGGCATGCATCACGCTCAATCGGCCGGGGCCGGACACTGAGATCCTCTGCGGTTTTCACGAGGTGCGCCCGCATGAAGCCGGCGGTCAGCAAGGTGAATCGTATTGGGGGCTGGGGGATGATCCTTCGCTGTACCGTGTACAGGTTGACGGTGATCAGCTGCGCATGACGACGACGCAGTAAGGGGTCGCGGGGGTCGTGTGGAGGTCATTGTGAGTATCTGGCGGGATCTGGCAGGGATGGGGCGCCGATACGCAGCGTGGGTAACCGTTCTGCTGGTATTGCCGGCGGCTACGGGCCAGCCCGCGCTGACCGCCACAGCGGTCAGCGCTGAGCCGGATGCGGGTGATGCGGTGCTGGTGCTGGCGCTCGACAGCTCCCGTGGCGTCGCGCCCCGGCTGGTCGCTGAGCAACTCCGGTGGGCGTCGCTGATACGGGGACGCTTGGGCCTTGCCATCCTCGGCGACGCACGCGGCGACCCAGCCGAAGCTGATGGCTGGCAACAGGAGGCGCTACCCGCGCTGCTGGAGCGTGTGCAGCCGGACTGGATTGTTGTACTGGACGAGGACTACGACTTTCACGCCGAGGTTTCCGCGGCGTATGGCGCGACTGTCGCGCCGCTTTCGGTCAGTTTGCCGGCTCGAAGCGGCGTGACCGTCAGGGTCGCCGGCGTTGATACACGGGTTGCCGGTCAGTTGCGGGCCGGAGCCGCAGGTGCGACGGGGGACGGTAAGGCACTCTGGCGGATCGTCTCACGCAGTGCACATCCACGCGGTGAGGCTGTGAAGCGGCTGTTGGGGCGCGCGGATGCCAGCAGTTTCCTGGTGACCACCTCGGCCAAGAACGAACGCAAACGCCAACGCGTCGCACTGCGCACGCGTGAGTTGCGCTCGGCCGTGTATGGTCTGCTCGCCGCGCTGGAGATGTGTACCGACCAACCCGGTGCGCTCCTGCCGCCGCGACCCGACCGGCGGCTGCGTGCGGCGATCTACGACGGCGACGGTGCGATCAGCTCCAGTGGTCACGATCCGCTGTGGATCAAGCGATCGTTGCGGCACCACGGCGACATGCGTGTAGTGTTGATCGGTCCGGAGGACATCAATGACGGTCTGCTGTCACAGTTCGACGTGGTCGTCTTCGGTGGCGGATCGTCATCGCGACAGGGCAAGGGACTGGGTGACGCAGGTCGCAGGCGGGTACGTGATTTCGTGCGGGAAGGCGGCGGTTATGTGGGTATCTGCGCCGGTGCATTCCTTGCTGCCAACGCGCGCGCGCACGACCTCTTCCTCGTCCGGTTTGACCGCGACGGCACCTCCGGCAGTGATGTTGTCGGGGTCGACTTCAGCCCGGCGGCCGGCGACGCCATCGGTGTGACCGGTCGATTTCCGGTGAAGATGTCCGGCGGCCCGCTGATCCATCTCGAGGATCTGCCCAGCACTTGCGAGGTTTGGGGTACGTTCACCGAGGATCTGCCACGATCCGACAAGCCTGACCTGAAGCTCAAAGGCACGGTCGCCGTCTTTGCAGCGCCGTACCATGCAGGCCGCGTCGTGGTGTTCAGTCCACACTGCGAGCGTTACCCCGGCCCCCAACAGGCTTTCTGGAATGCCCTGCGCTGGGCGGGTCGCCAGGATGCGAAGGGGACCACAGGGGGCGCGCGGCGGCCGGCGTGCGAGGTCGCACGCATAATGGCGACGAATCAGGCATCGTAGTGCTGACGAGTCTGGTGGTGCGGGTGTCTGACCCGCCGTCGCCGGGTGGTCCGATCGCAGGCCGAATACGGCGGATTGCGCGAGCCATACGGTTTGCTCATGAGTTGTTCACGTTGCAGGGGCAGAATCTGACCAGGTCTCATCGGATTGCTGGTAAGGTATTGCGTCGATGTCCCAGGCCAACGTTTTCACAGCGCCGCATCTCTATGACGGATCTGCGTTCGCATGTTCGGCGGCGGGGTTGTGGCCGGCCTGGTGGATCACGACGCTGCTGACGCTTGGTCTGGTTGTGATTGTGATCCCTGTTGATGCCGCGGGAAGTGCGTGGATAGCGCAGGCTGCGGACGATGGGACGTGGGCGCGGCGGATACTGAAGCTGGCGCGGTATCCGTTCAACTGGTGGGTGTATGCTGCAATCGGCGTGCTACTCTTCGGGCAGCATCGGCAATGGCGGCCGGTGATCGGGCTGTTGACGGCCACACTGGGCTGTATGGCGAGTGTGCACCTGCTGAAGTTTCTGCTCGGGCGAGCGCGTCCAGACTGCGGATTGGGCGCCTATCACTTTGCCGTATTCGGCGACCCCGTGACGGGGTTTGACTCGATGCCGTCAGGGCACACGGCGCAGGCGGTGCTGCTGGCGGTGTTGATGCTGGTTTATCTGCCGCGGTCGGCGTGGGTGCTGGTGCCGCTGGCGGTGCTGGCGAGTCTGTCGCGTGTCGCGCAGGAGCGGCACTTTCTGTCAGATCTGATTGCGGCGGCAGGCGTGGCGGTGTTGACGGTGAAGGTCAGTATGCTGGCGCTGGGGCCGTCGGCGTTTCCGCGGCTGCGTTTGCGCAAGCTGAGCATTATCGCGCGGGCGGGCAGTAAGCCGGCAACACGGGCAGCGTAAGGTAGTCGACGGATGGGGGGTTACTCGCGCATGAGGCCGAATTGCTCATCAAGCCAAGCGCGTGTGCGCTCGATCGCGATGCCCTGCTGCTCGAACCGCGTCAAACTGGACTCCGGATCGGTCGGATTATCCGCACCGGTCGGTTGCTGGAAGTACAGGTGCAGACCCTCCGGGATGATGTACTCCGTAATCTCTGACTGTGTCATGGCGGCCTGAATGTCACGCGGAAAACCGTCGATCGGCTCGACATGGTCCAGTTCGGCCAGCAGGAAGTAGGCGGGCTGCGTAACGCGTGGATAGAGATCTTCGGGGGTCACGCCGGTCCAGAAGGGTGAAGAGGTCGGCGCCCAGGTGAAGACGGCATCGATGCGGTCGTCGCGGGCGGCGGTGAAGATGGCGAGCGTGCCGCCGATGCTGTAGCCGCCGACGGCGATGCGGTCGGGGTCGACATTGACGTCGAGGTCGCCGGCAAGACCGAGGTCGAGCGCCTGACGTGCCAGGCTGATGGTGCGGGCGTGATAGCGAAAATCGGTGAACGTAAGCGGGCGGCCCTCGGAAATGATGACGACGTAGCCCCAACTGGCGAGCGTCTCATAAAGGCTCTGATGATAGTAGGGCTGTACGTTGGAGCCGAGCACGGCGAGGACCGTCGGACGCGGGCCGTCGGCGTCCTCGGGCGCGAAGACGGTAACCGCCGTCGGCTCGCCATCGGCACCGTCGGGGACGTCGACGCGAAACTCCTTCGGGGTGTATGGGCCGACTTCGGCGGGCGGCTCATCGAAGAAGTTGGGCGGCCAGACCGGGAAGATCCCGTCGCCGCCGAGGAAGGGACAACCGACTACGCTGGTAAGTACGACGACTGCGGTCGCGATCGTGAGATTTCGCACGCATCACTCCAGGATCATCAGGTGCCGCGCCTTACATGCGGCCGGGTTTGGACCGATTATAGTCCGGTGGACACGGTTTTCCGCTGCGGACGCGAGCGGCGCGAGGATACACGCGGACACGTACGATCGGCGTGCCGTGCCTTGTTGGCATCAACGCACGGGCGGCGGTTAACATAGCGGCCACGGGCTACCGCGCAGCGGCCTGTCTGGGGTGCGGAGCAACGTCGCACTGTTCGTGAGCGAGGGTTGGATGCGGATCGGTCTGAAGTTCCATCTGAATCACGATTCGAGGCCGGCGTATCACGAGCTCTACGGCAGTTGGGATGTGGCGACGTACCTGAAGACCAGTGGTGTCGAGGCCGTGGAAGCATCTTTGGGGCCCAACACGGAGGCCGAGTCGGTACGCCGCTACGGGGCCGCCTGCGTGCTGGCCGGCCTGCGCGTATCGCTGCACCCGTATACGGAAGGTCACCGGTACAATCCCGCCTTCTTTGAGGATCGGTCCGGTAACCCGGCCCGTGAGTTGCACGCCCGCTTCTTCCACTGGGCACACGAGATCGCAGCGGCCCAGCGCGCCCCCGTCGTCGTGAATATCCATGCGGCGGCAGCCGCCGCCGATGAAGTCTCGCGGGCGCAACAACTTGCGCAGTCCATTGCGTTCTTTGACTGGTCGCAGCGCTGGTGTGCGGAACGCACGCTTGTCCGGGGGACCACTGGCGACGATTGCATTGGCGTGGTGCCGGTTGTTGAGCTTCAGATTCGTCCCGGGCCCGGTGAAGCCATGCTGCGCATTGGCGACAATTACCGCGAACTGCTGCGAATCGCACAGCAAGCCAAAGTCGGGGTGTGCTGGGACTTCGGGCACGCGGTCATGAATCACCTTGACTACGGCGACGAGCTCGAGCCGCCCGCGTCATTGCTGCCGCATGTCGTTCATGTTCACTGCCATGACGTAGCCGTTTCCGCCGGCGTCCATGTGGGCACAAAGGGTCGGCGCGGGGATGATCATCAGCCGCTGCGGCACGGAAACGTGCCCTGGCAGCGCTGGCTGGGCGCCTTGCGAGCCGCCGGCTTCGATGGCACCGTGCTGCTGGAGGTGTTGCCGGAGGCGTTTCTCGAGGCGGGGGGACTGCCGGCCTTACACCAATCGCTGGATGCACTGCGCGCTATTCGTTGAAGTGTGCGCGGAGTTCATCCACGTCGTCGGTTTGGGCGAGCACGAGCATCAGCCGGATCCGGGCTTTCCACGGCTGGAGATTGCCGGCCAGAATCACGCCGAGCTCATGGAGACTTGCTCCGCCACCCGCCCCGCCGTAGACCGCATACACGCGTCCTGCCGGGACGCGTGTCGTCAGGACGACGTGCACGCCGCGGGCGCGGGCCCGCTTGATGGCCGCGAAGACGGGCTCGTTGACATTGCCGATACCGTAGCCCGCGACGACGATGCCTTTGGCGCCTGCGCTGACGGCTGCGTCGAGCAGTGTTCCGTCCGCACCTGGGTAGCAGGCGACCAGTTCGACGCGCGGCAGGTGGGCCGGCAGCGGCACCGGGCTGGCGCGCTCCGGTCGATTGAACCACACGAGCGCCTCGGAATCGATCTGGCCCACGTGGCCAAACGGGCCGGCGTCAAACGCCTGGACATTACTGGTGTGTGACTTCGTCACCGCGCGGGCGGCCAGAATACGCCCGTTGAGCGTGATCGTGACACCCCGCCCCGCCGCTTGCGGAGAGATTACCTGGCGGACGGCATCAAGCAGGTTGCGCGGCCCATCGGCATCCGCGGCCGTCGCGTCGCGCTGCGCTCCGGTAAGGACGACCGGGCGGTCACTCGTAAGCACACAGTCAAGCAGGTAGGCCGATTCCTCCATCGTGTCGGTGCCGTGGGTGATGACCACGCCTGCCACTTCTGAATCCGCGAGCGTGTCCCGTGTGAGGCGTGCCAACTGCAGCCATAGCTCCGGCGTCATATTGCGGCTGTCGATGTTACACAGCTCGTGCACCTCGAGGGCGGCCAGTTCGGCAAGCTCGGGGACGGCCGCGACGAGTGCGTCGCCGGACAATGTCGGGACGGCGCCGCCAGCGGCGGCATCGGGCGTCATCGCAATCGTACCCCCCGTCGTGATGATGGCGACGGTGGGGAGCTCAGCGTTGCGCTGGTCCGGGGCCGCGCCGCGTGGCTGTGGCGTTGGTTGCGGCCCGGACGTTACGCTTTGCGTGGTCGCGCAGCCGGACAGTGCCGTCGCCATGAGCGTGACACTGACGATGAGGCATACGTTGCAACGGATGATGTTCATGCTTTGGTCCGCGTTGGATTCGTCAGGCCCCGGGTTCGAGCGGTGCGAGCGGACGTCCGGCTGGCGGGCCGCGGGCTGGGCAGGTATCGGCAGAATGCCCGACCGCCACCGCGAATCAACTTAGCGGTCGCCATCGAGCAGATTGCCGAGGCCACCCAGGATACTGCCCTCACCCTGACTCTTCTTGCCGGCCCCCCGTCCCGAAGCGTGGATGCGGTCCGCCAGCCGAGCAAACGGCAGCGACTGGAGCCATACATCGCCCGGGCCGCGCAGTTCCGCGAAGAACAGCCCCTCGCCCCCGAACAGCGTATTCTTGATGCCACCCACGAAACGGATGTCGTAGTCCACCGAGGGCTGGAACGCCACAATGCAGCCCGTATCCACCTTCAACACCTCGCCTGGCGCGAGTCGCCGTTGCGCGAGCGTGCCGCCGGCGTGAACGAATGCCAGCCCGTCTCCCGCGAGCTTCTGCAGGATGAAGCCCTCGCCGCCGAACAGTCCCGTGCCGATGCGCTTGGTAAACGCGATGCCCACACTGACGCCCCGCGCAGCGCACAGGAACGAGTCTTTTTGACATAGCAACTCGCCGCCGAGCTGCGCGAGGTCCATCGGTACGATCTTCCCTGGATAGGGGGCGGCAAAGGCGATCTGGTCCTTGCCGGGCCCGCTGCCCGTAAACGTCGCCATGAACAGCGACTCGCCGGTCAGCATACGTTTTCCGGCAGTGAACACCTTCCCGAGCAGTCCGTCATCTTCCTTACTGGGGTCGCCAAACTTCGTCTCCATCCGCACGCCGGCGGACATGTACATCATCGCGCCGGCCTCGGCGATCACCATCTCGCCGGGGTCAACTTCGACTTCGACATACTGCATGTCGTCGCCGTTGATGACGTAGTCGATTTCGTCGCTACGGCGTGCGGCGGTCGGAATCGGTGGGCGGGCCCCCAACTCGTCCGTCTTCGCGCGCAAGTTCGGGATGTGCCGGGCGGCGGTCCACGAGCTGAGTCCGGGGCCGTATACGAGCGTTTCACCGCCCTGCAGTGACGAGAGCTTGCTCAGCAATTCGTCACGCGTGATCGGACCGACCGACTGCCCGTTGTCAGCGTAGTACCACTCTGCCACGGCCATGATTCCGCTCCTTCGGCTGCACGTGAACGTTCGGGTGACGTTCGATTTACTCGTCGTCGACCGGCGGCGGTGGCTCGATATCAATGGTGGGCGGCGGCTCGTACGTCGGTTCCTCATCTTCCCAATCGCCGTACGTATCCGTCGTGTTCGAGTTGGGCGGCGGCATGTACGCCGGTGGCAATGAAGCGTCCTGTCCGTACTGCGACCAGTCGGTCGGCAGGCGGCGTTCCCGTGGCCGACGGACAATCCGGTTGGAGCCGATCTCAGACGTGCGGATGTACAAGTAATCGGGGATGCTCACCGTGTTATTCTTCCCGAGGAACTCGATCTTCTGAATCGTGGCTCCTTCCTCCACGGTGATGCTGTTGTTGTTGCCGATCAGCGAGAGCTTCGGGACCCGCGATCCGTCGGCAATGGTGATGACATTGCCGTTGCCGGTGATGCCCAGGTCGCCGAAGTACGTGTCGGTGCGTGTCACACCGTTGGCCACCATGGGATTCGTAGCGCATCCCACGCCTGCCAACAGCCCAAACACGGTTACAGCCAGTGTGATCGTTCTCATGCTCTACCCTCGTTTCCAACCAGGTTGTTTTGTTTTCGTCTTCAGCCGCGCCAGCAGATGCTGTCCACGAGGTCCCTGCAGTGTAACGAGCGCCAACGGTTCCGGCCAGTGGATGATCTCGGGTTCACCCACGGCCCCTGCCAGCGCGAGCGGATACCGCTACTTGGCCGATGAGCCCGGCACTTCCGCTTCATCTTCTGCCTGCAGGCCTTTCAGGACGCGGCGACGCAGCATGGTCAGTGGACGCGCCACCGACCGATGCAGCCGAATCCAGATACTCAGGCGCTCCACGACCGCTTCCTCGTCTGGCGTGAGTTGATCAGGTCGCAGGCGACGCTTGTGCTTCAGCGTGTGGTACCGGTCAGCTTGCTGAAAGCGACGCAGCAGCCAGCGGACGGGGGCCGCCCGCCGCCAACCACGGTTCGGCAGCCACAGCGAGATCTGAAAGTCGATCAGGTACGGGCGGCCATCATCGCCTTTGAGGATGTTCTGGCGCTTGTTGAGGTCAACGTAGGCAATATTGCGCCGGTGCAACGCCCGCAGCAGGTCCATCAACTCGTCGAAGAACGTGTCCGAGACGGCGTCCCGTCGCCCGAGGGGATGACCCGGGACAAAGTCGTGCATCAGCCCGGTATCCCCGACCGGACCAGTGAGCGCGGGAACGCCCGGGAGGTCCGCAGTGAGACGATAAAGACGTATTTCACGTGCCGCCAGAAACCGTCCAATGCACCGCAGGGGCACGCCGAAAGCAGGTTCCGTGCGATTCATCTTGAGCACGGCCAAGTGACCATCATCACCTCGGTACAGTCCTGTGCCGGCGAAAAAGTCGTGCTTGAAGGTATGGATGAGTTGGTAGGGGCGTCCGAGGCAGTAGACGTTGGCGGGCAGGCGTGCGCCGGGGAGCGCGTATAGCCAGGGGTGACGAGGGCGCGGGCTCGAACGCGCGAGGGTGTTACGCATGGGGCGAGAATTATAGCGAAGGGCGCGCGGAAGGGACGGTCCGAGAATAGGGCGATCTTGGCTGCGCTGTGACGGATTTTCGTCAATCCGATTATTAGTTAGGAGTTTGGCAGGGTTGGGATCAGAAAGTCACTATAAAAGGCGTGCGGCACCCTGTGGGTATTGGCGCGGTCTGAGGGTGCCGCAGCGAGTGGAAGCAAGTTGTTTGTTTTTAAGGAGTTACGACTCCGTTCCGCCTGGGTGTCTACTACTACACCCTATCGACTACTTGTAGTATACCAGTGGCGCATCGAGATTCAACTACGTTCGCGACCAAAAATCAACGCGCGCAAACTTTTTTCTACCCGGGGTTTGAGGTCGGGACCGATAACCAGCTTCGCACACGCTCGACCAACACGGCGTGCTCATCGGAACCATGCTCGACGACAAATGAATCGATGATCGATACCGCTTCCGAAGCGTAGCCGTCCGGCAGCGCCGGATGAGCGTAAAGCGCCGCCACAACCAATTTCCACGCCGGTCCTGCTTCGCCGCGCCCACCGAGCAGGCGCAACGCCGCTGCCAGCCGATCCACGGCTCTGGCGTGTGGGGTCTCCTCGCGCCCGGCGACTTGACGTGCCAGTTCGACGCCTCGCTCCAAGTCCCCGCCCCGGAGACTCGCCAGAGCGGCCGCGGCTGTAGCAAGGGTGCTTGCCGGATCCTTCTCCACCAGTGTCCAGAGTTCGTCCCGGTTCGCCGGCGCCCCCTCCAACGCCAGTGCCCAGGCCAAGTAGGACGTGAAGGCCCGGCGTTCCGGTTCGAAAGCCACTGCATCCCGCCAGCGCGCGACGGCGTCCGGCATGCGGTCAATCTGGAGACAAACCTCGTGAAACCCGCGGAGCGCGGCATAGTTCGTCGGATGGTCCCGCAGCAACGCGTTGTATACGCGGTACGCTTCGCGCCAGTGATGGCTGCGCAGGTGGTACTCGGCCAGCACCAGGCCGGCGTGCACGAACATCCGCGGCTGCGCCTGAAGCGCGGGGTCTTCGAGCACCGCGCTGATCAGCCGAAAGCCGACCTCTCCTTCGCCGAAACGGATCTGACAGAGTGCCGCCCCCATGCGGGCTTGCAGCGACGGGTGTTCTGTTTCCAGTGCTTTGGCGAACCGCGGACACGCCTCCCGATCGCGCTGAAGTTCGAACATCAGGAGGTAGGCGTAGTCGGCGTAGTGCGCCCGGCGTGCTTCCACGGTTTCCGGCAGCAGTTGCTCGGCATGCGCGTAGGCGTCCGCCGCGGCCTCATAGTTGCCCACCGCCTGATAGCCGTGCGCGAGCCGCTTCCAGGTAAGATAGGTGTCCGGCTGATACTCATGCGCAATCTGGGCTTGTTCCAGGCTGGCACGCGGCTCTCCGGCACGAAGGAAGCTGTAGGAAAGCCGCCGGTGGAATGGAGCGCGGTCTTCCGGCGTGGGGAAGGTAAAGTCGAGCCGGTCGTTGGCAGCCGCCTGGTATAGCGTCTCGATCCAACGCTCCCGAAAGTAGCTCCCTTGACCCACATCGGCGGGAATTCGCGCGCGATCGGCTGCCGGAATCGCGTGATTCCGACAGAAATCGTATGCCGCAGCGAGTTTCTCCTGTGCCCGCGGGTCATCGGGATGCAGCGCGCGCACGCGCAGCGCACGCTGCAAAGTGCTGCGAGCCATGCCGGTCAGCGGCAGGTCCCAACTCAGCATCCCCAAGGCGACGAGCCCGGCGACCGCCGCCGACGCACGTCGGACGGGGACGGTCCGCATCCCGCTGACCAGGAGGTACGCCCACATGCGCAGGACCTCGACCCCCAGGACCACCAGCAGCCCCATCAGCGGGAGATAGAGGTAGCGATCAGCCGCGGCGATCTCGCGCGCGCCCATCAGACCGATGACCGGCAACAGCGTGGCCCAGAACCAGACCCAGCCAATTGCCGCGGCGCGCGTTTCCTGCCGGCGCCATGTTTGGAAAGCATGCCCGATGCTCGCCAGCGTGAGCAGCAGGCCCGCCCACACCGGCCAATAGGCCCAGCCGGTACGTGGGTCGGGGATGTGCCAGACGCGAACCCACAGCGGCATGAAGATGTCCCGTGCGTAGATCCACACGGCGTTCAGGCTGCGCGCGATGGGATCGCCAAACAGCCCTTGCGACGCATCCTCCGCGAGGCCGGACGTCGTGCTGGTCCACAGGGTGAAGCCGCCGAACGCCACGCAAATCAACCCTGCCACATAAACGCGGTACGAAAGGAGCGCCTGCTTCCAGTCGCGACAGACCACCTCCAGAACGAACACGACCAGGAACCAGCCGGGCACGGGTTTGCACAGCATGGCGAGCACCAATGTGCCGAGTGACACGAGGAACGGCCAGGCGCGCTGTGTGCGGAGGGCGTGCAGATGCAGCAGGACGGTCAGCAGGACAAACATGGTCGCGAGCAAGTGCGTACGGCCCATGTCACTCGCATACGCAGTCACCAGCGCAGGGTGCAGGGCCCAGAGCAGGGCCAGAAACCAGGCGAACCACGTGAGTGGAGCCGGTTTCCTGGTGACACTATGCGCCAGCATTCGCCGCAGCACGGCCCATAGCAACAGTGCATTCAATGCGTGCAGCAGTACGTCCGTGCGGCGAAAACTGACGGGTGCCCCGCCGGAGAGTTCCCACTCGACGGCATAGGTAGCGAGCGGAATCGGTTGGTACAGATCGCGATGGACGGTGGTGAAGATGTCCCCGATGCGCTGGATGAGGGCGGCCGGTCGACCGGGGTCGGCAGCCGGGTTCACGAGCGGGTTGTTCACGATGAAGGTGAACTCGTCCCCCTGGATCCACGGGGCAGCCAGGTCAGGCAGGCCAGCAACGCATACGAGCGCGACGAGCGCAATCCCCAGCACGACGCGGACGGGAACCGTCGTCGCTGCCGGGGCCTGGTCAGGAGAACCGTCTGGCGAAGGTTGCGTTTCGGAGCGTTGCATGTCGACGTTATCGCAAGTTGTGTCCGGCGTCGCAAGCGTGGTGTCCGCTGGAGTGCACGGCGTGTGTTTGCATTGCGCTCATGACGAATTAACCTTGCGTAGCCAGGTTGGAACCCCTACAATTAGATTGCGGTGGAGTGTATACCGCAACTTGTAGCAGTACGTGAGGGGTCATGATGGTCGCCGCCGAGTCGTCCCTATCTGCGAATGTGCTCTTGCTGAATCGGCTCTACATGGCGGTTCGGATCATCAGTGCGCGCCGTGCCCTGACGATGCTCTATCGCGACCTTGCCGAAGTGGTTTCGATCGATGATGGTCAGTATCTCGCCTACGACTTTGATAACTGGGTCGAAGTTTCTCAGGCCAAACACCGCTTCGCTCCCGAAGAATACGACTGGGTGCGTACCGTTCACTTTCAGATCGCCGTGCCGAAGATCATCCGGCTGCTGGGCTACGACAAGATTCCCAGCATCGGCGTCAAATTGAATCGCCGCAATCTCTTCGCGCGCGATCAAAACCGCTGCCAGTACTGTGGCAGGCGTTTCCCCGCCAGCGAGCTCAGTCTCGATCACGTTGTGCCGCGCAGCCAGGGTGGCGAAAACAGCTGGGAGAACATCGTTTGCGCGTGCGTGAAGTGTAACGTCCGCAAGGGCGGCCGAACCCCGCACCAGGCCAACATGCAGTTGATCAGCCGGCCGCGTAAACCGGCCCGCTCGCCGGTCATCACGGTCAAGCTGTCCGACTCGAAATACGCCAGTTGGAAGCAGTTCCTGGACTTCGCCTACTGGAACGTCGAGCTCAAGTAGCCCGCACCGCGGAGCACCTGCGGCACGGCCGGCCATTCCGGGCATTTCCTGCGCATGCGCCGCGCGGTCGCCGGTCCCCGGGCAGCACAGCAACAGGGCGCGGGTTGACGCTCCGAGGTTCCATGCTTATTGTCACGCTGACGATCAAAACCACCATACGGGTAGTCTGCCTGTAGCCATGGGGTCGTGAGCATGTCTGTGCAGCAATGGTCTGATACGGTCATACTGGGGGAACTCGGCGAAGATCCACAGTTCACCGATGATCTCAGCGCGATCATCGAACAGTGCAGTCGCGAACAACGTCACGACGTGCTGCTCAACCTCGCCGACTCCCGCTATCTCAACTCCTCCAACATCGCCCAACTGCTCAAGCTACGCAAACTCGTCACCATCGAGAACCAGCGGCGCCTGAAACTGGCGGGCGTGACGACCCAGGTCTGGGGCGTCTTTTTGGTGACCGGTCTCGATCGCATCTTTGATTTCGTTGACGATGTGCCAACCGGGCTGGCCAGCCTGCAAATGGGCGACTGACCTTCCAGCTTCCATCACGAGAACCTGCATTCCCGCCGCAGCGCCCCCTTCAACCGCCGCATGTATTCGCTCCGTGAAATCTCGGTGGCACCGAACATCTGAAGATGGGGCGTGGGCCACTGCGTGTCCAGCAGCGCATAACCCCGCTCCCGCATGCGCTCGACCAGGCGCACCAGCGCGACCTTGGAGGCATTGCTCTCGACCGTGTACATCGACTCGCCAAAGAACGCCCCACCAATCGCAACGCCATACAGGCCGCCCACCAGTCTGCCACTCCGCCAAGATTCCACGCTGTGCGCGTAGCCCAGCTCATGCAGCGCCGTGTAGGCAATGATAATGTCGTCGGAGATCCAGGTCCCCTCCGCGCGGTCCGCGCACGCCTCAATCACCTCCGCGAACGCGGTGTCCACCCGCGTTTCGAACACGCCCCGCCGCAGCACCTGCCGCAGCGAGCGCGGGACATGAAATCGCTCCAGCGGGAAGATGCACCGCGGATCCGGGCTGAACCAGTAAATCTCGCCGTCATCATGCGCCATGGGGAAGATCCCCATGCGATAGGCCTCGATCAGCAATTGCGGCGAGAGAATCTGGCTCATGACGGCGGCCGCAGGCAGCGGGCAAGCACGAAGAAACGGCTCCACGCCTGGAAAAACCGGCTTCCACCCCGGCTGGTCCGAGTCTATGCTACCGGGATGCAAAATGTCCAGACGTCCCAACCCGAGACTCCGGGCGTGTCCCCGGCGGACCAGACGATTGCCGCCGACTTCGATAACTGGCTCGCGCGCCGGCGCCAGCAGTTTGAGGATGGGCTTCTAAATCATTTGAAAGAATTGGAATCTTCGCTCGGATCGCACAGCCGGCTGCCGGAGGCCGTACTGTATTCACTGCAGGTCGGTGGAAAGCGGCTGCGTCCGATACTTGTTTTGGAAGCCGGCGGCGTTTGTGGCGGCACGAGCGGCTGCGCCATGCCGGCGGCAATCGCGATCGAGCTTGTGCATACGTTTTCGCTGATCCACGATGATCTGCCGGCGATGGACGATGACGACCTGCGCCGCGGTCAGCCGACCAACCACAAGGTGTTTGGCGAGGCCCTCGCGGTGCTGGCCGGCGACTTTCTGGCGACGCACCCGTACACGTTGCTCACTGCCGGAAAGATGGACCGGACGATTGCAGCGCTGCTGGTGTACACACTGGCGACTGGAACACAGGCCATGATCGAGGGCCAGGGTGCCGATATTGAAGGCGAGCAACGACCGACGGATGGCGATCTGGTGAATTACATCCACCACAACAAGACCGCGGCCTTGATCGAGACGAGCTGCCGACTCGGCGCTATCTGCGCCGGCGCCACCGACGATCGCCAGACCGCGCTCGCCCGCTACGGACGCCATCTCGGCCTCGCCTTCCAAATTACCGACGATCTGCTCGACCACACCAGCACAACGGAAAAGATGGGCAAGGCGGTGCACAAGGATGACGCCGCTGCGAAACAAACCTACCCCGCCGCTTTCGGGCTCGACGCCAGTCGGGCCCAGGCACGACGCGAAGTGGATGCGGCCCTCGGGGCGCTGACGTCGTTCGGCGGCCGTGCGGAGCGGCTGCGCGACCTGGCCCGCTACGTGCTTCGCAGGGACCGTTAGGCGCGCACGATCCGGCAATTGAGGACACTTCTCTTATGAAGCGCATGCTGAATTCGATCGCCGCACCTGAAGATGTGCAGGCGCTGTCCATGCAGGAACTGGAAGAGCTGGCGGCCGAGATCCGCCAGCGAATCATCGAGGTCGTCTGTCGGAATGGCGGCCACCTCGCCAGTAATCTCGGAGTAGTCGAGCTCACGCTCGCGCTGCACCGCGTATTCGATTTCCGGACTGATCGGCTGCTGTGGGACGTTGGGCATCAGTGCTACGTCCACAAGCTGGTCACCGGGCGCAACGCGCAGTTCGACACGCTGCGCCAGGGTGGTGGTATCAGCGGCTTCCCCAGCCGCCACGAAAGCGAATACGACCTGTTCGACGTCGGCCACGCCGGGACGGCCATCGCGACTGCGGTCGGGCTGGCCCGCGGCGATCAGGCCATGGGACGCGATAACAGCGTCGTTGCCCTGGTTGGCGATGCCAGCATCGTCAACGGCGTCGCCATGGAAGGTCTGAACCAGGCGGGTACGCTGAAGCGCCAGTTCATGGTCATCCTCAACGACAACTCGATGGGGATCGCCCGCACGCAAGGCGCGTTGGCGTCCTACCTCGCACGTTTTCGCGTCAGCGGGGTGTATGAAGAGGTCAAATCGAAGGTCGATCACCTGTTGCAGCGGGTCCCCGTCGTCGGCAAGAGCATGCAGGACGTGCTCGACCACATCAAGCAAGGCATCAAGTCGACCGTCTCGCCCCACCAGATCTTCGAGCAACTCGGCTTCCTTTACGTGGGCGTGGTAGATGGGCACGACCTGCGGCATCTGACCGACCTGCTGCAACTGCTCAAGAACGTATCCGTCCCCGTGCTGCTGCACGTGCACACCGAGAAAGGCCGCGGATGCTCCTGGGCCTCCGACGACCCCTGTGCCTACCACAGCCCCGGCAAGTTGCAGGTCAACGGCGAGACCGTCTGTCCCGTCAAGAGCGAGCGCAAGGGCTGGACCACGGCCTTCGCCGATGCGGTCATTCGCCTCGCGCAGGATGACGAGCGGGTGCATGCCCTGACGGCTGCGATGCCTGACGGCACGGGTCTGGCGAAAATCCGCAAGGTCCTGCCCGACCGCGTGCTGGATTGTGGTATCGCGGAAAGCTGCACCGTCGACATCGCCGCCGGTATGGCCCGCGCTGGCCTCAGACCCCTGGCGTGTATCTACTCCACGTTTCTCCAACGGGCCTTCGATCAGGTCTTTCAGGAGGTCGTGCTCCAGCAGCTTCCCGTCGGCTTCTGCATCGATCGTGCCGGACCGGTCGGTGGCGACGGTGCGGTCCACCACGGCTACCTCGACATCTCCTACCTGCGTGGCTTCCAGAACATGGTGCTGATGGCTCCGGCCGACGAGCCCGAACTGGAGCAAGCGCTGCGCCTCGGCCTGAAGCTCGAACAACCCTGGGCCGTCCGCTACCCACGCGACACCGTCCCGGACGACTTCGGCCCGGCACCACCGTTTCATCTTGGAAAGTCCCGCACCCTCCGTGAGGGGACCGACGGGACGATCCTCGCCTACGGTATGTCCGTCACGCCAGCCATGCAGGCCGCCGAGATTCTGGAGAAGGAGGACATCTACGTCTCCGTCGTCAACGCACGCTTCGCCAAACCCGTCGATGAGGACATGCTGACGACGGCGATAACACGGGGCACGCCCGTTGTCACCGTCGAGGAGCACGCCGTCGACGGCGGCTTCGGCTCGGCCGTCCTGGAAACCGCCAATCGCCTGGGCTTACCCACCGACACGATGGTGCGGCTCGGCCTGGCATCGGAGCGTTTCTATGCCCACGGGGCCCGCGCCGCCCAACTTGCCGAGGCCGGCATCGACGCCACGGGCATCGCCGGAGCGGTCCGCCGCGCAATCCAGGCTTCACCGGGCACGGACGCCGCGACCGCGCCGCAGTCGTCACCTGCACGCGTTCGTCGTCAAAGCTGAGCTCGCAGCCGGCGCACGTCATGGATGCTTTTGTCAACCGACATCTTCAGGGCGTTTCCCGCACCTACGCCATCGTCGTGCCCATGTTGCCGGCACCGCTGGCCGAAAGGGTCGGGCTCGCCTACCTGCTGATGCGCATTGTCGACACCATCGAGGACGACACGCATCTGACGACGAACGAGCGCCTGGCCACGTTCGCTCATCTGGAAGCCGCCCTGCAAGGGCAAGGCGAGGCCGCCGAGGCCCTGACACGTATCGCGGGCGACACCCCCGACGAACGCCGCCTCCAGCAGGATGCTCCGGAGGTGCTGCGGCGGATAAACAACCTGCCGCCGACGTACCGCGAACCGATCTTCGCCTGTGCCCGCGCCATGAGTGCCGGCGTGCGAGCGCTCGTCAGCCGTAGTGCCGCTCGCGAAGCGCCCTACCCGGCCGTACAGAATCTCGCGGAACTGCGTGAATACTGCTACTACGTCGCCGGCGTCGTCGGCGAAATGCTCTGCGAGCTCTTCACCGAGTTTCTGCATGAGCCGGCCCTCCGCGATCGTCGACAGGAGGCCGTCGAGCTGGGCCTCGGCCTCCAGCTCGTCAACATCCTCAAAGACGCCCGCGCGGATTCCGTTCATGGTCGGCGCTACCTCCCCATCGTGACCGGCGATCAGTCCCACGGCCGCACATATCACGAGGCACTGCACGAAGCCCGACGCTGTCTTGCCCGCGGCGTGGACTATGTGCTTGCCATTCCCCGCGCGGCGTCCGATGTGCGACGCTTCTGCGGCCTGCCCATCGCCTGGGGCGCACAGACCCTGAACCGCGCCGCTGAAGATGAGACGAAAGCGAAGATCGACCGGGCCGCCATCACCGCGTCCATCGCGCGTTTCGACGAGTTGGCCGCGGACGATGCGGGCCTGCGCGGCTGGCTGACCGATCTCATTGCCGCCCGCGACGCCTCGGCACCGGCCGGCGGTGTTCCAGATCTGAATGCCCGATAAGCCCTGACAATATTCGCAACTCCAACATCCGCCATTTGCCATCCGGTAATATCCAGGCAGTAGCCTGTTCCCGGCGCGGCGCGTCGTTTGTCAACGGCAATGCTCTGGCGACCGCTGGGCCGAGTGGTTATCTTGAACACGGAAGGAGCGGCCGAAGGACATCGGCGACGTCAACGGCAGGCGTGCATAGATGGTCGGCCACACATCGCAAACGGAGGTGACAGATGCGGCGTACCAGTTACCAGCGGGGGATTCTCGTAGCGTTGTCAGCAGTGCTGGTCGTGACGACGGTTGCGAATGCGGCCCCCGAGGAATGGGACTTCGACATCTACACCGAGGGCGCGGATGTTCTCTGGACCTCCCCGACAGCCGTCGATCCCGACGCCGATACGTATGAGGTCGCGTGGGAGATCTCACTGCTCGAGGTCACCGTCCACTATCTGCTGTGGGACTTCACCGTCGATGTGACCGACCAGATCCCACCCGAGTTTCAGAATGGTCAGGAGACCGCCGACGGCCCGGCGCCGATCGTGGTGTTTGACGACTACGTCGTGTACCCCGAGCCGCCCGAGCCGCCCGGCTTCGAAGCCCATATCGTGATCGGCCTCGACGCCACGGGCCACGGCTACGTCAATGTCACCGAGGTCACGCTCGGGCAGGTAACAGTCGAGATCCCCGGCTTCGGCGAAGTCACGACCGAGCTCGAGGCCGTGCGTGTGGCAGGCACCGTTTGGGCCGAGGCCTTCTTCGATCCGTGGGTGCTCGGCGATATGAACTGCGACGGCGTCGTCGACTTCGACGATATCGACCCCTTCATCGTCGCCCTGGGTGGCCAGGCCGCCTATGAGGCCGCGTTTCCCGATTGCCGCTGGCTGAATGGCGATGTGGATGGCAACGGCACCGTCGACTTTGACGACATCAACGGTTTCATCGGCCTGATCGGCAACTAGCTTAGCTCACGATTCCGGGTGAAGCGCGGGTCACCTGTACGTGGCCCGCGACGCCGCATCAGTCGGCTCATCGGGCGAGCCATCTCACTCTGTTGCCGGATCTGCCAGCGCCTCGGCCACATACTCGATCACGTGCCGCGGATGGGCGTGGGTATGGTGCGCGATCTGATGCCGACAACTGAATCCGCTGACCGCGATCTCCGCGTCACCGCGATCGCGCACCGCCGGAAACAGCCGCTGCTCGCCAATCGCCCTGGCAACGTCGTAGTGCTCCACCTCATGCCCGAACGAGCCGGCCATCCCGCAACAGCCACTGTCGATCTCTGAGGCCTGATGCTGTGTGCACGCTTGCAGCAGGAACATCGCATCCCCGGTGCCAAGTAGCGCCTTCTGGTGACAGTGGCCGTGATAGCGCAACACTGGGGTGTTGGTGACAAATCGAAGCGCCGCTGGTTCGCGCCGCAGGTGTTCAGCCACGAACGACTCGATCGTTCGCGCCCGCGCCGCGATCTGCCGCGCGGCGTCCGTGCGGACAAGCTGCGGCCATTCATCCAGTAGCGCGGAAATGCAGCTTGGCTCGACGCCCACAATCGGTATACCCTCCGCCGCAGGCGTACCCAGCAAGGTGATATTCGCCGCCGCAAGCTGCCGGGCTTCCTTCAGCAACCCCTTGCTCAGCAGCGGCCGGCCACAGCACTGCGTATCCGGCACGCGCACTTCATAACCAAGGGCCTCCAGCACCCTCACCGCGGCCACCCCGACCCGGGGCTGATAGAAATTGGTCCACGTATCGACGAAGAACACCACCGGCGGCCGCGAACCAGGGCTTGACGCAGCCGCGGCAGCCGGCCCACGCGCCCGAAACCACTGCCGAAAGGTCTGCCGCGCAAATCGTGGCGGCGGCACGCGCCGGTCGAGTCCGAACAGATGTTCCATGATGATCCGCGTGACCTTGCTCTGCAGCAACCAATTGCTCAGCGGCGCGAAGTGGCAACCCCACGCCGCCATGTCGATTGACGACGCGATCAACTTACTCCGCCGCGGTACCCCCAGGCGCGCATTGCGATGGGCGAGCCACTCGGCCTTCAGCCGCGTCATGTCCGTGCCCGTCGGACACTCCGTCTGGCATGCCTTGCACGAGATGCACAGGTCCATCACCTCGGCGAGTGCCGGGTCGCTCAGACCCTCCAGCAATCCACGATTCGAAAGCGCACTTCTGAGCGCATTCGCCCGCGCCCGCGTCGTGTGCATCTCCTCGCCCGTGGCCATGTAGGACGGACACATCGTGCCGACCAGCCGCTGCCGGCACTGCCCGACACCCGTGCACTTCTCCGCCAGGCCCAGCATGCCACGGTGCGACGAGAAATCGAGCAGCGTCGCCGGGTCATCTGTTACATAATCCACCCCCTGACGAAGGTGCTCGGTCATCGGGTACGGATCGACGATCTTGCCCGGGTTGAGCACGCCCGCCGGATCAAACGCGTGCTTCAGCGCTCGGAAAGCCGCGACGAGTTTTGGGCCATACATGATCTCATGCCATGCTGAGCGGACAATTCCATCACCGTGTTCGCCCGTCATCGTGCCTGCAAACTTCACCGTCAGATGCGCCACGCGCTCCGCGATGCGCCGCAGGCGCGCAATGTCGTCGGGCGCTTTCAAACTCAAGACCGGACGAACATGCAGGCAGCCGACGCTCGCGTGCGCATAGTGCCCCGCCTGGGTGACACCCTCTGCGGCCAGTAATGCGTCGAGCTCACTGATGAAGTCGGGCAGCCGCTCCGGCGCTACGGCGGTGTCTTCGATGAACGCGTACGGCTGGCGATCACCCGGGCGCGACATCAACAGTCCCAGCCCCGCCTTGCGGACCGCCCACACATCCGCCTGCCGTTGCGGATCGAGGGTCACATGATGCGCCCGCCCGAGACCGCGACCCCGCAGATCGGCCGCAAGCGCGTCCAGTTCGCACTTCAACGAAGCGACGTCCGACCCAAACAGCTCGCACACCAGAACCGCCGGCGTATCCGCACCAACGAACCACCGGCGACGGGCCATGGCCGGGTTACCCGCCGTCGCGCTGAGGATCAAATCGTCAATCAGCTCAATAGCCGCCGGCTTGTGCGCCAGGACGACCGGCACGGCCCGCAGCGCGTCGAGCAGCTCATCGAACGGCACGACCAGCAGCCCCTGACACGCCGGCACCGGCGTCAAATCAAGCGTGGCCCCGACCACCATCGCCAGCGTCCCCTCGCTGCCGCAAATCACCGTCTCCACGTTCGGACGACCGTTGGTCAGGCGCACGCGATCCAGGGCGTAACCCCCGTTCGAGCGCAGCACCTTCGGATACCGCGCTGCAATCTCGTCCGCATGACGCATGACGAGGTCCGCCAGTGTCTGCGCGGCAGCGCGCCCCAACTCGCCGTACGGCAACGACGCGTCCCTTCCCCACGTGCACCGCGAGCCATCTGCCAACACCACATCCAAGCTGCGCACGTGATCGCAGGTCCGCCCGTAATAGACCGAATGCGCGCCGCACGAGTTGACCGCAATCATCCCTCCGATCGTCGCCCGGCTGCTCGTCGCAACGTCCGGGGCAAACTGGAGACCGTGCGGCAGCAACACCGCATTCAGCTCATCGAGCACCACCCCGGGCTCGACCGTGGCCGTACGCCGCCGCGGATCGACCTCGATGATGCGATTCATGTGCCGCGAAAAGTCGATCTGGAGGCCCCGATTCACCGCTGCGCCGGTCAGGCCTGTGCCCGCACCGCGGGCCGTCACCGGCACACCGGCAGCACGACAAGCCTCCACCGCCGCCACGACATCGGCCGCCGCACGCGGCAGCAACACACCATCGGGCGTGATCTGGTAAATGCTGGCGTCGGTTGCATACAGCGTGCGCGTCAGACGATCACGGCGCAATTCGCCGACAATTCGTGCCTCGAGCGCCGCGGCGACCTGCTCAAACGTGGACATGGCCTGAGTTTAGGCGGTACCGACGCGCCTTCATAGCATCTTCGGCGGCGGCTGAGGAAACCGGCCTTTGGTCGGGCGTGGCCGGGCATTGCGACAGGATCTAAAATCATCGCAGGTCATGGACGTTGATATTCACCAGCTACCGATTCCCGACTGGGGCCTGCGGTGTCCGCAGTGCCGCTACCCGCTGTGCGGCCTGCCGTCGCACCGCTGTCCCGAGTGTGGCCTCACGCTCGACATGGATGAAATCGTCCAGCCCTGGGTACGCGTTCGTGATCCGCGTTTCAGCGGCCACGAGCGACCGCTGCCGGACTTCGGGTTGACCTGCACATCGTGCGGCGCCGCGCTGGCCGGTGCGGCGTCCCATGCCTGCGGACAATGTGGGGCATATTTCGATCTGGAGGCCCTGCGACCGACCAGTACCTGGTTCATCCTCGATCGTGAACTCACCCGCGACCTGCACCTGCCAGCCGTCCACGCCATGCTCATCCTCGAACGCGTCCCGCATGTCGCCACGGGCGAGAAGACCGTTCGGGAGATCTATGGCGGGCACGGCATGACGTTCACCCGCCTGCGTGTGGTATCCGAGTTTTTCTTTGAGGTGCTGTGGCTGCTCGAGCGGGCCCGCCATGACCTGGAGCAGGCCCGCGAAGTCGCCGACCAGGCCTGGATATGCCAGCATTGTGGCGAGGAGAACCCCGGACATTTTGAGGTCTGCTGGAGCTGTGAAGCGGAACGGTGATATGCGGCGCGCTATACATCCGGAAGTTGGGGCGTATCGCCCACCTTTTCCGTGCTACCGTTCCGCCGCCGACTCTGGACGTCTGGTCGGCGGGATTCTCCCATCTACCTGCCACAGATACGCGAACGGTTCGCGCAGCCGCGGTGGTAACAACACGTTCAACATCAAGCGTGCCAGTGGCCGCCCGAATACTGCCCCGGCGACGCCGCTCACCAGATAGGCACACGTGATGATGGCCGTAATTGGCAATCTGCTGTCGAAGAGGTCTGGTCTTTCAATGTACACGGTCGCCTGCACACACACTGCGGCCAGTAACCCAATGCCCAGCATGTAAAGGGGATAGATCCATCGGGGCCAGTGGGGCAGTAGCACCACCGTCACGACCGCCGTCAGCAATGCCAACCCGATCGACACGCCGGACGCGGCGGACGTCACAGTAATGACTTCCCTGACATCGGACGTGAATGCCCATTGGAAGGAATAGGTCCGGCGGAAGAGCCCGGTTCCGGGATTGGTTGTCGGTACGTGAATGGGTACGTGCTCGACCAATTCGCCCCCGGATACCCCCAGGACCGCCAATTGCAGGCCAACCGCAGCGCCAACCAGCACGAGCAGCAGCATGACCCAACCGAGAATGAACGCGCCCGCCAGTCGCCGCAGCCAGAGCCGCCCCGCCGTCGTGTGCGTTTGTGCGGGCGCATAGCGCCCACACTCCGGACAACGCGTCAGTAGCACCCCCGTGCGCGGATCGCGCCGCACTTCCTGAAGATGCAGGTTATACCCGCACGACTCGCAGAACCGATCCGTCTCAATCCGGCTGACGACCGGCGGATCACCAGAATCCGGCGCAGCCTCGTCCGTCGTTGACTGATCTCGCGCGTCACGGTTCAAGCCGCGCATCACGACCCCTTGTTCCCGTGTCAGCTTGTCACATTTCACGGCCGCCGAGCCTGACGTCTCCGGGCGCCTCGCGCCTCAGGGTGCGGGCGGGACAATAGACGCCACTTACCTTGGACGCTCTCACATGTGAACCAGTTCGCCGAAATCCCGAGCCGGGGTGCGGATGACAGGATACCTGGATCTCAGGGGGCCTGCCTCGGTCGATACAAGAAGAAGGCCGACGCATCACTCGACACGTCGGCTTTCTCTGGGTCTGATCGCGTGGTCACACGTGACTGCGCTGGGGCAGCTACGCTGGACAGCACTTTGCGGGTTTATTCGAGCGGATCGCCCTCGGGGTATCCGAGCGCCTCGAAGAATCCTTCGACGCCGTGGCACTCATCGCATGTCAGCGCCTGATCAGCCGCAGCCACCTCGTGATTCACGGTCAGGTACATGACTGTGTTGACGAAGCCATCCTCGGCGCTCCACGTACTGGAGTCGAACGGCTGGCCGGCATAATCAGCGCCGTCCTGCAACGCCGGCGCCCACTCGTAGTTACCCCAGTACGGATTGTCGCCGGTGGCCGTGCCAAACAGGTGCGGCACAATCAGCCGTTGATTTGCCGTATCTGCCGGCTGCGTGCCGATCATCTTCTTGAACGGATAGATCTTGGCGTCTTCGTCATCGATCGTCGCGGTCGGCTTGGCGATGACGACGGGATCGTCGACGGTACCGGCTTCATCGTACGTATCCGCGGCTCCGAGCACCATGCGTTCCCACTTGTGGTTGTACCACATCAGGGTGGGCGCGACGTTCATATCCCAAACAAAACGCCCCTTCTTCTTGTCGTAGGTCGCCATCCCGAATTCGTCTGTCGGAATCGGGTCGATGTCCTGCCCGGCCTCGTCCCAATACCACTCGACCTTGGTGGGTTTGCTGCGCGCAAACGTCGGAATGTGGCAGGTGACGCACGCGATACGGTCGATGTGGCGGTTCAGAATCTGTGCCAGTAGCGCGTCTTCCTGGTGCGGCGCCGTCGCATCGTGACACGTCCCCGTGCACGTCGGCCAGCCACCGCCCTCGTCCGAAGAATGCAGCACCATGCCGGCGATCCCGTGATTCGTCGTCGTGTGACAATCCTGGCAGGTGAAGTCGAACGTACCCATGTGATAGTCCATCTCCGCGGTCGGACTGACCAGATCGCTCGACAGATCACCGTGCTTCACGTTGTCACCACCACCCGCGAAGAAGTGGCACGCGCCGCAATTCTGCCGCGTCGGCTCACCGACGTTGTAGGCCACCTGCTGGAGGTCGGCCGCCGTAACGACCGTGAGCTCACCATCCACCATCATGGCTGGCTGTCCACCGCCGCCATTCGCCGACGGGTGCTTCTTGTACGTGCCGGTCGTATCGTGACAGATCAGGCAGTCGATGTTGTCGGTGCTCGTGAAGTCGAACGTGTTGTCAGTCCAGCCATAACTCGGATGGCACTGCGAGCAGCGCCCCTCGTTGGACGGTACGGCGATACAGAAGTTGTTGATCAGGTCCTGCTTCCCGTGCGTCTCGCCTTCGAGGCCGACAATGTTGTCGACCTCACCTTCCCAAAGCCAGTGCGCTTTCTCAATCAGGTCGAGCGCCACGTTCGTATGGCACAGCAGGCAACTCGCCGGTCCCTCATAACCTTCCGGCACGATTTCGGTGAAGATGAGTTGGTGCCGCGTCATCGCCGTTCCATCATCACCATCGTCATCATCGCCGTCGTCCGCGTCGTCATCACCATCGTCGGCGTCGTCTCCATCACCGTCATCCGCGCCGTCGTCCGTGTCATCACCATCATCAGCCCCGTCATCGCCGCCGTCATCCACATCGCCGTTGTCCGGCGTCGGGAGCAACGAATCGAGCGGGCACCCGCCCAGGTTGACGGTGAGCCCGAGGCTCACGCCCACGATCAGGAGCAGAAGCAGCAGTTTGCGCATCAACATTCGGTAGACCTCCATGGCACGTAAACAGTTCCGGGGTCGCTCGACAGAGCAGATCTGAAACATGGCCGACGCCGGGCCCGCCGAGGGCGTCGAGCCGGAGGACCGCGATCTTGCGACCAGACACTCACGAACGCGCGGCACATAGCCGCTGCTCGTCCGCATAAAAGTATCCTGCGCAATGTTTCATAGAGGCACTATCTACTCCGGCGGTTTCTTAGCCGGTTAGGGGGAGGGGATTAACAAGACACCCCTGATGCAGAAGCTGGCCCACCTCGGTCCTCAACTCGTCGGTATGCTCAAGATCGCCTCGCGCAGGTCGGGAAGCCCGTTTTGATAGACGGACGATCACTGCCACCGGACATGACGACGGTACCCACCGAGTAGCCCAGCAATCACGGCGGGGTTCAGAACTGAAACGCGATACACAATGGTACCGGGGCATACGGCTGAGCCGTGCATGTTCGCCGCCTCCCCCGACGTCGCGCGCAGTTGCGCCCCCTCAAGCCAGATGATGGCGAACCGCGAAAGCAATCGCCTCAGTCCGAGAATTGAGATTCAGTTTTCGATAGACGCTCTTCAGGTGCGACCGCACCGTCGATGAGGAGATGTTCGTCTCTTCTGCGATATCCTCATTGCTCAGGCCCCGCCCCACCAGCCGCAACACCCGCAGTTCCTGCTGCGTCAGGTTCGCCACCGGCTCCGGCGGCATATGGCCGCTCGTCAGCTTCAGCAAACGTGTCGCCACCGCGTGCGACAGCTCGACCTGCACGCGGCGATCGCGTGTGACATCCACCAGCAACAGTGCATGACCCAGGTCTCGCGCCTGACTATCCCGGCAGGGACTGATCGTCACATTCAGTTCCAACTCGCGCGGCCAGATCAATGAGATGGACGTTTGAACATTCTCCCCCACGTCGCGGGCGTCCAACCAAAGAGCGGTCAACTGCGGATCCCGCAGCACCTGCTCGAACGCCTTACCGCGCGCCGCGCCGCCCGCCACTCCCAGCAAACCCTCCGCAGCCGCATTCAGCCAGCCGATCCGCCCCGCGGGACCGACCAGCACAAGCCCGACCGACAGCCCGGCTGCCGCCTGTGCAAGCAGACAGTCATGCATGCAAGCCTTGCCGCCGTTGATCGATGCGTCCGATCTCATCATCGCTCCAAACGCCTGCATGACACGCAACTGCCGCCCGTCCCGTAAAGGCTACCGAAATGGTACCTGATACGTCGTGACTATCCAACTGCCGCCGGCCCAACGGGTTAAGCAGTACCGGGCGTCAGCAGTTTTGAAAGCGTTAATCCTGACGACAATTTCGCTCGGCGCACAACTCACGCCAACGCCGCGTTGCAATCACCCGGGTTCAACCTAGAATGGCGTCCACATATCCAAATTAAGCCGAGCAGGAGTTGGCCGCATGGAGCGGCGGATGTTGCAGGAACAGAACACACCGGCCGCCCGTGCGAAACGAACTGCGCGCAGGCGTCATTGGCGCGCCGTGGCACTCATTGGCGCGATTCTCGCGTCGGCTACCGTGGCCGTGGCGCAGGATCCAGAAAACTGCCTTTCCTGCCACCGCTTCCGCGGCCTCAGCCGCCTCGACCCGGAGACAAACGAACTGCGGCTGTTCTTCTGTAGCGCCGAATACTACGCCCACCGCCAGGGTCCCCACGCCCGGCTCAAATGCACGGCGTGTCACGAGAAGTCCGAAGTCGCCGTCATCCCGCACGACGTGAAGACGCCCGTCAACTGCACGCAAACCTGCCACATCACACCCGCCGCCACCGGCGCGGCCCTGCGCTTCAGCCATCAGCGCGTCGCAGAAAGTCTCGAGCGCAGCGCTCACTCGGCCGACGTCTTGTCAGAGTTGGCCTTCGACCCGCCACTGCTGCGACCGGGGCAGTCAACGTGCTTGTATTGTCACGATCAACCCTCCTTCGGCTTTGAACAGGGCGTGCCCGAGGGCTTCATCGACCACAGTGGTGACACGCGCTGCGACACCTGCCACAGCGAGGAGCTCCCGCTCGAGGTCGAGTACTTCGCCAGCCACGTCGCCGCCCGGATGAAACCCGCCCGCCCGGTCCGGCAACTCGTCCAGGTCTGCGCGGTGTGCCACAGTGACCCGACCATCGTTGAGGAACGCTACGCGGGCCACGACGCCGTCGCCAGCTACCTCCACAGCTTTCACGGCAAGGCCAGCCTGCTCGGCAGCGAGGAAACGGCAACTTGTGTCGAATGCCACTCGTCACAAACCGGCGACCAGCATCTCATGCTCGGTCGCGAAGTCGAGCACTCGTCCATCCACCCGACGGAATTGGCCGACACCTGCCGCACCGTCGCCTGTCACCCGGGCTTCCCACCGGAGATGACCAGCGCCGCCGTGCACCTGGAGCTCGATCCCGCCGAGCACACCTGGGAGTTCTACGTCGCCGCCTTCTTCATCATCCTGACGGCCGCCACGATGGCCGTTTTCTTCGTGCTGGTCATCCTCGAGCTGATCAACGCCGCGATACGTCGCGTTGACCCGGACCACAAGCGACTCGTTCGCCTGGCCCGCCAGCTACAGGCCCACCCCGACGGCAAACGCCTCTTGCAGCGCATGACGGTGCACGAGCGCGTCCAGCACTGGTGGCTGGCCATCTCCTTCAGCGTACTCGTACTGACCGGCATGCCGATCAAATTCGCCGAGGCCGACTGGGCACAGCTCATCGCCAACCTGCTCGGTGGCCTGACAGCCGTACGGATTATTCACCGCATCGCGGGCGTCGTGCTGATCGGCGTTTTTGTCTACCACCTGGGCTATCTGGCGGCGAAGTTCATCGGTCAACTGCGCGCGAATGAGAGCGCCGGAGACAAGCGACCGATCTGGAAGATCCTCTGGGACTTCCCCATGATGATGCGACCGCGCGATGCGGTCGAGTTCGGCCAGTTGTTCCTGCACCTGCTCGGCCTGCGAAAGGCACGCCCCCACTTCGGCCGCTACAACGTGCTGGAGAAATTCGAATACTGGGCGGTGTTCTGGGGCATGCCCATCATGGGCCTGAGCGGGATCGCCCTTTGGGCGGCACCGTGGGTCAGCGAGAACATGTCCGGCCGGGCCCTCAACTTCGCCTTCATCATCCACTCCGATGAGGCCTACCTCGCTTTTACGTACATCGCAGCCATTCACCTGTTCTCGGTCATCTTCGCTCCCACCGTCTTCCCGTTGTCGCGCGGCACGCTGACCGGCCAGGCGCCCATCGGCGAGTGGGCCGAGAATCACCGCGGCGAGCTCGAAACCCTCGCCCAACGCGTGGGGCTCTCCTATGCGGAGGTCACCGAATCCCGCCCGACCGGCGGCGCGCGGGTGAAGGGATTCTTCAAGGGACTGCTGCGGCGCTCTTACAGCGCCGTCGTAGCCGCCGCGTACGTCTTCGTCGCATTCCTCGCGCTGGACTTCCTGGCCCACATGCTGCTGACGCGCCAGACGGCTCCGGTCGAAATCGTAGACATTCCGAAGCGCCTCGATGCGGATGAGTTCTTCGCCGCCGCCGTAGAGCCCGCGTTCTTCGAAGCCCGCAGCGATCACCAGGCCCGTGGCCCGCTGGCGCACTTCCACCAGATCCCGCAGTGGTTTCAGCCCGACCCCAAGGATTCGTGCACAACCAGTGGCTGCCACACACCATTGCCACACGGCCAACGCATCGAGGTCCGCGCCTTCCTCAACATGCACGCCACGTTTGTCGATTGCGCGGTTTGTCATGCCGAGGGTGACTACAACCCGAAGCAGGCTTCCTGGATCAAGCTGCCCGAGCGTGAGCGTACTATGGTCCCCGCCATCCTCCGCGTGGCCACGATGCTCGAGGAAAACCCGGAGATTCCCAGCGAGGACGCCGCCCAGTTCAGTGTCGAGCTCCAGCGCCTGCTCGCCGAGGCCCTGCCGGCCTCGGGCTACAACCCGCAACTGCGCTCGTGGCTCGTACGCCTTGAAACCACGCACCCCCGCAGCCAGGTCTGGCGCGACATCATCATCGACCTGCGCCGTGACGTCGACATGCACGTCCGCGGCGAATACGCCGCCAAGGTCGCGTTGTACCAAGACGACGCCCGGGTAGGGCACCCCACTGAAGATGAGCAGGCCGCAACCCGCGCCTATCTCCGCCAGAAGGACACCTTGTCGGAATCGGCGGCCCAGGAACTGCTCGACCGCGTGCACGTCGGCATACGCCCTGTCGGGGCGATGTGCACCCCCTGTCATAGCGACAAGCCCGAGCTCGTGGATGCCGCCCTCCTCGGCTATCCGCGTTCCCGCGTTCGTCAGTTGCGCGAAAGCTCCATCATGCGCTCGATACTCAAGATCGAATCCGGGCAGCCGTTCTATCTGCCGCTCGACAGCGAAAGCGAGGCTGAATGAGGTACTTCGCAAGCTCAGGATGTTACGGATGGCGGTGGCCGCTGCTCACCGTTGTCGTCTTGCTGTCCCTCGCGCCAGCCGTTGAGGCGGAAGATCCGGACAACTGCCTGCTATGTCACCAGTACCGTGGCCTGAGCCGCTACGTGCCCGAGGACGACGCCGTCCATCTGTACTTCACCAGCAGCGACTACCACGCCCGCCGGCTCGGCCCGCACGCCCGTTTGGCCTGCACCGATTGCCACCCGCGCGATGAAGTCGCGGTCATTCCGCACAAACCCGTTTCGCGCGTGGACTGCACGACCACCTGTCACCTCGATGATCCCCGCGGCCTGGCGCGCCGCTTCAGCCACGCCGCTTCGGCCGACGCGCTCCGCCGCAGCGTCCACGCCCCGGAAACGCTGCGCGATTTGGAGTTTACCGGCGGTCCGCTGCTCGGCGAAGGTCAATCCTACTGCCTGTATTGCCACGACGAACCGCTGTTTCGCGATCCGCTGGACCTGATTCCACAGCTCGAGTTCATTGGTCAGCAGACCTTCGACCGCTGTGCCGATTGCCACGGCGAGCAGGTCCCGGTCGACGTCCGCTACTACCTCGGACACGTGACCTCCCGCTTGCAGAACGCCCGCCCGCCACTCGAACGCGCCCAGGCCTGCGCCATCTGCCACGCGGACCCCAAGGTGCTCGCCGCCCACGACCTGAAGAATGCCGTCGTTGGCTATACCGGCACGTACCACGGCAAAGCGGCGCTGCTCGGCGAGATGCACACCGCGGATTGCGTGAACTGCCACACGCGCGTCGGGACCGATGCGCATCTCGTCCTGGCCCAGGACAACCCGGCGTCCATCACGCACCCCGACAACAAGGCGGACTCGTGCCGCTCCGTGAACTGCCACCCCGGCGCAGACAAGAACATCGGCCTGGCCGCCGTCCACCTGCACCTGCCGACTGAGCGCGGCCCCGAGATCATCCTCGCCGCCGCCTTCGTCATCTTCACCCTCCTGACCTTCGGCCCGTCACTCGTCCTGACCACCCTGGAACTCTTCCAGGTCGTCACCGGTCGGCACGTCGAAGGGGAGGAGCGTATGCGGCAACTCGCCCTGGCGGTCCTCGCTCACCCCGAGGGAAAGCAACGCCTGCGACGCTTCACGCCCGCACAACGCTGGCAACACTGGATTCTGGTCATCGTGTTCGCGACGCTCGTCGTGACCGGCTTCCCGATGAAGTTCGCCACCCACGGCTGGGCCCGCGCCGTGATCGATGGTCTGGGCGGTCTCGGCGTCGCCCGCACCGTGCACCACTGGGCTGGCGTCATCCTCGTCGTCGGTTTCCTGACGCACTTGTTCCACGCCCTCGCCGGCATGGTGCGCAAAGCCCTGCACAAGCGGCGCGACGGCACGCGCATCGGCTTCATTCCGGCGCTGACGTCCATGCCGATGTTCGTCGGCCCGGCCGACATCAAGAAGACTTTCCAATTGCTGGCCTACCTGATGTTCCTCCGCCGCGAGCCACCCACGTTCGACCGCTTCACGATCGACCAGAAGTTCGAGTACTTCGGCGTCTTCTGGGGCACCATGCTGCTCGGCGTCACGGGCCTGCTGCTCTGGACCGCGGAGTACAGCTCGCAATTCGTCGACGGCCGCATCTTCAACCTGTGCATGATCGCCCACACATACGAGGCATTCCTGGCCGTGATTCACGTCGGCATCCTGCACATCTGTAACGTGGTCTTCGCCCCGCAGGTCTTCCCCTTCTCGCCCGCCACGCTCAGCGGGGATACGCCCCTGCCGCGGCTCACGGAGGCCCACACGGACTTCGTCAAACGGGTGGCCGCCGACCTCGGCATCCAGGTCGATTCGGAGGTGCAGCGTGGCTGAAACCAATCCCACCGGCGTGAAGGCCCCTGAGCACGCGCAGCACCACATCGCTCCACTGCGCCGCATCTACGCCTTCATCCTCATCGCGGTTGTGGTCTTCGTCAGCTATCGCGCCTTCGAATATCTTGTCGTGCAACTGCTCGTCCCGCGCGAAGCCCCGGCGCAGATTACCCGCATCCCCACCCGCCTTACCGAAGAGGTCTGGCAAAGCGACCCCGAGCAATGGCTCGGCATGCAACTGGCCGAGCAGCCTCGCACCCCGCTCGCACATTACCACCACCTCGACGGCTGGTTTCAATCCGACCCGGTTAACGACTGCACCCGCAGTGGCTGTCACAGCCCGCTTCCGCACGCCGAGCGCAAGGAGGATCGCGCGTTTCTCAACATGCACGCCACCAGCATCCACTGCGGCGTATGTCACATGACCTCCGACCAGGTGCCGCTCCCGCTCGTCTGGTACGCGCTCGACAATGGCCGCCCCACGGAGCCGCCGGCCCTGCTCCGCCTCTACGGCTGGCTACACTCCGAAACGGGCCAGGAGCTGCGCACCGATCCAACGGCGGCTCACCAGGAGCGCCTTGTCGCGCTACTCGATCAGGCCGCCCGACAAGCGGGTGGCGACCCCGACCTCGAACGTCTCGCCGCCCAGGTGAACGCGCCGCGCTTCTCCAGCCGCCAGTTCCAGGCCGCAATCGAGCTCGTCGAAGCGCGTCTGCCGCTGCACTTCCGCGGCGAATACGGCGCCAAGCTCGCGCTCCGCGATGCCCAGGGTCGGCCGCTCCTCGACCACCCTAACAATGACGCCGCCGTTCGCGAATACCTCGAGAACCTGCGGGCGCTCACCCCGGCGCGTCGCGACGTCCTGCTCGAACAGGTCCACACCCGCCGCCGACCGTCAACGCTCGTGTGCACGCAGTGCCACACGACAGAGCAATCGCTCGTCGATCTGACCCAGGTCGGCTATCCACCCGCCCGTGTCACCGCGCTACAGCAGGGCTGGGTGTTCACGATGATCGAGCACATCATGCAGGGCAACATCTTCCACCTCCCCGGCTTCGTCGCTCCAACCACCGACGGTCCGGCCACCCGCCCACAGCCATCTGCGCCGGAGCCATCCCAGGAGTAAGCGTGTCAGCGTCTTTCCGTGCTGCTGTCTGCCGTCACTCGGAGTGTCACCTCTGGCTGCCTCTGCTGCTTATTGTCGCCTGCTGGCCAACTCTGGCGGCAGCCCAATCCGACCCGCACCCACTCGTCGCAACGGAGGTTCAAACCTTCGCGCTCGACGAGCCCGACGCCATGCACATGCCCACCGGCCTCGCCGTCACAATGACGGGCGACGTATTCATCGCCGACGGCGTGAACAGCCGCATCCTGCACTTCAACGCCGACGGCAACCTGCACGAGGACATCCGACAAGTCGAATCTCAGAAGCTATCGAACCCGGTCAACCTCCATCTCGACGAGAATGGCCAACTCTGGATCGTTGATCCCGGCCTGCGACAGGTTCTCGTGCGCCACCCCAATGGCAATCTCGCGCGGACGTTGACGTTCCCGCCGGCACAACTCGCCCAATCACCTGACCTCACCGACCTGACGCTGAACGCCGCCGCGACCATCGCCTGGCTCGTGGATAACGACGGTCACCGCCTCCTGCGCTACAACCTCCAAACCGACGAGCTCCGCGTTGTCGGTACCTTCGGCGAATCCCTCGGCGAGTTCCATTATCCGTACATGCTCGCCACCGCCGCCGACGGCGAAGTCCTCGTCACCGACGTCCTCAACGGCCGCGTCCAGCGCCTCAACGAAAACGGCATCCCGACTGGCAGCGTCGGCACCTATGGCGTCGATGTCGGGCAGTTCTATCGGCCCAAGAGCGTTGCCGTCGACGCCGACCAGAACGTCTGGGTCACCGACGGCACCCTCGAAGTCGTTCAGGCTTTCACCGCCGACGGCCGTCTCATCGGCGTGCTCCGTGACCCGGCCGGCCAGCCCATCGAGCTCGCCGCCCCCATGGCCCTCGACTTCGATAGCAGCGGCCATATTTACATCGTCGAGCTGCTCGCCGATCGCGTCCGCAAGTTCGCGCTCCAACGCAACCCAGAGGCGCTGCCACCCAGCCGCACCACGCGCCAGACCGCCGCCGGCACTACCGTCCCGCAGGCCCGCTCCTGCACCATTTGCCACTACGAGTGGATGCGGCCGCTCGCCGACGGCGTGTCCACGCTCCTCGCCGAAGTTCCGCCCAACCCGCCGCAACATCCCTGGGTCAGCCGCAGCTTCATGTGTCTCGGCTGCCACGATGCCAGCGTCGACGACTCGCGCCAGCGCGTGTGGGTTGAGCACGGCCATCGTACCGGCATCGTCCCACCCCCCTCGATTACGATTCCCGACCACCTGCCGCTGGCCGATGGCGAAATCGCCTGCCGCACCTGCCACTCCGCGCATACGACGCCCGAAACGCGCACCACCGTGGCCGAGATCGTCTTTCTCCGCATCAAGGAATCCCCCGAAGACCTCTGCACGTCGTGCCACACCGAGTACACCACCGGCGCCGATGACGGTATGCACCCGCTCAGTGCGATGACCGGCGGCGTGCCGGATGAACTCCTGGCAATCCACTCGCCCACGCTGGACGAAACGGTCACCTGCCTCGCCTGCCACACCGGCCACGGCGCCCGCCACGCCCCACTTCTTTCGATGGCCGTCGACGACAACGCCCTCTGCCTGAAGTGCCACGAGCAATTGGCGCCAGCGCTCTTCGCCGCCGATCAGCGCAGCCGCCATGGTCAGCTCCCCGCCCTCACGCCGACCCAGCGCGCCGTCGCGCAAGGCTTCGACACACGCGTCGGCTCCGACCAGCAACTGCTCTGTGTGACCTGCCATGCGTCTCACCAGGCCGTCACCCCCGAGTTTCTGCTGGCCTTCGACCCCGCCGCCCAGGATACCTGCGCCGCGTGCCACGGCGACCGGGCTGGTGTTGTCGGCTCCCCACATGATCTCCGCACCAACTTCCCCGACGTCGAGAACGCCCTCGGCGTCACGGCCCGGGAAGAGGGTGCCTGCGCCGGTTGCCACTCCGCCCACCAGGAAGCCTTCACCCCGCGCCCCACCGCGTGGGACCCCGCCGGCCGCTGCGCCAACTGTCACCACGACGACGGTTTGGCAAAGACCGCCGTCCTCACCGACGTCAATCACCCCGACGCCGCGTGCCGCGAGTGTCACGACCCGCACATCGCCAGATTCGACCCGTTCCTTATCGCCCCCGCGAGCGACCTCTGCGTCGACTGCCACGAAGACTACGACCGCGTCGCCACCGGCCCCCACGATATGCAATCCGACAATTCAGCCTGGCCCGCGGCGTCCCAAACGGCTGGCGACCGCTGCCTCGCCTGCCACGACCCCCACGGCAACACCGCCGACGGGCTGTTCCGCGCCGGCCTGGCCGAGAACATGCCGGGTAGCGATGCGGCCTGTGTCGCCTGCCACGAGGAAACGCGTCCCGACACCAATCGCGCGCATGCCATGCAGCACCCCAGCAACTTCGCCACCACCGCCGACCCGCACGGCCTGCCCATGGCGACGGATGATGCCACCCGCATGGCCTGCGCCACCTGCCACGACCCCCACGCCGGCCGGAACGCGGCCACGAGCCTGCTCCGCATGCAACCCGGCGCTCCGACCGCGAATCTCTGCATCACCTGCCACGAGCCCAGTGCCAACGTCCAGAAGATCGGCCACGCCGAGAGCATCCTCCAGGCCCAGGGCTTCGAGGTCGGCGGCTGCAAACCCTGCCATCTGACCCACGCACCCTCAGACCACGTCGAAGACCGCTACCTCTGGCCGCGGGCGCTGGATGATTTCGAGGGTTTCGAAGATGTACCCGTGGCCAATCGCCATTGCGTCGCCTGTCACCGCGCCGGCGGCCCCGTCGAACCACCCACCATCGCCACGCACCCCGAAGCTGAGATGTACAACCCCTCTCTCCCCGGCGATCCCGGCTACCTGCCGCTCTTCAACGCCGCGGGTGAGGTCGACCCCCAGGGCACCGTCGCCTGCCGCACCTGCCACCTCACCCACGGCCGATCCGACCCGCTGCCCACCCCCGCCGACGTGCCCGACCTCAAGACCCGCGAGATGCGCGCCCGCATCTGGCACGTCCGCAGCTTCGGCGCCAGCAACGTCTGCACCACCTGCCACGGCCTCGACGCCCTCCGCCGCTTCATCTACTTCCACAACCCCGCCCGCCGCAGCGGACCCATCGAGTAGCGGCAGTTCCACTGCAGTTGCTGGGCAAGAACGCAATTCGTCACCATGCATCGAGAAATGGGTGCGTAATGAAACGGACGCCGCCTTTCGCTAAGTCCATGATCTCGGCCACTCTGACATTGGCCATGCTCATCAGCACGTCAGGTCCGACAACAAACGCGGATGACGCTCGTTCGAGGACCCCGACGCAAGAAGACGCAAAGGAGAACACGTTGCGAACCCGCTGGGCAGAGCACTTGGACCCGAACGGCATCCTGCCCGCATACCCCCGCCCACAACTCGTCCGCGACCGCTGGCGCAACCTCAACGGCCCCTGGCAATACACCCTCACACCCGCCAACCAGCAACAAACACCAAAAGACTTCGACGGCCGGATCCTCGTACCCTTCTGCATCGAATCCGCGCTCTCCGGCGTCCAGCAACCCGTCACCCCCGAACAAGCCCTGTGGTACCGGCGCACCTTCGAAGTCCCCGCCGCCTGGCACGGCCAGCGCATCCTCCTCCACTTCGGCGCCGTCGACTGGTCCGCCGACGTCTGGCTCAACGATGTGCCCGTCGGCAATCACCGCGGCGGCTACGACGCCTTCACCTTCGACATCACCGACGCCCTCCGAACAGATGGACCACAATCGCTCGTCGTGCGCGTCACCGACCCCACCGATGCAAGCTGGCAGCCCCGCGGCAAACAGATCCGCAACCCCCACGGCATCTGGTACACCGCCGTCACCGGCATCTGGCAAACCGTCTGGCTCGAGCCCGTCCCCACCGCACACATCCGCGCCCTCACCATCACCCCGAGCGCCAGCCAGTCACAGGTGACAATTGCGGCGGAAACAACCGGCGGCACACACCTGCGCCTGGAAGTGCTCGACGAAGAGCGCGTTGTCGCGAAAGCCGAGTGCATCGCCAAACAGGCCGCGACCCTCAATATCCCCAACGCCAAACTCTGGTCCCCGTCCGACCCCCACCTCTACGACCTCCGCATCTCCCTCCTGGACGCCGGCCGCACGATCGACACCGTCAAGTCCTACTGCGGACTCCGCGATGTCGCCATCGGTCGGCACGCCGGCCACAACCGCCTCCTGCTCAACGGCGAACCCCTCTTCCAGTTCGGCCCGCTCGACCAGGGTTGGTGGCCCGACGGTCTCTACACCGCCCCGTCCGACGCCGCCCTGCGCTACGACCTCACCGTGCTCAAACAGCTCAACATGAACATGCTCCGCAAGCACGTCAAAGTTGAGCCCGCCCGCTATTACTGCCACTGCGACCAGCTCGGTCTGCTCGTCTGGCAGGACATGCCCAGCGGCGACCGGTACATCGGCCCCAACGACCCCGACATCACCCGCTCACCCGAGTCAGCCAAGAACTTCGAGCGCGAGCTGCAGGCCATGATCGACGGCCTGCGCAACCACCCCTCCATCATCATGTGGGTCATCTACAACGAAGGCTGGGGGCAATGGGACACGGAACGACTGACGACATGGGTCAAGGACTACGATCCCACCCGCCTCGTCAACAGTGCCAGCGGCTGGACCGACCGCCGCGTCGGCGACGTGATCGACGTGCACGCCTACCCCGGACCCGCCCTGCCACCCACCGAACCGCACCGCGCCGCCGTCCTGGGCGAGTTCGGCGGCCTCGGCTGGCCCGTCGCGGATCACCTGTGGCAGGAAAAGAAGAACTGGGGCTATCGGACCTACCGCTCTCAGTCGGACTTGCAGGACGCGTACAGCGACGTCCTCAGCAGATTGGCCCCGCTCATCGCCCAAGGCCTTTCGGCCGCCGTCTACACTCAGACCACCGACGTCGAGGGTGAGGTCAACGGCCTGCTCACCTACGATCGCGCGTTTCTCAAGCTCGACGCCGACGCCACATCGCAACTCCACGAACAGCTATACGGTCCGCCGCCGGAAGTCTGCGAAGTCCTCCCCTGCTCGCTACCCCAGCCGCAACCGTGGCGCTATACAACCGTCAAGCCCGCGGACAACTGGACCGCCCCCCCAGTGCGACGATTCGACCTGGAAAACCGGCCTTGGTATGTTCGGCACGGCGGGCACCCCCGGCGTTTGCGTCGGCACCCCCTGGACAACCGCGGACATCTGGCTCCGACGCGAGTTCCACCTCGATGAACTGCCCGCCGGCAACCTCTGGCTCCGCATCTACCACGATGAAGACGCCGAGGTCTACCTCAACGGCGTTCCAGCCGCAACGTGCACCGGCTACGTCGTCAGCCACATCCTCGTGCCGGCCACCCCTGAGAGTCGCGCCGCCCTCCGCAAGGGCCGCAACACCCTCGCCGTCCACTGCCACCAAACCGCCGGCGGTCAGGGTATCGACGTCGGCCTGAGCGTCTTGAAGCAGCGCACGAAATAGGGGGCCACAGCCAAAATGGCCGCGACCCCCGACATCCGATCGCGTCGCGCGTAGCTCCCGTACGACCGGCTGACTGCAACAAGACCCGAAACGAGCGGCTTAGCGCCGGCGAATCAGCAGACCACCGACAGCCACGAGCAGCAGGCTCGTCGGTTCGGGGATCTCGTTGTACATCTCGTACAGGTCGCCACCGATCAGCGTACCGTCAGCATCAACCTCGTAGCCTTTGGCCACATCGTAGATGCGGATCTGGTCCATGCTGCCAATGAGCGAGTTGCCGAAGCCACCCTCGTAGCCGCCAAACTTGAGCGACTCGGTGCTCGGATTCAGACCACCCGCCAGATGGTCCTGCACCTGGTCAATGACGAGTTCCAGATCGATCCACGTCTTGAGGGTGTTCGTCGTCTCGTCATAGACCGTGACAATGTGGTGCCACTCACCATCCGCATAGTCCGTATTCCACGTGTTCTCGCCCACGTTGTTGTCGTGGAACGAGTTGCCGAAACCACCGCCGGAATCAAACGTAATCGGCGCCCAACCGCCCGGCACGTCGTACTGGCCGGTGGCCTTGAACGACATGTGACCGGAATGGCGAATGTGGTCGACGTACTCGCCGTTGGCAGTGCCTTCGACATCCTGCTGGGTCGTCTTGATCCAGTAAGAGACTGTCTGGCTCGTGCCGTTGAGCTGCGGCGCGTTGGGAATCTCGATGTAGTGGTTGGTTTCAAGGTCGTTCGTCGTGAAAAACTCAGCCGCGCCAAGCCCGATCACGCCCGGCCCCTGCGAGATGTTCGAGCCCCATGCCGAGTCGAGCTCAATCGTCCCGTCATTGTCATACGGGCTGATATCATCTGCGAGATTGCCCGCATCCTCGAAGGTCCACAAACCGGCGAGATCGCTCGTCAGGTCGGCGTTCACGGTCCCGACCAGCGCCATCGACGCCACCAAACATAGCCAGTATCCTGTACGCTGCAGCATGAACTTCCCTCCAATCGCTTCGCGATAGCACGTCGGCGCCACCAGCGTGCCGTCGCTCCCTTCCAGATGGTCATCTTGTGAGCATGTGCCGCAGTTCGGTCAGCGCTGGCGGCAGAAATGCTCCACATACGGTCAGTTTCTACGTGATTTCACTCTCACAATAGCACATCCTAGCGAAATATTTCATTCAAAACAACCCGAAACGCCCCTTCTCACGGCGTAAAAATGAACCGGTTCACCTACTTCTCTGGCCTTTACGACAGTACCCCGCCCCGACGGGCCGATTTCCCGCCTGCCACCAACGACCTTCAATGCACCCGCCTTGTCACACCCCCGATCCAGCCCCCCGCCTTCCGCAAGGTCCCGCGCGCGGCCCACCTGCCCCCCCTTCTCGATCTCTCGATCTCTTCTCCGTATACTGGACCGACTGTGAATTGGGACACGCTCCTTACTCACCTCCGCGACTGGCTCAACGCCCGCGAACTGCTGGCTGAGGACACACACTGGGTGGTCGGCGTCTCCGGCGGACCCGACTCCTCACTCCTCCTGCACGCCATGCACGCCCTCAACGCGCGTGACAAGCTCAACTGGCGGCTGCACGTGGCCCACTTCCATCATGGCCTCCGTGCTGCGGAGGCTGATGAAGACGCCGCCTTCGTGGCAAACCTGGCCGACGAACTGGGTTTGGCGTGCTTCACGGAGCAGACTGATATTCGAGCAATCATCCAGCAAGAGGGCGGAAATACGGAGGAGGTGGCGCGCTCGCAGCGGTACGACTTCCTCGGACGAATTGCGCTGAAGACCGACAGCGAACTGGTCGCGGTCGCCCATCACGCCGACGATAACGCCGAAACGGTACTCCACCGCATCTGCCGCGGAACGGGCCTGCGTGGTCTGGCGGGTATCCGTGAACTGCGGCCGATTCAGCCGGGCAGCCGGGTCCGGGTTGTGCGGCCGCTGCTGGGTATTCGCCGGCAGCAGATTGAGGCGTTGTGCGCAACCCGCAAGCTCAAGCTGCGGACGGACAGTACGAATCGCTCCACCGAGTTCACCCGTGGCCGCATTCGGCATAGCGTGATGCCACTCCTGGCCAAGCAGCTCAACCCACAGGTCGCCGACGCACTACTCCGGCTCTCCGAGCACGCCCGTTGGCTCGGCACCTATCTCGAAGATGCCGCCGCGCGGACCTTCGAGTCCCTTGTCGTCTCTCAAGGTGCCAGTCACATCACGCTGAACACGAAGGCGCTCACGAGCAAACAGCGGATCATCCAGGCCGAGGTTGTGCGGCGGGCGGTCGCCTTGTTGCCCGAAGGCGAATCGGACCTGAGCTTCGCGCACATCGAGTCCGTCCTGCGGCTGGCCGAAGGCACGGTCAGCGGTAAGGAAGTCCATCTGCCAGGACCGATTGTCGTTCGGAAGCAGTACGAGCGTCTCGAATTCAGGCCGCTCGCGGCCGACGAGCCACTCCCGGAACTGGGCACCACGTACATCACCTGCCCCGGCACGACACGCCTGCCAACGTTGGGTTACAGCCTGACGGCGGAGATCGTCGACATCAGTCCACAACAACTTGCGGATCTGCGGCAGAAGACCACACGCGATGAGGAGTGGCTCGACCTCGACCACGTCAAACCACCGCTCCTCGTCCGCGCCCGTCAGGACGGAGATCGGTTTCACCCCTTGGGCGCCCCCGGCGCCAAGACCGTCGGCGATTTCTTCACCGAGCAGAAGATCGACCCGAAAGTACGGCCGTCGATCGGACTGCTTTGCGATCAGGATGGGCCGCTGTGGGTGATGCCACTGCGCATCGACGAGCGGGCCAAGCTGCGGCCGGACTCGTCACGAGCGCTACACCTGAAGCTGTCCAATCTGCCGGCGCAACCCAACGCCGCACCATGACCATGCAGCGCCTGCCCGTCGGCTGGATCGTCTTCACGGCCGCCGTCGTCCTGCGCCTGACCTGGATCCTCGTCGGCTGGCTGAACGTCGGGCCGACGCTGGTGTATCCGGACGAAGTGCTGCACTGGAATCTGGCTGACAACCTCGTGCACCACGGCGCACTGGTCAGTGATGACGGCCGCTATGCGGCACGGATGCCGGCGTATCCACTCTTCCTGGCGGCGTTCGCGTGGCTGGATGGCGTTGGCATATTGGTCGTGCGAATCGCGCAAGCCCTATTGAGTGCGGGGGCTGTTGTCGTGGGCTATCAACTGGCTTTGCGGGCCGTCGGCCAGCGCGGCGCACTGCTCGCCGGCCTGCTGCTGACATTCAACCCGTACGACGTCTTCTTCTGTCGGCTGCTGTTGACGGAGGCGCTGTTTACGCCGGTGGCGGTCGGTCTGGTAGCGGCGAGTTGGCATGTACTGGCCACGGATGCGAGTCGGTGGCGGCCGCTGGCGGTTGTGGCGGCACTGGGGGCATTGGCCGTCATGACGCGTCCATCGGCGGCGGCGTGGATCCCGCTGGTGTGGCTGTTGCTGGTCGTGTTGGCAACGAATCGACGGCGAACAGCTTTGCGACTCGTCATCGCGCCGGTCCTGCTGCTGCTATGCATGGTGCCGTGGGGATTGCGGAACCTGGCGGTGCTGGGTCATCCGGCGTGGCTATCGGCGAACGGCGGCCTGACGCTGTATGACGCGCAAGGCCCCCAGGCCGACGGCAGCAGCGACCAGTCGTTCCTCCAAGACCCCGCCATCCAGGCTCGTCTCGCCGACCTGGGTGAAGTCGAGCGCGATCAACTCCTCCAGCGCCTCGCGCTGCAGCAGATGCGGCGGGATCCCATCCGCGTTGTGTCCCTGGCGTTCACCAAATTCACCCGCACGTGGAACCCGTGGCCCAACGTCCCCGCACACCGCAACACGCTGGCCGGACACGCCGGCGCGGCCTACACGATCATTGTGGTCCTCACCGCCCTGCTCGGCCTGCTCCGCACAACGGTGCCACCACGCTCGGGAGGTGCTCCCCAACAGTCCACCCCAAGATGCAAGGACAGTTCCGGTGTGCCACTGCTCTTGAGCAGTGCCTCCGTCCGCCGCCTCCACGCCCTCATCTGGCTGGCGGTCCTCTACTTCACCTTATTGCACATGATCTACATCGGCAGCGTCCGCTACCGCGTCCCGCTCATGCCCCTCCTGGCAATTGCCGCAGGGACGGCCGTCCTTGACCCCCGACCAGCGGCACCGCATTCAGTAGTACGGCTCGCGGAAGGACAGCTTTATCTCAAGCGATGAATCGAATCCTGCCAGATACTGATGCCCGTGCCCACACCCCGTTAATAATCCATCGATCTGCTCGCACTTCTCAAGCCAGCCCTCCGGCGACAGCGACCAGTCTACCACGCCCCCGTCGGGTGTATTCGCAATCGCCGTTTTCTCGAAGATATCAGCGACAATGAGGTTGATGGCGGCAAGATCCTGCATGCGCTTGACGTTCGCTGCGTCCAGCCGCAGGTTGGTTCGCTCCCCGTTCGCCAGCACGGCAAATAGGCGCCGCAGTCCCAGGAGACCCTCTGCGCGTCGTGTCGCCATCACGAGTTGGGATTCGCCTGCGGGCCGAAACTCAATCGTCGCATCGATCAGTGATTCTTCGGTCATGCCGCACTTCCCCCCCCTCACCGCCGCCGCTGCCGTTGCAGCAAAAACTCCACCAGCGCCTTGTCAAACGGCTGCGATGTGTCCAACGGCACATAGTCCGCCCGCATCGCCGACACCTGCGTGCTCAACGCCTTCCGCCACGCCGTTATGGCATCCACATATCGCTCTCGCACCGCCGCGGCGTCCGCCACCAGCGTCGCCCCGCTCTCCGGATCTTCCAGCCGCACCGTCCCGTCAAACGGAAACTGCGTCTCCGCCGCATCCAGAATATGCATCACGATCAGATCATGCCCCCGATACCGAATGTGATGCAGCGCATCCAGCGTCGCCTGCGGCTCGGTCAGCAGATCACTCAGCAGCACCACCAGCCCGCGATGCGGAATGCGTGCCAGCGCCGCCCCCACACCCTCCGCCAGCCCGGTCGTCCCCTCGGCCCGCACGCCGGCGAGGATCCCCAGCAGGTCCACCAGGTGCGACCGCTTCGACCGCGCCGGCAACGCCTCCCGCAGCCCCGCCCCCAACACCGCCAGCCCGACCGCGTCCTGCTGTTTCGTCACCAGGTACCCCAGTGCCGCCGCCAGATGAATCGCATACAGCAATTTTGCCGCCGGCGGCACACCACCTTTCACCGCCTGCGCCAAACCCGCCCCCGCATACCCGACATGTCCCATGCTCGCCGACGCATCCACCAGCAGATGACACGCCAGGTGCGTCTCCGTCTCATACTTCCGCACATACAGCCGATCCGTCCGCCCAAACACCTTCCAGTCAATCGCGCGCAGTTCATCCCCCTGCACATACTTGCGATGCTCACTGAACTCGACCGAAAACCCCTCCAGCGGCGAACTGTGCAGCCCCGCCAGAAACCCCTCCACAATGAACCGCGCCCGCAGATCCAGCCGGCTCACCTGCTGAATCACGGCCGGATCGAGATAACTGGCCAGCGACCCCATAACCTGCGGCGTCTTACCCCCGCGTCAGCTCTTCTGCTCCTCGCCTTCCGCGGCCGACTCCTGGAGGACCTCCTTGATCGCGCCGCGCTGGAAACGCATCTTCACATTATTGGTCTCATCAACTTTGAGGATGACCTCATTGTCGCGCACGTCGACGACCGTGCCCAGCACACCGCCGATGGTCTGCACGCGGTCGTTACGTTTCAGCGAACTGAGCATGTCCTCATACTTCTGCCGCTCCTTGTTTCGCCCACGGGAGATGATGAACCAGAACACCACCAGGCCGAGGGCGATCGGGATCAGCGGGCTCTGGAAGATGCTGCCGCCGCCGGTCGGGGCGGTCGTGGTTGGGGCCGTCTGCGCAAGCACAATCAAAAGTGCAATCATTCGTCGTCCTTCGTCTCGTCTGCTGCGGCGACCGCTGCGACACGCTGACGCAACTCGTCAAACGTGCCATCCGCGATCGCGTCGCGCATCTGCTGCATGAGCGACTGATAGAAACGAATATTATGCAACGAAACCAGCGTCGCTCCAAGCACCTCACCCACCAGGAACAAGTGGCGCAGGTAGCCGCGCGAAAACCGCCGGCAGGTGGTGCAGGCGCACGCGGCATCCAGCGGCGCCTCGTCCAGCTGATGGACGGCGTTCCGCAGCCGGATCGTGCCGGTGCTCGTGAACGCATAGCCTTTTCGGCCGTTGCGGGTCGGGAGGACACAGTCGAACTGGTCGATGCCAGCCGCCACCGCAGCCACCAGATCCACCGGCGTGCCAACACCCATGAGATAGCGGGGTCTGTCCGGGGGGAGCCGGTCCGCGAAGGCATCTAGAAACGCGTGCATCTCCGCCGGCGGCTCACCGACCGATAATCCGCCCAGGGCATAGCCATCGAAACCGATCCCGACCAGCCGCTCCAAACATCCGGCCCGTAACGACTCATCGAGCCCCCCCTGCACGATGCCGTACAGGGCCTGATCCGTGCGCTGGTGCGCGGCTCGGCTGCGCTTGGCCCACTGCACGGTCCGGTCAACCGCGCGCTGTAAAGCCGCGGCGTCGGCCGGCAATGGCGGACATTCGTCGAACGCCATGATGATATCGGCGCCGAGCTGATTCTGGATACTGACCGCCGACTCGGGTGTCATGCGGACCGGGGCGCCGTCGATGTGCGATTGGAAGCTGACGCCGTCGTCGTCGATCCGACGTAATGCGCCCAGCGAGAACACCTGAAATCCGCCGCTATCGGTCAGGACGGGCCCGTCCCATTGCATAAAACGGTGCAAGCCGCCGAGCCGCTCGACAACATCCGCACCGGGCCGCAGCATCAGGTGGTAGGTATTGGCCAGGATAATCTGGGTGCCGGTGTCGCCGATCTGCTCCGGCGTCAGCCCCTTCACGGTGGCGCGGGTGCCGACCGGCATGAATGCTGGGGTGTCGATGGCGCCGTGCGGGGTGTCGATTCGCCCACGGCGTGCCGCGCCGTGCGTCGCTGCAACACGAAAGGAGAAGGCGTCTGTCACCGGATCCCTGTGCGTGCCATTGGGATTAGCTCGTGCGCTTCGGCGCCAGATGCAGACCATTCTCCGACAGGCGCGCCTTGATCTCGTTCAGCGAGGTGACGCCGAAGTTCCGCGTCGAGAGCAGATCGGATTCGGAATACTGGATCAGATCACCGAGCGTCTGCACATTCAAGCGCTGTAAACAGCGGCGGGCGCGGACCGACAGCTCCAACTCGGAAACGGGTCTTCCCAGCATGGCCTCCTGACCGGCGGGCACGGACACGCGCGGCGCCTCGGGTTCGTATTCCACCGGCTCCTCGGCTGCGGCGGCAGCCTCGACCTCGTCGGGATTCATGCCCAACTGGAGGTTCTTCTTGACCAGCAGCGCTTTGATCTCATTCAGAGATGTCTCGCCGAAGTTCTTATAAGCCAGGAGCTCAGCCTCGGTAAGACGAATCAACTCGCCCAGACTGTCGATCTTCATCTTCTTGAGGCAGTTGCGGGCCCGTACGGAGAGCTCGAACTCGGACAGGGGCGTATCCAGCAACCGACTACGCGCATCGACGCGCTTCTCACCGACTTCGTCGATTACCATGTCGAGACAGCTTTCGACGTCCTTCAGGAACAGCCGGGCACGTGTGTGGTTCGGAAAGAGCCGCAGGACACGCCGCAGACAATGCGCCGCGTCGTCAAACCGCTCCACGTCCTCATAGACTACGGCCGCATTCATCAGGGCATTGACATGGGCCCGGGGTGCTGCGGCCAGCCGGTCATACAGCTCTATGGCCTGCTCATCGTCGCCGCATAAGTCATGCAGTCGGGCAGCGCGGAACATGGTGGGGGCGTGATCGGGATTCAGCGTCAGGGCCCGGTCGTAGGACTCGAGGGCGGCCTCGCGGGCGCCCTGCTCCTCGCGCTGGAGCCCCTGCACGTAGTACCACTCCGCCCGATCCTGCCCGCCGCTCTCATGTTTGGCCAGCAACTTCTCCGCCGCATCCTGATCGCCTTGACGCAGCTTCAAGGCGGCAATCTGCATGTCGACCTCGAAGGCGTCCCAGCCGGCGCTGGCCGCCTGCTTCAGGTACTTCTCTGCCTCGTCGTAGCGGTTGAGCCCTTCGGCGGCTTCGGCGGCGCAATAGTCGCGCAGTTTGCCCGCCGGGGCCTGCGCCAGTTTCTCCAGCGCCGCCTCAAATCGGTTGAGAATCAGCAGGGCGAGTCCGATACGCAGTGCATCGCCACCCTGCTGCTCGCGCTCGCGGGTCAGCGTGTCAAAGCGTTCGTAGGAATGGAACGAAGCATGGACCGCGTCGGCGAATTGCCGATACTGCTCTGCGTCCAGTTCCGGTTGCTCAAAAAAATCCGTCAGGGCAAGCGTTTCGGTCGTCATCGGCTGCTGGCTCCGGCTCATCTGATCACAAGGGACAGCAAACTTCGGCAAACCCACTATAATACACGCCAAAGCCGAATGGGCAAGATCAGCGAAGCCGCGCCCCCCACCACTGCCGCCGACGCAGTTTTCGCCCCGCGGCGACGGGCCGCCGCTTCGCACGACCCTCCAAAATCGTAAGGATGGACGATGGATTCACGCTTTCTGGACGTGCTGCAACAGCGTGTGCTCGTGTTTGACGGTGCAATGGGCACCAGCATTCACGCCCACGATCTCTCGCTCAGCGATTTCCGGGATCTGGAGAATTGCTCGGAGATTCTCACAGAGACCCGCCCTGACGTGATCGAGCAGATTCACGCCAGTTTCCTCGAAGTCGGTGCGGACGCCATCGAAACCAATACGTTTGGCGCCAATCGCATCGTCTTGGCCGAATTCGACCTCCCGGACCGCACCTACGACCTCAATCTCGAGTCCGCCAAACTCGCCCGCCGAGTCGCCGACCGCTTCACTACCAGCGCCCAACCGCGTTTCGTCGTCGGGTCCGTTGGTCCCGGCACAAAACTCGCGACCCTCCGTCAGACGACCTACGACACACTCGTCGCAAGCTATACCGAGCAGATCCGTGGTCTGCTTGACGGGGGTATTGATGTCGTGCTCATCGAGACCTGCCAGGACATTCTCCAGACCAAGGCCGCCATTCACGCCGCCCGTGCGGCCTTCGCGGCAACCGGTCGCCGGGTGCCGCTGATGTGCCAGGTGACGATGGAAACCACCGGCACCATGTTGATGGGCACCGATATCGCCGCCGCCGTTGTCACGCTCGAAGCATTCTCGGACGTGGACGTGATCGGGCTGAACTGCGCCACCGGCCCGCAGGAGATGAGCGAGCATGTGCGGCACCTGTCCAAACACTGCACGCGCCAGCTCAGCGTGCTGCCGAACGCCGGCCTTCCGCAGATTGTCGACGGTCAGCCACACTTCCCGCTTTCGCCGGATGAGCTCGCCCGCTGGCTGCGCGAATTCGTCACCGAAGACGGCGTGAACATTGTCGGCGGCTGCTGTGGCACGACGCCGGCCCACATCGCCGCCGTCGCCGCAGCCGTGCGGGACCTCACACCGCAACCGCGCGACATCGAACGTGAAGCGTCGGTCTCCAGCCTGTATCAGGCCACGCCGATGCGGCAGGAATCCAGCTTCCTGATTGTCGGCGAGCGCTGCAATACGAATGGCTCGCGCAAGTTCAAACGCCTGATCGAAGCGGGCGACATCGACGGCATGCTCGAGGTTGCCAATGAGCAGGTCCGCGAGGGTGCCCACGTGCTGGACGTCTGCGTCGATTACGTCGGCCGCGACGGCGTCCCCGACATGCAGAAGGTCGTCGACAAATTCGCCAGCGACGTCAACATCCCGCTGATGCTCGACAGCACACAGCCCGAGGTCATCGAGGCCGGCCTCAAGCTCGCCGGCGGCAAGTGCATCATCAACTCCATCAACCTCGAGGACGGCGAGGACAAGGTCGGCCGCATCGCGGGTCTCCTGCGGCAGTACGGCGCGGCGGTCGTCGCGCTGACAATCGATGAAGACCCGGTCGAAGCCATGGCCAAGACCGCCGACCGCAAGCTCGCCATCGCCACGCGGCTTCACGACCTGCTCACCGAGCAGCACGGCATCCCGGCCGAGAATATCTTCTTCGACTGCCTCACCTTCCCAATCACCACCGGCAACGAGGAAGACCGCCGGCTCGCCCTCGAAACACTGGACGGCATCGAGCGGGTCATGCAGCAGTTCCCCCAGTGCCAGTCCATCCTCGGCGTCAGCAACGTCAGCTTCGGGCTCGTCCCGGCCGCCCGCGTCGTGCTGAATTCCGCCTTTCTGCAAGAAGCCTGCCAGCGCGGCCTGACGGCCGCCATCGTGCATGCCGGCAAGATCATCCCACGCAACCAGATCAGCGATGAACGCTGGGAAGCCGCCCTTGACCTCATCTACGACCGCCACGACCAGGGCAACCCGCTCGAACGCTACATCGAGCTCTTCAGCGACGGCGAGACGATTGGCGAGAAAGTCCGCATCGACGAACTCCCCATCGAAGAGCGCCTCAAGCAGCGCATCATCGACGGCCACAAGCCCGGCCTCGGCGACGACCTCGACGAGGCCATGCAGAAATATCAGCCCATCTACATCATCAATGAGTTCCTGCTCGACGGCATGAAGGTCGTCGGCGAGCTCTTCGGCTCCGGTCAGATGCAGCTTCCCTTTGTTCTGAAGAGCGCCGAGACCATGAAGACCGCCGTCGCCCACCTCGAACCGCACATGGAAAAAATCGAGGGCCAGGAAAAGGGCAAGCTCGTACTGGCTACCGTCCGCGGCGACGTCCACGACATCGGCAAGAACCTCGTCGACATCATCCTCACCAACAACGGCTACAAGGTCTACAACCTCGGCATCAAGCAACCCATCAGCAACATCATCAACGCCTGGCAGGAGCACCAGGCCGACGCCATCGGCCTCAGCGGCCTCCTCGTCAAGTCCACCATCATCATGCGCGAAGACCTCGAAGTCCTGAACGATCATGGCCATAAACCGCCCGTCATCCTCGGCGGTGCAGCGCTGACGCGGAAGTACGTCGAAGGTGATCTCCAGGAGGTCTACCACGGCAATGTCCACTACGCCAAGGACGCCTTCGACGGCCTGAGGCTCATGGGCGATATCATGAAACGCCGGGCCGAAGCCGAACCCGCCCCAGTCGTCGAGGAAGCCGAAGAGGCCCTCGTCGAAGCACCCACCGGCGAGCAGATTCGCCTGCTCGCCGAACAGCGCATCGGCCTCAAACCACTCGACACTGCCGCCGCCGAACGTGCTCAGCAGGCCGAAGCTGAAGTCGCTGCCCGCGAGGCCGCCGTCGCCGAAGCCGCCGCCGAAGCCGAGGGCCGCGCGGCCGCTGAACGCGCCCGGCGGCGCCATTCGGACATCGGCCACGACCACCCGGTCCCACGTCCGCCGTTCTGGGGCAGCCGCGTGCTGGAGGGAATCGACCTCAAGGCACCACTCGGCTACCTCAACGAGACCATGCTCTTCCAGGTGCAGTGGGGTTTCCGTAAGAAGCGCCGCGCGCCCGATGTCTGGAAGCGCTACGTGGACGCCGAAATCCGCCCCGTCTACCGCAATCTCGTCGAACGCTGCCAGCAGGAGCATATCCTCCAGCCCCAGGCCATCTACGGCTACTGGCCGTGCAACGCCGACGGCGACGATCTGGTCATCTTCGAGCCACCTCCGAAGGAACTCGACCGCCCCGAACTCCACGGCCAGGAGTTGATACGCTTTACCTTCCCGCGCCAATCCAAAGAGCCGTACTGGTGTCTGTCCGACTTCTGGCGACCACTGAAGTCCGGCGTGGTGGACGTCTGCGCCTTCACCCTCGTGACCGCCGGCCGCCGCTGTAGCGAAGTCGCCCGCCAGTGGTTCGAAGAGAACAGGTACCAGGACTACCTGTTCCTGCATGGCCTCGGCGTCGAACTCGCCGAAGCACTCGCCGAGTACATCCACAAGCAGGTCCGCGTCGAGCTCGGCGTCGCCGGCCAGGACGCCCGCGACCTCCACAAGCTCTTCCAACAAGGCTACCAGGGCAGCCGCTACAGCTTCGGCTACCCCGCCTGCCCCAACCTCGAAGATCAGGAACCGCTCATGCAGCTCCTCGCCCCCGAGCGCATCGGCGTTTCCCTCAGCGAAGAGTACCAACTCGACCCCGAACAAAGCACCAGCGCCATCATCTCCTACCACCCGGAGGCCCGCTACTTCAATGTCCGCTAACGCGTCGTCACCTACTCGTGGTTGTACTCTCAGACGACTTATCGCCGCGTCCGCTATCGCGCTTTGCATTCTCACCGCCTGCACTACGCAGCAACCGAAGCCTCGACACGCGCAGCCGGCCCCGGACAACGACACCCCCTACCACACCAACACCGAATGGGGCTACCGCATCCCGCTCACCGGCGACTGGGCATTCGTACATGCAGCCGCCTACCAGTACCGTTTCGCGGACTCGCACACCGCCGTCTTCGAACTCCCCGCCGTCTGGATCGAGGACGAGCGCGAGAGCATCCCGACGACCATCGCAGTGAAGTCCTTCCACTTCGATGGCCCCGCCAACCTCGACACCCTCATCGACGGCTACCTCGAAGCCGACCAGGGCCGCATTTCCTCCAACGAACCCGCTGATCCGCTGCACGCCGCCTTCCCCCGGGCGTATGTTCAGCAGATCGAATGGTACAACAAGACCTACAAGACCCGCTTCGAAGCCGTCACCCACGGCGATTTCGGCTACATCATCGAATACGCCGCCACCCCCGACACCTACGAAGCCAACCTCGACAAATACCGCCAGTTCCTGACAAACCTCGAGTTCCTCGCCAAACCCGCTACGGCACCTCGCTCGGCCCCACCGCCGAGCGCCGCGCCATGACAGAGTCTCGATCTCTCGATCTCTCGATCTCTTGATCTCTCATCCAACGACCAATCGCGCTGCACGCCTGAAGCGCGCCCGATGATGCGCGCTCTGCCAATAACGGTCCGAGAAAATACGTGCATTCCTGCGTTTGAATAGGGTATATTGACCGTTGTGGGGAGTGCATTGCACGCGCGTGGGCGTCGTCAGGGTGCACGCGACGCGCGACGCGCGACACGGGGCCGCGACAACGCGCGGAACGCAGGAGGCCGAACGTGTCCAGAATCCACACACTCGCCGTCACGATCGCCGTACTCACTTGCGCGTCCTTTGCCGCCGCCGATGCACCGCTCATCTTCTGCGAATGCACCGCCGGCCCTTCCGGCGGCGGCACCTACATGTACGTCGTCGACGCCGCCAGCTACCCCATGACCGAGTTCTCCGTCGGCACGGGCGATCTCGACGTCGACAACTACACAGCCGTGTCCATCCCGCCCGGCTGGAACTTCACGATCGAACCCGACGGCCTTGGGCACGCGTGCGGACTGTTCGCTCCCCACGGCGAGGTCTCTCAGGGCCCGTGTTACTCACAAACGCTGGGCCGCGCCCGCTGGTGGACCGACGATCCCGAGAACGCCCTCGAGACTTTCGCATTCTCGTTCGTCCACCCCTGGCGGGCCGAGGACGTCGGCTGGCAACTGGAGACCTTCCAGCCCGGCGAACCGCCGCAGCACTACACCTTCATCGAGAACTGGGACGCGGCCGTCGGCATCGGCTACGGACCGCTCCATGGCCCGTTCGCTCCCGAATACTGCTGGTCCAACGAGGATTGCCCCGGCGGGCTGTACTGCTTCTTCGAGGATTGCCTGATCGAGACAGGCATGTGCACCGAGCAGCCGACCGATTGCCCGGAATACTATGACCCCGTCTGCGGCTGTGACGGCGTCACGTATGACAACGCCTGCTTCGCCGCGATGGCCGGCATGAGCGTCGCGTATAACGATGCCTGCCTGCCCGGCGATTTCGACCTCGACCACGACGTCGACATGGCCGACTTCGGCTATTTCACCTATTGCCTGCTCGGACCGGACGCCGGCATTCCGCTGCCCTGTGTCCGCGCCGACTTCGACTTTGACGCCGACGTCGATCTGCACGACTTCCAGGTGTTCCAACAGCTCTTCGACGTGGAGCTGCCGTACATCCTCGAGTTTTCGGACAGCGGCTGCTACGACCCGTTCGCGTGCGCGTCCTTCTGCGACCCGGACGAGGTGCACATGGACGTCGCCGTCACGCCAGACGGCGCCCACCTGACCATCACGCACGACCACCGCACCACGAACATGTGCTACGACTACATCAACGTCGAGCTCTTCGTCACGCCGGACGAGGTCACACATTTGCTGGTTGTCGAGGAAGAGATCACGCCGATGCCCTGCTGGGGCCTGTGCTGCGTGGACACCACAACGGTAGTCACCGGCTTCCACCCCGGCATGTACGAGGTGGAGTACGTGTACTACGATGTGGACACGGAATCGGAGGTCACGGTGGCGACGCAGTTTGTGATTCCGTAGCGGCGACGTGTCGGCCAGCGCGGGCTCGGCCGTCGGCTGTGTTGTCCGGAATACCCGGAACTGACGGACTTTGTGCTTCGGATGACGGGGACCTGTGCCAATGTCCTGGATTGCCTTACGCTGCGCCATCATTGTTTTCGGCATCGCGCAAGTCGCCGCCTCTGCGCTGCTGCTTGAGCTGGCACACAGCCAACTTCCCAACCCGGCCGCCGACCTTGCGCAGTTCAGGCTGCTATTGGCAAACGGGTGGCCTCTGCTCCTCGGACTCGGCACGCTCATCTTGCCCTGCCTCGTGCTCGCCTCCGTCGCCATCTGGACCGTCATACCGCTGCGTTCCGACAAGTGGGTGCCACCGTCGTTCTCGGCCCCGTTCCGCACGGTCCTCGACCTGCCTCAGGGGTACTATCTACTTGGACTGCTCCTGCTCGGCGGCGCGCTGGGCGGCCTGCTCGCCGGCACGTTGATGTCTGAGCTATGGTATGGGTTGGCCCTCATACACATCGGCCCCGCCGTTGCCGTGTTGCTTGCCGCCAAGGCGTGCCCCTGCGTATTTCGCCGCGCCTACCAGGGCGGCGACAACAGGCGACTCACCCGGCGGGAGCCGAGTGTTGACGACGCGCCGCCAACGGCCCGACAATTCGACACTGCGCACGCAGAACAGTGGCTCTTGCGGCACTTCCTTCGTCCCAGTCCACTGCCGAACATCCGCGTCGTCGCGCTCCTGGCTCTGCTATCGCTCGCCATCACGGCCTTCGTCATCTTGCTCGCAACGCTTGGGAAGGGCCAGTGATCGGATTGGAACCTGCGCAAGTGGATTGTTCACGGTGCCCTTGTACCCAGGAGAACTTGTCGCGTGCTGATCTTCATGGATGAGACGTTTCGAGAATCGAAAAAGGGACATGAACGCCGTTCTTCACCGTCTCGCAGGCACAGAACATCGGGCTTCAACTCGCTCACGTTGTCACGAGCGTCTACGGCATGCGCTTCCAGGGGCGTCGCGAGGCGGACCCGTACTTCAAGATCCCCAAGGCGTCGCTCTATCGATTCACGCTTGGCTCCCGGAGCGTAAGCACATTAAGCGTCATCAAGGATCCAAACAGCGCCAGCGCATAGAAAAAGAGGTCCGGCGGCCGTTAGGCCCGCGGCTAATCCAACTAAGAACTAGCACCGCAACCTCTACTCCAACGTATCGTACGAGATCGGTTCGGAGTCAAGCTTCATGCCGTTTTTGGAAGATCGGTTGCGGTTGCGCAACATATTTTCAAACATAAACTTAGCATCATATTGTGCCGCATTGCGTCGCGATCAAGTACCCGCTTCTGGCTATCCGCGGAACGCAGTTTACCACGCACGAATTGCGCTGGTGTCGGCCCATCCACATATCGCCACCTCTGGTTTCTGGCTTGCCTGTTCGTATTTTGTTAGGTATCATATCCTGAGATGAAAATCGCGCGCCACGCTAGGCGAATCACCGCCAGAACGCTGAACGTGCGCGCTTATGACTGCCAATAAACAACAATCTGCCACCGAATCCGCCACCACCGGCGACCAAGAGCGGCCTGCCCTGCCCATCACCACCACCGCCGACCGGGAAGAGACCACCTCCACCCCCGCCCCGCCGGCGTACGCCGAGCTGCACTGCCTGACGAACTTCTCGTTTCTGCGCGGGGCCTCGCATCCCGCCGAACTCGTCGATCGCGCCGCCGAACTGGGCTATACCGCCCTCGCCATCACCGATCGCAACTCACTCGCCGGCGTCGTCCGCGCCCACCTCGCCGCCCGCGAGCACGACCTCCACCTCATCATCGGCGTCGAGGTCACGCCCGTCGACGCCCCGCCGCTGGTCCTGCTCGCGCCCGACCGCGACGCCTACGCCCGCCTCGCCCGCCTCATCACCCGCGGCCGCCTCCGCACCCCCAAAGGCCAGTGCACCCTCTACCACGCCGACCTCGAAGACCTATGCAAAAACTCAACCCTGATCGCCCTCCTCTCAGACCCTCCACTCACCGCCGCCAACCCAAACTTGATCTCTCGATCTCTCGATCTCTCGATCTCTCCCCCCTCCGCCACAATCCCCAATCTTGATCTCTCGATCTCTCGATCTCTCGATCTCTTCCCCAGCCGCCTCTACCTCGCCGCCCGGCTCGACGCCACCACTCCCGATGACCAGCGCCTCACGACGTTGCGAACCATCTCCGAGCGGTTCGGCGTCCCGCTCGTTGCGACGAACGCTGTGCACTATCACGTGCCGGAGCGGCGTTACCTTCATGACGTGCTGACGTGCATCCGCGAGAAGTGCACGCTTCACAACGCCGGCACGCGCCTGTTCGCCAACGCCGAGCGACATCTGCGTCCGCGCGAAGAAATCGCCCGCCGATATGCCGACCACGCCGACCTGATCGCGCGTACGGTCGAGATCGCCGAGCGCTGCACCTTCTCCCTCGACGAACTGAAGTATGAATACCCCCACGAGTTGGTCCCCCCCGGCCAGGACGCCATGACGTACCTGGAACAGCTAACCTGGCAAGGCGCCGCCAAACGCTACAACATCCCGTCAAGATCTGAGCAACGCCCAAAGCACGAGTCTCGATCTCTCGATCTCTCGATCTCTCGATCTCTTCCCGTTCCTACGTTCCCACATTCCCACGTTCCCACGCCTCCATCCCTTCCGTCAGCTACGCGAACCCTCCTCAACTCCGAACTCGCTCTCATCCGCGAACTCCACTACGAGCACTACTTCCTCACCGTCTGGGACATCGTCCGCTTCGCGCGTGAGCGCGGCATCCTCTGCCAGGGCCGTGGGTCGGCCGCCAACTCCGCCGTCTGCTACTGCCTCGGCGTCACCGCGGTCGACCCGGAAAAGCACGACCTGCTCTTCGAGCGGTTCGTCAGCAAGGAACGCAACGAGCCGCCGGATATCGATGTCGACTTCGAGCACGAACGCCGCGAAGAAGTGTTTCAGTACATCTACGAAAAGTACGGCCGCGAGCGGGCGGCGATTACGGCGGAGGTGATTCGCTATCGCCCGCGCTCTGCGGTGCGCGACGTGGGCAAGGCGCTCGGCTTATCGCTCGATCGCGTGGATGTGCTGGCCAAGGCGCTCGACTGGTGGAGCAACGAGCCGGTCCCGCCGGAGGCATTGCGCCAAGCCGGCCTCAACCCCAACGACCGCACCGTGCAGATGGTCGTCCGCCTCGTGCGACAGCTCATCGGATTTCCACGGCACCTCTCTCAACACGTCGGCGGCTTCGTCATCACCGAAACGCCGCTGTGCGAAATCGTCCCGTTGGAAAACGGCGCCATGCCCGACCGCACGTTCATCGAGTGGGACAAAAACGACATCGACGCGCTCGGCATCCTGAAAGTCGACTGCCTCGCACTCGGCATGCTGACGGCGCTGAGCAAGGCGTTTGGGATGTTGGGGACGTACTACGGAGAGAGATCGAGAGATCGAGAGATCGAGAGATCAAGAAATGCAACCAGCACGGCACGCGTGTCGGAGAACGAACCCACCTTACCTGTTGAGGGAGATTCGCATGAGTCCCAAGTACACCTTTCGCGATCTAAGCGTGTGGCGCAAAGCGATCGAACTGTCCAAGACGATCTATCACACCACGCAGGCGCTGCCCGATACCGAACGGTACGGACTGATCAGCCAGATGCGGCGGGCGGCGGTTTCGATTCCGAGCAACATCGCGGAAGGCAATGCACGCCAGACGACGCGCGACTTTCTCAAGTTCCTGTCGATCGCTCACGGATCACTCGCCGAACTGGAGACGCAGATCATCATCGCCGACGAGCTGCAACTCCTGTCACCGCCAGCGACACTCTTCAAAGAAATACAGGAAGTGCGTCGGCTGCTGCAAGCGCTGATGAACAGTCTGCGCAGCAAGCAGGAGAAGTGACTGGCGCGAACAACGCATCGCCCCCCTCTTCTCTCGATCTCTCGATCTCTCGATCTCTCGATCTCTTCCCTCCCCAATCCCTCAATCCCTCCATCCCTCAATCCCTTCTCGACATTCCCTCCGAAGACCCCGCCGTTTACGACATGATTTGTGCGGCGGACACGGTCGGGGTGTTTCAGATTGAGAGTCGGGCGCAGATGTCGATGTTGCCGCGGCTCAAGCCGCGGTGCTTTTATGACCTCGTGATCGAGGTCGCGATCGTCCGGCCGGGGCCGATTCAGGGCGGCATGATCCATCCCTTCCTCCGCCGACGAAACGGCGAGGAGCCGGTGTGGTATCCGAGTCCGGCGGTGCAGAAGGTGCTCGAAAAAACGCTCGGCGTGCCGCTGTTTCAGGAGCAGGTGATGCGGCTGGCCGTCGTCGCCGCCGGGTTCTCGCCGGGGGAGGCGGATCACCTGCGGCGCTCGATGGCAGCGTGGCGGCTGGGGGGACAGATCGAACAGTTTCAGGTGCGGCTGGTGCGCGGCATGCTCGACAACGGTTATAGCCGCGATTTTGCCGAACGCATTTTCACGCAGATTCGCGGCTTCGGTGAATATGGTTTTCCGGAAAGTCACGCCGCCTCGTTTGCGCTGCTGGTGTATGCGTCGGCGTGGCTGAAGCGCTATCACCCGGCGACGTTTACCGGCGCGATTCTGAACTCGTTGCCGATGGGGTTTTATGCGCCGGCACAACTGGTGCGCGACGCGCAGCGGCATGGCGTCACCGTCCGCAGTATCGATGTCAATTACAGTCAATATGACTGCACCCTGGAGTCGCCGGATGTACCGGTTGCAAACCGGCGCCACAGTGAAGAGACCAGCGCGCGCGCAGCAACCAGCACCTCAATCCCTCAATCCCCCAATCCCTCAATCCCTCCGCCCGCTTTGCGGCTGGGCTATCGGCTGGTGCGGGGGTTGAGTGCGGAGAAGGTGCGCGGGGTGGAGGCGGCGCGGCGGGAGGGGGTGATTCGGTCGCTACATCAACTGGCTCGTCGCCGGAGCGTTTCACGTGAAACGCTGTTGCGCCTGGCGGCGGCGGATGCGTTTCGGTCGCTGGGGTTGAATCGGCGTCAAGCGTTGTGGCAGATTCTGGCGGAGACGGATGATGATTTGCCGCTGTTTGCTGACTTACCGCCGGACGAGGACGTCGCCGACCTGCCGCGCATGCCGCTGGAGGAAACGGTGGTGCATGATTATGAGTCGCTGGGGTTTTCGCTCAACGCACATCCGCTGGAACTGGTGCGGAGTGATTTGCAGAAGGTGCGTGTGCTCACCAGTGCGCAACTGCAGGCGACACGGAACGGCAAACGTGTGCGCGTCGCGGGCATTGTCACGCATCGGCAGCGGCCAGCGACGGCGAAGGGGCTGGTGTTCATGACGCTGGAGGATGAAACGGGTCATGTGAACCTGATCGTCCGGCCGCAGGTGTGGGAGAGGTATCGGGCGGTGGCGCGGGCGAAGATTGCCTTGATTGCAGAAGGCACCATCGAGCGCCAGGAGGCGGTCATTCACGTGCAGGTACAGCGGTTTGAGGATCTGGCGAAGCGGATTACGCCGGCAAATGCGCGGTCGCGGGATTTTCGTTAGATGTAATTGGCGAGGCCGATCGAAACGTGGACGGTAGTTTGCTCCTCGCGACCTGGCAGAATCTGTACGAGTAGTACCCTCTGCAAAGCCAGCAACCAATCTCCCTAGAACTGAAACCTGAGTTCCTGAGTAGCTGAGCACCTGAGTACCTGTTGTCTGAAGTGGCTGCGGATACGCTTCGTTTTCAATTCAGGCGGATATCGTCGTTTGCCGAAGCCTGTACCGCGCCGGAGGACGGCCAGAATGCGCGCGCGAGGACGAACCCGACTGCGAACAGCGGCGAGACGATGAAGGCCAGGAGATATACACGGCGCTTGCGAGCAAGTTTCATTGCGGGGGACTCTGTTTGCGTCTTGAACCCACGAGAGCCATCACGGACGGCGAGGCTACATTTTAGTGCCGGAGGTCGTGCGGCCCAGTGCCAAAACCTGCCGGGGGAGAAACGCGTTTGTGGCGCGTGAGGACGAGGTTACGTGGGTGATATGTGATATTCAGGTCGTTGTTATGGGGAAGGGAGATTCTGTGATTGTTGTGGGGGACGGCTGCGGGTGTCGCGTGGGTGGTGGTGACGTCGTGGCCGTTCGTATGGCAAGCGAGCTCAATGGCTGGAGGTTTGGATCATGGCGGAACGGTTGAAAGCTGAAGAGGTGCAGCAGCGGATACAAGGGAACGGGGCACTGCTGGTGTGTGCGTATGATGATGCGGAGAAGTGTCGTGGTTTCGGGATCGCGGAGGCGATTTCGTATCCGGCGTTGAAGCCGCGGCTCGATTCGATGTCGAAGTCGCAGGAGTTGATCTTCTTTTGCGCCTGACCGAACGACGAGACGGCCGCCGGTCGGGCGGCAGAGATCGAGAAGAAGGGCTTTGAGAATGTACGGATTCTGGACGGTGGGGTGGATGCGTGGGAATCGGTGGCGCAGGGTGGGTAGGGAGAGGTAGGGGCCGAAGGACCAAGGCGGTGGGGTTGGCGTTGTTTGGTTACGGAGGACGGATTGGAAAGTTGGACGTGGCTGGACGTCAGGCGCGGAGTTTTGGCGCTACGTTTATGGCGGGCGAGACGCCCGCGCCACCCGTTGGGTTCGGAGACCTGACGCTACGGTTTGGACTGGGTGTTGGGGGTTGGACCACCGAGGAGTTCGACTTCGGTGCGGCCGTCGAGATTGAGAAGGCTCTCTTCGCCGTCGTCCTTGCGGAGGTGGACGCGGAGGAGCCAGTATTTGTTGTCCTTGCTGTGGGCGTACCAGCTTTCGGTCTTGCGGTTCTCGACGGAGACGATGGTGCCGATGATCTCGGCTTTCCAGTCGCCTTCGCGACGGTCGATGGTCTGAACGACGCGGATGCGCTGGCCGGGTTGGCATTCGTTGATGGTCATGGTTGTTCCGACAAACAGCGGGCGGAATGCCCTTCGTCAGGCCCGGAGGCCTGACACGGGCGACAGGGTCCAAGGGTCGAGGGGCCAGGGGTTCAGCGTTGAGCCGCCGAGACTCCAGGGTTTCGCAGCGGTTGACCGGTGCTGCGGATGTCAGGCTTGGAGGCCTGACGCTACATCTGTGCCGGGGTCAGGTTCTACAGCATGACGCGGCGGTTGTAAATCCACCATTCGATCATCAGGAGGATGAGGGCGCCGCCGACGAACCAGCGCCAGACTTCGGGGGTGGCGGTTTCGATGGCGGCCATTTCCTGGATTTCCTGGGTGCCGAGGCGGGGCGGCTCGGGGCGGAGGATGATATCGCTTTCCCATTCGTCCTCGAGGTTGACGGCGAAACGGTCGCGGCCTTCGAGGCCGGGTTGGGCACGGTAGAGGCCGACCTGGTCGGTGTCGCCGAAGTAGGCGCCGCCGAAGGCGTCGCGGGTAAGGGTGGTGTCGTCGCCATCGGGGGTGATGAGGCGAACTTCATCGTGTGCGGGGGGGAAGGCGACGCGGAGGGTGTCACCGGGACGGGTGGGACGGCCTTCGCTATCGGACCCGCTGCCGCCGAGATAGCGGATGGCGTTGTAGATGAAGACGGGGAAGCCGGGCTTGCTCCACCAGTTTGAGTTTTCGATGGCGAAGGTGAGGACGAGGTAGTGGCGGCCGGCTTCGGCGTAGCGGAAGAGGACGGGGCCGTCGGGGCCTTCGATGAGGATTTCGGCTTCGGGGGGCGGTTTGACGGTGAGGCTTTCGCCGACGACGACGGGGTCGAGGGCGACGTGGCGGAGTATTGGGTGGGTTTCGTCCCACCAGATGAGTGCGTGTTTTTCGCGGGTGCCGGTGACTTCGAGGGCGGTGAGTTCGGGCGTGGTGCCGATGACGAGGTAGTTGCCGGCGGGGAGGTTTTCGGGGATGTGCTTGTCGAAGATGACGACGTCGTAGGGGGACTGGCCGGCGACGTCGTAGGGGCCGCCGATGCCGTGGCGGTATTGGTCGGGGGTGATGAAGGGGTATTCGAGGAGGGGGAGGCCGCGGAGGACGCTGTCGAGGAAGAGGTTGCCTTTGGTGACGACGAGGACGCGTTGGCGGCGAGGTGGGGGGATGACGGCGGCGGCGCGATTGTCGGTGGGGAGGGCGTCGTCGCGGGAGAGTTGGGCTTCGATGACGGCGGTCTGATCGAGGAGGATGTCGAAGGAGACGGAGCGGGTGGTCCCCCGGTCGAGCTCCTCCTCGGCGGCGGTGTCGAGGATGAGGGGCTGGCCGGGTGGGGATGCGTCGCGGGAGGTTTCGTCGGCGGTGTCGGCGGGAGGTGCTGGCACGCGGGGGAGTTCGCGGCCGGCGAGCTGGACGGTCTCGACGGAGCGGAGGGTGCCGTCGACTTTGATGGAGACGTCGGTGCGGACGGGGTCGGGGCCGAAGTTGCGGACGGTGAGGAAGACGTTGACGCTTTCGGGGCGTTCGTAGTTGCGCCGGGTGCGGAGGGCGGTGATGCCGACGTTGTCGGTGGCCTTGCCGACACGGATCATCTCGAGTGTGCCGGCGCGGAGGGCGAGGGTGGGGAGGTCGGCGATGCGGCCGTCGGAGATGAGGACGAGGCGTGCGGGGGCGGCGGCGGTGACGGGGGTGTCCTCGAGGCCGGCGGTGAGTCGTGTGGGTGGTGCCATGTAGGCTTCGGCGAGGCTGAGGGCCTCTTTCATTTCGGTGCGGGCGTCGGTGGGTTCGAGGCGGCGGATGAGGTCGACAAGCTCGTTGGTGTTGGTGGTGAAGGGGGAGACGATCGAGGCGCGGTCGGAGAAGGCGACGACCATGACCTGGGTTTCGGCCTGGGCGCCAGTGAGGGAGAAGATGGAGCGCCAGCCGCTGGTGCGCTGATTGAAGGTCTGGACGAGGCGGATGGCTTGCTCGCGGGCTTTTTCGAAGCGGGTCTGGCCGTCGGGCTCGACGGTGTTCATGGAGGCGGAGCGGTCGATGAGGATGACGACGCGCTCCTCGTCGGCGACGGTAGTTTCGACGATGGGACGGGCGAGGGCGAAGAGGGCGGCGGCGAGGACAAGCAGTTGCAGGAGGAGCAGGAGGTTTTTTCGGAGGCGCTGGAACGGTGCGTTGACCTGGAGGTCCTGCACGGCGCGTTTCCAGAGGAGCGTGGACGAGATTGGTTCTTCGCGGCGGCGCAGTTTGAGGAAGTAGAGGATCAGCAGCGCGGGGATGACGGCCCCGGCGATGGCGAGTGCGAACCATGGATTCAGAAAGTTCACGAATGTGCCCCGCGTGCTACCTCACTGCGGCCTGGCCACGTGTTTTCAGAAGAACAGAATGATGGCAGGATACTCGATATCTTCGGGTTGTCCCCAGAGGATTTGTCCGAGTTTATCGCGGTATTGGGGGGCGCGTTGCTGGACGCGCTCGACGTCGCGGTTGAACCAGAACTCGACGTGCCGACCCGTGCGGGCGAGTTGTGCGGCGTGGCGGGTTTCGCTGTCCTGGATGAACCGGCCGGCGCGTTCCATTCGGGCGGGGCGGGGCTCTTCGGCGGTGGCCCACATATCGGCGGTCTTGCCGATCATCTCGACGCGGCTGTCGAGGGTTTTCCGGGCGAGGGGCGAGGGCTGACAGCCGGTGCAGGCGATCAGGAAGAACCAGGTGACGGCGATGACGCCGAGGGTGGCGGATTCTCGGACGATGGGGCGGATGGTGGCGCGCAACCGGCGTGTGGTTATCGGGTTGGCGGTGATGGGGTATGGGTGGTTCATACAACCTATATTACCCGCGGGCGCGGGGTTGGTCGCGGGAGGGGGCCGGGAAAACTCGTGCGCGGTTGCAACGGGGCTGGGGAGTCCGTAAACTGTAGGCAGGTCGGCGCAGCATATCCGCCGACGTGAGCGATACGCCAACGAATCACTGAGGAGGAGAAGGCCCTTTCGCGGAGCGCTTGCGCTTCGCGGAGGGCTTATTTGAGCATTTTGGAGGCAGGAGGAGGCGGGGGGAAGCGGTTGGGCGGCTGAGCCTGGGAGCGGCTCGCCGCCCAACCTGCGTGATGGGGAGTCACAAGTGGACAATGGAGGCGGCGTGCAGGGGACGTGGGTTTGGAAGGAGGCCGCGGGAGTTGGGAGGTAACGGGCTGGGCCTGGTTTGAACTGTTCTCCCGATTGCATTTTCGACACAGTCACCGGCGGCCATTCGGGCTGGTGGGCGCGCAGGGCCGGCGGCGGGGGCATGGGGGGATGTCGGGGCTGAGACCTGGCGCTATCTCGGCAGGTCATCAGGGGGCTGTTGATACTCATCCACCGCAGGCCTGGCCTCTACGGGCGTGCCGCATTCGGGGCAGACGCCGGAGACGTTCTGGCGCAGGTCGTAGTGACAAACGTGGCAGAGTGTGCCGCCTTCATCGAAGAAGCGCCAGTGGGGGCCGAATTGCTGGAGGAAGTAGAGGGGGTAGCAGCGTCCGAACACGATTAGCGGAAGGAGTATGACCGTGCCAATGTAAGGGAGGGCTGCGAAACAACAGGTCACAAGGGTAGCGATGACGCCGATGACGCCGATGGCGATGCCCAGCACGATGGTCATGAGGAAGAACAGCACGATTGCGCTCGCGTTGTTGCGGAGGATCTCCTCGTAGACCGTGGACCATGCGTCCATGACGGATTCGCGGCGGAGATACATGACGGGGACGACGAATGCGTCGAGCAGGAAGCCGATGATGCCGGCGCCGATTGCCACGATGGCGGCGAGCCCGATGCCGAGGACGATTGCCAGTATGGCAGCCGAGTCGAACGACTGGTTGCTGATGTCCGGCCAGGCGATGGCGGCGGCCACGGCGGCGATGAGTACGAACGCGAGCAGCGTAGCGCCGGCGAGGAGGAATTTGAAGCCGAAAAGGCTGTTAGCGAGGTCGCGGAATTCGCGCCAGGGCTCGGAGACGGCGCCGCGGTTGCGGACGATGCCATCGATGAACATGAACTGGCCGCGACTTTTGAGCCAGGTGATTAGAGCGATGATACCGATGATCACGGCCAATACGAGAATGCCGATGAGGACGATCATCCCGAGGTGGCTGACGAACCAGTCGGCGCCCTCCTGCGTCACGCCGCCGAGGCCGTTGCCGCCGCCCCCACCACCTCCACCCCCTCCTCCGCCGCCGCCCGGGAAGTTGACTCCGCCCCCGCCTTCGCCCAGCGTTGCCAGCCAGGCGCAGAATCCGAGGAGGAACCACTTTCCGAGGTCGAAGGGTTGGAAGAGGATGAGTTTGGTGCGTTCGATAGCCGGGCTGATCGGGTCGATGACCGAGATCCGCATCTGCCACTCCCTTATCCCAGTCGGCCGCGGAACGCGAACCGTTTTCCGCAGGGCGGCCTCGAGTTGGTATTCGCCGGATCGGTGCGATTATTCAGGCGTGCGGCGGCAGAATCCGACGGTGCTTACCGCAGCGCGACATTGACCAACAATGGTGCCAGGACGTTAAGTTTTCGTTGCCGCAGGTTTCGGAAACCGGCGGAGTCGATCATGTGACGGAGCTGGGACCAGGGAGCATGGTGGACGTCTTTTTCGACTGAGGCAACGGCGACGTCGAAGATGACCCAGCCGATGACGTTGTCGCGAAAGCCGTCGACGAGGATGAGGACGCCGTTGGGGCGGAGAACGCGGTGGAAGCCCTGAAGCACTGCCGCCTGGTGGGGGTAATGGTGGAACGAGTTGCAACAGGTGATGACGTCGAAGGTCTCGTCGGAAAACGGGAGGTGCTCGGAGTCGCCGACGATGGCGTGGACGCGGTGGGAGTGAGGTGACTCGGCGATCTTGGCGGAGAGGCCGCGGATCATGGCGGGGGAGTAGTCGAGGCCGACGAGTTGTTCGGCGTCCGTGGCGGTGGCGACGGCATGGAGGAGGGTGCCGGTGCCGCAGCCGACGTCGAGGAGGCGGAAATCGTGGCGGCCGCAGCGTTGCTGCCAGCGGGCGATTTCCTCCTGGCAGATGCGGACGGAGGGGAAGAAGACGAGTTCGTTCAGCCAGGAGCGATCGTAACTAAGGGCCCATTTGTCGAAATGGCCGCGGGCGGTGGCGCGGATTTCGGCGTGGCGGGCGGTGTGGGGTGTTTTGGCTGGCGTTTTGCGGGGCAAGGTTTTTCCTTCGGCAGCGACATGCTGATCGCCAAACGTGTTGCGCGCGGCCGACGTGGACGTCGGCTGCTATGGCGGCGGTCGACGGGGGCCGCGGTTTGGGTATCCTAACGGGCGTGGCAGAGTCGTGAAGGCCTGTGGCGTGGTTGAAACGGGGATTGTTGGCTGCGCGAGGGAGCATTGAGACTGTGACCTGGCAAGGCTGGTTTACGCTCGTTGTTGTCGCCGGCGTGTTTGCGCTGATGGTGCGTGGGCGGCGTACGCCGGACGTGATTCTGCTGGCGGGTGCGGTGGTATTGGCGGTGGCGGGGGTGATTACGCCGGACGAGCTATTGAGGGGGTTTTCGAATCAGGGGATGTTGACGATTGCCGCGTTGTTCGTGGTCGCGGGTGGGTTGCGGGAGACGGGAGCGCTGGACACGGCGGGGCATTTCATGCTGCGGCGGGCGTCCAGCCAGCGGACGATACTGGGGCGATTGTGTCCGCAGGTGGCGGTATTGTCGGGTTTTTTGAATAACACGGCGGTCGTGGCGATGCTGTTGCCGATCGTGACCGACTGGTGTCGGCGGGCGCACGTGTCGCCATCACGGGTGCTGCTGCCGCTGTCGTATGCGGCGGTGCTGGGCGGGACGTGCACACTGATCGGGACGAGTACGAACCTGGTGGTGAACGGGTTGATGATTGAGCGGGCGGCGGCTGAGCCGGGCGGCGGGCTGGCACAGATCGGTTTTTTTGAAGTGGCATGGCTGGGCGTACCGGCGACGATTGTGGGGTTGGCGTATCTGATCTTGATCGGGCGCCGGTTGCTGCCGGATCGGCGGGATCTGCTGGAGAATATTGGCGAGGCGGCGCGCGAGTATCTGGTGAACATGGAGGTGAGTGAGACGTCGCCGCTGGTTGGGCAGCGGGTGAAGGACGCGGGGTTGCGGCGGTTGCCGGGGCTGTTTCTGATCGAGATTACCAGGGATGATCGGATCATTGCGCCGGTTACGCCGAACGAGCGGCTGGTGGTTGGTGATCGCCTGACATTTACGGGGCGGCGCAGCACGATTGTGGACCTGGAGCGGTTGCCGGGGCTGGTGCGGGTGGATCCGCATACGGAACGGTCGCATGAGACGGAGACGGTGGAGCGGTATTACACGGAGGCGGTGGTGTCGAGTACATCGCCGCTGATCGGGCGGAGTATTCGGGATTCGAATTTCCGGGCGCTGTACAACGCGGCAGTGGTGGCGGTGCACCGGGGTGGATCGCATTTGAGTGGGCGGGTGGGGGATATTGTATTGAACGCGGGGGACACGTTGCTGCTGCAAACCGGGCCGAACTTCGTGAAGGCGCACTCCAACAACCCGGATTTTTACCTGGTGAGTGGTGTGAAGGAGGGGCGGCCGGTGCGGCGGGAGCGGGCGTGGCTGTCGCTGTTTCTGTTGGGGCTGTTGATTGGACTGATGGTGAGTCAGGCGGTACCGGTGGTGGTAGCGGCACTGGTGGTGGCGGGGTTGATGGTGGTGACGCGGTGCATTTCGGGTGGGGAGGCGCGACGGAGTGTGCAATGGAATGTGCTGTTGACGATTGCAGCGGCGTTGGCGATCGGGCAGGCGCTGACGGTGTCGGGGGCGGCGGCGGAGATTGCGCATGGGGTGGTGGGATTGACGCGGGGGTTGGGTCCGCTGGCGGCGTTGGCGGCGGTTTATCTGATTGCGGTAGTTTTTACGGAGATGCTCACGAATAGTGCGGCGGCGGTGCTAGTGTTTCCGGTGGCGATGTCGGTGGCGGCGGAGTTGGGTGTGGATGCGCGGCCGCTGGCGATGGCGGTGGTGTTCGGGGCATCGTTCGGGTTTGCGACGCCGATCGGGTATCAGACGAATCTGATGGTGTATGGACCGGGTGGGTATCGGTTCACGGATTTTCTGCGGGTGGGGTTGCCGTTGAATCTGCTGCTATGGGGGTTGGCGGTGATGTTGATTCCGTGGATCTGGCCGATGTGAATTGGGGGAGGAATGGCGGGTCTGAGGATTTGAGGGTCTGCGTGAACGGGGGATCCGGTTCACTCGCCGCCGCAACTGGCACCAGCACGTGGGGGCTCACCTGCCCTGCTTCTGGATCTTGGCCCAAGTATCCTTGAGGGTTACGGTGCGGTTGAAGACGAGACGGCCGGCAGACTCGTCGGTGTCGGGATCGACGCAGAAGTAGCCGTGGCGTTCGAACTGGACGCGGCGGATGTGGTCGGGCCAGTCGGGGCCCTGGGCGTCCTTCCAGGTTGGTTCGAGTTTGCAGCCGGTGAGGACGGCCAGCGAGTCGGGGTTCAGCGTTTCCTTCCAGTCGTGGCCTTCGGGGACGTCGCTGGGGTCGGGCTGGGTGAAGAGATGTTCGTACTGGCGGAGCTCGATATCGACGGCGTGTGCGGCGGAGACCCAGTGCAGGGTGCTCTTGACCTTGCGGCCGTCGGGCGCGTCGCCGCCGCGGGTCTGGGGGTCGTAGGTGCAGCGCAGCGCGGTGATGTTACCGGCGTCGTCCTTGATGACATCGTTGCAGGTAATGAAGTAGGCGTAGCGCAGGCGGACTTCGCGGCCGGGCGCGAGGCGGTAGAACTTCCGCGGTGGATCTTCCATGAAGTCGTCGCGTTCGATGTAGAGCTCACGGGAGAAGGGCACCTGGCGCGTGCCGGCCGACTCGTCTTCGGGGTTATTGACGGCGTCCATCTGTTCGACGTGGCCCGCGGGGTAGTTTTCGATGACGACCTTGAGCGGGCGCAGGACGCACATGGTGCGCGGGGCATGCTTGTTGAGGTGCTCGCGAATGCAGTGCTCGAGCAGGGCGAAGTCGATGACGCTCTCGTTCTTGGCGACGCCGATGCGGGCACAGAAATTGCGGATGGCCTCGGGTGGGTAGCCGCGGCGGCGCATACCGGAGATGGTGGGCATGCGGGGGTCGTCCCAGCCGCGGACGTGACCGCCTTTGACGAGTTCGAGCAGCTTGCGCTTGCTCATGACGGTGTAGTTGAGGTTGAGGCGGGCGAACTCGATCTGCTGGGGGTGGTGGATGGGCGGACCCCACGGGGAGTTTTCGCCGCGGCCATCGTTAATGGCGTCGATGAACCAATCGTAGAGAGGGCGGTGGTTTTCGAATTCGAGTGTGCAGATGCTGTGGGTGATGCCTTCGATGGAGTCTTCGAGGCCGTGGGCCCAGTCGTACATGGGGTAGATGCACCACTTGTCACCGGCGTGCGGGTGTGGTGCGTGGAGGATGCGGTACATGACCGGGTCGCGCAGATTGAGGTTGGGGTGGGCCATGTCGATTTTGGCGCGGAGCGTCTTGGACCCGTCGGGGAACTCGCCATTGCGCATGCGTTCGAGCAGATCGAGATTCTCTTCGACGCTGCGATCGCGGTGGGGGCTGTTTCGGCCGGGCTCCTTCAAGGTGCCGCGGGTATCGCGGATCTGTTCGGGCGGGAGGTCGCAGACGTAGGCCTTGCCTTTCCTGACCAGTTCCTGGGCCCAGGCGTACATCTGCTCGAAGTAGTCGGAGGCGTAGAAGAGGCGGTTTTCCCAGTCGAAGCCGAGCCAGCGCACGTCGTGCGTGATGGACTCGATGTACTCGCGTTCTTCCTTGATGGGGTTGGTGTCGTCGAAGCGCAGATTGCATTTGCCGCCGTAGTCGCGGGCGATGCCGAAGTTGAGGCAGATGGACTTCGCGTGGCCGATGTGGAGGTAGCCGTTGGGCTCGGGCGGGAAGCGGGTGTGCACCTTTGGGCGGCCGTCGGGGCAAGTGCCCCAGCGGCCGGTGCGATTGTGCTCGTCAATGATCTCGCGGATGAAATCGCGACGGGGGGTATCTTCAGCAGGCGGCATCGCGCACGGTCTCCGAAGTTGGGAGTCAATATTGATCTGAGACAGCGACCACAGTGAAGTGGTGCGGGCGTGCGATCATACGATCGGAATGGGCTGGGAACAATGGCGGGTTTACGCGGGCGAGCCCCCCTACCGCGACGTCCTGTGTCAGGCAACCGCGCCGATCTGCGGCTCGACGATGCGTTTCATGCACTGGTCGCAGATGCCGTGGCTGAGGTTGACCTCGTCGATGCCGCCCGAATCGTAGTACTCGGCTGGACTAACCCAGTCGTTGTGGCCGAGGATCTGGGGGGCGGAGAAATGTTGGCAGTAGCTACAGATCTTGATGACGGGCCAGGAGGGGTCCAGGCGGCCGTGGGCCTGGCGGGCAAGGAGCGGTACACTTACTCCGCGGACTTCCTCGAGGAGCTGCGACTGAAAGACTACGCAGGGCTCACCGTGGTCGGTTTCGGCGCGGGAGATGTGCATGATCAGGCGGCGGCCGAGTTCGGGGGCGTCGCAGCGGAATTCGAAGGTGATCATGCGGCGTTCGCCGGCGAGGATGAGCTTTGTAAACCCCTTGTAGATCAATCGGTTATCCTGGTCTTGGATCGAATTAAAAACGTTCAAACCGAAGACGGTGTTGGGATCGGCCAACTGGGGGCTGCCGCCTTCCATGGCGGCCTCGTCCCAGGCTCCCCGGCCGTAGGCGACGATTCTGCCTTTGGCGTCGGTTGCGTACGCAACGCCGGGAAGGGACTCGAGTCGAGCGGTGAGGACGGGGTTGTGTGATTGCGCTGCCCCTCGTGTGGCGTGATGCGGGTGTGTTTGCATACTGCTACCCCAAACCGGAAGTAATCGAGCACAACTTTGAAGCGGACTTACATTGCAGGTTCGTAATGATACGGTATTCCAATCGGTCAAACCAGTCATTTTTCTGTATGCCAGGGCGGGATTGACCGGTTCGGTGGCGGTGTAGTGGCGGGGGTTCAGAGGCGCTCGCACAGGTTGCCGGGCGGCGGGGAGGCGATACGCTGCGTGAGTCGCGGCAGCACTCGTATCACCGTGACAGGGAGCATCTCGTGGCTGAACTGTTTACGCCGAGCAGTCTGGCGGCGCTTTTGACGCTGGCTGCACTCGAAATCGTGCTGGGGATCGACAACATCGTGTTCATTGCGGTCGTGACGGCGCGGCTGGAGAAGCGCGTGCAGGCGCGTGCGCGGCAGATTGGGTTGTTGGCGGCGATGGGGACGCGCGTCGCGTTGCTGTTCTGCATCAAGTGGATTATGGGACTGGGCGGCGACCTGTTTTCGGTCGCGGGGCACGCTGTCAGCGGGAAGGATCTGATTCTGCTGGGCGGGGGATTCTTCCTGCTGGCGAAGGCGACGTGGGAGATTCACCACAAGCTGGAGGTGCCGAGGGCGGAGGACGATAGTGGTGCGACGCCGAAGGCTGCGTCGTTTGGGGCGGCGATCGCGCAGATTGCGATGATTGACGTGGTGTTTTCGCTGGATTCGGTGATTACGGCGGTGGGGATTGCGGATCAGATTGCCGTGATGGTCATTGCGATCGTGCTGGCGATCATCGTGATGATGATTTTCGCGAATCCGGTGAGTGATTTCATTGAGCGGCATCCGACGATGAAGATGCTGGCGTTGGCGTTTTTGCTGCTGATCGGGGTGATGCTGATGGCGGAAGGCTTCGGGCAACACCTGGATCGGAAGTACATCTACGTGGCGATGGGCTTCTCGCTGTTTGTTGAGCTGCTGAATATGCGGATGCGGCGGAATCGGACGCAGCGACGGTTGAATGTGCCGAGGTTGCCGGACGGCGAAGATGGAGAATCTGAGGGGTTGCGGATTTGAGGATCTGCGTGCGCGGCAGTGCGGGCGTATCTGGAACCCGCAACGCTACTCCGTAAGAGGCGCGGCGTGAAAAAAAGGGGCAGGCCGACGAGCATCAGGTCTCGTCGGCCTGCATTTGTTTCGAATCCGCTCGTTGCTCTCGTGTGTCCTAACGACGACGGAGCAGCAGGCCCGCGACGCCCAGCAGCAGGAGGCTGGTGGGCTCGGGGGTCAGGTAGAGATTGTCGAACCAGATGTCGCTGAAGCCCGGCTCGCCATCGACGCCGTCACCGAGCCGGACCCAGATCGGCATGCCGAGTTCGGGACCGCTGTCGGCGGTGGTGTATGTGAGGCCGTCGTAACCGGCCCACGCGTTGGTGGTGGTGATGGCAAGTGTGTCGAGCAGCGCGAAGGTGCCGCCGTCGTCATAGCCGATCTGAAGGACGACTTCGCCCTCGCCGTTGCCGCCGCCGGTGAACCAGCCGGAGAATTGATAGCTGGAGCTGGGGGCGAAGTTGGTATCGACGATCTGGCCGACGATTTCGGGGCCGCCGGCGCTGTAGAATCCGAACTTATCGCCGAGCTCCGGGACGTATCCGCCGCCGGGCGGGGTGAAGCCAGCGTGCGGTGCCCAGGCGCCGTTGGGGCCCCAGTCGTCGATCGGGTCGAATTGCTCGCCGCTCGACGATTCGATATCGCCATTGATTAGCAGGTTTGCGTTTGCGGTCGCGACCAGCGCCAAGGCCGCGCACAGGACCAACAGGTAGCGCATTCTCATTCCTCCTACGTCGCCCTACGGCGGGAAAAGCGTATGGGAGGGAACGGCGACCGCCTCCACAGGGGTCGTCCTTTCCCCCCACGGTGCCGTGCGAGTGATATTAGGGTTTTCCGGTATGCGGGTCAAACGTTTCATTCGTGTTGGGAGTCCAGCATCCGGGATGGTGGGTATACGGGACTGACCCTGGTGCGGGGAGGTCGTTGTTTGGGGGCTCGCAAAACGTCTCGGAGGGGCTACACTGGGGTTTTCATGGAGCGAGGGGATGGAGTGGCATGTGCTTCGTTCGAGGGCTGCCGCGTGGCATGTACTTCTGTGAGTTGGAATTAGAGCGGAATAACGACCAATGTCCGATAATATCAGAACTCGTTTTGCCCCCTCCCCTACTGGATATTTGCACATTGGCGGGGCACGGACGGCCTTGTTCAATTACCTGCTGGCCCGGCGTCATGGGGGGCGGTTCGTGTTGCGGATTGAGGACACGGATCAGACGCGGAATATCGAGGCGGCGGATCAGAAGCTGCTTGATGATCTGCGTTGGCTGGGGATTGAGTGGGATGAGGGGCCGGGGGCCGGTGGTGCATATGGGCCTTACTATCAGTCGCAACGGTTGGCGCGGTATCGCGAGGTTGCGCGGGCGCTGATGGAGCGAGGCTTGGCGTATTACGCGATGGAGACGCGGGAGGAACTGGACGCGATGCGCCAGGCAGCGCAAGCGCGCGGCGAGAAGGGGTTCCGTTACCCGCGGCCGAAGACCGTTCCGACTGAGGCGGAGGCGGAGCAGGCGCGGGCCGAGGGGCGGCCGGTGGTGGTGCGATTCAAGATGCCGGAGCGGGATTTCGTGATCGAGGACAAGATCCTCGGGCGAGTGGAAGTGGGTGCGAGCGAGCTAAGTGACTTCGTGATTATGAAAGGGGATGGCTGGCCGACGTATCATTCTGCGGTGGTGATTGATGATGCGGACATGCGGATTACGCATGTGCTGCGGGGGCAGGAGCATCTGCTGAACAGTGTGAATCACATGGCGTTGCAGGAGGCGCTGGGCTTTCCGACGCCGACGTATGCGCACTTGCCGATCATCTTCAACGCGCAGGGGGCGAAGATGAGCAAGCGGGAGAAGGACAAGGTGGTGCGGGAAGCGGTGAAGGCGGCAGACATTGCGGACGAGCGGGCACGGGCGATCAGCGGCGCCAGTGAGGAGACATACGCCGCATGGAGGCAGGGGAAGACGCAACTCGAAGGTGAGCAGTTGCAGCGGCTGGCGCGGGAGTTGGATGTGCAGCTGCCGGAGATTGACATACATGATTTTCGCAAGAGCGGGTATCTGCCCGAGGTGCTGGTGAACTTTATTGCGCTGCTGGGCTGGGCGTCGGGTGATGATCGGGAGAAGTACGCGCTGGAGGAATTGTGTCAGGTTTTCAGTGTGGAGCGGGTGGGCAAGACGAATGCGCGGTTTGACCGTGAGAAGCTGCTGGCATTCAACACGCAAGGTGTTGAAGCGGCGAGTACGGCGCGGAAGCTGGAGGCGTTGCGGGACTACCTGGCGGTGAATCCGGAGAGTCCGCTGTGTGGGCTGGATGATGAGACGCTGCAGCGGCTGATTGAGCTGTGCAAGGGATTTCGCACGTTTCCGGATATTGAGACGAAGTGTGGCGCGTTGTTTGCGGCGGATACCGTATTGGATTATGACGAGAAGGCGGTGAAGAAGTGGCTGCTGAAGGGTGATCAGCAGGGATTGACGGTATTGAGAGAATTGCGTGAGCGGCTGGCGGCGCTGGAAGACTGGACGGTGCCGCGGCTGGAGGAGACGTTGCGGCAATATGCGGAGCAGCGGGAGCTGGGATTGGGCAAGGTCGCGCAGCCGTTGCGGATTGCGCTGACGGGAACGACGGTGAGTCCGCAGATCGCGGACACGCTGGACCTGGTGGGTCGGGAGCGGACACTGAGGCGGATCGAGCGGGCGCTGGCGGAGGTTCGGCCGGAATAGACCGAGCGGTAGGAGCGTGATGAAGCACGAGGAGTGCCAGAGCGTATGAGCATGTTGAAACCTGTTGCGATGCGGCGTTTCCTGGTGGGGCTGGTGGTGGGTGTGGTTTTCTGTGGCGCTGGTATGGGCTGCAAACAGTCGCTGCATGGCCACTGGGAGCTGGTGCAGGCGGTGCCGAACCGGGACACGTTCAGTCTGGATGATCTGTCGTTTCGGCCGGACGGGACGTTCAGTGCGACGACCACGTTTGAGGGGCGGACGAAGGCGGAGAGCGGCACCTATGATTTCAATGGGTTCAAGCTCTGGCTGCGGCCGCAGGCGGGTGGTCAGCGTGAGTACCTGGCCAGCGTGAAGCTGGGACGGTTGCAGATCAAGGACGGCGACCGGCGTGCGGTACTGGAGCGGACCGGGAAAGCGAAGAGCACGGGAGAATGAGGTGATGCCGGAGCGCGGCGAGGTTGTGCGACATCGGATTGTGTTTCATGGACGGGTGCAGGGGGTGGGGTTTCGGGCGACCGCCCAGCAGCTTGCGTCGCGGCGCGATGTCGTTGGCTACGTCCGGAATCAGGCGGATGGCACCGTTGAACTGGAAGCGGAGGGGGTCCTGCACGAGGTCGATGCGTTGGTCGACAGCATCAACGAGCACATGTCGCGGAATATTCGCGATGTTGACCGGCAATCGCTGGACCCGCGCGCGGATGAAGAGCGGTTTGAGATTCGGTATTGATTTCTCGGCGTCGGGGGAAGGGATGCTCATTGGAAACCGCGGTTGCCGTTGTGGAACGGTGACGCAGCGGTTTTCGTGCGTAGCAGGATGTTCATGGATGCGCGGAAACAAATCCGATTGACGCAGATGGCGTCGGCGGCCGGGTGAGCGGGTAAGACGCCCCCGGCGGCATTGGCGCAGGTGCTGCGTCCACTGGAACAGATGTTCCCTGCCGAGCAATATCCGGAGTTGCTCGTGGGGCTTGGTGCGCGCCGGGATGATGCGGCGGTGTACCGGGTCAGTGATAGCCGGGCGCTGATTGCTACGCTGGATTTCTTTCCGCCGATTGTCGACGACCCCCATATTTACGGGGCGTGCGCGGCGGCGAATGCGATGAGTGATGTCTACGCGATGGGTGGGCAGGTTGCTTTGGCGCTGAACGTATCCTGCTTGTCCGAGTGTCTGCCGGCGGAGATCATCGGTGAGATTCTGCGCGGGGGTGCGGAGAAGGTGGCTGAGGCGGGTGGTGTGGTTGTCGGGGGGCACTCGGTGGATGACAAGGAGCCGAAGTACGGGCTGGTGGTCATTGGTTTCGTTGAGCCGGAGAAGGTGTGGACCAAGGGTGGCGCGCGGCCGGGCGACGTGCTCGTGCTGACCAAGCCACTCGGCGTGGGAATGATCACGACGGTGCTCAAGGCGGATGAGGCTGATCCGGCGCACGTGGACGGGGCGGTGACGAGCATGTTGCGGCTGAACAAGCGGGCGGTTGAGTTGCTGCGGGCGTTTGATGTGCATGCCTGTACGGACGTGACGGGGTTTGCGCTGCTCGGACACGCGTGCGAGATGGCGGAGCGGGGTGAGGTGCGGCTGCGGATTCGGGCAAGCGCGGCGCCACTGCTGCCGGGTGCGCGGGAATATGCCGAGATGTGGCTTTTCCCGGCGGGGACGGGTAATAATCGGGTGGGTTTCGGCGAGCAGATTCGGTCGCGTGGTGTCGATGAGGAGTTGGAGCAGTTGCTGCTGACGCCGGAGACATCGGGCGGTCTGTTGGCGGCGGTGTCGGCGGAGCAGGTTGAGGCGGTGAAGGCGGCATTCTCGGATGCGGGGCATGACTTGTGGGTGGTGGGCGAGGTGTTGCCGGCGGGCGACGACGATGGGCGGGTGGTGCTGGAGCCGTGACGGTGGGCTGGTTGGTGACTGCGGGCCGGGCGACGGGGTGTGCTACAAGCCGGTGATGAGTTCGTTGATGACTTCGAGGGCAACATCGGCGACGCGATTGGGGGGCTCATGGCGGTCAACCGCTTCGTTCATGCGCCTGACGATGGCGCTGCCGACGATGGCGCCGTCGGCTGCGCGGCAGACGGCCTTGACGTGGTCGGGTGTGGAGATGCCGAACCCGACGCAGATGGGTTTGCCGGTCTCGCGGCGCAGGGCTGCGATGTGCAGTGTGAGATCGGTGGGGAGGGTGTTGCGTTCTCCCGTAACGCCGGCGAGGGACTGGTAGTAGATGAAGGGGTGCGACAGCTCGGCGATGCGTTGGCGGCGTTGGGGGGTGCTGGTGGGTGCGATGATCATGACGAGTGCACAGCCTTCGTCGCGGCTGATGCGGGACAGGTCAGCGGCCTCTTCGAGTGCGAGATCGGGGACGATCATGCCGTCGATGCCTGCGGCGCGCAAGGTTTGCACGAACCGCTGCGGGTCTTTGCGGTAGACGATGGAGTAGCTGACCATTGCGAGGAGTGGGACGTGGATTTGGTCGCGCGCGGCGTGCACGGCCTCCAGCAGCGGCGCCAAGCGGAAGCCGCGGTCAAGGGCGCGAGAGAATGAGGTCTGGATAACCGGGCCATCGGCAATGGGGTCGGAAAACGGGATGCCGAGCTCGACGGCGGCGCAATGATCGGGGGCGATGCGCTGGAGGATGGCGCGCGTGGTCGCAACGTCCGGATAACCGGCGGTGATGTAGGGCAGAAGCGCTTTCCGGCCGGTTTGGTGGAGGTTGTCGAAGGCTTGTTCCAATCGCGTCATGCGGAGCAGTTTACGGGATTTTGCTGGCGGCGGCTGCGCTACCTGCACGTGAGCTTTTCGTCAGATCCGCCGAATGCGCCTTGATCTTATGGGAAGCAAACTTGTATGTTGGAGGAGTCGATTGGCGGTTGCTGTGGCCGCCGACTCACCTCAACGACAACAACGTAATGACGTGGGAAGGGAAGGAATGAAGCCCGCAACACTTTTCGGGTCGGTGTTACTGTGTGCTTTGTTGGTCTGGGGTGGGATGCTAGCGGCGGGGCAATGCGAGCCCGGTTGGATCGATGAAGAGTTGATACCGGGGGCCAACAGTACGGTTTCGGACATGGTGGTGTTTGACGACGGGAGCGGGCCAGCGTTGTACGCGGGTGGTGCGTTCACGTCGATCGGCGGTGCACAAGCCAGCCGGATCGCGAAATGGACCGGAACGAACTGGTCGGAAGTTGGTGGCGGGGTCGACGGTTCGGTGCGCGTGCTGTACGTGTTTGATGACGGCACAGGGCCGGCCTTGTACGTGGGGGGGCAGTTTGAGAATGCGGGCGGCGTGCCGGTGCACCACATTGCGCGGTGGGACGGTGATAGCTGGTCGGATCTGGCCGGTGGTACGAGTGGGTCGATTACCGGTGACGTGAACTCGATGCAGGCGTATGACGACGGCAGCGGGCTGGCGCTGTACGTGGGCGGGGTGTTTGACACGGCGGGTGAGGTTACGGTCAACGGCATTGCCAAGTGGGATGGTGAGAGCTGGTCGGATCTGGATGATGGGCTCGCCGGCGGCCTGAAGTCCGGTGATGCGATGGCCGTGTTTGACGACGGGTCGGGCGGCAAGCTGTACGTTGGCGGCATGTTCACGTATGCCGGCGGGAACGTCGTGAATTACATTGCGGCGTGGGATGGGGTGGAATGGACTTCGCTTGGGAGTGGTGTGAATGGGGGGGTGTTCAAGTACATTTCCGGGCTGACGGTGCACAATGATGGGACGGGTGCGGCGTTGTATGCGTCGGGGCGGTTTACGCTGGCGGGCGGGAACGCAGCGCTGAATATTGCGAAGTGGGACGGCAACGAATGGTCGCCGCTGGGCGCCGGCCTGGATGACCGCGGCAAGGCGTTTGCGACGTATGCGGATGGAACGGGGACGAGCCTGTATGTTGGCGGTGCATTCACGATGGCGGGCGAGCAGGAGGCGAACCTGGTCGCCCGCTGGGACGGAGCGAACTGGCACGCACTTGGCGTCGGCGTCAGCGGAGCAGGGGCGCCGAATGTGCAGTTTTTTCACGAGCGTGATTTTGGCGCGGGGCCGGCGCTGATCGTTGGGGGTCTGTTCTCGACGGCCGGAGGTACGCCGGCGGACAACGTCGCGTTCTATCGTTGCGAGCAAACGAACCCGTTGGGGGCGTGCTGTTTCCTGGACGGGACATGTGAAGTAACCACTGAGGCGGAGTGCGGTGGGACCTGGCTGGGGGCCGACACTTCGTGTGACCCCAATCCGTGTCCACAGCCGGTCGGGGCGTGTTGCTACGTCGACGGGCTCTGTGAGGAACTGACCGAGGACGCGTGCACGGGCACGTGGCTCGGTATGGACACGTCATGCGATCCGAACCCATGCCCGCAGCCGATGGGGGCGTGTTGCTACGTCGACGGGCTATGTGAGGAGCTGAGTGAGGATGACTGTACGGGCACGTGGCTGGGGATGGAGACGGGTTGTGACCCGAATCCGTGTCCGCAGCCGACCGGGGCTTGCTGCTTCGCGGATGGGCTGTGTGAGGAGCTGACTGAAGCGGAGTGCATGGGGACGTGGCTGGGGATGGAGACGACGTGCGATCCGAATCCGTGTCCACAGCCGGTTGGAGCGTGCTGCTATCCGGACGGCTCTTGTGCGGAGATCGTTGAGGCGGAGTGTGTTGGGTTCTGGCAGGGGGCGGACACAGTTTGTGAGCCGGGACTTTGTCCGGTGGCGCCTGGATGTCCGGGTGACTACAACTGTGACGGGGAGCGGACGTTTGCGGATCTGACATATTTCGTGGCGGCGCTGAGTGGTGAGCAGTCCTGGATCAACTTCCACATCGACGAGACCGGTCAGCCGCCGAGCTGTGAGTGGGAGGATGTTGCGGACCCGAACCAGCAGGGTGACGGCACGACGTTCGAGGATATGCCGCTGTTTGTGTATCTCATGGGGCGGCCGTGCCCGGAGGTTGAAGGGGCGTGCTGCATTTTCGAGGTTTGTTCGATCGCCACGGAGTCGGAATGTGTGGGCAGCGGCGGCGTGTGGCTGGGCGAGGATATCGGCTGTGATCCGAATCCGTGCGCACCGCCGCCGATCGGCGCCTGCTGCATCGGGCAGGTGTGTGAGTTGCTGACCGAGTCGGAGTGTGCGATCGCGGGTGGCATTTATCAGGGTGATGACACGGGATGTGACCCGAATCCGTGTGTGGTGCCAGTGGGCGCGTGCTGTATTGGAGCGCAGTGCTCGATTGAGACGGCGAGCGACTGCGTGCGGAACGGCGGCGTGTATGTTGGTGACGGGACGACGTGTGATCCGAATCCGTGTGTGGTGCCGGTGGGTGCGTGCTGCGTCGGCACGCTATGCATCGTCGAGACGGAGAGCGACTGCATCCGTGATGGCGGGGTGTATCAGGGAGATGACACGAATTGTGATCCGAACCCCTGTGTCCCATCGGTGGGTGCCTGCTGCATTGGGGAGAGCTGTCTGATTGAGACGGAAGCCGGATGCATGGCGCTGCTGGGTGTCTACCAGGGCGATGGGACTACATGTGATCCGAATCCGTGCATGGTGGTGGCGTCGTGCCACGGCGATTACAACTGTGATGGGGAGCGCAGCTTCGACGACATCACGTTCTTCGTCGCGGCTTTGAGTGGCGAGGCTGCGTGGGTGAACTTCCACATCAATGAGTATGGCAGCGACCCGGCGTGCGAATGGGAATCGGTGAATGACCCCGATGGCATGGGTGACGGCACGACGTTTGATGACATTCAGCCGTTTATCGAGTTGTTGGGTACGCCGTGTGAATAGACGGCTGAACATGTAACGTTGTAGCAAGTCATCGCGGCGGCCGGTGCTGGTGCATCGGCCGCCGGTCGTTTGCAGGTGCGGAAGCACGGGACCAAACCCGGAACGCGGCGGGGGCGTCACAGTGGCACACTTCGGCGTGAATGGCTGTAGAATGGCGGTGTGGGCGTTCGGAGGATGCGAACGCCGGTTTCCTGTGCACGCGTGGGTCATTTCACCCCGCATGGGATGGATCCTGCATGCGGATTCTCGTTTTGCAAATCGCACCGGACACGCGCGGTCGGCGGGTGCCGCGGTTTGAGCCGCAGTTGGGCACGCTGCTCAGTTTGCTGACGGAGCGTGGTCATGAGGTGACGCTGGCCGGTCTGGCGCGCTTCGATCTGGAGGCGGTGAAGTCCGCGCTGGCCCGCAGTCTACCGCGACTGATCTATGCCGACATCTCGGCCGTTTGTGTTGATGCGGCCCGGCGAACGCTGGAGTACGTTGATCGGCGGGAATATCTGCCCGTGGTTGTGGGCGGGGAATATGGGACGCTGGAGCCGACGGCGGCGTTGAGTTTGCCGGGGGTGCAGGCGGCGGCGCTGGGTGAGCCGGAGGCGACGCTGGTTACGTATCTCGAACGTATCAAGGACCCGGCGATTCGGCAGATCGTCTCGGGGGTCTGGTTGCGGGATGAGCTTGGTACGGCGCAGCCCCCCCTGCCGCCATTGGTGGAGGATCTTGATTCGCTGCCGTTCCCGCAGCGGGAGCCGTTCGATTATGGCGAGCAGGTGACGCGGAGCGGCACGCTTGATCTTGCGATCGGACGCGGGTGTCCGCAGCGGTGCACATACTGTACGAATGCGCACCGGGCGGCGATGGTAGCGGATGAGGGCACGTGGACGCGTCGGCGGTCGGCGGAGAATATTCTCGACGAGATTGACGCGTTGCGCGGCGACTATCCTGCCAGCCGGCGGGTGCGGTTTCTGGATCATACGTTTGCGCTGGACGGTGACTGGCTGGCGGAGTTTCTGGGGTTATACACAAAGCGTTGCGGTCTGCCGTTTTGCTGTCATGTGCGGGCGAATGCGGCGGATGAGGGGATGCTGCGGATGCTTGGCGAGGCTGGCTGCGAGCTGGCGGATGTCGAAGTGATCAGCGGCAGCAACTTTATTCGCAACGAGATCTTCGAGATGGATCTTAGTGGTGAACAGATCGCGGCGACGTTTGTGGGGCTGCGGGCGGCGGGGATTCGCAGCCGGGCGATTGTGTATTTGGGGTCGCCGTATGAGAGCGAGGCGTCGCTGGCGGACACGCGGCGGCTGTTGCATGGGTTGCAGCCGGATCTGGTGGACGTGCGGCCGTATTATCCGTGGCCCGGGACGGCGGCGCGGGCGTTATCGCAGGAGCAGGGTTGGCTACACTCGCGCGGGGAGCAGCAGTATCAGCAAGACCGGGTGGGGATTGACATGCCGGCCTGTCGGCCGGTGGTGGTGGGGGAGTTTGTGCGGCGATTGCGGCGGGAGTTGCCGGACTCGCTGGATCCGCCGTGGTGGCGGCGCTGGTCGCTGGCGTCGCAGCGTGTGCTGGGGCGCTTCTTGAATCGTGGGGCGCCCTGAGCGGGGACGGGACGAGGGGAGCTTCATCAACCCTTTATAGGGACCTTACCCGACATCAGGCGACGGTTATCGGCTTTCTTCGGGGCTGCAAATATTTGAACCTAGACTTGTCCGGACTGATCAGGGTTATATCATCGGACGATATGAGTGATGGTCCTTCCGGGGGTGCGGAATTGGTGTCGGCTCGGGTGTCGTTTGCGCGCGGGCCGGCCTGTGTTGGGCCGTCGGGCTGTAGCGAATGAGGATGTCGTCACGTGACGCAGTTCCGGAATGTCATCCTGGCGATGGGGTTTTCGGCGGCGTTGATGCTGGCCGTGCCCAGTCCGGCTCTGCCCTGCCTTGGTGGCGACGGCGGGTCGTGCGGCGCGAGGGATGGGGGATCTTCCTGCAACCGCGTGAGCGTTCAGCAATCGGCGGGATTGGCCTCGTGTTGTGGCAGCTCGGCAGAAACCGATACAACCGCCGCGAGGGCCGGAAGCGTGTCGACGAGTTGCTGCGAAGCCGACGATACCTGTGCTTCTACCAATGACGAGCAACACTCCTGTCCGGGGAAGTCCGGGTCCGGCTGTCAGGGGCCCTGCGAGTGTCCGCCGGGCTGCCCGGCTCCGTGTGGCGCGGGTAAGCTCCCCTGCCCCCCTATCGACCTGGCGGTCCCGGCCATCGAACTCACGCCGGCTGGCGTGCAATGTTGCCCGGCCGATGGCGTGCCATCTGATGCGTACGCCGGGGGCGTCTTCCACCCTCCGCGGTTCTGATCACATCTCAGCGCGTAAGCGAGCCGTGCGGCGATCGGGACGTCCACCGCTGACGACCTGCGTCGGCGGGCGATGTTGTGTGCATCAGACACGGAGTGAGGAAACATGTCACAAGCTGATTTAACCGCGCTGGCGCGTGGTGGCGGGTCGTCGCCGGCGACCAGTGCAACGGCGACACACGTGCCGAAGCCGAAACTGCGCTGGAAGACGCGCATTCTGCTGCCGGGTGTCGTGCTGTTGGCGACGGCGAGTCTTCTGGCCGTAGCTGCGAGCGATGCGTTGTGGCCGCGAACGTCGGTGCGTGTTGTGCCGGTTGTGGTAAAGACGGACGTGGAGGCGCAGCCGGAAGGTACGGTCGTCGTACAGGCGCCGGGCTGGGTCGAGGCGGATCCGTTTCCGACGGGCGTTTCGGCATTAACCGACGGGGTGGTTGAGGAAGTGCTCGTGCTCGAAGGAGAGCGTGTCGAGCAGGGTCAGATCGTCGCGCGGCTGGTCGATGAAGATGCGGCGATTGCCCTGGAGCAGGCCGAAGCGGTGCTGGCGGAGCGTGAAGCGGCGTTGGCTGCGGCGCAGGCGGCCCTGGAGGAAGCGCAGCGCAATTGGGACCATCCCATCGAGCTGACGCGAAAGCTGGAGACGGCGAAGGCCCAGCTTGCTGAAAAGCAGGCTGAGCTTGAACGCTGGCCGGCCGAGCTCGAGCGCGAGCAGGCTCACGCCGTCTACCTCGCAGCGGAGCACAAGCGGATCGAGCCGTTGCACGCGGCGGGTCAGGCGAGTGACATCGAGCTGATTCAGGCGCGTCAAGCGCATGCTTCGCAGCAGGCGGAAGTCGAAGCGGTGCAGCGCCGCAAGCCGATTCTCGAAGCGCAGATTGCGGCGTTGAAGGCCGAAGTGCAGGCGGCGCGGGAGAATCTGGAACTGCGGATCGCGGACACGCGGGCGCTCGCTGACGCCGAGGCCGCAATGCGACGAGCTGAGGCGGCGGTCGCAGCGGCGCGGGCGCGGCGCAATGACGCGGCGTTGCAGTTTGAGCGGACGGCGGTGCGGTCGCCGGTCAGCGGTGTGGTGATGACGCGACTCGCGGAGCCCGGCTCGAAACTGCTGCTGCGGATGGACAACCCGCATTCGGCCCAGGTGGTGCGTTTGTACGATCCACGGGCGCTGCAGGTACGGGTGGACATTCCGCTGGTGGATGCGGCGAAGGTAGGCGTAGGTCAGCCGGCGGAAGTCATCGTCGACGTGCTGCCGGAGCGGACTTTCGACGGACACATCACGCGCGTCGTGCATGAGGCGGACGTTCAGAAGAACACGTTGCAGGTGAAGGTGGCGATTGAGAATCCGTCGCCGGAGTTGAAGCCGGAGATGCTGGCCCGGGCGCGATTCCTGGCGCTGCCCGACACGGATACGGATGGGACGGAGGCGGTCACGGCGCAGCAGTTATTTGTGCCTGAATCCGCCATCGGTCAGCGCGATGGTCAGAACTTTGTCTGGGTCGCCGATCAGACCGCGCGGCAGGCGCGTCGTGTCGAAGTGACGCCGAGCCGCACGGTGCAGGATGGCTGGGTGGCGGTAACGGGGGGTTTGCGGCCCGGCGATCGTGTGATTGTCAACCCGCCGGCAGACCTGCGCGACGGCAATCGCATTCGTATGCAAGAGGAATAGTGACGTGCCGCGAAGACGTAGAGCGCGGAACCTGGAGAACGGATATGTCTTTGATTGAATGTCGACAACTGACCCGTACATACAAGAAAGGTGCAGCGACGATCACGCCGCTGGCCGACCTGGATCTTGACGTCGAGCGCGGTGATTTCCTGGCGCTGATGGGTCCGTCCGGCAGCGGGAAGACGACGCTGCTGAATCTCATCGCCGGGATTGACCGACCGACGTCGGGCAGCCTGCGAATTGATGGCCATGAACTGGACCGCATGAATCGCAGTCAACTCGCCAGTTGGCGCAGCGAATACATCGGCTACATCTTCCAGCTCTACAACCTCGTGCCGACGCTGACGGCGTACGAAAACGTCGAACTGCCGTTGCTGCTGCACCGGATGCGTCGCGCCGAGCGGCATCGCAAGGTGTCGCTGGCGCTGGAGCTGGTGGGCATTGCCGACCGGCACGACCACTACCCGCGGCAACTCTCCGGGGGGCAGGAGCAGCGGGTCGCGATAGCGCGGGCGATTGTGACCGATCCGCAGATTCTGGTGGCGGATGAGCCGACGGGTGACCTGGATGCGAGTAGTGCGAAGGCGGTGATGGCACTGCTGACGCGGTTGAATGAGGAGCTGGGCAAGACACTTGTCATGGTCACACACGACCAGCACTGTGCTGAGTATGCGGCCAGCACGCTGCACCTGGAGAAGGGGCGGCTGATCGAGGCGCGGCCCGAAGCCGTACAGGCGGGGGCGACGTCATGATCACGCCGAAGTTCATACCTCTGGTACTGAAGCAGATCTGGCGCGCGCGCACGCGGAGCCTGCTCACGATCGCGGGGGTGTCGGTGGCGATGTTCCTGTTTGCGGCGGTGCAGGCGATGCAGATAGGTGTCGAGGAGGCGACGGTCACGCAAGCCGACGACACGACGCTGGTGGTTTATCGCAAGGATCGCTATTGCCCGTACAGCAGTCGTATGCCGCAGTCGTACGAGCAGCAGATTCGGCAGATACCGGGCGTGGCGGCCGTTGTTCCGATCAGCATCGTCGTTACGAACTGCCGGACGAGTCTGGACGTCGTGACGTTCCGCGGTGTGCCCGAACAGGTGTTTATCGACGCGTTCGTGCCGAAGTTTGAGCTGGTGGCCGGCTCCATTGACGACTGGCAACGCCGAAGCGATGCAGCATTGCTGGGCGATCAGTTGGCCGTGCGACGTGGGTTGAAAGTGGGCGATCGGTTCGAGGCGGCGGGTGTGACGGTGTATGTGGCGGGTGTGATTCGCTCGCCAGAGCCGCAGGATCAGAACGTGGCTTATGTGCACCTGGATTTTCTGCAATATGCCTCGGGCAGCCGCTCCGGCGGGATTGTCACCCAGTTCAACGTGCAGGTCAGTGATCCTGGTCGGCGGGACGATGTCGCCGCGGCGATCGATGAGGAGTTCGCCACCGCGCAGGAGCCGACCGCGACCAGTGCCGAGAAGGCGTTCGTGGCCCGGGCGGCGGCGGACGTGATCGAGATTGTCGGCTTCATGCGCTGGCTGGGGTGGGGGTGCCTGGCGGCCGTACTGGCCCTGGTGGGTAACGCGATCGTGCTTTCGGTGCAGGATCGCATACGCGAGCACGCGATATTCCAGACGCTGGGCTTTCGTGGGCATCAGATTGCCCGGTTGATCGTAACGGAAGCGTTGCTCCTGAGCGTAGCGGGTGCGGTGCTGGGTGGTGCATTGGCGGTTGCGTTTCTCTCCTGGACCGCGCTGGCGCTCACGGTTGAGAGCCACAGTATCCCGATCAAGTCGTCGCCGGAGGTGTTTGTGACTGGCATTGTCATTGCCGCGGGGGTGGGCGTGCTGGCGGGGGTTGTCCCGGCCTGGCAGGCCGCCCGCCGGCCGATCGTGTCCTGTTTCCGTGCGGTTTAGGAGTTACCCGATGCGACTACTTCCCTTTGAATACGCCGTTCGCAACCTGGGTCGCTCGCCGCTGCGGCTGATTGCCAGTGTGCTGGGCAGTGCGCTGGTGGTGCTGCTGGTGCTGGCCGCCGGCGGATTCGTCCGCGGCATGGAAACGAGCCTGTCACTTGGCGACGACAATCGCAATGTCATTCTGCTGGGCGCCGGCAGCGAAGAGAGTGCGGAACGCAGTCAGATCGACATGAGCACGCCGACGCTCGTCGCAGCGGGCGTGCCGGGCATCAAGCGGCGTCTGGGGGTTGACTATGTGTCTCCGGAGGTGCACATGGCGCTGGTCGTGAAGACGGAACCGGATGCGGCGCCGGATTCACAAGTGATCCTTCGTGGTGTGACGCCCGCTGCGCTGCTGGTGCACCCGCAGGTTCGCATTGTCGCGGGCCGGCTGCCGCGGCCAGGTGAGTACGAGTTGATGGCGGGGCAACTGGCGGCGGAGCGTATGGGCATTCCCGATGCGGAGCTGGCCATCGGTGAGCAACTCTATTTTGATAATCATGCCTGGACGATCACCGGGCGGTTTGCGGCCCCGCAGACGGTGATGGACGCCGAGGTATGGGTGCCGCTGACGGACCTGCAAATTGCAACCCGGCGGGACACGCTTTCGTGTGTCGTGCTTACGCTCGACACGGCGACATACGAGGAGGTCGACATCTGGTGCAAGCAGCGGCTCGACCTCGAGCTGGTGGCGATGCGCGAGCGCGACTACTACGCGAGTCTGCTCGCGTTCTATGCACCGGTGCGTGCGATGATCTGGGTGACGGCGGGTCTGATCGCGCTGGGTGGGCTGCTGGGCGGACTCAACACGATGTATGCCGCCTTTGCCGCACGCGTGCGCGAGCTGGGCACGTTGCAGACACTCGGGTTTCCGCGGCGGGCGCTGATCGTGAGTTTTCTGCAAGAGTCGCTGCTGGCTACGGCAGCCGGCGGCATCATTGCGGCGACGGTCGGGCTACTGCTGCTGGACGGCCTGGCGGTGCGGTTTTCGATGGGCGTATTCGCCTTGTTGCTGGATGCGCCCGTTCTGCTGGTTGGTTTGCTGACGGGGGCGGGGCTGGCGGTGCTGGGTATTGTTCCGCCGCTGCAACGCTGTCTGCGGCTGCCGATCGTCGATGCCCTGCGGATGAGTTGATCCACGTGACACACGCATGAATTGTGAGGAGAATATGCCATGATGATACGTAATGCTGTAGCGCTGACCGGGATGATCGCGCTGGTTCTGTTTGTGCTGGGGTGTGAGCAGAAGCCAACAGCCGAGACGGCTGCCGGCGCGGGGGCCAACGCCCCGAGCAAGACGAAGACCGCGAGCCTGCCTGCGGATCTGTTCACTGAGGAGGCTCCGGAGGAAGCTCGCCCGGTTGGTGAAATCAAGGCCGATGCTGACGCTGACGGCGACGTCGTGATTCACGGACGCATTGGCGGCACGCGCGACCCCTTCGTAGATGGTGCCGCGGTCTTTCTCCTTGCCGATACGTCCATGAAGCCGTGCAACGAACTGCATGGCGACAGTTGCCCGACGCCGTGGGACTACTGTTGCGAGCCGCGCGAGTCGCTGGCCGCGAAGGTCGCCACGATTCAGGTGGTCGATGAAGCCGGCAAGCCGCTGCGCGTCGACCTGGATGGCAAGCACGGTCTGCTGCCGCTGACGGAGATCACCGTCGCCGGAGAGATCGCGAGTCGCGAAGGTGGCAATCTGGTGGTCAACGCCAAGCGGATCTACGTAAACCCGAACGCGGGTTAGGGCACGCTGCGGGGCGCAGACGGATTGGTGTGTGGGCTGTGCAGCGCGCTATCGGACGCCCGGTGACGAGCGCGCGGTTGGCCACACGATGGTGGTGAGGTTCACACACATGCGGGGGGGTGCGGACCAGCGTGCGCCGCAGGCGGAAGTCGCTATAATCTCGGGTTAGCGCTTTGCCGTGGAAGGTGAGGCGCGGGAGATTGTTGCGCATGTCTGACGTTACCAAGGTCCTGTTGGTTGAAGATGACGTCGAGGTGGCGGCGACGGTGCGCGATGCGCTGCGGCCTGCAGGGGTAGCGCTGGAGCACGTTACCACGCTCGCGGATGCTGAGGCGTGTGTTGACCGGCGTGTCTACGAGCTGCTGATCCTGGACCTGGGGTTGCCGGACGGGGACGGTCGTGATCTGGCGGCGGTGCTGCGGCGCGCGGGGAATCACGTTCCGATTCTGATGCTGACGGCCCAAACCGAGGTATCGCAGCGGCTGGATGGTTTTGCGAGCGGGGCCGACGATTACGTCTGCAAGCCCTTCGTGCCCGAGGAGTTGGCGGCGCGGGTCCAGGCGGTGTTGCGCCGCGGGCGGTCTCAGGATCAGCACGTGCTGCATTACGGGGGTGCGTCGTTAAACCTGTTGACGCGGGAAGTCAGTTACCTTGGCCGCACGACGAGTTTGTCGGGGCGGGAGACATCGCTGCTGGCGTATCTGATGAAGCATCCGGAAGAGCAGCTCTCGCGTAGACAGCTTGCCCAGGAGGTATTCGGGCTCGACCCGGATACTGATACGGGGGTTGTCAATGTTTACGTCAATTATCTGCGTAACAAGCTGGAGCGGGGGGAGGCGCGCACGCGTTTGATCCACACGGTCCGCGGTGTGGGGTATGTTCTCTCGCAGACGGAGCCGCAGTAGGCAAGGTCGTGTCTGCAGCTCCTACGAAGACCGCGCAGGGCTGGCCGGCGGTTGAGCCCGCATGCGTAGCATGAAGACGTTCTTCCTCGGATCCTATGGCGCGATGCGCGACTCTTCGGGGAATGGCAGCCAGATCTGGAACTGCGCCCCGCTGCCCGGACGCCCGTGGACCTGGATGAGCCCGCCGGCGTTCTTGACCGCGGCATAGACGACCGACAGGCCCATGCCGCGGCTGCGCTGCGCGCCGCGTGCCTTCGTGGTGAAGAAAGGCTCGAACAGCCGTCGCTGCACGTCCGGGTCGATTCCGGGGCCCGTATCAGACACGGTGAGCAAGGCGTGCGTGGGTGGTCCGCCCGTGTCCGCCGCGGAGGGTAGCTTGGCGGCTGCAAGTCGTATGTGCAGCGTGCCACCTTGATCTGTCATTGCTTCACAGGCGTTGCGGACGAGGTTCAGCACGATCTCGGTGAATTGGTCACGGTCAATGTAGGCTCGGACGTCCTGGAGCTCGAGCTAGATGGCCACTTTCTGCACGCATTCCTCGTCCAGTGATTCGACGATGAGCTCGATGGTCTCACGCAGGTTCAGCGCTTCGGGTGTGCCGCGCTCGCCGCCCGCGAACGTGAGCAGCGTGCGGGAGAGGGTGACGGCCTGGCCACAGGCGCGCAGTGCGCGTCGCACGAGCTCTGCGGCACGGCCGTTGCCGATCTCTGAGCTCACGACTGATAGTGAGCCGATGGCGCTGGTCAGCAGACTGCTGAAGTCGTGCGCGACGCCGCGGGCCAGCGTAACGGTCGCCTCCATGGCTTCCGTGCGGCGCAGCCGGCTTTCGGAGCGGCGTTGCTCGGTGACATCGCGGAGCACGACCGCAACGGCCGATCCGTCGCCCCACTGCACGGGGAAGGCGATGACATCGACGATGGCGGCGTTGGCGTTGTCAGCTTCTCGCTGGAGCCGGATGTCAGTGACACGCACCCGTTCGCCCCTTGTCAGGGTACGGCCGAACACGGAGGGCCAATCGATGTGGGTGGCGGTCTCGTCGGGACAGATGTCCAGTAGAGACTGCCCCAGGCACTCGCCCGCAAGTCGGGCCAGCAGGGCGGTCTCGCCGTCGTGGCATTCGACGATGCGACCACTGGCGTCGCAGATCAGTGTGGCATCGCGCAGATTGCTGAACAGCGAACGGTATTTCGCTTCGGAGTGGGAAAGGTCGGCCTGCGTCCGTGTCAGCTTGTCAGCCATGTCATCGAGGGCGCGCCCGAGGCGACCGAACTCGTCGCGCGAACCGAGCGCGACGCGGTGGCTCAGGTCGCCGGTGCCAAGTGCCTGCGCGGCTTCCTCGAGCTGGCGCACGGGGTTGAGCAGCCAACGCCGAATCAGCAGCGTTCCGACTGCGATGAGTCCGCCGCCGAGCACGCCCACGACGACGGCGAGGACCAGCAACTGGGTGTTGGCGGCGACGACGCGATCGACGGCACTGCCGCGGGCTTCGGCGAGCATGCCGCCGGTCTGCCGCAGGCGGCGGTCGAGTGCCGGGAGCAGTTCGCCTTCGATGCGCGTGATGAGAATCTGGCGGGCCTGGGTGGCTTGGCCGTTTTGCAGCGCGGCGTGCACCTCTTCGAAGGCAGTGCGTAGCGCGGCGGTCAGCGCGAGGGTCTCTTCAGCGGCGTCGCCGCCGCCATGCTGCAAGGTGAATCGAGCGACCTGCTGCATCTCTTCGAAGAATGCGCGTTGCGCGACGGTATCGAGGTCTTGCACGTCGCGCAAGCCGGTAGTGACCTCGCGCAGTGCAAGACACCGGCTGCGGGCGGTCAGGCGGAGATGCTCCAGCCAGGTGGCTACGGCCTGATTCTGACGGAGATCGGCCATCGCATCCTGGACGTGCACGCGAACGGCATAGATGGTCCCCAAAGTCGCGATGAGGGAGAAAGCGGCGAAGGTGACCAGGAGCGCGAGCAGCTTGCGGTGGAGGCTCATGAATGTGTCGTGATTCCTGGTCTACCAGCCGACTTCGGCCTGGAACTGCCAGTCCCATGTTTCGGTCTGTGGCGTGCTGGTCGAGACGACATGACCACCAACAAAGGCGACGTTCATCTGACCACCGTGTCGCAAGGATGGCAGCCAGTATTCGTTGTCGGCGTAGGGCCCGTCATCGTCGGCGACGGACGGAGCCATGTAGAACGGCTCGTGTCCACGGGCTGCTGCGGCCGCGGTGTGGCCTTCGGCGAACAATTGAAACTCGAAGGCGACGGTGCGCATGTTCGAGGCGCACTTCAGCGCCCGCATGCGGTTGCGGGCGGAAGACAAGACCGGCATCAGCAGCGATAGCAGCACGACGATGACGGTCACCACGACGAGCAGCTCGATGAGCGTCAGCGCGGAGCGACCCCGGCCAGCAACGCGGGCCGTGGGGCGTTGACGGGTCTGTGCGATATGTCTCGTGTGCGTACCGCTCAACGCTCGCCCTCAGTCCTCATTTCCCGCTGGCGCGGCTCCGTCCGGATCGCCGAGCCCGCCCGGCCCGGTCCACCCCAAACTGAAACGCCACCAGTCCTCTGCGTCCACGTCGCCGTCCAGGTCGAGATCGGCGAGTACGCACGTCGGCGGATCCTGCGGGCCGCATGCGGTGCCGGTAAAGATCTGCAACGCGGCGAAATCGCGTAGATCCACGTCGGTATCATAGTCGAAATCTCGCGGAGCGCTGACCAGCAGCGTATCGCGCGGATCGGCCACGCCCGAGTGATTGATATCATACACGCTGAAGTCCACCGGAAATGCAAGCAGGGTCACCTGGCCGTCCATCAGGCCGTCGTCGTCGTCGTGGTCCGTGATGAACTGTTCGACGATACCCACGTCGGCGGCATCGGCGTCGCCATCGCCGTTTACGTCACCCCGGGCGCCGTCGGGATAGATGTCGGTCCAGATGAAATACTCGCCGGAGATCGGCGGCGCGGTATAGGACGTACCCAAGATGGCATTCACGGCCCAGTCGCCGGGATCCATGAACTGCATCGGGTTCTTGTCCTGCCAACCGAGGATGATCTCCTCCTCGGGCAAACCGGTCGGGAATTCGTCGATGAATTGCGCGCTGATGCGCAAATCGTCAAGGCCTTCGTGGATGGAGAATTGGTCGGAAGGATCAGCGTTGGGCGGCTCGACGGGCTCATCCCACATCTCCGCCGCTCCCTCGTTTGTCAGTGGGAAGATCAACGAAAGCAGGGTTGTGTCCGTATCGACATCGTGGGCGAACTGCAAGACGCACGCCGGCTCGTAGACACCCGGGCCCCCGCCGCCTTGCGCCAAGCTGAAAGGTTCGTAGCCGTGGGCCCGATGAAACCACGGGGCCAGAATACGCCAGACCTCGCCAGCCTCGAACAGGAAGTCGCCATTGCCGACGACTTCCGTGATATCCCCAGTGGTGAACACGCTGCCCAGCAGGGCGAGGTGGAATTCCTCGCCGCTGCGGTCGACGAAGGGCGGGGTCTCGAAATCGCCGTCAAATGCATCCCCGCCGAGGGCGATGCGATCCTCCAGCGCATTGACAGACGGCTTGGATCCGAAGCGCACGGCATTCCCGACGTAACGATATTGTGGTGCATCCAACTCGCCGCCGGTCTCTACGTCCTCGTCCATATCAAACTCGATGAACCCGAAGACGGGGCAGTTGCCGTACTGGAACGGTTGGAAGTCGTCGGGATGGGTGCCACCGGGCGGATTCACGAGGCCGGCGAGCATTACGTCCAGCCGGACGAACTTGCCGGCGGGCAGGAAGCGACCGTCGAAGAGGTCCGCGAACGCGTCATCGGGTCGCCATTTTCCGAGGGTCAGTTCGAGCAGATCGACTGGGGGGTGCAGCGTGGGGTTGAATGGTAGATTGCCGCCGGGATCGGTGGGTCGCAGGAGCCAGTCGCGGGCGGGATCGCAATAGGTCGTGGCTAGTTCATCGGGAGGCGGATCATCAGCGACAGCGGGAGCTGCGCACAGGAGCAACAGCCCCAGCACGAGGCTGAGTTTGCAGCGCCTAGGCAGGCGGTCGCGTGTGCGTGGAGCGCGCTGGTAGGCGCAGCTAGACGCGTTGCGCTGGCCGCGGCGCGGGCGTCGCGGGGTAATCAAGTGGTCTGACATGCCGCTCTCCATAAGCAGTATAGCGTTCAGCGGGGGCGTCAGGGAAAGGGGATTGTGATTCGGGCGTGCGCTCGCCGGTAGCGTCCGATAGCGAGCTTGCGGGGCGACTCTCCTGGCTTGTTTGATCCTGCACAATCAACTTCCGGGTAATGCGGCTTCGCGGCAGCGAGCACGCCGGCGATCGTGTGACCCGCGCATGCGAGGCAGCGCACGTCGAGGCGGCGCATCACCGACGGCACAGGGAGGGTGGGGATTCCGGCGTGCGTGTTACGGCAGCGTATGTGCAGCGGTGTGGCAGCGGGTAGGAGCATTAGCGTCCTCTAATACAGTGCGGGGTCGAGCGTCGGGGCGGGTAGGCTCTGGGATGGCGTCAGCGGCTCGGCTGCCAGTCCGAGATAATCAGGAGCTGCGCCGGCGCGCGGGAGTTGGACACGTCTGCTGCGCAAACTCCGCGTACTGGAACCACAAGGTAATGAGCGAAGGGAATGAGACCATGAGGAAGCGTTGTCAGCGGAACGCTGCACCGGCCCAGTCTACGACACGAATCTTGACGCTTACGGTCGGCTTGTTGGTGCTGGCCGCTGCTGTACAAGCACAGGTGCAATGGCGCAATGCCGCTGTTTCCGTGCAATCGGAGGCCAATGCCCGCATGGTGTTGGAGCATGCGTCGCAGCGTGCGGCGCAGCGCCACGTCATCGTAACGCTGCGAGCAACGCCGACGTCCGTGCAGCGGTCGGATTTGAAGTCGGCCGGTCTGCAACTGCTGCGCTATCTCGGCGACAACACGTATTTCGCGAGCGTCGGCGCACAGGCTGATGTTTCACGATTGGTCTCCGCGGGTGGCGTTGCGGATGCTCGGGAGATCGTTGCCGCGCATAAGCTCGCTTCGGCAATCACGTCTGGCAACTACCCCGAGTATGCCCGGGCCGAGGACCCCCAAACGGGCGAGACGCGCGTGGCGGCCTACGTTCTCTTTCATGCGGATGTCCCGCTCAGTGAGGGTGTGGCTATAGCGCGGTCGTTTGATGGCGAGGTCATCGGTATACTGAATGCTCTGAACGGCATCGTGGTGGAACTGCCGGAGGTCGTGGTCGAGCCCCTGGCGAGCGAGGACGCGGTGCAGTGGATCGAGCCGCCGCTGCCTCAAATGACGGGGACCAATAACAGCAATCAAGGTCGGGTGCAGGCGGATGAGCTGCAGGCGGCACCCTACGGACTCAATGGGAATGGCGTCACCGTGATGGTGTACGACGGTGGCCGAGCCCGAGCGTCGCACATGGACTTCGGCGGTCGGCTCAGCACACACGACTCCTCATCCGTCAGCTATCACGCCACGCACGTGGCGGGGACAATCGGGGGCAGCGGAGCGGCCAGTGGTGGTGCTTACGCGGGCATGGCGCCAGGCGTGGACATGCTCTCGTACGGCTTTCAGTACGACGGCAGCGGCATCTTCCTGTACAGCAATCCCGGCGATCTCGAATCGGACTACAACGACGCGATCAATAATCGCGGGGCCGATATCTCAAACAATTCGATCGGCACGAACACCGAAACGAACGGCTTCCCGTGCAGCATTCAGGGTGACTATGGTGTCACGTCGGCGTTGATTGATGAGATTGTGTGCGGCAGCCTCGGCAGTCCGTTCCGGATCGTCTGGGCCGCCGGTAACGAACGCCAGGGCAGCCGTTGCGATGTCGAAGGCTATGGCGACTATTACAGCACCGCGCCGCCCGCAGGCGCCAAGAATCACATCGCGGTCGGCGCCCTCAACTCGAACAACGACACGATGACGAGCTTCAGCAGTTGGGGCCCGACCGATGACGGGCGCCTGAAGCCAGACGTCTGCGCACCGGGGTGTCAGAGCAGTGTCGATTACGGCGTCACGTCGTGCAGCTCGTCCAGCGACACGGCATATACGACGCTCTGTGGTACGTCGATGGCGGCACCCACGACGACCGGTTGTCTTGCACTGTTGCTCGAGGACTTCCGCGCCCAGTTCCCCAGCGCCCCCGATCCCCGAAACTCGACACTCAAGATCCTGCTCGCCCATACGGCGGTGGATCTGGGCAACACGGGCCCCGATTACATCTACGGCTATGGATCGATCCGGGCACGCGAGGCCATCGACTTCATGCGTTCCGGCAGCTTTGAGGAAAACCAGGTCGCGCAGGGCCAGGCGGCGTCCTATCAGGTGAATGTGCCCGCCGGAACATCCGAACTCAAGATCACACTGGCGTGGGACGATCCCGCCGGTACGCCGAATGTCAACCCGGCCCTGGTGAACGATCTTGATCTGGTCGTGCACAGTCCCTCCGGCACACGGTCCTATCCGTGGACGCTGAATCCGGCCAGCCCGTCCTCCCCGGCTGTTCGCTCAGCCGCCGACCATATCAATAACATCGAACAGGTGCTGGTCGACAATCCGGCGTCCGGCACGTGGACCGTTCAGGTGCAAGGCACGTCCGTGCCCCAGGGACCGCAAGTATTCTCCGTCTGCGCTTCGCCTGCGCTCGGCACGGGCGGCACGGTCGACTGCAACAACAACGGCATCCCCGACGATCAGGACATTGCGGACTGTGATGGCAATGCCTGGTGCAGTGACTGCAACGGGAATGGCGTACCCGATGGCTGTGACATCGCGGACGGCACGAGCACCGACTGCGACGGCAACGGCACACCCGATGAATGCCAGCTTGACACGGATGGTGACGGTGTCATCGACGCCTGTGACGGCTGCCCAAACGATCCGGACAAGACCGCGCCCGGCGAGTGCGGCTGCGGCGTGCCGGATACGGATACGGACGGCGACGGAGTACCCGACTGTAACGATGGCTGCCCGAATGACCCGGACAAGACCGAGCCGGGCATTTGCGGCTGCGGTTCACCGGACGTCGATAGTGACGGCGATGGCGTCCTCGACTGCAACGACGGATGTCCATTCGACCCGGACAAGACCGAGCCGGGCATTTGCGGCTGCGGTTCACCGGACGTCGACAGCGACGGTGACGGCGTGCTGGACTGCGACGACGGATGCCCGTTCGATCCGGATAAGACGGATCCCGGCATTTGCGGATGTGGTGTGCCAGATACGGACACCGATGCCGACGGATTCGCCGACTGTGAGGACAACTGCCCCACCGTCTATAACCCGGATCAGGCGGATTGCGACGGCGACGGCGTGGGTGACGCGTGTTCCGGCGACCCTGACTGCAACGGCAATGGCGTGCCAGATGGCTGTGACATCGCCGGCGGAACGAGCGCGGACTGCAATGAGAACGGTGTCCCGGATGAGTGTGACATCGCCAACGGCACCAGCCTGGATGAGAACGGCAACGGGATTCCCGACGAGTGCGAGCAGCCGGAGATCGTCGAGGTCGTCGCCAATGGCGAAATCCTCGTGAAGGGCACGCAGACGGGCACGTATGTGGACACCTGGGCCGACGACGGCAACTACGAGGTCCTGACTGAGCGCGAATCGGGCGGCAAACCCGACAACCGGTACAGCTACCTCATACACAAGTGGACGATCAACGTGCCTGCCGGCGGACTCGTCACGCTCTACCTCAACGGGTACCGCGACAACTCCGCCGATGGCGATGTGTTCACATTCGCATACTCGACCGACGACGTCGAGTATGTCGAGATGTTCACGCTCAACAGCACCGCCGACGACGGGAGCTATCTGATCTACGAACTGCCCCCGACCGTGCAGGGCACCGTCTACGTGCGCGTGGCAGATACAGACCAGACTCCTGGAAATCGACCGCTCGACAGCGTGTACATTGACCATCTGTTCGTTCAGGTCGAGACGGTTCCGGCTGGCGAGGCACCGGCGGCACCGACGAACCTCTTGGCGACGGCTGTTTCGTCCACACAGGTTGACCTGACGTGGACGGATAACGCGTCGAGCGAAGATGGTTTCGAACTCGAGCGCTCGACGGATGGTGTGAACTGGAACCTGCTGGAGACGCGCGGGGCGAACTCGACAGCTTACAGCGATACGGGACTCATTCCCGGGACCACGTACTTGTATCGCGTGCGGGCGTATAACGCGGCCGGACACTCGGCCTATTCGAATACGGCGAGCGCGACCACGCCAGCGGGCGCAGGCATTGTGCTGGAGGCGTTTGGCTATACGCAGGGCCAGAAACAGGTGGTAAACCTGACGTGGACGGGAGCGGCGACGGCAAACGTCGACCTGTATCGCAACGGCGAGTATGTTGACACGTTGCCGAACAACGGTTCATACCGAGATAGTCTCGGCAAGGACGTCACGGGCACGTTCATCTATCAGCTCTGTGAAGAGGGCACCGCGGAGTGCTCGAACGAGGTGACGGTCACGTTCTGACTGACGCGCGACCGTCCAGGAGTTGAACCGAATCTCTGAGACTGGCTGCCTCAGAAGTCGAGGGAGACCGCACAGGTCTCCCTCGTTGCATACATGCCCGTCACGCACGGGCGCGTGGTCAGGCGGCGCGTCCCGTTAGCCTGAGAGCAGGCTGGCAGCCGTCAGGCGGATGATTGAGGTCCGATGTGTGGATCGAGGATGTTCACTCGTTCGATGGTGGTAGCGCGGCCGGTGTCGCCGTTGGAGTCGATGATGGCGCCGCACAGGCGGGCTTCGTCGGTGGCGACGTTGTACGGGTGTGGCACGCCGGTGACGAGCGACTTGACCACTGCGTCCTTGTCGCGGCCGAGCACGGAATCGTAAGGCCCGGTCATGCCCAGGTCGGTGATGTATGCGGTACCCTTGGGCAGCACGTGCTCGTCGGCGGTCTGCACATGGGTATGCGTACCGACGACCGCCGTCACGCGGCCGTCCAGGAACCAGCCCAGCGCGACCTTTTCGCTGGTCGTTTCCGCGTGCATGTCCACGACGATCGTGTTGACATCGGGCGGCACCTGCGCGATGAGTCGCTCGGCGGCGTGGAACGGACAATCTGCCCGGACGTTCATGAAGGTGCGTCCCAGCAGCGAGAAGACGGCGACGCGCGCGCCATTCCGTCCCGCGACCACCGATAACACGGGTCCGATCGCCTCCGCTGGCAGGTTGGCGGGGCGCACGAGTCGATCAGTCGCCTTCAGCAGTGGGATAATCTCCCGCCGCCGATAGACATGATCGCCCATGGTGCATACGTCGACGCCGTAGTGCCGCAGTTTCTTGAACATGGGCTCGGTGAGGCCGCTGCCGGCGGCGACGTTTTCGGCATTGGCGATGACGAAGTCGATTTCGCGCTCGCGGATCAGGCGTGGCAGAACCTGGGAGCAGATGTGTTTGCCGGGCTTGCCGACGATGTCCCCGATGACGAGCAGTCGCATGCCATGGCTTTCTAGCGTCCCGTCAAGTTCAATGTACCCGGCGACCCCCGATGCGGGACGACACTGGTAGTATAGACGACGAAGGCACACGAACAAGCGAGACGGTTACTGCGGCTGCTCCTTCTTATCCGCGTCTTCACAATCCGGTGGGTCGCAATGTGAGCAGGGCGTCAGGCCGCGCGCACAGGCGTCCGAAAGTGGCAAAGCCGTCGCGTTGGCACCCACGTGATAGCAGTCCTTCCGGTGAAACTTGGTGCCGGTTGGTGTGATGTAGACAAGCGTTTCTGACGGCTTGACGGGTTGCCGCGTCACTGAGGCATCGCCGGTATTCGTGGCCGGCCGGGTGGTGGGCGAGGCGGATGGTTCAGGTTTCTCATCCCACACACCCTTGTCCAGCTTGCGGGCCCATTTCTCGTAGCAGCGGAACAGCTTTTGAAACTCGAACGGGTCCGGCGCGGATAGTCGGGCGTATCCCTGACGGATCAATTCCAGGTTCAGGAATAGTCCATCCGGCGCACGATAGGCGTAGACCCAGAAGCGGTCGTGGCGGTCGCGCAGTGACCAGTCCTCCTCGTAGTTGAGGTAGACCGACTCGCCCTTGATCAGCCGCGTGGTAAATGGCAATGCCTGGTCTTCGAGCGTGCCCGCCCTGGGCACATAGGTGCCAATCAGGCGGACCAGTTGCTCGCGGCCCTCCAATGCGACAACGAGGATGTTGCCGGCCCGCACGTCGACCACCCGGTAGGCCGTTTCATGCTCGAGGTCGGGCCGCGGTGGCTGCGGGAGCGGCTCGGTGGGCGAATCACCGGCCCCCAGCATCAAGACAAACACGACCAACAGAACGCCCCCGATCGCGGCAGAGGCGCGACATTCCCGATCTGGCCATCGCATAGACATGCGGACCTCCCGTTTGCGTGAGACAAGCGAAATGTCAGCCGACGGTGCTGATCCGTCGGCTACCAGGCATAGGCCTGCGGCGCGGGTCCACCCGGGCCGGGGAAGATCTCGTCCAGGCGCTGTAGTGCGTCTGCGGATAGGTTGAGTTCGAGGGCGGCGAGCGATTCATTCAACTGGGTCATGGTGCGCGGGCCGATAATCGGCGCCGTGACGACCGGATTGTGCAGCATCCAGGCCAAGGCGACGATGGCCGGCGGCTGCCCGAGTTCATTGCAGAATTGCTCGTAGGCCTCGAGCTGGGGGCGGTACTTTTCGAATTCCTTCTGCTGATGCTCGCTCGACCGGCGGCCCTCGCTGGCCTTGGCCACCGCGCCGCCGAGCAGCCCCCCGGCCAGCGGACTCCAGGGGATCATCCCGACGCCGTATCGCTCGCAGGCCGGCAGGACTTCCAGCTCAATCCACCGGCACAGCAGGCTGTACTTGCTCTGTTCGCAGACGAGCCCCAAGAAGTTGCGGCGTCTGGCGGCCTCGTTCGCCTCGACGATGTTCCAGGCGGCGAAGTTGGACGATCCGACGTAGAGGATTTTTCCTGCGCGATAGAGTTGCTCCAGCGCCTGCCAGATTTCCTCCCAGGGCACCTCCAGGCAGACGTGATGCATCTGATAGAGGTCGATGTAGTCCGTTTGCAGTCGCCGGAGGCTGCCTTCGCATGCGCGACGGATGTGCAGGGCTGACAGGCGCTCGTTGTTCGGCCAAGCGTCCATGCGTCCGAAGAGCTTGGTGGCAACGACCGTTCGCGCACGCCGGCCGCCGCCCTGGGCAAACCAGCGACCGACGATCTGCTCGGTGATGCCCGCGCCCTGCTTCCAGCCGTAGATGTCCGCCGTGTCGAAGAAGTTGAGGCCCAGCTCGTGGGCGCGGTCCATGACGGCGTAGCTGTCCGGCTCGGTAGTGTGTGGGCCGAAGTTCATCGTTCCCAGGCAGAGCGGGCTGACCCTGAGCCCCGTGCGGCCGAGCTGGCGGTATTCCACGTGCTGCTCCTTCCGTGTCCCGTTGCGTTCGGTCTTTTTTCGCCAGTCGCATTGTAGCGAAGCCGCTCTGTGCCGCCAGCCGGGCGCGCGGTCGCAGTCGGCGTACGCAAGGCGTAGAATGCCGACCATGAGCGCGAAGCAACACATCATGCGGCCCCAACTGGGTCGCAACGTTTTCATTGCCAGCACGGCGTATGTCGGTGGCGCGGTGCTTGTGGGGGACGACGTGACGATCATGCATCATGTCACGATCCGCGGGGATGTCTCGTGCATCAGCATTGGAAACCGGGTCAACGTGCAGGATGGGACCATCATGCACACCCGCCGCGACGTGCCGCTGGTGGTCGAGCAGGATGTTTCCATCGGCCACCGCGCCGTCGTGCATGGGAAGCGGATCGGCCGTGGCAGCCTGATCGGCACTGGGGCCATCGTGCTGGATGACGCCGAGATCGGCGCAGGGTGTATCGTGGCGGCGGCGGCGCTGGTGCCGCCGGGAACGGTGGTTCCGCCCGGGCAGGTGGTGTTGGGTATTCCCGGCAAGGTAGCACGTGAAGTAACGGACGAGGATCGGGCGTATCTGGATCGCGTGCGTCACAGCTATATCGAGCTGGGGCGCGAGCATGCGGCCGGCCGCTATCCGTCGGTCGGCACATGAGAGGACGGATTCGCAGGGCCGGCGGGGCGGCGAGTGAGACTTCTGATGAGCGGGCGCAATCATGAATGCTGACGTGGTGTTACTGGTCCTGTATCTGCTGTTGGCGTTGGGTGTGTCGTTTCTGTGCTCGGTGACCGAATCGGCACTGTTGACGATCTCGCGGTCACACGTTGTGGCGCTGGCAAAAGCGGGCCGGCGCAGCGGGACGCTCCTGGCGGAAATGAAGGAGAATATTGACCGGCCGCTGGGGGGCATCCTGACATTGAACACGATTGCGCATACGGTGGGGGCGGCGGGTGTGGGGGCACAATCGCTGATTGTGTTTGGGGATGCGTGGGTGGCGCTCAGCAGCGCGGTGCTGACGCTGCTGATTCTCGTTTTTTCAGAGATCATTCCCAAGACCGTGGGGGTGGTGTATGTGGCCAGGCTGGCGCCGTTTACGGCGTACGCTGTGACGGGCATGGTCTACCTGACGTACCCGCTGGTGATCGTCTTTCAGGCGCTGTCGAGCGCGATTGCGCGGGGCCGGACGCCGCGGATGACGCGGGAGGAGTTCGCGTTGATCGCGGAGCTGGGCCAAACGGAGGGGGCGATTTTTGAGCAGGAGTATCGCGTTATTCACAACCTGCTGCGGCTGCGGCACACGAAGGTGCATGAGGTGATGACGCCGCGGACGGTGGTGTTCATGCTGCCGAAGACGATGACGTGCGAGGCAGCGCTGCGTGAGCATGGCTCGCTGCGGTTTGCGCGGATTCCGATTTTCGCGGAGGACAAGGATGATGCGGAGCACTACGTGCTACGGCACAATGTGTATGAGGCGACGCGCGAAGGTCGGGGCGAGCAGACGCTCGACGCGCTGGCAGCGCCGCTGCACGCTGTCCCGGAGACGGCCAGCGTAGCGACCGTGTTGCACGAGTTCTTCACGCGGCGCGAGCAGATTTTCCTGGTGGTGGATGAGCATGGGGGCGTGGCGGGGATCGTGACGCTGGAGGATGCGATCGAGACGCTGCTGGGCGAGGAGATTGTGGACGAGACGGACGCGGTGGCCGACATGCGGAAGCTGGCGGGGGCGCTGTTCCGGAGCAAACTCCGCGGCCGGCGGTTTTAGGGCGTGTGGGCGGCCGCCAGGGGGTCCAGACCGTAACTCAACGTGGGCGGGCAGCCTGCGTGGCGGGTCGGCGGGGGCAGCGAGCCGGTGCATTCTGGTCGTCTTCCGTGGGCGGAACGTGGTATAATGCACGTCGTGTGTGGGTGCTAATCAGTCGTTGCTGCATACGGGAGGTTACTCTCATGAGGCTGTGTCGGCTGGCCGTTTTGCTGATCTCGCTGTGCGTGCCCGTCTCGATCTCTCACGCTGCTCAGATTCACGTGGACGATGATGCCGCTGGCGATCCCGGTCCGGGCGATCCGACGATCAGTGACCCACTTGAAGACGGCTCACCGGCGCATCCGTTTGATGCTGTGCAGGAAGCGATCACCGCGGCGCTGCCGGGTGATGAAGTGCTCCTCGCCGATGGCGTCTATGCCGGTGTCGGCAATCGCGAGATCACGCTGGAGGGCAAGGCCATCATCGTGCGCAGCATGAACGGCGCGGAGAACTGCATCATCGATGCGGAGAACCCCGATGGGCACAGCGAGGGCTTTCTGCTCCTCGCCGGCGAGGACGATGACACGATCCTGTGGGGCCTGACGATACGCGGCGCCACTACCGGTGTGCTATGCGACGGCAGCGCGCCGACCATCATTGCGTGCGTGCTGGCCGAGAATGACCAGGGCGGCGTCGAGTGCGACACCGCCAGCCCTACGTTCCTGGACTGTGTGATCGAGAACAACCATCACGGTGGTTGGGGCGGGGGCGGTGCGGGTGCTTACTGCCATCATGGCAGCGCGCCGGAGTTCGTACGCTGCCGATTCTCGACCAACGCCTGCGTGAGCGGCTCGATGGCAAGAGGCGGCGGCGCGTACTGCATCGATTGCACTCCCACATTCGCGCATTGTCTATTCGAGGACAACCTGATCGAGGCAAACCACATTGGCGCGTTAGGAGGAGCGGTGTGCCTCATTGACTGTGATGCCAAGTTCGCAAGCTGCGAATTCAGGGGGAACATGGCCGCAAGTCGCGAGCAGCGCTCCCGCGGCGGCGGCGTGTACTGCTTCGGACAGGGTAATTCGCGTTTCGACCATTGTCTGTTTGAGAACAACACCTGCGTGCTCGACCAGACCGCCTTCCACGGCTCCACCGCCGGCGGCGGCGTGTGCTGCGAGGAGTACGCCGTCGTTCGTTTTGCCAACTGCACGTTCCTGGACAATCGGGCACTCTCGAACGTCACGTCCGAGATTACCAGCCTCGGCGGTGGCGTTGCCATTCAGGATGACGCGGACGTGACGCTGACGGACTGCCTGCTGGCCGGCAACTCCGCCGACTACGGTGGCGGGGTGGGGATACAGTCGTGTTCGAGCGTCATCGCACTCGTTACCACGCGCATGGTGGACAACCTGGCACTGAGCGCGGGCGGAGGGTGCTACATCGAGGACTGCACGCCGCTGCTGATCAACTGCGACGTCGTGGGCAACCGGGTCAACCCGGACGAGAGCCACGGCGGCGGCTTCCCCCGCGGCGCTGGCATTGGCCTGCGTGATGTACCCTTCTCGATGCTGATTCAGTGCGTGATTACCGGGAATGCGCTGCCACTCGACGCAGACGAGGGGCACGGCGGCGGTGTCTATCTTTACAGCTCCGAGCCGCTGCTGGCGGGCTGCGTGGTCTCCGGGAACCGGACGGGCGACATCGGTGGCGGGCTTTTCTGCGCGTGGAGCGCCGCGGCCACGTTGCACAACTGCATTGTGACTCAGAACACGCCGGACCAGTTCGAGATTGAATCGGGGGGCGAAGTGAGTGTCGCATTTTCGGTTGTGGAAGGCGGCTGGGAAGGGCCCGGCAATCTGGGCGTCGATCCCATGTTCGTCGACCCCGGGCACTGGGATGACGCCGGCACGCCTGCGGATCCCGCTGATGACATCTGGATCAACGGCGACTACCGCTTGCAGCATGACTCGCCGTGTATCGACGCGGGTGACAGCACGGCTGTGCCGCCGGATGTGCTGGACCTCGACGACGACGGGAACGTCAACGAGCACATGCCGTTTGACCGGGACCGCGCCGCGCGCTTTCGGGACGATCCGCAGGTGATCGACACGGGGATTCCTGATGGTGGTCTGCCGATCGTGGATATCGGGGCGTATGAACGGCCGGGTTTCGCGCTGGGCGACATGAACTGTGACGGGACGGTGGGTTACGCTGATATCCAGCCGTTCATCAAAGCGCTGGCAGGGATCGATGTCTACGAGGCGTTGTTTCCCGAGTGTGAGTATCTGAACGGCGACTGTGATCAGGATGGGTTGGTCAGCTATGACGACATCGCGCCGTTCGTGACGCTGATTGCGCGCTGACCGGGGGCGGCCGCTTTTTCTCTCGCTTTGCGGTTCGAGGGCGCTGGCGGGGTTGGCAGTGCGTGAGACGTCGTCCAGCCGGCGCGAGCCGCACGTTACGGCGGTGTAACTTCGAATTCACGGGCGATTCAGCCGGAATACCGAGCCTACGATTGACGAAGTCGCGTCACGGCACTGTGGATGGCGGTGACGTGTACGCATTGCGCTACTATGATCCAGAGTTCGGAGCACACTTCATGCTACGCTTCACAGAACAACTGCGCGGCCGAGCGGTCCAAGCGACGGACGGGGAGGTGGGGAAGGTCAAGGATTGCTACTTTGACGATCGGGAGTGGGTGATTCGATATCTCGTCGTCGACACCGGAGGCTGGCTTAGTGGTCGACGGGTGCTGCTCTCTCCCGCGAGCGTTTCGACGGTGAGTGCAGGGGATGAACCGTTACAGGTCAACCTGACGAAGGACAAGATCGAGCATGCACCGTCGACCGCAACGGATCTGCCGGTCTCGCGACAAATCGAGGAGAAGCTGACCGCCTATTACGGCTGGCCAACTTACTGGGGGACCAGCGGGATGTTATTCGGTGCCGCTGCGACGATGGAGCCTCCACCAACGGTCGATGAGGCGGTGCAGCAGCGCAAAGATGAAACAGCTGCTTCAGTGCCGGGGGACCCACACTTGCGCAGCATGACTGAAGTGGCCGGATATCACATTCAGGCCACGAACGATGAAGTTGGTCATGTCGAAGATTTCATCGTGGACCCCGCGCATTGGGCGACGCGTTTTGTTATGGTGGATACGCGCAACTGGCTGCCTGGACGAAAAGTGCTCGTCTCGCCGCAGTGGTTCACATCGGTTGATTGGGGCGAGCGCAAGGCATACACGGACCTGACACGTGAGGCCATCAAGGAAAGTCCACCTTACAACCCCGCTGAGCCATTCGATGAGGACTTGGCGGCTCAACTGCACGACTTTCATGGTCGGCCGAACACGTGGTCGTCTGCGGCGCCAGGCCCGCTTCATTGACAGTTGCGACCAAGTCACATGCAGGCAGTGTTAGGAAGGAATCTACATGACAGCCAGCAAGGACACGTTCGACCTGGAAACGCTGGAGGCTCTGGAGGAGGCCGAAAGCGGGTGGCACCCTGCTTTCATGGACACGGCGGTCGGCACGACGACTGCCGGCGAGAAACCCATGCAGCCGCCGAAGCCGGAGAATCCGCCGATTGAGCCGCCGAAGCCTGCCGAACCACCACAGACACCGCCACCTCATAAGGCACCGCCGGCCCAGCCGACGACGACTCCACCGCCTGAAGTACCGGCACCGGATACGCCAACGCGTCCGGATCCTTCGTAGCTGTCGTCGGGCCAGCTGATGTCTCGGCACAGGTGCCTGAGCGGGCGAGACGCATGGCGTTTCGCCCTTGCTGCATATCATTCACTCTACGTGCTGCTCTGGTTCGACACGTGATGTCATCAGGAGACGGGTAATTATTGCCGCCATCACATTGCTGATCATTCTGAGCGTGTCGATTGTAATCACGCGCACAGCGGCCATTGCGCTGACGCATACCGGGTTATCGGAGCAGTCGGCTCGTTTTCAGGCCCGTTCGGCGTTCACTGGCGTAGGATTCACAACGCAGGAAGCGGAGAGTGTTGTGAACCACCCGGTACGGCGGCGCATTTTGATGTTGCTGATGCTGCTTGGTAACGCGGGGTTTGTGACGGCCATCTCCTCGATGATTCTCACATTCGTCAACGGCGATAAGGCGAACTGGTTCGTGCGCATCGCGCTGATTATTGGTGGGGTTGCGATGCTGTGGACGGCGATCTACAGCAAGTGGCTGGATCGTCACATGTCGCGGGTGATCCGGGCGGCGCTGCAGCGCTGGACCAATCTGGATGTCAGGGATTACGCGAATCTGCTGCACCTGGGTGGCGACTATGCGGTCACCGAGCTCCAGATTCAGAACGATGACTGGCTCGCCGGTCAGACGCTGGCTGAGTTGCGGTTGCGTGATGAAGGCGTCATGGTCCTGGGCGTGCAGACGCGCGACGGGAAGTATCAGGGTGTGCCAACGGCGCGGACGCGCCTGCGGCCGGGTGACACGGCCCTGATGTACGGTCGCCAGGATGCGCTGAACGCGCTCGACCGTCGCGGCAAGGAGTTTGGCGGTCGTATGCAACATCTCGAGGCTGTCTCCGAGCAGAAGGCCCGCGAGCGTGCGGCTGATGAGGAGCAGGCTGAGCGCGACCGCGAAGAAGAGTTGAAGCCGGCTGGAGACACCGAAGCGGGCGTTCAAGTCGGTTCGGGAGAGACGGCAGCGCAATCGCCCCGCGGCACCAGCGAGAGTAAATGAGCACGCACCAGCGACACGGGGACGCTGGTGCGCGTGCTGGTTGTTCGTGACTATTCGTTCAACGACCGCTTCGCGATCGTTGATCAGTGCTTCCGCCGGCGGCGTTGCGGACGGGTCATCCAGACGCCGGCCAACGAGAAGAAGGTCATCGCCAGTCCGATGCTCGGGCACAGACCGCCAGCCTCGTCCGCGGCGTCGGTGTCCTGCTGCGTTTCGTCGTCGGGCACTTCCTGTGACACGTCGTCCGTCGGATCCTGATCATCCGTCGGTTGCTCGTCAGCGCCGTCGTCGTCCGGCTGGTCGGTGGGCTCATCCGGCACATCCTGGCCCGGCTCATCGTCGGGCGGCGTCACCGGAGCCTCGCCGGATGTCGTAAAGGACCAGATGTCACTGGGCGCCGTGCCGACGACATTCTTCGCGATCACGCGCCAGTAGTAAGTGGTGCCGCCAACGAGCCCCAGGTCTGCGTCCCATTCGCTCCTGGTCGTGCTGCCGCGGAAGGCAGTCAGCAGCTCGGTGTCTGTGCCGATCAGGATCTGGTAGATATCGACATCCGCGACGTCGTCCCAATCGAGGATGACATCAAGCGATACACCGGTGGCGTCGTCTGCGGGCGTTGGTCCGAGAGGCGCGGTCGGCGGCTGGGGTGGCTCGGGCATGGTCGTGAACGACCAGATCGCGCCATCCGCGGTCGCGCTGGGGTTCTTCGCGATGATCCGCCAATAGTAGGTGGTCGAATATTCCAGTGCGCCCGGGTCCCAGGTGCTCAATGTCACTGTGTCTGCGAATTCCGGCGGCGACGTGCGGCTGAAGTACACATCGTACTCTGCCGCCCCTGCGGCCGCTGCCCAACTCAGTTCGATCTCGATCGAAATGTCCTCGGCTTCGTCTGCCGGCATCGGCACGATCGGTTCGGCGGGCAGCACGGTCAGTTCGGCGACCGCGCTGGTGAGGTCGCCACAGGGGGTGGTAATCACGACATCGTAAGTGCCCACCTGCATCAAGTCCGCCGAGGAAACGGTGTAGACCGCGAACGTGGCATTGGCGATGGGCTCGCCGTTGCGGCGCCACTGGTAGGTGATTGGCTCGGGGCCGGTAACGCTGACGCTGAATTCGCCGGCCTCGCCGGCGGTGAGCGTGAGATCCTCCGGCTGCGCCGTGATACGCACGCCTTCGCCTGTGATCTGCGCCGGCTCGCTAGTGACCGCGCCACAGAGGTTGGTCACAAGCACGTCATACTCCCAGTCACCCAACTCCTCGACTTCCACGTCGAGCGTGCGGCTCGTTGCGCCGTCGATGGGCTCGCCATCGCGGCGCCACTGGTAGTCGAACGGCGGCGCACCGGAAACCTCCACCTCGAGAGTGACTACGGCGCCTTCGCACGCGGTCGTGCCTTCGGGCTGGGTCTCAATGTGTGGGCTGAGATCGACTTCGCACTCATCCGGGATGCCGTCGATGTTGCAGTCTTCGCTCGTACCGTCGGCGATATCCTGTGAGTCGGGCACACCGTTGCCGTTGCAGTCGGAAGAGACCATGCCGCTGACGAGCAGCGAGACCGTCTGGCTGGCGCCTTCCAACTCACCCTTGTGCGAGATGGTGAGGAGGTAGATCCCGGGTTCAGGGCTAGCAATGACGATTTGCTCGACGTTGTCACGTGTGTTGTCGCCGCGTGTGGCGGGATCACCCGGATCTGCCGGAGCGAGGATCCACGGCATGTGCACCTGGCCGCTCGGGGACTCGAGCCGCAGGTCCAGGTCGTTGACGAGCATCGGCGCGGGGTCGTTCAGCACCGCGGGCGGCGGGGTACCGGCCGGGTCGATCCAGCAGATGGTGGCGCGCAGCTCGTCCTGCAAACCTGTGGAGGGGATCTCGAGGGTGATCGTCGGCGTGTCGGCGTTCAGCTCCCATTCGGAGATTGCGTCGGGTTGATCGAGGTCGAAGTCGATCTGGTTGGCGGCAGTCACGGCGTTGACCAGTCCCCAGCCGAAGCGGTAATCCGGTCCTGGGTAGTTACCACACTCGTCCGCGGTATGAATCACGAGGCCCTTCAGTGTCGAGGAGAGCATATCCTCCTCGCCGGCGTGCGTCTGGCGCCAATGCTGAATCAACAGCGCGAGCGTGCCGGTAACATTGGGCGCGGACATGGAGGTGCCGGACGACGTGCCCCAGTACATGTACCCGCCCTCGACGGCGGTCGGGGAGAACAACTGGTAGCCGTTGCCGGCGACATCCGGCTTGATACGACCGTCATCGCACGGTCCGTAGGAGGAGAAGGAGGTGATATCCACGCTGGCCGGGGACGTATAGCCGCCCACGACGTCGCGCGTCGCGGCGATGGTCAGGCCGTTCTTGGCGATGCCGCCATCCGAGATGCAATCCCACGGCCCGTCGGGGTCGCGCGCCTGCAGACTCTGCTGCCATTCGCCGGCACTCGGATTCCAATACCAGTGCGATTGACCGGGCGATGGGCCAATGTCGGTCCGATCGTTGCCAGCCGATTTGACAAACAAGTAGCGCGGGTGTGCAACGGCCACTTCATCCCATAGCTGCGACTCCTCGTCGTAACGGCCGAACATGTAGTCCTCGGACTGGCTGACGGTAATATCGCCGAACCAGTACCAGACTTGGTTCCAATTCTCGTCATAGAAGACTTCCCAGCCACCTGCGAGGCCATACGAGTGATTGGAGGCGCGCATGCCAGCCGCGGCCTGGGCGGGCATTTCGTCACCTACGTCATCGAACCAGTCGAATGACCGAATTGTGGCGTGATAGGCCATGCCCTGCGATTGCCCGTCCGGAGGACTCCCCCCGCCCCACTGCGCCTCCCAAATACCGGTGGCGGCAATCGTTCCGGACACGTGGGTGGCATGGTCTGAGGGGGATTCGGGATTATCGGTCTGAGTGACGCGTCCTTCGAACTCGGGGTGGGTGGTATATACGGCGCCGCCATCCCACACGCCGACCATGACACCGTCGCCGGTGAGATCCAGCCCGCTCGAGCCGCCGGGCTGCAATTCATCGGCACTGAGGGAATCGGCGGCGTCGACGTTATAGGTCGTTACGTAGTAGGGCACGCCCCTGACAATCGCACGCAGTTCGAACACGTTGCCGCGCGCATCGACTTTGCGCACATCCCACCCCTGCGCACGCGCCAGGTCGCGCGCACGTGTTGTGTTCCGTTCCGTGAGAGACTGGGCGAGCGCAGCAGAGACCAGGAGACCACAGACGGCCATCAACGACACGCAATACCGCATTGAATCAATCCTCCCGCGGCTGACCCGGCACTGTGGTGCGGGCCCGCCCGAAGAAAACAGCCTGGCAGACGTATGATCGGCGGGCAGGTGCGCGGGTCGTGCACATCCGTCCCGCTGGGGAAGCCACCTCGGCTAGCGCTGTCGTCTGCCGCATTTCTTGCCGCCATTTGGCAACGCGTCGCCGGAGCATTCCCCTGAAGCCGGCGCGCATGCCGCTGGAACGGCTGACCTTGTACAACGATTCTCATTCTAACAGGATGCATCCATCCGCAAAACGGTTAAGTTACGCAAAATCATCGACCTGCGGCTTTTCCACTTGCGTGACGGTGCGTCACGCCGGACACGGAGACGCATAGAAAGGTGGGGCCCGTGAATGATCACGAATCGACAGTCGGTACACTCGGGATGCCGGGGGATGCGGATTCGGCGGTGCATCCGCGGTGTCCTCATTGTGACTACATTCTCGTCGGCCTCGATTCGGCCCGCTGTCCGGAGTGCGGCACGGCTATCGATTGGGACTTCGTCACTACGGCGACCCAACGTGGCCGTTTGCCGAGCGAATACCACGTAGGCTGGCAGCGGTGGCGGGGTTTTGGGGAGACCTGGCTGCTGATCCTCTTTCGCCCCCGGCATTTTGCGGAGCGGCTTTCCGAGCGCAGTCCTACGTGGGTGTCGATGGCCTTCGCTATCGTCTGCATGGCCGTCGGCATCACGATCAACAGCCTGCTCGGCTTCGACCGCTTGGCAGAAGGATGGGTGTTGGCGTGGGTTTACGGCGTGCTGATTCACAACGAACTGCAATCGCTGCTCTTCTTGCTCGCCGATTTCCGAGCGCATCGCTGGGTTCGACAGTGGGCGCAGTGGCGAAAACTCTCGTACTACACGACTGCGTTCGTCACACTTGATGTGGTTGCCGGCCCGCCGGTGTTTCATAGCTATACCGAGGCCAATTTCGCATGGCCGTTCGATACGAGTTGGTGGCAGTCGCTGGCCGATTTTTCGCTGGAGGCCCTGTGGGGTGCCTTCCGTGCGGTGGCGTACTACTGGTGGATGATTGTCCTGACGATCTGCCTGTGGATCCGCCTGCGGCGCAAGTGGGCGATTCTGGTGATTCTGGTGCTCATGCCGGGGGTGACGATGGTCTCGTGCCGACTTGGGTACCACGCGACGGAGGTGACCGCGTATTGCTGGGATAAGATCAGCTCGTAGGAAGTTGTCACAGGGCGATGGCGGACCGGTTGCTCATTCATCGTCAACGGCCTTAGCATGGGCGTGACCGCTTTTGGGCAGGCGGTCCGAGCGGCTCGTCATAACCATATTTATATGGAGGATTCGATCGATGTTGATGAACTACCGTTCGCCAGCGATCTGCCTGATCGCGGCGTTGCTGGTTGCCACCCTTGCGGCTGACGCGCAGGACAAGAAACCCGTCAAGAGCCTCGATGACCTGCCGCGGCATACGTACGAGCTTCCAGGTGCGCCGTCGAAGATGCTCGAAGCGGACCAGCAGATGATGGACCTTGCCAATGAGGTGCGCGATAACGTCAGGCAAACGCTGGCAGAATACGACATACAGGACGCCACAACGCTGAAGCGCATGTACGGCGTGCTTCTGAGTGTCGCGATGCTGCATGAGGATTATGACGCGGCGCTCGAGTACGTCGGCAAGCTCCGCAAGCTCGAGGAGAAGGAAGCGGCCCGCCTGATGACCGGACAGCTCACCGAGGCGATCATCGCCGCGCAACGTTCAACGGGTAAGACCCGTGGCGCGGCGTATCGGGCGGCGGTCAAGGAGACGCTGCGCAAGCGTCTGGAGCAGTTGCCCTGGAAGGTGGTGGGTGATGAGATTGAGGCCCGGCGTGGCAGTGCCGAGATTCGCAGCAAGAACCTGCTGATGGGCATGGTGCAGAGCCGGGTGGATCCGATTGTCGAGAATCTGGAAGGCAAGGTCAGTGACGACATCGCGCAGTCGCTGGTCGGCATGTACTACGCCATGAAGTACACGCTGCCGCTGCGTGAGGAGATGATCAGCGTTTACAGCGACATGATCGCGCAGCATCGTGTGGCGAAAGCGGATATCTGGGAAGAGCGCGAGGTTGCGCTGGAACCCGACAACTGCAAGCCGGTCACCGTTGCGATCTGGGATTCCGGTCTTGACGTCGACATCTTCAAGAAGACGAACCAGCTTTTCGTCAACGAGAACGAGCGGCCGGATGGCAAGGACAACGATGGCAACGGTTTCGTAGATGACATGCACGGCATTGCGTTTGACCTCGACAGTCAGCGCACACCGCACTTGCTCCATCCGCTCGATGACATGAATCACGAGCTCGAGCAGATGACGAAGTACATCAAGGGGTTCATGGATCTCCAGGCGGCGATCGACAGCCCGGAAGCGAGTGAAGCGAAGAAGTACATCGCCGGCCTAAAGCCGGAGCAGGTCAAGCCGTTCGTGGAGGATCTCAGTCTGTTCGGCAATTACTCGCACGGCACGCACGTGGCTGGTATCGCCGCCCGCGGTAACCCGTGCGTGCGCATTCTGCCGGCGCGGCTGACTTTTGATTACCGCATGATTCCGAAGTGTCCGACCATGGAACGGGCGTTGCTCGAAGCGGTCGCGACCCGCGCCACGGTCGAGTACTTCAAGCAAAACGATGTCCGCGTGGTGAATATGAGCTGGGGTGGGAATCGTGAGGAGATTGAAAACGCACTCGAAGCCAATGGCGTGGGTGAGACTGCCGAGGAACGGGCCGAGATGGCGCGGAAGATCTTCAAGATTCAGCGTGATGCGCTGTATGCCGCCCTCAAGTCGGCGCCGAAGATCCTCTTCGTCACGTCGGCCGGCAATGCCGACAATGACGTCGAGTTTGATGAGATGATTCCCTCGGGTTTCGATCTGCCGAACCTGCTGGTCGTGGGCGCCGTCGACCAGGCCGGTGATCCGACCGACTTCACCAGCTTCGGCCGGACGGTGGAGGTGTATGCCAACGGATTTGAAGTGGATAGCTACATTCCGGGTGGGCAGCGGATGAAGTTCTCGGGCACGTCGATGTCGTCGCCCAATGTCGCCAACCTCGCTGCCAAACTGCTGGCGCTCGATCCGTCCCTGACCCCGACGCAACTCATCAAGCTGATCAAGAAGGGCGCGGATGAAGTCGGCGACGAGAAGAGCATGCTGCTCATCAACCCGAAGAAGACCGTCGGCCTGCTCAACAAGAAGGAGGTCGCGCGCAACTGAGCGACGGGTGCCCTGCGTTCATCAGGCTGATCGAGAGTAGCCCAGGAGATAACCGTATGCCACCAGCCGACTCCGTGGGCGTTGCCCGTGTCCTGCTCGAGGCCGCCCGCCTCGGCGACGAACTGACGCTGTCCAACCGTGTCGTGATGGCACCAATGACACGTTGCATGGCGACCGACGGGCTGGTGCCTACGCAGGAGATGGCGGCCTACTACGCCCGGCGTGCCAATTGCGGCCTGATTATCACTGAGGCGACTATCATCCGCCCGGATGGTCAGGGGTATCCGAACACGCCGGGCATCTACACGGACGAGCAGATTTCCGGCTGGCGCATGGTTACGGATCTGGTCCATGCCGCCGGCGGGCGCATCTTCTGCCAGCTCTGGCACGTCGGGCGGGTTTCGCATCCGCATTATCTGGACGGTCAGCCACCCGTGGCCCCGTCAGCGGTTGCGCTGACGGGCCGCGTCAAGCGTAACCCTGAACTCGAATACGGTACGCCGCGCGCGCTCGAACTCCGCGAGATCGGCCAGGTGATTCGCGATTACGGACAAGCGGCCGCAAACGCCAAGGCGGCGGGCTTTGACGGTGTCGAGATCCACGGCGCCAACGGATACCTCATCGATCAGTTTCTGCATTTCCACACGAATCGCCGGGACGACAAGTACGGCGGCTCGGTAGAGCGCAACGTTCGCTTCGCGGTGGAGGTCGTGTCGGCCGTCGTTGAGGGGTTTGCGTCGGCCCATCGTGTTGGTATTCGGTTATCACCAGGGGCATATCACTACATGGACCCGTCGCCGGACGATCCCGGCGTCTTCGTGCACCTGCTTCGCGAACTCAGTGCGCGGAGCCTGGCCTATGTGCATACGGGCATATTTGATGACGCGACGCACTTTGACTATCTCGGGGGTACCGCGACGGCGTTTCTGCGCCGACATTATGGTGGGCATCTGGTGGCGTGTGGCAGTTACACGCCTGCAACAGCGGCCCGTGGCATTGCGAATGGGGATTTTGATCTCATCGCGATCGGCCGGCCCTTCATCGCCAATCCGGACCTGATTGACCGGATTCGAAGTGGCGATGAGCTGCGCCCGTTCGACGATGAGCAGCTCAAGACGTTGGAATAGCGTCCTCGTTCGGCGTGTCGGGAACGCAAGCGGGCTCGGGCACGTCCAAGGGGTGACATGTTTGATTCGCTGGTCGGGTGTCGGAGAGGCGAGAAGACAAACCGGCCGATAAGTACACAAGCGTCAGGTCGCCGACGCGTCTGCGCGAGCGGCACTGCGCGGTGTGGATTCGCGGTGCAGGCTTTCGGCAACGGCCGTCGGGACGTAAGATCAGTAGTTTCGGCGGCAGCGCATATGATCAGCTACGATTGCGCATCGCTCTGTAGATAGAAGGAAACAGCAAACGATGAGTCAGATACGTTCGACTATCGCACAAGGAGCCCTGCTGCTCGTGCTCGCTTTCGTCGTTGGACTGAGCATCAACGCCGTGCGCGGTCGCGACAGCGTGAAGCTGACGCGTGATTACAAGCCGCGGATACCCACGAATCTTCCGCGCAACGGGGAGTCGGCCAAGCCGGCCAATGGTCGGTCCGCGGCGCGGGATGTCGACACGGAGGCCGAGGACGCCGGTGAGGACGCGAGACAATCTACGCCGCAAGGCGCTGAGGCTTCCGAGCCGGCCGTCGAAGGCACGGCCGCGTCGAAGCAGATTCGGCCGGACAATGCTGACGAGCCTCAGCCGGCTGCTGATAATGTGGAGGATGGCGCGTCGGCTGAGCGGGACCACCCGTTCGGTGAAGTCAGCTTTGACGAGGCCGTCGAACTCTTCGAGTCTGAGAACCGTGACATGGGCCTCATCATCTTCGTCGATGCCCGCAACGACTATTCCTACGAGCAGGGCCACATTCCGGGTGCGCTCCAACTCGACTTCTACCGCTACGATTACTATCTGCCCCACGTACTCAACTACGCTTACGCGGCCGAGAAAGTGATCATCTATTGCACCGGCGGCGATTGCGAAGACAGCAAGCTCGTCGGCAACCTGCTGTACGAGAGCGGAATCCCGCCGCAGAATCTGTATATTTTCACCGGTGGATGGGAGGCGTGGCGCGAGAGCGACATGCCGGTCACTGAGGGTGCGGAGCCGTAAGCGTGCGTGCAAGTTCCCAACCAAGCTGGTGGCGGCGGTATGGCGGTCCGACGCTGGTCCTGGCGGCCCGCCTCTTCGTGGGCGCGATGTTCGCCTACCTCGCAATAATGAAGCTGCTCGATCCATTCGAGTTTCTGAAGCAGCTACGTCTGTACGAGATGTTCCCCGAGCATCCGCCCTACCTCATCAATGTCATTGCAGTCGTCGTCCCCTGGCTGGAAATGCTCTGTGCGCTGGGGCTGCTGCTCGGCGTGCTCCGCAAGGGTGCGGCGGTGCTCATTACCGGCATGCTGCTGTTTTTTGCACCGATTCTGCTGATCCGGGCGTGGGGGCTCTATACAGCTCCGGGAGCCGACTTCGCGTCGTTCTGTGACGTGCGCTTCGATTGCGGTTGCGGTACCGGCGAGGTGTACATCTGCTCGAAGATGGTCGAGAACACGTTGCTGCTCATCGGAGCTGTCATCGTGCTCTTTTCGCGCAGCCGCTGGTTGTGCCTTGACGCCGTCTTTGATCGCTGGTTGGGCCGGCCGCGGGCGGCAGGCGATCCAGCCCCGGCCGGCGCGTTGCAACCGCAAGAGTAGGGGTGATTTGAGAACGTCGGGGGGCCGACTCCTGGACGGTCGAGGGTGGGCTGGAGAAATAGCCTCCGCGCGCCCGGCAGACCATGATCACGCAATGTCTCAGAACTCCGTCCCACACTCCGGGCAGCGCCGCTCCGGCAGGTTCCACAACCGATAATCACACTTGGCACACCGCGGCTCCTCGATCCGGATGCGGATTTTCAGCCCGCAGGATGTGCAGGCGGTATTCCCGGCTTCGAGTTGCTGCTCGGCCCGACAACGCGGACACCGCAACTCCAGGCGGGGCGGGGCCGTCACAAGTTCCTGCGTGCGAGCAACCTGCCGGATCTTTGCGAGGATCAGCAGCGCAAGCGTGGCGCACGCATCGATAACGCCACACGCCCCGAAGACGCGATAGAACGCCTCCGCGCGCGGCTCCCAGATGATTGCCACCACCGCAAACGCGGCCACGGCCCAGGCGCTCGCGAGTGCGAGGCGAAACACCCATGCGAGTGTCAGGCCGCCAGGAATACGCAGCAGCAGACAGGTATGTGCCAGCGTGCCGGCGATGACTGCTGCGATGCCCGTGATCTTCGCGAATTTCAGATCGAACCCGGCATCTCCCCAGACGCAGGCCAGCAGGAGCCCCGCGGCGATTCCCACCGCATATAATCCAACGCGGCCGCTCGCTGGCCACTGCTGGCGTTCCCGTAGATCGGCGGCGGGGATCCCAATGATGTAGTACCCGAGCAGGACGCCGGTTGTGGCGATGGCGCGCGCGGCGGGCGTATCCAGCCCGCCGGGCCACCAGATGCATGTCACTAGCAGCGCGAAGTTGGCCGCAAAGAGCACGAGCCCGAATCCGCTGTACTGTGGCCACAGCCGGGCTTCGAGGAACGCCGCACAGGCAAGGGCGACGCCGCTATGCAGTGCGAGCGCCATGACCGTTAACAGAATTCGAACGGTCGTGTCGTTGAATTCGCCGAGCAGAAGTACCAGCACGGCCACGAACGCGCAGACGCTCAGCGAGATTACGAGCGTGAGCAGAAACCAGCGCTTCAGTCGCAGACGCTGCGACGTGGCTGCAAGCGGAATCGCACCTGCCATCACTTGTACTCCTGCTCCGGCGCTCTCGACCTGCTCGGCTGCTATTGCACGCAGTCTTTGAGCATGCGCAGCAGCAACTCGTCACAGTCGGCACGCGACTGCGGCTTCACGGCCTGGAAGTCGGCGTGATGACTGTTCTGGAAATCGACCACAACCCAGGCTCCTGATCGATCGCAAATGACGAAGTGCACGGCGCCGACCTTTTCGCCCGCCATCAGATAATCTGCATAGAGGGCGTAATCCGCGGCTGGCGGGTGCTCCTTGACATAGTCCTGAAAGCGCTTGGCGAGGTCCCATAAGACGCGCTGTTCGTTGGAATTGCCCGCCACTTTCAGAACGGGTGCCTCCTTCGCGATTTGGGCATTGAACCATCCGCGCTTGTTAATCTCCGCAACGAGGTGTTCGGCACGTTGACGATCGACTTCGTCGCCGATCCGTGGCGGGTAGATCACAACCTGGCAATTTGGCGCGTTGTCTTCGAACTTCTCCTCCCGCTGCTCGATGGCCGCGCGCTCTTCTCGCGCGGGCAAGCCGGAGCGCTCGGCCCAAACGCGCATCATGCGTCCCTGCTCGCCGTGGTGCGCGCTGGTGTCCAGATAAGGTTTCAGACGCTCAGCGACGAAGAAGCAACAGGCCATGGGGTCGCCGGGGCGAGTGCGTTTGAATGCGGGGTCGTCGCGCGTCTGCACATCGCGCAGTACGACCTGACCTTTCTCATCCACGACTGCGATGCGGATTTCCTTTACGCCCTCGGCGCGGCTACCGACGTATGCCGCGAGCAAGGCGTGCTCGCTCTTGATACCGTCCTTGCGGACCTTCTGCCCGAACGCCTTGGCCGCCTGTTCCCACTCCACTTCCAGCGCGGGCGTGAACTCGTGGTCCGTGGGCCAAACGTTCGGCACGCCCTGTTTCTCAAGTACGAGGCCAAGGGCATCGCCCACGTTGTCGTAGAGTCGATCGCCCATCCATATCGGGTACACCGTCACGGAATCGATCTTCTCCGGCGGCACGACCGCCGGTGGCTTCGCGTGTGCCCCCGGCACCTGACATCCCATCAGGGCGGTTGCGGCGATGGCGGTAAGGTAGGTCGCCAGTCGGGTAGTGCTTTGCCGTTTCATGTCGCGTCTCCCTTCGTCGGGTAGTTTTGTATGCACATACTCACTATTTGATCAAGCCTGAGCCATGGTCGTAGTTGCGATCACGGGCGTTCACATCCTTCGAGCAAGAGTGTTCCTACGCTTTCGAACAGGTCTCGTCGCTCCTGGTTCGTCACCAGTTCGAGCTCACGGGCGATGCTCGCGACGGTTCCAAGTCCGATAATGCCCCACGCTGCCAGTTCCGCAACGGGTTGCCCGCTATTGCCATTGCCGCGATGCGTGGCGATGTGCGTCTCGGCGAATTGCTGGAAACGGCGATACATATCCGCCAGAGCCTGGCGGATATCGGGATCGTCCGTCTCGCTCAGGCCGGCGAATACGATGCGGTAGTGGCCGAACTCGCCATGGTGATCGGCTTCGTAGCCCAACAGACGCTCTGCGGATGTTTGACCGTCGCCGCCGTTGGCGACCAAACGTCCCCAGATCGCGATGGACTGATCGTAAACCCAGCCGATCGAGGCGATGAACATGGCTTTCTTATCGGGCCACAGGCGATAGAGGATGTTCTCCTGCACGCCGCATCGCCGGGCCAGCTCCGCCGTGGTCGTTCGGCGATACCCGAGCTCAGCGAACGTGCGGGCGACGATGGGCAGCAACTGGCGGCGTTTTTCGGTTGTCTGACTGGGTCGGGCCATTGGGTTCCGCTATTAAGTAAGTTTATACTTACATTATTGCCGCGCTTCAAGCGTGTGTCAAATCAGCTTCGGCTTTTGGCCGGCGGCGCTAGAAACGCTCGGAGTCTTGCGTGCGAATGTCCGGCAGCAGCGGAGCCGCATCAGCCGACAAAATCCAGGCTTCATTGAGAGTGATGTGATCAATTTGTTCGCGTGAGTGCGAATACGCGATGTGCAGGAGCCCGTCGGGCGTCTGGGTGACGGCCGGGTAGGCGTATTCGCCCGGACCGTCGGCGACGGCCTTCGGGGGAAGCCAAGTGACGCCGTCATCTGCCGAAAGTGCCACGGAGAGCGGTCGTCGCAGCAGCGGGCTGTTATTGAACACGAGCAGGAGGTTGCCACTTGCGAGCTGCTTGATCACGCTCGGGCTGCCGGGGTTGGGAAAGCCGCTGTCGCGTGGGGAAGCCCAGGTGCGGCCGCCGTCGTCGGATGCGGTTACCCAGAGTGAAGCCCCCCCGTTGTTGCGCATGACGGCCAAGACGCGACCACTGCTGGTACAGGCAATGGCCGGTTGGGTCGTCTGCTCGCGCAGGCCGGTCCAGAGTCGGGATCGCAACTGCCAGGTGACGCCATCGGCCGAGGCGTAGAATAGCGCACGTCGCAGGAGGTCGTCGTAGGCGGGCAGGAGGTACGAGCCATCTGCCAGGCGTACCGGCTGGTATTTGCAGACGGCGATGCGTGGTGAGGAGATTGTCGCTGGCGACGACCACGTCACGCCAGCATCGCACGATTGCTGGATTTCAATGTGTGACAGCGCCCAGCCCGAACCGACGACCACGGAGTGCAGCAGCCAGATTGCGTCATGTGCCTGAAACAGCACTGGGTTGGCGTCGGCCCAAGTCGTGTCGACGTGCACGGTCGGCGAGGGCCAGGTGTCAAATCCGACCGGTCGCGTGGTCCGCATGATGCGGGCTCCGGTCAACTCTGAGGGGCCATCATACGCGTACCACGCCGCCATGAGCGTCCCATCCGGGAGGGCCGCGATCGACGGCCCGTGAACACCGCCCTCCGGAATCTCGTTAGCGACGATTACTTCACGCATGAAGACTGGTTCGCCCGCGGTCTCCGCGGCGGTCGGCGGTTGTGGCAGGTTGAACGCGAAGTCCAGGGAAGTGTCGACGGATGAGTCGAACAGGTCGAGCCCACAACCCGCCATCACCATCAGGCTTGCGCCCAGGAGAATCACACCGGAGCTACTGAACGATGGAATCGCGAACCTCCTGCCGGCGTGAGGCCGTTGCTTGCAAGCTCGTGGCCCGCAGTCTACGATCCGAAGTGCGACTCGCCAACCCGAGCGAGGAGATTGTGTCGGCGAGGGGCTGACGGGAGATTCGTAGATGCCCGCGGAGCAGACCGAAAACCAGAACTGCGCTGTGTGTGGCAAGGACACCGCGAGGGTGCAACGCACACGTGATCGCAAGGGTCGTTATTTCTGCCAGCCGTGCTATGACAAGCTCCTGGCAGAGGCGCGGGCGCGCGCCGGCAAGGCACCACGTGAGAAGCCGGCCGCCAAGCCGGCCGCCGCGGCGGCGGGCGAGGGCGCGTCGGCGCGCAGAATGGCAGACGTGTTCAGTGAGCTTGCCAAGCTGGAGCGCAAGAGCAATGCCGTCGAGGATCATCCCCGTCCCTGCCCCAGTTGTGGCGAGCACATGGAGTGGGGCACCGTCGAGTGCAAGATGTGTACGTACAACGTGCGCGCCCGCCGTCGGATGCAGAAGACGGACTATGTCTCGCCCGGCTATTCCCCGGGCAACGAGAAGAAGGGCCGTAAGGCCCGTAAACGCCGGTAAGACGATCTGATCCTGCTGCTACGTGTCGGGGGCTCGATTCGTAAGCGGATCTGGTGTGCAAAAAGAAACCGTCCCGTCGCCACGGTTCAGCGACGACGGGACGGTCGAACTTGCGGCTGCGCCCTGCTACTGGACGAATGCCAGGTATCGGACTCCGTCAGGGGGTGTTAGCGATTGTTCTGGTTGACATCGCTGACCGGACGGATCTGGTTGTCCTGGTTGTTAGTCCGCGTGCGCTGACGGGCCTTCGCCAGCCGCGAATCCCAATCCTGCATCGCAGCCTGCTGGAGGTTGCGCTGCTTCTTGGCCAGGTCGGTCAGGCGGTCGTGCGTAATTTCGCGGGCCGCCTTGGCCTGGGCCAGGGCATTCTCGATGTTGCACAGACGGTGGGAGTCATCCAGGAAGGCCTCGGTGCGAGCGATGACGCGCTCCGAGTCGACCTGTGCCAGACGCGCCTCGAACAGCTTCACGACGGCCTTCTCTTCGGACGACGCAATGCGCCGCTGGGCCTCGGCCGCCGCCGCCGTCACGTCCGCCTGCGAGCGGATCGAGACGTGTTCGGCGTCGCACAGGGCTTCCTGCTGCTCGCGCTCGGCACGGGCGATCGCCTTCATGCGCTGGAGCTCGGCATCCGCGAGCACCTGATCGACGTACAGTTCGTCACGCGAGCGTTCGAGCTCGGCCATCGCGAGGGCGGCCTGGAGCTCGTCCTGGGCCTGGATGCGGGCCAGTTCGACGGCACTCTTGCGACCATGCACCTCAGCGACGACGAGGTTCTCTTCGTAGTCGGCCTTGGCGACGATCTCGGAGGTGTCGATCTGGCGATCGAGCTTTTCGAGCTCGGCATTGAGCTGCTGCTGGGCGGTCTTGATCTCGGTGTCGATCTGGGCCGCCAGCGCCGCCTGGCTCTGCTCGATGCTCGAAGCCTCGGCTGCCAGCCGGCTTACCGCGGCGTCGCCGCGCTCCTGCGTGGCCTGGACGGTCGCGGTCAGCGCCTGGACTTCGGCCTCGGCATTCTGGGCAACGACCTCGGACTCCTTGCGGAGGGCCTCGGCCTGGGCGATGCCCATGTCCGTGATGGCCTTGGCCTTGGCACGCAGGTCGGTCGCCTCAGCGAGGGCTTCCTTGCGGAAGGCGGCCGCTTCGGTGATCGCGCGGTTGTAGTTCGACTTGGCGACGGCGAGCTGCGCCTCGTAGTCCGCCAGCTTCTCGGCGTACTCGGCTTCAGCCTTCTTCTCGAGGGCGTCGGCGGTGGCATGCTGCTCGGCGGCGATCGCCAGATGCTGCGAACGGACGGCTTCGAGCTTGCTCTTCTGCTCGTTGTAGGTGGCGGTCAGGGCTTCCTGATGCGCGTCGGCACGGGCACGCTCGCGCATGACCTTGGCCAGGGTGGTGCGGAAGGCGGCGACACGTTCCGGCTCGATGCGCGGGGTGACCTCGGCAACTTCCGGGCCATCGGGCACGTCGTGGAGGTCATTGCGGTGCTGCGGCTGCGGGCCGGTCTTGCCCTCGAACTCCACATCGCCCTGATCCATCTTGTGAGCGAGTTCGGTCATGATCGCTTCGCGCATGCGGGCGGCTTCGGCCTCGGCCTCGGCCTTGATCTGCTGCATCTGCGCCTCGGCCAGCGCTTCCTTGTGCTGCGAGGTCTCGCGGATGGCGTTCGCGCGGGCTTCCGCCTCGGCCTTCACGAACTCACCGCGGGCAATGCGCTCGAGGCGATCGGCCTTGGCGCGGATTTTCTCGACCTCAGCCAGGGTTTCCTTCAGCCATGCGTCGAGATTGCCCAACTGCTGGCCGAAGTCCGACTCGGCCTTCTCCATGGTGACGTCGGCGTCACCATGCAGACGCTCGATCTCGGCCTGGGCCTGATCGTAGATGCGACGGGCTTCGGAGGTCTGCTTGTCGTAACGGGCCTGCGCCTGCTGGCGATTCGCCTTGGCAGCGGTGACCTTCAGTTCGTACTCGCGCTCCGAGGCCTGCTCCTCCAGCGCCGCGGCGCGGGCGATGATGTCGTCGGTGCGGGCACGGGCATCGCGCTCGATCGAAGCGGCCTGCACATACAAGCGGCCCGACTTGGCCTCGGACTGCGTGCGCACGGTCTCGATCTGCTTGAGCAGCTCGGTCACCTGGGCGCGGGTCTGCTCGCCGACGGTCTTGGCTTCGGTGCGCAGGGCCGCGACGGTGGCCTGGGCACGCGAGCGGGTGGCCCGCGCGTTCTCACGCATTTCGTCGATCGCGGCCTGGCCGTCCTTCTCGGTCGCTCCCCGGAGCGCACGGAGCCGCTCGATGCGGGCCAGGGCCTGGGCGTAATTGTGCTCGGCCCGGCTGATCAGGTCGTTCTGCGTGCTCTTCTGCTCCTTGGCCAGCGAGGCGCGAATCGTGGTCGCCGCATCCATCTCGGCCTTCACATTGCGCTCGCGGGCGGCGAGTTCGGCTGCAATGTTGCTGTGCTGGGCGTCGTACTGGGTCTTGCGCTCTTCGGCCTCGGCCAAGTTGATCTCTTCTTGCGAGAGTGCACCGCGACGGCGTGCAGCGACATGCGCCGTACGCTCGCGCAGGATCGCATCGCGCTCGATCTCGGCGGCACGGGCCGCATCCAGCTTGCGCTCGATCTCGGACATGCCGACACGCGCCTCGCTCAGGTACTTCTCGGGCAACTGATACTCGCGGGCCTGCTGATAAATGTAACCTTCGGTGTTCTGAACCTTGCCATGCGGCTGACCAAGGCACGAGGTCCGCGCATCCACGGACTTCTCGCTCTTGTTGCCGTTGCAACCTACCAAGACGACAACCGCCAGTGCCGTGACGGCAACCGCGGTGGCGCGGCGGTAACGCACCAACGCGCCCCACTTGCTCGTGTGCTGCTCGGACCTTCTCATCTCGTTGTGCTCCTGTGACCAGACCTGGTATTCGTCAGACAAAGCCTTCTCGTTGCCCCCGAACATCTTTCCGCAGGACACACGCCGCCTGCTGCTGGATCGTTCGGCCGGCCGTCTGCCGTCCTTTAACAAGCACCCGGCCGCCGCCCATGCCCCGGGGGAGGGCACGCGCTCCTTTTCATCGGCTGGCTGGCAGACGCTGATAAAACCGTTTGCCGGCTTTCCCCACGGCGGGTAGGGCCCGGCCGGGTTCTCAGAAGCGCCCCAGACAGCCCGGCCCGCGCGCCTGGCGACAATGGGCCGCGGTTCATCTCGGCAAGCGTGATAATGCGCGCCGCAGCGTCCGCCTCAACGTCCTAAAAAAGTCCCTTTAACCCCGTCTGCCGAGTCCCGTGCGGAGCGGCCGGCTCCTGTGCCGTCGGCGAGAGCCGCAATCCCTGCGCTCTCGCCGAGGCAGCGGGCCCGCCGCCCGCAGTCGACCTCGACCGCTGACCTACCGTGTCTCCCGTATGCGCAGGCCTTGCCGGTGCGATGCCGCGGGGGACTCGGAGACGGTCGCCCAACGTCCGCGTGGCAAAGTGTGTCCAAAGGCCTATACTGGCGGCGGTCCCGGGGTCTGGTTGCGTGGAGAAAGCACAATGAAGCAACGCACTCTGATCTGCACGCTCGCACTCGCCGCGTTGGCGCTTTTGACGGGTTGCGAGCAGAAATTTACGCGTGAGCGGTTTGAGATGATCCGCGTCGGCACCGATTCGCGGGCGGACGTCCGAATACTCATCGGCGAGCCAACCACTGACCTCCGTGAACAGTGGATCTACAACGACCTCGACGAAGACCACTCCGCCATCATTTACTTTGACGGTCAGGGCTATGTCACTGGCAAGGAATGGACGGACGCAGTCACGTCTGGCTGGCTGGGCCACCATCCTCGCCAGGAGCCACCCCCCGAAGACGAGATTCGCGAACGGCATGAACGCCGCGAGCGGATCGACATCGATTGAGCGGCCGGCATCGTCGCCCAGCCGCGAGCAGTGCGCGGGCTGCGCTCACGCTGCGGGGATGTCTCGGCGTGAGAAATGGACCAGGCCAGCCACCCACGCCATGACGGCCAAGCCCACGAGTATGGCGATGTCGCCCCATGGCAACTCGCCGGTGCGGACGATCGCAAGTGGTCCGTAGTACTCGAGGAACCCGAAGAAACGCAGCGGGCTGGCGGCTTCCCAGAAGGCCACCAGCAGACTCACGAGGTCGGAAGCCAGCGCTATGCCGAGCACGATACCAACTGCGATCCCACGGCGGGCACTCAGCGTTGACATCAGCATCGCCAATGCGCACACCGCGAGATGCAGCGCGAACAGGTTGATCTCAACGAGTATCAAACGGCCGTAATCGAACGTCTCTGCGGGTGAGAAGATCCACTCTCCGAGTCGATAGCCGAGGATGGGGACGGTGCTGATCAGCACGGTCGCCAGCAGCCACGCCAGCGAGGTGCTGACATAGACACAGCCGCGCGAGACCGGCAGCGCTAGCAACACATCCGCCGTCCCGCGGCCCATCTCACCTGACAAGGCACCGCTGCACATGGTCAGCAGCAGTGTCCAGGACAGGGCAAACAGCAGCGGATGGATCATCCCAAACGTGGCCAGGGAGGTCAGTGACAAATCTGCAGTCAGATCCGCCCCCAGTGCCAGCCGTACCAGTGACTTGATCAGCGGGCGGTCGAGCCACGCCTTGAGCAGTTCCAGATCCTTGGCGGTCTCCATGAGGATGCGCACCATGACGCTCTCGAACACAATGATGCCGAGCGTGACCAGCACGATCAGCAGCAGTGCATCGCGCATCGTCTTTGCGAAAACCGCCCGACTCATGCGAGCCCCCCATTCGCCATCAGCGGATTCTGGCCGTAGTAACTGAGGAAAAGATCCTCCAGGTCGGGCGGTGCGATCGTGACGTCCTGCACGTTGCAGGCTGCGAGGTACTGCACCAGCGGTTGAATCTCGCCTTGCCACGTTGCCCGGACGAGGCCATTTGCCGACGCGCCCACCGTCAGGCCCGCGGGAAGTGGCTCCGGAAGGCTTGCCGCCGCAGGCAGCCGGATGTCGACGTGTCGCAGCGCGCGGGAACGAAGCACGTCGATGCGCTCCTGCTCCACGAGTCGTCCGGCGCGCAGGATCGCCACCTCGTCGCAAAGGGCATCGACCTCGGCCAGCGTGTGACTCGAAAACAGCACCGTCCGCCCGTCGGCCACGACGGCCCGCAGTTCCGCATAGAGTGCTTCGCGCATCAGCGGATCGAGCCCGGTGGTCGGCTCATCCAGCATCAGCAGCTTTGGACGGTGCATCATCGCGGCGATGAGCCCGAGCTTCTGCTTCATGCCCCGCGAGTACGTGCGAATGCGGCGGCGCAGGTCAAGTTCGAAACGCTCGGTCAGTCGGTGAATCTCGCGACGGCAATGTCCGCCCCGGGCCGCATTGAGAAAACCCACCAGCCGGCGACCGGTCATCCACTCGTACAGCCGGACATCGCCCGGCAAGTAGCCCACGTCCGCGCGCAGGCGGGGCCCAGCCTGCCACACGTCCTGCCCCAGCACCCGCGCCTCACCCGCGGTGGCCCGCAGCAGCCCCAGCAGCAGCCGAATCGCCGTCGTCTTGCCGGCACCGTTCGGACCGAGAAACCCGAACAACCGGCCGGCCGATACACGCAAGTCCATGGCTTGCAGTGCGGTGTGCCGTCCATAGCGCTTGGTGAGGCCCGTTGTTGCGATCACATCCATGCCGGGATTAGAGGCGGGAGATGTCGACTTGGCAAGTTTGTGCCGACGAGCGCCCGGGATCTGCGCAGGCCGCTCAGCGGCTTCCCGCGGAGTTGGCGCTGTGCTGTTCCCGCAGTTGCAGGCCCCGCACCACGGTGAGGGGCATTTCCTGCGGCGGTGCACTGTGCATCGACGCGCCGAGGTCGACGGCGACCTTCGGCATGCCATACACGACCGATGACGTTTTGTCCTGCGTGATTGTCAGTGCCCCGGCCCGGCGCAGCTTCAGCAGCCCCTCGGCCCCATCCGACCCCATGCCGGTCAGGAGCAACCCGATGCTGTGGTGCCCACCCGCCTTGGCCGCCGACTCGAACAGCACGTCCACGCTCGGGCAGTGGCGGTTGACGAGTTGTTGATGGGTATACTGCGCGCGGTAACCCCCGGCGTTGCCCCGCACCACCAGGTGCGTGTCTCCGCGCGCGATCACGGCCCGGCCGGGACGCAGCAATTCACCATCTTCGGCCTCGCCCACCGACATGGCGCACTCGCTGTTGAGGCGTTCGGCGAATGAGCGGGTAAAACCGACCGGCATATGCTGCACGATGACGATGGGGGGGAAATCCGCCGGGATGTGCTGAAGCAGCACAGCAAGTGCCTTGGTTCCACCCGTGGATGCGCCGGCGACAATCAGGTACCGACTCGGCACCAGTCCAGCCCCCCTGAACGACGTGACGCGCTGCGCGGAGGGCGTGGGTGGCACGGGCCGCGCCATCGACGCCGCCATGCGGATCTTCAGCGCCAGCTCGCGGGCGAAGGGCTGTAATGCCGTCGGCCGTCCGCTGTCCGGCTTGCGCATAATCTCCAGCGCTCCCATTTGTGAGGCCTGCACGGCGCGGGCGGCCGATTCCGCCGCGCCGGTTGAGCAGACGATCACGGGCACCGGGTAATTCTCGCGCAGCTTGCGCAGCAGAACCAGCGCATCGGTACGCCGCGTACCGAGGTCCAGCACGATCAGTTCGGGGTGACACTGCAAGAGTTGATCACGGACGGCGTGCGTCTCGCTGCTGACATGTATCGCGTGGATGCCGCCCTGCTGTTCGAGTTCGCCGGACAGAACGCGCGCGTACACCGACGCATCGTCGATGACCAGCACGCGAATTGGTCCGTCCTTCTTCACCGCACACTCTCCGCCGGCAATCTTTCTCGTCCCACGCGGCGCACGATCAGCTCACCGGTGCCCGTGTTGAACAGCAGCTTGCGGCCATAATCGCCACCCAACTCGCGCTTCACGATGCGAATGCCGGCTTGCGCCAACACGGCGAGGGCCACGGCGGCATTCTGTTCGCCAATCAGGCTGCTGCGTAATGAATCGACCGGCCGGCCACCGCCGATCACGCTGGCCCGCAGGCTTTCGATGCCGCTGCCGCTACGACACACAAGGTGGATCAGGCGTTCCGTCGCCACCGATCCGAAGCGATTGTCGGGCTCATCGCCGGGGGCGGGCCGCGCGAGCAGGTAGTGGTTCACGCCGCCGAGCCGGCCGACCGGGTCGTAGAGGCAGACCGCGACGCAACTGCCCACGATGGTCTTCACGTTTACTGGTATCGTGTGCACGGTCAGCTTGCCGGGCGCGAGGAAGACGTCAACCTGTAGTCGGCGGCCGCCGCCGGTCATGACGCCGTCCGCTGATACACCGTGGGCTGGACGTAGGACAAGCCGTGCTTGATGCCGTTGAGGCTCTCGGAATGCCCGATCAGCAGATGCCCGCCCGGACGCAGGTGCTGCGAGAACTTGGCGACGAGCCGTTCCTGGGTGGGGCGATCGAAGTAGATCATCACGTTGCGGCAGAAGATGCAATTGAATCCATGCCGAAACGGAAAGCGATCGGTCATCAGGTTGAAACGGGCAAAGGTGATCTGGGCCCGCAAGGCCGGATGCACCTGCACGTGCGTCCTTTCCTTGCCCGGGATGCCGGCGAAGTAGCGTTGGTGGAACTGCTTGGGCACAGTACCGAGACGGTGTTTCTCGTAGATGCCCTGCCGCGCCAGGTCGAGCACCTTGGTCGAGATATCGGTCGCGAGGATCTTCCAGTCCATCTGTGAGCCAACGGCGTCGTCGACCGTCATGGCGATGGAGTAGGGCTCGTCGCCGGCGGAACAACCGGCACTCCAGATCCGCAGGGTGCTGTTGGCCGCCCGCCATTTGCGGTCTTCGAGTGCGGCTCGCAGTGTACGGGTCAGGAATTCGAAATGCTGCTTCTCGCGAAACAGGTGCGTGGTATTGGTCGAGATCGCATCGATCAGCGAACAGAGCTCCGCGCCGGTGTGGTCGTTGCGCACGTACTCGTAGTAAGCGCGATAGGAGGCAAAGCTGCCGCTGCGCAGCCGCTTGCCCAGGCGGGCGCGCACCAGTTGCTGCTTCTGATCCCCCAGGTTGATACCGCTCTTTTCGTAGATCAGTTTGCGGAAGAGCTCGTATTCCTCACGCGTAAGATCTCGCTCGGTTCCTGTGAGCACGGACGTGTCCTCTCAACCGCCGGCACCCACAACAGCTATGCTTGTTGTTGATAGGTGATCAGCAGCGGCTCGCCTTCGATCGAAACCTGACAAGACTGGTCGGCCGACCCTGCTTCCACGGTCGGCGCCTCGATGCATTCGTGCACCGTCGGGATTGACAGATTGAACACGCCCGCTGTGCCGTGCCAGGTCGTCACGAGCTGACCACAGAGCACGTTCATGAACTCGCGCACGGCATCTTCGGCACCAATCTGGGCCTCACCCTCGTCCGCTTCGATCCCGAGCAGATTCGCGGCCAGCCGTGCGGCAAAATCACGCGTGCACCAGCAGCGCAGCGTACCGGAGGTCTCGCCAAAGTAGGTCACCTCGGCCGCCATCCAGACGGTCCCGACCGCCAGCTCGGGCTGTGCGTCGTCGGTGACCATGAAGGCCAGATCACCCAGCACGTCGAGAACGATGTTTCCGAGGTCAGGCTTGGTGCTCGTCGACGGTTGCTTGTTCGCATCCATGACTGTTCCGTTCCTGCGCTGGCTCCGGTTCCGGCAGCGCGTCGAGGTCCACATCCACACTCGGCAGCACGGTGACCGAACCCGTCCGTTGGTTGACGGCGGCCAGTTCGGTCACTTCTTCCACCTTACGAATCTCGATCTTCACCGGTCCGTGCAGCGTCTTCTGGAACTGCGTTTGCCGGTCACCGATGATCAGGTGCGTGCCGGGGTGCACCGCCTCGTTGACGAGGACGTACGGCTCACCCTCCGGCGCGGCTTCCTTCAGAATCTGCTGCGATTCGCTCTGCAGATCCTCTACCTTCATATCGATCTCATCGGCTTTGCACATCAATTCGGTCGCTTTCTCGCGCTGGGCCGGTAACAGGCGCTTCATGTTGGCGACCAGGGGCTGCACCGCCGTCCGAATCTGCTGCGCCGACTTCTCGAGTTCCTTGACTTCGCGCTGCATATCCCGCACGCGGCGCAGGACATACGCATCGATCCCGACACCAATGGTCGTCGCCACGCCGGCGTCGCTACCGATCACGCGGAGCTCCATTCCTTCGCGGGCCTGCACGTGACCGCCGATAATTGTTCCATTCGCACAGATCAGCTTCCCGGACGTGTGCACGTTGCAGTTCAGGATTTCCTTGTTGACGAAGATGTCACCGTCCGAATCGACGACCGCCTCGTTGAGCAGTTGGGCCGTGATCGTGCCCCCCGCACGAACGCGACCGGCCTGCTCCTGTCCGAAGATGCCGCCGCGCACGTTGATGTCTCCGACAACGTCCACATGCGCCGCCTCAATGACCCGGTCGACATTCAGCGATTTGGTGGTCCGGACCTTGAAGTTCGACCGTACGGTCCCGCTGACGTGCACGTCAACGCACGCGTCCACACTGCCCGAGTTGAAATCCACGTCACCGGGAATGTCCAGAATCTCGGAGACCTTCACCTTCCCCGGCTCCACGATCACGCGGCCGGCAACCTCCGCCACCACATCGGCAGAGCCTTCTTCGGCGAACTTCACTCCCGCCGCCGGACGGACGACCAGACCCTTCGGCTTGCGCGGCGGACGAGATTCGCCGAACACGTCTTCGCTCGGTGTACCCTCGACCGGCGCGACGATCTTGCCGATGACGGTGCCGGCATCTACTGTGACAATCGCGTTCAGCGAGAAGTAATCGACCTGCGCCCCTTCGGCGGGCGTTTTGAAGATCTCCGCGAGTTCTGGCGCCCAATCGAAGTAACCGTCCTCGGCGTCCACCGCCGGGCGGCCTTCGGCGACCAGGAACCGGTTCTCCTGCGGTTTCTTCTCTTCTTCAGCCGCCGCAGCGACCTGCCCCGCAACTTCCTCGGCCCGCTTGCGCACATCGTCCGTGATCGCCAGGTTGGAGCATTCCAGGGCCTCGACGATTTCGTCGGCGGTCGGGGGCGTGAACGACTCCCCCTGCATGCCCAGAACCTCAACCCACGCCTGGAGCCGGTCTTCGGAAACGTGGACCTTCAGTCTCTTCGTGATCTCGTTGTCGCCAGACATGCTCGATCTCCGATTCAATGGGCGGCGATGCGAACGCGAAGACGCCGGCGGCGGGCGCCATCACGCACCAATCGATATCGGTCAGCATGATTAGCGCCATTGGCTGTATTTAGGAGGGCACGGGTATTCCTGGCGTTCGGTGCGTATTAGACCCGGTCTGGCGGGGATGCGAACTGCCCAGAACCGTTCAAAAACGGCATCGGAACCCCCGGCAGTTTCTGATAACCGCCCCATCGAATCGAAAATCGAAGCTGCTCTACCGCGGCGTTCCGGCTGGCGGGGGTTCGTGAAGGTCCTAGAAATCGTCTTGTGGTGCGTTAGCCCAAGCCTGCATTCAACAGGTCCATCAGACGCAGGAGTCCTACGGGCTGGCCATCCTCACCTGTCACTACGAGGCTGGTGATCTGGGCATCCCGCATGATCCGCAGACAGTCAACCGCCAGATGCCCCGGCGAAACGCTTGAAACCGGCACGGGCGGCGCCCCGGACGAGCGCCGGCTGCGGGCATAGGCACTACGGGCATCGAGGCTGCGCGGGTCGTCAACTCTTTCCAGCACCCGCCGCAGATCACCATCCGTGAATGTTCCGAGGAGGCGTCCGCCATGCTCGAGGATCAGTGCCAGCCCGAGCTGCTTACGCGTCATTTCCATCATGAGGGTGTTGAAGCCCTCGTCGGCCTGGACCAGCGGCAGCGCATCATTTGCGTGCATAACATCCGCAGCCCGCAGGAGCAGTCGCCGCCCCAATGTCCCCTCCGGGTGAAACTGAGCGAAGTCCGCCTCCTGGAAACCCCGCTTGTGCAACAGGGCCATGGCCAGCGCATCGCCCGCTGCGAGCATCATCGCGCAACTGGTCGTGGGCGCCAGATTCAGCGGGCCGGCCTCGGGTACGTCCGGCAGGCGAATGATGTGGGTACAAAACTCGGCCAGCCGCGATGCCGGACTGGCCGTCACCCCGATAACCGGACCACCGAGTCGGCGAAAATGTGCGACGAACCGCAGCATTTCTTCCGTATTGCCGCTGCGCGAGAGTGCGATCAGGCAGTGGCGGGCGGTGACGATTCCCAGGTCACCATGCAGCGCCTCGACGGGGTGCATGAACACCGCGGCCGTTCCGGTGCTCGTCAGTGACGCCGCGATCTTCTGCGCGATGTTACCGCTCTTGCCCAAACCGCTGACGATCACCTGCTGCTGGGCACCGGCAAGCGTTTCGAGCAGGGCATCAAAGTCCGTCGGCAGGTTGTCGGCCAGCAGCCGAAGGGCCTCGGCCTCGTCGCGAATGACTTCCTGGGCGATGTCCCGCGGGGTAGTCACGCCAGCTCCTCATGTGCCGGACGTTCGCCACTTGTCGGGGCCACATTGGGCGTCCGGCCGTCTTCACAAGCCTCGAGCTTGCTCTGAATTGCCTCGCCGAGATCGTCGGTTCGGATCATTCCCGGGGTGTCCTCGCCCTGTTGCTCGATCAACTCCAGCGCCTGGGACCAGGCTTCGCGCGCGCCTGGTTCATCACCCAGCCGATAGCGTGCGTCCCCCAGATGGTCGTAAACGACCGGATCCTGTCCCTCCCGCAGGCGTACGGCCCGCGACAGGTGTAGCTCGGCTGACTCGAAGTCGCCCTGCTTGTAGTACACCCAGCCGAGACTGTCGAGGAATGCTGCGTTCAACGGCTCATCGGCGACGGCCTGGCGAATCATATCCAGCGCCTGCTCCAGGTGGATTCCGCGATCGGCCCACGTGTAGCCCAGGTCATTCAAGAGGCCGGTTTCGTTCGGGTTGATTTCCAGCATCTGCGCGGTGACGTGCATGACGTCGTCTTCACGACCGGCCGCCTGCAAGGCGAAACGCTTGAGGGATAGCAATGTGAGCTGCACAAGTTCCTTGTCTTCATCCACGTCTGCCAGCCAGTCCTCGACGAACTCGAGCGCCGCGTCGAGATTCTCCGCTTCAACGAGTAGCGCGACGAGCTGCTGCTGCAGCTGCGCGCGGGCGCTGTCATTTCGCTGAATGTAGGGCTCGTTCAACAGTTCGGTGAGTTGGTTCACCGCCGGGTCGACCTGTTGTCCAAGTGCCAGGACGCGCGCCTGCCACAGATAGACTTGCAGGACGTCGGACTCGTCGCGCGGCGTATAGGCCTGAAGCGCCTGTTGCGCTTCGGCCTGTTTGCCTGCGGCGATCAGCACCTCGATCAGCCAGTCGCGTACACCGGGTTGCTCATTCTCGGTCTGGAGCCAGTTGCGCACGTAGTGCTCGGCAACTTCGTACTCTTCCGCCTCCAGGCATACCTGGACGAACTCGGTGCGCCGCTGAAACACGACCGCCGAGACCTCTTCGAGCCGCTGCTGAAGATCCTGCACCTGGGCCTGGATCTCACTGCCTTCGGGTGCAGCCCGATATCGATCGGCGAGCGACTGCACTTCCGCGCGCAATTGCCGGAGTGCTTCAGCCGCTGGCCGCAGGCGCGCGACCGCCAGATCCACCGCATCGTAGGCGCGGCCTGCCGCCAGCAAGGCCCGCAGCTTGGCCCGTCCCCACGCCGGGTTATCCCCGTCGGCGGCAATCCAATCCTCTGTCAGTGCGAGCGCGTCCTCGAACTCGGAGAGTGCCAGGTACGTGCCCAAGAGGCGTGTGCGCCAACCTTCGCGCTGCTCCGGCGACAGATCGAGCTCGAGCAGGGCCTGCATCGTGTCGCGCGCGGCTTCGATCTGGAAATCCGCCAGGCGCGCGTCGCTCAGTAGGGCCAGCACGGTCTTGCGGCGCGGGTAACGTTCCGCCAGCTCTTCCAGCAAGCGCAGCGCTTTGTCCATCTCCAGCCGGCGCAGTGCGATGCGGGCCTCCAGGCGCATCAGGCCCTCAGCATTCGGATCCTGCGCTTTGACTTGCGCAACCACCGCGTCCGCCTCATCATACTCGCGCCGCAGCAGCAGCCCCGTCGCCAGCCGGAGCCCCGTCTGCACATCATCCGGATACGCCGAGAATTGACGTTGCAGCGCCGCCAGGTGCTCATCCTGGAACGGCCGTGCCGCGTAACGCACCTGCGTCCGGATGCGCCGCAGGGCATCTTCCGGCACAGGTGCGGCAGCCGCCTCGGTCTCGGTCATGCGGGCGATCTCGAGCTTGCCGCCCTCGAGGTATGTGTCGACCAGGTCCTCCGCAACGTCGCCGCGCGAGCGATCCATGTACCATGCCTGCTGGAAATAGCGCTGGGCGGCCAGCATGTCCGCCATACGTCGATAGTGACGCGCCAGCGCTGCCAGATATGAAAGCTGCGTGGCATCCGCCTCCAGCGCGGCCTGGTACTCGGTCTCCGCGTCGGCATCGCGATCCAGGCCCTCGTACGCCCGGGCCGCAATGAAATGCGCCGGCGCATGGTCGGGTTGGCGCGTGAGCACTTCATCGGCCTGTCCCAGTGCCGCGTGCCAGTCATAACGGGCGAGGTGCATTTGTCCCAGGGCCACGCGGGCGAGGTAATAGTCGTCGTCGACGTCGAGCGCCTGCGTGAGCAAGTCCGCGCCGCGGTCCACTTGTCCCGCCGCCACCGCGATCATGCCAGCGACCGTCAGCCGCGGGGCATCGGCTGCCCCAGCGTGGTCGACATCCGGCCTTCGATCTGCGTCCTGCGGTGTGTCGTGCATGTCCATCCACCGCGCCATCAACATCGGCGGCACGTGCTGGCGCCCGGCTTCGGTGGACAGGAAATCCACGAGCCCAGCTTCTGCCGCTGCCCTGTCGCCAGCGGCCCGCCGTGTCAGCGCCAGGGACCACTGGACCTCGGCGTTCTCCGGCATGTGCTCCGCCAAGGCCGCGTAGAGCCGCGCCGCGGCCGTCGGGCGCTCGTGGGCGTAGAGGCGATCGGCCACGAGCCTTGCCGTGCGCGACCGCGCGCCCTGCTGGACGCGCAACACCAGTCCGTCCAGCCATGCGTCGATTTCGCCGGCGGCTATGCCCGCCTGCACGGCCAGCGGTAACAGCGCCAAGGCTTCATCTCGCTCGGCGGCCTCATCCGCGGGTGCTTGCAAATGCGCGCGACAGAACGCGAATGCCTCGCCGGCCGCACCATTTTCGACGAGGGTGCGCGCGTACAAACGTCGCGTGCCAGGCCGGTCCGGGTATCGCTCGAGCGCCTCGCGCGCGGTGGAAATCAGCTCGTCGCGACGCCCAAGCTGCGTCAGCAAATCCAGCCGGCGATCGATCAGGCCCTGCGGATAGCGTTTGAGCAATACACCGAGATCATCGCGCGCCTGCTGATCTGCATTCAACTGCGCCACGGCGCGATCAAAGCCGGCAAAGGCCTCCGCCGCCGCCCGCCGATATCCGGCTTCTTCGAGCGTCTCGCCCAACTCGAACCACGCCGTCGTCACGCGTGCGATCTCGGCATCGCGGGCATCGGCCGCCATGGGAGTGCGGACCGCGCGCTGAAAATGGGCGATGGCCTGATCGCGTCGACCTTGTGTACGATGCAGTCGTCCCAGCAGCACCTGCGGTTGGGCAGCCTCGGGGCGACAGACTGCCGCCTGCTCGAGTGCGACACGTCCCTCCCCGTAGCGCCCGAGTCCGAGTTTGGTGCGTCCCAGCAGGTAGAGTAGCTCGTAACACGGTCCGGGGGCCTCGTTCAGAAGTTCATCCAGCTGCAGCGCTGCCTCGGCGAACGCGCCGCGCTCCACGACGGCGCGCACCGCCTCGACGTCATCGGCCAGGTCGGGGTGCTGAGTCAGGTCGATCGCGGTTGCCGGTCCGGCCAGGGCGGCTGCGTCGATCTCGTCCAGTGCGACGTGGGCCCGCTCAGGCACTGCGTCGTCGGCCGCGCGTACGGGTTCGCCAGCCAGCCATACAACACCCAGCAGGCAATACATGAACCACGCGCGAGGGGTCGGCGGTGATGACTGACGGTCACGCCGCCAGTCGTGCGTTGTCTTGAATATCGTCATGATGTTTACCACAAGGATCCTCGGAAGTCCGGGCCCGCCGCGGGACTGACACGCGCAGAGCGTCGGCCCGCGCTCATCTTATCCGGAACTGCGCGGGCCACCACCCGCGCCCGAACTGGAATACGCGGGAGAGGCGGGGCTTTGCGCGACGGCGGCCGTCAGGCGGATTTGGCCTTGCGGGATGAGCGTGCCGATTTGCGCGCGGTCTGGCGCGCGGTCTTGCGCTGAGCTGTCTTCTTCTTGGAGGTCTTGCGGGTGGTCTTCCGACTGCTGCCACTTGCCTTCGGCTTGCTTCGTGACTTGGCCTTTCGCGTGGCTTTCGCCCCCGATTTCTTCCGCGTGGTCTTGCGCTTGGCCGCGGCCTTGGGTGTGGTCTTGCGCTTGGCCTTCTCCGGCTTGCTGGCAGATTTCCTGGCACCGGTGGCGCGGGCGCCTTTTGCTTTGGCCTTTGGTTTGGGTTTTGGTGGCGGCGCTGCCTGGGTGGGCTCCGCTCCTGCGACGGCGGGGGCCAGTTGGGACGCCTCGTCTTGCTCCGCCACTTCCGCGGGGATACCCGTCGTGATCATCTGCAACATGTTGCGGGTCGTGCGGTCGGGCGGAACGCTGCTGATGCGCTCGACCTCACCCGCGTCGACAGCCGCTCCCATTTCCTCCCAGGCCTGCTTCTTCACCAGCGCGACAAACTCGAGCGCATCGCCCTGGGCGATCTGCCGCTCCAGGAACGCCTGGGCCTCATCCAACGGGCAACGATGATCGACGATCTCTTGCGCGCGGGCATACGCCCACATGGCCTCATCCAGCGGAATGGCGTGCTGCCCGAGGCCCAGCAGGCGAATCCGCGCCCGCGTGTACGCGTCCAGCCCGTCGATCTCCTCCAGGCGGGCCGCCAGGTCCTTCTTGGACAGCTCCTTCAGTCCATCCAGCGAAACGAGGTGCTCCTTGGCGAAAACTCGATTCAAGGCGCGCGAGATATCCTCACCTTTCAACCGCGCATCCGGAAAGTCGCTGAGCAGGTCTGCCAATTCCATGGGCGGTATCACGCGCAGCTCGTTGTAGTCCACCACAATCCCCCGCAGCCGATCCAGTCCTTCGTGAGCCTTGCTCTCGCGCGTGTCGCGCGAGAGCACACCAAGAATCAACTGCGTAATCGGATCGGACGCCGGCGGGTGCGCTACCTTACCCAGCTTCGACCGCAGCGAACTGAACAGCAGCTTCAGACGCTTTGCGCACTCGGTTGCACCTCTCATGACCTAGCGATCCTCCTCGGCAGCGTCGTCGGCGGGTGACGCGACATCGGGGTCATCGTCAGCGTCCCAATTCGCGGTGTCCGCCGCCTCATCATCGTCCTCATCGCGCGTGTCTTCGTCCGCATCCCGATACTCGCGCATCGCCGCGTCGATGGCCTCGACGGTGGTGAAAGCGTGCTGTACCGATTCGTCCAGGTAAAACTCCAGCGTTGGCAACTTGCGCAACCGGAGTTCCGGCGCCAGCAGCCGCCGCAAACGTCCGGCCGCAGACTGAAGGGCCTCGACACACAACGTACGCCGGGCTGGCGGCGCCAACACGCTCACATGGACCCGCGCCAACTGCAAGTCCTCGGTAACGTCCACACGCGTAATTGATGTAAGCGGCAGAATGCGCGGATCACTCAGCCGCGACTGGATTGCCTCGGCGATGACCGATCGAATCACACTGCCAATTCTCTCGGTGCGTCTTGACACGCCTATCCTCTTACTGCGCGGTACGGCATGCGGCGTTCGAACCGGGTGACACGCGGCCCGGGCCGGTGCCGTCAGCAGGTTTCACCAGAGTTCGATGTCATAGTCCAGGAGTGAGGCATGCGGGAAGGCCCGAATCTCGTCGACGATTCGCGACAAGGCACTCTCGACGAAACGCGCTTCGTTGGCCACCATGGCCAGCCCGAGCGTCGCCGCCTGCCGGTGATCCAGATCATCCACCTCGGCAATAGACACATTGTGCCGATTCGCCAGCCGGTCCTTGATGCTCTTGGTCACCCGGCGCTTGTCCTTGAGCGACCGCGCCTCGAACACGCCGAGCCGCACACGCAATACCCCAACCACCATTCAATCCTATCCTGCGCTCAGCAGAAGTCCGGCCCTGGGCCGTGACCTACAGCTCCTGAGCGACTTCAACCAGTTCGTAAGTCTGAATGACATCGCCGGGCTTCACATCGTCGAAGCCCTCGATCTTGATACCACATTCGAGACCCGCGCGGACTTCGCGGGCATCATCCTTGAAGCGCTTGAGCGAACCGATGCCCCGACCTTCCACGACGACCCGTCCGTCGCGTACGAGCCGCACACGGTGATTCCGATGTACGGTGCCGTCGGTCACGCGACAACCCGCAATGGTGCCGATGCGCGAGACATTGAAGACCTGCTGGACTTCGGCCGCTCCGCGGATTTCCTCCTCTTCGACGGGTGCGAGAAGTCCGGCGAGCGCCTTTTGCAGGTCATCCAGCAGTTCATAAATGACCTGGTACGTACGAATCTCGACGCCGAGCTGTTCGGCCATTTGCCGTGCCCGTTCTTCCGGTACAACGTGGAATCCGATGATCAACGCCCCCGACGCCTTCGCGAGCTGCACGTCGGCCTCGCTCACGGCCCCCACGCCGGTATGCAGAATCTTCAGCTTCGCCTTCTCATCCGGAATCTCTCTGAGCGATTGCTTGAGCACTTCGATCGAGCCCTGCACATCGCCGCGGAGAATGACATTCAGCTCTGGCAACTCGGAGTCGGCCTCGCCCCGCATCAGATCCGCCAGCGATTTCGGCTTGGCGGTCGCTTCGAGCGCTTCCCGTCGCCGCTGCTCGCGCACCTCTTCGGCGATGCTCTTCGCCGCGGACAGGTTCTTCACCTCATAGAGCCGATCACCGGCTCCAGGCAGCTCATCCAGGCCCGACACCTCTACCGGCGTGCCCGGACCGGCCTCCTTAATCTGCTTGCCGCGGTCGTCGCGCAACGCACGAATCCGACCCGATCCTGGTCCGCACACGACTGTCTTGCCCGGCTTGAGCTTGCCTTCCTTGACAAGGACCTGCGCCACCACGCCACGCCCCTCGCGCATCTGGGCCTCGATGACGATGCCCTGGGCCGGCACGGTGGCATCCGACTGGAGTTCGAGCAGTTCGCTCAGCGTACTCAGGTGCGTGACCAGCTCATCAATCCCCTCACCGGACGTCGCACTGGTCTTGATCACGTCGGTTTCACCGCCCCACTCCGCCGGTGTCAATTCGTGCTCGGCCAACTGGGCGTACACACGGTTGAGGTCGACACCCGGCAGGTCGATCTTGTTTAACGCCACGACGATCGCCACTTTCGCCGCCTTGGCGTGGGCGATCGCTTCCTCCGTCTGTGGCATAACGCCATCGTCCGCGGCAATGACCAGGACCACGACGTCCGTCAGGTCGGCGCCCCGGGCCCGCATCTCGGTGAACGCCTTGTGCCCGGGCGTATCGACGAATGTCACGTCCCAATCCTCACGCTTGATGCGATACGCACCGATATGCTGCGTAATTCCGCCCGCCTCACCGGTGACCACGCTCGTCTTGCGAATCGCATCCAGCAGCGACGTCTTGCCGTGGTCCACATGTCCCAGCATGGCCACTACGGGCGGCCGCGGCTTCAGGTTCTTCCGCTCGCGCTCGGCGAACTCTTCCTGCAGCTTCTCATATGCCGTCTTCTCTTTGGCCAGTTGCACCTGCGCGCCGACATCGAGCGCGATCAACTCCGCCAATTCGTAATCCAGCGTCTGATTGATCGTCCACAACCGACCGGTGTGCTCCATCAGCTTCTTCGACACGACAATAAACGGCACGCCCACGGCAGCGCAGAAGTCCTTGGCAGTGATGGGGGTCGTGATGGTAACGGGCTCCTTCCGCTGGCTCGTCACGCTTGTGCCGCTGGACGCCTGGCGACGACGCTCCGCCGCCCGACGATCCCGCAAACCGTGCCCCGTGACGCTGGCCAGACGTTCCTTCCGTTCGAGCAGGTCCTGATCCCGCCATTCCCGCTCACGCTGCTCGACATCCGCTTTCGTGCTGTGACGTCGTGGGCTGCGCGTCCGGCTGGGCGACTGGTCCTCTTCCGCGCCCTTTCTCCCTTTACCCTTGCCGCGTTTCGGCGGCGCACTCGTCGGAGCCGGCACAGGCTCACTCGGTGCGCGCGCCGCCGGGCGCGGACGCGGGCGCGGCGGCCGCAAGCGCTCGGGTTCCTCGATTCGCACGACCCGCGGCCCTTTCAGCTCGGCTGGCGCAGGCACGACCTGCGGACCAGCAGGTCCAACCGCCTTGTCCGGCTCCTCGGGCTCTTCAAGCTCTTCGGGCTTCTCTTCCGTCGCGGCGCTTTCGTCCCCTTCTGCGGCGACGGGCGCCTCCGAGGGCTCGGACGCCATCGGCTCCTCGACGGCTGGGCTTGCGGCCTCCGTGGCCGGTTCGGGCTCCGCAATCGGCTCGGGCGCGGGCGCGGGTTCTTCTTCCGTGCCTGCCGCCTCTTCGGGAGGCGCTTCCGCTGCGGCCGTAACCTCGGCTGCACTCGGTTGAGCTTGTTCTTCGCGCGCCGCAGTTTCGACCGGCGGGGGGGATGGCGCCTCGGCGTCAGCCTCGGCTATCTCCTCAGGGCCGGCAAACTGGGTCTGCTGCTCGGCCGTTGCCGGCTCGGCTTCCGCCACTTCGGTGGCTGTCTCCGTGCCGCCGGTCGCCTGGTCGGCCCCTTCCTGCTGCTCGCGCGTTGGCTTTCGGAGCCCCGAAACATCAACGCGATCCGAGACCTCAACGGACGTCACGTCCTCGCCGGCACTGAACCACTCTCGAATGGACTCCGCCAGACCGACCGAGATCGCCGCCATATGATTCTTCAGCTCGATGCCTTCGGCGCGGCATTTCTCGATGACAACTTTGCTGGGGACGCCAAGCTCTTTGGCCAGTGAGTGAACGCGTAACTTGTCGGCCACACAGAACTCCGTGCGATACTATTGCTGACATCGACGACCGCGACGTACGCCGCACACCGCCGATTTTCCTAATACGATCCTGCCGTCATGCACACATTCCGCAGCACCAACGGGTTCGCCCACCAGACCAGGAACCCCGGCCGCGGCAATACAGTCCCCGATGCACTCGCATTACCGCTAAAGTGCATTCGGCGATTCCGGAACAGCGTGCCTGCACACGCTACTACCATAACATATCGCGCCTTTTCGAGTTACGCCACCCATCCCCCCCGAATTCTCGCCGACAGGCCCTCAGACCCGCGAATCCGCAGTTCCCAGGTGCCAAATGATTGACAGGCTGCTGCGCCATCGCTAACGTGTGCGGCGAACGGGTGAGTTTGGCTAATGACGTGTCGGGCACGCCGCTGCGGTCTGGCCGGTGTGCAAGACGCGGAGTTGCTTATCCTCTTTGTAGATGATCGGGCGTTCCCCGTTTACGGGGTGGCGCCCGTGTTTTCCTGTGCGCGAGGTCACGATGAGAGTCTTTATGCTGGGCTGGGAGTTTCCTCCGTTCATCAGCGGCGGCCTCGGCACCGCCTGCTTCGGCCTGACGCGCGCGATGGATCAGATCGGCGTCGAAGTGTTGTTCGTTCTCCCCCGCCCCGTGGATGACACCTCCGGCAGCCATGTCCAGATCCTGTCTCCGGCCACTGTCGCCCAAGCCGGCCAGAGCGGCCGTCCCATGACACTAGAGGGGCTTTTCCAGCACACGCAGTTTCGGGCGGTCCCGGCCGCCCTCCAGCCCTACGCCCGGCCCGATAGCGACGCTGCCGCCGAAGAGTCACGTGATATCCCCGGGGGGCGCATGGCCCCCGGCGGTCCGCGCAAACGCACGGTCAGCGACGCTGCTCGTCGCCACGCCAATGTGGACCTCAGCCATCTCGGCTCCGCCGCGGACAACTATGGCGCCGACCTCTTCGCCCAGATCGAGCGCTACGCAGCCCTCGCCTGCTACGTCGCCGAGGGTGAGGAATTTGATGTCATCCACGCCCACGACTGGATGACCTACCTTGCCGGCATCGCCGTACAGGCCCAATCCGGCAAGCCACTCGTGATGCACGTACACTCCACCGAGTTCGATCGCTCCGGCACCCACGTGAACCAGCGCATCTACGATATCGAACGGGCCGGCCTTCAGGCGGCCACCAAGGCCATCTGCGTCAGCCACCTGACCCGCAACATCGTCATCCGCCACTACGGCGTCGACCCGCGCAAGGTTGAAGTCGTCTACAACGCCATTGACGACGACGGCCGCGACGAGCCTCTCGAGCTCCCCCCGATCACGCGTGACGAGAAAATCGTCCTTTTCCTGGGTCGCGTCACGATGCAGAAGGGTCCTGAGTACTTTCTTTCTGCCGCGAAGCGTGTACTCGAAGTCATGGATAATGTCCGCTTCGTCATGGCCGGCAGCGGCGATATGATCCGCCGCATGATCGAGATGGCCGCTGAAATGGGCATCGGCCACAAGGTGCTCTTCACCGGGTTTCTTCGCGGGAAGGACGTGCAACGCGTGTATCGCATGGCCGATCTTTACGTCATGCCGTCGGTCTCCGAGCCCTTCGGTCTCACCCCGCTCGAGGCACTCTCCAACGACGTCCCGGTGCTCATCTCCAAGCAGAGCGGCGTCGCCGAGGTGCTGCGTCACGCCCTGAAGGTCGACTTCTGGGACGTCGACGAGATGGCGAACAAGATTATCGCCGTCCTGCGTCACCCCCCGCTGCAGGCCACGCTGCGCGACCATGGCAGTTTCGAAGTGCGTCGCCTGAGTTGGCAGGATGCCGCCGCCAACTGTGTCAAAGTCTACGAAGCCGCCGTCGGTCCCCAAGGGAGTTGAGCCGCCCGATGGCCTCTGTGTGTTTCTACTTTCAGGTTCACCAGCCCTTCCGCTTACGTCGTTTCAGCATATTTGATCGCGGCGCCGACTACTTCGACAACCCCATCAACCAGGAACTCCTGCGCAAGGTCGCCTCGCGCTGCTACCTGCCCGCCAATGAGGTGCTGCACGACCTGCTCGAGCGCTACGAAGGCCGCTTCAAGGTCGCCTTCAGCATCACCGGCATCCTGATCGAGCAACTTCAGCGCTTCGCCCCCGACGCGCTTGACTCGTTCCGTCGCCTCGCCGAAACCGGCCATGTCGAGTTCCTCGCCGAGACGTATTACCACTCACTCGCCTTCCTTTATTCCCGCACCGAGTTCAACGAGCAGGTCGCACTCCACCGCGAGCTGGTCGAACGGCTGTTCCACCAGACGCCCCAGGTCCTCCGCAACACGGAGCTCATTTACAATAACGAGCTTGCCCAGGCCGCCAGCGATCTCGGCTATCACGCCGTCCTCTGCGAAGGTGCCGATCATCTCCTCGGCCAGCGCCGCCCGACCTATCTCTATCACCCACCTGACCTGCCCGACCTCAAGCTGCTGCTGAAGAACTATCGCCTCTCCGATGACATCGCCTTCCGCTTCGGTCGCCAGGACTGGTCAGAGTATCCCCTCACGCCCAAGAAGTTCGCCAACTGGGTCCACCAGATCAACGGCGACGGCTATCTCGTCAACCTCTTCCTCGACTACGAGACCTTTGGCGAGCACCAGTGGGTCGACACCGGCATTTTCGACTTTCTGCGCGGGCTGCCCGAAGCGGTCTTCGAACTACCCGACAACGACTTCAAGACCCCCAGCGAATGCATCGCCGAATACCACACGAGCGGCGAATACGACGTTCCCCACATGATCTCCTGGGCCGACACGGAGCGCGATCTGTCCGCCTGGCTCGGTAACGCCATGCAATCCAACGCCCTGCACGAACTCTACCGCCTCGAGCCTGCCATCAAGGAGCGCGGCGACGAGGCCCTGCTGCACGACTGGCGCCGCCTCCAGACCTCCGACCACTTTTACTACATGTGCACGAAGTACCTCGCCGACGGCGACGTGCACAAGTACTTCAACCCCTACGACTCCCCCTACGACGCGTTCATCAACTTCATGAACGTGCTCGACAACCTCCGCGGCCGCCTCGGTGCCACGGTCAGCACACGCTGAAGCCCCCAGCCCCCACTCAGTCGAGCCGAATCCGACCCGCGGTGACCTCGCCGAGAAACTCCCGATTACTCTCCAGCAACCCCGGCAATTTCCCGATCTCCTCCGCCGTGCACCATTTCACTTCTGCAACCTCTCCGGCGTCTGGCGCCAACGAATCCCCATCCATTTCCGCCAGCCACCAGTACAAATGCAGTCGCCCGTCCGGTCGCGTGTACTCCCAAATCCGCCGCACCGGTAGCACGGTGCCGCCCACCTCCTCCCGAAACTCGCGCACGACCGCCTCCTCCTGTGTCTCCATGCCCTCGATCGCCCCACCAACAAAACACCATGCTCCGGGCGCGATTACATGCTCTGACCGTCGTATCATCAGGAACCGACCCGCCCGCCGAACCACCACGACCACGCCCTGCTGCACAAGCAACGACATCGAGCTCCTTCCGCCATGCTTCGCCAACCGGCGCGTACCAGCGACCGCCGCCCCCGATCCCAGTATATCTGCTCACCAGTTCCGCATCATGGGTGGGGGACGGGCGTCTCGTTCGCCGCGGCGGGACGGACAGGATTGTCGGGCGCGACGCCCGACCCACCGGTCGCGGGCACTGCCAATTCGCGGGCGCGGACTTAGAATAGTCACAGCGCAGCAACGCACAGCCTTGTCGAGGCCCCCATGCCCGAAGTTGACCAGGATATTGTCCTCTCCGCCCGCGACGTGGTCGTCCGGTTCCAGTCCGCCGACGGCGATGAGCACACCGTGCTCGACGGCGTCACATTCGACGTGGTCCGTGGCGAAACGCTGGTCATCATGGGCGGCTCGGGGTCAGGCAAGAGCACAATCCTCAACTGCCTCATCGGCGAGCTCGTGCCTGACGAGGGCAGCATCGTCTATCGCCTGCCCGAGTTGGGCGAAGTCGATCTCTGCTGTGCAGACGAAGCCCTCGGCAACGCCCTGCGCAAGCGTTTCGGCATCCTCTTCCAATCCGGCGCCCTGTTCAGCTCGCTCTCCGTCGCCGACAACATCGCCCTGCCGTTGCGCGAGCACTCGCACGTCGCCGAAGACATCATCGATATCGTTGTCGCCATGAAGCTCCAGCAGGTCCGCATGCTCCCCCACCGTGACAAGTTCCCCGCCCAGCTTTCCGGCGGTCAGAAAAAACGCGCCGGGCTCGCCCGCGCGACGGCCCTCGATCCGCAGATCCTCTTTTACGACGAACCCAGTGCGGGACTTGACCCGGTCACCTCCTCCGCAATCGATGAGCTGATCATTGACCTTTCGAAGAAGCTCGAGGTTACGAGCGTGGTCGTCACCCACGAGATGGACTCCGCCTTCCGCATCGCCGACCGGATGATCATGCTCCAGTCCGGCCGCATCATGCGCATCGGCACACGCCAGGAATTTGAAGCACTCCGCGACGCCGGCCCGAACGCGCTCGACAACGCCGACGACCACCTGCTGCACCAGTTTCTCCGCGGCACGTCCGAAGGCCCGCTCACCGACGCCGAAGGCATGAGCGAATACGAGAAGATCCTCGTCGGCAAGCAATCCGTCACGTGACCACCACGAATCACCGCGTTCCCTTTCCCCTCCCCGGCCGCCAGGCATTACAATAACGCTCGGTCGTGCGTGAATACCCGTGTGAGCCGGCCCAGCCGCCGATGCCATGACTTCGTCCCAATCACAGGGGCCCCGATGTCAAACGAAAGCAAGAAATCCAACGCCAAGTCCGACCCCCACGAGGTCGTCTTCATTGCCTATCCCAAACTCCTGTTCATCTGGCCGATCATTCTCCTCGGCTTCCTGTTCTTCCCCATCGCCCAGGCCGGTCACGACGCCGCCGCGCCCCCGCCAGTCGATGCCACCACCCAACCCGTCACCGCCAGTGCGCAACAGGAAGCGGTCGCCGACGAAACGCCCGCCACCCGACCCGCCGGCACAACGACCCGCAACGAAGTTCTCGGCTGGATCTACCTCTGGACCGCCGTCATCGTGCTGCTCACCCTCGGCGTCGATATTGACCGCAACAAGGCCATCGTCTGGATCGTCTTCGTTGTTTCCATCGTGGTACTCGGCCTGTGGCTGCGCGATATCCATCATTTCACGCTCTTCGGCGACGTCTACCGCTGGTTCGCCAATCTCGACCTCGCCTACGACCGCAGCTTCGGCCTCGCCCTCAGTCTGATCCTGCTCGTGCCTTACGTGGTCATGCTGCTCTGGGCCCGGCTGAACGATCGCTGGCGCATCACCCACAATGAGTTCGAGCACTACTCGTTCGGCAAGATGAACGACTCCGTCGGCCGCGGCGCCAAGACCATTCGCACCGACTTTCCGGACGTCTTCGAGCTGCTCCTCGGCCTGGCCGGCACGCTGATCGTCTACAACGCGACCGGCACCAAGGAACTCCGCCGCATTCACCACGTCATGTTCCTCCCCTTCGTCCGCAGCCGCCTCAACCGCATCCTCGAACACACCGCCGTAACCGCCGCGATGTACGAAGAGGACGACGACGAAGATGCATGATTCAGCGCCTCAGCGCCGCCAGGGTCGTCGGCCGCTACGTTGAGGACTACGGGCCGGAGGTCCATTTGCCCCAGTGGCAGGGGCAAGCGGCGTGAGTCTTGATCTCTCGCTCTCTTGATCTCTGGATCTCTCCGCCCCTACCCTCCCACTACCCACCCGACTAAACTCATTCAGATGGTCACGCCCGAGGACATGCAGCTTTCGCCTGCCCGGAATCGGTTTCCGTTCTGGACGCTGGTTCGCTATCGGGCGGTGCAACTTCGCAACGCCGTCGATCAACAGCTCCAGGAAGCACCGGGCCGGGCGCTGATCGTCCTCCTGCTGCTGCTCTTCATCTGGGGCGCCCTGTACTGGGTCCTGCGTGCCGTCCTCATCCAGGTCGGCCGCTACGAGCTCGTCGCCCTGGTCGCCAAACAACAGATTTTTGTGCACTTCTTCCTGGTCCTCGCCGTCATGCTCGGGTTCTCCAACGCAATCCTCGCCTTCACCAGCCTCTTCGGCCGCCAGGAAGCCGGACACCTCCTCGCCATGCCCGCCGCCGCCCGCCATGTGGTGTGCATGAAATGGCTCGAAGGCATGTTCCTCTCGAGCTGGTCGTTCCTGCTGCTGGGGGTGCCGCTGATGCTGGCCGTCGCGGCTACAACGCAGGTCGAGTGGTACTATTACCCGTTGTTTATCGGACATTTTCTGACGTTCGTCATCGTGCCCTCGACCCTCGGCCTGCTCGCCGCCTGGGCCATCGCCATGTGGGTCCCCCGCCGACCGCTGATCATTCTCGCCGGCCTCGGCACCGTCGCCCTCATTGTGGCCGGCACCTGGCTGTGGTTGTTCATTCGCGACGCGTCGATGTCCGACCGCCTGCTCGACCAGCTCTATAACCAGCTCAGCATTGCCAAGCAGCCGCTCCTGCCGAGTACGTGGTCGGCCAAGGGTGTGTTCGCCGCCCTCGAACGCCGGGCGGACGTCAGCCTGTTCTACCTCCTCGTCGTCGCCGCCCACGCCTGTTTCTTTGCCTGGCTGACGGTCAATCTCATTGGCACGAACTGGGCCACCGCCTACAGCCGGGCCCGTCAGGGTCGCAGCCAGGGCCAGATCCGCGACGGCTGGGTCACACGAGCGCTGTGCACCGCCCTGTTTCCTTATCTCTCAGAGCGCCTCCGCACGCTGATGCTCAAGGACCTCCGCGGCTTCGTGCGCGATCCGGCCCAATGGACGCAGATCGTCATCATGGTTGGTCTGCTTATCGTCTACGCGATCAACCTGCGGCGCTTTCCGCTCGATCTCGGCGGGCCGGGCATGCGCGCCGTCGTGGCGTTCCTCAATCTCACGGTCGTCAGCCTGATTCTCGCCACATTCACCAGCCGCTTCGTCTTTCCCCTGCTCTCGCTGGAGAGCCAGCAACTCTGGCTGCTCAGCCTGCTGCCGACGAAACGCACGACGATCCTGATCGTGAAGTTCATCTTCTCGGTCACGATCACCGGCCTCGCGGCCCTCGTCGTCATGGGCCTCGCGATTCAATCGCTCGAGCTCCCCTCCGCCTGGGCCCGCACACAACTGCTGATCAGCTTTGGCGTCTGCATCGGCCTGTCCGGACTCGCCGTCGGGCTGGGGGCCCGCTTCCCAGTGCTCGGCCAGCGCAATCCCGCCCGCATCGCCTCCGGCTTTGGCGGCACCTTCAACCTCATCGCCAGCATGCTGTTCGTCGCGATCCAGATGGGCGGCTTCGCACTGGCCGGCCTGGCGCGTTACGGCGAGAGCGTCGATTCCACCGGCCAACTCGCCTTCTCGACCGCCGTCCTGGCGGGTCTGCTGCTGCTGAGTGTCGGGGTCGCCACGGTCAGCTTATGGGTCGGTGCCCGTCACTTCGAGCGGCTCGAATACTGAATCTTCGGCCCCGCCCCCGATAAACGCTTCAAACCGCCGGATTCACACCCTCAGCACACGCGCAACTATCGCACGGCGTGTCACGGCCCGATGAACACCGATGCCCCCGCCACTCGCCGGGCAGGCCGTCAAGGGCCGCAGCGTGACCGAGGACAATCGCGAACAACTCGAACGTCAGCGCACCGCACTCTGGCGTCACATGCGCGGATTGGAGGCCCTGCGTCGTCACGGCCGCATCTCAGAAGAAGATTATTGGAAGAAGCTCGTACCCATTCACCGCGCCCTGGAAAAGCTCGAACGGGCCCTCGACCCGGACGCGCCCGATGAGGAGTTCATTCGTCGCATCGTCCGGGACGGATAGCCCTCCAGCCTCCCGCACTCTGCGCCCGACGCCAAGCGTCATCCTGTACGACCTCAGCGCCGCCGTTAGAATAATCGGACCATGAAATGCACCCACATCGCATTGCAGGTCCGCGATATTGACCGCTCCATTGCCTTCTACGAGCGTTACTGCGGCATGCAGATCATCCACGACCGTACCGACGACTTCCGCGTCACGTGGCTGGGCTGGGGCGAGGATCCGCCCAGGTTCGCCCTGGTCCTGCTGCACAAGCCGTACGAGACCAACCAACAGCCGCCACTCCAGCACATCGGCATAGCGACCGACACGCGGGACCAGGTCGACGCCGTCGCACGACGGGCGCGTAATGACGGTCTCGGCGCCGCATGGGATCCGGTCGACGCCGGGCCGATTGTCGGGTACTACTGCGGCCTGGCGGATCCGGATGGCAACATGGTCGAATTCTCACACGGACAACCGCTGGGCTGACGGCCTTCCTGAGAGCGGGCACAATCCAGCCGCACAACTGACTCCTGCGATGACACAATGATCCGGAAATGACGAACGCATGAGCACGCCAGCCAACCCAACCGCCGAGTGGATCGTCGACGTGCAGGACATGCACAAGACCTACGGCCGGCGCGTGCGAGCGCTGGCGGGCGTGAATCTGCGTGTCGGGGCCGGCGAGATCTTCGGCCTGCTCGGCCCCAACGGTGCCGGCAAGAGCACGCTGGTGAAGATCCTGCTCACGATTGTGCGTGCCAACCGGGCCGGGGGCACGATGCTCGGCAGCCCACTCGGCAACCGTGGTGCGCTCCGTCACGTCGGTTATCTCCCCGAGAATCTCCGCCTCGCGCCGCACCTGACCGCACGGCAAGCGCTCGAGTTCCACGCCGCACTGGCGAAGGTGCCACGTGCGATTCGGCGTCGCCGCGCGGGCGAACTCCTGGAGCGTGTCGGTTTGAGGGACTGGACCAGCGTGCGTGTGACGAAGTTCTCCAAGGGGATGCTCCAGCGGCTCGGGATCGCCCAGGCGCTGATGAACGACCCACAACTTGTATTCCTTGACGAGCCCACCGATGGTCTCGATCCGATCGGCCGCCGCGATGTCCGTGAGATGCTGGTCGAGTTCCGCGAGGCGGGTAAGAGCGTCTTCATCAACTCACACCTGCTGAGCGAACTCGAGATGGTCTGTGACCGCGTGGCCATCATGGTGCAGGGCAAGGTCGTCCGGCAGGGCACCATCGATGAACTGACCGCGCACACGGTTACCTACCGTATCACCGTCAGCAGCAGCCTGGCATCCGTCCGCAATGAGATCGAGCAGCGCGGCGCGGCGATCGATAACAATGCGGTCGTCGTAGCCGGTCGCGACGCCGAAGCCGTCAACGTCATCATCGATCTACTCCGGCAACGCGACATCCTGATCGAATCGGTCACGCCGAGGCGCTTCTCTCTGGAGGAGATCTTCGTGGAGGCGGTGGGGCAGAACGCGGGTGCTGCACAGGCGGCCCTGACGGCTACGGCTTCCCCGCCGTCCTCGAAGCCGACGGAGGAGCAGAACTGATGCAACTCTGGGCCATCATCGTCGATAGTTTTCGCGAGTCGCTCGACCGCAAGATCTTCTGGGTCATCGCCGCCCTGATCGTCGTGGTGATCCTCGGAATGGTCGGCCTGGACTTCCAGGCCAACCGCGTGAGCCTCGTATTCGGCCTCGCCACCTTCGAATCACAAGGCTGGGACCCGGCTACCGAAGCCGGTCGGGCCGCCATTCTCGGCATGGTCATCCATCTCGTCATGAACCTCGTCGTCGGCTGGATCGGCGTGCTGCTCATGATCGTGGCGACAGCCAATTTCTTTCCGACGATGATGGAGCAGGGCGCGATCGACGTCGTCCTCAGCAAGCCCATCAGCCGTCCGCGCCTCTTCCTCTACAAGTACCTCGCCAGCATGGTTTTCGTATTCCTGCTCGGCGCGCTGTTCGTCGTCGCGATGTTCGGCGTCATGGGGCTGCGGTGGGGCATCTGGGCCCCGGGCTTCCTGTGGTCCATCCCGCTCCTCGTCCTGCTGTTCAGCTACGTCTACTGCGTTTCCGTCTTTGTCGGCGTCTGGACCCGCAGCACCGTCGCCGCGATTCTGCTCAGTCTGGGCGCCTGGGTCGCCTACACCGGCCCGGGCACGATTCGCGAGGTGTTCGAAGTCACGCCCGATCTGCGCCAGCAAGCCCCCCGGACCTATGACGCCGTCCGCATCGCCAGCTGGATCCCGCCCAAAACGGACGACATTGCCTACATCTCTTCACGGCTTGCGCGGGGCGGTTCCGTCTCCGATGTCTTCGGCCTGGACGAGGAGCGTATTGAAACGGAGGTGTATTTCGGCCCTGACATGACGGCCGAAGAAAAGCAGCGCCAACTCGAACAACTGAAGCGCCAGGCGCGTCTCACCCGTGAGTACGAGCAGCAACGGATGCGCGTCAACCCCTTCTACTCCATCGGCTCCTCGCTGCTCTTCGAGGCCGTCTTCGTCGCCCTGGCCCTGGCCCGCTTCTGGCGCCGCGATTTCTGACACGCCGCGCGCACGGCCCCCGCACCTCACTCCCTCAATCCCCGCATCCCTCCATACCTTCCAAATCCACTCCCAACCCATCCGCCACGCGGTTGATATAGTTGAAATACGCCGTCACCTGCACCAGATCGGTAATCGCTCGGTCGTCATACCCCTGCCCGCGGAGCACTGCGACGTCAGTCGCCGTCATCGCACTCGGCGTGCGGGTCAGCTTCTCCGCAAACGCGAGTGCCGCCCGTGTTGCCCCGTCGATACCCGCCGCCCGGAAGTCAGCACGAATCTGCCGGACCAGCTCATCATCCTCGACCTCCGACCGGAGATCTGCGGCGTGTGCCGTCACTCAGTACTGGCAGCCGTTCGTCTTTGACACCACCACCGCCACCATCTCGCGCAGTCCGCGCGAGAGCGGCGACTTCCCCAGCACTGCCTCCCGATACAGTCCGACACCCGCTTTCAACGTTCGCGGATTCTGACTCTGCACGCGCACGATATTGAAGACGCGACCCGCCCGCTGCTGCGATGCTTCATACAGCCGCGTCAACAGCCCTTCCGCTTCTTCATCCGACACAACCCGTATCCACGCCATCACGCCGGCTCCCACACCCCGCGTCTTACTCCTCATCATCGTATTCAAACGGCGGGCGCGCAATCAGCATCGGCCGCCGCTGGGCGACATTGACCAGCAACCCCAGCGCCAGGAAGTTCGCCCACATGCTGCTGCCACCATAACTCACGAACGGCAGCGTCATTCCCGTAATCGGCGCCAGCCCGATATTCATACACACGTTCAGCAGCGCCTGCACCACGATCATTACGACCACCCCGATCGCCAGCAGTCGGCCGAACGGATCATTGGTGATCGTCGCCACCTCCAGTCCCACCGTCACGATCACGCTGTACGCCAGAATCACCAGCACACCGCCGATGAACCCCCATTCATGCCCGATGATCGCGAAGATGAAGTCGTTGTGCTTCTCGGGCAGTAGCGAATCATGCTCCAGGAAAATCCCCTGCCCATAGCCCGTCCCCGTCACGCCACCGGTGCCCAGGGCGATCTTCGCCTGCCGCAGTTGATACCCCTGATCCATGTGCCAGGCTTCGTCCTCCACGTCCTGCTTGAACAGCACCATGATGCGGTCCTTCTGGTACGGTTTCATGACGTAGAAGTAGAACACCGGCATCGTGGCGCAGCCGAGCAGCACGATGATCAGCAGATGCCGCAGCCGCGCTCCCGCTACGAACAACATCGCGAACAACACCGGCAGCAACATCAGCGTCGTACCCAGATCGGGCTGCTTCAGGATCAGCGCCATCGGCACGACGGTCAGCAGAAAGGGGATCATCAAACCCCGCCAACGCCGATACGAGCTGCGAAACCGCAGATACCGCGCCAGCGTCATGATCAGCACCGGCTTCATGAACTCCGACGGCTGCAAGCTGAAGAACCCCAGATCGATCCAACGCCGGGAGAAATTCCGCGGCGCTATCAAGGGGAGATTCACATAGCGGTCCAGTACCAACAGCACCAGACCCACCAGCAGCACGCCATATGCGACATACGTGTAGCGCCCCAGCTTCTGGTACGGCACCGTCAGCACGAGCACCAGCAGCGCAACCCCCGTCGCGATATACAGCCCCTGCCGCAGTGTCATCGGGCCGATCCCCCGGTATACACGCGTCAACAGCGGTTCCGGCTGCACGCGCTCCGGCGTCTCCTCCGCCGCGGCGTCCGGCCTGGCCGGCACATCCGCGGAGTGGATGCACGCGAGCCCCACCGTTGCGAGAAACAGCACGGGCAATGCCAGCCCCCAGCCCAACCGCGTCAGGTTGTAGACCTTCTGCTCAGCCAACGCTGCTCGGCGCCATCCATGCCAGGCCGTTTACCGTCCCTGTCGGCAGCGCACTGCCACCGCGAGCGTATTGTGGCCCCGACCCGCTCCGCTTCGCAAGCGCGGGCTGTTGCACATGGCTGGCCGGTATTCCCGATTGCGTCCCACCGTCGGCGCCGCGGCTACTCCCGTGCCAGGTTGCGATTCCAACTCGGAATCTCGACCACGACGTCCTGCGACCCGTTGGGCACGCACTGACAGCCCAGCCGCGAGGTCGGCTTCAGGTTGTACGCCTCGTCGAGTTGATCTTCCTCGTCGTCGGTCGAGTCGTTGCACGCTTCAAAGCCTTCGCGCACCACCACATGACACGTCGCACAGGCGCAGACGCCGCCGCACGCATGATCGAGCTCAATCCCGTGTGCCATGGCAATATCAAGCACCGACCCCGGCAACCCATGATCTTCGTACGGGATCTTCGCCGGATCGACCTCGATCACGTGCTCCTGCTTGTTCTCATCGATGATGGTCAGCTTGTATTTCTGCTTCGGCAGATCCGCCTTCGCATCCTGAATATAGGGATTCTGGCCACCCATGACCGGGCTCCTTACTGCTCGGCATCCTCATTCGTCTCCACCAGCGCCGCCCGAATACCCAGTTCCGCCAACCGCCGCGTACGATGGCCGAACTGCGTCAGCGCCTGGTGCAATGCGTCAAGATCTTCGGTCTCCTGCGCCAACTTCCGCAGCGACGCGACCTCCCGTTTGATCCGCTGCCGCTCCTCCGGCTCGAGCTGATCGCCCACCTTGGTGAGCATCTGCTCCGTCTTGTTGATGTCAAACTCGACCTGGTTCACCAGATCGATCCGCCGATGCGCATCCAGGTCCGACGCCGCATGCTCGATGCTCTCGTCGGTGATCCGCTGCACCTCGTCCCGCGTCAGGCCGTGGTTGGGCACAATCTGAATCTTCGCCTCCTGCCCACTCCGCTGCTCGCGGGCGGCGACATTCAGAATGCCGTTCGCATCGATCAGAAACTCGACCTCGACCTTTGGCATCCCGGCCGGCATCGGCGGCAGCCCCTCCAGATTGAATTCTGCCAGCGAGCGACAATCGCGCGCCAATTCCCGCTCCCCTTGCAGGACATTCAGCTTGATCGCGGTCTGCCCATCGATGAACGTGGTGAACTGCTCGGTGGCACGGCAGGGAATCGTCGTATTCCGCATGATGAGCTTGCCCATCGCACCGCCCATCGTCTCGATCCCCAGCGACAATGGCGTCACGTCCAGCAGCAGCATGTCGGTCTGCCGACCGGTCAGAATCGCGCCCTGGATCGCCGCCCCGATGGCGACCACCTCGTCGGGGTTCAGCGCGGTATAGGGCTCAGTCTTGAAGAACGCGCCGACCCGCCTGCGTACCTGCAACAGCCGCGTCGAGCCGCCAACCAGAATCACGCGCTCCAGATCAACAGCCTCCAGATTCGCATCGCGCACCGCGGACGCACACAACTTCAGCGTCCGCTCAACCAGTTCAGCCGTCTCCGACTCGAACTCTTCGCGCGTGATCGTCCGGCGATACGTCCGCCCCTTCCCCAGGTCCAACTCGATGTCCGCTTCGTGCTCCTCCCCAAGCCGAATCTTGATGGCCTCTGCCAGCGAACGGAGCGCTTGCTTCGTGGCCGGGGCCGTGATCGAAACGTCGTATTGCGCCTCGACCTCGCGCGTCACGAGATTGATCAGCGCCCGGTCGAAGTCATCGCCCCCCAACCGCGTATCCCCCGCCGTGCTCAGCACCTGGAATACACCGTCTTCCAGCCGCAGGATCGAAACATCGAACGTGCCACCACCCAGATCGTAGATCGCCACGGTTTGCGATTTCTCGTCCTGCTGCTGCGGCGCAGCGGCCCCGCCCCCGCCGGCCATGGGCAGTCCGATGCCCTCCGGCTGTGCAGGTTGCTGCGGCGTCTTCGCCTGCTCCCGCGCCCCAATGCCGTATGCCAAGGCCGCCGCCGTCGGCTCATTCACGATCCGCACGACCTCCAGCCCCGCGGCCGTGCCCGCGTCGCGCGTTGCCTGCCGCTGCGCGTCGTCGAAATATGCCGGCACCGTAACGACGGCCTTGCTCGCCGCCCGCCCCAGGTGCTGCTCGGCGCGCTCCTTCAGTGAACGCAGAATGACGGACGAGATCTCCTCCGGCGAATACCGCCGCCCCTCGATGTCAATCTGAATCGTATCCCGGGGCCCCTTCTCCACGGCGTAGGTCAGAAACGGCAATTCGCGCTCGATGTCCTCCAGGCCTTTGCCAATCAGCCGCTTCACTGAATAAACCGTCGCCCGTGCGTTTTCCACCGCCCGCTGCCGCGCCGGCCAGCCGATGGTCACCTGCGGCTGTCCCTGCTCATCGGGCGTCACACCGATCACGGACGGCAAACGCCCTTCGCCGCGCTCATCACGAATGACGTGCGGCCCGCGTTCATCGACATACGCAACCAGCGAAAACGTCGTGCCCAAGTCGATGCCCAGAATGATCTCTTCATCGCTCATGACGGCTTTCTAGTGCAAGTGTCCAGTTGTCAGATCGGCTTCGGCCAGGGCAACTCAGGCCTCCGACAGCAGCTTCTGATAGTACTTGATCGTGTTCAATGCGGCCCGCAGCTCCTGCTGCAGCGTCTCATCCCCCGGCAGTCGCCGCGCGAGGTCCGCCACGCGCTCCCGCGTCACCGCCACCTTCTGCTGTGCCATCTCGCGACATTGCCGCAGCGCGGTATCATCCCCGTCCGCTTGGGCCTCTTCCAGCTCATCCCGCAACAGCAATGTCTCATTGAGCACTTCCTGCGGCACGCTCTTGTCTTCGGCAGCCGACTTGCCGCCATGCAGTTCCAGCAGGTACTCGGCGCGCAGCACCGGATCGCGCAGAATGCGGTTCGCCTCGTTGAGCTGCGCCGCCGCCCGCAGGCTCGCCGCCGGATCCGGCTCCTTGCCATGTCGATCCGGATGCACGCCCCGCGACACCTGCAAGTACTTCTGCCGCAAGGTCTGCTCATCCACATCGAATGTTGGCGTCAGTCCCAGCAGCTCGAAGTAGTTCAGACCGTCAGGCGGATACAGGCTATGGCAGTGGTCGCAGAACAGCGGCGTGTCCATGACACGATTGCATGAGTCGCATTTCGTCGGCGTGGTTGGATGTGGGGCATCCGCCATCGGCATGTCGCTTTCTTCCTTCAACACGTCGGCCCGCGTTACGAACGCGCGGCGCTAATCGCCATCACGTCCCTGCGCGGGCCGCCGTCTCTTGCCGCAATAATCTACCTACGCCGAATAACTGGCGCCGCAGCCGCAGGTATGCTTGGCATTCGGGTTCTTGTACGTGAACCCGGCGCCCATCATACCCTCTTCATAGTCAATCGTCGTGCCGGACAAGTTGCCGGCGATGTAGCTCTTCAGGTCGGAGACGATGAGAACGCCGTGCGACTCGAACACCTGGTCGGTGTCGGCGATCGGCACGTGCTCTTCGTCGCGCAGGTCGAGCACATAGCTTAATCCGCTGCAACCGCCGCCCTTCACGCCGAAGTACAGGTATTGCCGTTCGGGTGCATCGGTCTTTGCCATGTACTGGCGGACGTACTTGGCCCCCAGCTCCGTGAGACGAATACCCTCCGTCTCCGTCGCCGGCTTTGCCCGCTGGCGTGGCGATGCGACCTGCTGCTGTGCATTCTCAGCCTGACTCTGCGTATTCGTTTCGTTGCTCATGCAATCCTCGACAAACTCGTTTCGCTGACTCACTGCGGGCGATGCCCGGCCATGAGGACACAGCGCGGGATCCGACTATTTGGCCGCTACCGCCGAGTCCTGCTTACCTGCGGAGCGCTTGGCCTTCAGATCCGCCACTGCCGCCCGAATCGCATCCTCGGCCAGCACGCTGCAGTGAATCTTCACGGGTGGCAGGGCCAGCTCCTTCACGATTTCCGTGTTCTTGATGTCGAGCGCCGCGTCGAGGGGTTTGCCCTTCACCCATTCGGTCGCCAGTGAGCTCGACGCGATCGCCGACCCGCAGCCGAACGTCTTGAACTTCGCATCGATGATGTTGTCGTTCTCGTCGACCTGGATCTGAAGCTTCATGACGTCGCCGCATTCCGGCGCGCCGACGATGCCGGTACCGACATTCTCGGCGCTCCGGTCGAGCGAACCCACATTCCGCGGGTTCGTGTAATGATCGAGAACCTTTTCGCTATATGCCATGAGTCGTACTCCTTCTCATTGTCGATTATACGTCGCACCGCCGCCGGCCGGCCGCGGCACGACTCGTCTAGTGCGCCGTCCACTCGACCTTGCTCAGGTCCACACCCTCCTTGGCCAGTTCATACAGCGGACTCATCTCGCGGAGCTTGTTTACGGTCTCCACGACCCGCTTGATCGCATGGTCGATCTCTTCCTCCGTGTTGAAGCGGCCCACCGAAAAACGGATGCTGCTGTGCGCTAGCTCGTCGCCCACCCCCAAGGCTTTCAGCACATAGCTGGGCTCCAGCGATGCACTCGTGCACGCGGACCCGCTGGACACCGCCAGGTCATTAAAGCCCATCATCAGGCTCTCCCCCTCCACGTACGCAAACGAGATGTTCATGTTCGTCGGCGTGCGATCGACGGGATGACCGTTTACCGCGACCTCGTCAAGCTGCGACAGAATGCCATCCCGCAGCCGATCCCGCAGCAGACTCAGCCGCTTGCTTTCCGCCTCCATGTGCGTCTGGCACAGTTCCGCCGCCTGGCCGAACCCGACAATCAACGGCACATTCAGCGTCCCGCTGCGCATGCCGCGCTCGTGTCCGCCGCCATGAATCACCGGCTCACAACGCACGCGCGGACGGCGCCGTCGAGCGTAAAGCGCCCCCACGCCCTTCGGGCCATAGATCTTGTGGGCGCTGCACGAGAGCAGGTCGATCCCCATTTCCTGCACGTCGATCGGCACCTTGCCGAACGTCTGGCACGCGTCCGTATGAAACAGGACGCCCTTCTCCTTGCAGAGCTGGCCGATCTCCGCCACCCGCTGAAGCGTGCCGATCTCGTTGTTGCCATGCATGATTGACACGAGAATCGTGTCATCGCGTAGCGCGTCCTTGAGCTGGTCCAGGTCGATCAAGCCGTGCTTGTCCACCGGCAGGAACGTGACCCGGTACCCCTGCTGCTCCAGGTACTTGGCCGGGTCAATCACAGCCTTGTGCTCAGTCACTTGCGTGATGATGTGCTTGCCCTGGTCAGCATACATCGCGGCGACGCCCTTCAGCGCAATGTTGTCGCTTTCCGTCGCACCACTCGTAAACACGATCTCCTTCGGATCCGCGTTGATCACGCTCGCGATCTGCTGCCGCGCGTGCTCAACCCCCTCCTCAGCTTCCCACCCGAAGCTGTGACTGCGCGAGGCGGCGTTGCCGAACTTCTCCGTAAAGTACGGCAGCATCGCTTCCAGAACCTGCGGATCGACCGGCGTCGTCGCGTTGTTGTCGAGATACACTCTCATTCTGCCATCATCCTTGGACTATCCAGCGTCGCCCGCTCAGCTTGACCGAACGCCAGCTCCGCCAGCGTGATGTCCGCGAGAAAGTGACGCAATTTGTGATGCACTTTGACCAGCGAATCCCGCACGGGACAGCAGTGTGTCAAATCGCACTTGCGACCCGCACTGTCAGGATTCGTGCACCGCGTCAGGTGCACTGGCCCTTCCACCGCCTCTATCAACTTCGCCAGCGTCAGCTCTTCCGGCTTCGCAACCAGCACGTAACCACCTCTGGCACCGCGCACGGAATTGATATAACCCGTTCGGTTCAGTTTCTTCAACACGTTCATGAGCAGCGGGAGCGGCACATGATGCTCCTCGGCGATGTCTCGTGCACTGACCACGTTCTGACCCACACGGGCCAGATGACACATGGCGATAAGGGCGTACTCAGTCTTTCTCGTAAGTGTTAACATATCCTTTGTCCTCCCAATCATTACGAATATAGCATCACAGAGGTGCGGTTTCAAACCGGAAAATCCGTGTTGTCCGATAAAGAGCGAGCTGTGAAGCTGGCTCTCAAAAAATTCTCAAGATCGATAAGAGGATCCGCAATACCGGAACCGTTCCTGCCAAGCTTGCAGCCTGAGTATGCCCGTACGAGGCACCCCCCCCTCGACTTCGCGTGCCCCCATTTCGGGCACCTCGCGCTTAACCTGCGCCCTCATCCGCGCCCGATAAGAATACTGTGCCCATCACCAGCACACACCGGATCGACGGCCCGCACGCCGGCACGGTTCATTGCTGCAACAACACGCGGAGATTCGCCGTGAAACCCCTCAAGTCCGCCGCCAAGAATACCGCCACGCTCCCCGCAATCCCGGCTCGCCAGCGCAACGCCCAGCAACGCGCGACAAGCCGTCGGCCGTTTCGCGTCCCTTGCCGCGTACGGCTTGTGGACAACACCGGCCGCTCGCTCGCCGTGAACGGTGAAACGCTGAATATCTCCGACGGCGGCGTGTCGCTGCAACTGGCCACCGAGGTTCCGCTCGGGACCTGGATCGAAACGCTCCTGCCCCACCCTGATGGTGATCCACTCTTTCTCTGCGGCACGGTCGTCCACTGCCGACGCACCCTCGCCTCTCAGTACGAAGTGGGTGTCGAAACGTCTACACCGCCCTTCCTCACCTGACGCCCCACGTCACACTCCACGCGTCGCGCTTTTCCGCATATGCTGCACGCACTGGCACGATCGACCAGCTACAAGCCCTTTACGTGCCACGGCAATCGAAAGGCGCACCATGGACCTGTTCGAGACCATCGCGAAACGCCATAGCTACCGCGGACCCTATCAGGACCAGCCCGTTCACCGCGACCACCTCCAGACCATCGTTCAGGCCGGCATACAGGCGCCTTCCGGTAAGAACGGACAAACCACCACCTTCGTTATCGTCGACGACACCAGCCTCACGCGCCAGATCGGCCAGCTCCACCCGACCAATGTAGCCGTTCAGCAAGCCCCCGCCTTCATCGCGTGCATCGTCGACCGCGATCCCACCCCGATCTATGAAGGCCACGACTTCCAGGTCGAAGATTGCGCCGCCGCCGTCGAGAATATCCTCCTCGCCATCACCGCGCTCGGCTACGCCTCCGTCTGGATCGATGGCTGGCTCCGCGTCCAGAACCACGCCGAACAGATCGGCAAGCTGCTCGGCCTCCCACCAACCAAGGTTGTTCGCGTCCTGCTTCCAGTTGGCGTGCCGGCCGAGTCCTGGCAACAGAAGGAAAAGCTCCCCTTCGACCAGCGCGCGGCGTTCAATCGCTACGACATCCCCTGACGAGAATTCCGCGCTCTTCTTTGCCCAGCAACCCCTTTACGCCTCGACAACCATCAGCGCGCGATTACGGCCGATGCTTCGCAACCAGCGCCGCCAACTCCGCGCGAATTTCCGGCATGGCCCCCTGCCGCGTCGCCACCAGCCCCCCGACCCCGTTCGCGAATGGTCCGATCGCGTGCAGCGGCCACCCCCACACCAACCCCGCCGAGAGCGCCGCCGTAAACGCATCACCTGCCCCGACCGTGTCTGCCACCACTACGTGCGCGCCCGGTACATCCACTGTTTCATCAACCGCGTACAGCGCGCAGCCGCCACCGCCGCGTGTCACACACACCAATTCAATGTCGAACTGTGACCGCAGGCCCGCGGCCAACTCGGGCGGCGACTCGCTGGCAAGCCCGAGCAACTCGCCAATCTGCGGCAGTTCCTCATGATTCAACTTCACAACGCGACACAGCCGGAGCGACGGTTCGATCCACGCACGATCAAAGAATGGGGGCCTCAGATTGACGTCATAGATCCGCCAGGCGTGTCGGGCGCGCTCCACGCATTGCTGAATCGTCAGCCGACTGGTCGTGCTGCGCTGTGCCAACGTCCCAAAACACACCGCCGCACAGCCGTCGATGGTGGCCACCAACTCCGCAGGCATATCCAGGTAATCCCACGCGACGTCTTCATGGATGGTGTACGCTGGTCCGGTGCGGGCGTGATGCACGTCGACGGTACTCGTCGCGTGACCGGGGTCACGCTGAATCAGCCGCGTGTCCAATCCCTGCGCGCGAAGAAAGGCGCTGAGTTCTTCGCCAAGGTTATCGGTCCCCACCCGCGAGGCCACCAACCCGCACAAACCCAACTGATTCGCGTGGTACGCCACGTTCGCCGGCGCACCGCCCGGCCGGCGGCCATCCTCGAAGCAATCCCACAGCAACTCTCCTATACCTACTAACACAGGGGAACTCTCGTCGGCACGTTCAGGTTGAGTTGACATGACGCCTGGATTCTACGGAACGCCGGTCCCAACGCATAGCACCGCAGTGCGCGTCGCACGCCCTCCGGGTTTGAAAGCAGGTTGACCAAGTGCACTCGGACCCGCGCGGAACCGGCTGAACCCGGACCAGAAAAGCCGCAATTCCGATCGCGCTCCCGAGCTTGTAAACCGTTCACGGAAAAGCACCTGCGCCGTTTCCGTTCCAATATTGTCTCAATGTTGAACCACCCACCTGGGAACGCCGATGATATGACTAAGCGGCGGAAGGCGCTGGGTCGCCGCGGGGAAATTGCCCAGCTTTTCAGTGGGGGCTGCGAAAGTCCTTCTCTGGTCAGCTACGAAAGTTGGAAGATTTCCTAGCTATCCATCCCGATCATTTGCAGACTAACATCTGGCGCTGGATATCCGTTAGTCTGGAGGGGCTACACGGAGCCGGTCGCCAGGAGATATGTTTCGGACATGAAACGGCCCGGGAGGGCTATCATTCCACGTCCGAAAACGCTAACATACGGACCGGGCCTGCCAGCAGACCCGTGTTCGGAACGAGGCTCTGGCAGGGGAAAGAGAGCCTGTACCCCTCAGCCCATTCGAACTGGGTGTTGAGCCGCTGTGCTCGAGACCCTCGTTTCGAGGGAGAGAGAAGCATGTCAAGCGAACGTCGCTTGGCCAACAGGCCCCGTGTAGCTATGCGCCGCCTGGGGAATGCCATCCTCGTATGCGCGTGCGCCCTCATCGTCACCACCCCTGTTTTCGCCGATGGTCCTGAGCTCGAGCCGACGCGTAGTGAGTTGAACTGGCTCGAATGTGTCGAAGCCCTGGTCGGCATCTCGATCACCGATGGTCTCGATGTGCCGGCCGGCAATCTGCCGCCGATCGCAGAGGCCGAGCTCCTTGCCTCGCCGGTCTACCCGGGCCAGCCGGTAGTGTTCTCCGGCGCGTCGTCGTATGACAACGACGGCGCAGTCGTGAATTACCGCTGGCATTTCCCGGACACCGACTCGACGGTGGAAGGCCCCGAGCACGACATGGTGCTCCACACTTTTTACGAGATCGGCGATGCCCAGCCTGTCTACCTGTCCGTGCAGGATGATGCTGGCGCCTGGAGCGTGGAAGATGTGGTGTACGTCGACGTGCTGGACCCGAGCGGCGAACCGCTGAGTGCCGAGTTCAAGGTATATCAGCTTGTGTACGTCGACCCGGCCACCGGCGAGGAAACCTGGGAAGAGGTCGTCCTGCCGAATGATGATGCCCCGGTCGAACTGGGCCTCCGTCTGAAGTTCGACGCCAGCTTCTCAACCGGCGCCATCGGGCTCTACATGTGGGACTTCGGCGACGGCACCTACGGATCGAACGCCGTCGAGATGCGCCAGTGTAACGAAGACCTGACCGTGACCCTGACGGTCTACAACACCGACTACACGGAGATGGCGCAGTATGGACCGGTGGCTCTGGCTGTGCAGTCGAGCCTGGACCTTATCGGGCAATCTGGCACGACCGGAACCTTTGCTTGCACTCGCACGGCACATGCGGGGGAGTACCTCTGGATGTCAACGAGCTGTGGGAAGATCGTCGGTGTAGCGGCGAGCGACCCGGGTTTTCCCGATACGTTGGTTAGAACGTACGTCGAATCGGTACCGGGAATTTGTGACCTAGCAGCGAGTGAACAGGACGATGGAACGGTTGTGCTTCTTGCGGCTCGAGGCCCTCTGGGTCTGGAGGCGTGGGAAGTTGTGCCAGGATCACCTGAGTTGAATCCGGAGTTGCTTCAGCAGCTAACGTTCCCGGATCTCTCGGTTGGTGGTGTTACCTTGCTTTCGGTCGCTGGTGAAACGCATGTGTGTGTCAGTGCCGGCGCCTACGGCCATGACTACATCGTCAGCGAGTACGAACTCGCGACGCTCCTAGCGCAGCCCAATCCAGCACCCATTCGCGAGTTAAGTCCCGGTTTCGCTGTGACGGAAATCGGGGCGTTCGAGGATCAGCTCATGTGCGGCGGTGTCGGCGTGGTATCTGTATTTGCGATGTATCCACCCGACGACCCAACGCCAGCAGCAGAGGTGATCGATATCCCGACCGGTTCCTGGGCCGTGAGCAGTCTTGCACTTGGCAACGACTTCTGGGTGATTGGATTTCGCGGTGGGGTGGCCATCATGGATGCAGAATCACACGACTCGTGGATGGTCCATGACACTGACTGTCGATCTTTCGCGCTCTGTGGCTCTCGTCTCTTCGGTAACACGCTCTATCCCCATAAGATTCGCAAGTACTGCATCAACGCAGTCGACGACGTGTACCTAATGCAATCCGTGACCGTCGGCGGAAGCGCGGGAAAACCGGCCATCGTCTTCTGCGGAGTCTCGCCCATCCTGATGTTGCCCCGCGAGTCGTGCGGCGTGTCTAGCTTCGCCATCGAGGCGGCCGAGTAGCCAAGGTCGCACGGAAGACTCACTTGATCGGGCCCGCACGCCGTCCGCCTGGGAGCGGACGGCGTTTTTTTTGGTTCGCATTGGTTCGCATCTCGATCCTCAGGGGTACTTTCCGCGCCACTACGCCCAATAACTGCGCATATTGATGGCGACATTATCGGACGCCACGACACCTCGTTCCGGTAAAGATTTCGCGGATTAACGACAAATCGGCTTGCGGGAGCGCGTACGTCTGAGTATAGTACCCATTGGAACATTTTCGGACGGGCCGCTCTTGAAGATTATCGGCATAGGCGATGACTGTAGTCAGGCGGCCACGCGGTTTTGTATCGGCTTATGCCGTCTGGGAGGGAAGGAGCTACCAGGAGATAGCCCTCCGTCGGATTGAGGCAGGCTTTCTGGGGGCTGCCTCCCTGTGATCTGGGCCGGAATTCTTGGGTCACCGCCGCGCGACCCGTCATGCGGGTCCTGGCGCGGAGAGCTTAAAGGAGTGGGACATGTTCTATGTTTCGAGAAATCGCAATCGGGCCCGAAGTCAGGCAAAGTGCCTGTGTATGGCAGCGGTACTCTGTGTCGGCGCGTGGGCAATGCATCAGGCACGTGCTGGCGAAGACTCGCTCCGTGAGGCAATCGAGGCGCTGCTATCGGGCGACGGAATCGCGGATGGCCGCTTGGATCCGGAGCTGATTGCTATCCTCAGTCAAGCCGAGTACACGGTGCAGGATATCGACCCAAACGCGGAGGGGTGGCTCGGCGTTATTGGATTCGGCCCCACCCAGGCGCGCGTCACCCAGGTTCGGCCTTGGCCCATGACTGGGGCCGGCGTGGCGGTAATCCGAACGGATGTGCTCCAAAGTGAAGGATTGCCGGGCCCAGATGGCTTTCGCGATGCGGCCATTTCGGATACATCTCTTCCGGATTTCTGCGGCCAGGACGATGGCGAGCAACTCTGCGATTGGAACGCTCTAGGTGGCGGGTACGGGGAGGGATTCAATGTCGACTTTTCTGTGCTGCGTTCCTGCTACAATGTAGGGCAGTTGGTCGCAATCTACTTGCCCGACTCGGATGGTCTGCTCCCGGACCCCGACAACCCGATAGCCGGTATTGTTGACGATAGCATACTCTACGTCGGTTTAGATATAGCCAACGGGGAATCAAGGACTGTTCAAGGGCCTGGAACGCCGTCGCGAAACGTCGATGTGCGCCTAATGCCCGATATTGATTCAAACCCGGGCACGTGGCAAAACAACGGCTTACCGGTGCTGTATTCCTTTGATCCCCCAGTCTTTCCAACGATTGTACCGTATGACACGGATGGCGACGGACACCCGAACACTCTCACACGATTCTTGAACCTCCCGGGAATCGGCAACTATGACGTGAAGTGGTTCGACACACCGAATCCGCAAGAGGTTTATGGGGTCCGTATTCTGCTGTGCCAGGAGGACCAGATCAGCCCAGTTCCCGACACAGGTTTCCAGGAGGTTTACCTTAACGCTACCGGTCCGGATACCCTCGATCTGTTCTGGCAGGTATTCGACGGTGGGCCGCCCCTGGACGACTCGCTCGTCGAGACGGCCCCTCCGTTCGGCGTCACCTCGTGGCCGGATAATCCAGCAGCGACAATCTTCGAGTCGATTGCTGCGCGTGGTGAGGACGGTGAGTTCAATGATGACGTCGAGTTTCTGTTTAAGGAAGTGGATTCCTGGGTCTGGCAGTATTACCACGACCTGAACGGCGAACCATACGAGGTTAGCCGCCTTCGCCTCGCGACGGGAGGCATCTTCACAACGAGCGATTCTACGCCCGAAGGCTCTGCGGAGGATTTTGCGTCAGTGCAATGGTTCCTCCCCATCCCCGACATCGAGGTCAAGAAGCGTATCCGCTGCCAGGATGAGGTGAGTTCGACCGCGTGGCGCGAGCCGAGCGACACGACGCCGATCCCCGTGCTGGATGCTGTCGGTGGTGCCGTGGTCGATTTCGAACTCACGGTATCCAACCACGGTAACGTACCCCTGGACGTCTCGGTCCTCGACGAGGTCGCCAGCCTCTGCGGCGATGCCACGATCACCCCGATCACGGCCGCCATCACGGACGGCGGCAACGGCATCGTGAACACCGAGGCCACCGGCGACGACATTCAGGTCTTCCCGCTCGGCGCCACGCTGCCGGCCCCCGACCCGGACACCCCCTTCCCGCTCGTCATCATCCTTCCCGGTGAAAACGGGGCAATCGATACGACGCCGGCCGGGGACGATAAGCAGCTCACTTCACTCATCAACCCCGCACTTCGCGTTACGCTCGCACGCGCTGGCGACTACGTGATCGATGGCGGAAACAACATCGCAACCAGCCAGATCGACCCGACCGATCCCGACGGAGACGACGTGCAGGTAGTGCCCTTCGGCACTCCGGTCCCGCCGGGTGCGATCATCATCGGTCCCGGCCCGAACGGCGTCATCGACGCCAGCACCACGGTTGGCGGCGACGACGTCGTGAGCAGTGGCATGGGCCAGATTCCGCCGCAAAACGCCGACGCCCTTGGCTTCGCTTCGGACTTCTTCGTGGACTTTCTCCCCAGTATCGATACCGATAACGACCCCAACGACGCCGTCCTGCTCGGGCCGCTCAATCCCATCGACGTCTGCAATGACATCGACGGCGACCAGGTCCGCATCTTCTTCCGCGCCGTCGTCACCGTTGATGAGCAGTTCTGCAACGAGTGCGAAGGCGGCCTGGTCGATATCGAGAACCACGTCACGGTCTTCGGCGAATACACCGAACCGACGCCCACGATCACCGTCTTCGATACCGACAACGTGGTACCGGACACCATCCGCGAAGTCGCCCAGGACTTCGACGACAACGTCGTCGCGATCAACGTCCTTTGCCGCAATGTCGATTTTGAGAAGACGGTCGCGCTGTGCGACGACTGCGGCGACCCTGAAGGCTGCAACGAGTTCGTCGACAACCTGACCATCCCCGCCGGTGCTTTCGGCGAGCCTGAGGAGCCCATCTGCATCCGCTATCGCTATCAGGTGTTCAACTATGGCGAGGTCGATGAAGAGGTCCTTATCACCGACGAAGACCTGTGTGAAGACGTGAACAACACCACAGGCGTCTCATTCGTCCCGGGCGAGTGCGAGGTCTGCCCCTCCGGCGTGACCATCACCGTTCCCAAGGCCGTCGGCGGCACGCCGGGTGAGGCGAGCGTCTACTGCATGATCGAAATCGAGACTTCAGACGATCTCGCCGCCTTCCTGGCCGTCGACGACAACGCCCCGGCGCAGTGTCCGGATGATCCGCCGGGCGAAAGCAATCCCTATTGCTACACCAACTGCGGCCTTATGTCGGCCACAGCAACCAATCTCGGCGACATCTGCATTCCGGAGACGCTCGGCTCGATCGATCTCGATGACGACGCCACGGTTTGCACGGTCGAGTGCGAACTCACCGTCACCAAACAGGTCGTCTGCCTGACCGAGTGCGGCCCCAACGGCGAGCTCATCGGCGATTACGAGGGCACGATCGAGGTCATCCCCGGCTCGTGCGTCCGGTTCAAGATCGAGATCGAGAACACTTCGGACCCGCAGTTCAGTGATTCCTGCGGCGCCTGCGAACTGACGCTCGCGGACGAAATGGCGACGCAACCTGGCCAGATCACGTTCCAGGACAACGTCGTCTTCACCCTGTATCGCAACGGCAACCCGATCACCTGCTCAACGCCCGCCGGCTTCAATGTCAATGGAACCCCGTTCGACTGGGATCCGGGCGCCTGCGGCGGCACAGAGTACTTCGAGATCGGCGACGTGCTCGAGATCACCTTCGATGCGCGAATTCCGGATACGGCGGACCCGGCCCTTGATGCGAGTAACGCCGTCACGCAACTTAACGGTACAACGCCGTGCGAGCCGCCGCCGAATTGCTGCGGCCCGGCCTTTACGGTCGTCGGACTCCCCGAAGCCATCGTCACCCTCGACATCCTCCCCTTCGACATCGAGTGCACCAAGGAGTGGTCGGTTCTGTGGGATGCTGATGCCGACTGCGAACCCGGGCCCGACCCCGAGGGCTACATCGACTACAGCAACAACATCGACCTCGGCACCGCCGACGGCGGCGAAGCCATCGTCTTCCCCGCCATCCTGTGCCAGCGGGTCACCGTCGACAACGTCGGCGACGTCGATGCCAACGTCACGCTCACCGAGCAGGACCTGATCAATGCCGTCAACACCACACCGGGCGTCTCCTTCGTCGATGAAGACGCCTGCGAGATCGGCGACACCAAGCTCGTCACGGCCGGCGACTCTGAGACCTGGGATTGCTGCATCCGCGTCGAGACCGCCGCGGCCATGCGCGACCTCGCGACGAACGACGGCGGCACCAACTCCGGCATCTTCGAAACGAAGGCCGAAGTATCCGGCGAACCCACCGGCGTCTGCCCCGGCAACGGCGACGAAGCCGAGTGCGAAGCCGAAATCACGCCCCCGCCCGAGTGCAGCCTGAACGTCACCAAGGAAGTTTTCTGCATCGAATGCCCGAACGGGAACATCATCGATCCGCCGCCGGGTGGTGACACGATGGAAGCCGCGCCGAATGCGTGCGTCCGCTTCGTCGTCACCGTGCAGAACACCAGCGGCACGGTGAAGATCCCGCGCATCAAGGTCGACGATCTGATGACGCCGAATCTCGGCTTCACTGCCTGTTCGGCCCTGCTCGGTGCGACCGACGCGACGACGTGCATCTGTGACCAAGGTTTCAATACGAACGGCGTCCAGCGCGAGTTTACTTTCGGCGCCTGCCGTCCGTTCCCGGGCAACCCCTGGATCTCCCCCGGCGAAGCACTCACGATCTCCTTCGACTTGACGCTCGGCGAGGTCGACATCCTCAACGAGGTCACGGTCGAGGCCTATGCTGAAGCGTGTGCCCCGCCGCCGCCGCTCGAGGACGAGTCGTGTGCTGAAGCGGACGCGGAAGCTGAGGTCGAGGTGCTGCTGCCGGAGATCGATTGCGACAAGACGATCTCCGTCGACAACAACGATGACGGTTCGATCGAATACGGCCCCAGCTCGAGCATCCTACTCGACGACACGACCGTATCATTCCCGATGCGGCTGATCTACACGTATACGGTCTACAACACCGGCGACGTGCCCCTGACAAACGTAGTGCTTTGCGACGATACCCTCGTCAACCAAGCACTAATGGCGGGCGCAACGGTCGGCCCATGTGATCTGTGCACCGGCGCCTGTGACGGCACCAACGACACATGCCTCACGCTGCCGGACATCCCGCTCAGCGGCTCGGAAACCGCCACGTGCGAGATCCTGATTCCTGACGAGGCTGCGTTGATCGCCTTCGTCGGCGGCGAAGGTGAAACCTACGAGAATATCGCGGTGGTTACCGCTGATGGCGACTACACCGGTACCGAAGTCTGCGACTCCGGCCCCGGCCCCGACCCGCTGGAGACGGAGTGCGACGCCAGGATCACCTACAACCCCGAAGGCTGCCCGAGCACCAAGGCCAAGTTCTGGATCTGGAACGAGAACGAGGTGTTGTTCTCCGGCACGGAGCGTTGCGTCATCGCCTGGGACGAGCGCTACCTCTCGCAGTGGACCATCGGCGCGATCCCCGGCGCCCCCGATCCGCCGAACAACTTCCTGAACACGTGGCTCCAGACCAATCTTGGCCACGCACGCCTCGACGGCATGGAAAGCACGTTGTGCCCCGATAGCGTCGATATGCCCATCCTGGCCGTGTTGTCCCAGGTCATTGAGTTCGGCGGCGAGCCACCCCAGTACGCGTATAGCGGCGCGAACGTCCAAGGCGCCGGTCAGGAAGCCGGTCAGCTCACCATGCTCGACCTGGAAGACCCGATGCCCGCGAATCTGGACGACGGCGAGCAGGCTGGTGAACCACTCGGCGGCGACGATCGCGAATTGCCCGTCAGTGGCGGAAACGCCGAACTGCCGAGCCTCCCTGATCCCCCGCCGGCACCCGATCGCGTCGATGCAACGACCAAGGGCAGCCTGCTCGTCTTCCCGAAGATCGAGCTGAAGTGGGACGCCCAGGGTAACCTGATCCAGGATACGTTTATCACGCTGAACAACGACTTCACGTCCGGCGTTCAGATCAAACTGTTCTTCGTCGCCCATCCGCTCGACCCCGAGGTGGATTGCCAGTTCTGGGTTGACAACGACATCATGCTGACTGAGAACGAGCCGACCTATTGGTCCGTGCGCACCGGACTGCCGAAGGGCGTATCGCCATTCACCGTCATTTCAGACGCGATGCACCCCGATCCCGATCCGCGCAATCCCGGCGGTCTGCGGATGCATGGCTGGGTCGTCGCCTGGGCCGTCGACGGTAACTTCCAGGAGATTCGCTGGAATCACCTCTACGGCGGCGCCACGATCGTCCGCTACGACCACGGCGACGCCTGGGAGTACAGTGCGGCCGCCTTCCGCGGTCTGATTGGTGACGAGACCGGCGACCTCCTGCTCGAGCCGTACGGCCAGCTTGACCTTGACGGCGATGAGTACGACTGGATGCCGTCGATGCTCATGTTCGATTTCTACGCGCCGGATGCCGTTCTGATTTCAAAGGACGGCCGCCAAATCCGCGTGCTGGATAGTGACCTCGCGATTTGGCTCGGCATCAACAACTTGACCGACTAAAGCGCATTCGGCGTACGCGTAGCGCTATCACACACCCTCGCCCCCGATAAGCCACCGGGCGCGAGGGTGTTTCTTTGCTATACGGATGCCACAACACCCACGGCGGTCAGTCACGCCGGATGAACACCGAAACAGCGCAACCGCGCACGACGAATTTCCTCTGGAAATGCGCCGCGGCCCTACGTAGGCTGTACAGTGGTTGGTGAAGAAAGGGCCGAATATGTCACCCACCAGACGCGCCAGTCTCGTCGTAGTTTCGCTGGCCTTTGCACTCTCGCCATGTCTCGCCGAAACATGGTACGTTGACGACGATGCGCCAAACGACCCCGGGCCAGGCGACCCACTGATCAGCGATCCGCAAGAGGACGGCTCGCCTGCACACCCCTTCGATGCAATCCAGGAGGCGGTCGACGCGGCAATTTCAGGTGACAAGATCCGCCTGGCCGCTGGCGTCTATAGCAATCGCGGCAACTGCAATGTGATCATCGCAAACAAGTCGATCCAGCTCCGTTCCGCGAGCGCATCTGCCGACTGCGTCATCGACTGCCGCAAGGCCTCCCCCGGGTTCCAGATCCACGGAAGCGGCATAACCGTCTCAATCACCGGCCTGCGCCTCATCAATGCGCGCGGCGCATTGGGTGGCGCATTGCGCTGCACTGGCGGCGCCGCGCTGGATCTGGCCAACTGTGAAATCCACTCGTGCCGGGCGGACGTCGGCGGTGCCCTTCTCGTGCTCGAGTCGACCGCCAGCATCCGCAATTGCCTGATCCATAGCAATCAGGCTGTGGGCGGCGGCGGTATCGCGAGTGTCATTTACAGCACCGTCTTCGTCGAAGGCACTACACTGGTACGCAACGAAGCTGATATCGGCGGAGGCATCCTGAACGCCACGAGCGATCTCACACTGGCAAACTCAATCCTGCACTACAACCAGGCCTTCGAGGCCGGCCCCGCGCTGGCACTCGGTGCCGTGGCCACCGCGAAGGTGCGCTACTGCGTGCTCGAAGGTGGCCCGGGCGATGTCCGCGTTCCGCCGGATTGCATCCTGAACTGGGGCCTGGGCAACTTCGAAGAGACTCCGCTGTTCATCGACGCCGACGGACCCGACAACAACCCGGACACTCCTGCAGACAATAACTATCGCCTGAAGACGGCATCACCGCTCCTTGACGCCGGCGATCCCGCTTTCGTGCCCGGAGCCGAAGAGACCGACCTCGATGGCCGGCCGCGGGTACTTAACCGCGTGGTAGACTTGGGCGCCTACGAATCAGCTTGCGGCGACCTGAATTGTGACGCAATCCTCACCTTCGATGACATCGCCCCCTTCGCTCTCGCCATCACGGATCCAGCCGCCTACGAGAGCAGTTTCCCCGACTGTTCGCTCTTCCATGCCGACTGTAACCACGACGGACTGGTCGATCACGCCGATATCACGCCGTTCCTCAGGCGAGTAAGTCGCTGATTCGCCGAGCCGCGAAGAAGCGTAGCGTCAATTCCGCAGCCCAGCGCTTAATTGCCGCGACGACCCACTACCGTTCCTGTAACACACCGTCCAGACGGCCTCGTTTCGGACCTTCGGGTGTGCGTGTGTTCGCGCCTGCCGACGAGCCTACGCCAACAGTCCGACGAACGCCGCGATGTCATCGAAGTTCACTGCGCCATCGCCGTTGCAGTCGGCGTTGAACCAGTCACAATCCGGGTACTCGGTCTCATAGCCAGCCTGCCCGCTCAAGGCCGTGACAAACGGCGCGATGTCTCCGAAGTCGACCGCACCGTCGCAGTTCATATCCCCCCGCAACGACTCACACCCATCCGGCACACCATTGCCGTTAGCGTCAGCGGCATTCCCGCGTGCGATGTCACACAGATCAAATGTCTCGTTCGCGTTGCAATCACCCAGTCCGCGCCAGACGTACACTGCCCCGCAGTCAACCTCGCCACCGTCCGCACCCGGCACACCCACCAGCGCGGTCTCATCGACAATCGCTACCGCGCGGCCCAACTGATCATCCGCCGAACCCTCCGCCGCCAGGAAGCTCGCCCCAGCCTGCCAAGTCGCGCCGTCATAGGCAAATGCCACGACACAGCCGGCTCCATCCCCCTGAGTATCGTCATCCGCCGCACCAACTGCCAAGAGCCCATCCCCGAGCGCAACGGCCCCGCCGAACCGGGCTCCACTCCGCGGGGAATCTGCCACAACCACTCCCTCCGGCAACCAGTTGACCCCCGGCTTCACGAACACGTAAGCCGCACCAGCATTCGCTGCCGGTCCATCCGCGCCAGGCGCACCAATCGCCACGCGTACCCCGCGCAATGCCACGCTCCGCCCGAACTCATCCCCCGCCTGCGCATCACTCGCCAACAACTTCGTCTCGTGCAGCCACAATGACCCCGTGCGCATGAACATATAGGCAGCTCCAGCGTTCAGCGCCCCCCCATCCTGACCATGGGCACCAACGGCGAGCCTATCCGCGTCAATCGCCACGGCACTCCCGAAGTAGTCCAGGGCCGCCGCATCAAAGCCGTGCAGTACTGCCTGCGATGACCAGGACGTACCCTGCCGTACAAACACCCACACACAGCCCGCATCCTGCCCGACGTCATCATCAAACGGCACGCCCACCACCAGCGTATCGCCCGCTACCCCCACCGCCGTACCGAACCTGTCATTCATATGACTGAACGCCACCGTCAGCTTCGTCTGCTGCTGCCAGACACCGCCCGAATACGTGAAGACGTACACCGCCCCCGCGTTGAACGCCCGGTCGTCATCCAACGGCGCGCCAATCACGATCGTATCGCCATCCGCGGCGACGCTTGCTCCGAACCGGTCATGCGCCTCCGCATCCGATGCCACCAGCCGCGCTTCAAATACCCACTGCTGGCCGCTGCGCCGGAATACGTCCACCGCCCCCGAGTTCGTGCCCGCCCCATCATGGTCCGGCACGCCAACCACCAGCAATTCTCCAGTCGCGGCGATGGTCTCAGCGAATCCATCCCCCGCAGCCGTATCGCTCGACAGAATCTGCCCTGTCTCACCCACAACACACGGCCCACACTCGTCCGGGATCCCATCCCCGTTCAGGTCTTCACTGTATCCCGCGGCAATATCGCAAAGATCGGGCACGCCATTGAGATTGCAGTCACTGGCAGCACCCTCCGCCAGATCACACGAATCCGGTACACCATTGTCGTTACAGTCCTCCGCAGCACCACCCGCGATATCACACTCGTCCGGCACCCCATTGGCATTGCAATCTTCCGCGCTACCTTGCGCAATGTCCCACTCATCCGGCACGCCGTTGCCGTTACAGTCCGGCTCACACTCGTCGGGAATGCCGTTGCCGTTCACATCGTTGGACGTGCCTTCCGCCAGGTCACATTCGTCCGGCACACCGTTCTCGTTACAGTCTCCGCTCGTTCCATTGGCGATATCGAGATCATCCGGCACGCCATTCTCATTGCAGTCCTGATCGCACTCGTCCGGCACACCGTTGCCGTTCTCATCGACCGAGGTACCATTGGCCAGGTCACATTCGTCGGGCACGCCATTCTGATTACAGTCTGCACTCGTGCCGACCACGATATCCCAATCATCCGGTACGCCGTTCTCATTGCAGTCTGGCTCACACTCGTCCGGCACGCCATTGCCGTTCACGTCGCTTGACGTACCCGCCGCCACGTCGCACTCGTCCGGAATGCCATTCTCATTGCAGTCCGGACTCGTCCCTTGTGCGATGTCATAATCGTCCGGCAACCCGTTCTCATTACAGTCTGGATCGCACTCGTCCGGCACGTTGTTCCCGTTCACATCACTCGATGATCCCTCCGCCAGGTCGCATTCATCAGGAACGCCGTTGCCGTTGCAATCTTCGCTCGTTCCGGTCGAGATGTCCCAATCGTCCGGCACGCCGTTCTCATTGCAATCGGGATCACACTCGTCCGGAATGCCGTTGCCATTCACGTCTTCCGCAGTCCCGTCGGCCAGATCACACTCGTCCGGCACATCGTTGCCATTGCAATCCTGGCTGTTACCCGTGGCGATATCCCAGTCGTCCGGCACGCCATTGCCGTTGCAATCCGCCTCACACTCGTCCGGAACCGCATTGCCGTTCACATCACTCGACGTCCCTTGCGCCAAGTCGCATTCATCGGGGACACCATTCGTATTGCAGTCCTCACTCGTGCCGTTGGCGATATCGAATGCATCCGGCACACCATTGCCGTTACAGTCCGCCTCGCACTCATCGGGCACGCCGTTGCCATCCACATCCGCCGAGTTTCCGCTCGCAATGTCACACTCGTCGGGTATGCCATTCCCGTTGCAGTCTGCGCTCGTCCCCTGCGCAATGTCATAATCGTCCGGCAACCCATTCGCGTTGCAATCGGGATCGCACTCGTCCGGCACGCCGTTGCCGTTGACATCGTCCGCTGCCCCCGACGCGATATCGCACTCGTCCGGCTGTCCATTCTCATTGCAATCCGCACTCGTGCCGACCTGCAGGTCCCAGCTATCGGGCACCCCGTTGCCATTACAGTCCGGCTCACACTCGTCCGGCACACCGTTCGCGTTCACATCATTCGAAGTGCCGTCGGCGATGTCGCACTCGTCCGGCACACCGTTCCCGTTGCAGTCGTTCCCACTGACCGTGAACGTCACCGTCACCGCAATGTACGAAGTTGGGTTGCTGCACATGTCCGGGGCAACCGCCGCCGATGCCGTCATCGTAACGACGGCGGCGCCGCCCGCCGCAGCCTGATTAAACGTATCCGCGGTCAACAGCAGTTCATCGGTGTCTCCGCTGGCGCAATCCGACGCACCGCTCACGAACACCGTCCCGACCGGCACGCCGTTGATATCCACCACGATGTGCTCATTACTTGACGCCAGATCACCCCGCGCGACGAACGCCAGCAATACGTCCCCCACCGCGACCGGCGGATTCACCAGCGTAAACGACTGCGGCGCGCCGGCACCGATGGGCGACAGTTGCTCGGACGCCGCCGAAAAACCGCCCAACTCACACTCATCGGGCACGCCATTGCCGTTGCAATCTTCGCTCCCGCCGCCCGCGACATCACATTCATCCGGCACGGCGTTTCCATTGCAGTCCATGCTCGTGCCGTCCGCGATGTCGCACTCATCCGGCACATCATTGCCGTTGCAGTCATCGCTCAGACCCTCCGCAATGTCATAATCGTCCGGCGTTCCATTCCCATTGCAGTCCGGCTCACATTCATCGGGGACCGCATTGGCGTTTACATCCGCCGAAGTACCGTCCGCGATGTCACATTCGTCCGGCACGCCGTTGTTGTTGCAGTCCTGACTCGTGCCGCTGCTGATGTCATACCCATCCGGAACGCCGTTGCCGTTGCAGTCGTCCTCACACTCGTCCGGTACCCCATTACCGTTCACGTCATTCGACCCGCCACCAGCCACATCACACTCGTCCGGCACACCATTATTGTTGCAGTCTGCGCTCGTACCCTGGGCGATGTCATATTCGTCGGGCAGTCCGTTCCCATTGCAGTCCGGCTCGCATTCATCGGGGATACCGTTCTCGTTGATGTCCCCAGACGTCCCCCCTGTGATGTCACACTCGTCCGGAACACTGTTGTCGTTACAGTCTGCGCTCGTGCCCGTGACGATGTCCCAGTCGTCCGGCACGCCATTCTCGTTGCAATCCGGCTCGCACTCATCCGGAATGCCGTTGTCGTTCACATCATTCGACGTCTCGTCCGCAATATCGCATTCGTCGGGCACCCCGTTGCCATTGCAGTCCTGGCTCGTACCCTCGGCGATATCGTGATCGTCCGGCACACCGTTGCCGTTGCAGTCCGCCTCACACTCGTCGGGTACGCCGTTGCCGTTGACATCCTGCGACGTCCCGTCCGCCACATCACACTCATCAGGCTGGCCATTGCCGTTGCAATCCGGGCTAGTTTCGGTGGCCACGTCCCAGTCGTCCGGCACGCCATTCCCGTTGCAATCCGGCTCGCATTCGTCCGGCACGCCGTTGCTGTTCACATCACCGGATGTCCCATCCGCCACGTCGCAACTATCCGGCACACCATTATCATTGCAGTCATTCCCCGCCGACTCGTACATGACCGTCACGCGAATGTATGACGCCGGATTGCTGCACTTGTCCGGATCGACAGTGCTCGACGCGACCATGTTGATTACAACGTCGCCGCCCGCGATCACCGCGTTGAAATCCTCCCTCGGGACGATCAGCGTCTCCGCATCTCCCGACGCCGAGCAGTCACTCGCCCCCGTCACGAACAAGCTGCCGACGTCAATACCGTTGATATCCACGTCCACGCGCTCGGACGTCGATCCAAAATCGCCGCGGGCCACGAACTCCAGCGTCACGTCGCTGGTCGCCTCCGGGATCGCACCCAGCGCGACACTCTGCGGGGACCCGTCCCCAATCGGCGACAACATGTCCGATTCGGCGTGAAACCCGCCCAACTCGCACTCGTCCGGTATACCGTTCTCGTTGCAGTCCTGACTCGTGCCGTTGGCGATGTCCTCATAGTCCGACACGCCGTTGTTGTTGCAATCGCCTTCGCATTCATCCGGAATGCCATTGCCGTTCGTATCCAGCGACGTCCCGCCCGCGATATCACATTCATCGGGCACCGCGTTGCCGTTGCAGTCGCCACTCGTACCCTGCGCGAGATCGTACTCATCCGGGATGCCATTCCCGTTGCAGTCCTCCTCACACTCGTCCGGTATCCCATTCTCATTCACGTCGTTCGACGCACCACCCGCCAGGTCGCACGCATCGGGCACGCCATTCCCGTTACAATCCTCACTGGTTCCTTGTGCAATGTCCCACCCGTCCGGCACGCCATTCCCGTTGCAATCCGGTTCACATTCATCGGGCACGCCGTTGCCGTTCACATCATTCGCCGCCCCGCCGGCAATATCACACTCATCCGGCACGCCGTTCTCGTTACAGTCCGCGCTGTCACCGCCGGCCAGATCGCATTCATCCGGCACACCATTCGCATTGCAGTCGGCACTCGTGCCCTGGGCAATGTCCCAGTCATCCGGCACGCCGTTCTCGTTGCAATCCGCGTCGCACTCGTCCGGGACGCCGTTCCCGTTCACATCTTCCGAGGACCCCGTCGCAATGTCACACTCATCGGGCACGTCGTTCGCATTGCAGTCCTGACTGCCGCCGGTCGCGATGTCCCAGTCGTCCGGGATGCCGTTGTCATTGCAATCCGGCTCGCACTCATCGGGCACGCCATTACCATTTACGTCACTGGATCCCCCGCCACCGACATCGCATTCATCCGGCACACCGTTTGCGTTGCAATCGGCACTCGTGCCCTGGGCGATGTCCCAGTCATCCGGCACGCCATTCCCGTTGCAATCCGGCTCGCACTCATCCGGTACGCTGTTTCCGTTTACATCGTCCGAGCCGCCACCGGCAATATCACATTCATCCGGCACACCGTTTGCGTTGCAATCGCCGCTCGTCCCCTCGGCAATATCACATTCGTCCGGGATCTCGTTGACGTTGCAATCGACGCTCGTACCGTCGTGCAGGTCGCATTCATCCGGAACACTGTTTTCGTTGCAGTCCTCGCTGATCCCGATCAGGATATCGAAATCATCCGGTACGCCGTTGCCGTTACAATCCGGCTCGCACTCGTCCGGTATCCCGTTGGCGTTGACATCGCTGGACCCGCCACCATCCACGTCACACTCATCGGGCACACCATTCCCGTTGCAATCCGCACTGCTGCCACTCGACACGTCCCACTCATCAGGAACACCATTCTCGTTGCAGTCCGGCTCGCACTCGTCGGGGATGCCATTCCCGTTCACGTCGTTTGATGCCCCCCCCGCCACGTCACACTCGTCCGGCACACCATTCGCGTTGCAGTCCTCGCTCGTACCCTGTGCAATGTCATACCCATCCGGCAAGCCGTTCCCGTTGCAGTCCTCCTCGCACTCATCCGGAACACCATTGCCGTCAATGTCGTTCGACGTCCCGTCCGCAATGTCACAGGTGTCCGGCACGCCGTTCGCGTTGCAGTCCATCGCCGTGCCATCGGCAATGTCACACTCGTCCGGTACGCCATTTCCGTTGCAATCCTCACTCGTGCCGTTGGCCAGATCGATGTCATCAGGGATGCCGTTGTCGTTGCAGTCCGCCTCGCACTCGTCCGGCACGCCATTACCGTTCACATCTTCCGAGTTGCCATTGTCCAGGTCACACTCGTCGGGCACACCGTTGTTGTTACAATCCTCACTCGTCCCGTCCGCAATATCCTTGTGATCGCCTACACCGTTGCCGTTGCAGTCAAACCAGTCATACTCGATGAAGCAGGCCCGATAGCCAATCCGCGAGCACCCATATTCAATCCGCATGTAGCCATCTTCGCCCCATTCCGTGCCCCACGAATTGCGGACGATCCATACCCCCTCCTCACCCTGCGTATCATCCCACCCGACCAGCACCACCACATGGTTGATGACCCGGTCTTCACATGCGTTGAACACACCACCCGTATACGCCCGGAACGGGTCGTTCACATACACACAACCCGCAATCGGACCGTAGGTATAAATCGCCTGCTTGAGCTGCTCGATCGTCCCCCACCCGCCCGCGATCATGGTCCAGTCCGCCAGACAATACGAGTGCGGATAAGGACACGCACACGGTGCCTCGTACGCGACAAACGGAAAATCCGTCTCCAGCACCCCGCCATGATCCCCGCACGGATCAGTCGCCTCCTCCTCACACAGCAAGTGGTCAAACGCGTCGTAATGCCAGCCGCCGCCACACCCGCCCGCATCCGTGCAGCTGATCAGCCACTGCTCGGACAGGTCGATAGCAAGCCCCGTGTTGATCCGGATCGAGCATTCCATCGACCCAATCGCGGCAAATGCCCAGCACGCTCCACACCCACTCTGATTCCGAATCGGCGGACACGCATCATAATCACGCCAATCAAAGCTCGACGGTAGATCCAAACACGGCGACAGCCGCACCGGCGTTCTGCCGCTCGATCCGTCCGGCGGCTCGACCGCGCCACACAAATCACCTAGCGGCCGCCGGGTCGCATCCGTCTGCCCAATGGAAAACGTCCACCCTTCACGTTGCCCCCGCTCGCGCAAGCGCTGCAATTCCCCCTCCGAAAGCTGCCCCACCGCCGCATCCACCAGCAACAGTGGTACAAGCAGACCACACAACACATATGCGACCCGGTACAAGCGCGACGTGCGCACCGCGACGTCATCAAGCAGTCCGACGACCGGCATTTCCCACTCCTCACGCGCCCCACATCGAACGCGGCAATAAGGCTATAGGACGGTAAATGAAGTCAATGTTCGCCCGCGCGCATTGTACTCGATGATTATCACCCGTTGCAATGATTATCGCCCCAACCGTCCGTCCCGAGCCCTACCGATGCCACAAACTGAAACGCCCACGATCAGCAATGCCCGACATAAGGATACACTTCTAAAAAGGAATGCCCGGAACGACACGCAGCCGAACCGGGCATCCAGTCGGGGTAGGTGGATCTGTGTTCTACTTCGTCGCAGCCTCGGCAGCCTCGACCTTGCGCTCCAGCGCCTCGAGCCGCTGCTGCAGCGTGGTCACCGTCTGCGTCAGCGACTGAATCTGTTGGTCACGTCGGGCAATCTCAGCCTGCTGTCCTTCGACACGCGCCATGAGCGCCTTCACCGCCGCCAACGCCACACCGTCAGCATCAACCGTCGAAATCGACGTCTCGCCATAGCCAAGATCAAATGCCGCATAGAAATCCTGCGCCATCGGGCCCATATGCCGAATCTCGGAACTCTCGGCGATGTAGCTCCACGTGTAGATGTCGAGGTCCGCAAGCTGGCCCAGCAACGCCTCGCCGTCCACTTCAATCAGGTCGGTCTTCAGCGCGGAATCACACGCATTCGTCCAAGTGCCGCCCTTGCTCAAGTAGGCCTCCGTCGACGTCGTCAGGAAGTGATAGCCAACGCGATCCGGACGGAACTGCAACCACCACTCGTGCTCGGCGTCTCCAACGTCCAGCGCTACGCCGCCAAACGCTTTCACTCGGAACTCATCCTCGAACTGCGACGTCACCTCGCCTTCCAGCGAATCCGCCCAGACAAACGCACCCTGGTGTGCCGCAACCGCCCCATGGCCGGCCGCGAAGCTGAAATCGCCGCCCGCCGTATTCAATAGTCCGCCCGGCACGGCACCGGCATAGCCACTCACCGCGTTCGCCAGACCGCCACCAATCGAACCGAAGTCGGCGGTGACAGCCTGAATGCCACTCCCGCCGAGGCCGTCTTCGGCTGCACCGCCACCGCCAATCACCGCGCCGGCCACGTCTTCACCCAGCGTGTTGTCGGCAAAACCGCCGACAACACTCGGACTGACCGCATGCGGAGTCAGCCGCAGCGTCGGCAGCCCATCCACAATCAACTCCAAACCCGCGGGCCCGAGCGTGCCAAGCTGCTGCGTCTCTGCCACATCATTGCCGCCCACCGTCCAGTACATGCCGTCCAGCAGATCGAAGTCGACCGAGAAGATCGCACCTTCCTGCACCAGACCAACGCCGGCGAAAGCGACACCACCACGGCAGTCATACACGTCCACCACGCCGTCGCTGTTGATATCCTCCTCGGGGTCAGCCACGCCGTTACCATTCCAGTCCCAGCAGGCCTGACCGTCGTCGCCGTCTTCACCGTCGGCACCATCCTGACCATCAGCGCCGTCCTGCCCGTCCGCACCCTGACAATCGAGCGCGTTATAGGACCCGTCGGCGTTGATATCCTCTTCCGGATCGCCGACGCCGTTGCCATTCAGATCCCAGCACGCCAGACCCGGATCACCCTCTTCACCCCGCTCGCCGCGGCAGTCCAGCGCATCGTAATTGCCGTCGCCATTGAAGTCCTCTTCCGGATCGGCGACGCCGTTGCCGTTCAAGTCCCAACACGCCAGCCCCGGATCGCCCTGCTCACCCCGACAATCGAGCGCGTCGTAGTTGCCGTCGCCGTTGAAATCCTCTTCCGGGTCGCCTTCGCCGTTTCCGTTGAGATCCCAGCAGGCGATGCCCATCGGCCCGGGGACATTCTGACAGTCGAAGACGTTGTAGTCCCCATCCTCGTTGATGTCCTCGTCCGGATCACCCACTCCGTTCTGGTTGAGATCCCAGCACGAATAGCCGCGCGGCCCTTCCGGTCCCATTTCGCCCGACTCGCCAGGCGCACCTTCCGGTCCGGTCGGTCCCTCCGGGCCCGCAGGCCCTTGCGGTCCCTGGTTGCCGTCATCACCACTCGGCCCCTCCGGTCCCTCCGGCCCTTCCGGCCCCTGCGGGCCCATCGGTCCGACAGATCCCTGCGGGCCTTCCGGCCCGGCTGTACCGTCCGAGCCGTCGTCGCCACGCTGCGGGTCGACAATGACGAGGCCCGCATCTTCCAGCGACTCGAGCTCCTCCCATAGCACGTCTGCCACCTCACCACGCTGGACGTACGGACACCCGCCCAGCACAGTCGCCAGCAGCACCCCTCCTGCAAGGACATACGACCAGCGCAGCGCAGACCGCCTATTCACAGCCATGCGTTCCATGATGACTTCTCCTTTCCCGACGGCGTTGCGCCGTCATTCACTCAGCGACGGGACTCGTTCGAACACCCCATTCTTTCGCCACCGGCACGCCGCTGAGTATGCCCTGTTCAATTCGCGTCCGAATCCGCTCCGTCAGGAGCGGCTCGCCTCGGCACGCGGGGTCCATCCGAATCTCGCCGGAGGGTCCCCGCATGTCGCAGATCCCATCGCCGTGTCGTCGTCGGGCCCGACACAACAGCCCTCGTCACCTTACCAGAACCCGCCCCTTCTTCGGCAGACATTTCTGCCAGCAGTCGCGACAGGTCCCGCCAACCCCGCCAAAAGCGGGGGCGGCGGGAACGAATCATGCCGTTCTGAACTTGACCCGTTCCCGCCGACTTTCGTGGTTGGCTCAGCCGATCACGAGCAAATCACGTGTCGGCCCAATCTACGTGCAACTAGCGAGCAAAGCCACCAATCTGAATCGGGCTGGCGGCCTTGACCTCGAGCTTCTCCGGCGGCTCATCCGGAATGTCGTACTGGATGGTCGCGGCCATT